>CBDIIB010000005.1:0-1869079 GCA_965279525.1 Tagaea sp. | reverse complement strand
CGATGACGTCGATATGGACTCTTGGTCATCATCAGCCTGTTATCCCTAGAGTACCTTTTATCCGTTGAGCGATGGCCCTTCCACGTGGAACCACCGGATCACTATGGCCGACTTTCGTCTCTGCTCGACCTGTCGGTCTCGCAGTCAGGCGGGCTTATGCCATTGCACTCGAAAGCTGATTTCCGACCAGCTTGAGCCCACCATCGCGCGCCTCCGTTACTCTTTGGGAGGCGACCGCCCCAGTCAAACTGTCCACCACGCAGGGTCCTTATCCCGGATAACGGGACGAAGTTAGATATCAGAAAACGCAAGGGCGGTATTTCACCGGTGCCTCCATCAGAGCTGACGCCCCAACTTCATAGGCTCCCGCCTATCCTACACATTCATTTCCTAATACCACTGCGAAGTTACAGTAAAGGTTCATAGGGTCTTTCCGTCTAACCGCGGGTACTCCGCATCTTCACGGAGAATTCAATTTCACTGAGCCGGTGCCGGAGACAGTGGGGAGATCGTTACGCCATTCGTGCAGGTCGGAACTTACCCGACAAGGAATTTCGCTACCTTAGGACCGTTATAGTTACGGCCGCCGTTTACTGGGGCTTCAATTCAAGCCTTTCAGCTCTCCTTTTAACCTTCCAGCACCGGGCAGGCGTCAGACCCTATACGTCCACTTACGTGTTCGCAGAGCCCTGTGTTTTAAGTAAACAGTCGCCACCCCCAATTCTGTGCCACCCGTCAGTGCTTGCGCATAGACGGGTCCCTCTTATCCCGAAGTTACGAGGGCAATTTGCCTAGTTCCTTCGACACCGTTCTCTCAAGCGCCTTGGTATCCTCTACCAGTCCACCAGTGTCGGTTTGGGGTACGGTCTATACGCTGGGGCTATTTCCTGGAAAGCATCAACCGCCCACGGAATCCAGTAACCGCAAACGATCTTACGCTTCCGTCAACACCCAGCAGGCCCTGGAATATTAACCAGGTTCCCATCGACTACGCCTTTCGGCCTCGCCTTAGGGGCCGGCTTACCCTGCGCGGATTAACCTTGCGCAGGAACCCTTGGACTTACGGCGACAGGGTTTCTCACCCTGTTTGTCGTTACTCATGTCAGCATTCTCACTTCCGATACCTCCAGCAGACCTTACGGTCCACCTTCACAGGCTTACGGAACGCTCCGCTACCGCGTGCTTGCGCACACCCGCATCTTCGGTGCCTGGCTTGAGACCCGTTACATTTTCGGCGCAGGACAGCTTGACCAGTGAGCTATTACGCTTTCTTTAAAGGATGGCTGCTTCTAAGCCAACCTCCTGGTTGTTTAAGCCGTCCCACATCCTTTCCCACTTAGCCAGGACTTGGGGACCTTAGATGGCGATCTGGGCTCTTTCCCTCTCGGCAATGGACCTTAGCACCCACTGCCTGCCTGCCGAGCTGTACTCTTCGGTATTCGGAGTTTGGTTAGGTTTGGTAAGGCTCGCGCCCCCCTAGCCCATCCAGTGCTCTACCCCCGAAGGTAATCACTCGACGCTCTACCTCAATAGATTTCGCGGAGAACCAGCTATTACCGGCCTTGATTGGCCTTTCACCCCTAGCCACAGGTCATCCCCTGCTTTTGCAACAGAAGTGGGTTCGGTCCTCCAGTGCGTGTTACCGCACCTTCAACCTGCCCATGGCTAGATCGACCGGTTTCGGGTCTAATCCCAGTGACTATTCGCCCTATTCAGACTCGCTTTCGCTGCGCCTACGCCTAACGGCTTAAGCTCGCCACTGAAACTAACTCGCTGACCCATTATACAAAAGGTACGCAGTCACGGATCCGCACGGCGAACCGCACGTCCCGCTCCCACTGCTTGTAGGCATACCGTTTCAGGTCTCTTTCACTCCCCTCATCGGGGTGCTTTTCACCTTTCCCTCACGGTACTTGTTCGCTATCGGTCGGTAAGGAGTACTTAGGCTTGGAGGGTGGTCCCCCCATGTTCAGACAGGATTACACGTGTCCCGCCTTACTCGAGGATCCCAGCATTTTCTACCCGTACGGGGCTATCACCCACTGAGGCCGCCCTTTCCAGAGCGTTCCGGTTCTTATGCTGTGATCACTGGCCTAGTCCGCGTTCGCTCGCCACTACTAACGGAGTCTCGGTTGATGTCCTTTCCTCCGGGTACTGAGATGTTTCAATTCCCCGGGTTTGCTTCCACACCCCTATGTATTCAGGATGGGATCATCCTTGCGGATGGGGTTGCCCCATTCGGATATCTGCGGATCAACGATCGCTCGCATCTCCCCGCAGCTTAACGCAGCGTGCCACGTCCTTCATCGCCTCTTACCGCCAAGGCATCCACGATATGCCCTTGTCATACTTGATCTTCGTCTTGTCGGACGCTGTCCGGCTTTCTTGCGAAAGACCGGTCAGAGTCAGTGTCGTCGTCAACCCCAGGTCCGTCTAGGCAACTCGCCTGGGGCGCTCAGTATCGCGCGCAGAGTCGAAATCCCCGGATCGCAAAATCCGGAAACCCGAGCAATGCGCGCTCGAATTCTCGATCAGACACGCTAACTCGTTCGTCCCGACGCACCTCCCAATCCTTCGGAGTTTGGGAACTCCTCGAATTGTTTGCGGAGGCGTTCGTACGAACGCATCAACATATCTTCCTCTTCACCATGTCAAACAGCACAGGAGCACTTTCGACGGACAAGTCCGTCGCGTTTGCTCCATCACCAGGTTGCCCCGGATACGGAAACTTCCTTTAGATCCGCGTGGCCTCAAGGCCCGACGCACTCGACACCGTAGAGATGGTGGAGGCGGACGGGATTGAACCGACGACCCCCTGCTTGCAAAGCAGGTGCTCTCCCACTGAGCTACGCCCCCGATTGGATGGGCCGGCGCGAGAAAACGTGGGCGGGCGAAAATGGTGGGCCCGGGAAGATTTGAACTTCCGACCTCACGCTTATCAAGCGCGCGCTCTAACCAACTGAGCTACGAGCCCGACTGCTCGTCTTTTGCGGATCTAAGGGAAGGGATGCGCCGGCGGCGGCGAGGTTCGAGAACCGAAGTTCTCCCGGATGTCGCCTGGCGATCGATCGATCGCCCGGTCGGGCCGGTTGGCTTTCGGGAATTGCACCCGATTGCCGAAACCAAGGAACGGCGATCTTGAAGACGTGAGGGTCTTCGAAAGTTCGCACATCCTTAGAAAGGAGGTGATCCAGCCGCAGGTTCCCCTACGGCTACCTTGTTACGACTTCACCCCAGTCGCTGACCTTACCGTGGACGGCTGCCTCCTTGCGGTTAGCGCACCGGCTTAAGGTAAAACCAACTCCCATGGTGTGACGGGCGGTGTGTACAAGGCCCGGGAACGTATTCACCGTGGCATGCTGATCCACGATTACTAGCGATTCCACCTTCATGCACTCGAGTTGCAGAGTGCAATCTGAACTGAGATGGCTTTTTGAGATCGGCTCGGCATTGCTGCGTTGCATCCCACTGTCACCACCATTGTAGCACGTGTGTAGCCCAGCCCGTAAGGGCCATGAGGACTTGACGTCATCCCCGCCTTCCTCCGGCTTGTCACCGGCAGTTCCTTCAGAGTGCCCAGCTTAACCTGATGGCAACTGAAGGTGAGGGTTGCGCTCGTTGCGGGACTTAACCCAACATCTCACGACACGAGCTGACGACAGCCATGCAGCACCTGTGTGGAAGCCAGCCGAACTGAAGAGTCCGATCTCTCGGACCCATACTTCCCATGTCAAGGGCTGGTAAGGTTCTGCGCGTTGCATCGAATTAAACCACATGCTCCACCGCTTGTGCGGGCCCCCGTCAATTCCTTTGAGTTTTAATCTTGCGACCGTACTCCCCAGGCGGTGTGCTTATCGCGTTAGCTGCGACACTGAGAAGCTAGGCTCCCCAACGTCTAGCACACATCGTTTACAGCGTGGACTACCAGGGTATCTAATCCTGTTTGCTCCCCACGCTTTCGCGCCTCAGCGTCAGTTGAGGTCCAGATAGCCGCCTTCGCCACTGGTGTTCTTCCCAATATCTACGAATTTCACCTCTACACTGGGAATTCCACTATCCTCTCCCTCACTCAAGTCTCGAAGTATCAAGCGCAATTCCCAGGTTAAGCCTGGGGATTTCACGCCTGACTAGCGAAACCGCCTACGCGCCCTTTACGCCCAGTAATTCCGAACAACGCTAGCCCCCTTCGTATTACCGCGGCTGCTGGCACGAAGTTAGCCGGGGCTTATTCTGCAGGTACCGTCATCATCGTCCCTGCCAAAAGGGCTTTACAACCCGAAGGCCTTCATCACCCACGCGGCATTGCTGGATCAGGCTTGCGCCCATTGTCCAATATTCCCCACTGCTGCCTCCCGTAGGAGTCTGGACCGTGTCTCAGTTCCAGTGTGGCTGATCATCCTCTCAGATCAGCTACGGATCGTCGCCTTGGTGAGCCGTTACCTCACCAACTAGCTAATCCGACGCGGGCCCCTCCAAGGGCGATGAATCTTTCTCCCACAGGACGTATCCGGTATTAGCCGCAGTTTCCCGCGGTTATTCCGAACCCAAGGGTAGGTTCCCACGTGTTATGCACCCGTCTGCCACTCCTGTATTGCTACAGGCGTTCGACTTGCATGTGTTAGGCATGCCGCCAGCGTTCGTTCTGAGCCAGGATCAAACTCTCAGGTTAACTTGGTTCCGTCGCGGCAACCCGAAGGTCGCTCGACTGCGATCCAAATCAACGGTCCTATACAAGCTCGTTTAGTCTTTGAACGCGCGACTGACACGTTGAAGTGACCGAAGTCACGACATCGTATCTGTCGTTTAGAAAGATGCGCCAAAGCGAGCGAGTTGGACTTTAAGCCCAAGCCGCCGCCTGCGCATCCCTTCCATTCCGTATTCACTTTTCAAAGAGCGCGGCCATTTCGTTCCCGGGAGTGCCTTTCGGCGCCCGCCGTGTCCTCGTGGCGTGGGACCGGGTTTCTAGGGGTTTGCCCCCCCCAAGTCAAACAATAAAACGCGGTCCTTTTTGACGGTGGATATCTAAGTTAAGTCACTGATCCGAAATAGTTTTGAAACTAATCCGGACAGCTTTCGTCGCTAAAAGGGGCCCTCGCATGTAGCTCATGCAAATTTTGCATGGCTTTTTAGGGGGTCAGGCCGCCCCCCTACGCTTCTGCTTGTGGTCGGCGGTCGCAGGAGCACCCGCTACCGCAATCGCGAGCTCGTTTTTCTCGACCGATACGCGGACCGTGTCGCCGTCTTTGACCATTCCCGACAGGATCTGCGTCGCCAGGCGGTTCTGCAGCTCGCGCTGGATGATCCGCTTGAGCGGACGCGCCCCATAGAGCGGATCGTAGCCCGCATCGGCGAGCCAATCGCGCGCGGCATCGTCAAGCTCGATGGCGATCTTGCGATCGGCCAGCAGTTTCTCGAGATGCTTGAGCTGGATCGCGACCACGCCCTTCATGTTCGCGCGGCTCAAGCGGCGGAACAGCAGGATGTCGTCGAGACGGTTGAGGAACTCCGGCCGGAACGCCGCGCGCACGACCTCCATCACGCCGGCGCGCACGTTCTCGACATCCTCGCCATCCTTCTGGGCCGCGATCAGGTCGCTGCCCAGATTGCTCGTGAGAACGATCAGCGCGTTCTTGAAATCGACCGTCCGGCCCTGCCCGTCGGTGAGCCTGCCGTCGTCGAGCACCTGCAACAGGACATTGAACACGTCCGGATGCGCCTTCTCGACCTCGTCGAACAGGATCACCTGATAGGGACGCCGGCGCACCGCCTCGGTCAGCGCACCGCCCTCGTCGTAGCCGACATAGCCCGGCGGGGCGCCGATCAGGCGCGAGACCGCGTGCTTCTCCATGTACTCCGACATGTCGATGCGCAGTAAAGCCTGATCGTCGTTGAACAGGAACGAGGCCAGCGCCTTCGTCAGTTCCGTCTTGCCGACACCCGTGGGGCCCAGGAACAGGAACGAACCGATCGGCCGGTTGGGATCCTGGAGGCCTGCGCGCGCGCGTCGAACGGCCTCGGAAACGGCCACGACGGCTTCGTCCTGGCCGACAACCCGCGCCTGCAATGACGTTTCCATCGCCAGCAGCTTCTCGCGCTCGCCCGACAGCATCTTGTCGACCGGCACGCCCGTCCAGCGCGACACGACGGCCGCGATGTCGGCGTCGGTCACCTCCTCGTTGATGAGGCGGTTGGTACCGCCGCCGGTTCCCGCGGCAAGCTGTTTTTCGAGCGCCGGAATCGTTGCGTATTTGAGTTCGGAGGCGCGCGCGAGGTCGCCCTTGCGCTGGGCCGCCTCGAAATCGGCGCGCGCCTGGTCGAGCTGTTCCTTGATGCGCTGGCCGCCCTGCAGGCTCTCCTTCTCCGAGCGCCACTGGCGCGTGAGATCGCCCGACTTCGCCTCGAGCCCGGCAAGTTCCTCGTCGAGCCGCTCCAGCCTGTCTTTCGACGCGGCATCGGTCTCGCGCTTCAGCGCCTCGCGCTCGATCTTGAGCTGCATGATGCGCCGGTCGAGCTCGTCGATCGCCTCGGGCTTGGAATCGACCGCCATGCGCATGCGGCTGGCCGCCTCGTCGACGAGGTCGATCGCCTTGTCGGGCAGGAAACGCTCGGAAATATAGCGATTCGACAGGGTCGCGGCGGCGACGATGGCCGCATCCGTGATGCGCACGCCGTGATGGAGTTCGTACTTCTCCTTGAGGCCGCGCAGGATCGAGATCGCGTCCTCGACCGACGGCTCGGACACGAACACGGGCTGGAAGCGGCGCGCGAGTGCGGCGTCCTTCTCGATGTGCTTGCGGTATTCATCGAGCGTGGTGGCGCCCACGCAATGCAGATCGCCGCGCGCAAGTGCGGGCTTCAGCATGTTGGAGGCGTCCATCGCCCCGTCGGCCTTGCCGGCCCCGACAAGCGTGTGCAGCTCGTCGATGAACAGCACGATCTCGCCGGCGGCCGCGTTTATCTCCTGCAGCACGCCCTTCAGGCGCTCCTCGAATTCGCCGCGATACTTGGCACCCGCGATCATGGCGCCCAGATCGAGCGACAGCAGGCGCTTGTCCTTCAGCGATTCCGGCACGTCGCCATTGACGATGCGCTGGGCGAGCCCTTCGACGATCGCGGTCTTGCCCACACCGGGTTCGCCGATCAGCACGGGATTGTTCTTCGTGCGGCGGGCAAGGACCTGGATCGTGCGGCGGATTTCCTCGTCGCGGCCGATGACCGGATCGAGCTTGCCGTCGCGCGCGGCCTGCGTGAGGTCGCGCGAATATTTCTTGAGCGCGTCGTACTGGTCTTCGGCCGAAGCGGAATCGGCCTTGCGGCCCTTGCGGATCTCCTCGATGGCGCGATTGATCGCCTCGGGCTTCGCGCCGGCCTTGGCCAGCACGTCGGCGGCACCGCTGCCCTTCTGGAGGGCAAGGGCGAGCAGCAGGCGCTCGACCGTCACGAAGCTGTCGCCGGCCTTCTTGGCGATCTCCTCGGCGGTCTCGAACACCTTGCCGGTTTCCGGAGCCATGTAGATCTGGCCCGCCCCGCTGCCTTCGACCTTGGGCTGTTTGGCGAGGGCGGCGTCCACTTCCTTGGTCGCGCGCGCGGAGTCGCCGCCGGCAGCACGGATGAGACCCGCCGCGAGCCCTTCGGGATCGTCGAGCAGCGTCTTCAGAAGATGTTCGGGCGTCAGGCGCTGGTGGCCGCTGCGCTGGGCAAGGGTCTGTGCGTTGAGCAGGAAGCCCTTGGCGCGTTCGGTGTATTTGTTGAGATCCATGGTCTGGGCGTCCTTCCAGGCGTCCCCCGGAGAGCGGGCGGACAGGCAAGCCGGGACCCGCTTCGTGCGGCATCCCTACGATCGATATGGACATGCATTCCGGGGCTCGCAAGCCCCCCTTTGCCGATCCGGCATAGCCGGGTACGTTGTCGGCCATGACGCTCGAGATCGCCCGGCTGTGCCGCTATCCCGTCAAGGGACTGAACGCCGAAACGCTGACCCGCGTGTCCGTCACGGCCGGCGAAGGGCTGCCTGACGACCGCCGCTTCGCGCTTGCCCATGGTGCCAGCGGATTCGACATTTCGGCACCCGCCTGGATGCCCAAGCACAACTTCCTGATGCTGGCGAAGAACGAGCGGCTGGCCCGCCTGCGCGCGCACTACGACGGCGCCACCGGCATGCTGGCGATCGAGCGCGACGGCAAGCAGGTCGTGCGCGCCGACATCGGTGCGGCAACCGGCCGCATGCTCGTCGAGCAGTTTTTCGCGGCCTACATGGCGGGCGAGACGCGCGGCAACCCGAAGCTGGTCGAGGCCCCGGGCCACATGTTCTCGGATACGGCGCGCAAGGTCGTGTCGATCATCGGGCTTGGCAGCATCGCCGACATCGAGCGCGTGGCGCGCGCCCCCGTCGACCCGATCCGCTTTCGCGCCAATCTCTATTTTTCCGGCGGCCGGGCGTGGGAAGAGTTCGACTGGATCGACCGCGAGCTCGTGGTCGGCACGACGCGCCTCAAAGTGCTGAAGCGCATCGACCGCTGTGCGGCGACGACCGTCAACCCCGCGACCGCGACGCGCGACATGAACATCCCCCGCCTGCTGCAGGACGGGTTCCGCCACATCGATTGCGGCGTCTATGCCGAAGTGCTCGTCGACGGTGCCATGGCCGTCGGCGACACGATCGAGCCGGCCTAGGAAGCCGACGCGGCGAGCTTCGCGACGGCCGCCGTCAGGATGTCCATTTCCCGCTCGGTATTGAGATAGCTAACCGACGCGCGGACGATTCCCGATAGCCCGCGCGCGGTCATGTCGAGCGGCGTGTAGGGCACCCCGTTGGCCCCGACATTGATGCCGGATTCCGCCGTCAGCCGCTGGCGCACGACCTGCTCGTTCATGCCGCGGATATTGAACGACACGAGACCCGAGCGCGGCCCGTCGCCCAGGTCGCAAAGCTCGACACCCGGAATCTTTCCCAGCCGCCGGCGCAGTTCGATCGCCATCGGTTCGATGCGGGCACGGATCGCATCGACGCCGATCGAGCGTGCGAGCGCCAGTGCCTCGCCAAGACCGAGCCAGAGTGCGATCGACGATTCCGCCGATTCGAACCGGCGGGTGCCCTCGCGGACCGTCGGCTCGCCGCCGGACCACGGCGCCGACAGCACGTCGAAGTACGACTGCCGCATCTTGGACAGCATCGACCGGCGGACATAAAGGAGTGCCGTGCCGCGCGGACCGCGCAGGAACTTGCGCGCCGCCCCCTTCAGCACGTCGCAGCCGATGTCGCGGACCGACACCGGGATCTGCCCCAGGGCCTGGCCCGCATCGACGAAATAGGGAATGGCGTGCCGGTTCGCCACCTTGCCGACCGCCGCGGCGTCGTTGACGAGGCCGCCATTGGCCGGCAGCCATGTGAGGCTGATCAGCCGGACGCGCGCGTCGACCATTCGGTCGAGTGCTGCCGCATCCACGCTTCCGTCGGCATGGCACGGGATCGTCTCGATCCGGGCCCCGGTGCGCTCGGCCATCAGATGCATCGTCGCGAGATTGCTGCCCCATTCCTGGCGGCCGACGAAGATCCGGTCACCCGGCGCGAACGGCCGCAGGGCGGCGAACGCCAGTCCCCAACCGGACGAGCCGCTGCCCATGATCGCGATCTCCGACACATCGGCATCGAGCAGGTGAGCGGCATCAGCGCGCATCTTCTCGAGCCGGTCGGCAACAGGAACGGCCGCCTCGTGCGGCCCCAGCCGTGCTTCCTGCGCAAGCTGGAACCCGATCGCCTCGGTCACCTGGCGCGGCATCAGCGAGGCGCCCGAGTGGTTGAAATGGACGACGGTCTGCGTGCCGGGCGTATCGCGGCGCAGCTCTTCGATATCGCGGTCGGTCAGCATACAAATCACCCTGTCCATGGAATGTCGGCGATTCTGGTGCACCCCGACGCCGGACAGCAAATTCAAACAGCGTCCGCCGACCGATCTATTTGGCTCATGTCTCGGCAACGGCTAGAATTGGCCGATGCGCGCCTCGCCCGACATGCCGCCGCTCCAGTCCTTGCGCGCCTTCGAGGCCGCCGCCCGCCTGCTGAGCTTCCGGCGCGCGGCCGAGGAACTGGCGATCTCGCAAAGTGCCGTGAGCCATCATGTCGCGAAGATCGAACGCTTTCTCGGCGTGCGGCTCTTCGTGCGCAAGGCGCGCTCGGTCGAACTGACGCCGGCCGCCGCGCGGTTCGCGGCACAGATCCAGAAGGGTTTCGCCGCACTCGCCGCCGCGACGGCGGGGATCCGCCGAGCGCACGCGCGCGAGCGGCTGCGCATCAGCCTGCTGCCGTCCTTCGCCGCGAACTTCCTCGTGCGCCGCCTGCCGGATTTTCTGGCATTGGAACCGTCGATCGAGATCACGCTCGATCCCACGCTCGACCTTGCCGACATCGCGGCTTCGGCAGCCGACCTCGCGATCCGCTATGGCGACGGCGCCTATCCGGACGTCGCGAAGCGGCTTCTGCTGGCCGAGCGGCTTCTGGTGGTCGCAAGCCCGGCATTCTTGAGATCGAAACGGAAGATCGCGGCACCGAAGGACCTGCGCCGCTTCCCGCTGCTGACGGGGCTGCGGCTGGCCGACTGGACCGCATGGTCCGCCGCGAAGGGCGTGGACCTGCGCGACGGCGATTTCCGGCAACTGACGGACTACAACATCGTCCTCCAGGCGGCCATCGACGGACAGGGTCTGGCCATCGGCCGGCAATTGCTCGTGGCCGAGCATCTGGCGAGCGGGCGTCTTGTTCCGGTGTTCCCGGACGCCGTCGAATCGTCACGCCTCGGCTACTGGCTGGTGACGGCACGTCACCGGCGCTATTCGAAGGCGATGACCGCCTTCGCCGACTGGCTCAAATCCGAAATGGAAGGTGCTGCGCGCGCCGGCACGAAAAATCGGCCGGCGCGCGGACGCGCAGCACCAAGGAACTAGCGGTTCTCTTCGGGCGGCGTGCCCAGGAACGACGGCAGCGGGCCGGCGGCCTGCATGTCGCCCTGCGTTGCTGCACCGACATTGGTCGCGTGCGCGGGATTGGTATGGACGACGACCGGTGCGGCCGGCTGCGGGCCCGTGCCGGGCGGCTCCGAGCCGCCGCCACCCTGCGGGGCGTTCGGATCGCCGCCCTGCTGGCCCTGCGCATAGCCGCCCTGCTGGGGCGGCGGACCGCCCTGCGGACGCTGCTGCTGCGGGTAGGGTTCCTGATTGGCGTTGATCAGGCGAAAATAGTGCTCGGCATGCTGGTAGAAATTCTCGGCCGCCACGCGGTCGCCGCTGGCCGAAGCGTCGCGCGCGAGGGCGAGATACTTCTCGAGCACCTGATACGCGTTGCCGCGGATGCGCACTTCCGGACCGTTCGAATCGAAGGTCTGCGCGCGGAACGGAACGTTCGAGCGGCCACCGCCACCGCCGCCACCACCACCGCCGCCTCCACCGCCTCCGCCGCCACCACCGCGATAGTTGTTGCTGTGACCGCCACCGCTGTGGCCGCCTCGATTGCGCTGACGCTTCATATGCATTCGCCTCGTCTGTTGGCCGGACAAGCCGGCCATAAAAAGGGTTGGTTGGGATGTCGCCACCGGGGCGGACGATGGGGACCGGCACTGAAGGCCGCAGACCCGATCGCGTGTCGCCCCGGACAACCGCGGTCCGACACTTGGCTGCGAACGCCGTGGCGACCGCAACGACCCGACACTAGTCCGGGTCCCGGTCCGCTCCAAGCGCTATTTTGTCGCGCGCACGCAGCGTTCCACGCCGGCAAGGTCGCGCTGGATGCCCGCCGGAACGAGGCCCGCGGCACGTATCAGCGCCTCGACATCCGCCGCCTGACCGATCCCGACCTCGAAGAAGGCCATTCCGCCGGGTGCGAGCAGCCCCGGCAGATCGGCGAGGATGCGCCGGTAGCAGTCGAGCCCGTCCGGCCCGCCATCGAGCGCCGATTCCGGTTCGAAGTCGCGCACCTCGATGGCAAGTCCCGGGATCTCGTCGCGCGGGATGTAAGGCGGATTGGCGAGCACCACGTCGAACTGCCCGGCAAGCGGACCGGCCCAGTCGGCGCACACGAAGCCGGTGCGCGGTGCAAGGCCCAGCGAGTCCGCGTTGGCCGCCGCGACCGCCAGCGCTTCTTCGCTACGGTCGACCGCCAGGCCGAAGGCGTGCGGCCGCTCCGACAGGAACGACAGCAGCAGGCAGCCGGTGCCGGTCCCCAGATCGAGTGCCCGCCACGGATGCGCACGCTCGGCGGCGAAGGCGAGAGCCGCCGCCACCAGCGTCTCGCTGTCCGGACGGGGAACAAGCGTGGCCGCCGTGACGGAGAAATCGAGGCTCCAGAATTCCTTGCTGCCGATCAGATAAGCCATCGGCGCACCCGCCACGCGCCGCTCGACCAGCGCCTGGACGAACGCAACCGCCATGTCGTCGACCGCGCGCTCGGGATGCGCCACCATCGTTTCCAGCGTGACGCCGGAGGCCGCACCGACGATCACGCGCGCCTCGAGCCGCGGGTTCTCGATCCCGGCCGCAACGAGCGTCAGCGCCGACTCGCGGACGAGCGCGTCGATCCTCACGAAAGCTCCGAGAGCTTCGCCGCACGATCTTCGGCGATCAGCGCGTCGATGAACTTGTCGAGTTCGCCCTCGACCACCTTGTCGATCTCGTAGACCGTGAGGTTGATGCGGTGGTCGCTGACGCGGCCTTGCGGGAAATTATAGGTGCGGATGCGCTCCGACCGGTCGCCGGTCCCGACCTGGCCCTTGCGCTCGGCCGCGCGCATCGCGTCGGTGCGCGCGCGCTCGGCCTCGTAGAGGCGGGCGCGCAGGATCTTCATCGCCTTGGCCTTGTTCTTGTGCTGCGACTTCTCGTCCTGCTGCTGGACGACGATGCCGGAGGGCATGTGCGTGATGCGCACCGCGCTGTCGGTCGTGTTGACCGACTGGCCGCCGGGACCGGATGAGCGGAAGATGTCGATGCGCAGGTCCTTTTCCTCGATATGCACGTCGACTTCCTCGGCCTCCGGCAGAACCGCGACCGTCGCGGTCGAGGTATGGATGCGCCCGCTCGCTTCGGTCGCGGGCACGCGCTGCACGCGATGCACGCCCGATTCGAACTTCAGGCGCGCGAACACGCCGGCACCCGAGACGTTGGCGATCGCCTCGCGGCAGCCGCCAAGGCCCGTCTCGCCGAATTCCATCACCTCGAAGCGCCAGCCGCGCAGCTGCGCGTAGCGCTGGTACATGCGGAAGAGCTGGGCGGCAAAGAGGCCCGCTTCGTCGCCGCCCGTTCCGGCGCGCACTTCGAGGATCGCGTTCTTCTCGTCGGCGGCGTCCTTGGGCAGCAGCATCGCCTGCAGGTCGCGCTCCATCTCGGGCATGCGTGCCTTGAGCGCGAAGTATTCCTGCTCGGCAAGTGCGCGCATCTCGGCGTCGTCGCCGGCGCGCAGCGCTTCCAGTTCGGCAAGCTCGGTCTTGGCGCGGCCCAGCGTCTCGATCGACGCGACGACGGGCCCGAGATCGGAATATTCCTTCGACAGTTTCGCGAGGTTCTTGGACTCGGTCGTGCCGCTCGCGAGCATGTCGCCGAGCTCGCGGTAGCGATGCACGACCTTGTCGAGCTTGAGGTCGAAACTCACGTCTTGTTCTCCGTCTCGTCGATGCCGAAGGCGCGCGCCAGCAGCGCTTCGGCGTGCGCGCGCTCGGCCGGGTCGCCCTGCGCCAGGTCGCGCAAGGTCGCCGTGGGACCATGCAGCAGGCGGTGGACGAGAAGTTCGGTGGCGCGCTCCGCGTCGCCGCCGGTTTCGGCCAGCACGCGCAGGCGCTCGGCCTCGAAATGCCGGCGCAGGCGCACGATGGCGCCGTCGGCCTTGCGCGCGGCGCGCGCGCGCGCGAAAGCGCCGATCTCGGCTTCAAGGATGGCCCACGCCTCGCCCGTCGACGCCTCGCGCTCCGTCCGGCCCTTGAGCGCCAGGCCCTCCAGATCGTCGATGCCGTAGCGGAAAGCGCCGTCGATCTTCTCGACCTCGCGCGCCACGTCGTCGGGCACGCCAAGGTCGAGGAACAGGATCGGCTTGCGGCGCCGGACCTTCAGGGCAGCGCGCGCAAGTGTCGGGTCGATCGTCGGCCGGCCGGTTCCAAGCGCGGTGATCACGAGGTCGGCCCTCGCAACGGCATCGCCAAGCTCCGCATAGGGCACGACATGCGCTTCGAGACGGCGCGCCATGTCGGCCGCACGCGCGGCCGAAGGCGCGGTCACGGCCAGCTGGCGCAGGCCCGCACGGCGGAAATGCTCGACGAGCAGTTCGCCCATCTCGCCAAGCCCCACGAGCAGGGCCGCACAGCGCGACGGTTCGCCATGCACGTCGCGCGCGACGGCCGCGGCGGCGGCGGCAAGCGACACCGGCCGTTCGCCGATCGCCGTTTCGCTGCGCACGCGCTTGGCGGCGGCATAGGCGCGCTCGAGGACCGCGTCGAGGTCATGGCCGGCAAGGCCCATTTCGCGCGCCAGTGCATGCGCCGCCTTGACCTGACCCAGCACCTGCGGCTCGCCGACGACCTGGCTGTCGAGCGAACAGGCGACGGCGAAGACATGGCGAAGTGCCGCCTCGCCCTCGTGCGCATAGGTCTCGGAACCCGCATCGCGCCCGAGACGGCGTGCGAAGGCGTCGAGCACCGCAGCGCGCCCGGCGGCGACGTCGGCGGCAGCGAACTGCACCTCGACGCGGTCGCAGGTCGAGATCAGCAGGGCCTGCGCAAGGCCCGCCCGGCGCAGTTCGGCAAGGAAGCCGCGCATCTCGGCTTCCGGCACGAACAGCGCGTCGCGCGTGGCCGCCGAACTCGAACGGTGATTTGCGCCCACGACGCCGAGGCGCGCGGGGGCTTCGGGCGCGTCCATGATGGGGATCTACAAGAAGCGGCGCGCGCGCGGGTGCGGCATCACTCGGCCGCCTTGGTGGCGTCGCGCGCCAGGATCTCGGCGGCCTTCTTCTCGACCATCTCGGCAAGATGCTCGACGATGTCGCCGTCCTTCAGGCGGTGGTCCTGATTGCCGGCCACGTAGACCATGTGCGTGCCGTTGCCCCCGCCGGTGAAACCGATGTCGGTCTCGCGCGCCTCGCCGGGGCCGTTGACCACGCAGCCGATCACCGAGACCGTCATCGGCACGGTTATCTTGCTGAGCCGTTCTTCCAGCCGTTCGACCGTCTTGATCACGTCGAACTGCTGGCGGGCACAGGACGGGCACGCGATGACCGTCACGCCGCGCCGGCGCAGTCCGAGCGACTTCAGCATGTCGTAGCCGACCTTGACCTCCTCGATCGGATCGGCCGAGAGCGAGACGCGGATCGTGTCGCCGATCCCCGCCCACAGCAGCGAACCCAGCCCGATCGCCGACTTGACCGTGCCCATGCGCAAGGCACCGGCCTCGGTCACGCCCAGATGGAGCGGATAGTCGCAGGCGTCGGCAAGCTGCTGGTAGGCCGCGACCGCCAGGAACACGTCGGACGCCTTGCAGCTGATCTTGAACTCGCGGAAATCCTCGTCCTCGAGGCACTTGGCGTGGGTGAGCGCGCTTTCGACCATCGCCTCGGGGCACGGTTCCCCGTATTTCTCCAGGAGCTCGCGTTCGAGCGAGCCGGCGTTGACGCCGATGCGGATCGAGCAGCCGTGATCCTTGGCCGCCTTCACGACCTCGCGCACGCGGTCCTTCGAGCCGATATTGCCGGGATTGATGCGCAGGCACGCGGCACCGGCTTCAGCCGCCTCGATGGCGCGCTTGTAGTGGAAATGGATGTCCGCGACGATCGGCACGTTCGCCGCGCGCACGATCTGCCTGAGCGCGGCCGTCGACTCCTCGTCCGGGCACGAGACGCGCACGATGTCGACCCCGACCTCCTCGGCGCGGCGGATCTGGTCGATCGTGGCGCCGGCGTCGGACGTCGGCGTGTTGGTCATCGTCTGGACGGTGATCGGCGCGTCGCCGCCGACGGGCACCTTGCCGACCATGATCTGGCGGCACTTGCGGCGATGGATCTGGCGGTAGGGTCGGACGACGGACATCGGGGCGCGCTCGGATCTCGGACGGGGGCGATTGCCCCGCCTTTATAGCGCACCCGGCCTCAGCCGGGCGAGCCGCGATCTTCGCCGGGTTCCGCCGGGGCTGCCGGTGTCGCGGCGGGTGCCGCGGCAGGCGGCGCCGGACGGGCCGGAACCGATTCGTTGGCTGCCGTGCCGGCGATCAGGCGCTGCGGGTCGAGCGAGACCGACCGCTGCACGAAGCCGAGCCGGCCGACCGCCGGGGCGGCCTTCCCGTCGACGCGGATGTCGAGGCCGCCGGCATTGCCGGTCGACATCGTCAAGCCCTCGCGATCGGGGGCGTTGTAGCTCTCGCCGGCGCGCAGGATGCGCGAGAAGATGACGCTGCCGCCGGCATCGCGCACCTGGGTCCAGCTGTCGGACGTGGCGCGGATGACGATGCGGCCCTCGGTCGCCTCGCCGAAGCTGCGCGGCGCGCTGTCGGCCGGCACTGCGGCCGGTACTGCAGCTGGCGGCGGTGCGGCAGGCAGGCTCGCGATCTGGGCGGGGGCCGGCGTGGGAACGAACGCGGCCGGCGGCAGGGCGGCCGGCGGTTCGGCGACCGTGGCCGGCGGAGCGCTCGGCAGGACCCTGGCAAGCGCTTCGCTGGATGACGGGCTGGGCGTGCGGGGTGCCACCGGCTCGGGTGCCGGAATGCGTGCCGCCAGCGTTTCGGGCACGGCCGTCACGCGCGGTGCGGGTGCGCGCTGGTCGAGCGTGGAATAGTACCAGCCGCCATAGGCACCCACCGCAAGCAGCAGCGAGAACGCGACGACGAGACGGCCCGGCAGGCGGCTTTCGTTGATCGGCGTGGGAAACGTGAGTTCGGTCGGCTCGTCGATGCCGCTCGATTCCTGCTTGAAGCGGCGCACGAGTTCGCCGCTGTCGAGTTCGAGCAGGTCGGCATAGGAGCGCACGAAGCCGATCGCATAGGCGCCGCGCGGCAGGTCCTGGTGGCGGCCCACCTCGATCGCGTCGAGAAGTGCGCGGCGGATTTTCAGATGCTTGGCGATGTCGGCGATCTGCCAGCCGCGCCGCGTCCGCTCGGCGCGCAGCAGCTGGCCGACGGTCGCGTTGACCGGCGGTGCCGATACGGTCCCGGCACCCGTTCCGGATGCATGCTGACGTTTAGTGGGCGTCTTTGGCATCGCTCGCTCGAAGCTCGGATCGTCTTGAAAACCCGGACAAAACCGCCTGATCGGGCGGCTGTGCCACGGGTGGCAAGACAAGCACTTGACGTGTTTAGCAAATTGCTACAATGGCGACAACTGCTGCCGGTCCGGGTCGATTCGGGATCACAACATTCCCTAAACTGGAATGTTGTGATCCCGGGCAAAACTCAGCAATTTTTTCCGGACCGAGTGGTCGGCAAGCTTCGTCAGTTCGTCGAGATACTTGGCAAGCGGCGGAAGGTCGAGGCTCCGGGCCATCGCCTTGACCGGCCCGATCGCCGGAAACGGCATCGAAAGTCGTCGAAAGCCGATACCGATCAAGGCCATGGCTTCCAACGGGCGGCTCGCGATATCGCCGCACAGCGTCAGCGGCACGCCGGCCGCCTCGCATTCGCCGGCAATGGCGCGCAGGAACCGCAAGACTGGCGGCGAGAGCGCGTCGTAGCGATCCGCCAGCTCGGGATTGCCCCGGTCGCACGCGAAAAAGAACTGCAGCAGGTCGTTCGATCCGACCGACAGGAAATCCACCCGCTTCAGCAGCTGCGGCAGCTGCCAGTAGAGCGAGGGCACCTCCATCATCGTGCCCATGTGGATGGGGTCGGGCAGCGTGCGTCCCCGCTTGCGCTCGCGCGCGATCTCGATCTCGACCAGTTCGCGCGCGGCGTCGAACTCGGCGACCTCGGCCACCATCGGGAACATCAGATCGAGCCGCCGGCCGCCGGCCGCGCGCAGCAGCCCGCGCACCTGTTCGCGCAGGATCGCCGGCCTGTCGAGCGTCAGGCGGATCGCGCGGAAACCCATGGCGGGATTTTCCTGCGCGACGTTCTCCATATAGGGCAGCAGCTTGTCGCCGCCGATGTCGAGCGTGCGGAAAACCACGGGCCGCCCGTCGGCACGGTCGAGGATGCGCCGGTAGAGATCCGTCTGCTCGACCACGTCGGGCATGCTCGATCGGATCATGAACGGGATTTCGGTGCGGTAGAGACCGATGCCGTCGGCACCGCTATCGGCCAGATGGTCGACATCGATGACGAGGCCTGCATTCATGTTGAGCGAGACCGGCGTGCCGTCCTTGGTGACCGCCGGCAGCTTGCGGATCGCGGCATAGCCCGCGCGAAGCGCATCGCGCTGGCGGATCGCCTGGGCGAAGGTCTCGCGCACGTCGTCGCGCGGGCGCAGGATCGTCTGGCCTGAAATGCCGTCGACGACGATCGCGTCTCCGCTTTCCACGCGACCCAGCAGCCCGGTCACGCGCCCGACCATCGGCAGGTCGAGCGCATGCGCGATGATCGACACGTGCGCGGTGGGCGAGCCTTCCTCGAGCACGACGCCCTTCAGTTTGCGCCGGTCGTATTCCAGCAGCTCGGCCGGCCCCAGATTGCGCGCGACCAGCACCGTATCGTCGGGCAGGTCGCCGGCATCCGCCGCCGTACGGTCGCCGGAAAGATGGCGCATCAGCCGGTTGGCGAGATCGTCGAAATCGTCGACACGTTCGCGAAGATAAGGATCGGTCGTCTGCGTCAGGCGCGCGCGGTTGTCTTCCTGGACCTTCTGCACGGCCGCCTCGGCGGTGAGGCCCGTCTCGATGGCTTCCGAGATGCGCTGCAGCCAGCCGCGGTCCTCGGCGAACATGCGGTAGGTCTCGAGGATCTCCCAGCGCTCGTCGCCTTCGACGAGACCCGATTTCTCGAAGATCTGGTCGATGTCCACGCGCATGCCGCTCATCGCGTCGCGCAGGCGCTTGACCTCGGCCTGCGGGTCGTCGGCGACCATCTGGCGCACGGTCACGCGCGGCTGGTGCAGCACGACCGTGCCGATGGCGATCCCCTCGTTGAGCTTGAGGCCGTCGAGGCGTTCGGTGGCGCCAAGCCCCACGTCGTCGCCGCGCAGCATCTCCTCGGGGCTGACGAGTTCGCCGCCGGAAACGAGTTCGGCCAGCACCATCGCGACGGTCTGGAGGGTTTCGGCCTCCTCCTCGGTGTAGTCGCGGTAGGTGCGGTTCTGCAGCACGAGCACGCCCAGTGCCCGGCCCGCGCGCAGGATCGGCACGCCGAGCAGCGAGTGGTAGATTTCCTCGCCCGTTTCCGGGCGGTAGGCGAAGTTGGGATGCGACTGGGCGTCGGACAGCGCGAGCGTGCGCGCCGAATGCGCGATCTCGCCCACGAGGCCCTCGCCCACGCGCAGGCGCGTCTTGTGGACGGCGTCCTGGTTGAGGCCTTCGGTCGCGAACAGCTCGAGCACCTGGCCCGCGCGCATCACGTAGACCGAGCAGACCTCGGCGATCAGGTCGGCGGCGATGATCTTGACGATGCGGTCGAGGCGCTGCTGGGCGCTCCCGGCCGCCGCCATCATGTCGCGCAGGCGCTTGAGCAGGCGGCGCGTCGCACCGGGCCCGAGCGCCGTCTGCATCACGCGGCTCCCGCCGCTTCGCTTTCGCGCGCCACCAGCGCGTCGAGCGCCTGCCCGACGAGTTCCTCGACGATCTCTGCCGTCGTCTGCTCGCGCGTGACCATGCCGACCGACTGCCCGGCCATCAGCGAGCCGTTCTCGACGTCGCCGTCGACGGCGGCGCGGCGCAGGGCCCCGGCCCAGTAATGCTCGATCTCGAGCTGGGCGGCCTTCATGTCGAGCTCGCCGCGATCAACCTTGGCGGCGATGTCGCGCTGGGCGGCGTTGAAGGCCTGCGTGGCCTTGTTGGCAAGGGCCCGCACCGGGATCACCGGGAAGCGCGGATCGAGCTGGACCGAGGGGACCGCGTCGCGCGCGGCCGCGCGGATGAAGGCCTTCTTGAAATCGGGATGCGCCACGCTCTCGCGCGCGCACACGAAGCGTGTACCCAGCTGCACGCCCGCCGCCCCCATCTCGAGGAACGACAGGATCGCTTCGCCGCGTCCGATCCCGCCGGCGACGAAGACCGGCACCTCGCGGATCGCGGGCAGGATTTCCTGTGCCAGCACGGCGGTCGACACGGCACCGATATGGCCGCCGGCCTCCATGCCTTCGATGACCAGCGCGTCGACGCCCGAGCGGACGAGCTTCTTGCCGATGACAAGGGCCGGTGCAAACGCGATGACCTTCGCGCCGCCGTCCTTCAGCTTCTTGAGGATGTCGCCCGGCGGCATGCCACCGGCAAGCACGACATGGCTGACGCGCGCGTCGAGGCACACCTGCGCCAGCTCGACGAGCTGCGGGTGCATGACGATCAGGTTCACGCCGAAGGGCTTGTCGGTCAGCTTCTTCGTGGCCGCGATCTCGGCGGCGAGCATCTCGGGCTTCATCGAACCGCAGGCAAGCACGCCGAAGCCGCCGGCATTCGAGATCGCCGCGACGAGGTTGCGCTCGGAAACCCACGTCATCGCGCCGCCCATGATCGCATGGCGCGTGCCCAGCACCGCGCGCCCGCGCGCCGAGAGCCGGTCGAGCCGGCGGGCAGCGGCGTCGCGCGCGTCCGGGGTGGCGACGTCGTTCATGCGGCGTCGAGCTCGTAGGCCGTGTGCAGAGCCCGCAGTGCGAGTTCCAGATACTGCTCGTCGATCAGCACGGAGATCTTGATCTCCGATGTCGAGATGACCTGGATGTTGATGCCCTTGTCGGCGAGCGTGCGGAACATCGCCAGCGCCACGCCGGCATGGCTGCGCATGCCGACGCCGATGACCGACACCTTGACGACGTTGGGATCGGGCTTCAGGTCGACGAAGCCGAGCTTGCCCTTCTGGTCGTTCAGCAGCTTGACGCAGCGGTCGAGGTCCGCCTTGCCGACCGTGAAGGTCATGTCGGTGGCCTTGCCGTCGTCCGAGATGTTCTGGACGATCATGTCCACGTTGATGGCGGCATCCGCGAGCGGGCCGAAGATTGCGGCGGCCACGCCCGGACGGTCGGCCACCTTGGTAAGGGTCACCTTGGCCTCGTCCCGGCTGTAGGCGATCCCGCTGACGACTTGCTTTTCCACGATCTCTTCCTCGTCGACGACCATCGTGCCGGGCTTGTCCTCGAAGCTCGAGAGGACCTGCACGCGCACGCGGTGGTTCATGGCCAGCTCGACCGACCGCGTCTGGAGCACCTTGGCGCCCAGCGAGGCCATCTCGAGCATCTCTTCGTACGTGATCTTGTCGAGCTTGCGCGCCTTCGTGACGATCCGGGGATCGCACGTATAGACGCCGTCGACGTCGGTGTAGATGTCGCACCGGTCGGCCTTGAGGGCTGCCGCCAGCGCCACCGCCGACGTATCCGACCCGCCGCGCCCCAGCGTGGTCACGCGGTTGTCGTCGGTCAGCCCCTGGAATCCGGAAATGACGGCGACTTCGCCCGCGCGCATCGACCGGTCGAGTTCTTCGGTGTCGATGCTTTCGATGCGCGCCTTCGAATGCGTGGAATCGGTGCGAAGTGCGATCTGCCATCCCTGCCACGAGCGCGCCTTGAGGCCGTTCTGCTGGAGGGCGAGTGCGGTAAGGCCGCTCGTCACCTGTTCGCCGGTCGACACGACCGCGTCGTATTCGCGCGGATCGTAGAATTTCGAGATCTCGTTGACCCACGCGACGAGCTGGTTCGTCTGTCCCGACATGGCGGAAACCACGACCGCGACCTCGTTGCCGGCGTCGACCTCGCGCTTGACGCGCACGGCGACGTTGCGGATGCGCTCCACGTTCGCAACCGACGTTCCGCCGAACTTCAGTACCAGGCGTGCCATTGACCCGCTTGCCCCTTCAGAATTGCCTTTCCGGACATGGACTTGGCAAAGTATCGTCGCTTTCGCCATTGCCGGCGCGAAAAGCGCGCCATATCTACTGTCTTGGCGCGGGCAGGGCAAGTTCGCGCTCGATTTTTCTGAAAGACGGAGCCTGCCACCTTGACCCAGTCCCCCGCCCTCGACGCCGCCAGCGGTCCCAGCGTCGATCCCGCCGAGGTGGCGCGCTTCGCGGCGATGGCCGACGAATGGTGGGACCCCAACGGCAAGTTCCGCCCGCTGCACAAGTTCAACCCGGTGCGCCTCGGCTACATCCGCGACCGGCTGGCCCAGCATTTCGGGCGCGATCCGCTGGCGGCGAAGCCCCTGGCCGGCCTGCGCGTGCTCGATATCGGCTGCGGCGGCGGGCTGGTCGCCGAGCCGATGGCACGGCTGGGGGCCACGGTCGTCGCGATCGACGCCTCGGCACGCAATATCGGGATTGCCTCCACACATGCCGCGCGCATGGGCTTAGCGATCGACTATCGCCACGCGACGGCCGAAAGCCTCGTCGCCGCCGGCGAAGTCTTCGATGCCGTGCTGTCGCTCGAAGTCGTCGAGCATGTCGCCGATCCGGCCGGGTTCCTTGGCGATTGCGGCCGTCTCGTGCGGCCCGGCGGAGCGATGCTCGTCGCCACGCTCAACCGCACGCCCAAAGCGTTCCTGCTGGCGATCGTGGGGGCGGAATACGTGCTGGGCTGGCTGCCGCGCGGCACGCACGAATGGAAGAAGTTCGTCCGGCCCGGCGAGGTCAGCGACGCGCTGCGCGCACCCGGCCTCGCGGTCACGCACATGACGGGCGTCGCCTACAACCCGATCCTCGATACCTGGAAGCTCGGCCGCGATCTCGACGTCAACTACATGGCGTTCGCAGTCCGGGCCTGAGACGGCAATCCGCGCGTCAGCGCCCGAAGATCGCCCGCAGCATGCCGTTGGCGATCTCCGCCTCGCCCATCAGGACGTCGTCGGCACCGAGTTTCTTCAGATGCGCCACGGCCTCGTCACTGTGCGCACGCGCGATGATCCGGGCGGACGGACTTGCCTTGCGCACCGTCTCGACGACTGTGCCGGCTTCGAACGGCTCGGGGATCGCGACGAAGAGCCAGCCCACGCGCGCAAGATCGAGCCCCTCCAGACCGCCGGCATCGCCGAACCGCCCGCGCCGCGTTTCCACGCCCTTCTCGCGAAGGCCCGCGAGCGCTTCGTCGGTGTCGTCGACGACCACGAGCGGATAGCCGGCGGCGATCAGCGAAGGCGTCACGCGTGAACCCACGCGGCCGTGCCCGACGACCAGGGCCAGCGGCTTGTCCGTCGCGGCCGGCGGCGGTGCGGGTGCGGGTGCTGCCGGCGCTTCGGGCTCGTGCTTCGTCATCCAGCGATCGAGGACGTGGAAGCACAGCGGATTGAGCAGGATCGACAGGATGGCGCCGGCGACGATCAGGTCGCGCGCCGCTTCGGGCAGGACCGCGACGCTGACGCCGAGCACGGCGAGGATGAACGAGAATTCGCCGATCTGCGCGAGGCTTGCCGAGATCGTCAGCGCCACGTTCTTCGAATAGCCAAAGGCGCGCACGATGAGGAAGGCCGCGATCGACTTGCCCAGCACGATGATCAGGAAGGTCGCCAGGATCGGCAACGGCTGGCGCACGAGCGAGAGAGGATCGAAGAGCATTCCGACGGACACGAAGAAGAGCACGGCGAAGGCATCGCGCAGCGGCAGCGTTTCGCGCGCGGCCTGGCTGCTGAGCGGTGATTCCGCCAGCACCATGCCCGCGAAGAAGGCGCCGAGTGCAAAGGAGACGCCGAACAGGTGGGCGGCTCCGTACGCCACACCCAAGTGCGATCGCCAGCACCGACAGACGGAACAAGTTCGCGCGACCCCGTGTGCGCGACATAGTGCAGCACCGCCGGGACCGCGCGCCGGCCGACGACCAGCATGAACGCCACGAACAGCGCCACCTTCGCCGCAGTCACCAGCAGCGTCTCGCCCACCGGCCCGAGGCCGAGTGGCGCCAGCAGCGGAATGCCGGCTTCCGACTGCGCCGGCGTCCCGCCGAGCAGGCCCGCGAGCGGCGGCAGCAGGACGAGGGCCAGCACCATCGCGAGATCTTCGACGATGAGCCAGCCGACCGCGATGCGGCCGCGCTCGGTCTCGACCAGGCGGCGCTCCTGCAACGCGCGCAGCAGCACGACGGTCGAGGCGACGGAAAGTGCCAGGCCGAAGACGATTCCGGCCCCGAACGGCCAGCCCATCGCGTGGGCGAGCCCCATGCCCAGCAGCGTGGCGACGGCGATCTGGCCGACGGCGCCCGGGATCGCGATCGCGCGGACGGACAACAGATCCTTGAGCGAGAAATGCAGGCCCACGCCGAACATCAGCAGGATCACGCCCATCTCGGCGAGTTCGGTCGCGATCTTCGGATCGGCGACATAGCCCGGCGTGAACGGGCCGGCCGCGATGCCGGCCGCGAGATATCCCACGATCGGCGGCAGGCGGAAGCGCTGTGCGGCGAGGCCGAACAGGAAGGCGAGGCCGAGGCCGATCGCGATCGTCGCGATGAAAGGCGTGTCGTGCGGCAACGCGGACTCCTCGGATCAGGTCTTTTGGCCGGAACTCACGCGTCGTTGCCGCGCACCCACGGGATGCGGGCGATCTCCACGCCCTCCTCGGCCAGCGCTTCGGCATCTTCGGGGCTGGCTTCGCCGTAGATGTCGCGGTGCTTGGTCTCGCCGTAATGGATCTTGCGCGCTTCCTCGGCGAACTTGTCGCCGACATGCTCGAAATTCTTCTCGACATGCGCACGCAGCTTGGAAAGCTCCTTGTGGAGCTCGACCGCCTTGGCGACGGCGGGATCGCTGCCCATCGCCGCCTGCGCGGGCGCGTCCGCCGGTGCGGCGGCGGCCGACTTGCGCGACTTCTTCGTGCCGGCAAGGCGCGGGGCCATCAGCGCCTTCTCGACCTTGGTCGAGCCGCAGGCCGGGCATTCCACGAGGCCGCGCTTGGACTGGCGGGCATAGGCCGCACTGTCCTTGAACCAGCTTTCGAAGCCGTGCCCCTTGTGGCATTGCAGGTTGAAGACGATCATCGCCTATATTTGGGAGCGAACGGCGGCGAAGGCAAGGCGGATGACGAACGCGAATTCACCCCACGGCCCGGCCGGTCCGTCGGCCTGGGTCGTCGCACATGCCGGGCTGGTGCCGGCCGGCGGGACCGTGCTCGATCTCGCGGCCGGCGGCGGGCGGCATGCGCGCCTGTTCGCAGGGCTCGGCCATCGGGTCGTCGCGGTCGACCGGGATGTTTCGGCGCTAGGCGGCATCCCGGGCGTGGAAGCGGTCGCGGCCGATCTCGAGGACGGTTCGCCGTGGCCGATGGGCACGCGGCGTTTCGCCGGCATCGTCGTGACGAATTACCTGCACCGGCCGCTGTTCCCGGACTTGCGCGCGGCACTCGATACGGGCGGGGCATTGATCTACGAGACCTTCGCGCGCGGCAACGAGCGCTACGGAAAGCCGTCCAATCCGGATTTCCTGCTGGCCGACAACGAACTGCTGGGGCTGGTGCTGCCCGAACTCGCCGTCGTCGCCTATGAACACCTTTATGTGGAAACGCCGCGGCCGGCGCTTGTGCAGCGGATCGCGGCCGTCAGGCGTTAAGCCAGCATCGGGTCGAGTTTGCCTGCCGCGTCAAGATCGTGCAGGTCGTCGCAGCCGCCGACATGCCTGCCGTCGATGAAGATCTGCGGAACTGTCGTGCCGCCGTTGGCGCGCGCTTCCATCGTCGGGCGCAGGCTCGTGTCGGCGAGCACGTCGTACTCGACGAACGACACGCCTTTCGACGACAGCAGACGCTTGGCGCGCGCGCAGTAGCCGCAGAACGGACTGGTGTAGATCTCGACCTTCGCCGTCATCGCCCGAAGCCCCCTCGAACCGTGCGCCTATAAAGATAGCCGTGCCTGCGGCGGAGTTCCACTCCCGGCCTGCATGTCAGCCATCTTCCAGAAGCACGACGCGGGCCAATGTCACGGCCCGGATTTCGGCGGCGCCGGCCCGGCGCAGCGTGCGCGCGCACTCGGCAAGCGTGGCCCCGGTCGTCAGCACGTCGTCGACCAGCACGATCCGCGCACCCTTGACGCGGTCCAGATGCCGCCCGCGGACGGCAAAGGCCCGGCGCACGTTCTTCTGGCGCTGGAGCCGGCCGAGCGTGCCCTGGATCGGCGTGCGGCGCGCGCGGACCAGCAGGTCGGGCATGCACGCCACGCCGCTTTCGCGGGCAAGTGCGTGCGCCAGCAGTGCCGACTGGTTGAAACGGCGCCAGACCAGCCGCGTCCAGTGCAACGGGACGGGGACGAGCAGATCCGCACCGTCGAGCGCCTCGGCGCCGGCACGCGCCAGCCATTTGCCGAAGAACGGGGCAGCATGCGTGCGGTCGGCATGCTTGAAACCGAGCACAAGTGCGCGGCTCGCATCGTCGTAGCGCAAGGCCGCGCGCACCCGGGAAAGCGGCGAGCGCTGCACAAGGCACGCCGCACAGACGGCATCGTCCGCACCACCGCTGGTGTCGGCGGCGAACGGCGTGCCGCATTGCTTGCAATAGGGCCGGTCGATCCATGCAAGCCCCCGCCAGCACGACGCGCACAATCCGCCGGGAGACGCGACGATGCATTCGCACGAGAGGCAGGTGGGCGGGACGACCGCATCGAGACCGGCGCGCGCGACGCGCGAGAACAGTTCGGACATCCGGCGGGCGATTTCCACGGGCGAAGATGCCAGCACGCAGCGCCCCCGCGAGTCAATCGCGAGGTACGTATGCGCAAGGTTTCCCGCGCGCGGGAAACGCGCTACCAATTTCCCATGGGCAGCCCGCTTTCCATCTTCGACCGACGCACCGTGCGCCGCCATCGCGATCGCGCGGCACGGCACTTCGCCGATCACGACTTCCTGTTTCAGGAAGTCGCCGAGCGGCTGGTCGAACGGCTCGACGACGTCGCGCGCGATTTTCCGCGCGTGCTCGATCTGGGTGCGCGCACGGGCGTGCTGGCCCCGCTGCTTGCCGGACGCGACGGCATCGAGACCATCGTGCAGTGCGACCTTTCGGGCCCGATGATGAAGGCGGCACGCGCGCGCCCTTGCGCCGGTGGCCCCGCCCGCCTCGTCGCGGTCGCCGACGAGGAGTTCCTGCCCTTCGCCGACGGCAGCTTCGACCTGATCGTGAGCTGCCTGTCGCTACACTGGACCAACGACCTGCCGGGCGCGCTTTTGCAGGCACGCCGCGCGCTGAAGCCGGACGGACTCTTTTTGGCGGCGATCCTCGGCGGCGAGACGCTGGTGGAACTGCGCCGGGCTCTTGTCGAGGCGGAAGTCGCCGAGACCGGCGGGGCGGGCCCGCGGGTGTCGCCGTTCGCCGACGTGCGCGATGCCGGTGCGCTTTTGCAACGCGCCGGCTTCGCGCTGCCGGTCGTCGATGCCGACACGATCACGGTTTCCTACGAGAACGCGCTCGACCTGATGCGCGACCTGCGCGGCATGGGCGAGGCGAACGCGATTCTCGAGCGGCGCAAGGATTTCACGCGGCGTTCGACGCTGCTGCGCGCCGCGGCGATCTACGAGGACCTGTTCGCCGATGCCGATCACCGGATGCCGGCGACGTTCCAGGTGCTGAACCTGACCGCGTGGGCGCCGCACGCGAACCAGCCCAAGGCGCTCAAGCCCGGCAGCGCCGTCCACCGTCTGGCCGACGCCCTCGACGTGCGCCCGCCCCCGCTAAAGTAGGTCGCGCAGCATCGCCACCAGCGGCACGTCGGCCGGCGGCATCGGATATTCGGAAAGCCTGTTCGGCCGCACCCACGCCAGCTCCTGGCCCTCGCGAGGGCTAGGCATGCCCTTCCAGTTGCGCGCCGCATAGAGCGGCATCAGCAGGTGGAAATCCTCGTAGCGGTGCGACGCGAAGGTCAGCGGGGCAAGGCACGCGTGCGAAAGATCGAGCCCGAGTTCCTCGTTGAGTTCGCGCACGAGGGCGGCTTCAGGCGTCTCGCCGTCGGCGACCTTGCCGCCGGGAAACTCCCACAGCCCGGCCATCGCCTTGCCCGGCGGGCGGCGCGCCAGGAGCACGCGTCCGTCGGCATCGATCAGCGCCACCGCGACGACGAGCAGCACGCGCGCGGGTGCCGCCAGCCGCGCCGACAGCACCGGATCGTCGCAGCCGTCAGCTCCGGTAGCTGCCATTGATGTCGATATAGGCGTGGGTCAGATCGCAGGTCCACACGCGCGCCTTGCCCTTGCCAAGGCCGATGTCGACCGCGATGCGCACGTCGCGCCCCTGCATGTGGGCGGCGACCGGTGCCTCGTCGTAGCCGGGCACGGGCATGCCCTTGCGCGCGATGACCGTGCCGCCGACCGAAACCTTCAGCCTGTCGCGGTCGGCCTTCTCGCCGCTCTTGCCCACGGCCATCACGATGCGGCCCCAGTTGGCGTCGGCCGCCGCGATGGCGGTCTTGACCAGCGGCGAGTTGGCGATCGCCATGCCAATCGTGCGTGCGGCCGTGTCGCTGGCCGCCCCCGTCACGTCGACCTGGACCAGTTTCTGCGCCCCCTCGCCGTCCTTGGCGACCTGGATGGCAAGGTCGAGGCAGACGGCCTCGATGGCCTTCTTCAATGCAGCCGCGTCGGCGGACGAAACGCCGGAGACCGGCTTGTTGCCGGCTGCGCCGGTGGCGAACGCGAGCAGCGTGTCGGATGTCGAGGTGTCGCCGTCGACCGTGATCGCGTTGAAGGTGCGCGCGGCCACGTCCTTCAGGATCGCGCGCAGCACGGCGGGCGACACGGCCGCATCGGTGAACACGTAGGCGAGCATCGTGGCCATCGCGGGCGCGATCATGCCGCTGCCCTTGGCAATGCCGGCGACACGCACGGACTTGCCGCCGACGCGCGCGGTGGCACCCGCGCCCTTGGCGAAGGTGTCGGTCGTCATCATCGCGCGCGCGGCATCCTCGATCGATGCGGTGCCGAGCCGCTGGCCAGCGGCCGACGTCGCGGCCGAAAGCTTCGCCGCGTCCGGCACCTGGCCGATCACGCCGGTCGAGGAAATGAAGATCTCGCCCGCCTTGCAGCCCAGCGCCTTGGCCGCCGCCTTCGCGGTCTCGGCGCAGGCGGCCGCACCCGCCTTGCCGGTGAAGACGTTGGCGTTGCCGGCATTGACGACGAGCCCGCGGGCCCTGCCGCCGGCGATATGCTTGCGGCACCAGTCGACCGGCACGCCGGGCATCTTGTTGGACGTGAACACGCCCGCGACGGCCGTGCCGGGCGCGAAGGCCGCAAGGAACAGGTCGTCGCGGCCCTTGTAGCGCATGCCGGTCAGCGTCGTCGCCAGGCGCATGCCGGCGATCGCGGGAAGGACGGGAAACGTGGCCGGTGCGAGCGGCGAAACGGCGTGCGACATGGGGAAGACTACTTCGCCGGGGCCGGCAGCGGCTTGCCGTCGAGCGCGAAACGTTCGACTTTCGCCTTCTTGATCAGGTCCTCGACATAGCCGTTCATCAGCTCCTGCGACATGTCGCCGGCGAGCTTCTCGCGCACTTCCTCGAAGCTCTCGGACGCCATGCGGCGCTCCTCGACGCGGATCACGTGCCAGCCGAACTGGCTCTTGACCGGTGCCTTGGTCGTCTCGCCGGCCTTGAGGCTCGAGGCGGCCGTCCAGAATTCCGGCACCATGTCGTCCTTGCCGAAGAAGCCGAGATCGCCGCCCGACTGCTTGCCGGCCGGATCGATCGACCGGTCGCCGGCGATCTTGGTGAAATCGCCGCCCTTGCCCAGTTCCGCGATGATGCCCTGGGCGGCCTGTTCGTTGGCGACCAGGATGTGGCGCGCGCGGATCTCCTCGCGGCCGGGATTTTCCTTCTGGTAGGTGGCGAAGCGCTCGCGCAGGGCGGCATCCGTCATCCGCGTCTCGAGCATGCGGTTGAGGACGGTTTCCTGCATCACGCGCTCCTCGAACTGCACGATGCGCGCCTTCACCTCGGGGTCGTTCTGCAGGTTGTCCTTGCGGCCTTGCGCCGCGATCAGCTTCTGCGAGACGAGCCGGTCGACGATCGGCTCGAACAGCGCTTCGACCGGCATCTGCTGCAGCTGCGGGGGCAGCGAGCGCTGGAAATTGATCACGTCGGAGCGGCGGATCGCCACACCCTCGACGCGCGCCACCACCGGATCCTCGCCCGCCGGGACCGGTACGGGGCGCGGCGCCTGGGCCGCGGCAACGCCGGCAAGACCGGTCAGCACGGCAAGAACGGCGAAACGCGCGGCAAGGCGGAGCATCGGGAAAATCCTTTCATCGGGCCCGGAAATGGGCGGCGGAACTCTTGCACGGGAAAGCCGGCGCGAACAAGGCCGGAACCGGGCCGAAATCCGCCCGCGAGGGCCGCGTTGACATGCCGTTCTTCTGGCCCTATCTCTCCGGTGCCCGACGCCGGGGGCGGCCCGTCGGCGAATCCCGCGATTATCGAGGTCTGTCTGCATGTTCGGCGCCATCGCCCGAGCGATTTTCGGGTCCTCAAACGACCGCATCCTCAAAGGTATGAACCGCCTGGTTCTCGCGATCAACGCGAAGGAGCCGGAGGTCAAGGCGCTGTCGGACGACGACCTGCGCGCACGCACGGCGTGGCTGCGCGAGCGGCTGGCCAAGGGCGAGACCCTCGACGACCTGCTGGTCGACGCCTTCGCGACCGTGCGCGAGGCCGCCAACCGCGTGCTCGGCCAGCGCCATTTCGACGTCCAGCTCCTCGGCGGCGTCGTGCTGCATCGCGGCATGATCGCCGAAATGAAGACCGGCGAAGGCAAGACGCTCGTCGCCACGCTCGCGGTCTATCTGAACGCGCTGCCGGGTACGGGCGTGCACGTCGTCACCGTCAACGACTACCTCGCCAAGCGCGACGCCGAATGGATGGGGCGGATCTACCGCTTCCTCGGCCTCACGGTCGGCACGATCGTGCACGGCCTGACCGACGACGAGCGCCGGAAGAACTACGCCTGCGACGTGACCTACGGCACCAACAACGAATTCGGCTTCGACTACCTGCGCGACAACATGAAGTACCGCCTGGACCACATGGTCCAGCGGCCCTTCGCCTTCGCCATCGTCGACGAGGTCGACTCGATCCTGATCGACGAGGCGCGCACGCCGCTGATCATCTCGGGCCCCACGGACGATTCCTCCGAGCTCTACATCGCGGTCGACCGGCTGATCCCGAAGCTCGCCGACGGCGACTTCGAGAAGGACGAGAAGTCGCGCGCCGTCTCGCTGACCGAGGCGGGTGCCGAGAAGATCGAAGCGCTGCTGACCGAGGCGGGCCTGCTCAAGTCCGGCAACCTCTACGACCTCGCGAATGTCAGCCTCGTCCACCATTCCAACCAGGCCCTGCGCGCGCACAAGCTGTTCGCGCGCGACGTCGACTACATCGTCAAGGACGACAAGGTCATCATCATCGACGAGTTCACCGGTCGCATGATGGAAGGAAGGCGCTATTCCGAGGGCCTGCACCAGGCGCTGGAGGCCAAGGAAGGTGCGCGCGTCCAGCAGGAAAACCAGACGCTCGCCTCGATCACGTTCCAGAACTATTTCCGCATGTACCCCAAGCTTGCCGGCATGACCGGCACGGCCATGACGGAAGCCTCCGAGTTCGCCGAGATCTACAAGCTCGACGTCGTCGAGATCCCGACCAACAAGGCCGTCACGCGCATCGACGCGGACGACGAGGTCTACCGGACCGCGCGCGAGAAATCGAAGGCGATCGTCGACCTGATCGAGGAGGCGCTGAAGCGCCGCCAGCCCGTGCTGGTCGGCACCGTCAGCATCGAGAAATCCGAGGCGCTGTCGGAAGACCTGCGCAAGCGCGGCGTGCCGCACCAGGTGCTCAACGCCCGCTACCACGAGCAGGAAGCCGCGATCATCTCGCAGGCCGGCCGCCCGGGTGCAGTCACCATCGCCACCAACATGGCCGGCCGCGGCACCGACATCCAGCTTGGCGGCAATCTCGACATGCGCGTGCGCATCGAGCTTGGCGACATGCCGGAAGGCCCGGAACGCGAGGCGAAGGTCGACGCGATCAAGGCCGAGATCGAGGAAGGCCGCCAGATCGTCCTCAAGGCGGGCGGCCTCTATGTCGTGGGCACCGAGCGCCACGAGAGCCGGCGCATCGACAACCAGCTGCGCGGCCGCTCCGGCCGCCAGGGCGACCCGGGCGGCTCGAAGTTCTTCCTGTCGCTCGAAGACGACCTGATGCGCATCTTCGGGTCCGACCGCATGGACGGGATGCTGACCAAGCTCGGTCTCAAAGAGGGCGAGGCGATCGTCCACAGCTGGATCAACGCCGCACTCGAGAAGGCGCAGAAGAAGGTCGAGGCGCGCAACTTCGAGATCCGCAAGCAGCTGCTGAAATACGACGACGTGATGAACGACCAGCGCAAGGTCGTCTACGAGCAGCGCCGCGACGTGATGCGCCAGGACGACGTCGCCGACCAGATCGTCGACATGCGCCACGAGACGGTCGAGGACCTGATCGCGCGCTGCATCCCGCACAACGCCTATCCCGAGCAGTGGGACACGGGCCTGCTGCACGAGGAGATCCGCCGCATCTTCGCGCTCGACCTGCCCGTCGCCGACTGGGCGAAGGAAGAGGGCATCGCCGAAGAGGGGATCCGCGAGCGCATCTCCGACGCGGTCGAACGCAAGATGGCCGAGAAGGCCGCCAATGTCGGCCCCGACATCATGCGCCAGGTCGAGAAGAGCCTGCTGCTGCAGGAGCTCGACCATGCGTGGAAGGAGCACCTGCTGACGCTCGACCATCTGCGCCAGGGCATCAACCTGCGCGCCTACGGCCAGCGCGACCCGCTCAACGAGTACAAGAAGGAAGCCTTCGAGCTGTTCGAGGCGATGCTGAAGGAGTTCCGCGAGCGGATCACCTCGCTGCTCGCCCTCGTGCAGATCCGCATGGACGCCCCGCCGCAGGGCGACATGCTGCCGCCCGATCCGGACACGGCACGCATGCTCGCCCAGCACCCGTCACCCGACGGCATGGCGGGCGAAGCACCGCCTCCCTCGCCGATGAAGGCCGCGCGCGCCGCGCGCGTCAACGCCGACGATCCGTCGACCTGGGGCGCCACGTCCCGCAATGCACCCTGCCCGTGCGGTTCGGGCAAGAAGTACAAGCACTGCCACGGCAAGGTCTAGCGGACGTCGCCGCAACGGCATACCATGGTGGCATGACGTCGCGCCTGCCCCCCGGATGCGCATCCCGATGAGCGCGATTTCCTACGAGATCGTGCCGCCCGACGGAATCGCGGGCTGGCATCCGAACGTCGACCGGCTGTGGCGCTATGTGCGGAGGATCGCGCCGGATGGCGGGCCGCCGTCGCGACGGAACTTCGATCCGGTCGACATTCCCGACCTTCTCGCGCGCATCTGGATGCTCGACGTGCAGCACGAACCGTTCGCGCTTTCCTACCGCCTGTGCGGCACGATGGAGGTCGCATCGCTCGAGCGCGATCCGACGGGCAAGTCGTTCATCGACATGCACCGGGACCGGATCGAGCGCGAACCGGGCATCCTCGAACGCTACCGCCGGATGGCCGGCACGGGCGAGGCCACCTGGCGGCGGGGCCAGCTTTCTTTCCGCCATCAGGAACGGCACAAGACGGTCGAGAACATCATCATCCCGATGACCAACGGCGGATCCGCGATCGCGATCTTCCTGTGCTACTCGCTCGTCTTCCGCTCCGACGGGTCGCTGTACTGACCGGACGTTGACTCCGATCCCCGGACGGGCGCAAGAAACGCCGATGGATCCGGGCCGTCGTCGATTGCTGTTCGGCGGATTCGCGGCTGCCGTCGGGATTGCCCGGCCGGCCGCGGCCCAGACGCCGGCTGCGCCCGGTCCTGCCGAGCGGGCGGCGATGGACGCCGCGGTCGGGACCTTCATGGCCGCGCACGGCGTTCCGGGATTCGGTGCCGCGATCGTGCGGGGCGACCAGGTCGTCTGGCAGGGTGCGTATGGCCTCGCCGACCGGTCGGCCGGCGAGGCGTTGACGACAGCACACCGCTTCCGCATCGCCAGCATTTCCAAGCCCGTCACCGCAACCGCGATGTTCCGGCTTTTCGAGGCCGGCACGCTTTCGCCGGACATGGCCGTCTTCGGTCCCGCCGGCGCGCTCGGGCCGGCGGGCGCCGGGGTCGCGGCGGATTCGCCGCTGCGCGCTGTCACGATCGACCATCTGCTGACCCACACCGCCGGCGCCTGGCCCAACGACGCAAGCGATCCGATGATGCAGCACCCGGAGATGAGCCATGCGCGGCTGATCGCGTGGACCCTCGCCAACCGCCGCGTGATGTCCGCGCCGGGCACGGCCTTCAGCTATTCGAATTTCGGCTATTGCCTGCTCGGCCGGATCATCGAGCACGCGACCGGAAAGCCCTATGACGCATTCGTGCGCGAGAACGTGCTGGCACCGGCCGGTGCCGGCGGCATGGCGATCGCCGGCAACACCCGTGGCGAGCGGCAGGCGAACGAAGTCCGCTACCACCCGACCGGCCGCGACGATCCCTATGCCTACAACGTCCGCCGGATGGACTCGCATGGCGGCTGGATCGCCACGCCGGCCGAGGTGGCATTGTTCGTCGCCGGCGCGGCACGCCGCACGCGGCCCCCGCTGCTGACGGAGGCCGGCGTCGCGGCCATGACGCGGCCGACCGACGCCAATCCGCGCTACGCGCGCGGCTGGAGCATCAACGCGGCCGGGAACCGGTGGCACACCGGCAGTCTCGGCGGCACGGCGACGATCGCGGTATGGACGCGCAGCGGCCTGAGCTGGGCGGGCCTGCTCAACACGCGCGACCGCACGACGGCAATGACCGCCGACCTCGACCGGCTGATGTGGACGCTCGCACGCGCCGTTCCAGCCTGGCGGGCCTGAGCGGCCGCTACTTCTTCCAGCCCACGATCGACGCCAGCGTCATGTCGAGCTTGCCTACGTCGGCGATCAGGCGGCGGGAGCCGACACTCTACGAGTGAGACTCCCTTGAGTTGATCGACGCCTCCGGCAATACTGCTTCCGGAGATTGTATACGATCGTAGGAGAGCGAAATGCGATTCGCGCTAACGGCCCTTGCTGCCTGTGTGGTTACGACTTCTTTGGCCAATGCCGAGATCATAAGCGATCCGCGGCAGATCAAGGCCGGTTCGCCTATCGCGAAGTACCTCGCATCGAGTGAAGTCCGAAAGACGCTGATCGACGTCGCTGTCCGTCTCGACAGGGCATTTGGAATCGAATGCATCGGCGACTATCAGATCAAGCTCGAAACCCTCACAATCCAGAGTCCGATCAACCTTCCGGATGGCGCCGCACACGCTGCCAGCGGCGCATGGCGGCTCGGCTACGACGCCACGCGCTGCGGCGAGATCAAGCGGTATAATGTTCAGTTCGCCGCCAAGCCGGGCACGGCGCCAGAGCCGGGCATGCTTGCGCCCGGCAGTTCCATCGCTTCATTCCAGCTGTATGCCGATGCAATGACCGGAAGTTACGTCGTCGCAAGCGCGCGACTTGGAGGTTGCAAGGAAGCACGGCTCTTCCATACGACGCTGACGAAGGCACCTCACGCGGAAACCGAAGGCGACAAGGTCCGCAATGGCGTCTGGAACGAAGACTGGACCTTCGCGGGCTGCGGCAAACGCGTCGTGTTGCCGATGAAATTCACGCCTGCGCCGGACGGCGGGACGATCTGGTCTATCGGCAAATAGCCACCTGCATCACTTCTTCCAGCCCACGATCGACGCCAGCGTCATGTAGAGCTTGCCCACGTCGGCCGACAGGAAGGTCGACACGAGCACGTTCTCGGGATCGGCCTCGCGCGCGTCGGCGATCAGGCGGTCGTACTGCGTGAGATAGTCGGTGACGTAGCGCCGGAAATCCGCGTCCTCGCCGTAGCGCTTCTGCACGACGCGGCCCGTGGTGCCCCAGTTGAGGCGCAGGAGCCGGCGCACGAACACGCCGCGGTCGCCGCCGAGGAACTCCTTCAGCACGCGGTCGGTGACGCTCGGATCGAGCGTGCGCGCGAGATCGATCGACAGCGAGTTGAGGCCCTCGACCACGAGGCGCGAGGCACGCAGGAAGCGCCCGCGCTTGGCCTCGAACTCGCTGGAGGTAAGGCGCGACTGCGCGTCGTTGGCCGAAGCGGCGGCAGCCGCCAGATCGTCCGCCTGGCGGCGGAACGCGTCGGTCGCATCCGAGGCCTCGCGCGTGACCTTCGAGGCCGCGGCATCCAGCGTCTCGGACTGGACCGCGAGCAGCCGTTCGGCTTCCGCGATACGCCGCTCGGCGGCATCCATCGCGACACCCAGCTCGCGCGTCTGGCGCGCGAAGCTTTCGCCCACGCCCGCGATGCGCGCGGCCGCCTGGCCGACGGCGGCCATGACTTCCTCCGCGCGCCGGCGGAAGCTTTCGCCGGTGGCTTCGAGCTTCATGCCGCCATCCTGGGCGGCCGACTGCAGCTCGTCCGAGCGGCGGCGCAGCGACGTTCCGGTCTCGCCGATGCGCTGGCTGGCCACCGTCGCGGCATCCGCCGCCTCGCGGGCCTGCCGGTCGAACTGGGCGCCCACTTCCGACAGGCGTTCGCCCGCTTCGGCGACGACGCCGTTGAGATGGTCGGCCTGGCCGCGCAGCACCTGGCCAAGTTCGTTGGCACGCCCGCCCAGCTCCTCCAGCGTGCGCACGAGGTTCTCGCGCTGCTCGCCCAGCGTGGCGTCGACCGTGGCAAGGCGCGCGGCCGTGCCGTCGGACATGGCGGAAAGCTCGGCCGCCCGGCGCACGAGGGCTTCGCCCAAGGCATCGAGCTTGATCGAGGAACGGTCGGCGATGTCGGCAAGCGAGCCGGCGTTGCCGCGCAGCAGTTCGGCGACCATGGAGAGGCGCGCTTCGGCGGCGTCCGCCGCCCCGCCCAGATCGACCGTGCGCTCGCGCAGCGCCTGGCCCGACTGGCCGATGCGCGACAAGGCGCCGTCGACCGCGACCTGCAGGTCGCCGGTGTGGCGGCGGAACGTCTCGCTCGCCTCGGCGAGCAGGCCGCCCACGCTGGTGGCCGCCCGGTTCATGTCGCCGAGGCGCTGGCGGAAGGCTTCGCCGCTTTCTTCCAGACGGCCCGCCGTCTCGACCGCGTTCGTGGCCAGCGCCTGCAGCCGGCGCTCGGTTTCGGCACCCGTCGCCGAGACCTTCTCGGTGGTGGCGACGGAAAGGGCCTGCATCTCGGTGGCGCGGTCGCGGAACACGTCGGAAGACGCACGCAGACGTGCGGTCGCGTCGTCCGACGCGCGCGCGACGGCGGCAACCTGGTTTTCGAGAACGGCGCCCACTTCACCCGCGCGGCCCGATACCTGTTCGATCGTCTTCAAGAGCGCCAGCGACTGGTCGCGCAGGCTCGAATCGATGGCGCCCACGCGCGTGGCCGAACGGTCGGCCGACCCTTCAAGCTCGCTTGTGCGCGCCCGCAGCGATTCGGACGTCTCCTTGAGCCGCTGGCCCGCCTGGGCGGCGATCGAGGCAAGCTCGCCCGAACGCTGGTCGAGAAGGGCCGCGATCTCGTTGACGCGCGTGGCCGACTGCGCGGATGCGCTCGCAAGCTCCTCGGTCTCGCGGCGCAGCACCTGCCCCGCATTGCCGATCGAAAGCACGGCACTGCCCGACACCTCGGTCATCTCGAGGCCGCGCTTGCGCAGCGAGTCGGCCGCCTCGTCGAGGCGCGTGAGCGCGCGGTCGGCGGCGGCACTGGTTTCCAGCGCGCGCTGTGCGATCGCCGTCTCGAGCTGGCCCGCCCGGTCGAGCCCCTGCTCGGCGGCATGGACAAGTGCATTCGTCTCGGTGCGGAACGTCTCGCCCGCTCCGCGCACGCGCGCGGCCGACTGGTCGGCGGCGAGCACGATCTGCTCGTTCTCGCGCCGTGCGGCTTCCGCACTCGCTTCCATGCGGGCACTTGCGCGGTCGACGGCATTGGCCGCCTCGTGCGCGTCCTTGGCGAGCGACGCGGCGGTCGAATCCAGATGCTGCGTGGTCGCGGCGATGTTGGCGTCGGCCTCGCTGGCGCGCTGGCGCAGCGTCTCGGCACCTTCGCGCAGGCGCTGGGTGGCCTGGTGCGCCGTCGCCTCGAAATCGCGCGCGTTGCGCGCCACGTCGCCGGCGGCCTCGTCGAGGCGCAGGCGTGCGGCAGCGGCAGCGGCGTCGATCGCCTCGGTCCCCAGGCGCAGCGTTTCGGCCGAGCGCGCGAGGATCGCGGTCTTGTCTTCGGCAACCGTGCCAAGGTCGATGGTCTGGGTGCGAAGCGCTTCGTGCAATTCGCCCAGCTGCGTGCCCACGCGGGCCGCGGTCTCGGACAGATCGATGCCGCGCACGCGCAACGTCTCGGCATAGGCGGCCGACTGCGCGATGCCGGCTTCCGCGGCATGGACGAGCGCGTTGGTCTCGCCGCGTACGGTCTCGCCGGTGGCGCGCAGGCGTGCGGTCGACTGGTCGGCGGCAAGCACCAGCTGCTCGTTCTCGCGCAAGGCGACGGCCCCCGTCGCCTCGATGCGCGCGGACGCGCGGTCGACCGCGACGGCGACCTCGTGCGCGTCCTTGGCGACGGATGCTGCCGTCGCGTCGAGGCGCTGGGTCGCGGCGGCGACATTGGCGTCGGCCTCCATCGTGCGCTGGCGAAGCTGCTCGGCGCCGTCGCGCAGGCGCTGGGTCGCCTGATGGGCGGTCGCGTCCAGGTCCTTGGCGTTGCGCGCCACGTCGCTTGCGGCCTCGTCGATGCGCAGGCGCGCGGCCTGGGCCGTCGCCTCGATGGCTTCGGCCTTCAGGCGCAGCGTTTCGCCTGCCCGGTCGAGCTCGCCCGCCTTCTGGCTTGCCGTCTCGGCAAGCTCGACGGTCTGGCCGCGCAGCGAACCATGCAGCGCGTCGAGCCGCTCGCCCACGCGCGCGGAGGTTTGCACCATCTCTTCGGCGCGATGCTTGAGCGCTTCGGCATAGGCGTCGGACTGCGCCATGCCGGTTTCGGCGGCGCGCACCAGCCCTTGCGTTTCCTGGCGGAATCCGTCGCCGGCCATGCGCACGCGCGCAGCCGCCTGTTCGGCCCCGACTTCGAGCTGGGCGCCTTCGTTGCGCGCGACCTCGCCGGTCGCTTCCATGCGCGCGGCGGCACGGTCGAGCGCCGTGGCCACCTCGCGCGCGTTCTGGCCGAGTGCCACGGCCGTGGCGTCGAGGCGCTGGGTCGCGGCGGCGACGTTGGCTTCGGCTTCCAGCCCGCGCGCGCGCAGCTTCTCGCCGCTCTCATCCAGACGCTGGGCGGCAAGGGCCGCCGTCGTGTCGAGATCCTTGGCACGCCGGTCGACAGACGTCGCCGCATCGCCCAGGCGCGCGATGGCGGCATCGGCCGCCCCTTCGAGCGCTTCGACCTTGAGGCGCACCGCTTCGCCCGAATTGCCGAGCTTCTGGGCCGTGTCGCCCGCCGTGTCGGACAGCGCCACGCTTTGCGCGCGCACATGTTCGGCAAGCGTATCCAGGCGCTGGGTCGTGCGCTCGCTGGCGGAATCGATTTCTTCGGCACGGCGCTTGAGCGTGGCGCCCAGCTCCTCGGACCGGGCGAGGCCCAGATCGGCGGCATGCACCATGTCCTGCGCCTGCACGCGGAAGCCCTCGCCCGTGACGCGCACGCGCTGGGCCGCCTGGTCGGCGGCGACGACAAGCTCGTCGGCGCGACGGCGCGCGACTTCGCCCGAGGCATCGACACGCCCGGCCACGCGGTCGAGTGATTCCTGGCTGCGCTGGGCAAGCCCGTCCAGCGCCACCTGCGATTCGCCCACGCGCCGGCTCGACGCGTCGAGATCCTCCATGCGCGCCTTGAGCGATGCACCCGCCCCTTCGACCGATGCGCGCGCCCGCTGGGCGGCCTCGGCGACGAGATGCGTTTCGGTCTGCAGCATCGATTCGGTCGACATCGCCTCGGCCGCCAACGCACCCGACGCGCGCAGGATCGCTTCGACCTCGCGTGCGAGCTTGGCACCGGCTTCGCCCGCCGAACGCCCGGCGGTATCGGCCGCCTCGACGAGACCCGTGCCGTGCCGGCGCATGTCCTCGCCGATCGCCGCGGCCTTGGCTTCGGCCTCCTGCGTGCGCATCGCGACTTCGCGCGCGACTTCCGAGAATCCGGCCGTGGTGGCACCCACGCGCGCCAGCGCCTGTGCGGCGGCGTCCGCCAACTCGCGCGACTGGGAATGGAACGCCTCGCCCGCGGCGCGCACGCGCGCGACGGCCTGGTCGGCGGCGGTGGCAAGCTCGTGGCCCTGGCGGCGGACGGATTCGCTCGACGCCTCGGTACGCGCGGCGAGCCTTTCCAGCGTGGCCTGCAGGTTGCGCGTCTCGGCACCCAGGTTCGTCGCGACGTCGTTCATCCGCACGGCGGCGGTCGTCACGTCGTCGGTACGCTCGCGGATCGCGGCACCGGCCGTGTCGACGCGCGTCTGCGCGTCGCCGGCGGCCTCGGCAAGCGTGGCCATCTGGGCGCGCAGCGCGTTCTGGGTCGTGTCGCTCTGGCGGGCAAGCTCGCGCGCGAGGCCCAGCAGCTTGTCGGAGGCTTCGGCAAGATTGTCGCTGGCGGCTTCGGCCGATCGGCGGGCCGAGCCCATCTCGACCGAAGCGGCGCTGGCCCGGCCTTCGGCCGTCTCGGCCGCGTCGGCGAAGGCGTCGGACTGCTTGCGCAGCAATTCGCCCACTTCGCGCGCCCGGTCGAGGGCGCCTTCGGTGGCGTCCATCAGGGCCGAGCTCTGGTCGGCAAGGATCGAACGGATTTCGGCCGCGCGCGCACGCGCGCGTTCGGTCGTCTCGGCAAGGTCCTGCGACTGTTCGCGCAGCGCTTCGCGGATTGCGCCGGCATTGGCCGCCGTCTTCTCGTTGGTGGAAGCGAGCGTTTCGATCTGCTCGCGCAGCGTGGCGTTGATCTCGCGCGACTGGGAAAGGGCGCGGTCCGAAGCGCCGGAAAGCGCGTCGGCCTGCTCGCGCACCGCCGCCTCGACGACCTGCACGCGGCTCGACAGCAGTGCGGTGACGCGCTCCAGCCCGTCGGCGTGGCGGCGAAGGCCGGCCATCACCTGCATGGCGCGCATCGCGGCCTGGTCGGAAACGGTCGTGAGCTCGCTTGCCTGCGTCGACAGGCCCTGGCGGGCTTCGGACAGGCGATTGGTGGCGCTGTCGGACGCGGCGGCCAGTGCTTGCGCCTGCTCGTGCAGGCTTTCCCCGATCGTGCGCAGCTTCAGTTCCGCACGCTCGGCGGGATAGGCAAGCTCGGAAAGGCGCACTTCGAGGGCACGCGCATGCCGGGCAAGGTCGCGCCCGCGCGCCAGATAGGCGAACACGAACCACAGCACCATCAGCGGCATCGCGGCACCGCCGACGAACGCGCCCAGCTCGTGGGGCAGCATTTCGCCGAATGCCGAGAAGCCGACCTGCGCGTTCGCGTACCAGAGCACGGCGACGATCCACGCCGCACTCAGCGAAGCGGCAACCAGGAAGCTGCGGCGCCCGACCGGCGGCAGCGGTTCGTAGACCGGCCCGCCCGGATCGTTGGCCGCGCGCACGGTCTGGTCCGTCTGCGCTTCGAGCGTGCGGATGAGGCGGGGGCCGGTCTTCTTGTCGTCCATGTGCTTGTTCGCTTCTGTGCCGGAGGTCGACGACGGATAGGTTCTAGGCTGCTTTCCTGCGGCGCCGGATCAGGCCGAGGATCTCGGCCGCGGCGTGCGGGATGTTGGTGCCGGGGCCGTAGATGGCGGCAACGCCGCCGTCGAGCAGCCCCTGATAGTCCTGCGGCGGGATCACGCCGCCGCACACGATGAGGATGTCCTCGGCACCCGCCGCGCGAAGCGCGGCGATAAGCGCGGGGACGAGCGTCTTGTGGCCGGCGGCCTGCGAGGACACGCCAACGACATGCACGTCGTTCTCGATCGCCTGGCGCGCGGCTTCTTCCGGCGTCTGGAAGAGCGGGCCGACGTCGACGTCGAAGCCGATGTCGGCGAAGGCCGTGGCGATCACCTTTGCACCGCGGTCGTGCCCGTCCTGGCCGAGCTTGACGACCAGCATGCGCGGCCGGCGGCCCTCGGTCTTGGCGAAGCCAGCGACGTCTTCCTTGATGCGGCCGAAGCCGGCGTCCCCGTCATAGGCCGAGCCGTAGATGCCGGTGACCGAGCGGATCGTCGCGCGATGGCGCGTATAGACCCGCTCGAGCGCGTCGGAAACCTCGCCCACCGTGGCGCGCGCGCGCATCGCCTCGATGGCGAGCGTCAGGAGATTGCCCTCGCCGGACGAAGCGGCCTTGGTGAGAGCTTCGAGCGTGGCCGCGACGGCTTTGGCGTCCCGCTTCGCGCGCACGGATTTGAGCCGTGCGATCTGGCTGTCGCGAACGGCTGAATTGTCGATGTCGAGGATGTCGATCTTCTCGGCGTCGGTCGGGCGGTACTTGTTGACGCCGACGACCACCTCTTCGCCGCGGTCGATGCGCGCCTGGCGGCGGGCGGCGGCCTCTTCGATGCGCAGCTTGGGCATGCCGCTCTCGACCGCCTTGGTCATGCCGCCAAGGGCCTCGACCTCGTCCATCAGCTTCGTGGCCTCGGCGATCATCGAGGCGGTCAGATGCTCGACATAGTAGCTGCCCGCCAGCGGATCGACGACGCGCGACACGCCGGTCTCCTCCTGGAGGATGAGCTGGGTGTTGCGCGCGATGCGCGAGGAGGTCGGCGTGGGCAAAGCCAGCGCTTCGTCGAACGAGTTGGTGTGCAGCGACTGCGTGCCGCCGAGTGCCGCCGCCATCGCCTCGAACGCGGTGCGCACGACGTTGTTGTAGGGGTCCTGCTCGGTCAGCGACACGCCCGAGGTCTGGCAGTGCGTGCGCAGCGCCAGGCTGTCGGCCTTTTTCGGATTGAGCTTCTTCATCTCGCGCGCCCAGATGAAGCGCGCGGCGCGCAGCTTGGCGATCTCCATGAAGAAGTTCATGCCGATGGCGAAGAAGAACGACAGGCGCGGCGCGAACGCGTCGATGTCGAGGCCCTTGGCCATGGCCACGCGCACGTATTCGAGACCGTCGGCGAGCGTGAAGGCGAGCTCCTGCACGCAGGTCGCCCCCGCTTCCTGCATGTGGTAGCCGCTGATCGAGATCGAGTTGAACTTCGGCATGTGCGCCGCCGTGTGCGCGATGATGTCGGCGACGATGCGCATGCTGGGCGCCGGCGGATAGATGTACGTGTTGCGGACCATGAACTCCTTGAGGATGTCGTTCTGGATGGTCCCCGAGAGCTGGGCCTGCGTCGCGCCCTGCTCCTCGCCCGCGACGATGAAGGCGGCGAGAACGGGCAGCACCGCGCCGTTCATGGTCATCGAGACGGACATCTTCTCGAGCGGGATGCCGTCGAACAGGATCTTCATGTCCTCGACCGAATCGATCGCGACACCCGCCTTGCCCACGTCGCCCGTCACGCGCGGATGGTCGCTGTCGTAGCCGCGATGCGTGGCGAGATCGAAGGCGACCGACAGTCCCGCCTGCCCGCCGGCAAGCGCCTTGCGATAGAACGCGTTGGATTCCTCGGCCGTCGAGAAGCCGGCGTACTGGCGGATCGTCCACGGGCGATTGGCGTACATCGTGGCGCGCGGCCCGCGCACATAGGGGGCGATGCCCGGCATGCCGCCGACATGTTCGAGCCCGGCAAGATCGGCCTCGGTATAGAGCGGCTTGACGACGATTCCTTCGGGCGTGGTCCAGGCAAGCGTATCCGGTGCCGCACCCTTCAGTTCGGCGCGCGCGAGCTTGTCCCAGTCCGCCAGATTCGGCTTGGTAAATTCCGCCATGTCCTTCTCCTGCCTTGCAAATGTAACGGGCCGGCAGGGCCTCTCCTAGCCGCGCGAGTCGGTGCTTCTCCGATTCGGCCGGCAACAGATTGATTCAATGGAGCGAGGCGGCCTTGTCCACAGCCCTGCGGAAAACTCCGCAGGCGGGCGCCGCGGCGGTGGATTCGCGCGACTCGGAAACTACCAGCGCAATTCGGCCAGAACATATGTCGGCGCGAAGCCGAACTGGGCCGAAACGGCGTCCATCGCGGCCTCGGCCGGCAAGGTTCCCATCGGCGCGTTCATGCCCTCGCCATGGATGCCGCCGGGGATGAACGCCTGGTGGATTCCAGCATTGCGCGCACCGGCGACGTCGGTGCGCATCGCGTCGCCGATGCCGATCACGCGGCTGCGGTCGGCGGGCTTGCCGGCGATCTCCAGCGCCATCTCGTAAACCGCGCGATGCGGCTTGCCGTAATAGATCGTGCGCCCGCCGATCTCCTCGTAGCGCTGGGCCAGGGTCCCGGCGCACAGGAGGCGCACCTCGCCCTTCATGACCTCGAGATCGGGATTGGCGCACACCATCGGCAAGTTGCGCTGCTTTGCCTCGGCGATGACGGGAGCAAGCGCCTCCATGTCGAGCGTGCCGTCGCCGGCCGCCCCGGTCGCGAGGATGAAATCGGCATCGGCAAGCCGGTCGACCATCGTGTGCCCGATCGTGGCGGGATCGGTGATGTTGGCTTCCTTGCCGATGTGGAAGAAGCGCTTGCCGAGTTTGTGCTCGTCCTTCGCCAGCGCCTGCCAGGCAGCCTCGCCCGACGTGACGATGCCGTCGAACGCGTCCGCCGGGATGCCGAAATCCGGCATCTGGCGCACGAGGATGGGAACGAGGCGCGGCGCATTGGACAGCACGACCGTCCGCTTGCCGAGCTTGCGCAGCCGCGCCATCAGGTCGGCCACGCCGGCGAACACGCGGTTGCCGTCGTGGATGCAGCCCCACATGTCGAGCAGGAACACGTCGTAGCGGTCGGCGACCGCCGCAAGGCCGTCGAGGCGGACCGTCACTTCTCTTCTTTCAGGGGCTTGGGTTCGCCGAACAGGAATCCCTGGCCGTAGTCGGCCTCGAGATCGAGCACCTCGACCAGCTGGGCCTCGCTCTCGATCTTCTCGACCACGAGGGCGACGTGCCTGTCCATCATCTGCGTGCGCAGGCGCAGGAACTCGGCGCCGCTGGCGCCGTTGGCGAAATCGACGAGCTTGCGCGCGTCGACCTTGACGAAGCGGAAATTGCGCTTGGCCAGCGCCGCCGGATCGAAGCGCAGGTCGGCGACCTGGTCCATCGAGAAGCGGAAGCCGAGGCTGCCCAGCCGGTCGAGCTCGGCCCACTGGATCTCGGTCAGCCGGCGCGTGTGGCCCTCGGCCAGCTCGAAGACGAGGTTGTGCGAAAGGTCGGCGTTCTGCGCCATGAACGTGACGAACTCGGCGAAGAAGCGCGTATCGGCAAGCGTGTGCTCGGAGATGTTGATGAAGATGCCGGCACCCGCGTTCGTGCGCTGCATGCGGCGCACGAGCTGCACGCAGCGGAACAGCAGCATGTTGTCGATCGCGGTGACCAGGCCGTATTTCTCGGCCAGCGCCAGATAGCGCTCCGGCCCGATGACGTTGCCCTCGGGCGCGCGCACGCGGCTGAAGCACTCGAAGTGGCGGCGGCGGCGCTGCGGCAGGTCGACGATCGGCTGCACATAGAGCTCGACGCGGTTCTCGCGCAGCGCATCGCGCACGATGTCGAGCACCTGCGCGTCGCCGTAGGACGGATCGGGCTTGGCGGGCGCGTCGGCGTGCGGGACCGGCTGGCCCGACAGCTTCTCGACGAGGCCCTGCAGCACCTTGACCTCGCCCATCACATGGCCGAGGTCGGGCCGCGTGCGCGCCGCACTCTCGATCGCCTCGAGGATGCCGCGCGCTTCCTCGCGCGCGGCCGCCAGTTCGCGGCGGATCTGGGCCTGGGCGCGCACCGCGTTGTCGACGTCGCCGGCAAGCTTCCCGGCGACGACGATGGCATGGACGGCCGCACCGGCGGCGAAGACGGCGAGCCCGAGCGGGATGCCCGTCGTCAAGCCGACCGCGAAACTCGCGGCGACATAGGCGACGGCCGGCAGGATGAGGGAGATCGGCGACATATAAGGTCCGGTATTCCCTATCCGCGCGCGTCGGTCAACGCCGATCCGGTCCCGACCGCGTCGGCCACGCTCGCAAAACCGTCGGCGCGCAGCAAAGCGGGCAGTTCGCGGCAGATGCGTGCGGCCAGCCCCGGCCCGCGATAGACGAGGGCCGAATAGAGCTGCACGAGCGAAGCACCGGCGCGGATCTTGGCATAGGCATCGCGCGCGTCGGCCACGCCGCCCGTGCCGACCAGCACCAGATCGCGCCCGGCAAGGCGGCGGGTCTTCGCCAGCATCCGCGTGGAAAGCGCCATCAGCGGCCGGCCCGACAGGCCCCCGGTCTCGCCCTTCTGCGGATCGGCGAGCGTGTCGGGGCGCGACAGAGTCGTGTTGCCGACGATGAGGCCGGCGAGCCTGCGCTCGAGCGCCACGCGCACGACGTCTTCCAGATCGGCGTCGGTAAGGTCGGGGGCGATCTTGAAGACCAGCGGCGGCGGACTGCCAAGCGTGGCGAGCGCTTCCTGCACGCGCACGACCAACCCGTCGAGCGCCTCGCGGCTTTGCAGGGCGCGCAGGCCCGGCGTGTTGGGCGACGAGACGTTGCACACGAGATAGTCGGCGAACGGGGCAAGGGCGAGTGCCCCCTTCACGTAGTCGTCGGCCGCATCCTCGGTTTCCTTGTTCTTGCCGAGATTGACGCCGACGATGCCGCGCCGCTTGCGGGCCGAAAGATTGGCCTTGGCCACGTCGAGCCCGCGACTGTTGAAGCCGAGCCGGTTGATGACGCCCTCGTCGGCCGTGAGACGGAAGAGCCGCTTCTTCGGATTGCCCGGCTGCGGGCGCGGCGTGACCGAGCCGATCTCCACGAAGCCGAAGCCCTGCGCCAGCATCGCGTCGGGCACCTCGGCATCCTTGTCGAAGCCGGCGGCGAGACCCACAGGGTTCGGGAAATCCAGCCCCCACAGCTTCACGCGCAGTGCCGGATCGTCGACCGGTGCCGGCGTGGGCACGAAACCGCCGGCAAGGGCGCGGATCGCGAGCCCGTGTGCGGCTTCCGGATCGAGGCCGCGCACCAGTGGAAAGGCGAGGTCGTACCAGTTCATGCAAGCCCCCACGGAAAGACGTGACGGCCGTCGGCGCCGAGGCGCAACGGCGCATGGCGTGTCACGTGCCCGACCGCCAGCGCGCCGTAGAGATGCGGAAACAGCGCGCCGCCGCGCGCGGCTTCCCATTTCAGCGCGTCGCCGAGCGACTCGGCCGGCACCTCGATCAGCACGAGATCGTCCTGGCCGGCGCGATGCTTCGCGGCACTGGCGACTATTTGTATGGCGGTCGAGAAGTGGATGAAGCCGTCGGCCTGGTCCTGCGAAGACCCGGCGTAACTGCCGCTTGCCTGGGCGGCCGCCCATTCGGAGCGCCGGCACATGTGATAGATCGGAGTCGCCATCCTGCGAAACAAGCTAGCGCCCTTCGGCCGCGCGATGAAGCCTGTCGAAGCGACCCCGCGCCGGGGCCGCCGGCGGGGCGGTCGGTGCGCCACGCGTCATGTCATACATTCTACGACTGTATGACAACAGTATATACATCCATTGTTAGTGTCTTTTTAGCCAGTTCCGGCTAACTTTGCCGCGACCTGAAAGCGAACTGGAGGAACACCATCATGCGACCGGAACTTCACACCCGCCCGCTCGGCCGCTTCGGCGCGCTCGCGGCCCTGCTCCTCGCCGGCGGCGTCGGCATTGCCGCAGCGATCGCCCAGACCGCCCCGGCGCCGAAGCCCTGGAAGACGCTCGCCGAGTACAAGAAGGATTATGTCCGGCCGGCAAGCGTGCCCTATCTCGACGACAATCCCTATTCGGCCGAGAAGGCGAAGCTCGGCGAGATGCTGTTCTTCGATCCGCGCCTGTCGGGATCGAACTTCATCTCGTGCTCGACCTGCCATCTTCCGGGCCTCGCCTGGACCGACGGCGTGCCGAAGAGCTTCGGCCACGCCGGAACGCCGCACGTGCGCAACTCCCCCACGCTGCTCAACCTCGCCTGGACCGAGCAGACCGCATGGGACGGCCGCACCGAGCATCTCGAAGGCCACGTCAAGGGGCCCATCGCGAACCCCCGGAACATGAACCAGCCGCTCGACAAGCTCGTCGAGGAATTGTCGGCGATCGGCGGCTACCGCTCGATGTTCCGCGCCGCGTTCCCGAAGGACGGCCTCACCATCGACAATCTCGTCAAGGCCATCGGCGTCTTCGAACGCGGCCTCGTGTCGGGTACGGCACCGTTCGACAAGTGGATCTCCGGCGACGAGCAGGCGATCTCCGATACGGCCAAGCGCGGCTTCATGCTCTTCAACACCAAGGCGAACTGTGCGGCCTGCCATTCGGGGTGGAACTTCACCGACAGCAGCTTCTACGACATCGGCCTTTCCGACGAGGATGCCGGGCGGATCAAGATCATCAACCTGCCGAGCATGAACCATGCCTTCAAGACGCCCACGCTGCGCGAGATCGGGCGCACGGCGCCTTACATGCACGACGGGTCGGTCGCCAATCTCGCCAAGGTCATCGACCACTACAACCGCGGCGGCGACGTGAAGCGCGCGAGCCTTTCCGAGCATGTCCGGCCCCTCGGACTGACGGCAACGGAGAGTGCGGATCTCGTCGAATTCCTCCTCACGCTCAACGCGCCCGAGACGCCCTACCCCGTGCCGGTCCTGCCGATGGTCGATCACGCGGCCCGCTGAAAACCCGACAAGATACGTCGACCCGAATCCAAGGAGCTACCAAGATGCGCCGTTACATGTTGCCCGTCCTCGCCATCGCCACCGGTGCCGCAAGCAGCTATGCGCTTGCGGCGACCAGCACCGTCGTCCAGGCCGACAAGAAGTTCGCCGTCGCCGAGATGACGATCGCCAAGGGCGACACCATCGTCTTCAAGAACGACGACCCGTTCACCCACAATGTCTATTCGCAGTCGCCGGGCATCGCCTTCGAGCTGAAGGTGCAGAAGCCCGGCGAGTCGAGCGACATCAAGTTCGACCGCGAAGGAACGGGCGAGGTGCGTTGCGCCATCCACCCGCAGATGAAGATGAAACTGACCGTCAGGTAATCGGGTCGTTCCCCGACATACGGGAGTCGCGGCAATGCGTATCCGGGGAAAAATCCTTGTCGGCCTCGCCATCGTCATCGTCATGACGATGGCGATGGGCGGCTATGCCGTCATCGGCCTGCGCAAGGCCGCCTCGCTCACCGAGGCGCTCTATGACGGGCCGTTGATGGCAAGCGACTTCGCCGCGTCGGCGATGACGAACTACGCCAAGCTCGACCTCGCGGTGACGCTGGCTCTCCAGCAGCGGCGCGACGGCACGCCGCCCGACATCGAGGCCGTGACGAGCCAGGAATCGGCCCTCCTCGACGATCTCGCGATCGTCGAGGAGCGGGCGGTCGGCCCCGACAGCGCCACCCAGATCGCGAATGTCCGCGAGACGCTCGCCCGGTGGGAAGCGTTGCGCACGCGGCTCTTTGCCGATGCGTCGGCCGGCGGCGAGGTTCCCGGGAACCTGCTGGCCGAGAAGGACGCCCTGCTGAAGACCCTCGAGACGCGGATCACGATCGTCAACGAGGCCGCGAAGGAGCACGGCTACTATTTCCGCCAGGACGCCACGCGCAGCGTGGACAACGTCGTGCTGGCGCTTTCGGCGGTGGCGCTCCTCACGGTCGTCGTCGCGGCGATCGTCGGGCTCCTGCTTGCGCGCAACATCGGCCGGCCGGTCGGGGCCATGGCGTCGGCGATGAGCCGGCTTGCCGCCGGCGACGTCGCCATCGGGATCCCCGGCAGCGGGCGGACCGACGAGGTCGGCGACATGGCGGCCGCGGTCTCGTTCTTCAAGGACAACGCGGTCGAGAACGAGCGGCTGCGCGCCGACGCCGCGAAGGCCGCGGCGCAGTCCGAAGAGCGCCGCCAGCGCCGGATGCTCGAGATGACCGCGACCGTCCAGGAAACCGCGGTCGCCGTCGATTCCATCGCCGCCGCGACGAGCAGCGTCGACGAGGCCGCACAAGGCATGGCGAAGCTCGCCGGCGAGGTGCTGGCCGAGAGCGAGGCGGTCGCCGCGGCATCCGAGCAGGCGCTCGTCAATGTCCAGACGGTCTCGTCCGCGGCCGAGGAACTTTCGGCGTCGATCCACGAGATCACCACCCAGGTCGCGCGCGCCTCGAGCGTGACGAAGAGCGCCGTGTCGAGCGGCCAGAACGCGCAGGCGACGATCCGCTCGCTGTCCGACGCCGTGGGCAAGATCGCCGAGGTGAGCAAGCTCATCGGCGAGATCGCCGGGCGCACCAACCTGCTGGCGCTGAACGCCACGATCGAGGCCGCGCGCGCGGGCGATGCCGGCAAGGGCTTCGCGGTGGTGGCATCGGAGGTCAAGAACCTCGCCAACCAGACCGGCCGCTCGACCGAGGACATCGACCGCCAGGTCGGCGAGATCCAGACGGCGACGGACGCCGCGGTCGCGGCCGTGGCCGAGATCGGCGAGCGCATCCGCGAGGTCGACGGGGTCGCGACCGCGATCGCCGCCGCGATGGAAGAACAGGGCTCGGCCACGCAGGAGATCGCGCGCAACGTCGCCCAGACGGCCGAAGCCTCGCGCGAGGTCTCCGCCAAGATCAAGAACGTCAGCCGCGAGATCGACGCGGTCAGCACGAGCTCGGCCGGCGTGCGCGTGTCGCTCGCGACGGTCACCGAGAACATCGGCGGCCTGCGGCGCATCTCCGAGCGCCTGCTGAGCAACTCGGCCGGCGGCGGGGCGGCCTAGCGCCGCAAGACGGCCCCTCGGATCGCATCGACCAGGCCCGGCCGCGGACTTCCCGACGCCACCGCCCCCGACGCCACCGCCTTGTCGGACGAGCGCTTGTAGACATAGACGCCCAGCACCGACAGCCCGACCGACCAGACGACCGACAAGGCGCCAAGTGCTTCGATCACCGCGGCGGCCTCGCCCGGCTTGCGCACGACGATCCACGCCACCGCCCCCATCTGGGCGGCCCACGTCGCGGCCATCACGTAGCCGAAGGTCGGCCGCATGCGCCGCACATAGGCGTCCTCGCTGGCGGCCTCGGTGCGCAGCGAGGCGTTGACCTCGCGGATCGTCTCGCGGCCTTCCTCGCTTTCGAGCCGCGCCATCGCCTCGAGATGGCGGTTGGCCTCGGCGACCTGCTCTTGCGTCAGCGTGCCGCCGGCCGTCTCGAGTGCGTCCGCCGCCGCGCGCGCGGCCGGATGGTCGATCTGCGACAAGGCACCGCCCACGAGCCGGACGAGCAGCGGCAGACCGACCTGGGCGATCAGGGCCGGGATCATGCGCCCACTCCGTCGAGCTTCGCCTCGATGCGCAGCAGGTGGGCCGTCAGCCGGTTCTCGACATCCTTGATGTAGCCGATCGACGCGTAGCCGCGCGCGACCTCGAGCTTGAACTCGGCAAGCGCATGGCGCAGGTCGCGCGTCTCGTCGAGACAGGCCTGGCGCAGCCGATCGAGCATGCGTTCCTGGTCCTGGTGGCGCTTCCAGAACAGCCACGCGATCGCGCCGAAGCTCGACGCGTCGGAGGCCGCGACGATCGCAAGGCCGGGCGTCAGTTCGAACATATCCATTGCAGATCCCTCTCCTCGTTTCAGATCTCGAACTCGGTGCGCGCCTTGTGCGAGCCCGCACCCGGCCGCCAATCGGGCGGCGTTTCGCGTGCGACGGCAGGAAAGCGCACCGGCTCGCCGGCAAGGCAGCCGGCCACGGCGTCGAGCCCGTCGTCGCGCACGCCGCTGAGGTCGGCACGCCACTCGCGCATCTCGGCAACGAAGGGTGTCGCCCACACGCCGCGATGGGCGTGGAGCATGCCGGCGGCCAGACGCGCGTCGAACGCGTCGAGGATGCGGCGGACCTTCGGTATCCGGTTGTGGATGCCGACCGCCCCGCAGCCCGCCTTCGCCGCGAGGATTTCCCCGCGCAACAGCCCGGGCAGGAATCCGCCAAGGCCATTGGTTTCCACGCGAACGACCGGCACGTGGTTGCGCCTGGCGAACTCGGCGACCTGGCGGCAGAACGCCTTCGCCTCGTCCTCGGGGCGCGTGCCGGCGGGAAGGGCGAGGTACTTCACCTCGTGCAGATAGCAATGGCCTTCCTTGTCGGCGAACACGACCGCGACGACGGAGCTGTCGCCCGCCGCGGTGCCATAGGACGGATCCCACCAGCAGCCGGCCGATACCATCTGCTTGCCGCCGATCGAAAGGACCGGCGCCCCGTTGCCTTCCGAATAATCGAGCGGCCAGTCGTAGGCGACGAGGCGGTCGGGATCGAGCCGGCAGGCACCGTCGGCGACCGGCTCCAGCATCATCTGCGCGCGGAACTTCTGCGGGCCGGTGCGCTTGCGCACCGCATCCAGACGCGCGAGGTCGAACCGCTCGGGCCACGCATAGGTCCCGTCGGGCGCCACGACCGGGATCGACAGGCGCGTGAAGCCGTCGAGGAACGGCACGCTTTCGCCCGCTTCAGCACGCGCCTCGGCCGCATAGATCGAATAGTAGCTGTGCGGCGTGCCGATATAGAGCTGCAGGCCGCCGGGAACGAGCACGTAGTCGATCTCGGTCAGCCGTTCGCGCAGCTCGACGCGCTTGGCGTGCGTGTCGCAGGTGTTGGGCACCTCGACGTCGTCGCAGATCACCACGTCGGCGCGGCTGCCGGTGATGTTGCCCGCAAGCCCGCGCGCCAGCATCGAGGGGTCGCGCAGTTCCGCCCGCCGCTCGACGACGAACTGGTCCGAAGCCCACATGTCGGCGCGCACCGGCTTCAGGCCCGCCGTCGCCGGGTGCCGCTCGACGATGCGCTTGACGTTGCGCACCATCTTGCGCGCGAGCGCTTCTTCCGCCGCCAGCACCAGCACGCGCAGGTCGGGATCGCGCGCCAGCAGCCAGGCGCAGAACAGCCCGATCAGCGTCGACTTGCCGCTCGAGCGGAACGCGAGCAGGACCAGGCCCGCCGCGCGCGACGCCCGCGCATCGGCAAGCCAGCCGGCCATGCGCGCGTGCAACGCGGGCGTGCCCTGCCCCTGCAGCGCGTTCCAGTCGTTGACGAATGCGGGAAAGCCGGGCACGGCAGGCGGTGCCGGCGGCGGCAAGGCGGGTTTCTTTTTCATGTTCAGGTCTTGACGATGTGGTTGAGGACGAGCGTGGGCTGCACGTTGGGATGTGCCGCACCCGAACCCGCGGCTCCCGACGTGCTGCCGCTGCCCGGCGTGCCGGCCGTCGTGTCGGTGCCGCCGAAGGAGCCCGCGACCGTCATGCCGCCGCCCCCGGCGACGTAGCTGTGCGAATGCGCCGGCATCTGGGCGGCCGTCAGCGCATGCGTCTCGCTGCCGCCCGCCGCACCAAGCGTCAGGCCCGCGATGCCGGCACCACCGGCGGTCAGGCGGTTGGCGGAAGTACCGTTCATGTTGTCGCGACCGGCCGCCACGCGCCCGCGCAGGTCGGGCAGGTTGAATGTCGTCGATCCGTCGCCGCTGCCGAACGTCGTGCCGATCGCCGCGAAAAGCGCTGCGAACGCCGACCGGCTCACGGCCTGCCCGGCGGCGAACAGCCAGCCCGCCGGTTCGCTCGCCCCGGCATAGGGCACGACCGTGCCCGCAGGCACGCCCGCCGGCAGCGCCTGGTACGCGGGATCGGCACCCGCCCCGTTCGACGTGAGGACCTGTCCGGGCGATCCTTCTCGGGCGAGCTTGGCCAGCGTCACGCCGTTCGCGGCGACGGCGACGGTGCGATCGAACGGCGTGCCGCCGACCGCGACCGACCCGTCGCCCGCCGCGACGCTGACGACCGTGCCGGTCCCGTCGAAGCCCTTGTCACCGGCGCGCGCGAACCCGAAATGGGCCAGATCGCCCGCCGCCCAGCTTCCGCCCGACGCGACATGCGCGACCGCGACGGCAAGCCAGGCACCGTGATCGACGACCGACTGGATCGCGAACGCCGCGAAGGTCGACGGCGCGCCGCTCTTGCGCAAGACCAGCGTGCCCTTGACCGCCGGGTTGGTGCTGGCCCCCCACGTCGCGACGAAGTCCGAGACGTCGGGCACGCCGGTATCGGCGGAAAGGGCCGACACCGCGATGGCGCCCGCCGCCGACGGGTCGGCCGCATCGAAGCGGAAGCGTCCCGGACCCGGATCGTCGATCGCGACCGATGCGTCATGGGTCCACGGCACGGCGACGGCCGATGCGGCGGCGGCAGCCGTGCCCGCGTGGATGGTCGTGCCGGCCAGATGCGTTGCGGCAAGTGCTTGCGATGCGGCCGCCGCATCGGCGGACACGAGTGCTGCACCAGCGGATGCCGAAGCGGACGCGGAAGACGTGCCGGCCGCCGTCGCCGATCCGGCGGCAGCGTCGGCACTCGCCGCCGACGCCGCCGCCTGGTCGACATATATGTCGGCCGACACGGCCGGATTGCCGGCCATGTCGAACACCAGCGCCTTGCGTGCGCGCAGCCCGGCGCGCGGCAGGCGCGTTGCGGCATCGTCGGCATCTTCGTCGGGCAGGTGCAGCGACCGCGCCACCGCGCTCGCGACCTGCTGGAGGGCGGCCGCCTGGAAATCGAGTTCGTCGTTGAGCGTCTTGGCGCGCAGCTCGCCGCCTTCCTGGAAATCCGTCTCGCGGCGCAGCAGCAGGCGGCGCTGGACGACGACGGCGGCACCGTCGGGCGGTGCCACGTCGAGCGTGACGGCACCGCTGCCGGCAGTGCCGACCGCGACGGTGTAGCCGCCCGAAAGGACCGCGCCGTCGATGCCGATCTCGATGTCTTCGGGCCGGAAGACCGCGAAGTCGAAGGCGAAGACGCGCTGGCTGCCGTCGGCGCGATAGCGCTTGCGCGGCGGACGGGCGGCAATCTTGATGTGTTCGCTCATGAGGGTGCTCCTTGCGTCAGACGAAGTTGTCGTAGGGGCCAACGGGGAAATCACCGGTCGGCGCCCGCTGATTTCCGCCACTTCGGCCGAAAGTCCGGCCGCCCCAGCTCAGCAGGCCGAGGATCCGGCGCTGCACGTCGGACTCCGCGGCGAGCAAGTTGCCCTGGCGCATGCCGTCGATGCGCTGGAGCGAGGCCGCCAGCCCGTGCGCCAGCCCGTCGCGCTGCATCGTGTAGTCCTGGAAGCGTTCGGCCTCCTCGATGCCGAAATCGGTCTCGATGCCGTCGAGCATGGCGCCCGCCGAACCGTCGGTCGGCGAGATGCCGCGCGCACCGAACGACACGCGCGCCTTCGCGGTCGCGCGTTCGAGCAGGTTGGTGCGCTGGCGCGTCTGTGACTCGTACTGGCGCTCGAGCAGCTGGCGCTGGCGTTCGGCCTGCACCTGCATGGCCTGCGCCTGTGCGGCGGCTTGCGCCTGCGCGTGGGATGCGGCAGCACCCGAGCTAGCGATGCCGTGGAGCAGGCTGACGCCTGCGATCCCGGCCGTGACCGGATCGGTCGGAGCGAAACCACCCATCAGTCATTCACCTTCAGTTCGTGGGTTACGGAAAGCAGCGTGAAAGGCAGCGGTGCCGGCAGTTCGATGCGCCACAGCGCGTCGATGCCGGCCCGCTTCCAGCCCAACGCGCGCACGCGTTTCTCGCCGGTGAAGCCGGCGACGGGCTGGTCGAGGGTGCTGCCGGCGGCGAAGCGGCGGAACGGCACGTCGACGGCACCGCCGCCGGTGTCGATGCGCATCTGGCGCGCCTCCAGCAGGCGGAACGCGGCCTCGATCAGGCGCACGCTGCGCGGGCTCGCCCCGCCGGCCGCGGCAAGCGTGGGCGGCAGAGGTTCGATCACGGCGGCGAATGCGAGGCCCGCTTCGAGCGACGCGACGGGTGCCCGTACGTCAAGTGTGCCGCCGATCGGGATGCCGGTGCCCAGCGGCACGCCGTCGCCGACGAGTTCGACTTTCTTGGCGTCGAGATGCGCAAGGCCCGTCCACTGCGTGGCGTTCTGCGGCGGCTCAAGCCGCACGGCAGCGTCGGTCGCGAAGGACCGGTCGAAGCGTTCGACCGACCAGATGCCCGTGCGCTCGACCGCAAGATAGGTCTCGTCCGACACCGTCGCGACCGAACGGAAGTACCCGAGCGTCGTCTGCAACGCCCACGCGGTCACCTGCTCGGCGCGATAGACCGTCAGCGTGGCAAGCGTGCCGTCGGCATTGACGACGTGCAGCAGCCGGTCGTCCGGGTCGTACTCGATGGCGACGGGATCGCGCACCAGATGCGGGGCAAGCAACGCCAGATCCGTCGCCTGATAGGCCTGCTCGCCATCGGCGAACAGGAACTCGCGAAGATCATGTCCGCCGCGCCCGACGAATAGCGTCGCACCATCCACGTCGCGCGGCCGTACCGAACGGTCCGTCGGACTGCCGATGCGCGTCTGCCGGTCGAGCTGGACGTTCTCGGGCGTCAGCGGCTCGCCCGTCACCATCCATTCGGCCCCCGACGTGAAGACCTGCAGGTGGCGACCCGAGAAGACGTGGCGGATCGCGTTGACCTGGTCGGACAGCAGCGCGAACTCGATCGCCTCGTCGTCCAGACCCGTGCCCAGATCGAAATTGAACAGGTCGCCCGATTTCGACAGCCACAGCCGGTTGGGCAGGTCGCGCGAACCGCCGACGACGAGCCGGTCCTGGTGGAACGTGACCGATACCGGCCAGCCGCGGATGGCGGAAAACGCCGCCTCCTCCCAGTCGCGCGTCGCGCTCGTGTCGGGCAGCGTCTGGTCGGTCGCGAGGGTGGCGGTGGCGCTGCGCGGACCCGTCACGGCGGTGACCGTCAGCTCCTTCTGCTGGACGCGCAGCTTCTCGCCGACATGGCCGGCGACGAACGCGTCGGCCGACGCCGTCAGCGTCACGGAGCCCGACGTTCCGCTCGGCTGGAGTGTGACGTCGGTCGCGGCGAACTTGTGGTAGGGCTGGTGGCGCACACCCTTGTCCTCGAAAAAGGCCCACGGCTCGATCGTCCACGCCGCGTGCGACGTGCGCGTGATGCGCCGCGGCGGCACGTCGGGATGCACGACGAGCAGCGTGTCCGCACTCTGCGTCCACGCGACCTGGCCGATCTGCGCGCCCGTCCACGGTGTGGCGAGGCTCGCCACCTGCACGCCCTCGCGATAGACGCGCATCTCCCCGTCGAGGAGGGCCAGCAGATAGGCCTGCTCGGTGTTGAACTCGAACGCGACCAGCCGGGCCGGGCCCGGCAGCGTGGCGACATGCGCCAGCCCCGGCCGGCGCGTCACGCCGCCCGACGGCTGCACGATGACGTTGCGCAACGTGCGCGCCCCGTTCTCGAACGCGCGCAGGTCCACGCGGCCCAGCATGGCCGGTCCGATCTCGCCCGAGGCGAAGCTCGTCTTGGCGATGCGCACGACGCTCATCGGCGGGCCTCCACCAGCGTGAAGTCCTCGATGCGCTGGGGCGTGTCCTGCTGGGCGTCGATCAGGCGCGCGCGCCGGAACTCGCCCTCGGCCACGCGGCGCAGCAGTTCGGCGCGGCTGGTGCTTTCCGTCACCGGCAGGCAGAACTCGGCCGCCAGCGTGGCGATCAGCAGCGTGTCGAAGAAGGGCGGGAAGCCGGTCTCGTCGGGCCGGAACACGTAGGACAGCACGACCTGGTCGGCATCGCAGTGGAGCGTGGATTCCACGATCCGGTATTCGGTCCCGCGGCCGCGCGTGCCCGTCCCCAGCGACAAAGCGCGCAGGAAATCGGCCGGAAGCTGGTAGGCGAAGGCGTGGTCGGCGACGGGATCGCGCGCAAGGCGCGCAAGCGTGGCCTGGCCGGTCGCGAAGCTCCACGGATGGGCGGACAGCAGGCCGTCGCGCACGGATGGATAGAGCACGGCGGCGACTTCCGCCTCGGCCGTGCCTTCGTCGAACGAGGCGATCGAGCGGGCACCGAGCTTGACGAGGGCGCGCGCGCACAAGGCGATGGACGTGAGGGCCATTGCGGATTCTCCGGACAAGGGAAAGTCCGGCGGACGCGATCGCGCCCGCCGGGTTGCCGTTTCGTCAGTCGGGGTTGGACGTGCCGAACGGTGTCAGGCTCGCGGCATCGACCGATCCCGCCGCCACCGTCGCGACCGCGAAGACGCCGCTTTGCGGCGCCGTCGTCGTGGCCGTGTTGGCAAGGATCATGTCGCCGGCGCGCAGCATGTCGGCGGCGGCGTTGAAGTAGCCCGCATCGTCGACCGCGGCGGCTTCATCCGGCGTGGCGTAGTGCCACAGCGTGAAGCCGTTCGCGTAGGCGAGCACGGACAGGTTCCTGAGTTCGAAGGCCATCGTTCGCTCCTATTCCTTGCAGCGCAGGGTCACGACGCCGGCGGCATCGATGATGCCGGCGCCCTGGCTCATCATGTTGCTGATGAAGAACGACGCGCGGTCGCCGTGCCACGACACGTCCGAGCGCACCTCGCAGCCCGACGCGTGGCCGACCGCGGCCTTGTGGTACCAGTGGCACGCGCGCACGCCGCCGCTGGCGAGCAGGCCCGAATGCGGCATCCACAAGGTGCCGAGCCACTTCTTGGCCTGCGTGCCCTGCCACGGGAGATCGTCGGCGCCGACATAGTCGGCGTTGGCGAACTCGTCGATGTCGAGCAGCTCGCTCCACTGCTTCCACCCGATGATGGCGAAGCGGTCACCGTCGTCGGGCACGTCGGAAGCGCCCAGCATCTCGAACGCGGTCAGGATCTTGGCCTTGGTGAGACCGTCGGTGTCGGCCCCGGCGAAGTTCGCCGAGGTCTGGAGTGCGCCGATGATCAGCTCGTCGGTCTTGCGTCCCAGCGCGTAGGCGCCGGAATTGACGACCGCCGAACGCTCGTCGCTCGGCGCCTTGATCTCGTCGAGCGCGTCGAGCCATTCGCCCGCGTAATAATCCTTGAGGAACACTTCGACCGTCGCATGGTCGACGTTCATCACGGGCACGGCCGCGTGGCGGGCCTTGGTGGTGGCGGCGCCGCGACCCATTTTCTGGAAGACGGTCGAAGCACCCTGGACGTTCTTCTTCGAGCGCACGCTCGTGCGCAGTTTCGAGCCCATCCGCTGGAAGGCGAGATGGACGTCGTTCTCGTATTGCTTGACGAAAGCCTTGTCGATGTCGGGCATGGGTCCCTCTGTTGCGAGTTGGGTTCGGGGGACCCGCAAGCGAGGGTTGCCGAGGCGCCCGCGTCCGGAAAGGACACGAAAGCCACGACCCCGTTTCGCGGGGGAAAGTCGGGCGGTGCCGTGGGGGCCGGAAAGCCGGTTGTCCCGTTGGCGCTGGAAGGAAGTGGGTCGTTCCGTTCTCCCGCGCACAGGGCGGGGCGGAACGATCCGGTATATAATCTATGGTTGTTTTGTTGTCAAGCCCTGCGGATCAGGATTCGCGATCCGGGTAGAGCCGCTTGAAACCTTCACTGACGGCACGCACGACCGCGGGGTCGTGGTCGCGCCAGTAGCGCTTGTCGGACATCAGCTTGCGCAGGCCTTCCTCGTCGAGCGGGGCGGCCGCACCGCCGAAGCCACGCAGGTCCGGTTCCTTCGACGACATCATGCGGTGCATCGCGCGCACGCCCTCGGGCGACGCGGCGAGCGCCGCGTAGACATGCGAAGGCAGGGCCTGCTGGCCCCAGCGCGCGATCTGCGGGGCCAGTGCGGCCCATTGATCCGCGCCGCCGAACTCGGCCGCGAGCTTCTCGCGCGCGGTCTCGGTGCGGTAGCTCTCGGCATAGTCCTGCACCATCGGGACGAGCCGCTCGACCGCGAGGTCGTAGACGAGCTGGGCCTGCTGCGGCGTGAAGCCGGCCGCATGCAGGCGGCGGTTCACTTCCGGATCGACCGAAACGAGTTCGTCCTTGGGCGCGATGCGGTAGGCGTCGGGCGCTTCGGGCACGCCCAGCGCCTTGCGCCAGCTCTGCTCCCATTCGGGCGATTTCGGCCCCGGGATCATGCCGGAGAGCTTGCGCTCGAGTTCCGAATAGGATTTCGACAGCGCCTCGACGCGCACCTGGTTGCCCTCCACGTCCCAGAATTTCTCGGGCACGTGGTCGGGGCGCGAAGGCGGCGGCGTTGCGGGGGAATTCGCGATCGTATCGGTCATGGTTCTTCCTTTCACTGTTGGGGTTGGGGTGTGAGGACTTGGGCGAGCATCGCCATCGGCGAAACAGGCCCCGGCAGAACAGGGGACGGCGGACGGACGAGATCGGCCGGCACGCTCAACGCGCGCGCCATCCAGCGTGCGGCGGCCCCGGCATCGACGACGGCCATCGCCTCGGGGCCGAGGCTGGCGGCCTGGGTGATCCACAGCATGGCGTTGCGCACGTCGGCCTGCGCTTGCACGAGTGCCAGCGGCGACTTGTACTGGAGCTCGACCGTGCGCCCGTCGACCAGCACGGGCGGGATCTCGCCGCGCCGGCGCAGGATGGCGATGGCGCGCGCGATCAGCGGCGTCAGCAGTTCGGCCTGCAGGCGGCCATAGGTCGCCCCCAGGATGCGCGACATCTCCGCCGAACGTTCCAGCACCTCGGTCGCGGTCATCGTCGGGCTGTCGACCTGCCCGAGACGGTCGGCGAGAAGCGCATGGCGGATGCGCTTGCGCAGGTCGTCGAGCACGAGGTTCGACACGTCGAAGCGCCCGGGTGCTTCGAGCGGCGTGAGGCCGGCCGAACCCACTGCCTTGGGGATGATCGTGCCCGGCTGCAGGCGGATGTTCGCGGGGTTGAGCACGCCGTCGTCGTCCGCCTGCCAGATGCCGGTGACCGCGATCGACGCGTTCTTCAGCACGAGTTCGACCACCTTGTTGGCGGTCTTGATGTCGGGCAGCGCCTTCATCACGGGCGAGCGGCCATAGACCTCGCCCGGCGCCTTGAGCCAGCGGAAGGCGAGGAACGGCGGCTGCTCGAAACGCCCCTCCGCTAGCACGACGGGGCCGGACGCGTCGGTGCCGTCCTCGAGCAGGGCGAGATAACGGAAGCCCGGCCGCTCGGCCTGCAGCGATTCGACGACCGTGAAGCGCCGCTCGGCGCTGCCGCGCGGGTCGGTTTTCCGGATCGCGTCGGGCAGTGCCGCGTCGGGAAAACGCGCCATCAGCCGTTCGGCGGAAAGCTCGCTCGTGCGGAAGACGATGTCGAAGGCGCCTTCGGCGGTCTCGTCGAGCGCCAGTCTTCCCAGCGGCACGGCCGCGAAGCGGAACGCGGAGTCCGCCCCTGCCGGCGCTTCCTCGAACTGCAGCATCGCCGTGCCGGCGACGACGAGGTCGAGGAAACACTGGTGGATCTCCATGGCGAAGTTCGAGCGGTCGAAATGCGCCTGCAGCGTGGCGGCGGCCTTTTCCAGCACCTCGCCGACGGCCGTGCGATGCGCCTCGGGCACCTCGTTGCCCGGCTGCAGGCCGAACCAGCGCGACCAGGGCGGCACGAGCTGCGACATCAGCGAGGCGGCAAGCTGCTCGGCCGCGTCGCCGGCTGTGCCGTCGAACAGCCGCTCGCCGCGCCGCTCGATGCCGCCGGTCCCCGACGGCGTGCGCTGGGGCAACGCGAACTCGTAGCAGTCCTGCCAGACCGCTTCCCAGTTGCCGCGCGACTGGCGCGCGCGCCGGTAGCGGGCAAGCGCTTCGCTGGCGGCGGCGGCCGGATCGAAAGTGGGCGGATCGAAATCGGCCATCGTCATTCTCCCAGCTTCGTCGCCAGCAGCGAGGCGCCGGCCGGGGCCTGCAGCACGCCGCGATCGCCGGTCGCGACAAGGCCGGCCCGGCCGCGCCGGCGGCGGATCAGCGCCTTGATGCGCGCCTCGCGCGCTTCCTTGTCGGTATCGACCGGCTCGGGGAGCGGCGGCGGTGGCGGCGAAGCGGGAATCGAGGGAGCCGAGAAAAAACCACCCATGGGACATCTCCAGCAAAAAAGTTGGCACTAAAACCTATTTCCGGTTCCAAGGCGCCCGAAATCGCGCCCTTCGAAACCCGAAACTGCCCGAATATCGAGCCTGTTTTATTAAATATTCCTAGTTAGGGTAATTGTCAATATCGATTTTGAACGCCCCCGGATCAAATGCCGGTAGAGCTGCCAGGGGGTCAGCACATCCCAGGCGTGGATGCCCAGAACGCGCTTGACCGATTCCACACAGCTGAACGGCAGCGGCGGGGCGATCCGGCGGGGAGCCGCCGCGATGCGCGTGCGCACGACCCGGTGCCCGGACGCGCGCAGGGCCGCCACCAGCCCGGTCCCGTCACCGGCCGGCCAGACCCCCAATAAAGTCTGATGCGAAAGGGTTTCCTGTGCGATCCAGAAATCGCCCGCCCGCACCCACACCGCGCAGTGGCGGAAGCCCCGCCGGAGGCCGTAGAGCCAGCGGATCTCGGTCTGGTCGCGGAACACGACGAGGGCACGCGCCCCGGCCGTGGCAAGACCACCCGCCTTTGCCGCTTCCGGCACCCTGCCCGCCCTTGGGAATCGCCGCATGTCACTACCTGAAATGGAAAGAACAAAAGCTAAACATCCTTTGACAGGGACGCAATCCATACAAACTTGCGTTTATTTTCATTTGAAGATATATTTTGGCTTACATACCTAATGCATTCCGCAACAACCTGAGTAAAAATTCACACATGATTCTCCGTCACGCAGATGTTTGGCAGGCCATCGATCAGCTCGCAGGCGATCATGGCTTCTCCCCGTCGGGACTGGCGCGCCGCGCCGGCCTCGATCCCACAACCTTCAACAAGTCCAAGCGCATCTCGCGCGACGGCCGCCCGCGCTGGCCGTCGACCGAGAGCATCTCCAAGATCCTCGAGGCGACCGGCGCCACGATGTCGGAGTTCGTCGGCTATATCGGCACCGTGCCGAGCGTGGCCGGCGCCATGCGCCGCGTGCCCGTGATCGGCTACGCGCAGGCCGGCGAGAAGGGCTTCTTCGACGATGCCGGCTATCCGACCGGGGCGGGCTGGGACGAGCTGCTGTTCCCCGAGCTTGCCGACACGCACGCCTACGCGCTGATGGTCGCGGGCGACAGCATGGAGCCGGTCTACCGCGACGGCGACACGATCGTCGTCTCGCCGCAGGCCAGCCTGCGCCGCGGCGACCGCTGCGTGGTCAAGACCACGACGGGCGAAGTGATGGCAAAGCAGCTGATCCGCAAGGGCCAGCGCAAGCTCGAGCTCACCTCGCTCAACGCGGCGCACGGCGAACGCGTCCTCGAAGTGTCGGACGTCGTCTTCTGCCACCGCATCCTGTGGGTCAGCCAGTAAAAATCCGGACGGCCTTCCGACGTGTGAGGCCGGCTAGCGCTTGAAGTTCGTCGTCGTCGCCTTGACGAGATCGGCGCGCGCCATGTCGGCACCGCGCGCATCGACGTCGGTGAGGTCGGCGCCGCGCAGGATGGCCCGGCGCATGTTGGAATCCGTGAGCTTGGCGCCCGAGAAATTGGCGCCCGTCGCCTGGCAGTCGGCAAGGCGCGTGGGCCACGTGGCGCGCGCGGCACCGGGGGCCAGCGGCAGCGCGCTGAAATCGGCCCCGCGCAGGTCGGCCCCCATCAGGTTCGTCTTCGAGAAATTGGCGCCGCGCGCCTTGATGCCGGGCAGGTTGGCGTTGGTGAACTGGCAGCCCGTCAGGTTCGCGAAGGTGAGATCGGCGCCGGAAAGCTCCGCCTTGCGGAACGTGCAGCGCACGAACTTGGCCGCCGACAGGCGCGCGTTGGAAAGATCGGCGGCGGTGAAGTCGTAAGCTTCGAGATCGAGCTGCTTGCCTTCGCGCCCCTCGGTATCGACCCACTTGCCGTGATCGGCGACCGCGGCGGCAAGATCGAAGCCAATGCGGATCGGATCGACCGGATACTTGGCGTGCGCGAGGCGCACCTCCTGCATGAACGCGCCGTCGAGCGAAACGGCCGCAAGGTCGGCGCCTTCGAGGTTCGTGCGCATCATGCGCGCTTCGGCGAAGGTGGCGCCGCCCAGGATGCAGTTCGACAGGTTCGTCTCGGTGAGGTCGGCGCCGCGGAAGATCGTGCCGGTCAGGTCCGAACCCGTCAGGTCGGCGCCGACGAGACTCGCGTTGGCGAGATTGCAGTTCGTCAGGTCGGTCTTGTTGCCGATGGCCCGGCCCACGCGCGCCTCGGTCATCTGCGCGCCGACGAAACGGGCCCCCGACGCGTTGGTCGTCGTCGTCGCGGCCTTGGCGTAGTCGAGCTGGCCGTCGTCGCCGGCCGAGACCATCACCCCGTCGCGCAGGTCCGCGCGATGCAGGATCGCCCCTTCGAGATCGGCACCCGACAGGCACGCCGCGCGGAAATCGACGCGCGTCATGTCGGCATCGATGAAATAGGCGCGCCGCACGTCGGCGCCGTAGAAGCTGGCGCGGTGCAGCTTGGCGCGCGAGAAGTCGCTTTCCACGAAGCTGCCGCCGACGAACTCGGCATCGGTCAGGTCGCGGTCGTTGAAATCGAGATGGCTCGCCTCGAAGAACTTCAGCACCAGCCGCTTGCCGCCGGCCTTGCCGGTGAGCCAGCGCACATGCGCGTCCAGCATCTGGTCCAGCAGGGGCTGGGTCAGCTTGGGCGGCAGTTTCCGGCCGATGGGACTGAGCTGCGCTGTGGCGTTCATGCAATCTGCAAAAGTTGAAATTCTTATTTATCAAGCAAACCGCAGGCCGCCAAGTGATGCAACCCACTATAAAATCTATAGAATTCGCGTTATCCACAACCCGTTGTGGATGATGTAGGAGTGACCCGCTACAGCAAGCGGGCACTACAATTTCGTAAATATTATTTGCGGTTCAGAAATCCAGATCCGCGTAGTGCGCCGGCGGCGGCGAGCCGGGGACGTGATCGGCCAGCAGCGGGCGGAACGACGGCCGGCTCTTGATCGGCGCGTACCATTCATGCGCGCGCGGATAGGCCTCCCACGGCACATCGCCCAGATAGTCGAGCGTGGAGATATGCGCCGCCGCCGCGACATCGGCGAGGCTGAAGCGTTCGCCGGCAAGGAACTTGCGCCGTTCGGCAAGCCAGCCGATGTAGTCGAGGTGATAGCGGATGTTCTGGTAGCCCGCACGGATCGCCTGCGAGCTGGGCTCGGCGGTCGCGAGGAAGCGCTTCATCATCTTTTCGCGGTAGAGATTGTCGGTCACCTCGCGCGCGAACTTCTCGTCGAACCACGCGACGATCCGGCGCACCTCGGCGCGCTCGGCGGGCGTCTCGCCGATCAGGTTGACCTCGGGATATTCGCGCTCGAGATGTTCGCAGATCGCCTGCGAATGGCAGATCGCCGTGCCGTCCTCCTCGATCAGCACCGGCACGGTGCCGGCGGGATTGACGGCGAGGAACACGGGCGAGCGTTCCCACGTCTTCTCGACCTTCATTTCGAAATCGAGACGCTTCTCGCCCAGTGCAACGCGCACTTTGCGGCAGAACGGGGAAAGCGGAAGGTGATGGAGAATTCGCATCGCGACTCGGGTTGCCCGGATTCTACAAGCCCGACGCCGGTTATGCGAGGCCCAAGGCGGCCGCCCCCAGCACGAGCGCCGCGACGAACGCTGCCGTCGCCGCGGCGCAGAGCACGAGGCCGAGGGCGACCGCGCGCCCGTCATGTGCCACGAGCCCGAGCGACAGCACGATGAGGGCCAGCGACGGGATCAGCGGCAACACGGGCAGCGGCAGCAGCAGCAGCACCGCCTGCACGATCGCCACGACCCCGATCCAGCGCCGCGCCGACGGGCCGGACCAGGCCGGCCAGCGTGCTGCGAACAGCCGTTCGACGCGCGCCAGCATGGGTCGGAGATGGCCCAGGATCGACTGCGCGCGCGCCCGCCCGATGCCGAGGCGTGCGAGGAACCCGGGCAGGCGCGGATGTGCGATGCCCATCACCATCTGGGCCGCGATCACGGCGAGCGGGACCGCGAAGATCGTCGAGAAGCCCGGGATGCTCGGTCCCGGCGTGAGATTGGGGGCCGAGAACAGGAACAGCAGCATGCCGTAGCCGCGCGCTTCGAGCCGGGCAACGAGTTCGCCGAGCGTGACGCGCCCGTCGGGCGGCCCTTCGATCGCACGGGCGAGTGCATCGGCGATGCCGGATGTCTTCATGTAGACCGTGCGAGAAAGCGTGGCAGCAACACGGACAGCGCCACCAGCGCCAGGCCCAACGCCACCGCCCCGATCAGCTCGATTCGTGCGGCCGCCGGATCGGACCAGCCGGCCGCCCCCAGATTGGCGAACACGATTGCCGCCGGCACCGAACCCAGCACCGTGCCACACGCGAAGTCGCGATAGCCGATCGCCGACAGGCCGAAGCCGTAATTGACCGCGGCCCCGGGTACGGGAAGCAGGCGCGCGAGTGCGATCGTGCGCCAGCCGCCGGCTTCGGCGCGCGCGATCCACGGGCCGACGCGCGGCAGGTCGTGCGGCACGAAAGCGCCCGAGTTGACGAATCGCGCGAGGAAGAAACCTGCCGACGTTCCTGCAAGCGTGCCGGCAAGCGACCAGAAGGTTCCGCCGACAAGACCGAAAAGCAGCCCCGCGACGATCGCCATCGCCCAGCGCGGCACCGACACCAGCGACGTGGCGACATGGGCGAGCACGAAGGCCGGTCCCATCCACGGACCGACAAGGCCGATGCCCGCCTCGATCGCCGCCGGCGTGATCTCGTCGCGCCGCGCGAACGCGACGGCCGCCCCCGCCAGCACGAGGCCGACAGGGATCAGGCGCAGCCAGAGGCGTGGCGGCGTCACGGGGACCGGCGCTCAGTCGTCGCCGGCCTGCTGGCGCGAATGCTTGAGATCGGCCCGACGCACCGGATGCGCGAGGCGCGCCATCATCTCTTTCGGCACGACCTGGCGGAACTTGCCGACCTCGCGGTCCCAGTCGGCGAGCAGGCCGCGCGCGTGCTTGGACTGGGTCTCGCGCACATGCTCTTCGATCAGTTCCTTCAAGACGCCTTCCCAGTGCGCGGTCTCCACGCCCTGCACGATCACCGTCTCGGTGTTGACGCGGTCGGCAAAGCCGCCATCCGCGTCATAGACGAACGCCATGCCGCCGGTCATGCCGGCGCCGAAATTGTCGCCGACCGGACCCAGGATCGCGACCGTCCCGCCGGTCATGTATTCGAGCCCGTTGGAGCCGCAGCCCTCGACCACGGCGGTGGCACCCGAGTTGCGCACGCCGAACCGTTCGGCCGCCTGGCCGGCCGCGAACAGCCGCCCGGCGGTGGCGCCATAGAGCACCGTGTTGCCGATGATCGTGTTGGCCTGCGAGACCAGCGGCGAGGACGTGACCGGGCGCACCACGATGGTGCCGCCCGACAGGCCCTTGCCGACATAGTCGTTGGCATCGCCGAACACCTCGAGCTTGATGCCTTGCACGGCGAAAGCACCCAGCGACTGGCCGGCCGAGCCGCGCAGGCGGATCGTGATGTGGCCGGGCTTGAGGCCGGTCATGCCGTACTTGCGCGTGATCTTCGACGACAGCTTCGTGCCGATCGCGCGGTAGACGTTGCGGATGTTGTAGGCGAGCTGCATCTTCTCGCCGCCTTCGAGGGCTGGTGCCGCGTCGGCGATCATCTGCTCGTCGAGCGTCTCGGGCACTTCGTTGCGGCCCACCAGCGTGCAATAGCGCGGGTATTCGCCCGGGTCCGCCTGCACTAGAAGCGGATTGAGATCGAGATCGTCGAGGCTCTCGTCGCCGCGCAGAACCTGCGTGAGCAGGTCCGAGCGGCCGATCACGTCCTTCAGCGACTTGAAGCCGAGCGAGGCAAGGATTTCGCGCACTTCCTCGGCCACGAAGGTGAAGAGGTTGACGACCTTCTCGGGCGTTCCCTCGAACTTGGCGCGCAGCTTGGGGTCCTGCGTGCACACGCCCACCGGGCAGGTGTTCGAGTGGCACTGGCGCACCATGATGCAGCCCATCGCCACGAGGCTGGCCGTGCCGATGCCGAACTCGTCGGCCCCCAGCATGGCGCCGACGACGACGTCGCGCCCGGTGCGGATGCCGCCGTCCACGCGCAGCTTCACGCGGTGGCGCAGGCGGTTGAGCGTCAGGACCTGGTTGGTCTCGCTGAGGCCCATCTCCCATGGCAATCCTGCGTACTTGATCGACGATTGCGGGGAAGCACCCGTCCCGCCGACATGGCCGGAAATCAGGATCGCGTCGGCCTTGGCCTTGGCGACACCGGCGGCGATCGTGCCGATGCCCGAGCGCGCCACCAGCTTCACGCACACCTGCGCTTCGGGATTGATCTGCTTCAGGTCATAGATGAGCTGGGCCAGATCCTCGATCGAGTAGATGTCGTGGTGCGGCGGCGGGCTGATGAGCGTGACGCCGGGCGTGGAATGGCGCAGCCGCGCGATCAGGTCGGTGACTTTCGCACCCGGAAGCTGGCCGCCCTCGCCGGGCTTGGCACCCTGCGCCACCTTGATCTCGAGCTCGCGGCAGTTGTTGAGGTATTCCGCCGTCACGCCGAAGCGCCCCGAGGCGACCTGCTTGATCGCGGAAGACGCATTGTCGCCGTTGGGGCGCGGGCGGTAGCGGGCCGGATCTTCGCCACCTTCACCGGAGTCCGACTTGGCGCCGATCCGGTTCATCGCGATGGTCAGCGTCTCGTGTGCTTCCGGCCCGAGGGCGCCCAGCGAGATTCCGGGGGCCACGAGCCGCTTGCGGATTTCCGTGATGCTCTCGACGTCGTCGACCGGGATCGCCTTGCGGCCCGGCTTGAAGTCCAAGAGATCCCGCAAATTGATCGGCGGCAGCTTGCGGCAACCTTCCGAGAACTTGCGATATGTCGCGTAGGAGTCGGACTCGACCGCGCGCTGGAGCACGTGGATGAGCTCGCCTTCCCAGAAATGCGCTTCGCCCGACTTGCGGAAGCGGTAGAAGCCGCCGACGGGCAACGCGATCACGTCTTCGCGGAACGCGCGGGCGTGCAGTTCGCCCGCCTTCTTCTGGATGCCGGTCAGCCCGATGCCGGAAATCCGGCTCGTCATGCCGGGGAAGAATTCCGAGATCAGCGTGCGCGACAGGCCGACGGTCTCGAAATTGTAGCCGCCGCGATAGGACGACACGATGGAGATGCCCATCTTCGACATCGTCTTCAGCAGGCCCTCGTCGATCGCCTTGCGGTAGCGCTCGGCGCATTCCTTGAGGGTCATGCCCGGGAACAGGTTGCGCCGGTGGCGGTCGGCGATGGCTTCCTGCGCCAGGTACGCGTTGACGGTCGTGGCGCCCACGCCGATCAGCACGGCGAAGAAATGCACGTCGAGGCATTCGCCCGAGCGCACGTTGAGCGACGTGAAGGTGCGCAGCTGCTGGCGCACCAGATGCGTGTGCACGCCGCCGGCGGCAAGGATCATCGGGATGGGTGCCTTCGTCGGCCCCTGGTTCTTGTCCGACAGGATCAGGTGGACGGCACCGCCGCGCACGCCGTCCTCGGCCTCGCGCTGGACGCGCTTCAGCGCATCGCGCAGCGCGTATTCGCCCTGTGCGGGATCGAACGTGCAGTCGACCTCGACGGCGGTGGCACCCATATAGGTGCGCATCGCCTCGAATTCCTCGTTCAGCAGCACGGGGCTTTCGAGCTGCAACAGGCGGCACTGGCTCTCGTCCTCGTCGAGGATGTTGCCCAGATTCCCGAGCCGCGTGCGCAGCGTCATCACGCGCCGTTCGCGCAAGCTGTCGATCGGCGGGTTCGTGACCTGGCTGAAATTCTGGCGGAAGAAATGATGCAGGCCGCGGAACTTGTCAGACAGCACCGCGATGGGCGTGTCGTCGCCCATCGAGCCGACGGCTTCCTTGGCGTCCTCGACCATCGGATGCAGGATCAGCTCGAGATCCTCGAGCGTCCAGCCGACCGCGAGCATGCGCCGGCGCAGCTCGTCGCGCGCCAGTTCCTGCCTGGGTTCGGCATCGGCCTTCACGATCTGGTCGATGACGGTGATGTTCTTCGTCCAGTCGCCGAACGGGCGCGAGCGCGCGAGCCATTCCTTGAGCTCGTGGTCGCGGAAGAACTTGCCCTCGCCGAGATTGACCGCGACCATCTGGCCGGGACCCACGCGGCCCTTCTCGACCACGTTCTGCTCGTCGACCTTCACCATGCCGGCTTCGGAACCCACGATCAGCATGCCGTCGGCGGTGATCGTGTAGCGGCACGGGCGCAGGCCGTTGCGGTCCATGCCGGCCAGCACCCACTTGCCGTCGGTTGCCGCGATGGCGGCCGGGCCGTCCCACGGCTCCATGACCGAGTTCGCGTAGGCGTACATGTTGCGGATGTGCTGCGGCGTCTTGTCGGCATAGGACCACGCCTGCGGCATCATCATCGTCTTGACCATCGGCAGCACGCGTCCGCCGCGCACCAGCAGTTCGAAGACGTTGTCCATCTGGGCGGAGTCCGAGCCCGGCTGCACGACGGGCTTGAGATCGTCCACGCTGGCGCCGAACAGCTCGTGCGCCATGCGCGTCTCGTGGCTCTTCATCCAGTTGACGTTGCCGCGCACGGTGTTGATCTCGCCGTTGTGCGCGAGCGTGCGGAAGGGCTGGGCGAGCTTCCAGGTCGGGAACGTGTTGGTCGAATAGCGCTGGTGGTAGATCGCGAAGGACGACACGAAGCGTTCGTCCGTGAGGTCGGGATAGAAGACCGACAGCACTTCGGCCAGGAACATGCCCTTGTAGATGATCGAGCGGCACGACAGCGAGCAGATGTAGAAATCGACGAGGTTCTCGGCGAGCGCCTGCTTCTCGATGCGCCGGCGCACGACATAGAGGTCGAGCTCGAACTGGTCCTCGGCCACGTTGCGCGCGTTGTGGACCATGATCTGCTCGATCTCGGGGCGCGTGGCGTTGGCCTTCTCGCCGCACACCGAGGTATCGATCGGCACCTGGCGCCAGCCATAGACGGCGTAGCCCATCTTCAGGATCTCGGTCTCGACGATGGTGCGGCAGCGCTCCTGCCCGTCGAGATCGTTGCGCGGCAGGAAGACCTGCCCGACCGCGACGCGCGCGTCCGACGGCTTCACGCCCTGGCGCGCGATGTGCGCCTTGAAGAAGTCCTGCGCGATCTCGATATGGATGCCGGCCCCGTCGCCGGTCTTGCCGTCGGCGTCGACGGCACCGCGGTGCCACACGGCCTTCAGGGCCGCGATGCCCGCCTCGACCACGGCGCGGCGCGGCTTGCCGTCGATCGCGGCGATCAGGCCAACGCCGCACGCGTCGTGCTCGTCGGCGGGATCGTAGGCGTGCCCCTCGATCAGCTTCGCGGCGTTGGCTTCGAATTCGCGCACGTCGCGCGTGCCCTGGTCGATCCGGTCGGTCATGGCGGGACCCTTCCCTACTCGGCCGCCGCGACGACCGTCGCGGGCTTGGCCTTGGCGGCGAGATACTTGTGCATGGCGTCGGCGGCATCGCGCCCGTCGCGGATCGCCCAGACGACGAGCGACGCGCCGCGCACGATGTCGCCGGCGGCGAACACGCCGTCGAGCGAAGTCATCATCGTGCGGTGGTTCACTTTCAGCGTGCCCCAGCGCGTGACGGCAAGCTCGGGTGCGCCGAACATCTGCGGCACGTCTTCGGGATCGAAGCCCAGCGCCTGGATCGCGATGTCGCAGGGCAGGTCGAAATTGCTGTCCTCGATCTTCTCGGGCACCTGCCGGCCGGTGGCATCGGCGATGCCCAGGCGCATGCGATAGGCGCGCACGGTGCCGACGGGCTCGGCCCCCGACTTCTTCTTGCCCTTCGACGCCTTCGCGACGAACGCCTCGGGGGCCGCGAGCCAGACGAACTCCACGCCTTCTTCCTCGGCGTTGTAGACCTCGCGCTGCGAGCCCGGCATGTTCTTCTTGTCGCGGCGATAGAGACACTTCACCGACTTGGCGCCCTGGCGCACGGCCGTGCGCACGCAGTCCATCGCCGTGTCGCCGCCGCCGATGACGACGACGTGCTTGCCTTCGGCGTCGAGCGTGCCGTCGTCGAACTCGGGCACCGCATCGCCCAGGCCCTTGCGGTTGGACGCGGTCAGGTAGGTCATCGCGGGGATGATGTTGGCAAGGCCCGAGCCGGGCGCTTCGAGGGCACGCGGCTTGTACACGCCCGTCGCCACGAGGATCGCGTCGTGCTTGGCGCGCAGGTCGGCGAGGGTGGCGTCGCGGCCCACTTCGAAATTGAGGTGGAACTTGATGTCGCCCGCCTCGAACAGCTTCTGGCGGCGCTGCACCACGTCCTTCTCGAGCTTGAAGTTCGGGATGCCGTAGATCATCAGCCCGCCCGCCCGGTCGTAGCGGTCGTAGATATGGACCTGATAGCCCTTGCGGCGGAGCGCGTCCGCCGCCGCCATGCCGCCGGGGCCGGCACCGATGATGCCGACCGACTGCGGCCGTTCGACCGGCGGCTTGACGGGCTTGACCCAGCCCTTCTCGAACGCGGTGTCGGTGATGTATTTCTCGACCGAGCCGATCGTGACGGAATCGAAGCCCTTCTCGATGACGCAGTTGCCCTCGCACAGCCGGTCCTGCGGGCAGATGCGCCCGCAGATCTCGGGGAATGTGTTGGTCGCCTGGCTGATCTCGTAGGCCTCTTCGAGGCGGCCCTCGGCCGTCAGCTTCAGCCAGTCGGGGATGTTGTTCGAGACCGGGCAATGGACCTGGCAGAACGGCACGCCGCACTGCGAGCAGCGCCCGGCCTGCGTGGCGGCGGACTCCTTGTCGAACTCGGCGTAGATTTCGTCGAAATCGCGCTTGCGCTGGGTGGCGGCGCGCTTGTCCGGCATCTTCTGGTCGGTGTCGACGAAGTGCAGCATCTTGCTGGTGGTCGCCATCGGCAAAGTCCTGGTCGGGAAGGGAAAGGAAGTTTCATATAGAGGAGGTTTTCCAGCCTGGAATAGTGAAAAACGACAAATAGGTCAGTAACGGTTAACTAAATTTTGAGCCTCAAGTCCCAAGCGATCCAAATTCGCCCTCGATGCCAAAATCATGATCAAAATTAGTACCGAAAAGAGACTATGCATATGGGCAGCCTTGTTCGTGGCCCATGCATGCTTCGCGCCGGTCGCGGCCGACACGCTGCGCATCGGAGTGGCCGGCGTGCAGTCCGGGCTCGACCCGATCCTCGACCGCACGGCCGCCGGCGACAGTCTGCTGCCGGCGATGTGTGACACGCTTGTCGCCCTCGATGCCGACGGCCGGCCGGTGCCGGCACTCGCGCGCACCTGGACCTTCGCGGCCGACGCGAAGACCCTGACGCTGGAGCTGCGCGACGACGCGAATTTCGCCGACGGCACGCCAATCGACGCCGCCGCGGTCAAGGCATCGCTCGATCGCGCGCGCGGCCTGCCGCAATCGGCCCGGCGCGCCGAGCTTGGTGCGGTCGCACACGTCGCGGCCGAAACGCCGACGCGCGTGCGTCTCGATCTCGACCGCGCCTATTCCCCTCTGCTGTCCCGACTTGCCGGGCGGGCCGGCATGATCACCCGGCCGGCGGCCGAAGACGCCGACGACGCGGCCTGTGCGGGCCCCTACCGTTTCGCGGAACGCCGGCCCGACGGCACGCTGGTGCTGGCACGCGACGACGCGCACTGGGACCGCGACGCCTATCCCTTCGCACACGTCGCGTTCGTGCCGGTCGGCGAAGCCGCGCTGCGCCTTGCAAGGCTTCGCGCCGGCGCGCTCGATCTTGTCGGCGGCATCGCACCGGCCGACATCGCGGATCTTGCCGGCGACCGGCGCATTCGCGTCGTGCGCGCCGTCGAGCCGGGCTGGCGCGCGATCCTGTTCAACCTGAAACGCGGCCGGCACGACGCGGCAGCGCGCGCGGCACTCGAGCGCACCCTCGACCGGGCCGCACTCGTGCGCGATGCCGGGAACGGTCCGCACGAACCGGGCGACCGCTGGAGCGCACCGGGCACGCTTTTCGACACCGCGCTTGCGCCGCGCGGCGGATCGCCGGCCGGTATTGCCGGCCTCGCGTTCGAGATGGTCGTGCCGGCGCGCGGCGAGGACATCGCGGTGGCGCGTGCCCTGGCAGCACAGGCGCAGGCGGCCGGCATCGCGATCCGCCTTGTCGTGCTCGGACCGGCCGCCGCCGCCCAGCGCGTGCAGAACGGCGATTTCGACACGGCCCTCGTCGCCTGGCGCGGCGGGCCCGATCCCGACGACGGCGCCTACGCGCATTTCCATTGCCGGGGGGCGCGCAACGATGCGGGCTATTGCCATCCGGCGGTCGACGCCGCCCTCGACGCGGCGCGCGCCACACCCGACACCGACGCACGCCGGAAACACTATGCACGCGCGATGGTGCCGCTGCGCGCGGACATGCCGGCGATCTTCCTCCACCACGGTGCGACGCTCTTTGCCCAGAGCGTGCGCCTGACGGATTTCGTGCCGGCGGCCGACGGCGCCCTGCGCGTGCGCGCGTTGCGTCCGCGCGATTAGGTGCCCGGGTACGCTTGCGTGGCACGCCGGTTCCGCGCGACAACAGCGCGATGGAAATCCCGGTCGTTCTGGGGCCGCTGGCCCTCCTACTCGCCCTGCTCGCCGCGTTCATGCGGACCATGCCGGGCTTGCGCGTTTTCGCGATGGCGGCTTGCCTGCTCGGCATCGCGGCGGGTGCGACGAACCAGATCGCATGGCTGTGGATCGGCTGTGCGATGGCGCTGGCGATCAACGCGTGGCGCTATTTCGAGGCGCGCGCCACGCTGCGCCGGCTCACCGGCGACGGCGAACCGTCGGCCGGCAATCTCTTCGCGTTCGTCAGCCGCGAGACGCTCGAGCCCGGCCAGGTGCTGTTCAAGCGCGGCGATCCGGGCGAGGAGATGTACCTGATCGTCGACGGCGAGATCGAGATCGTGGAACTGTCGAAGAGCCTGGGTGCGGGCCAGGTGCTGGGCGAGGTGGCGCTGCTGGTGCCCTCGCACAAGCGCACCGCGACCGCGCGCGCGAAAACGAAGGTCACGCTCGCGCGCATGACGCGGCGCGACATGGAACTGACGGCACTGCAGAACCCGGCTTTCGGCTTCGAGCTCCTGAAGCTCGTCGCGCGTCGCCTGTCGGCCGACGTCGAACGCCTCGAACGGCGCTGAGTCGGCTTAGGCGCTCGCCTTCTTGGCGAAGCGTCCGCCGCGGCGATAGGCGGCAAGATAGACCGGCGCCACCGCTTCCATCGCGGCGGGCGCGATGCCCAGCGCTTCGAGGCCCGGCGCACCCGTGCCGACATTGTCGGTCTTGAGCTGCTCGACCTGGTCGCGCGTCAGGAACTTGATCGGCAGCATGCCGAGGATCGTTCCCTTGATCTCGGCGAGCGGCCAGGGGATCGGGATCAGCCCGCGATGGCGGTCGATGGTGACGAGCAGGTATTCCATCAGTTCGCGGAACGTGTAGACGCGCGGCCCCACGGCCTCGAAGACCTTGCCCTGTGCGGCCGGATTGCCGATCGCGCGCACGACCGCCTCGGCGACGTCGCCGACATAGACGGGCTGGAACTTCGTCTCGCCGCCGCCGATCAGCGGCAACGCCGGCATCCACGTCGCCATCTGCGCGAAGCGGTTGAAGAAGCTGTCTTCGGTGCCGATCACGATCGACGGGCGGATGATGGTGGCCGCCGGAAACGCAGCGCGCACGCCGGCTTCGCCGGCTGCCTTGGAGCGCGCGTATTCGGATTTGGAATTCGCGTCGGCACCCAGCGCCGAGACCTGCACGAACGACCCGACACCGGCCGCCTTGGCGACGCGCGCCAGGCGCGCGGGCCCTTCGGCTTGCAACGCGGCGAAGGTCTGCGTGCCGCTTTCGGCAAGGATGCCCACGAGATTGACGACCGCGTCCGATCCCTCGACGGCGGCGGCAAGGGCAGCATCGTCGTCGGCAAGGCTCGTGCGCATCGGCACGACCTGGCCCACGTTGCCCATGGGCTTGAGGAACGCTGCGGCGACGGGATCGCGCACGCAGGCGCGCACGACAAAGCCCTGCCGGGCGAGCTTGCCCACGACATGGCGCCCGATGAAGCCCGAACCCCCGAATACGGTGACGCGACGACCCGGCTCCATGTTCGACCCCATTGTCCGGAAAAGCCTGACCCACGCGATAGAGCCGAAGACGGGCAACGTCAAGCTCGGCCTTGTTCCGGCAGGGATTTCCGGGCCGTTGACTTCGCGAGGCCCTTCGGCGTACACGTTCGCCCTTCGCGCGCGAAGCGATATCCCCTGCGTCTTTCCGGACGTGGAGGCCCGGTGCCCGGGTGGCGGAATTGGTAGACGCGCTAGATTCAGGTTCTAGTGGCCGTAAGGTCGTGGAAGTTCGAGTCTTCTCTCGGGCACCAACTTTCCCTCCCGCCGCTCCGCCCGGAGCGATGCGGGACTTGCACGGACGGAACTGACGAGCATGGCCGCAACTGTCCACCTGCATCAGGGCGACCTGCCGGCCGGCCTCGATCTCGGGCCCTCCGTGGCGGTCGACACCGAGACGATGGGCCTCAAGCCCGAGCGCGACCGGCTTTGCGTCGTGCAGCTCTCGTCGGGTGACGGCACCGCGCACTGCGTGCGTTTCGCCAAGGGCAGCTACGACGCCCCCAACCTCAAGAAGCTGCTCGCCGACCCGAAGACGCTGAAGATCTTCCACTTCGCGCGCTTCGACATCGCGATGAGCCTGAAGTATCTGGGCGTGCGCGTGGCACCCATCTACTGCACCAAGATCGCCTCGCGCCTGGTGCGCACCTTCACCGACCGCCATGGCCTCAAGGATTTGTGCCGCGACCTGATCGGCAAGGAACTGTCGAAGGAGCAGCAGTCGTCGGACTGGGGGGCGGCCGAACTCACGCAGTCCCAGCTCAACTACGCCGCCGCCGACGTGCTTTATCTTCATGCGCTCAAGGCGAAGCTCGACGACATGCTGGCGCGCGAAGGCCGCACGCATCTGGCGCAGGCCTGCTTCGATTTCCTCGGCACGCGCGCCGATCTCGACCTGCTCGGCTACGGCGAGGAAGACATCTTCGCGCACTGATTGCCGGGCCGGCTTGCTGCAACGCAGCATGAAACGCCCGACGCGGGCCGCCGGTTTTTGTCACACCCTGCCCAAGAAGATTGCTTGACTGGTAATTAGTTAATTAAATCATATATTTAGGACATTTGACTTCGCAGCATCAGAACAGGCATACTTTTTGCCTTACGCAAGGTCCGGTCGAGCCGCACCTTCGCGTCCTTCGTGCAGGCCTCCTTCTTCAGGAACGACCGGTAACCCCAGAATGTCAGCGTCCAAGCCGAAGCTTGTCGCCCCCGACGCCGACCGCGCCCAGCGCGATCTGGCCGTCGCGCGCCGGGCCATCCAGGTCGAGCGCACCGGACTTGCCGCCCTCGAGGCGAGCCTCGACGGCGAATTCGTGCGCGCCCTCGACCTGTTCGCGGGCGCCACCGGGCGCGTCGTCGTCTCGGGCATGGGCAAGTCGGGCCATGTCGCGCGCAAGATCGCGGCCACCCTCGCCTCCACCGGCACGCCCGCCCAGTTCGTCCATCCGGCCGAAGCCAGCCACGGCGATCTCGGCATGATCACTCCGGCCGACGCGGTGCTCGCCCTTTCCAATTCCGGCGAGACGGCCGAGCTTTCCGACCTGGTCGGTTACACGCGCCGCTTCGCCATCCCGCTCGTCGCGATGACCGCAAAGCGCCAGTCGGCACTGGGCATCGCCGCCGACGTCGTGCTCCTGCTGCCGCCGGCCGAAGAAGCCTGCCCGGTGGGCCTTGCCCCCACCACGTCGACGACCATGCAGCTGGCACTCGGCGATGCGGTCGCCGTGGCGCTGATGGAGCGGCGCGGGTTCACGGCCGAACATTTCAGCAGGTTCCATCCGCGCGGCAGCCTGGGCGCACGCCTGGCCAAGGTCGCCGACCTCATGCATGCCGACCTGCCGCTTGCCGTGCGCGGCACGCGCATGGCGGACGTGCTGATCGGCATGACCGAGAAGCGTTTCGGCTGCGTGGCCGTGGTCGATGCCGAAGGCTGGCTCGAAGGCATCGTCACCGACGGCGACCTTCGCCGGCACATGTCGCCCGACCTGCTCGACCGGCCGGTCGAGACCGTGATGACCGCCAATCCCCGCGCCGTCGCCCCCGACACGCTGGCGGCCGAAGCGCTCAACCTGATGAACACCCACCAGATCACGGCGCTGTTCGCGTGCGAGACGCAAGGCAAGCGGCGCCGGCCCGTGGGCATCGTGCATATCCACGACCTGCTGCGCGCGGGGGTCGCCTGATGGCGAGCGATCCGCTGCGCGACGACGGTCTGGTTCCGCCGCGGCCCGTGCCGGTGTCAGTCGCGCGTCCGGGCGAGGACGACGTGCCGTCGCGCCGCGCGCGCCTGGCCGTGCTCGCCCCCGGCACGCCGCGCGCGCACAACCAGCTCTACAGCCAGCTCGTCGGCCTGATGAAGTTCGTGCTGCCGGCGGCGGCGATGGGCATCGCGGCCCTCGTGCTGCTGTGGCCGCAGTTCAATCCGCTCGATCCGCGCTTCCGGCTCGCCCCCGTGCAGGTGTCGATCGAGGATCTCGAGAACCTGCGCATGGTCCAGCCGCGCTATGTCGGCGTCGACGAGCGCAACCAGCCTTTCACGATCGTCGCCGAGCAGGCCACGCAGGCCAAGGGCTCGTCCGACACGACCGATCTTGCCTCGCCGCAGGGCGATCTCGCGATGGCCTCGGGCACGTGGCTGGCGATGACGGCCGACCACGGGGTCTACCAGCAGGCGGAAAAAGCGCTCGATCTCTGGGGTGCGGTCAGCCTCTATCACGACGGCGGCTACGAGATCACCACCGAGCGCGCGCGCATCGATCTCGATCGCGGCATGGCGCAGGGCGACCTTCCCGTGCAGGGCCAGGGGCCGAACTCGCAGCTGAGCGGCACGGGCTTCCGCATCCTCGATCGCGGCGCACGCGTCGAGGTGACGGGCAAGTCGCGCATCGTGCTGTTCCCCATGCCGCGCAACGTGCCGTCGGGCCCGCAGACGGCCCAGCAGGCTCCGCCGCCGCCGCAGATGGGGCCCCGCCGATGAAATCCCTTTTCGCCGCCATCGCCCTTCTCGCCACATTGCCGGCAACGCTGCTGGCGCAGGCGCTCGATATCGGGCGCGGCGGCTCCGGTGCTCCGATCGAGATCACCGCCAGCAACGGCATCGAGTGGGACCGCGACGCGCAGCGCTACATCGCGACCGGCGACGCGGTCGCCCGCCAGGGCGACACGACCGTGCGCGGCGACCGGCTGGTCGCCTGGTATCGCCCGGCCGCGACCGGCGGCACCGAGATCTTCCGCTACGAAGCGCTCGGCAACGTCAAGTTCACGACGCCCACGCAGACGGTCGAGGGCGACCGCGGCGTCTACGACGTGACGAGCGAAGTCGTCGTCGTGACCGGCAAGGCGCTGCGCATGACCACGCCGACCGACACGCTGACCGCGCGCGACACGCTCGAATACTGGGCCGCGCGCGAGATCGCCGTGGCGCGCGGCAACGCGATGGTCGTCTCGGCCGACCGGCGCATGTCCGCCGACGTGATGACCGCCCACTTCACGCAAGCCCAGCCGGCCGCGGCACGGCCCGCCGCCCCGCCGGCGCGCAACGCGCGGTCCGCACAGCGCAACGCGCCGGCGCCCGCACCCGCATCCGGCGGCGACCAGCGCCTGTCGCGCATCGAGGCGTTCGGCAACGTGCATGTCTCGACGCCGACCGAGATCGCGCGCGGCGACCGCGGCATCTACAACATGCTGACCGGCATCGCCCAGCTCGCCGGCAACGTGAAGCTGACGCGCGGCGACAACCAGATGGCCGGCGACTTCGCCGAGGTCAACACGAACACCGGCATCTCGCGCCTGCTGGCGCGCCCGGCCGAAGGCGGCGACGGGCGCGTGCGCGGCCTGCTGGTACCCCAGCAGGCCCAGCAGGGACGGCCCCGGCAATGACCGACCGTCCGCATCCCGTGCGCACGGCCACGCCCGCCCCGGCGGCGGAATCGAAGCTGCGCGTCGTCGCCGACAATCCGGGCCTCGTCGTCCACAAGATCGGCAAGCGCTACAAGGGCCGGCCGGTCGTGCGCGAAGTATCGATCAGCGTCCAGCGCGGCGAAGCGGTCGGCCTGCTCGGCCCCAACGGGGCGGGCAAGACGACGTGCTTCTACATGATCACCGGCCTCGTCACGCCGGACTTCGGCTCGATCCAGCTCGACGGCGTGGACATCACAGACCTGCCGATGTACCGGCGCGCGCGGCTGGGGATCGGCTACCTGCCGCAGGAGACCTCGATCTTCCGCGGCCTCACCGTCGAACAGAACGTGCGCGCGGTGCTCGAGCTCATCGAGCCCAACCGCGACCGGCGCGAGACCGTGCTCGACGAACTCCTCGCCGAATTCTCGATCACGCATCTGCGCCGGGCCCCGGCTCTCGCCCTCTCGGGCGGCGAGCGCCGGCGCGTGGAGATCGCGCGGGCCCTCGCCTCCCAGCCGCACTTCGTGCTGCTCGACGAGCCGCTCGCCGGCATCGATCCGATCGCCGTCGGCGACATCCGCGATCTCGTCAGCCACCTGAAGGACCGCGGCATCGGCGTGCTGATCACCGACCACAACGTGCGCGAGACGCTCGAGATCGTGGATCGCGCCTACATCCTGCATGACGGGCAGGTCCTGATGGGCGGCACGCCCGAGCAGATCGTCGCGTCGTCGGACGTGCGACGCGTCTATCTGGGCGAGCGCTTCTCGCTATGAGCGGGGCATGGCCGGCATGAACCGCCTCGCCCCGCGGCTCGACCTGCGCCAGAGCCAGCAGCTCGTCATGACGCCGCAGCTGCAGCAGGCGATCAAGCTGCTGCAGCTCTCCAACCAGGAAGTCTCGCAGTTCGTCGAGGAGGAGCTGTCGCAGAACCCGCTGCTCGAGCGCGACGAGCCGGGTGCCGAGAGTGCGGCCCCCGAGATCGCCGACGCCGGCTCCGGCGAAGCGCCGGCAAGTGCCACCGTGGCGGGCGAAGAGCGCCTGCTCGACCCGGTCGGTGGTGCCGCCGAGACCAAGGAAGCCGCGCTCGACATCGACTACGACAACAGCTTCACGCGCGGTGCCGACGAACCCGCCGGCGAGGGCGAGTTCCTCGGCGAATGGAAGGGGACCGGCGGGCGCTCGGATTTCGAGGATTCCGAATTCGGCCTCGAGCAGACGCTCGCCAAGCAGGTCTCGCTGCGCGAGCACCTGCTGGGCCAGGTCGGCGTGGATTTCGCCGAGCCGGTCGAGCGCGTCATCGCCGCACGCCTCGTCGACCTGATCGACGATTGCGGGTATCTCACGACCGACATCGCGGAACTTGCCGACAAGCTCGGGATCGCGACGGACGAGGTCGAGCGCGTGCTGCTGCGCTGCCAGCGCTTCGATCCGCCCGGCATCTTCGCGCGCAGCCTGAAGGAGTGCCTCGCACTCCAGCTTCGCGAGCGCGACCGGCTCGACCCGTGCATGGCCAAGCTCCTCGACAATCTCGACCTGCTCGCCAAGCGCGACGTGGCCCAGCTCCAGCGCCTGTGCGGCGTGGATGTCGAGGACATCCAGGACATGGTCGCCGAAATCCGCACGCTCGACCCCAAGCCCGGCCTCGCCTTCGACGGAGCGCTCGCCAGCCCCATCGTGCCCGACGTGCTGATGCGCCTGGCCCCCGACCGCAGCTGGATCGTGGAGCTCAACCAGGACACGCTGCCGCGCGTGCTCGTCAACACGCGCTATCACGCGCGCGTGCAGACGTCGGTCAAGAACAAGCAGGAAAAGGAATTCATCGCCGAGCGCCTGCATGCGGCCAACTGGCTGGTGAAGTCGCTGCACCAGCGCGCGCAGACGATCCTGAAAGTCTCGGTCGAGATCGTGCGCCAGCAGGACGGCTTCTTCCGCTCGGGCGTGCGCCACCTGAAGCCGCTGGTCCTTCGCGACATCGCCGCGGCGATCGACATGCACGAATCGACCGTCAGCCGCGTGACGACCAACAAGTTCATCGCGACACCGCACGGCATCTTCGAACTGAAGTACTTCTTCACCTCGTCGATCCCGGCATCGGGCGGCGGCGAGGCGCATTCGGCCGAAGCGGTGCGCCACCGCATCAAGGGCCTGATCGACGCCGAGACCGTGCGCGAGGTGCTGTCCGACGACCGCATCGTCGAACTGCTGAAGTCCAGCGGCATCGACATCGCGCGGCGCACGGTCGCCAAGTATCGCGAAGCGATGGGGATCGCCTCGTCGGTCCAGCGCCGGCGCGAAAAAGGTTCGGGCTTCTGAAAATGCGCGCCATCTGCACGCGCGCGAAACCGCTTGACCCCGGGCAGGCCGGGGCGCACGCTTTTTCCCAGGTAGGGCCTTGATGCGAATTCGCAGCATTTCGTCCAGCTTGACGAAGAACGGCCAGCGCCCCTATGTTCCCGCCAATTCCAGGGGTCATGGGGCACGTGGGCGTGTTGCGGGCTGGTCCCGAAACCTTTTCCTTCAACCGAAACGCAGATCGAAATCATGCAGCTGTCCGTGAGCGGCAAGCGCCTCGACGTGGGCGATTCGCTGAGAAGCCATGTCGCAACCGCCCTCGGCGGTGCCGTCGACCGCTATTTCGGCAAGGCGATCGAGGGCAAGGTCGTGTTCGAGCGCCAGCGCCATATCTTCCGCGCCGACATCTCGGTGCATGTCCGGCGCGGCATGACGCTGCAGAGCCACCACGAAGCGGCCGATCCCTATGCCGCATTCGACGGGGCCGTCGAACGGCTCGATCACCGGCTGAAGCGCCACAAGGGCCGCATCGCCGACCGCAAGCGCGGCAAGCACCAGGCGGCCGACGAAGTCGTGTTCGAGGCCGCGCGCTATGCGGTGATCGAACCGGAGGCCGAGAGCCTCGCCAACGAGCCGGCGGCAGCCCCCATCGTCGCCGAGATGGCGACCGAGATCGCCACGCTCAGCGTTGGCGAAGCGGTGGCACGCCTCGATCTGGGCCAGAAGCAGGTCCTGATGTTCCGCAACCGCGCCAACGGGGAACTCAACGTGGTCTACCGACGCGCCGATGCGGCGATCGGCTGGATCGATCCGGGTGCGGCAAACGCCAGCGGCGCGAAGCGCTGAAAACGGGATAAGAGCCAAATGGAATTCACCGAATTCATGTCACCCGAATGCGTGATCGCCAGCCTGCGCGCGACGTCGAAGAAGCAGGCGCTGCAGGAACTGGCGAAGAAGGCGGCCGAGATTTCCGGTGCCGACGAGCGCCAGATCCTGGAAGTGGTGATGGAGCGCGAACGGCTGGGCACCACGGGCGTGGGCAACGGCATCGCGATCCCGCACGGCAAGCTGCCGGGGCTGAAGCGCCTGTCGGGCGTGTTCGCGCGCCTGGAAAAGCCGATCGATTTCGAATCGATCGACGAGCAGCCGGTCGACCTGATTTTCCTGCTGCTGGCTCCCGAAGGTGCCGGTGCCGACCACCTGAAGGCGCTGGCACGCGTCTCGCGCCTGCTGCGCGACCGGCGCGTGTGCGAGAAGCTGCGCGGCTCCGATCGCGCCGAAGCCTTGTTCGCACTGCTCAGCGAACACGCGGCGAGCCACGCCGCCTAGCACAACTCAGTGCGCGTCGACGGGCTCCAGCCCGTTCTGGCGGATCGCGGCGAAGGCGATATCGCGCGAATGCGCGCCGCCGATGCGCTCGCCGTCGGCCGCATGGATCGCGAACACGACGATCGGCTCGCTGCCCTTGGCTTCGGCGGTTTCGAGAATGCGCCGGACATAGGCGACACCCTGCACGCCGAGCGAGGCGAAGGCTTCGGGCGTCATGGCTGCGGTGCGGGAAGAATCGATGTTCATCGTCAGCCCTCGCCTGTTCCGTGGTCGATGGTCTTGCTGCGCGCGGCCCCGCCGGCACCCGGCTTGATCGGGATCGAGCGCGCCTTGGGTTCGGGGTTCGGGCGCACGAGATCGATGTGCAGCAGCCCGTTGTCGAGCGTCGAGCCGACGACCTCGATGCCGTCGGCCAGCACGAAGCTGCGCTGGAACTGGCGGGCCGCGATGCCGCGATGGACGAACACGCGGCCCGGCTCGTCGGCCTGGCGGCCGCGCACGGCGAGCTGGTTGTTCTCCACGAGGATCGACAGGTCGTCGAGCGTGAAGCCGGCGACGGCCAGCGTGATGCGCAGGCCGTTCTCGCCGATCTGCTCGATGTTGTAGGGCGGGTAGCCTTCGCCGGAATGCTTGGCGATGCGGTCGAGCGTGCGCTCGAACTCGTCGAAACCCAGCAGCAGCGGATTGTTGAAAAGCGATAGGCGGGACATCGTCTGGCACCCTCCCGTCGAGCAATGCCGGTTGCGTTCGGTCGGAAGCCCCCGAAGACGGGCGACTTCCTCCCCCACAATATGGCCATGCCCCGGGCGGCCATCAAGCCCCCGGGCCTAACTCCCCGGCCGGCGGGTGTATTTGGCCGAACGCGGCTTCTGGCGACCCGGCGACGGCGTGGTCGCCGGCCGGCCGGCACCGCCCTTGGCGGCGGCGTATTTCCGGGCGTTGGCAAGGAAGCGTTCGGTCGCCTCGTCGGCGGTGACCGGCTTGCCGTCGCGGATGGCGCGCACGCGGGCAAGGTCGCTTTCCATCTCGAAATCGACGCCGCCGGCCATGCGCTCGAGCTGGCGGGCGGCCCCTTCGAGGTTGGTCACCATCTGCTCGAGTTCGAGCCGGTGGGCGCGCATCAGGTCGTCGCGCGCAAGCGTGTGGCGGAAGCCGAGTGCACGCTGGCGGAAGCGCTTGGCCTTGGCGAGATACATGTCGGCTTTGGGATCGGGCGGCGGCTTCTTCATCACATTCCGGTTCGACTCGGGACCGCGAAAAGTATACGCCCGCCCGGCGAACGGCCTAATCGAGTTCGAAGGCGTCCTTGTAGTCGAGTTTCAGCGCCGGGTCCTGCACGTCCTTGACCAGATAGCAGTTCCCGACCGCGAGGCGCTCGATTTCGGAGCCCATGAAGCAGCGGAACGCGTCCTCGGGCGAGCCGACGATGGGTTCGCCGCGCACGTTGAAGCTCGTGTTGACGATCACGGGGCAGCCCGTTGCCGCCTTGAACGCGGAAATGAGCGCGTGGTAGCGCGGGTTGGTGTCGGCATGCACCGTCTGGACGCGCGCCGAATAGTCGACATGCGTGACCGCCGGGATGTCCGAGCGCGGCACGTTGAGCTTGTCGATGCCGAACAGCGCCTGCTCGGCCGGCCGTCATCGCGCGCCGGCGCGACTTCTGCACGTCGGCGACGAGAAGCATGTAGGGCGAATCGCAGTCGATCTCGAACCAGTCGGAAACGTCCTCGCGCAGCACCGAGGGGGCGAAGGGGCGGAAGCTCTCGCGGTACTTGACCTTGAGGTTGAGCATCTTCTGCATCGCCGGGCTGCGCGCGTCGCCCAGGATCGAACGCCCGCCGAGTGCCCGCGGCCCGAATTCCATGCGGCCCTGGAACCAGCCCAGCGCCAGCCCCGAGGCAAGATCGGCGGACGCGCGCTGGATCAGCGCTTCATCATTCAGCACCTCGAACTTGGCGCCAGCCGCCGTCAGGCGCTTCTCGATCTGGTCTTGCGCGAACTCGGGGCCAAGATACGCACCCTTGCATCGAATCCTTCTTGCCGTCGGCCGTGCGCGCACCGCCCTTGAACAGGTGGTAGCCCGCAAGGGCCGCCCCCAGCGCACCGCCCGCATCGCCGGACGCCGGCTGGATCCAGATATTGTCCCATTTGCCGTCGCGCAGCACCTTGCCGTTGGCCACGCAATTGAGCGCCACGCCGCCGGCGAGGCACAGGTTCTTCATGCCCGTCTCGGCCTGCAGCGAACGCGTCAGGCGCAGCACGATCTCTTCGAGGGCCGCCTGCACCGAGGCGGCGAGATCCATGTGGCGCTGGTCGAGGCGCTGCTCGGGCCCGCGCGGCGGCGAGCCGAACAGCCGGTCGAACTTCGCGTTCGTCATCGTGAGGCCGGTGCAGTAGTCGAAATAGTCCATGTTGAGACGGAACGAACCGTCGGCCTTGAGGTCGACCAGATGCTCGAAGATCTGCTTCACGTATTTGGGTTCGCCGTAGGGGGCGAGGCCCATCACCTTGTATTCGCCCGAATTGACCTTGAAGCCCGTGTAGTAGGTGAAGGCCGAATAGAGCAGCCCCAGCGAATGCGGGAAGTGGATCTCGCGGATCATCTCCAGCGAATTGCCGCGCCCGATCCCGACCGACGTGGTCGCCCATTCGCCCACGCCGTCCATCGTCAGCACCAGCGCTTCCTCGAACGGCGAGGGGAAGAAGGCGGAGGCGGCATGGCTCTGGTGGTGCTCGGCGAACAGCAGGCGGTTCTCCCAGTCGAACTCGGGGGCAGCCGCCATCAGCTCGTCGCCGAGCAGCTTCTTCTGGAAGAGCTTCTCCTTGAGCCAGACCGGGATCGCCATGCGGAACGACTTGAAACCGCGGGGCGCGAAGGCGAGGTAGGTCTCGAGCAGCCGTTCGAACTTCAGGAACGGCTTGTCGTAGAAGACGACATGGTCGACGTCGCCGGCCGCGATGCCGCCGGCTTCCAGGCAGTACGCGATCGCGCTCGATGGATAGCGGCTGTCGTGCTTCTTGCGGGTGAAGCGCTCTTCCTGGGCGGCCGCGACGATGCGCCCGTCGACGACGAGGGCGGCGGCGGAATCGTGGTAGTACGCGGACAGGCCGAGGATGCGCATCGGTTTCCTAGAAGATCGTGTAGATGAAGGGCGCGATGGCGCTGCCCTTGGTCAGCACGATCAGGCCGCCGAAGATCCCCATCATCAGCAGGATCGGCAGCAGCCAGAATTTCTTGCGAACCTTCATGAATTCCCAGAGTTCGCGGGCAAGTGACAGCATCTCGGACGTCCTTCAGAACTGGCGCTTCATCGTTTCGGGAGCCGGGCCGGGCGGATCGCGGCGCACCCAGTAGCTCGGTGCTGCGGCATCGGCACGCTGCTTCAGGAAATCCTTGCCGAAGGCGCGCATCGCGACCCCCATCGGCGTGATGACGAAAAAGAAGATCAAGCCCATCGTGATAGGGTTCATCACCTTGTAGAGGACCATGGCGAAACGCATCCACAGCCGGTTCAGCGGCGCCAGCAGGCCCGGGGCGAGCAGGGCAGCGGCAAGGAAGGCGGCCGATGCGGCGAACCAGTATTCGACACCGGCCGTTCCGGTGAACAGCTTGATCGTGCCGACCAGCGCGCAGAAGCCCGTGAACACGAAGCCGAAGCCGCGATCGGTCGACCCCTCGACGGCCTCGTCGCGCTTGAAATCCTCGTGGAAACCCTGCGGCTGGCTCATGCTATTTATATGCGCTGTCTGTATGGCGATTGTGGCGCGCATCCTAGGCGCTTGCCCGGTTGCTAGCCAGAGAAAATCTCTGATCGATTCCAAAGGTTTGGCGTGAAGAACGGACTGCTTCTATCGATCTCGCTGGCGGCTTCGCTGGTTGCCGGCGAGTCGCTCGTGCGCTTCGCGGGCCATGCGCCCAACAGCTTCGAGCCGCCGGCCGGCGGCCGGTGGAGCGAACCCGACGCGACGCTTGGCTGGCGCAACCGCCCGGGCGTTTTCGAATCGAGCGAGGCCGGAAACATCCCCATGACGTTCCGGCCCGACCGCCAGCGCGCGAGCGGCACCCAAAGCGTTTCCGGCGCGCCGCGCGTCGACGTGCTGGGCGATTCGATCACGCAGGGCTACGGCGTGGCGGATAGCGAGACCTATGTCTGGCGCCTTGGCGAAATGCTGCCCGGCATCGCGTTCGAAAATCTCGGCGTCGGCGGCTACGGCACGTACCAGTCACTGCTCGTCCAGCAGATGCGCGCGGGCGATCCGCCGCGCTTGACGGTCTATGGCTTCTTCGGCGACCACCGGTTCCGCAATGTCGCGCATCTGTCCTGGGTGCGCGCGTTGCGCGATGCCGAAGGACGCAATGTCGTGCCCCCGCACGTGACCGTGGCCGACGGCATTCTCGTGCGCCACGAAGGGCGTATCGACGCCGCGTGGCCGCTCGAGCGGCATTCGGCGATCGTCACCGAACTGCACCGGGCCTGGCAGCGCTTCGAGTTCCGCGGCCGGCGCGATCATGCCCGTCCGGCGACCGAACTGCTCGTCGCCGAGATGGCCGCGACGGCGAAAAGCGCGGGCTCGGCCTTCCTGGTGCTGCTGCTGGCCGATGCGCCCGACTGGCTGATCCCGGCACTCGCGGCGCGCGGCATCGCGTTTGCCGATTGCCGGGAGCCGGAATTCGAGCGCGATCCCGCCCCCTGCGCATCGGGCGGCACCGGCCATCCGACGGCAGCAAGGCACGCGGCGTGGGCCGCATGCCTTGCTCCGTCCGTCGAGACGGCCTTGCGTCAGCGGTGATGGCGCGAACGGCCGCGCGGGCTCAGCGCCTGCGCCAGCTGGGTCTTCTGCGCATCGTCGAGCACGGCCTGGAAGCGTTCGACCGCCGGACGTAGCGTGGCGAGCGAAGCCGCCATCGCGCCGACGAAGCGTTCGCGCATCGCAAGGCTGGCAGCCGCGTCGTTGCGGTCGGCACGGGCGGGCGGATTTTCGCACAGCCGCTTCATCGGTTCGCCGGCCACGCGGCTTTCCTGCGCGAAGGCGTTCCACGCCGCACGCTGTGCCGGCGTGGGCTGCACCTTCGCCTCGATGAAGGCGAGACGCGAGGCGATGCGCGCGTCGGTATCCCGGCACATGCGGTCGTGCGGTGCGCGCGCCGCGGGACCGGCGGCGGGCGGCGGGGACTGGGCGAATGCCGCACCGGCGGCAAGCGACATCAGCAAGGCTGCGATTACGGGCTTTTTCATGGCGGGTTCACTCCTGGGCGGTTGGAACGAAGCGAGGGACCGGATGCATTCGTTCTAGTCCCACAACGCGGCCGGACGATGACCGACCCGTTCCATCGTGTAACTCCCGGTTACACCCTCGGGTGTGTCGGCAGCGCCCGCGCGGCGCTATGATCGGGTCCGAAATGAACAGCCGCACGCCCCACATCCTCATCGTCGACGACGACCGCGAGATCCGCCGCCTCGTCGCGCGGTTCCTGACGGAGAACGGCCTGCGCGTCACGCTCGCCGCCGACGCGACGGAAGCCGACGCCGCCCTTGCGGCCGGACGTTTCGATCTCGTCGTGCTCGACCTGATGCTGCCGGGCGAGGACGGGATTTCCATCGCAAGGCGCCTGCGCCGCGACGGCGACCTGCCGATCCTGATGCTGACCGCGCGCGGCACCGAGACCGACCGCATCGTCGGCCTCGAGATCGGCGCCGACGACTACGTCACCAAGCCCTTCAGCCCGCGCGAACTGCTGGCGCGCATCCGCGCGGTGCTGCGGCGCACGGGCGAGCGTGCGCCCGAAGCGCCCAAGGGCGCCGGTCTTCCGCTTCGCCGGCTGGGCCGTCGACGTGCAGCGGCGCGAACTGCGCCGGCCGGACGGCGCGCTGGTGCCCACGACCGACGCCGAGTTCGACCTGCTCGCCGCCTTCGTCGAGCGCCCGCAGCGCGTGCTGAGCCGCGAGCAGCTTCTCGATCTCGCGCGCGGCCGGCAGGCCCAGCTGTTCGACCGGTCGATCGACGTGGCGGTCATGCGCCTGCGCCGCAAGATCGAACCCGATCCCACGCGCCCCGAGATCATCCGCACCGTTCGCAACGGCGGCTACATGTTCGCGCTCGACGTCGAGACGGCGTCTTGAGCGCGGCGACGCCGCGCGCGCGCCGCTGGTTCGACGGGATCGCCGCACGCATCGCGGCGATCTCGATCGTCGGGCTCGTGCTCGCCCAGCTCGCGGCGGTGGGCATCGCACTCCTGCTGCGGCCGAGCGAGCTGCAGGTCTTCCAGGCGCGCTGGCTTGTCGAGACGGTCGTCGACGTCGCGGCCGACACGTTCACCCGCCCGCCCGGACAGCGCGAGGCGGCGTTGCGCGCGCGCGGCGAGGCGGAGTTCCTCGCCTTCGAGTGGCGGCGCGATTTCGCCTATCCCGAAGAGCAGCGCCTGCGGCGCACCGGCAGCGGCCGTCTCCAGCGCGGCATCCAGGAACGCCTGCCCGCCGGCTTCCGCATCGAGGTCGACTTCTCGTTCCCGCCCGGCGGCTCGCTTTCCGCACCCGACCGCCACATCCGCCGCGTGCCCCCCGACGACGGCGTGTGGGGCGAGTCGGTCGGCGGCGCCATTCCCGGCACCTTCACGATCGCGATCCGCGCACCGGATTCGAGTTGGCTGCTGGTGCGCCCGCGCCGCTCGGCGATCGATGTCGGCTGGATCGTGTTCGGCGCGTGGCTGAGCGGGGCCGCCCTCGTCGGCGCGCGTTCGCCGCGTGGTGGGCCGCCCACCGCCTCGCCCGTCCGCTCGAAGCGCTTGCCGGCGAAGCGGCGCGCGCGGGTGCGGGCCTCGAGCCGCAGCTCGACGCGATGCGAAGCGCCCCCAACGAGGTGCGCACGATCGGCAACGCGCTGGCGCGCATGCGCGGCCAGCTCGTGCGCCATGTCGAGGACCGCACGCGCCTGCTCGCCGCGATCAGCCACGACCTGCGCACGCCGCTCACGCGCCTGCGCCTGCGCGCGGAGGGGATCGGCGAGGAATCCGAGAAGCTGAAGGCGTTCGCCGATCTCGAAGAGATGGAGAAGATGATCGCCGAGACGCTTGCCTTCGCGCGCGCCGACGCGCTCGAGGCAAAGCCCGAGCGCTTCGACCTTGCCGCCCTCGTCGAGACGGTCGTCGACGAGCGCGCCGATCTCGGCCACGCGGTCGCCTATGCCGGCCCGGCAAGCCTCGTCATCGAGGGACGCGCGGGTGCCATGAAGCGCGCACTCGCCAATCTCGTCGACAACGCCATCGCGTATGGCGGCAACGCCGACGTGAAGCTTGCGGCGCTTACCGAGCAGATCGAGATTTCCGTCGCCGATGAAGGGCCGGGCATCCCGGTCGACCGGCTCGAGGACGTGTTCCGTCCGTTCGTGCGCCTGGAAGCGTCGCGTTCGCGCGAAACCGGCGGGGCGGGGCTGGGACTTGCCGTGGTGCGCGACATCGCGCGCGCCCATGGCGGCGACGTGACTTTGCGCAACCGGCCGATCCGCGGGCTCGAAGCGATCCTGACGCTGCCGCGAATCGCTTGAGCGGCGGGCCCTTTCGTCGTACCCGATGGGGATGACGGGGACGCTCCGATCCATCGACATCGCCATTCTCGCCGGCGGCCTCGGCACGCGGCTGGCCGGCGCCGTCCCGGGCCTGCCCAAGGTGCTGGCTCCCGTCGGCGGCCGGCCGTTCCTCGAACACCTGCTCGACTGGCTCGAAAGCCATGGGGCAAGGCGCATCGTGCTGCTGCTCGGCCACCGCGCCGACCAGGTCGAAGCCCATCTCGCGGCCTATCCGCGTCCGCACCTGGAATTCGCCTTCTCGGTCGAACCCGCACCGCTCGGGACCGGTGGTGCCCTCGGCTTCGCGCGGCCGCATTTCCGCTCGGACCCGATCCTCGTCGTGAACGGCGACACGTTCGTCGACGGCGATCTTGCCGAACTCGTCGCCAGACATCGCCAGACGATGGCCGACGCCACGATGCTGTGCGTCGAAGTGCCCGACGCCGGGCGCTACGGCCGCGTCGAGATCGAGAATGACCGCGTCACCGCCTTCTGCGAGAAGGACGCGACGTGGCGCGGACCAGCAGCGATCAACGCGGGCGTCTATCTGGTTTCGCGTGCACTGCTCGCGAAGATTCCGGACGACCGGCCCGTGTCGCTCGAGCGCGACGTGTTCGAGAAGCTGCCCGGCGGCGCGCTTGCTGCCTTCATCGATCCCCGCGCACGCTTCGTGGATATCGGCACGCCCGAAAGCTGGACGGGTGCGGCCGCCGTCATCGACGGGAAGCAGCGGTGAGCGAGGCTCCGCCCGTCAAGCGCCTCGCCCGGCGCACCGCGTTCGAGAACCGCGTGTGGCGCGCCGATCTCGACCACATCGTCGATGCGAACGGGATCGAGGTGCCCGAGTATCTCGTGCTGTCCGCGCGCGGCCACGCGGCAGGGCTGGCGGGCGGCGTCGCCGTGCTGCCCGTCCTTTCCGACGGGCGCGTCGTGCTGCTGCGCAACTGGCGCCATGCCGTGGGCACCTGGAGCTGGGAGGTGCCGAAAGGTTTCATCGACGAGGGCGAAACGGCCGTCGCGGCCGCCCGGCGCGAGCTTGCCGAGGAAACGGGCCTTGCCTGTGCCGCCGGCGATCTCGTGGCGCTGGGCGAGGTGTTTTCCGAACCCGCCGTGCTTGCCACGAGTGCTGCCCTGTTCGTGGCGCGCGACTGCACGCCGATCGCGGGCCACCGCACGGCCGGCGACGAACTGGGCCTTGGCGCGCCCACGGCGCTCACGCGCGCGGCGGCCGAGGATCTGGTCCGCTCGGGCGGCGTGCGCGATGCCGTCAGTCTGCTGCTTCTCGCCCGGTTGCCGCCCGCACCGCCGGCGCGATAGAAGATAAGGCATGTCCGCTTCTCCCCGCCGCCCGGTCGTCCTTTGCATTCTCGACGGCTTCGGCCATCGCGCCGAGCGCGCGGACAACGCCGTGCTGCTCGCCCGCACGCCGAACTTCGACCGCTTCCGCACGCTGCATCCGCCCGCGTTCCTCGAAGCCTCCGAGCGCCATGTCGGCCTGCCCAAGGGCCAGATGGGAAATTCGGAAGTCGGCCACATGAATCTGGGGGCCGGCCGCGTGGTCATGCAGGATCTCGTGCGCATCGACGCGGCGATCGAGGACGGCTCGTTCGCCGCCCTGCCGGCGTTGCGCGAATTCGCCGCGAAACTGAAGAAGAGCGGCGGCACGGCGCACGTGATGGGGATCCTGTCGCCCGGCGGTGTGCATTCCATGCAGGATCATTTCGTGGCACTGGCCGCCGCACTCGCGGCCGACGGCGTCCCTGTGCGCATCCACGCCTTCCTCGACGGGCGTGACGTGCCCCCGCGCAGCGCCATCGAATACCTGACGAAGTTCGAAGCCGACATCGCGGGGCTGAAGGGTGTGGATCTCGGCACCGTTGCCGGCCGCTTCTACGCGATGGACCGCGACAAGCGCTGGGAGCGCGTGTCGCTCGCCTACGCCACGATGGTCGACGCGGGGGCCCCACGTTTCGCGCACTGGCGGGCGGGCGTCGATGCGGCCTATGCGGCCGACACCAGCGACGAATTCGTCCTGCCCTTCGCGGTCGGCGACTATGCCGGGATGCGCGACGGCGACGGCGTGCTGATGGGCAACTACCGCGCCGACCGCGCGCGCGAGATCCTCGAAGCGCTGCTCATTCCGGAGTTCGACGGCTTCGCGCGGCCCCGTCGCCCCGCCTTCGCGGCCACGCCTCGGGCTCGTCGAATATTCGGCGAAACTGGCACCCTATGTGCCCGCGATGTTCGCCCCGCAGTCGCTCGCCAACATGATGGGCGAGATCGTGTCCAAGGCCGGGCGCACGCAGCTGCGCATCGCCGAGACCGAGAAATACGCGCACGTGACGTTCTTCTTCAACGGCGGCGAGGAGAAGGAGTATCCGGGCGAAAGCCGCATCCTCGTGCCCTCGCCCAAGGTCGCGACCTACGACCTGCAGCCCGAGATGTCGGCACCCGAGATGACCGACAGGCTCGTCGGCGCCATCGAAAGCGGCACGTTCGATTTCGTCGTCGTCAACTACGCCAACTGCGACATGGTCGGGCACACCGGCGACCTTCGCGCCGCGATCAAGGCGGTCGAGACGGTCGATGCCTGCCTTGGCCGCGTGGCGCAGGCGGTCGAGGCGAAGGGCGGTGCCATGCTCATCACCGCCGATCACGGCAACTGCGAATGCATGCGCGATCCGGATTCCGGCCAGGCGATGACGGCGCACACGCTCAACCCCGTCCCGGTCTGGCTCGTGGGTTCGCTGCTGCCCGGGCGCAACGCGCCGATCCTGCTGGCCGACGGCGTGCTTGCCGACGTGGCGCCCACGCTGCTCGAACTGATGGGCCTGTCGCAGCCCGCCGAGATGACCGGCCGGTCGCTGCTGCGTGCGCCCGTGGCGGCCGAATGAAGGCGGGGGCGTTCGCCGCCCTTTTCCTCCTGTGGGCAGCACCTGCCCTCGCGCAGGACCGCGGCGAACAGCTGCGCCAGATCGAAAAGCAGCTCGAGACCGAGCGCGAGCGCGCCGACGCGATCGCCCGCCAGGCGCAGAACGAAGCCGCCGAACTTGCCCGCCTGCAGGATTTGACGCGCGAGGCGGCCGCCGCCGCGATGGAGCGCGAAGCACAGGCCAGCGACATCGAGGCGCGCATCGCCGAACTCGACGACGAACGCGCGATGCGCGAAGTGCGCATCGACGCGCGCCGGCACGAAATCGCCGGACTTGCCGGTGCCCTCCAGCGCCTTGCCCGCCAGCCACCCGAAGCGCTCGCCCTTGAACCCGGTACGCCGCTCGATGCGGCGCGCACGGGAAATCTTGTCGCCAGCCTCGTGGCGCATCTGGGCCGCGAGGCGAACCTGCTGAAGGCCGAACTCGACGCGCTGGCGACGGCCCGCGCCGGGGCCGTGCGGGCGCGCGGCGATCTTGCCGGCGCACTCGCCCCAGCTCGCCATCGAGCGCGACCGGCTCGACGCGGCCCTTGCCCGGCGCGCACCCGCCGTCGCCCGGCTGCAGGACGAAGGGCGTGCCGCTGCCCAGCGCCTCGCCCGCCTCGGGCGCGAGGCGGCGGACTTGCGCGAACTGCTCGGCCGCCTCGAACGGCCGCCGGCCGCCGTCGCGGCCATCCCGCCACGGCCGCGCGCGAATGCGCCCGCAGCCACGCGGCCGGGCGATCTGGATGCCCTTTCGGGCTATCTTTGGCCCGCAAGGGGCCGAATCGTCGAATCCTGGGGCCAGGCGCAGGCGGGCGGCCAGTCGGCCCGCGGCCTGCTGATCGAGCCGCGCGAGGCGGCCAGCGTCATCGCCCCCCATGACGGGACCGTGGCATTTGCCGGGCCCGTTCCGCGGATACGGGCAAATCTTGATCCTCGAACACGGCGGGGGCTATCATTCGATTCTGGCGCAGTTGAGCCGGATCGACGCGGTCGTCGGCCAGAACGTGACCGCGGGCGAACCGGTCGGGCGGGCCGGAAACGACGAACGCGGCGCCCCGACGCTCTATCTGGAGCTCAGGCGCCACGGTCAGCCGGTCGATCCGTCTCCCTGGCTTCTTGCGGCCGAGAACGGCGTGCGTCGATGAGGCGCCAATTGCGTGTGCGGACGCGACAGTCGCGGCCGCGGAAAGGGATCCTGGATGTTCGCCCGTAAGCTTGCCGCCGCGACGATCGCGACCGCATTGACGGTTCTGCCTGCCGCCATGTCGCCGGGCGCGTTCGCGCAAGGCCAGCCCGCGGCACCCGCCGCAGGCGGCGCATCGGAGACCTACCGCCTGCTCAACCTGTTCGGCGAGATCTTCGAGATCGTGCGCTCGGACTACGTGGAAGAGGTCGCCGACCGCAAGCTGATCGAGGACGCGATCAACGGGATGCTGACCGCACTCGATCCGCATTCCTCGTTCCTCAACGCGCGCTCGTTCCGCGACATGCAGGTGCAGACGCGCGGCGAGTTCGGCGGACTGGGCATCGAAGTCACGATGGAGAACGGCCTCGTCAAGGTCGTCTCGCCCATCGACGACACGCCGGCCGCGCGCGCGGGCCTCAAGCCCAACGACCTCATCGTGCAGATCGACGGCGAGCCGATCCTGGGCCTTACGCTGCAGGAAGCGGTCGAGAAGATGCGCGGGCCCGTCAACAGCGCGATCAAGATCCTGATCCGGCGCGGCGACGCCGCACCCTTCGAGGTCACGCTCAACCGCGCGGTCATTCGCATCCAGTCGGTGCGCTCGCGCGTCGAGGGCGAACTCGGCTACGTGCGCATCACCTCGTTCACCGAGCAGACCGAAGCCGGCATGCGCACCGCGATCACGAAGATGCGCGAGCAGCTCGGGCCGAAGTTCAAGGGCCTCGTGCTCGACATGCGCAACAATCCCGGCGGGCTGCTCGACCAGGCGATCGCCGTGTCGGATGCCTTCCTCGAGCGTGGCGAGATCGTCTCGACGCGCGGCCGCCGCTCGGACGAGGCACAGCGCTACAACGCGCGCGCCGGCGACGTGCTGAACGGCCTGCCGCTCATCGTGCTCATCAACGGCGGCTCGGCCTCGGCCTCGGAAATCGTCGCGGGCGCCTTGCAGGACCATCGCCGCGCGATCGTCCTGGGGACACGCAGCTTCGGCAAGGGCTCGGTCCAGACGATCCGGCCGGTCGGCAACCAGGGTGCCATCCGGCTCACGACCGCACGCTACTTCACGCCGTCGGGCCGTTCGATCCAGGCGCAGGGCATCGATCCCGACATCGTCGTGGAAGCCGCGCGCATCGAAGTCACGGCGCCGCAGGGTCCCCAGCGGCGCGAAGCCGACTTGCGCGGCGCACTGCGCAACCCGGACCAGACCCGCCCGGCGCCCGGCGCTGCACCTGCGGCACCCGCCGCACCGGCAGCGCCCGCCGCACCGGCCGCCGAGAACGAGGAACGCCAGCAGGAAGGCGCGCAGGATTACCAGCTGAGCCGCGCGTTCGACCTGTTGCGGGGCCTTGCCCTCTACAACCAGCGCACGAACTGAGCGCGCGGCGCGAGGACGACGGATCGGCATGGCCGCAAAGGACGCCGCCAACGAGGGGCCCGATCCGTCGGATGCGACCCAGATGCCGCCCGTGCACGCGCCCGCCGATCCGGCCGGCATGCCGCATCGCGGCGGACCGTCGCTGCTGACGATCGCCTGGGCGCTGCTGATCAGCGCCGTCGGCGGCTTCGCGATCTGGGTCAACGTCAATCCGGTCGAGCATGTCGATCTGGGGCCGCCGGTCGCGGCCCAGATCGACATCCCGGTCGCGATGCCGGCAGTCGCACCCGAGCCGCCGGCGCCGCCACCGACCGAACCTGCCCCGATGGCCGAAGCGCCCAAGCCGCCGGAGCCTGAACCGACGCCGCCACCACCACCGCCGCCCGCCCAGGCGGCAGCCCCGGCACCCGCACCTGCCCCTGCCCCGCCACGGCCGGCACCTGCCCGGCCCGAGCAGGCCGGCACGCCCGCTCCGGCAACGCCGGTGCAGAGCGAACCCGCACCGCCGCCGGCCGCAGCACCGGCACCGGCCCCGCAGGTGGCCGCCCGCCCGCCCGCCCGCACGGCCCCGCAGCCGCTGCCGCCGCGCGACGTCGAAGCGCCCACCTGGGTACGTTTCGCGCGGCCCTTCGATCCGGAAGACAAGCGCCCGCGCATCGCCATGGTGATCGTCGATCTCGGCAAGAGCCAGGCGGCGACCAACGCGGCGATCCAGAATCTCGGCGGCGGCATCACGCTCGCCTTCACGCCCTATGCCGACGGGCTGGCGCAGTGGATGGCGCTGGCGCGCGCCGCCGGCCACGAGGTGCTGCTGAGCCTGCCGATGGAGCCGACCGATTTCCCGAACACCGATCCAGGGCCCCAGACGCTGCTGACAACGCTCACCTCGCGCCAGAACATGGAGCGCCTCAACTGGACGCTCGAGCGCGCGCAGGGCTATGTCGGCATCGTCAACGCGCAGGGCTCGCGCTTCACCGCCTCGACCGACGCGATGCGCCCGGTCATCGACCGGCTGTTCGCGCGCGGCCTGCTTTTCGTCGACGCGCGCGCCACGCTCGCCTCGGTCGCCACGCGCGTGGCCGACGACGTGGGCGTGCCGCGCGCCTACGCCGACCGCCTGGTCGACCAGGAAGCCTCGCGCCCGGCGATCGACCGCGCACTTGCCGATCTCGAACGCCTCGCGCGCCAGAACGGGGCGGCGCTGGGCATCGCGCAGACCTATCCGGTCACGTTCGAACGGCTGATCAACTGGCTGCCGCAGCTCGACGCGCGCGGCATAGCACTTGCCCCCGTCTCGGCCATCGTCAACCGGCAGCCCGCACCGGCGGCGGTTACCGCCCCCGGCGGCGGGGCACCTGCCGCGGCGGCCCCCGGACCCGCCGCGCCGCCGCGCAACTGACGCGGGAAGGCGCTGCATGAAAACCGTCACGCAACGGCTCTATCGTCCCGGCGTGGGAATTCTCCTGTTCGATCCGGCTGGCCGCGCCTTCGTGGGCCAGCGCAACGACACGCCGGGTGCCTGGCAGATGCCGCAGGGCGGCATCGACGAATCGGAAGATCCGCGCGCGGCGGCGTTGCGCGAGCTTGCCGAGGAAACCGGCGTGCGCGCCGCCGAGATCGTCGGCGAGACCGCCGGCTGGATCGCCTACGACCAGCCGCCCGAACTTGCCGCACGCCTGTGGGGCGGGCGCTATGTCGGCCAGCGCCAGAAATGGTACGCGGCGCGTTTCCTCGGGACGGATCGCGACATCGACCTCGACGCGCACGAAGCCGAGTTCGACGCCTGGCGCTGGGTCGGGATCGAGGAGCTGGTCGGGCTCATCGTGCCGTTCAAGCGCGCCCTCTACGAAGCCGTCGTCGCCGAGCTCGCCCCCGTCGTGCGCGCGAACGTCGCACGATGAGCGCTCTTGCCGTCAGCCACGTCTCCAAGCGCTTCGCCACGTCGACCGGCACGAAGGTGGCGGCGGTGTCCGACATCTCGCTCGACGTCGCGGACGGCGAACTGGTCGCGTTGCTGGGCGAATCGGGCTGCGGGAAATCGACACTGCTGCGCCTCGTCGCCGGTTTCGAGACGGCCGACGCCGGCACGATCCGCCTTGGCGGGCGCACCGTTTCGGGCGAGGGCACGCATGTGCCGCCCGAGGATCGCAAGGTCGGCATCGTCTTCCAGTCCTATGCGCTGTGGCCGCACATGGATGTCGCGCACAACGTGGGCTACGCGCTCGACGTCGCGGGCGTGAGGGGCGAGGCGTGGCGTGCCCGCGTGGACGCCGCCCTCGCCACCGTCGGGCTTTCCGGCTATGACCGCCGCCGCCCGGCCGAGCTTTCCGGCGGCCAGCGCCAGCGCGTGGCGCTGGCGCGCTGCCTTGCGATGGACCCCGCGATCGTGCTGCTCGACGAGCCGCTCGCCAATCTCGACGTGCATCTGCGCGCCAGCATGCTCGATGCCTTCGCCGAGTTCCACGCCGCGACCAAGGCGACGATGCTCTACGTCACGCACGACCAGGCCGAGGCGATGGCGCTCGCCGACCGCATCGCGGTCATGTCGGAAGGAAAGATCGTCCAGTTCGCCGACCCGCGAACGCTCTATCGCGAACCCGCCACCGCCGAAATCGGCGCGTTCGTCGGGCGCGGCACCATCCTCGACATCGCGGTACGCGCGGTCGAGGGAACCCGCGCGCGCATCGATCTCTACGGAGCCGAATTCCTGGTCCGCGCACGCGCCGGCCAGGCGACGGGCCCGGCCAAGCTTTGCCTGCGGCCCGAAGACATGGGCATCGCCGAACGCGGCTTTGCCGCGCGCATCCGGCGGGCGGCCTATACCGGCGGCTTCTGGGACGTCGATGCCGAACCGGTTTCGGCACCGGCCGCACATCTGCGCCTGACGCTGCCCGACACGTTCACGCCGCAGCCCGACGCGGTGCTGACGCTGGGCCTGCGCGACGGCTGGATCGTGCCCTAGCTCAATCCGCCCACGGCAGCACGCCGCGCGGCAGGCGGCGCGTCATGAGCGTGAGGGCCGCCATCGCCACGACGACGACGCCGACCGCGATGACCGACACGGCGGCGGCAAGCGGGGAATCGCCGCCTTCCTGCAGCGAGAACACCATCACGCCCAGCGTCTCCGAGCCCGACGACCACAGCAGTGCTGAAACGGTGAGTTCGTTGAGCGCCGTGAGAAACACGAGGATCGCCCCGGCCCCCGCCGCCGGCGCCATCAGCGGCAAAGAGATCGTGCGCAACCGCCTGCCGAAACGAGCACCTGCCGCCGCCGCCGCATCGTCGAGTGCGGGGTCGAGCTGGGCGAAGCCCGCCCCGATGGGCCGCAGGGCGAGTACGAGAAAGCGCGCGACATACGCGATCAGGATGATCCACAGCGTGCCGTAGATCGACACCTCGAGGATCGGGATCGGCCGGATGAAGACGAGGATGCAGGCGATCGACAGCACGATGCCCGGCATCGCGTAGGGAAGCTCGACCAGGGCACCGGCCAGCCGCACGAGCATGCCGCGCCGCCACGTCGTGAAATAGGCGAGCGGGACGGCGATCGCCACGCACAGCAAAGCCGCCGCCCCCGACAGCAGGAACGAGTTGGCGAAGGCGCGCGTGACCGCCGACTGGCGCAGGGCTTCGGCGAAGGCGCGCAGCGTGGCCGTGGCCGGCGTGAGTTCGACGCCGATGGCCGGGACCAGGGCACTTGCCAGCAATGCCGCGAACGGGACCAGCGACACGAAGACGAGGAAGAGCCAGATCGCGATCTCGACCGGCAGGCGCAGCCGGCCAAGATGCCAGGGTTCCATCGGTTGGCCGGTTCCCTCGATGCGCGCATCCAGCGCCCGGCGCGCGCGCGCGTGCAGCCACAGCATGAGAAGCGCAAAAATGCCGATCATCGCCGACAGCACGGCCGCCTGCGCGAACACCGCCGGGCCAAACCCGGCAAGGCGCTGGTAGATGAGCGTGACGAGCGTCGAATAGCCGACCGGGATGCCCATCAGCGCCGGCGTGCCGAAATTGCCGATCGACGAGACGAACGCAAGCAACGCGCCCGCGAGGATCGCCGGGCCCATCAGCGGCACCACGACGTTTCGCGTGGTGCGCCAGCGGTCGGCCCCGCACGCGCGCGCCGCCTCGATTGCCTCGCGCGGCAGGGCGCGCAGGCCGGCGCGCACGGCAAGGAACACGAGCGGGGCATGTTCGAGGCCGAGCAGCCACGCGATCCCCTCGCGCCCCAGCATCGGGTTGGGCGAACCCGGCGGCGGGGCAAGGCCGAAAGCGCCCAGCAGCGCGCTCTGCGGGCCGGCAAGATTGATCCACGCGAGGGCCGCGATCTGCGAGGGCACCACGAGCGGCAGCACGAACAGGAAGACGAGCACGGCCTTGGCGCGGATGTCGGTCAGCGCCACGCACAGCGCGAAGCCCACGCCCAGTGCCAGCGAGATCACGGTGCCGGCGACCGAGGTTTCGAGCGTGCGCCACGCCGCGCGCCACGTCGACGGGGCCGACAGCACGCGTTCGGCGACCGAGAAATCGACGAGGCCGCCGCGCGGGGCGACGGCTTCCATCGCCAGCCGTCCCATCGGCCACAGCGCCAGCAGGCCGACGAACGCCAGCAGCAGGACGACGAAACCCTGCTCGCCGGCGGTCTGTGGCCGGCCGCTCAAGCCCGCGTCCGCGTCATCAGCGGCCGAACATTTCCGAGAAGCGTTCCTTGTCCTTCTCGTCGGAAGCCAGGATCGCGGCCACGTCGATCGCCATCATCTTGATGCCGGCGAGGTTGGGGAAGCCGGCGGGCGGCTTCACGTCGGCGCGCGCCGGGAACATGCCCTGCCCGGCGGCAAGCGCCTGGCCTTCCGGTGCGATCAGGAAATCGACGAAGGCACGCGCGGCGGCCGGGTTCTTGGCCGTGCGCAGGATCGCGACCGGCTCGGTCACGAACGTCACACCTTCCTTCGGGAACACGAACTCGACCGGCGAGCCGCGCTCCTTGGCCCGGATCGCCATGAAATCGACGATGACGCCGTAGAGCTTCTGGCCGCCGGCGACCGCTTCGAGCACGGCGGGATTGCCGCGCGCGGCCTGGGCGCCGTTCTTCTGCAGGCCCTCGTAGAAGGCCCAGCCGAGACCCGGCGCGCGCGTGACGGCACCCATATGGATGGCGGCGGCACCCGAGAACAGCGGCGAGGGCATGATGAGCTGGCCCTTCGCTTCGGGCTTCAGGAGGTCGGCCCAGCTTTCGGGCTTCATCGACGCGGCCTTGTTGTAGACGATGCCGGTCGAGATCAGCTTGGTCGCGAAATAGGTCTTCTGCGCGTCGTGGCTGCCGGCGGGCAGGCCGTCGGTCTTCGCCTCGGGATATGCGGCAAGGCGGTTCTCGCGCTTCAGCGCTTCCATCGTCATCGCGTCGGCGATCAGCAGCAGGTCGGGCTGGGGCTGGCCTGCGACGAACTCGGCCTGCAGGCGGTTCATCAGCTGTGTGGTCCCGTCGCGCACGAACATGACTTCGACGTTCGGGTGGACCTTGCGGAACGCGTCGATCGTCGCCTGCGCGTCGGCCTGGGGCTGCGACGTGTAGAGCGTGAGACGGCCGGACTGGGCGCTTGCGGATGCGGCGAGGAAAAGCGCTGCGAAAATCGCGGCGGCATGGACAATGCGTTTCATGGGCGTGGGCACTCCCTGTCGTTCCGGTTGAGGCTCCGGACTAACGGACTTAGGTTACAATCCGATGACGGCCAGTCCCGTTCAAGCGCGGATTGGCCGTCAGGCCCCGGCCCGGGCGAGCGAACGGGCGCGGGCGGCCATCAGCCGCGTGGCAAGGGCGGCGATCGCCCGGTGCAGCCCGCCCTGCGGGCGCAGGCCGACCGCCTTCAGCGCCATTCCGATACCGCGCTCGATATGCTTGCCGCGATAGACCGAATAGGCCCGCCTGGCATAGGCGCGTGCACTGGTCCGCCGGTCATACGGTGCGGGCCATTGGTTGGCCGCGTAGTAGGCGTAGGAAAGCTCGTCGTCTTCCGATTCGGTGATGCGCCCGATGCCGGTCATCAGCCGGCCCCAGCGCCCGAGATTTTCCATGCCCTGGTAGCGGCGCATGTGGTCGTAGAAAAGCTTGTAGTGGCGCAGCTCGTCCGCCGCGATGTGCCGGCATACCTGTTTGAACACCGGCTCGTCCGACGCGTCGGCAAGGGCCGCGTAGTATGAGCTTGTCCCGGTCTCGACGATGCAGCGCGCGATGAGTTCGGCCGTGCGCGAGCCACGCACCGAGGCGGCGGCATCCAAGGGGATGCGATAGCCTTCGACGAAGCGGGCGAACGCGGCGTCGAAATCCCACGCCGGATCGGCAAGCTTCGCCCAGCGCGCCAGCGCCTTGCCGTGCTGCACCTCTTCCAGCGCCCACGAATCGATCGCCGGCCCGATCGCACCGTCGCCGGCGAAGACGTTGTTGAGATAGATCGCGTAATCGGCACCATTGTGCTCGACGAGGGCGGCGGCCTTGGCCACGCGCAGCAGCTCCGGATCCACGAGATCGGGGCGAAACGCGGTCCAGTCGATGTCGTCGAGGGTCCAGTGAGCCATTGCGGATATATGACCGTCGCCGGACCGGTCCGCAAGCCCCCCCGGGCAGCGTCAGGCCAGCGCCACGACCACCCGGCGGTTGCGCTTGCCCTTGTTCTCGATCTTCTCGACCACGACGCGGCCGATCTCGGCCGTGCGCGCGACATGCGTGCCGCCGCACGGCTGCAGGTCGACGCCCGCCACCTCGAGCAGGCGCAGCCGCCCGGTCCCGCGCGGCGGCTTGACCGACATCGTGCGGACCAGTTCGGGGCGGGTGTCGAGTTCGCTCTCGTCGACCCACTGCGGCGCCACCGCATGGTCCTCGCCGATCAGCCGGTTGAGCTCGCTTTCGATATGCGCCTTGTCGAAGACGACCTCGCCCGGATCGAAGTCGAGACGCGAACGCTCGGCACCCACCTGCCCGCCCGTCACGCCGGCGGGAATGACCGCGCACAGCAGATGCAGGCAGGTGTGCATGCGCATGTGCCGGTAGCGCCGCTCCCAGTCGAGCTCGAGCGTGACCGCGTCGCCCGCGGCAAGGGCGGGCTGGTCGGGGGCCGGGACATGCAGGATGCCGCCCTCGCCCTTGCGCGTGTCGGCGATGGCCACGCGCGTGCCGTCGGCGCGCGCCAGGACACCCGTGTCGCCCGGCTGCCCGCCGCCCGAGGGATAGAAGATCGTGCGGTCGAGCACGATGCCGTCGGCGCGCACCTCGCGCACGACCGCCTCGGCTGTCTTGAGGTAGGAATCGTCGCGAAAAAGTTCGGCCGTCATCTCGGGTGCCTTTCGCAGGGCAGGGTTGCGCCGGCCGGCCGTCGGGATTGTCTTGACGGGCGGGGCGGAATGGCGAGAGTCGTTGCTTATGGCAAGGACTGTCAACCCCGCCGACGAGGCACGTCGCTTTCTGGATGCGCTCGACGAGAAGGCCGAAGGGATCGCCGAAGTCCTCGCGCACACGAAAGACGACGTCGCGCGCTCGAGCTACTCGGCCTACAAGCGCTTCGCCGACGCGGTCAACGACTTCGACAGCTTCTGCATCCTGATCGAGTACCGCATCAAGAAGGTGCCGGCGGGCGAGGAGCGCACGACGCTGGAAGCGCGGTTCCGCTCCGCGCGCGTCGGCCAGATGTCCCGCCAGCTCAAGACGTCGATCGAGCTGATGGCGCTGGTGGCGGGCTCGAAGGAGCTGCCGCTGGGCGCCAAGGACCTTTTCCTGCGCGAGCTGCGCGCGATCTACACGCTCAAGAACGCGCTGTCCGCCCCGCCCTATTCCGACGGACTGCAGGGCGAGACCGTGCACGACGTCGAGCTTGCCGAGAAGATCCTGCGCGAGATCATCGACCGCGCCCCCGCCCTGCTCGATCTGTCGATGTCGCTCGACGGCGAGGACGAAGGCGAAGCGCCGGCGGCCCCGGCCGGCGCCGATTGACGCAAGATTTGGCGTAGAATTGTCGAATTGGACCTGACAAGCGCCGCCATACGGAGCAAATTGTCCGACTGATGCCGGCACCCCAACTGGACGTATCTGGAATCTGAATGGCCGAAGGCGGGGAAAACGCGACCGCACGCGCGCCCAGCAATTCGCGCGACGTGCCGCTGGGCGATCGGTTCAAGATCCGTCCCGGCCAGACGGTGATGGACCTCGCCACGCCGGCGGCCGAGGCGTTCGTCGCCCTCGACCAGACCCAGCCCGACACCGCCTGTACTGCGCTGATCGCGCGCCCCGAGCAGTTGCCGCGCGTGGCCGCCTGCGCGCAGATCAAGGGGCTGATGCATGTGGGCGGGGCCAAGATGCTCGACCACGGCCCGGTCGAATGGCCCGACGGCACGCGCCGCTACGCGATGATCTACGAAACGCCGGCCGGGGCGGCGCTCCTGCGGCGCAACGCCACGATGCAGGCACTCGACGCGCGCATGCTGGTGCGCAATTTCGTGTCGCCGGTCACCCAGATGCTGGCCGAGTACGTGCGCCGCGGCGTGGCCCACCGCGCGATCCGGCCCGACAACGTCTTCTGGTACGATTTCGGCCAGTCGAAGCTGATCGTGGGCCCGTGCACCGCGGGCCCGCCGGGGGCCCGCCAGCCCGCCCAGTTCGAACCGCTCGAGCTTGCAATCTGCGATCCCTACGGCCGCGGGCCCGGGACCGCGATCGACGACGTGTTCTCGCTGGGGGCGACGGCGCTCGCCCTCGCGATGGGCCGCTGGCCGATGGCCGAAGCGGACGATGCCGCCGTCATCGAGCGGCGCATCGAGGTCGGCAACTGGGACGCGCTTGCCGGCAAGTACAACCCGCCCACCGAGCTCTACGACTTCTTCCGCGGCACGCTCGCCGACGATCCGGCCGAGCGCTGGACGCTGCCCACGCTCGCCAAATGGCTCGACGGCGGCCGGCCCGCGCTGCCGCGCATCACCAGCCTTGCCAAGGCGCGCGAGCCCTTCTTGTTCGAGGGCAAGCTCTATCGCACCGGGCGCGAGATCGCGTTGGCTCTGGCGAAGAACCCGCCGCAGGCGACCGCCGCGATCCGCACGGGCACGCTCGCCGACTGGGTGCGCCGCGCCTTGCCCGACGACGGTGCCGCCAAGAAGGTCCAGGCGATGTCGCTGGCGGAGAGTTCGGCCGGGCGCGACGGCGATCCGGCCCTCGTCGCGCGCATCTGCATGGCGCTCGATCCGATGGGGCCGGTCCACATCTCCGGCATCGCGGTGCGCCCCGACGGGGCGGCTCCCGCACTCGCGCGCGCGTATCTCAGCAGCCGCGACACGCTGCCGGCCTACGATTCGATGTTCCGCGCCGGCCTGCATCTCGAATGGGTCAGCGCGCAGCAGGCCGCACAGAGCGCCGCCACGCGCACCGCGCGCAAGCTCACGGCCTACGAGCGGCTGTCGCGCTGGGCGATGGAACCGGTCCCGGGCTCGGGCCTCGAACGCTGCCTCTACGAGCTCGACCACCGCCTGCCCTGCATCTCGCCGATGTGCATCGACCAGTGGGTCGAATCGCCCGGTGAACTGCTGCCCGCCATCGACGCGGCCATCGCCGACGGCGACCAGAAGGGCTTCGACCGCCACATAGCCGCCTTCATGGCCGCGCGCGGGGCCGCCGACGAGACGGCGCTCAAGGGCCTGATGGGCGGTGCGGCCGACGAGGAGGCGCGCATGGCTTCGCTGCGCCTGCTCGCCCACCTGCAGGAGACGTATCTCGTGGGCTCGCTGCCCAACCTCGCCGCCCAGTGCGCCGTGCTCGTGCGCCCGACGCTCGAGCAGTTCCAGCGCATCTCGACCAAGGAGCTGATCGCGCGCAAGAGCGAGGCGGCCATCGGCCAAGGCGACCTGCAGGGGCTGCTCGGCATCGTCGACGACCGCGTGGCGCTGGAAGCCGACAAGAAGGGTTTCGATTCCGCCAAGACCGAATATGCCGCGGCAAGCGAACGGCTCGGCAAGGCCGATCTCGTGATGCTCGACCGCGGCCGGCAAGCGACATATCGCGGCCGCGAGACGGCGACGCTCGCCGCCGGCTCGCTCGCACTCGCCACGTTCTTCGGCGTGCTCGCGGCGTACCTGCCATGAAGAAGGGTGCGGAAAACATCATGACGCGCGCCCAGCAGCGCTCGCGCAGCTGGGCCAGGCGGTTCGCACCGGCCGCCTGGCTGCTCGCCGGCGTCTCGGCCGTGCTGCTGCTGGTGATGTGGCCGATGACCGCGATCTACATGGCGATCGCGAGCCTGCCCACGCTCGCCATGGCGCTGGTCGACGACGATCCCGAGCGGCGCGGCACGCTGTGCGTGGGATCCCTCAATTTCGCCGGCAGCCTGCCCTTCGCGCTGCTGTCGATCGGCGGCGGCCTCAAGACCGCCCCGCTGATGTGGGGCTCGGCCTATGTCTACGCCTATCTTGGCGCCGTGATCGGCGTCGTGCTCTATTTCGGCATCCCGTTCCTGCTCCGGCGCATCGTGCGCGTCGAGGAGGAGCGCGAGCAGCGCCGCCTCTCCGAACGCCAGGAAGCGCTGGTCGAGGAATGGGGTGGCAACGTCTCGAGCGTCAAGCTCGATTTCAGCCGCAGCGACGAGATCCGCTAGACGGCATCAACGGGAGGAAGTTTCGGAATGTCGGACCAGCAGAAGAAGATCGCCGTCGTGACGGGTGCGGGCTCGGGCGTGGGCCGTTCGGTCGCCGTGGCGCTGGACGAGGGCGGCTTCAGCGTCGTGCTCGTGGGCCGCCGTGCCGACGCGCTCGATGCCACGAAGGCGATGCTGAAGAACCCGGCCCTGAGCGTGCCCACCGACGTCAGCGACGACGCGGCCGTCGACAAGCTGTTCGCGGCCGTGAAGGCGAAATTCGGCCGCGTCGATTTCCTGTTCAACAACGCCGGTGCCGGCCTGCCCGCCACGTCGATCGAGGACGTGTCGCCGGCCGACTGGCGGCGCATCGTCGACGTGAACCTGAACGGGATGTTCTACTGCACGCGCGCGGCCTTCCGGATGATGAAGGACCAGACGCCGCAGGGCGGACGCATCGTCAACAACGGCTCGATCTCGGCCCATGTGCCGCGCCCGGGTTCGGTCGCCTATACCGCGACCAAGCATGCCGTCACGGGCCTGACGCGCTCCGTGTCGCTCGACGGGCGCAAGTACGACATCGCGTGCGGCCAGGTCGACATCGGCAATGCCGCGACCGAGATGACCGCGCGCATGGCCAAGGGCGTGCCGCAGGCCAACGGCACGATGGCGGTCGAGCCGACGATGGGCGTGGAAAACGTCGGCAAGACGGTGGCGCTGATGGCAAGCCTGCCGCTCGACGCCAACATCCAGTTCGTCACCGTCATGTCGACCAAGATGCCGTTCATCGGCCGCGGCTAGGCGCGGGACTTCGCCTTCAGGACCTCGGCCGCGCGCCAGAAACCGAGGCCGGCGCCATCGACGAAATGCACGTGCCGGTCGGCCATGAAATCGCCGACCAGGCACGTGATCGTCGTGGAATCGGCGCGCGCGGTGCCGTAACGGATCAGCCCGGCCTTTTCACGCTCGGCGAGCAGCGCTTCGATCTTCGCCGCCTCGTGGTCGGTCACATCGAGCACGAGGCGCGGGCCGCCCGCCGCCTTGCGGTAGTCCGAGCGTTCGGCCATGCCGCGCCGGTAGCCCGCGACATCGACCGAGCCGATGCGCCCGCCCAGCAGGTGGCCAAGTGCGATGATCGCCGAGCCCGCAATCGCGGTGACGACGCGCAAGAAGCGCTTGCCGCGCGGCTGGGCCTTGGCCTCGAGCCACAGCGAACGCCAGCCCGGCACGCTTTTGGGTTCGAGCCGGCTGCCGTCGCCGAGCGGGGCGGCATCGCGCGTGGGCACGATGGCGTCGATGTCGGCCAGCAGTCGGCCCAGCGTGGCGATGCCCGCGGTCCCGGCCTGGGTCGGGTCGGCGATCACGCACAGGATGGCGCCGCGGCGCGCAGGGACCGGCCGCCAGCGGCACGACAGGCCTTCGAGGCCGGGCAGCGGGCCTTCCTTCGCCGGGACATGCCATCGCGTATCGGCCTTCACCCATGCGTCGGCCGCGACCACGCCGTCGCCCAGGAACAGGCCGAACACGTTGTCGTCGCCGAAATCCTGCAGGGCCGCGAACACGTCGAAGCCCGCCGCGCGCAACGCCGCGACCGGAACGAGCCCGACGCGCAGTTCGATGCCGTATTCGGCTTTCGCCCAGAAGGTGAGCGCGCCAAGGGCTGCCTTCGTCGCGTCCATGCGCTCGGGCGGGACGGCGGCGATGGCGCCGTCGCCGCCGAACTGGCAGGCGACGACGTCGCCTTGGCGGCGCACCGCCTCGCTCAGCACGGCCACGGCGCCGCCGGCGACGAAGTTGACGTCGCGGTCGCGCCCGGCGGCCGCCAGCTTCGTGCTGCCCGTCACGTCGGCGACGGCGAGGTACCAGTCGTCGGCCAGGCGCGCATAGTGGCCGGGATCGACGCCGTGGCGCGCGAAATCCGAGATGCTCGGCAGGTCCATGGCGCCATTCTAGCCCAGGTCCCGGACGTCATACATTTTTGTTAACTTTTGTATGCAAGACTCGACCGCATGTTCGTCGCAACCCGCGTCCATCCCGATTTCGCGCCGACGGTCAGCCGCGAGGCCATTCCGTCGGCGCGGGCACGCGCCCTGTTCGACTGGTGGGCCGGCCGGCTCGCCGGGCGCGCGATGCCGTCGCGCCGCGACTTCCTGGCCGAAGAACTCGCCGCGTGGTGGCCCGACCTGATCCTCTACGACGTCGAGAGCGACGGCGGGGGCAGCCGGCTGCGCTTCCGCGTGCACGGCAACAACGCGGCCGTCGCCGACGGCGGCAATTTCACCGGCCGGTACCTCGACGAAGTGCTTCCGCGCGAGTCCGCCAGCCAGATCCTCGACTGCTATTCGGCCGTGCTTTCGACAAAACTGCCGCTCTATTCCCGCAGCCACCGCATCAGCCGCGACGGCCACAATATCGGCTTCGAGCGCCTGCTGCTGGCATTCGGCGAAGGCGAGGTGCGGCAGATCCTCGCCTATCTGGTGCGCGTTGCCGGCCCGCGCGCGGATCCGACCGAAGGCCATCTCGCCGGGCTGCACGACCAATTCGTCAACGACATGCTCGCCTTCGTGGCGCCGTGATAGGGTTGCCCCAACGGCCGTGAACGGCCGGCAAGTCGGGGAGGACGCGCCATGAAGCCTGCGACGACCCAGCGCTGCTCGAACTGCATGTACTGGCTGCCACCCGCGACGCCCCGCCCGGCGACCGAGGGCGGAACGGCGTTCCTGGGCCTGTGCCGGCGCTTTCCGCCGGTCCCGGTGTGGACCAGCATCCGCATCAACAGCGCCACCGCATCGTCCTATGACAGCGACTGGTGCGGCGAGTGGCGCGGGGCTGCCGGCTGAACATCGTCCGGCACCGCGCACGGTTAACGTCCGCTTAGTCATTTGTAGGGCATCGTCATACGGCAATATGCAACCCGGCACGCCAAGAATAAGCCGATGACGCCGGATCAGACAGTGAGCGAAGCCAAGCCGAAGCGCGCGCGGGGCCTTTTCGAAAGCGTCGATCTCGGATCGGCGTTTGTCGTCGTGCTCGTGGCGTGCACCATCGCGATGCTTTGGGTTTTCGTCACGATCGGCGTGCGCCGAGCGCAGGAACTCGACCGGCAGAACGCGCGTGAGAACGCCGGCCAGCTCGCCAGGCTGCTTGAAGGCGAGATCGCGCGCTCGATCGACGTCGCCGTCGCCACGCTCGACCGGGCGGCCGATGCGATCGGCCAGCCCGGCCATTTTGGACATATCCAGCGCGTGCTGCGGGATACCGAGTGGACCCATCCCGAGATCACGTCGATCGCTTACTTCGACGCGTCCGGCCGCGCGCATGTCTCCACCGTCGACTCGATCCATGCACTTGACGGGCGCGGCTCGGAATCCTTCGCGCATCACCGCGACCGCAGCTCGCGCGCGATCCATATGAGCCTGCCGTTCGAAAACCCGATCGACGGCGGGCGGCGCATCGCGGTCACGCGGCGGCTCGAAGCACCCGACCGGTCGTTCGCCGGCATTATCGGGGTGACGCTGCGCTACGAGTTTTTCGACGCGATCCTCAACCACGCCCGCCAGGGCCAGAACGGCACGGTGGCGCTGCACCGGACCGACAAGCATCTCGTCGCGCGGGTGCCCTACACGCCGCTGCTGGTCGGCAAGTCGTCCGCCGCCGTCAACCTTTGGGGCTACTACCCCGAAAGCAACTCGGGCGTCTTCGAGATCCAGGAAAGCCAATACGACAAGGTGCCGCGCATCATCGCCTACGAGAAGGTCCGCAATTTCCCGCTCATCGCGGTCGTGACGCTGGCACTGGAAGACGTGGCGGCACGCGGCGCGGCGATTGCCGCCCTTCCCTATCGCGCCGCAACGGGCGCCTCGCTGGCGCTCGTGGCGATCGGCGTCGTCGGCGTGATCGCGATGCGCCGGCTTCACCGCATGCGCTGGACGGCCGAAGTGCAGCGCAAGATCGCCGAGCTCGACCGGTTCGAGGCCGAGACCGCGCGCATAAAGGCCCAGCGCGAGCACGAACGCGCCGAACTCGCCAGCCGGGCGAAATCGCGATTCCTCGCCAACATGAGCCACGAGCTGCGCACGCCGCTCAACGCCGTCATCGGCTTCGCCGAGACGATCCGCGGCGGCTATGTCGAGCCGGTCGGCCCGCGCACGCGCGAATATTCGGGCCACATCCTCGACAGCGGCCAGCACCTGCTGAGCCTGGTCGACGACCTGCTCGACCTGACGCAGTTCGAGATCGCCGAGAAGAAGCTGGAGCTCGAGCCGCTGGACGTGCGGGCCCTTGCCGATACGGCGGCGACGCGCATGTCGTTCCAGTTCGCCCAGCGGCGCATCGCACTCGAAGTGGCGGGCGGCGACGCCACGCCCGTTCCGCTGAATCGCCGGGCGCTGCTGCAGATCCTGCTCAACCTGCTCTCCAACGCGCTGCGTTTCTCGCCCATCGACGGGCGCGTGCAGGTCCTCATCGCGCGCACCGATGCCGGCACCGACATCTCGGTCGTCGACGAGGGCCCGGGCATGCCGGCGGACATGATCGCGCGCATCGGCGAGCCGTTCCTGCAGAACACCAATCCGATGACCGCGAGCAAGGCCGGCACCGGCCTTGGCCTGGCAATCGTGAAATCGCTGGTCGAGCAGCAAAACGGCACGCTTCAGGTGACGGCCGAGCCCGGCAAGGGTACGGTCTTCCGGATGCGGTTCGCCCCGCCGCCGGCGGGGTCCGCAGACGACGCGGCGCCGGACGCGACCAAGATCGCAAGCTGAACGAGGAAACGGAATGCCATCCCCGACACCGCCGCGCCTGAAGGCGCCAGCGAACGCCTGCGACAGCCACATCCACGTCTACGATCCGGCCGCGCGCGCGGCACCGACGGCGACGATCCCGCCGCCGGTCTGGGCCAATGCCGCGGCCTACGAGAAGGTGCGCGCACGCCTTGGCACGTCGCGCGCCATCGTCGTGCAGCCCACGGCCTACGGCTTCGACAACAACGTCACGCTCGACGGCGTGGCGCGGCTGGGCGCCGAGCGCACGCGCGCGGTCGTGGTCGTCGGCGCGGACGTGCGCGAGACCGACCTTGCCGCGATGGCCTTTCGCGGTGCGTGCGGCGTGCGCTTCCACATGCTGCCCGGCGGCGTGCTGGGCTGGGATGCGCTCGAGACCGTCGCCGCGCGCATTGCACCGCTGGGCTGGCACGTCCAGCTGCAGATGGACGGACGGCTGCTCCACGAACGCGCCGACTTCCTCAAGCGCCTGCCCTGCCCGCTGGTCATCGACCATGTCGGCAAGTTCCTCGAACCGGTCGCGACCGACCATCCGGGCTTCAAGGCATTGGCCCGCCTGCTCGAAGGCGGGCGCTGCTGGCTGAAGCTTGCCGCCGCCTACGAGGTTTCGCGCAAGGGCCCGCCCGACTGGGCCGACACCGGTGCACTGGCGCGTGCGGCCGTGGCGCTGGCGCCCGAGCGCATGGTGTGGGCGTCGAACTGGCCGCACGTGTCGAAGTTGGCCGATCCGCCCGACGACGCGGGCCAGCTCGACACGCTGCTGCACTGGGTCGACGACGACAAGCTGCGCAACCGCATCCTTGTGGACAACCCCGCGGAACTCTACGGCTTCGCGGTGTGAAACCAGGGCTACGCCTTCAGGCTGTGATTCGCACGCGAAATTAACCATATTCGCGAAGACCCGGTTTTCGCGTTAGGGTTTTTGTAGGACATTCCACGCAGGATGCATCCCTGCATCCCGGTGGGTCCATGGCCGACGCGCGTACCGACATCAATCTCTCGAGCATCGTCGACGCCGCCCCGATCGGCGTGCTCGTCGTCGACCAGACCGGCACCATCGTCTACGTCAACGCGGTGCTGGCCCAGATGTTCGGCTACGCGATCGGCGACATGAAGGGCCAGCTTGTCGAGATGCTGCTGCCCGAGCCGAGCCGGCATGCCCATGTCGACTGGCGCAACGCCTTCCTGCGCGCACCCGAGCCGCGCGCGATGGGCAGCGGGCGCGAACTTCGCGCGCGCCATGCCGACGGCCACCTGTTCCCGATCGAGATCGGCCTCGGCGTGGTGGGCGACGGCGCGGACTCGCAGGCGATGGCCTTCGTCATCGACCTCACGCAGCGCCACCGCCTCGAAGCGCAGTTCGCCCAGATGTTCGGCGCCATGCCCTTCGGCCTGCTGCTCGTCGACGCGGCGGGCAAGATCGCGCTGACCAACGCGCGCACCGACGCGATGTTCGGCTACGCGCCCGACGCGCTCAAGGGCAAGGCGCTGGAAGTGCTGATCCCCGCGCGCATCCGCAAGCAGCATGTGGGTTTCCGCGACAGCTACGCGATGGCGCCCAGCATCCGCGCGATGGGCACGGGGCGCGACCTGATGGCCATGCACAGCAGCGGCGCCGAGTTCCCGGTCGAGATCGCGCTGGCCCCCATCGAGCAGGGCGGCGGCAAGCTGACGCTCGCGGCCGTCACCGACATCTCGCTGCGCAAGGATCTCGAGAACAACCTGCGCCAGGCCAACGCCAATCTCGAGGAGTTCACCTACGTCGCCTCGCACGACCTGCGCTCGCCCCTGCGCGGCATTTCCGACCTGCTCGAATGGATCCGCGAGGAGCTCGACGAGGCGCGCATGACCGACAGCGTGCGCGGCAATTTCGACCGCATCCAGGTCCGCGTCGCGCGCACCGAGCGGATGATCGACGACCTGCTGACCTACGCGCGCGCCGGCGCCATGGACGACGAGATCAGCAAGGTCTCGCCGCGCGAGATGCTCGAATCGCTGGTCCTGCTGGTCAACCGGTCGGCGGGTGCCCGCATCGAGATCGAGGTCGGCCCGGACGTGGCGCCGTTCGACACCACGAGCGTGCCGCTGCAGACAGCGTTGCGAAACCTGCTGGAGAACGCGCTGAAGCATGCCGGGCGGCCGGACGCGACGATCCGCATTTCGGTGCGCAGCGAGGGCCGCTACTGCGCCTTCCATGTCGAGGACGACGGCCAGGGCGTGCCGGAGACAGCGCGCAACCAGATCTTCCGCCTGTTCCACCGAGCCACGACGAAGACCGAAGGCCACGGCATCGGCCTTGCGGTCACGCGGCGCATCGTCACGCGCCACGGCGGCGAGGTCGACTATCAGGGCGAAAGCGCCATGGGCGGGGCCCATTTCCGCGTGCTGTGGCCCAACGTGCGGATGCGCAAGGTCGACAGCGATGGCTGAGCGCGCGTTCAACATCCTGCTCGTCGAGGACGACGACGTGGCCGCCGAGGCGGTCGTGCGCGGCATCCGCCGGAGCGGCCACGACTGGAACGTCGTGATCGCCGAGGACGGGATGGAAGCGCTCGACCTGCTGCGCGGCCAGCATCCGGCCAAGTCGATCCACGCCCCCTATGTGGTCGTGGTCGATCTCAACATGCCGCGCATGAACGGGCTGGAACTGATCGAAGCGCTGCGCGCGGACGACGAGCTGCGTCGGGCGACCGTGTTCGTGCTGACGACGTCGAACTCCGACGCCGACCGGCGGCGGGCGCAGGAGCTGGGCATCGCCGGCTACATGGTGAAGTCGGGTGCCGGCCCCCAGCATTCGAACTTCGTCAGCCTGATGCAGGGCTTCCGCCAGAACGCGAACCCCGGGGCCGGCGCATGATCACCGAGCAGGCCCTTCCTCCGCCCGACCGGATGCTCGAGATCCTGCTCGTCGACGACGACGACGTCGACCGCGAGAAGATCCGCCGTTTCCTCGCGCAGTACTCGAGGCCTACCCGCGTCATCGAGGCGGCCTCGCTCGTCGACGCCTCGCAGGAGATCGGCCGGACGGCCTACGACTGCATCATCCTCGATTTCCGGCTCGCCGACGGGGCGGGCACGACGCTGATCCCCTTCATCCAGGCCAATCTCGGCCGCGACTGCCCGATCATCATGGTGACGGGCATGGGCACCGAGACGAGTGCCGTCGAGGCGATGCGCGACGGCGTGTTCGACTACCTGCCCAAGGCCGGCCTCGACCGCAGGAAGCTGCACCAGGCGCTCGACAACGGCCTGCGCTGGTCGCAGATGCAGAACAGGCTCGTGTCGGCCGAACAGCAGCTGCGCCAGCAGAGCCTCTATGACGGGCTCACGGGCCTGCCGAACCGCAACCTGTTCTTCGACCGCCTCGGGCATTGCTGCCTCGCGCACAGGCGCGACCATGTCGGCTTCGCCGTGCTGATGATGGATCTCAACCGCTTCAAGGAAGTGAACGAGGCGTTCGGCCATGCCGCGGGCGACGCGGTGCTGCGCGAGGTCGGCAAGCGGATGGCCGCGACGTTGCGCGAATCCGACACGCTGGCGCGCCTGGGCGGGGACGAGTTCGCCGCGATCCTGCCCGGCGTGGAAAGCGTCGAGATCGCGACCCAGCTCGCCGGCCGGCTCGCGGCATCGCTGCACCTGCCCATCGCCGTCGACGGCAGGCGGCTTGTCGTCGGCGTCTCGGTCGGCGTGGCGTTCTGCCCGCAGCACGGGACCGACGCCCACCAGCTGATGTCGCGCGCCGACCGCGCGATGTACCAGTCCAAGCGCCGGATGCTGTCGGTCGTGGTCGATGCCGGGGCCGACGAGATGCCGGCTGACGCCAGCCAGGCCGTGCTCGGCCGGATCGAGCAGGCGATGCTGGGCCGCGAGCTGGAGATGCACTACCAGCCGAAGGTCGATCTCGTCACCGGCAAGGTCCTCGGGCTCGAAGCGCTTGTGCGCTGGAACCGGGGGGCGGGCGACGTCGTGCGCCCGGCCGACTTCCTGCCCGCGGTCGAGCAGTCGCGGCTGCTCGATTTCTTCACCTACCACACGGTCGAACTCGTGCTGGGCCAGATGCGCGCATGGCTCGACGCCGGATCGCAGGTCCCCGTCGCGATCAACCTGTCGGCCCGGATGCTGGAGCGCGAGACGCTCGAGCGCGACATCCTCGACCTGCTGGCGCGCTACCGGGTTCCGCACAAGCTGGTCTGTTTCGAGATCACCGAGACCGCCCTGCTGGTCAACCAGGCGGCCGCGCGCGAGGCGGTCGCCCGGCTGGGCAGCCACGGCATCGCGTTCTCGATCGACGATTTCGGCGCCGGCTACACGTCGTTCTCGTACTTGCGCGACTTCCCCGTGCGCGAGGTCAAGATCGACCGCAGCTTCATCTCCGGCATCGCGGCTGGCAGCTTCGACGCGATCCTGCTGCGCAGCGTGGCCGTGCTGTGCGAGGCACTGGGCATCGCCATCGTCGCAGAGGGGATCGAGGATCTCGCCTGCCGGGACGTGCTGGTGGCGCACGGGTGTCGCACGGGCCAGGGCTACGCGATCGCGCGCCCGATGCCGGCCGACGACCTGCCGGCCTGGACCCAACGCTGGACGGCCGAATTCCGCCCCGCGAATCGCGATTCCTGATACAATCGTCGCTGCCTTTCCGGGAAGCGCGGGCCCGCGCCGACGTGAACGGTCGCCGATCGGACACCCCGCATGCGCGTACGCGACGACTACAGGACGCTATCGGGCAAGGACAAGGCCTCGATCCTGCTGCTGTCGCTGGGCGAACAGGTCGCGACCAAGCTGTTCGCGCTGATGAGCGACGAGGAGATCAAGGAGATCTCCCAGTCGATGGCGGGGCTGGGCAACGTCAATTCCTCGATCATCGAACGCCTGATCATCGAATTCGCCGACCAGATTTCCGCGACCGGCTCGCTCGTGGGCTCGTTCGATTCGACCGAACGGCTGCTCGGCAAGATCCTCGACAAGAACCGGCTGTCCGGCATCATGGACGACATCCGCGGCCCCGCCGGCCGCACGATGTGGGACAAGCTCGGCAACGTCAACGAGGCGGTGCTCGCCAACTACCTCAAGAACGAATATCCGCAGACCGTCGCCGTCGTGCTCTCGAAGATCCGCTCCGACCACGGGGCGCGCGTCATGGGCACGCTGCCGGAAGCCTTCGCGATGGAAGTCGTCATGCGCATGCTGCGCATGGAGACGGTCCAGAAAGAGGTTCTCGACGATCTCGAACGCGTGCTGCGCAACGAGTTCATGTCGAACCTTGCCAAGACCAGCCGCAAGGACAACCACGAGCTGATGGCGGAAATCTTCAATTCCCTCGACCGCCAGACCGAAGGCCGCTTCACGACCGCCCTTGAAGAGCGCAACCGCGACAGTGCCGAGAAGATCAAGGCGCTGATGTTCAAGTTCGAGGATCTTGGCCGTCTCGACCCCGGCGGCGTGCAGACGCTGCTGCGCGCGGTCGACAAGGGCAAGCTCGCCATCGCGATGAAGGGTGCGAACGAACAGGTGCGCGACCTGTTCTTCTCCAACATGTCGGAGCGCGCGGGAAAGATGCTGCGCGAGGAGATCGAAGCGCTGGGGCCGGTGCGCGGCAAGGACGTGGCCGAAGCGCAGACGGCGATGGTCAACGTCGCCAAGGAACTCGCCGCGAAGGACGAGATCGTGCTGTCGAAGGGCGGCGCCGGCGGCGAGGACGATCTGATCTACTGACCGTTCCCCGCCCGCCCGCCCGCGATGACCCTTCAGGCCGCGACGCGACCGCCGGTCTGCGTGTTGGCTTCCGTTCCCTCGATCGTGCCCGCGACATAGAGATGCCCGTCGGCGTCGTGACGCGCGACATGGCCGGCCGCGAAGCGGGCGATCCCGTCGCGCGCGATGCCGATGTCGGCGAGGCTGCGGTCGTCCAGACGCTCGAGGGCCTCGATGACCAGCTGGCGCTCGTACCAGCCGCGATAGGCGGCTGCCAGGCGGTCGATGCCACGCGAAACCGCGACGATCAGCTCGGCGATGTCGGCGCCGATGCGCGCGGCGCGGTAATGGCGGGCGGCCAGTTCCATGTCGAAGGCCGACAGGGTGGCGGGGATGCGGGACGGGTCGATGCGGGACATCGGGGAACCTCGTTGTGGGATCGGCGGGTCGCCAATCGGCCCGTCGCGCTGTGATGCGGTATGAAAATGTACGAGTGAAATCCGGGTGTTGGCGCAGTTAATGTTGCGATGCAGCAATGCATTTTCTGCAGGGATTCTTGCGTGCAGCATGCATAAACGCGCGCCAGCGTCCCCGGGTACCCGGAAACCCAAGCGGCATCTGCACAATTTCACGATTGTCGCAGGTGGTTCGCGGGCCGCCTGCCCAAGATCGCGGCGCCGTTCGCGGGCCCCGACTCGCATTTGAGTTGAATAAATAGAGTTTACTTACGATAACTGGTTTCGTTCACCAGCCGACTTCCCCCGGGGTCCGCCGTGCAGAAGGCAAGGTCCCTCTTGAAGCTGATGGCTGGGTCGAGTTCGGACATCCCGGGTTCAGACTTCAGGGAATCGCATCAAGGACTGCGCGCAGTCGCCGCCGCCGCCATCGCGACGATCCTCGTGGCGGTCGCAGGCCTCGCCGCATCCGTCTATTTCAGCCATACGACCGCCATCGATGCCCGCCTCGCGGAAGAAGAGCGGAACATCGTCGCGCTCGGCCGCTACGTGTCCGGGCAGTACGAGAACATGGAGCGCGCGCTCGACACGGTCGAAGACCTGCTCGACCGGTCCGAGCCGGCGGTCACGGATATCAACGCGCTTCTGGCGATCAAGGCGCGCGTCGACCGGCAGTTTTCCGCGGCTGGCATCGACATCAACATCTGGCGACCGGACGGCTCGGATGCGACGGAAAAAGCGGGCATCAACGTCGCGGACCGCGAGCCGTTCGCCGCCCATTTCGAACCGTCACGCGAAGCCGACCTGCGGAAGGTCGCGAAGACCGGATCGGTGATCGCCGCCCCGGTCCAGGGCCGAGTGCGCGAATTCCGGCTGCTGCCGATCTCGCGCGCGTACCGCGACGGCGGCGGGCGGATCCGCGCGATCCTGACGGCGACCATACCCGAGGACAATTTCGTCGAACTGTTCGACCTGCTGCGCCACGCCCCGACCGACAGGATATCGCTCTTGCGCGACGACCGGGTCGGCCTCGTCGCGGCGCCGTTCGATGTTCGGTTTTCCGGGCAGTTTCTCCCCGACGCCCTCGCTTTCCGGAACTACCCGGGCCAGCTGAAGGGCCGCTTCGAAGGCCCGGCCGCGACCGACGGCATCCGGCGCATCGGCGTCCATTACGGGCTCGCCCCGCTGCCGCTGGTGCTGACCATCTCGTTCGACGTGACACCGCTTTCGTGGCACTCGATCGAGCCGCACGCACCGTTCATCGCACTCGGCATCCTCGTCCTCGTCGCGGCGAGCGGCTTCGCCCTGCTGGCTTTCGTCACGATCCGCAAGGCCGCGGACCGTTCGCGTCTCGTCGCCGTGCAGCGCGACGCGGCGATCACGTCCGAGCAGCGCCTGCGCGCGGTGCTTGCCAGCGCCCATGACGGCATCATCACGCTCGACGAGAACCTGCACATCACCGCCGTGAACCGCGCGGCGGAGGGCATCTTCGGCGCAAGCGAGAGCGATCTCGCCGGCGGGCCGCTCGACCCCTTGCTGCCGGCCGCGATGCGCGTGCGCCATGCCGGCCTGATGCGCGACATGGCGCAGGCACCCGACGTCTCGCGCGCGATGAGCAACTGGCGCGCCGTCAAGGGCCTGCACGCCTCGGGCCGCGAGTTCCCGGCGATGGTCTCGATCTCGAAGGTCACCGTGCTCGGATCGCCGATGTACCTTGCCGTCGTGCGCGACATGACCGACATCCTCGCGAACGAGGAGCATCTTGCCGAGGTGGCGAACGAGCAGGAGCGGCTGCGCGAACTCGCCGAGCAGGCGAGTGCGGCCAAGTCGAAGTTCCTCGCCACGATGAGCCACGAACTGCGCACGCCGCTCAACGCGATCATCGGCTTTTCGGAGTCGATCGACATGGGCATCGCGGGCCCTGCCGATTCCCCGCGTTACCGCGAATACATCCAGCTGATCCTGGGCGCCGGCCGGCACCTGCTGTCGCTGATCAACGACATCCTCGATCTCAGCCGCATCCACGGCGGTGCCGCCCTGCGCGATGTCCAGCCCGTCGATCTGCGCGGCGCGATGATCGAGGCGTCGCAGGTCCTGCGCGCGCGCATCGCGACCAAGAAGATCGAGATCGTCGAGCATCTGGAAGAGGGCATGGAGTTCGCGACCGACCCGCGCGCGATGCTGCAGGTGCTGATCAACATCATCGGCAATGCCGTGAAGTTCTCGCCCACGGGCGGGCGGATCACGCTGCGCGTCGCGCGCAAGGACGGCGGTGGCAGCATGCTCGAGGTCCGCGACGAGGGCCCCGGCATCCCGCCCGACGTCATGCGCCGGATCGGCCAGCCCTTCGTCCAGGCGCGCAGCGATCTGGTGAGCGACAACGAGGGCGCCGGGCTGGGCCTCGCCATCACCATGGAGCTGCTCAAGCTGATGGGCGGCCGGCTGACCTTGCGCAACGTCGAGCCCGCCGGCCTGCAGGCCCGGATCGATTTCGACCCGCCGGTCTGACGGCTCGCAAGCGCCCTCAGTCGAGCTTGCCGTCGGCGAACAGCTTCAGCACCGTCGCGCGCATGCCGGCATTCATGTTGTGGCCCACGCCGTCGATCGCCACGAGCTCGGCCGGCAGCTCGCGCTTCTTCAAGGCGGCGACATAGTTCTCCGACAGGCGCGGCCAGGTGTTGTTGTCGCCCGTACCCACGGCGAGGATCACGCGCGTGCCCGCCGGGATCGCGGCGATGAAATCGTGCGGCGACAGGCTCTGCGCCCAGGGCCGGCCGCTGTTCATCGCGCGCCAGTTGGGGATATCGCACGGGCAGGCCAGCAGCACCGCCGCGTCAAGCGTGCCCGGCCGGCGGCCGACGATGACGCCAAGCGTGGCCGCCCCGCCCGAATGCCCGATGCCGACGACGCGCGCGGCCCCGGTGCGCGCGCGCAACGAAGCGATGGACGCGGCGACCGCGTCGATGTTCTCAGGTGTGTAATGGTCGCGCCGCCCATGGAGGTTGCCGTCCGACGTCAGTCCATCGCCATCGGCATAGCCGGGCCGCACGAGGGCGACGACGGACGCCGCCGGGCGCGCGGCGGCGATCTCGCGCGCCAGCTCGAAATGATAGTTGGCCGGCCCGCCCGAGCTGGCGTCGCCATGCAGCACGACGACGAGCGTGCCGCCCGGTGCCGTCGGCGCCCCGAACGCGCGCATCGCCAGACACAGCCTGTCGCCCGCGACATTGCGCGCCGCATCGCGCCCGGCGCACGGATCGGCCTGTGCGGCGGCGGGTGCGCAAAGCGTCAGAAGAACCGCAAGGGACGCGAACGCGGGGGATTTCATCCGGAAAACTCCAGGGAACGTCAGCGGCGCAGGCGCGTCAGTTCCTTCAGCATCGCGTCGCTGGTTGCCACAAGGCGCGCACTGGCCGTGTAGGCGCGCTGGGCGACCAGCGTGCGGACAAGCTCGTTGCCGAGATCCACGTTCGAGGCTTCCGCCGAATTGGCCGCAAGCGCGCCGCGCGCGGCGGCCGACAATGTCGCATCGCCCGAACCCGGATTGGCCCGGAACGTCTCGCCGTTCTGCGCCGACAGGCTATCGGCATTGGCGAAGCCGGCGAGCACGACCTGATAGGCCGCGACACGCCGCCCGTCGGAATAGCTCGTATAGACCTGCCCGTCCGCATCGATGCCGGCGCCGATGAAGCGCGCGGCGGCACTGCCGTCGGCAGACGCCTGCGAAATCGAGATCGACGCGGCCCCGAACGCGGTCATCCCGCCGGCGGCCCCCAGCAGCGACGGCGATCCGGCCGCCGGGGCCGGTGCGCCGAACTCGACCGCGATGGTCTGCAACGGTGCGGGCGACGCGGCCGGTGCGCCATAGCCGAGCGTGACGCGCCCGCCCGAAACGGCACCCGACAGCGTGGCGGGATTTGTCGACTGCACGGATACCGCGACCGGCAGGCCCGCATCCACGCCGGCAGACGTGCCGAACGAGAAATCGAGCGCGAGGCTTTCGGCCCCGTTGGCCGAGCCGGTCGTCGCGGTCAGCACCGCGCGCCATTGCGGCACGGTGCCGGCGGCGGAAGCCGGGATCGCGGCCGAACCGGTCGTCGGGCCCGGCGCCACGCCGGGCAACGTGCCGCCGGCGGTGGTGCGGTTGTGCCAGACGATGTCGAAGCTGCGCGTGTTGCCTTGCGCATCGACGATGGCGATCGAGCCGCCATTCACCACCGTGCCCGGCGGCGCATTGGCCGGCAGGTTCGCCGCATAGTGCGCGGCGGATGTGGGAACGGCCGGCACGTCGGCGCGCTCGATGCGCACGGGTACGAGCGGCCCCGCCCCGCCGACGGCGCGCGCATAAAGCACCTGGCCCGCGCCGTTGCGAAGATAGCCCTCGCCATCCGGCGAAAAATCGCCGCGGCGCGTGTAGAGCGTTTCGCCCGTGCCCGAAACCGTCTCGCGCACCGGCAGGAAGCCCGACCCGGTCACCGCGATGGACGTCGCACTCGCCGACTGAAGGATGGTGCCCGACAGCGCGTTGGTCGCGACCGGCGTGGCGACGACGCCGGCCCCGGCGCCACCTGCGCCTGCGAGTGCGGACAGCCGCGCCTCGATCGCCTTGTAGCCGCCGGTCTGCGCGTTCGCGACATTGCCCGCGCGCTGCGCGACGCTCGCGCTGTTGGCGAAGAGCGCGGACAGGGCCGCGTTGAGGGCGGACTGGGACATTGGGGGAGTTTAGCGGGTTTTGGGGTGGCTCTCTTCGCGAAAATTACTCGTAAGGACGCTGCCCCGACCAACCCGTTAGATGTATTCGATCTTCGCGATCCTGCTTGCTGATTGGAACGTGCTCGCGCCCATCTGGATGTCTAAATCCGCCCTTAATCTCCAGTTGACCATGGCACGGTGTCCACCGCCACTGGTGCGGAGTATTGTTTTGCATCTCACTGGCTGCCCACCGTTCCACCGTTAAAGCACGTTCGCCCTCCAAACCCTCCTCCGATGGCCAGACTTTCGAAGAGTCGGATGAGTACGATTCCATCGCCAAGACTCGGATTTGTTCCGAGCACATTGAACGCGCTCTGGAGTCCATTGCTTCAAGAAATGTTTTAGTCGCCTTTTTTCCGGACTCAGCCGACACCCAGTAGTGTGCGCGAAGTCCGAAGCGTGAATTGTAAAAAAGATCAAAGAGTTTCGGGGGCGTAGTAACGCGCCAAATCCAACGCGCGGCACCGAAGCCCGGTGCATCTTTGCGGTTGTCGTCGCAACAATCGCGTCGGGGCTCCGATACAATCGAATCTTGAACGATTTTCAAAACAAGCACCGAGTAGTCGATTGGCTCCTGGAGATACATTTCTCGCTTAGGATCAAGACCTACGAATCGCCAATCTTCGAGTTTAGGCAGGAGGTGATTGGTCATCGCTGCCTGCCCTCTCCTGCACCAATAGCGGAGTGATTCTCAACACTGATGGATTGCCGAGGATGCTCACTGATCCGATTTCGACGTCAAACTCGCGAGACCCGAGTTAGCGCACTTTTCGGGAAAAAATGGTGCCGCAGGAGGGAATTGAACCCCCGACCCGCGCATTACGAATGCGCTGCTCTACCCCTGAGCTACTGCGGCACTGTGGGGCAATTTCAAATCGCGCGGGAACCTACAGGAGCGATGGGGGCGGTGCAAGTGACAGGGCGCGTGGGGTCTTTCGTTCCTGTCGTGTGTTTATTTTCTTGACAACCGGAGGGGGTTTTCGGCATGCTACGCCACTGGTCCGCCGTGCTCTTTGACAAGTGAATATCCACCCCCCGCTTCCGGCGCCCCGCTGTGCCGCGAAAATCCGGTTGCACGGACGCGCGTTGCAGTAACATCGTAATAACTTCAAGGGGATAAACTGGTTACGGTAACAGGTCGTAACCTGATGATTTGCGGTCCCGCCGGCCCCTAGATCGCGCGCGTCTGGCCCATGTCGACCTCGACGATGGCGCCCTGCATGTAGCTGGCGCGCTTGCCGGCGAGGAACGCGACGACCTCGGCGATTTCCGACGGGTCGCCGAAGCGCGGCAGCTTCAGGTCCACGAGCGAGCGGCGGCGGGCTTCGTCGATTCCGACTCCCGCTTCCTTCGCCGCCGCCTCGAGCCGTCCGGTCAGCCGGCCGGTCTCGATATGGCCGGGGTTGACCGCGTTGACGCGCACGCCGTCGACAAGGCCCAGCTGTGCCGTCGCCTTCGTGAAGTTGAAGAGGGCGGCGTTGACCGAGCCGCCGATCGTGAAGTCGGGCGACGCGGTCTTGCCGCCACCGCCAATGATGTTGACGATCGCGCCGCCCGACGCTTTCAGGTGCGGCCAGGCCGCGCGCGTCAGCCGCACGCTGCCGTGGAACTTGAGCGCGAAGCCGTCATGGAAATCGGCGTCGGTGAGTTCGGCGAAGGGCCCGCGCTTCGTCGCCCCTGCGTTGTTCACCAGCAGGTGGAGTGCTCCGAACTTCGCCACCGTCGCGGCGATCGCGGCCGCCGCCGCCCCAGGCTCGCGCAGGTCGGCGCCGTGGGCGAGCGTGCCGGGCAGGCGTTTCGCGTGTTCGGCAAGTGCGTCGGCCGAGCGGGCCACCAGCGTCACGTTCATGCCGGCCGAGACCAGCCGGCTCGCGATCGCCAGCCCGATGCCGCGCGAGGCCCCCGTCACCAGCGCCGTCCTGCCCTGAAGTCCGTCGTCCATTGGTGCCCGCTCCATTTTCCAGATCCTGTTTTCGCGACTCGCACTTTCGCGCCTCGCAACATTAGTGCAAAACTGATCCCATGCGGATCTGGTTGGCGCTTGGCGCCCTCAACGGGCTGATCGGCGTGGCGATGGGGGCGGCGGCGGCACACGCCCTCGCGGCCACGCTCGACGAGTCCCAGATCGCGCTCGTGCGCACCGCCTCGCTCTACCAGTGCCTGCATGCGCTCGCCCTTGTCGGCGTCGAGGCATTGGGCGAACGGCGCGGCACGCTGCGCCTGGGCTTTGCCGGGCTGTTCTTCGCGGCGGGGTGCGTCGCGTTCAGCGGCGGGCTCTATGCGCGCGTGTTCCTCGACATCGCGCTCGGCCCGCTGGTGCCGGCCGGCGGCATCGCCTTCCTGCTCGGCTGGGCCGCCCTGTTCGCCGCTTCGTTCGGGCGGCGCTAGTTCGGCAGCTTGGTATCGGGGCCGTCTTCGCCGGCGCGCATCTCGACCTCGGCGCGCATCGGCGGCGTCGGGCCGGCCTGGTGGAAGACCATCCGCCAGCGCCCGTCGGCCGCCCGCGAAAAGCCGTTGGTCGCGACCAGCCAGTCGTCCTTCATCGCCTCGTAGCAGACGACCAGCGCCGTCCGGTCGACGAAATGGACCTCCGGCAGATGGCAGACGATCTTGGGTGGCTGGCCGCCAAGAATGCGTTCCCAGCTTGCCAGCACGCTTGTCCGCCCGGCCAGCGCCGGCCAGCCCGGATGTATGCAGACCGTCGGCAGGTCGTGCGCCCACAGCTCCGACATCGCCGCGAAATCGCGGTCGGCGAAGGCCCGGTAGAACGCCTCGTTGGCGAAAAGCACGGCCGGGCGCTCCCGGGCGGGGTCGAAATCGCTCATGGCCGGGGCCTCTCCGAATCGCGCCTGTACTTGAGATCGCACCAGTCCGGTGCCATTGCCGGGGCGGAAATGTCTATCTCTGGCTTGGCCCGATTGCCTTCTGCTAAGGTCTTGTGGGAAAACGCGGGTCGTAGAGCAAATCGGCAAGCCGGAGCGGATTTTAGGCGAGGAATGGACGGGGCGGTATCGAAGTCTTTCTGGGCGCCTCCGTCGTTCGCGGAGCGCGGGGCATCGGTGCCGTTCACGACGCCGATCATCGTCGGGGCGCGCGTACGCGGCCGGCACGAAAGTCTCGAACTGGTGGTACCCAACCCCTCGGGCGCCAAGGGCAACTATATCCTGCAGTGGAAGAACCTTCCTGACGTGTTCACGCTGACGGTCCATGACCGGGTCCTGCATCGCGCCGTCGGCGAAGCCCTCGCCTCGACGCCCGAAGCCGTCCGCCGCGCCACGCTCAAGACCGCCTCCACCGGCCTCGCCGGCCCCGCCGCCGCCAAGCAGGCCAAGGCGATGCTGAAGGACGAGGAGGACTTCAAGCTCCTGATCAATTTCTCGCTGCTCTCGCAGACCGTGGGGCAGCTCTCCGGCGGCGAGCTGCAGATCACGCTCGCGCACGTGCAGAGCGAGACCGGCCGCCAGCAGGCCAAGCTCATCCTCGCGCGCGTCGCGCACAAGGTGAAGCTCGAGGGCAACGAGCTCTATGCGCAGCTCGAGGAATGGTCGGACCTGATCGGCCCGGTCGGCTCGCCCAAGCTGCCGCGCCCGCCGCGCCTGAGGCGCATGCGCACGCGCATCGAGGAATTCGCCAACTCGATCGGCAGCTGGTCGGAGGTCGACAGGTCCGAAGCGAGCCCGCTGGGCGCGCTCGCCAGCCTCGTCGCGCGCGAGACGGCGGCGCTGGCCAGCGAGCATTTCGCCGTCATCGACGGGCATCTCGAGAAGATCGACCAGACGATCCTCAACTGGGAAAAGTCGCGCGCCGAGCTTTCCCTCGCCGTCAGCCGCATCGCCTGGATGCTCGACGGCTGGGACCTGCTCGTCGCGATGTGGGAAGACGCGGTGCTGAAGCCCGCCTTCGACCAGCAGGCGACCGTGCAGGAACTCGCGCGCATCGTGCCCATCGTGCCCGAGGAAGAGGTCACCGGCGTGCGCCGCGACAAGCTGCGCGACATCGGCGTGCAGCGGCGCAAGCTCGTGAAGCCGATGGAAGACTGGGTCTCCGGCTCGATCGACGCCGACCTGCGCACGCGCCTCGAACGCTACAAGGCGAAGGCCGCATGACCGACGTCGGAAAATCCCTCGGCGATCTTTCCCAGCGCCTGTCGCAGATCCCCGAAGCGACGCTCGTCGAGCTCGTCTGGAGCCTCGAGGGCAAGCGCGCGGGCAACCACACCGACAGCACGGCCGTGACGCTGCTGGGCCAGTTCCGCCCGCGCCTGCAGCTCGTCCGCCCGGTGCGGCGCATGACCGCCAAGCGGCTGTTCGCGCTGCCGTTCGAGGACATGCTGACCAACGCGCCGCCCACGCAGCCCAAGATCATCGGCAAGATCGCGCGCGCCGTCATCAATCCGGCATGGGACCTGATGGTCGACAAGCTCGGCCGCACCGAGGTCGAGCAGATCGAGAACGAGATCAAGAATGTCGGCCGCGCGCATGCGAGCTGGCTGGGGCTGGGCGAACGGCTGTGGCCGCAATGCGCGCGCGCACTGCGCGACATCATCACGCGCGGCGAGAAGAACGTCGGCTACCGCGCCGAGATCGTGCCCAAGCTCGGCGGGCCGGAGATGTGGCTCGACCTGCAGGACGTCTGCGACGTGCTGGAGATCGGCGTCGAGATCCAGACGATGCGCGACAACCTGCCGCCCAAGCCCATCGTGGCGCTGGGCGAGGAGGACATCGGCGCGATCGGCCAGACCGTCATGGCCGTCGACGAGAAGATGAAGATCCGCGCACCGGTCGTCGTCTACGCGCTCGTGGCGCGCCTCGACCAGCCGACCGAGATCCTGTCGATCTTCGTGCGCGTCGCCGAGCGCGGCATGGCCGGGTCGACCGGCGAGCTCGCCTCGATCACGACCGAGGTGATGGTCACCGACATGGAGCAGCGCTTCGAGGAAGTGCGCCGCCAGATCGCCTCGGGCTCGAACGACGGCAAGATCACCGTGCGCGAGGATCTCGCGCGCGAGATCGGCCACCATCTGGAAGGCATCCAGAAGGGCAAGGAACTGCTCAAGGGCACGTCGGGCGCCGCCGCCGCGCGCCGTCTCGACCGCGTGCGCGTCAAGCTCAAGGACATGATCAACTCCAACGTCATCGAGAACGCCGGCAAGGAGATCGCCGCCGTGCTCGCCGACTTGAAGCGTCTGGCGCCGATGGCGACGGGCGAAGGCGACATCACCGAGATGCAGCAGGTCGAGGACCGCCTGCTCGCCCTGCAGCTCGCTGCCAAGTTCGCCGGCGAGATCGGCCTGTCGCAGGAACTGAAGGACGAGCTGAAGCGCGTCGAGGGCCATATCGACGGCCACACCGGCAAGCTCTTCTTCGACCTGCGCTCGCGCGGTCTGCTGCCGGAAAACCGCGAGGCGACCGAAGCCGACCTCTATTCGAGCGTGCGCATGCTCGAACTGGTCGTGGGGGCGGAAAAGGCCGAGAAGACCCTCGTCGAGGGTCTCAACCTGATCGACGAGAAGATCGCCGAAAGCAAGGGCTAGACCGAAGGCGGCATCGCCTCGATCGCCGTGAGCGGGGCGGCCACGCGCGCCGGCGGCCGCCATTCGAGCCTGTCGAACGCACCGCATGCACCGCACAGCGCCTGCCAATGCGCATGCGGCTGGCCGCAGGTCCGGCACGTCCAGGCGGGATCGGGCGGTGCTTCGGCGGCCCGCGCCAGCCACGCGCGGGCAGAATCAAGATCGTCGCCCTGGCTCTGCGCGATGCGCGCCATCAAGCGGCACAGCCCCGCACTGGCTTCACCACCCGACGCCTTGATCGCCGCGTCCGCATGCCGGCGCGCCTCGCCCCACAGCTCGGCGGCAAGGGCCGCGTCTGCAAGGGCCGCGTGGCTTTCCCGGTGCGAAGGCGCCAGCTTCGCCAGCCGCTCCGCCTGCTTGACCCACGCCAGCGCGCTTTCCGCCGGCTTCGCGACACGATAGGCGGCATAGAGCTCGGGGTGCGGATGGCGCGTCCATTCCTTCTCGACGAGGGCGCCCGCCGCGCGCGCGCGGCCGTCGCGCGCATAGAACGCCGACAGCGTCGCGGCGATCTCCGGCCGGTCGGGGGCAAGGCGCAGCGCGCGCTCGGCTACCGCGATGGCGGCCTTGAGCTCGCCCTCGGCTTCGAGCGTGCGGGCGCGTTCGTGCAACGCGGCCGCCCCGTTCGCGTCGGCCTGGCCGGCGGGGAGCAGCTTTGCCTTGCGCGCGCGCGCGAGCGTTTCGGCCGCCGCCGCCCAGTCCCCGCCCTTGGTCTCGAGATCGACGAGCGAGGCGGTCACCCACGGTGCCGCCGGCTTCAGTTCGCGCGCACGCCGCGCAAGGGCGAGCGCGCGCGCGTTGTCGCCCTCGCGCATGGCGCTGGCGACCAGGCCGCGCAGCGCCACGAACTCGGTCTCCGGCGAGGCGCGCATCGCCTCCAGATAGCCGCGCGCGGCCGGCTCGTCGCCGGCAAGCTGGGCGGCCTGCGCCGACAAGAGCAGCGTCAGCGGCGGGGCACCCAGCGCCCTGTCGGCAAGCTTCGCCTGCCGGCGTGCTTCGGCCGCATCGCCCGCGGCGACCGCGACGAGTCCGCGCGTGAGGGCGGTAAGCCCGCGCTTCTCGCGCCGCGCCTTGCGCCACGCGACGAAGCGGCGCGGCGTGCCGGCAAGATAGCGCCACAGCCGGTCGGCGAGCACGAGCAGGAGCGCCACCGCAAGACCGACGATCGCGAGCCCGCCCGCCGACGTGTCGACGCGCCAGCCCGAGAATTCGAGCGTCGCCCTGCCCGGCGCTTCGGCCAGCCACGCGACCAGCAGCATCGCCAGGGCGGCGAAGACGAGGATGCCGACGATCCGGCGCATGGCGGGTCTAGCCGCCGGCGACGGCAAGGGCCGCCGCCGCGCGCTCGGCCGCCAGCCGGCGGCGCGCCGTTTCGATCCACGGCAGCACGGGCGCCGCCCACGCGGAGCCCTGGATGCCTTCGAGCTCGCCGAGCGCACCTGCCAGATCGTCGGCGGCGAGCCGCGTTTCGGCGCGCGCCAGGCGGGCCGCCGGCGAATCGCCCGGCACGTCGCCGATCCGGCGGATCGACAGGAAGCCCTGCGCGCGCTCGATCAGTTCGCCGAGCGGGCCCTGCACCTGTTCGGCGCGGGCCGTCGCGACGGCGGCATTGGCAAGTGCGGGAAAGCGGCGCACGAGGCTCGCGCGCGTCTCGATGCCGTCCTTCGCGTGCGGGGCAAGTGCCGCGAAGTCCGACGCCGGCACGCTTTCGCCCGCGATGTCGCGCACCAGCGCCAGTTCGCCCGCGAACGGGCGGCCGGCCGCCAGCGCATCGCGCAGCTGGGTTGCCGCAAGGCGCAGCTCGGCGCGCCGCATGCCGATGCGGTCGTTCGACTGCTCGACGATGCCGCCCTGCAGGCGGCCGATCTCGGCCTGCACGCGCGCGAGTTCGTCGGCGAGCCGACGGTTCTCGGACATGAGGCCGGCCAGTGCCGCCTGCGTGGCCGGATCGGCAGTCGGGCGCGCTTCCAGTGCCGCGAGCCTTGCCGGCAGGTCGCCAAGATCGGGCGGCGCCGCCGCGACCGAAGGTGGGCGCGCTTCGACGGCGGCAAGCCGCGCTTCGAGTGGAGCCAGATCGACGCGCGGCGCAGGGGCCGCCGCCGGGCGCGCTTCCATCTGCGCGATGCGCCGGTCGACGGCCGCGAGGCGCTGCTCGATCGCGCGCAGGCCGGGTTCGGCACCGCCGGTCAGCGTGTGCTGCCAGTAGACCCAGCCGAGGATGCCGAGCACCGCGACGACGAGGGCGGTCGCCAGCGGCACGAGTGCTCCGGCGCGCGGCGGCTGCTTCGCCGGCTTGGCGCGCGGCGGCGGCATGTCGGGCTCTCGCATGTCGGCGGGCGGCAGTTCGAACTTCGGACGCGCTTGTTCGGGCGGCACGCTTGGCTCCTGCGCAAGACGGTCGAGGGCATCGAGTAAGGCCGCCTCGTTGGGCCGGTCGGCAGCGACCGCGCGTCGGAAGGCACAGCCTTCCTCGCGCAGCAGCGCCAGCGTACCCGGTGCGAGCGCCAGTGCGTCAGCGGATTCGAGCGTGTCGCCGAGCCCGGCGGCCTCGACGAGATGCGCGAAGGTCTGCGCCGTGCGCGGCGAAAAGAAGGCAACGACATCGATCCGGCCTGCGCGCAGCTCGTCGGCCGCTTCGCCGGGCAGTTCTTGGGCCGTCTCGGCCCGATAGAGCTGGACCCGGCGGACCTCGAACCCCGCCGCCTCGAGCGTGCCGCCCAGATCGCCGGCCACCACGGTGCCCGCCGCATGGACGAGCGCGCCGTCGGCCGGCTTCAGCCGGTCGCGCACGAGGGTTGCCAGTGTCTCGACGTCGCCGGCCGCACTTTCCACCCGCGCGAAGCCGGCGGTGCGCGCTGCCGCCGCCGTCGCATCGCCCACGCAGAAGGCCGGCAGGTCGCGCCCGGAAACCGCATGCGCGAAGGCACGCACGCCGTTGGCCGACGTGAACAGCACGCCCTGCACGCCGGCAAGATCGATCGCCGCACCTTCGACGGGTACGATCTCGATCAGCGGTGCCAGGATCGCGTCGTGGCCGCGCATCGCGAGCGCCACCGCGAACAGCTCGGATTCGCCGCGCGGCCGGGTGACGAGGACGCGCAGCCGCCGCTTCACTGGAAATAGCCCGGGCCGGAACGGCCCTTGAGCTCGTCGCCCGCATCGCGGCCCATCTCGGCGGCGAGGGCGGCGGGACCCTCGCGCGAGGTCGTCAGAAGTCCGCTGCCATCGGGGCGCACGACAAGGCCATCGAGCCGCAGCCGTCCGCCAGGTGCCAGCGTGGCGAGCGCGCCGATCGGCGTGCGGCACGAGCCGTCGAGCCGTTCGAGCAGGCCGCGCTCGGCCGCGACCGCGATGGCCGAGGGCGCATGGTCGAGGGCGGCGAGATAGCCGCGCGTGCGCGCGTCGGCAAGCCGGCATTCGATGCCGATGGCGCCTTGCGCCACCGCCGGCAGCATCTCGGAGGGTTCGAGCACGGCACGCACTGCGTCGGTCTTGCCCAGCCGGCGCAGTCCGGCATAGGCAAGAAACGTCGCCTCGACCTCGCCGCGCTCGACCTTGGCAAGGCGCGTCTCCACGTTGCCGCGCAGCGGCACGATCTTGATGTCGGGACGGCGGGCAAGGAGCTGGGCGCCGCGGCGCAGCGACGCGGTCCCCACGACCGCCCCCTTGCGCAGGTCGTCGAGCTTCGACACGCCGGGCCCCGCGATGAGCGCGTCGCGCGGGTCCTCGCGCTCGAGGATCGCGACGATGCCAAGCCCGTCGGGCAGCCAGGTCGGCACGTCCTTCATCGAATGGACGGCGAGATCGATCTCGTCGGCCAGCATCGCTTCTTCGATTTCCTTGGTGAACAGGCCCTTGCCGCCCGCTTCGGCGAGCGTGCGGTCCTGGATGCGGTCGCCGGTCGTCTTGATCACGCGGATCTCGATCGCGCCTTCGGCGGCGAGTGCCGGATGGGCGGCCACCAGCAGCCGCTTCGTCTCGTTCGCCTGCCACAGCGCAAGCGGTGATCCACGTGTCCCGATACGCAACATGCCCGTCATCGAACCCCTTCTTCCGGCATCCTTTATCGCGTGCCGGCACCGGCCGCCGCAAGGGCGCTTTCGGCCATCGTCCGGATGCGTTACACCCCCGGCATGCGCCTTGTCCTCGGCATCGAGACCAGTTGCGACGAAACGGCCGCCGCCCTTGTCGGCAGCGACCGGCGCGTGCTTGCCGAACGCGTGCTGTCGCAGACGCGCGAGCACGCCCCGTTCGGGGGCATCGTGCCCGAGATCGCCGCACGCTCGCATCTGGCGCATCTGGAAGACATGGTGCGCGGCACGCTCGCCGATGCCGCGTGCGACTGGAAGCAAATCGATGCCATCGCGGCCACGACCGGCCCCGGGCTGATCGGCGGCGTGATCGTCGGCGCCACTTTCGCCAAGGCGATCGCACTTGCGCGCGGCCTGCCCTTCGTGGCGATCAACCATCTGGAAGGCCACGCGCTGTCCGCGCGCCTGTCGGACGACGTGCCGTTCCCCTACCTGCTGCTGCTCGTGTCGGGCGGGCACTGCCAGCTTCTCGCGGTCGAGGGCGTGGGGAAATACCGGCGGCTGGGCACGACGCTCGACGATGCGGTCGGCGAGGCGTTCGACAAGGTCGCCAAGCTGCTCGGCCTCGGCTATCCGGGCGGTCCCGCGATCGAGAAGCTCGCGCGCGACGGCAATCCCAAACGCTTCGATTTGCCGCGCCCGCTTGCCGGCCGGCCGGGCTGCGACTTCTCGTTCGCAGGTCTTAAGACCGCCGTTCGCCAGATCGTCGACCGCGGCGACGTGGTCGATGACCGCGCGCGCGCCGATCTTGCCGCATCGTTCCAGGCGGCGGTCGCCGACTCGCTCGCCGACCGCACCGGCAACGCCGCGCGCGCGTTCGCCTCGATGCATCCGGCAGGCGCACACCTTGTCGTCGCGGGCGGCGTGGCCGCCAACCAGGCACTGCGCGCGCGCCTTGCCAAGGTTGCGGCCGCGCACGGTCTGGCACTTATCGCCCCGCCGATCCGCCTTTGCACGGACAACGCGGCGATGATCGCGTGGGCGGGCGTCGAGCGCCTGGCGCTCGGTCTCGTCTCGCCGCTCGACATCGCCTGCCGGCCGCGCTGGCCGCTCGAGGAACTGGCTTCCGTCACGCCCCCTTCCCCGCCATAATCCGCCCCGTCGCCCGGCACACCGGGCGGCAGCGTTCTCGGGGCGGGGTGCAATTCCCCACCGGCGGTGATTGCGCGAAGACGCGCATCAGCCCGCGAGCGCCCGTTCCCGCGAAAGCGGACGGGGTCAGCAGAGCCGGTGGGATCCCGGCGCCGACGGTCACAGTCCGGATGGAAGAGAACGGGTCAACTCCGCGCGACGCGTCCGCGATGGCGGACGCGCGTGCGCGTATACCCGTGCGCCCGCCTTGCGAACGTTCCACCGGAACCGCGACGGAGCACGACATGACCAAGCCGCACATCGCCTATATCGAAGCCAGCTGGCACGACGACATCCTGGCGCAGAGCCGCAGGGCCTTCCTCGCCGAGATCGCCCGGCACGGCCATGCCGAAAGCGCGGTCGAGATCCATCGCGTGCCCGGCAGCTTCGAGATCCCGCTGCTTGCCAAGCGCCTGGCCGGCACGGGCCGGTATGCCGCGATCGTCGCCTCCGGCCTCGTCGTCGACGGCGGCATCTACCGGCACGAATTCGTCGCGCACGCGGTGATCGACGGGCTGATGCGCGTGCAGCTCGACACCGGCGTGCCGGTCATCTCGTGCGTGCTGACCCCCCATCATTTCCACGAGCACGAGACGCACCGCGAATTCCTCATGCGCCATTTCATCGCCAAGGGGACCGAAGCAGCGCACGCATGCGCCCGCACGATCGCCCTGCATGCGGGCCTCGGCGAACCCGAAAAAATCGCGTCGTGACGGCGCGCACGCACTTCCGCTAGAAGGGTCGCATGACACAGGAATTCAAGACGGCGGCCGTCATCGGCGCGGGTGCGTGGGGAACGGCATTGGCGCAGACGCTGGCGCGCGCAGGGCTCGACGTGACCCTGTGGGCGAACGAGCCTGCCACGGTGCGCGACATCAACGAGCGCCACGAGAACCCGGTCTTCCTGCCGGGCGTGCCGCTCGATCCGACGATCCAGGCCACTTCGGCGATCCTCGAGGCGGCACGCGACAAGGACCTGCTCGTCTGGGCGACGCCCGCACAGTTCTTCCGCGTGACGCTGGCGCTGGCCGAACCGGTGCTGGCCGAAGGCGTGCCGCTGGCGGTGGCCAGCAAGGGTGTGGAAGCCGTGAGCGGCCTGCTGATGAGCGAGGTCGCGGCCCAGATCGCCCCCGGCAATCCGGTCGCGATCCTGTCCGGCCCGACCTTCGCGCGCGAGGTCGCGGAAGGCAAACCGACGGCCGTGACGCTCGCCTGCGCGGATGGCGCGCTTGGCAGTGCGCTTGCCGCCGCCTGCGCCACGCCTTCGTTCCGCATCTACCGGTCCGACGACGTGGCGGGTGCCCAGATCGGCGGGGCGGTCAAGAACGTGATCGCGCTGGCCTGCGGCATCGTCGAAGGGCGCAAGCTCGGCGACAACGCGCGCGCCGCCCTGATGACGCGCGGCCTTGCCGAGATGGTCCGCCTCGGGCTTGCCAAAGGCGGGCGGGCGGAAACGCTGATGGGCCTCACGGGCCTCGGGGATCTGGCACTCACCTGCAACAACGACCAGTCGCGCAACATGCGCCTCGGCATCGCCATCGGCGGCGGCAAGACACGCCACGAAGCCGTCGACGATCCGGAACTGGGCCTGCGCCATGCGGTCGTCGAGGGCGTCGAGGGTGCCTCGTCCGTCGGCGATCTCGCGCGGCGCCTCGGTGTCGACATGCCGATCTGCAGCACCGTCGAGGCGATCCTGCACGCGAATGCCGACGTCGCGGCCGCGATCGCCACCCTGCTGGCCCGGCCACTGAAGGACGAGTAGTTCGATGAAGTATTGGCTGCTGAAGAGCGAACCCGACGTCTATCCCTGGTCGAAGCTGGTCGCCGACGGGCGCGGCAAATGGGACGGCGTGCGCAACCACTCGGCCAAGCTCAACCTGCAGGCGATGAAGAAGGGCGACCGCGCGTTCTTCTACCATTCGAACATCGGCAAGGAGATCGTCGGCACGATGGAAATCGTGCGCGAGGCCTATCCGGACACGTCCGCCGAGAAGGGTGCCTGGTTCATGGTGGACGTGGCGCCGCTGCAGGCGGCAAAGACGCCGCTCGGCCTGGCCGAGATCAAGACGCTGCCGGAGCTTGGCGAAATGGCGCTCGTCAAGTTCTCGCGCCTGTCGGTCCAGCCCGTGACGCCGGCCGAGTGGAAATCCATCTGCAAGCGGCTGGGTGTGCCTGCATGACGGTCCTGTGCCGTCTCGACGAGATCGCGGACCCCGGCGGCAAGGGGTTCACGCTCGGTGCCGGGGCCGGCCGCATCGATCTCTTCGTCGTCCGGCGCGGGCAAGCCGTGCAAGGCTATCTCAACATCTGCCCGCATGCCGGCACGCCGCTCGACTGGCAGCCCGACGTGTTCCTGGATCCGTCGAAGACGCTGATCCAGTGCGCCTCGCACGGCGCCTTGTTCGGAATCGACGACGGCCTGTGCGTCGCCGGCCCGTGCAAGGGGCGCCGGCTGTCGCCGATCGCGGTCAGGATCGTCGAAAGCGGTCTCGAATGTCCGTCGGTCGAATGGCCGGACGCGCCGGCGGCGCGCTGACAGGCCGCACCCCGTCCGGCTTGCCTAAGGCCGCACGGGCGGACTAAAACCGATCCAAGAGCAAAAGGTGCGGGAAGGATACCGTCCCCCGCGCCCCGAACGGAGGCGCCATTCCATGTCGAACGAGCTTTTCCCGGTCCCCGACGCCATCGCCAAGGCGGCCCTGATCGACGCCGCCAAGTACAAGACGATGTACGAGCGCTCGGTCAAGGACCCGGCCGGCTTCTGGGCCGAGCACGGCAAGCGCGTCGACTGGATCAAGCCGTTCACCAAGGTCAAGAACACCTCGTTCACCGGCGACGTGCCGATCAAGTGGTTCGAGGACGGCACGCTCAACGCGTCGGCCAACTGCCTCGACCGGCACCTGGCCAAGCGCGGGAACCAGACGGCGATCATCTGGGAAGGCGACGACCCGAACGAGCAAAAGCACATCACCTATCGCGAGGCCTACGAGGCGACGTGCCGGATGGCCAACGTGATGAAGAAGCACGGCGTCAAGAAGGGCGACCGCGTCACGATCTACCTGCCGATGATCCCGGAGGCCGCCTACGCGATGCTGGCGTGCGCGCGCATCGGCGCCATCCACTCGATCGTGTTCGGCGGCTTCTCGCCCGACAGCCTGATCAACCGCATCCAGGACTGCGATTCGAATTTCGTCATCACCGCCGACGAGGGCCTGCGCGGCGGGCGCAAGGTGCCGCTCAAGGTCAATGCCGATGCCGCACTGAAGAGCTGCCCGTCGGTCAAGAAGATGCTGGTGGTGAAGCGCACCGGCGGCAAGGTCGACTGGGATCCCGCGCGCGACGTCTGGTACCACGAGGAAGCCGCGAGCGTTCCGGCCGAATGCCCGCCGACCGAAATGGGGGCCGAAGATCCCCTCTTCATCCTCTATACGTCGGGTTCGACCGGCAAGCCCAAGGGCGTGCTGCACACGACCGGCGGCTATCTGGTCTACGCGGCGATGACGCACCAGTACGTCTTCGACTACAAGGACGGTGACATCTACTGGTGCACGGCCGACGTGGGCTGGGTCACGGGCCACAGCTATATCGTCTACGGGCCGATGGCCAACGGCGCCACGACGCTGATGTTCGAAGGCGTGCCCAACTATCCGGACAGCTCGCGCTTCTGGCAGGTCGTCGACAAGCACAAGGTCAACATCTTCTATACGGCCCCGACCGCGATCCGCGCGCTGATGCGCGAGGGCGAAGCGCCGGTCCGCAAGACCAGCCGCAAGTCGCTGCGCATCCTTGGTTCCGTCGGCGAGCCGATCAATCCGGAAGCCTGGCTCTGGTACCACAACATCGTCGGCGACGGCCGCTGCCCGATCGTCGACACGTGGTGGCAGACCGAGACCGGCGGTATCCTCATAACGCCGCTGCCCGGCGCCATTCCGACCAAGCCCGGCTCGGCGACCAAGCCCTTCTTCGGCGTGCAGCCGCTGCTCGTCGACAACGACGGCAAGCTGCTCGAAGGGGCGGCCGACGGGAACCTGTGCATCGCCGACAGCTGGCCCGGCCAGGCGCGCACCGTGTTCGGCGACCACAAGCGCTTCGTCGAGACCTATTTCTCGACCTTCAAGGGCTACTACTTCACCGGCGACGGCTGCCGGCGCGACGCGGACGGCTACTACTGGATCACCGGCCGCGTCGACGACGTCATCAACGTGTCGGGCCACCGCATGGGCACGGCCGAGATCGAAAGCGCGCTCGTGGCGCACCCGAAGGTCGCCGAGGCCGCCGTCGTGGGCTATCCGCACGACATCAAGGGCCAGGGCATCTACGCCTACGTCACGCTCAAGGCCGGCCAGGCGACCAGCGAGGAGTTGCGCAAGGAACTGGTCGGCTGGGTGCGCAAGCAGATCGGCCCGATCGCCTCGCCCGACCTGATCCAGTGGGCGCCGGGTCTGCCCAAGACGCGCTCGGGCAAGATCATGCGCCGCATCCTGCGCAAGATCGCCGCCAACGAGCATTCGGCGCTCGGCGATACCTCGACGCTCGCGGATCCCGCGGTCGTCGACGATCTGGTCGTCAACCGGATGAACAAGGGCTGATGGCCGGTTAGGCCGCGCGCACGCCCTCAAGGAACGTGCGCACGTCGCCGCGCAGGCGTTCGGCCTGTGCGGCGAGCCCCGACGCGCGGTCGTTGACGTCGACCGACACGCGGCCGGTCTCGTCCGCGGCCTGCGCCACGCCCACGATCGTCGTCGTCACCTGCTGGGTCCCGGTCGCGGCCTGCTGGACGTTGCGCGCGATCTCCTGCGTGGCAGCGCCCTGTTCCTCGACCGCAGCCGCGATGGCTCCGGAAATCCCGTCGAGCGAGCGGATCGTGCCGGAGATCGCGTCGATCGCCTTGACGGTCTTCGCCGATGCCGCCTGGATCGCCTCGATCTGGGCGCCGATCTCCTCGGTCGCCTTGGCGGTCTGGGCGGCAAGCCCCTTCACTTCCGACGCCACGACCGCGAAGCCCTTGCCGGCATCGCCGGCGCGCGCGGCCTCGATCGTCGCGTTGAGCGCCAGCAGGTTGGTCTGGCTGGCGATCTGGTTGATGAGCTTGGTCACGTCGCCGATCTTTCCGGCCAGCGTCACGAGGCCCTGGACCGTCTCGCCGGTGCGCGCGGCCTCTTCGACTGCCTGACGGCTCATCGTCGCGGACTCGGCCACGCGGCGCGAGATCTCCTGGATCGAGGCCGACAGCTCCTCGGTCGACGCCGCGACCGTCTGCACGTTCGTCGACGCCTGCTCGGATGCCGCACCCACGGTCGATGCCTGCGTGCTGGCTTCCTCGGCGGCGGCACTCATCGACTGGGCCGACCCCTGCAGCACCCGCGCCGATTCGTTGAGTTCGTTGACGACGGCGCCGACCGAACGCTCGAACGTCTCGGCAAGCTTCAGCGCGTCCTCGCGCCGCTTGGCCTGGGTGGCGCGTTCCTTTTCGGCGGCTTCGGCGCGCAGGCGCTCGACCTCGACCAGCCCTTCGCGCAGCACGCCGACCGACTTGGCCATGCGGCCGATCTCGTCGGCGCGTTCGCGGCCGGGAACCTCGATGTCGGTGCGGCCGGCGGCGATCGTGTCAAGCGTGCCGGCCAATGCCAGGATCGGCCGCGTGACGCCGCGCGCCAGGAAGAACCCGATGACGACGGTCAGCGTCAGGGCGGCAAGCGCTCCAAGCACGAGGTTGCGCTTGGCGGCCTCGGCGGCGGCGCGCATACCGGTGATGTCGCGCGAGACCTCGAGGACGCCGAACGTCTTGCCCGCCTTGTTCACGAGCTTGCGGGCATGGACAATGAAATGGCTGCCGCCCGTCTCGGGCAGGCGCGTCAGGTCCTCGCCGTCGAAGGCGAGCTTCATCTCACCGGCAGAAAGCAGCGTGCCGTCCGCGCGCGTGCTGGCGAGCGTGACGAACTTGTCGCCGTCGAGGACGTGGAAGGCGATGTCCGCATCGAGCTTGTGCTTCACGCGTTCGGCGAACGGCTTGGCGAGCGAGACGCCGACATCGAGGGCGGCGACGGCCTTGTCGCCGTCGAACAGCGGCACGGTCGCGAACAGGCTGATGTTGTCCCTTCCCGGCTCGAGTCCGGCCGACATCTTGCCGTCACGATAGGCTTCGACGACGGTGGTGCGGCGCGCGGTGACGTTGTCCCCGTGCACGTCGGGCGCGTGGGCGCGGTAGAGCGCGATGCCCGGCGCCTTCGACAGCCAAAGGATCGGCACGCCCGAGGTCTCGCGGATGCTCGCAAGGATCGGGTCGAGGATCGCGGCCATGCGCGCGCGGTCGCCCGACATGGCGGCCTCGCGGATCGCCGGAACCCGCGCGAGCGAAGCGGCGATGGCGCGCACGACGGAAAGCTCGCTCTGCATCTCTCCAACGACATCCTGATACTTGTCGATCACGTCGCGCTCGACCGTGCGCGCGTCGAGCGACATGCGGTCGACGAAGACGATCACGAAGAGCGTGGCGCAAGCGAGCAGCGCCATGGCGCTCATGGCCAGGATGAGGCGCACGACGAGGGAGCGGGCGAGGAGGTTCATCGGGGGGTGCTTTCGGTTGAAAAAATGTGTGCGGAAATTGGCTCCGAAGGTTGAAAAAGTCGTTAAGCGATCAGCCGGAATTTCCTAAAATCCTCGCGACTTGCCTTCCGAATGGCGGCCGGCATCCCTATATTCGTTGCATGATCGGTCGAATCTTCACCGGCTTCGCGTGGGCCGGATTCCTGTTCTGGACGTTGATCTGCCTCGGCTTCTGGGGGGCGGTGTCGCTCGGCGGCGACCTGCTCGGCTGGATCGCCGGAGCCGTGCTCGATCCCGCGGCCGGCGGTGCCGTCGCGACAGGGTTGCGTTTTCTCGAAGCCTTCGGGACGGCCCTGATCGCCTGGGTCTGGCTTGCCGGCACGGTGCTGATCGCGGTCGCAGGCCTGGTCCTGCGCCGGGCGGCGGCCAACGCCACGGTCGTCCACATGTCGACGATGCGGACGGCCCGATGGCAGGAGCCGGAAATGAAAGATGTCACGCCGCCTGCAGGTCATGCGCCCGACGACGATATCCGGCGGCTGCCGCCGCGCTAGCCCGTCCCGAACGACTGGACCAGCGATCCGCTGATCAGGTACCAGCCGTCGACCAGCACGAAGAAGATGAGCTTGAACGGCAGCGCCACGATCGCGGGCGGCATCATCATCATGCCCATCGACATGAGCACCGCCGCCACGACCATGTCGATGATGACGAACGGGATGAAGAGCAGGAAGCCGATCTCGAAGGCGCGGCGCAGCTCCGAGATCATGAAGGCGGGGATCAGCACGCGGAAGGGCGTCGCCTCGGGCGTTTCGGGTGCCGCGATCTTGGCGATGTCGATGAACAGGCCAAGATCCTGCTCGCGCGTGTGCACGATCATGAATTCGTGGAAGGGCTTCGCCGACCGCTCGATTGCCTGGACTTCGGTGATGCGCCCGTCGATCAGCGGCGAGATGCCGTCGCGCCATGCGACCTCGCCGACCGGCGCCATGATGAAGAACGTCAGGAACAGCGCCAGCGACGTCAGCACCGCGTTGGGCGGCGCCTGCTGGGTGCCCAGTGCGGTGCGCAGCAGCGACAGCACGACGGCGATGCGCACGAAGCTCGTCACCATCATCAGGATGGAGGGTGCGAGCGTCAGCACCGTCATCAGCAGCATCAGCTGGATGATGCGGCCCGTGGTGGAACTGCCGTCGCCCAGGTCGAGATTGAAGCTCTGCGCCAGCGCCGGCAGCGGCGCCAGCACCAGCAGGAAGACGCAAGCGGCCTTCAGCAAGCGCATCAGGCCGGCTCCGACGTCGCGCGCGACGGCTCGACGCGCTCGACATGCGTCGTACCGTGCGGACCGACGACGAGGAGATGCTCGACCTCGTCGCGCCGTACCAGCATCGCGCGCGTCTTGGGATCGAGGGCGAGCGTCTCGACGATCTGGAGGCGCCGGCGCTTGCTGGCCGAGACCGCCACGCCGCCCGGCATCCAGCGGCGCGCGAGCCACGCGATCGCGGCGATCAGCGCCACGACGAAGGCAAGGGCGGCCGCGAAACGCAGCAGGCTTTCGGGTTCCATCATCATCGCGGATAGCCCGTGTGGCCCTGCGGAACGCGGGCGGCCGGACCGGCAAGCCGGGCGGAAACGGCAAGCGTGCCGCGCAGCCGTTCGAGGGCCTGGTGCACGCCGTCGAGCGCGCCCGCGCACGCGATCCCTTCGGCGCGCGGAAGCTCGGTCGTGGACAGGCAAAGGTCGCGCACGCGCCCGTCGAGCCCGTCGAGCGCCACGTCCTGTCCGCGATGGAGGGCGGCACGCGCCTCGTCGATCTCGCGCGTCACGTCGACGATGGCCTGCAGGACTTCGACCGCCCTCATGGCTTGGTCTCCGGTGCGGCCTTGCCGGCGGCGAGGCGGCCCTGCTTTCGATAGATGTAGGAGAGGATCTCGGCGACCGCCTGGAAGGCTTCGACCGGGATCGGGCTGTCGATGTCGACCGCTCCCAGCAGCATCACCAGGTCGCGGTCCTCGCGCACCGTCACGCCGTGTGCGCGCGCGATCTCGACGATCTTGTCGGCAAGCAGCCCCTCGCCCTTCGCCGTGACGCGCGGTGCAGGATCGCTTTCGCGCGCGTACTCGAGGGCGATCGCCCGCTTCATGTTCGGATCGAGCGGGGCACGCGGCGGTCGGGGTGGACGACGGGCCAAGGGAAACGGCTTTCGACAGGTTCGCGGAAGGACTGACGATCACAGGACTACCCCAAACCAGCTAAAACTTTATTAAAAGTGAGTTTTGTTTGTAGTTTCCAGCAATTAGCCCGAAAATCAGTCTCGACTCGAGACTCCGATTCGCCAAACAAGATATTGAATCTTGGCGTGAATTAAATGCTTTTCAAATTCTCTAAAATTATAGATAATTTACCGATTATTAACCTTTCGGCCACTAGAGTAAGGTCATGGATATTACGCGTCTGCCCCTCTTCGGGATGATCGCACGTCGGATGGACTGGCTCAGCCACCGCCAGACGGTGCTGTCGCACAACGTCTCGAACGCCGACACGCCGAACTTCCAGCCGCGCGACCTGAAGGCCATCGATTTCCGCGCCGAGATGCGCAAGCAGACCTCGCGCCTGACCGCGACGACGACGGCGACGCAGCATTTGACCAGCCGCCAGATCGCCGGCCCGGACCGCGAAGACAAGCCGCGCCCGAGCGAGACGACGCTGTCGGGCAACTCGGTCCAGCTCGACACGGAACTCATGAAGGTCGCCGACACGGCGATGGACTACCAGATGACCACCAACATCTATCGCCGGCAGCTCGCCATGCTGCGCTCGGCGATCGGCCGCAACTCGTAGACGGGGAATAGCGATGGACCTCCAGAAATCGATGCGCGTCTCGGCAGCCGGCATGGCCGCCCAGTCGACCCGCATGCGCGTGATCGCCGAAAACATCGCCAACGCCGACTCGCTCGGCGAGACGCCGGGTGCGGATCCCTACCGGCGCAAGACGATCAGCTTCCGCAACATCCTCGACCGCCAGATCGGCACCCAGACGGTGCGCACCTCCGGCATCGGCACCGACAAGACCTCCTTCGCGCGCCGCTACGAGCCCTCGCATCCCGCCGCCGACGCCGAGGGCTATGTGCTTGCCCCGAACGTCAACAACCTGATCGAGGCGATGGACATGCGCCAGGCGCAGCGTTCCTACGAAGCCAACATCAACGTCATCGAGACGTCGAAGAGCATGATCTCCCGCACGATCGACATCCTGCGCGGCTGATCGCCGCCGAAGGGACCCCTTAAATGGCAATCACCTCGCCCTCGCTCGCCGCCGCCGCCTATCAGGGTGCGGCACGCATCTCCAAACCCGGTTCGGCCGCCGGCGCCGACGAGTCGGCACCCGGCAACGCCGATTTCGGCTCGATCCTGGCGCAGGCCGCCCAGAACACGATGCAGTCGCTGAAGGCGGGCGAGCAGGCCAGCCTTCGCGCCCTTGCCGGCAAGGCCGACGTGGGCCAGGTCGTGCAGGCGGTATCGGCCGCCGAGGTCACGCTGCAGGCGACCATCGCCGTGCGCGACCGCGTCGTGCAGGCCTACCAGGAAATCATCCGCATGCCGATCTGACGGCAGCGTCGGATCGCCCTAGCCTATCGGGAACGCCCATGAACGCCACCGACGTGCTGGAAGTGTCGCGCGAGGCGATCTGGGTGATGCTCAAGATCTCGGCTCCCCTGATGCTCGTGGCGCTGGTCGTCGGCCTCGTCATCAGCCTCATCCAGGCGCTGACGCAGATCCAGGAACAGACCCTGACCTTCGTGCCGAAGATCCTGGTGCTGTTCGCCGTCTTCGTGCTGACGATCCCGTTCATGTCCACGACGCTGATCGAATTCACGCGCGAGCTGATGGCCAAGGCCGTCGGCATCGGGATCGGCGGCAGCTCGTGAACCTGATCGTCGGCGAACTGACGCGCGCCCTGCCCGCCGAGGTCTTCGTCTATTTCGCCGTCTTCGTGCGGATAAGCGCTGCGATGCTCGGCATGCCGGGCCTGGGCGAACTCGCCATCCCGGCGCGCATGCGGCTGGGTCTGGCGCTGGCGATCTGTCTCGTCCTCACGCCGCTGGTCGGCCCGTCGATCCCGCCGCTTCCCGAATCCGTCATCTCGATGACCGGCATCCTGCTGGGCGAAACGCTGGTCGGCGCCTTCATCGGGCTCGCCGGCCGCTTCGCCATCTCCGCACTCGTCGTCGCCGGCGCCATCATCGCCCAGCAGACCGGCCTTGCGGCGGCAACGCTCTTCGATCCGGGCTTCGGCCAGCAGGGTGCGGCGATCTCCGCCTGGCTCGTGGCGATCGCCATCGCGTTCCTGTTCGTGACGAACATGCATCACCTGCTGCTGCACGCGATCGCGGATTCCTACCGGCTGTTCCCGCCCGGCCAGCTCCCGCCGCTTGGCGATTTCGCCAAGGCGCTGACGACATGGACCGCGCACAGCTTCGCGCTCGGCGTGCAGATCTCGGCCCCCTTCCTCGTCTTCGGCCTGGTCATCAACCTCGCGATGGGGCTGATCGCGCGCCTGCAGCCCGCGATCCAGGTGTTCTTCATCGCCCAGCCGGCCCAGATCGCCATCGGCATGGCGGCCCTCGCCCTGACCACGGCGGCGGCCATGCGCGCCTTCGAGCGCGGCTTCATGGACAAGCTCGAACCCCTGCTCCTCGGTCCCTGAAGGTCCTGACATGGCCGAAGAAGCCCAAGACGAGTCCTCCAAAACAGAAGAGCCAACCGGCAAACGGCTGGACGATGCGCGCGAGAAAGGCCAGGTCGCGGCCACGCGCGAGCTCAATCACTGGATGATGTTCATGGGCGCCACGCTCGGCTTCACGTTTCTCGGCACCCACATGTGGCGCGGACTGACCGGCGCCATGGTCCCCTTCTTCGAGCGCCCGCACGAATTCACCTTCGAGGGCGGCGGTCTCCAGCAGATCATCGCCTTCGCGCTCATGTCGCCGCTTGTCGCCATGCTGCCGTTCTTCGCGGTGCTGATGGTGGCCGCCGTCGCCGCCCAGGTCCTGCAGAACGGCTTCATCGTCTCGGCCCAGCCGCTGATCCCGAAATTCAGCAAGATCTCGCCGACGAGCGGCTTCAAGCGGCTGTTCTCGTTCAACTCCGTCTTCGAGTTCCTGAAAGGCCTCATCAAGATCACGATCGTCGGCACGGTCTGCTGGTACACGCTGAAGGGCGAAGCCGACGATCTCGCGCGGTTTGTCGAACTCGACCTGCCGGATATCGGCCGCGTGATGCTCACGCTGGCGATGAAGGTGATGGTCGCCGTCATCTCGGTGATGACGCTGATCGCCGGGCTCGACTATCTCTACCAGCGCTTCCAGCATTACAAGCGCCTGCGCATGTCCAAGCAGGAGATCAAGGACGAGTACAAGCAGTCGGAAGGCGACCCGGTCGTCAAGGGGCGCATCAAGCAGCTGCGCATGGAACGCGCGCGCCGGCGCATGATGACCGCGATCCCCAAGGCGACCGTCGTGGTAACGAACCCGACCCACTATGCCGTGGCGCTGCGCTACGACGAGAAGACGGCGGCCCCGGTGTGCGTGGGCAAGGGCGTGGACCTCACGGCCCTCAAGATCCGCGAGATCGCGACCGAGCACGAAGTGCCGATCGTCGAGAACCGCCCGCTGGCGCGTGCCCTCTACGCCAGCGTCGACATCGACGAGGAAATCCCGCCCGAGCACTACAAGGCGGTCGCCGAAGTCATCAGCTACGTGATGAACCTGAAGAAGCGCCTGACGCCGCAGGGCCGCGCCGAAATGGCCGCCGAAGCAGGCCAGGCACCACGCCCGCCGGCGCGCTAGACCAGCTTTCGCGCAGCCGAAGCGTCGGCGGCGATCTGGGCCTTGAGCGCATCGAGGCCGTCGAACTTGCGTTCGGGACGCAGGAACTCGATCAGCGAGACCGTCAGCCGTCGCCCGTAAAGATCGCCCGCGAAGTCGAACAGATGGACCTCGAGGCGGGGTGCGGGATCCCCGCCCACCGTCGGGCGTACGCCGAGATTGGCGACACCGCCCAGCGTACGACCGGCGACGGCACCGTCCACGCGCACCGCATAGACGCCGAAGGCCGGTGGCAGATAGGGGCCCAGCGCCAGGTTCGCGGTCGGAAAACCGATCGTGCGGCCGCGCGCGTCGCCGTGACGCACGCGCCCTTCGATCGCGAAGGGCCGGCCGAGGATGCGCGCGGCGGCGCGCGGATCGCCCGCTTTGAGCGCGTCGCGCACGCCGGTCGACGAATAGACGAACGCTTCCGGATCGCTCTCGCCAGCCGCCGACCCGGCGGCCGCCGCGTCGAGTGCGGGGGCCACGATCTTCGCGACCCGCCCGGCCTTGCGCATCTCGGCGACCAGTGTTTCCGGACTGCCGCCACGACCCTTGCCGAAGACGAAATCGTAGCCGGCGACGATACCTTCGAGGCCGAGCGAGCCGACCAGCACGCGCGCGACGAATTCCTCGGCTGTCAGGCCCGCAAGCTGCCGGTCGAAGCGGAGTGCAAAACACAGATCGACACCCAGATCGCGCAGCGTGGCGATCTTCATGCGCGCACTGGTCAGCAGGAACGGCGGCAGGTCGGGCTTGAACACGCGGCGCGGATGCGGCTCGAACGTGATGACGGCCGACTTGCGGCCGGCCGCGCGCGCAAGGCGGATCGCCTCGCCGATCACGGCCTGATGGCCGCGATGCACGCCGTCGAAATTGCCGATGGCGGCGTAGGCACCCTTCGCATCGGCGGGAATGCCGGCCGGATCGCGGTAAAGACGCATTGGTTCGTTCAGTCGCCTGCAGCCGATGTCTCGCGCGCGCTCGCGCGATGCGCGGTCAGTGCCGCACGGCTCGACACGAGCACGACGGCCTCGCCCTCGAGCACGGTCTTGTCATCGACCATGATCGTCGTCTCGAGCGTGCAACGGCGCTTCTCCGGCACCAGTTCCTTGACCGTCGCGCGCGCCACGACCGTGTCGCCCGCGCGCACCGGCGCCTTGAAGCGCAGCGTCTGGCTCAGATAGATGGCGCCCGGTCCCGGCAGGCGCGTGCCGAGAACCGTCGAGACGAAACTGGCGGTCAGCATGCCGTGCGCGATGCGGCCCGAGAACGGCGTGGCGGCGGCGAACACCTCGTTGATGTGCACGGGATTGTTGTCGCCGGTCAGCCCTGCGAACAGCACGATGTCGGTCTCGGTGACGGTCTTGGCAAAAATCGCGGTCTGGCCGACCTTCAGATCCTCGAAATAGAGACCGTGAAGTTCCTCGTACTGATCCATCCGAACCCGCGCGCCCCCGATGTGATGTGCTGCCGCCCCTTGTTGCGTTGCAACACGGCCCGGGCGACTATAGAGGAAGGGAGTGCGATGCGGCAACGTCCGGCCGGGCAAGGCCCGCAACAGGGAGATTCGGCGATGACCAGTGCCAGAAAGGCGGTTCCGGCCCCCGCGGTCCGGACCCTGAAGGGCATCGCCCTGTTCGCCCCGCTGGCCGACGGCGCCCGCCAGGCGATCGAGGCGAAATGCCGCTGGTGCCGCTTCGACGCCGGCCAGCCGATCATCGACCGCGACAGCGACGACAGCGACGTCTATTTCCTCGTCGCCGGCCGGGCGCGCATCGTCGTCTTTTCGGAATCGGGCCGCGAAGTCAGCTTCGACGAGATCGGGGCGGGTGCCTGCGTGGGCGAGCTTGCGGCGATCGACGGCGAGCCGCGCTCGGCCAGCGTCGTGGCGCTGGAACCCTCGCAGCTCGGCGTGCTCGGGCGCCAGGCGTTCCTCGACGCGGTTCTCGCCAGCTCGTCCGCCCAGCTCGCCCTGCTCGACCATCTGGCCCACATGGTGCGCCACGCGACGTCGCGCATCGTCGAACTTTCCACGCTGGGTGCCCACAACCGCGTCTATGCCGAAATCCTGCGGCTGGCGAAGCAGGCCGCCGGCGGGCGCACGGTGATCCGCCCGATCCCGGCGCACGGCGACATCGCGGCGCGCGTGTCGACGACGCGCGAGACGGTGGCGCGGGTGTTCTCCGAACTCGCGCGCAAGAAGATCGTCGTGCGCGAGAAGGCCGAACTTGCCGTCCTCGAGCCCAAGCGGCTCAAGGAAATGGTCCACGAGTTCAAGCAGGCCTGAGCGGGCCTACTTCTCGGTCGCGACGTGCACGCCGTCCCAGTCCGCGGGCGGCGGGTCGGTCTCGTAGGCAGCGATGCGCGCTTCGAGAACCGCGTAGTAACCGTCGAGGGCGCCGTCGCCCCGCCCGCGCGACGCCGCGATCGCGGCACGGGCACCCGCCCAGTCCTGCCGGCGATAGGCGGCAAGTGCGGCGTCGTGCGCTTGCCTCCAGTCGGCGAAAGCGGCATCGATCTCTCCGGGCACGGCCGTGAAGATGCGTGCGGGGCGCGTCTTGCCCTTGACGCGCAGCAGGTCGATTTCGAGCAGCGGAAAGGCTTCGGCGCATGCCTCGGCGGTTGCCTCGGCGATCAGCAGCGTGAGGCCATAGGACTTGCTCTGCCCTTCCAGGCGCGAACACAGGTTCACGTCGTCGCCGATGGCCGAATAGTCGAAGCGCTGCTCGGCCCCCATGTTGCCCACGCAGCAGATCCCCGTGTTGAGACCGATGCCGATCCTGACCGGCACGTGGCCCAGCCCTTCCTTCTCGCGCTCGGCACGCCATTCGGCATCGAAAGCCCTTGCCCCGGCGAGCATCGCGAGCGCCGCTTCAAGCGCCTTCCTGGGATGGTCGGCGACGTCCAGCGGCGCGTTCCAGAACGCCATGATCGCGTCGCCCATGTATTTGTCGACGGTGCCGCCGCTGTCGAGCACGAACGACGTCATGCGCGTGAGGAAGCGGTTGAGGAAGCGCGTGAGCCCGTGCGCGTCGAACTGTTCGGAGATCGGCGTGAAGCCGCGGATGTCCATGAACATCAGCGTGATCGGCTTCATCTCGCCGCCCAATGCAAGCCTGTCCGGATCGCGCGCGAGCTGCTCGACAAGGGCAGGTGCCAGGTACCGGCCGAAGGCGCCGCGCACCTGCCGGCGCTCGGCCTCGCTGCGCAGGAAGCCGATCAGCGTCTGCACCATATAGAGCACCACGGCGGCAAGTGCCGGATAGACCGGATCGAACAGCATCCGGTGTGTGGCGAACGCGTACCACGAGCCTGCGAACGCGGCGGCCAGCGCCAGCACCAGCACGACGGCACCTGTCGCGGCCCCCGTCGCAGCGAGCACCAGCATCAGCGTCGCGCCGGCCGCCACGAGTGCCGCGAACTCGAATCCGTCCGCCCAGTCCGGCCGCTCCAGGAAGATGCCGTCGACGATCTGCTCGGCGATCTGCGCGTGGACCTCGACGCCGGCAGCCACCGGATTGAGCGGCGTGGCGCGGATGTCCTTGAGACCGGCCGCCGACGTGCCGATGAACGCGATGCGCCCGTCGAACGCGTCCGGCGGCATGTCGCCTGCCAGCACGCGCCAGGCCGGCACGACGCGCTGCGGCACGGGCCCGGTGTCGTAAAGCAGCATGCGGCCGCCGGCATCGGTGCGCGCGACGAACGCGCCGATCCGGATGTCGACGATCCCGGTCTGCGCGCCGAACGCGCCCTGCCCCGAAGCGCCCGCGGCACGGATCACGTAGGTCGAGGCATCCTGCGCGACACGCAGTGCCTCGGCCGCCAGCGACGGATAGATCGCGCGATGGGCACTCCCGTCCTCGCGCTTCAGGCGTGCCATCAGCGGCACGCGGCGCACGATGCCGGCGGCGTCGAAGCCCGTCGTGATACTTCCCAGGCCAGGTGCCGCGGCTTCGAGTGCGGGAAGGTTGCGCACGGCACCGGAATGGGCGTGCAGGAAGCCGCTCGCGTCGGGACCCGCGAAGACGATGCCCCACTTGGCGGCGGGCGGTGCGGCCGGCACCGCGGCGTCCGACAGCACGAAGCCAAGCACCGAGGGTGTGCTGCCGAGCGCCTGCGCGAACAGGGCGTCGTGATCCGGCAGTCGTGCGGCAAGTGCAGCCAGCGCCGGATCGCCGGCGGCACCGGCCCACAGCGGCAGGATCGCCGCAGGGCTCGTCCGGTCGGGCTCGGCGAACACCATGTCGAACGCGATCGAAGCGGCACCGGCGGCGGAAAGCCGCTCGGCAAGCGAGGCGACGAGCGGGCGCGGCCACGGCCATTGGCCGAAACGGGCGAGGCTTTCCTCGTCGATATCGACGATCCGCACACCGGCATCGCTCCACGGGCGCGGCGCCAGCCGCTGGTAGCCGTCGAAAATCCAGGCACGCACGTCGCGCAGCACCGGCGGATCCAGCACGCGCAGGCCGGCGAGACCGGCCAGCAGAAGAAGCGGCGCCGCAAGGCCCGCCAGTCGCTTCATTGCGGCGGCTTGATGAATTTCGGCGGCGGGCGCATCGGCCGCCCCATCCCGGGACCCTTCGGTCCCAGTGCCGGCAGCTTGACCGCTGACGGGCCTTTCGCCTGCGGTGGCTGGCCGCCGGCCGCAGGGCCGCCCTGCACGCTGCCCTGCGGTGCGATGGTCACAAGGCGGGCCGGGGCACCCGCATTGACCTGCGACATTCCCGAGCGGCCGAGTGCTGAGTCGATCTGGCCGCCAGCTGGCGGGCCGGCGGCACCGGCGGCGGGAAGTCCCGGCGGTCCGCCGGGCGAAGGTGCCGTCGGCGGTGCAGCACCGCCCGGCGCCGAGGGACCGGCAGACGTTCCGGCACCCGGCCGCTCGAACTGGCCCCGCATCGCCGCCATCTCGCCGGACTGCGCCGGACGCGCGACAAGGCGCGCGGCAGGTGCGCCCGCCTGTGCCGGACGTGCGAGATCGACGAGCGAGCCGGCGCGCGACATCGTCAGGGTCTGGCCGTCGAGTGCGCGCAGCGTCGTATAGCCGAACAGGTGGACGACGCGGGTCGTGGCGCCGTCGGGCGCCACGTCGACCATCGCCATGCCGCCGCGGATGCCGATCTGGCCGGCCGGCGTCTCGATCGCGACCTCGCCGGTCTTCGATATCTTGCCGCCGACGAAGCGGGCGGCACCGCGCGCCAGCCGCATCGCCATGCGGCCCGCACCGGCGGCGGGATCGTAGACATATTCGTCGATCGTCAGGTCCGAGCCGGGGCCGACCGACACCGCGGACTGGTCGGCAAAGAGAAGCTGCACCTGGCCGGCGGGCCCGGTCGTCACGCGCTCGCGGAAGACGAGATTGGCGCCGACGGCAAGCGTCCGGTTCTCGCCACCGGGCGGCATGGAGCGCGCGTCGGGCACCACCGCCGCCGCGACGCCGACGGACGGGGCCGGCTGCGCATGCGCGCCGCCCGCCGCCAACGAGACGGCAAGGACGCCGGCCGCGATGCGGGTCAGAAGCTCCATGTGAGCCCCGCCGTCAGGCTTTCGTTGCGGTAGGTGTTGACCTCGTAGCTGGAGACGACCGTCTGGTGCTGGCCGATCAGCACGAACGACACATCGAGCGTGACCGGCACGCTCATCGATGCGGTGAAGCGCCACTCGCGGTCGTTGCGCCGCGCCCGGCGGTCGACATTCGGATCACCCGCGGCATAGCTGACGATTTCCCGCGCCACGCCGCCGCCGAGTATCCAGGGGCCGGCACCCAGACCGAAGGGTGCCTCGATCCGGCGCGCGTAGGAAAAGCTCGTCTCGGTCTGCGTCGACGTCTTGTAGGTCTCGCGCGTGAACACCTGGCCGGCGGCGAAGCCGACGGTGAAACTGTCGACGGCCGTCGCGTTCCAAGTCAGCGACGTCGAACCGACATGGCCCTGCCCCTGCTCGGCACGCGCGGTCGAACGCGTGGAGTCCGTGCGGTAGTTCGTGCTTCGCGTCTCGTAGCCGAGCGTCCATTCGAAGGCGTTCGCGAAAGCGGTCTGGAACTGCAGGCCGGCGCCGCCGGAATGGTAGTAGCGGTTGTCGTCGAGGGTGACGAGGTTGGCCAGCAGGTAGGGCCGCATGCTCGCCGAATCGAACGGGCCGAACGGCAGGGCAAAACGCGGCCCGGTGGAGATTTCCGCCAGCGCCGTATTCACCGACCGCACGCTCGCCTGGCGCACGCCATAGAGCGTCAGCGCCGTCTCCAGCGAATCGCCGGACCCCGGCTCCCATTCGTAATTGTGGAGGAGTGCCACCGAGGCCAGCGCGTTCCAGTCATGCTTGCGGCTGGAGCCGGAGTTCGTGACGTTCAGCCCGCCGAGGGCCGGGATGCGCACGAAGGCCGTGTTGTTGTTCGAATTCGCATTGGACTGGTAGCGCGCCCCGACCGTCACGGACCCCGAGAAGCGGTGCGGCGACTGGCGCTTGTCGATCTCGGCGAGGAACTCGGCAGCGCGCGCGTCGAGATCGTCGGGCAGGCGTCCGCCTTCGCGCGCGGAACGGAAATAGCCGCGTGCGGCCTCGAAGGATTCGATCCTGTAATAGAGGATCCCGAGTTCGAAGCGCACCCGCGCGAGGCCCGAATCGGCCAGCAGCATGCGTTCGAGCGACGCGATGGCACCTTCGAGATTGCCGGCGCGCGCCGCGGCCGTGGCATAGGCGAAGGTCAGTTCGGGATTGCCCGGATCGGCCAGCATGCGCGCGAAAGCCGCGTCGACATCGGCGGACATCCGGGGATCGGCGGGCTGGGCGCAGGCCGGCATCCATGCACCGAGCACGCCGGCGAGGACGGCGGCGGCCGCGAGGGTGCTGCGGTATCGAAAAGCCATTCGTTCGAAGCTTCGGCCAGATTCCGGACACCGAATGGTGCGCCCGTTCCGGTTAAGATTTCCACTACGAACTTTACGGTATCTGATTCCGCGCGGGCGGCCCCGCCTCATGCTCGTCGGTGGCACCCACATAGCGTGCGAACAGACGCGCCCCCAGCCGGCTGACATCGTCCATGACGAGGAAGAAGGCCGGCACGAAAACCAGCGACAGGCCGGTCGACACGATCAGGCCGCCGACCACGGCGATGGCCATCGGCGAGCGGAATTCGCCGCCGTCGCCCACGCCGTAGGCCGAGGGCAGCATGCCCGCCGCCATCGCGATGGTCGTCATGATGATCGGCCGCGCGCGCTTGCGCCCGGCATCGACGATCGCGGTCAGCCGGTCCACGCCCCTTGCGATCTCCTCAATCGCGAAATCGACGAGCATGATCGCGTTCTTGGTGACGATGCCCATCAGCATCAGGAGGCCGATGACGACCGGCATCGAGATCGGGCGCTGGGTGACCAGCAGGGCCAGCACCACGCCACCGAACGACAGCGGCAGCGAGAACAGGATCGTGACGGGCTGCAGGAACGAGCCGAACAGCAGGACGAGCACGCCGAAGACCATCAGCAGGCCGGCCCCCATCGCGACGGCGAAGCTCTGGAAGACCTCTGCCATCACTTCGGCATCGCCCGACGTGCGGATCTCGACGCCCGGCGGCAGGTTGCGCGCGACGGGGAGCTGCATCGTCTGCTCGATCACGTCGCCAAGCGCGTCGGTGCCCAGCATGTCGGCCTCGACCGCGATTCGCCGCACGCGGTCGTAGCGCTCGATGGACGTCGGCCCCTGGCCGAAGCTGATCTCGGCGACGGTCGCCAGCGGCACCGGCCCGCCGCGCGCGGTCGGCACTTTCAGGGCTTCCAGCGTCTGTGCCTCGGTGCGCGCGCGCGCGTCGAGCTGCACGCGGATCGGGATCTGGCGCGTGCCGACGTCGAACTTGGCGAGGTTCGCGCCGATGTCGCCGATGGTCGCCACGCGCAGCGTCTCGGCGATCGTGTCGGTCGAAACGCCGAGGTCGGCCGCGAGGTCGGCGCGCGGCCGGATGCGGATTTCCGCCCTGTCGAGGGCGGCGGTGGAGACCACGCCCTGCACGATGGGCAGCGTGCGCATCTCGCTGGCAAGGCGCGTCGAGATCTCGGCCGTCACGACCGGATCGTCGCCGGTGACGAGCAGCGTGAGGCCGCGCTGGCCGTTCTCGTTGAGCCGCCAGAAGCGGATGTCCGGGATGTCGGCAAGCTCGCGCAGGATCTCGGCTTCCAGCACCTTCTGCTTCTTGTCGCGCTGGGTCTTGTGGACGAACTGGATCGTCAGCGTGGCGCGGCGCACCTCGCGTCCGCCATTGGGCGTGCGCCCGCCGTCGACGAACACGCTCTTCACTTCCGGCCGGTTGTGCAGCCGTTCCACGATCCCGCCGGTGACGGCCTGGGTATCGGCAAGGCGGGCCCCCGGCGGCAGTTCGACGACGAGCAGCGTGCGCGCCACGTCCTCGCCCGGCAGGAAGCCCGACGGCAGCAGGGCCGTCGACCAGATCGAGCCCGCGAACAGCGCAAGCCCGATGATCACGGTCTTGAAGCGGTGGCGCGTCGACCACTGCACGAGGCGCAGATAGGCGCGCATGATGCGCCCGTCCACCTCGGCCTTGTGCGCGACCGGGCGCAGGAAATAGGCGGCGAGCATCGGCGTGATGAGACGGGCCACCAGCAGCGAGAACAGCACGGCCGCCGCCACCACCAGCCCGAACTGCTTGAAATACTGACCGGCGATGCCGCCCATGAAACTGACGGGCGCGAACACCGCGACGATGGTGAGCGTGATGGCGACGACCGCAAGGCCGATCTCGTCGGCCGCTTCCAGGGCCGCGCGCCACGGCGTCTTTCCCATCTGCATGTGGCGCGCGATGTTCTCGATCTCGACGATGGCGTCGTCGACGAGGATGCCGGTCACCAGCGTGATCGCCAGCAGCGACACGAGGTTGAGCGAGAAGCCCATCAGGTCCATCGCCCAGAAGGTCGGCACGATGGCGAGCGGCAGCGTGATCGCGGTGATGAGCGTGGCCCGCCAGTCGCGCAAGAACAGCAGCACGACCGCGACGGCAAGGGCCGCACCCTCCAGCAGCGAGGCCATCGCCGAATGATAGTTGCCCATGGTGTAGGTGACGTAGCTGTCGATGCGCGCGAGCGTCACCTCGGGATGACGGGCCTGCAGGCTCGCGATACGCGCGTCGATCGCGACGGAAAGCGTGGCGTCGCTCGCCCCCTTCGAGCGGCTGATCGCGAAGGCGACGACCGGTTCGCCGTCGAAGCGCGCGAAGGTGCGCATCTCGGCGTGGCCGTCGACGACCTCGCCCAGTTCCTCGAGCCGCACCTTGCGCCCGCCCGAAAGGGCGATCGCCGTGTCGGCGAGGCTTGCCAGCGTGTGCGTGCCGGCCAGCGTGCGGATCGACTGTTCGCGCCCGCCCACCTCGCCGCGCCCGCCGGCAAGGTCCACGTGCGTGGCGCGCAGCTGGCGGTTGACGTCTGCCGCCGTCACGCCGAAGGCGGCAAGCCGGTCGGGGTCGAGCGTGATGCGGATCTCGCGGTCCACGCCGCCCACGCGCTCGATCTTCGACACGCCGCGGATTCCCTGCAGGTCGCGCGCGACCGTGTCGTCGACGAACCACGACAGCTCCTCGACCGACATCTGCGGGGCGCGCGCGGCGTAGGTGACGATGGGCAGGCCCGCGATATCGATGCGCTGGACGATGGGTTCGTCGATCGTGCGCGGCAGGTCCTGGCGGATGCGCGCGAGCGCGTCCTTGACGTCGTTGAGCGCGCGGTCGACCTGCGTCTCCAGCCGGAACTCGATGGTCGTGCCGGAATTGCCCTCGGTCACCGTCGAGACGATGTGCTTGACGCCGGCGATGCCGGCGACCGCGTCCTCGACCTTCTTGGTGACCTGCGTTTCCAGCTCGGAAGGGGCGGCACCCGACTGGGTGACCGTGACCGACACGAACGGCGCGTCGATGTTCGGAAAGCGCGTGATCGGCAGGTTGGCGAAACCGAACAGCCCCAGGATCGTCAGCACGAGGAAGAGGACGATGGAGGGCAGCGGCTGGCGGATCGCCCAGGCGGAAACGGGGAAGGCCATGGCTCAGCGCGCCTTGTCGGCGAGAAGCGGGCGGACCTGGTCGCCTTCGCGCAGGAAGCCTGCCGCGCGCGCCACGACCAGAAGATCAGGCGTCAGGCCCTCGCGGATCTCGACATGGCCGTCGGCGACGAGGCCGATCTTGACCGGCTTCACGACGATCTTCGTGCCGTCGACGATCTGCACGGCGGCGCCGTCGTCGGCATAGACGATGGCGCCGACCGGAACGGCCAGCACCGTGCGGCGCGCGACCTCGATCGAGCCGCGCGCAAAGGCACCGATCCGCAGGCCCGCATCCCGAGGCAGGGCGATACGCACCTTGCCCAGCCGCGTCGTGCGGTCGATCTCGGCGGGAACAAGACGCACGGTGCCGGCGATGTCGGGCCGGCCGCTGATCGAGATGCGCGCGCTCTGGCCGACCGCGAGGCTGGCGATGCGTGTTTCGAGGAGTTCGGCTTCCAGTTCGATCTCGGCGTCGGCGACGATGCGGAACAGCGCTTCGCCGCCGGCACCGGTCATCTGGCCGATGCGCGCCGTGCGGCGCGACACCGTGCCGGCGCGCGGCGCCTTGACGTCGCTGCGCTCGATGCGGACCTGCAGTTCGCGGCGCTGGGCCTCGACCTGGGCCTTCTCGGCGATGGCGAAGGCGAGCCCGTCACGCGAAGCGGAGAGGCGCCCCTGCGCCGAGCGGGCGGCGGACACGCGCTGTTCGAGCGTGGCTTCGGTGGCGTTGCCGGAATTGCGAAGCGAGCGCGCGCGCTCGAGTGCCTGCTGGGCTTCGACGCTGGCGGCGTCGGCCTGGACGATCTGGGCGCGGGCCTGCGCGATCGACGCGTCGGCGCGCGAAAGCTGGGCGGCGTTCTGGGCGAACTGGGCGTCGAGCAGGTCGCGCGACAGCCGGGCCAGCACCTGGCCCTGGCGCACGCTTTCGCCCTCGTCGACCAGCACTTCGGCGATGCGCGCGCCTTCGTTCTCGGCGAGCACCAGCACTTCCTCGCGCGCCACCAGCGTGCCGGTCACGAGCACCGTGTCGACAAGCTCGCGCGTGGCGCTGACCACGACCGACACGGCCGGCGGCGGGTTGCCGCGCGCGGCTTCGGCCTTGGCGGTCTGGGCGTGTGCGGGCATCGCGATGGCGATCAGGGCGGCGACGAGTATCGATATCCGGCGCATCACTTGCGCGCTCCTCTGGTCTTCTTTTTCGGGATGGAAACGGCGGGGGCGAGCCCGGCGCGCACGAGCGACATGAACTGGCGGATGGTCGGGCGCGGATCGAAATCGGACGCGACCGCGCGGCGCACCATCAGCCCTTCGAACACCGCGTTCATCAAGGCGGCGTAGCTGGCGGTATCGATGCCCTTGCGCACGCTGCCCGCTTTCATGCCGTGCGCGAGCACGTCGCCAAGGCTCTTCTCGATGAAGGCGTAGACGCGCCGCGAGTTGCGGTTGACCGCGTCGCTGCGCGTGGCTTCGGCCGAAATCTCGGTCCACATGCAGAGCTGCTCGCGCGGGCGCTTCCACATGTACTCCATCAGCATGCCTTCGAGACCGGCGAGAACGTCGGCGCCTGCGCGCGCGGCGGCGAAGCCTTCGGCGGCCTCGCTCATGTCGCGCTCGCACAGGCCTTCGATGATCGCGTCCTTCGACGGGAAATAGCGGTAGAGGTTGCCCGCACTCATCTCGGCGGCGGCACAGATCTGCTGCATCGACGCGCTGTGGAAGCCGTAGCGGATGAAGCAGCTCTTCGCCGCATCGAGGATGCGGGCGCGGCGGTCGGCGACGGACTGGGGGGCAAGGCGGGGCATGGCGCGTATAAAATGAATGAACGTTCATTTTGTCAAGTTGCGAATTTTGTATGGCTGCGCTGCGGCTGCAAAATGAATGGGTTACGACAGGTTACGGTAACCTATTTAACCCATTGAAAACGAAGGCTGGTAACGTCCGCGCGCTTTTTGACTACAAGGCGCGCACTGGCCTTCCACGGGTCATGGTTAGCCACACATCATCCTATCATAGGAATTTCATTTTACAACGGAAAGGCGTGGCACCGCCCTACTCCGCATACTCCGGTTCCTCGCGGTCGAGCATGCGCAGGATCGAGGCGAAGTGCGCTTCGTCGTAGGCCTTGCGCCCCTGCGCCTTCTCGCGCGCGGTGCGCGCGGCGATCTGGCCGGGGACGATGCGCAACGGCTTGCCGGTCGACATCGCGAGCACCTGGATGGTCGCGGCGCGCTCGAGATAATAGAGATCGTCGAACGCCTGGGCGACCGTCGGCCCGGTGACGATGATGCCGTGGTTGGCGAGGAACAGCACGGGCTTGCCGTCCATCTTGGCGGCCATGCGGTCGCCCTCCTCGGGCCCGTGCGCGAAGCCGTTGTAGTCCTCGTCGTAGGCGATGCGGTCATAGAAGCGCAGGCCCGACTGGATGCACGGCTCCAGCCGCCCGCCGTCGATCGCGCACAATGCCGTCGCATAGGGCATGTGGGTGTGGAACACGGCGACGGCATCGGGATGGCGGATATGGATGCGCGTGTGGATGTGCAGCGCCGTGTCCTCGATCGGCCATTTGCCTTCGAGGATCGTGCCCTTCGCGTCGATCAGCAGCAGGTCGCTCGCCTTCATCTCGCGCCAGTGCGGCCCCCACGGATTGACCAAGAAGCGGTCGGGTGCGACCTGCAGGCTGAAATGGTTGCAGTTGCCTTCGTTGAGGCCCAGCCGGGCCGCCCAGCGCAGGGCGGCAGCCAGTTCGCGGCGGGCCACGGCATGTTCGCGCATCTTCCGAATCCTCCGGTTTGCCGGGAGTTTAGGGCGCCGCCGGGGCTTTTGCACCAATCGGGCGCCGTGCTAGGGTCCGCGACATCGAACAACCAGAACCGCGCGGCCGTCAGGGCCGAATCCGGTTCGACAGGCGAGGAACTTTCCCATGAACCGTCGCGATTTCCTTCAGGCAACCGCCGCCGGTGCGGCCCTCATGGCCGCCCCGGCCATCGTGCGTCCGGCCAGCGCGCAGGCCGTCACGCTGCGCCTGCACCACTTCCTCGGGCCGCAGTCCAACGGCCACGCCAAGATGCTGGCCCCGTGGGCCGCAAAGGTCATGGCCGACAGCAACAACGCCATCAAGATCGAGATCTTCCCCGGCATGCAGCTCGGCGGCACGCCCCCGCAGCTCTTCAACCAGGCGCGCGACGGCGTGGTCGACATCGTGTGGACGCTGCCCGGCTACACGCCCGGCCGCTTCCCGATCACCGAGACGGTCGAGTTGCCGTTCATCGCGTCGGACCGCGGCATCGTCAATTCGCTGGCCGCCCAGGAATTCGCCGACGCGAACCTGGCCGACGAGACGAAGGAGCTGAAGCTGCTGTCGTTCTGGGCGCACGACGCGGGCCTCATCCACGCCTCGAAAGAGGTCAAGACGATGGAAGACCTGCGCGGCCTCAAGCTGCGCAGCCCCGCGCGCCTGACGGGCGAAGCGCTGCGTGCGCTCGGCGCCACCCCGGTCAACATGCCGGTCCCGCAGGTCGCCGAAAGCCTCGCGCAGAAGGTCATCGACGGCGCGGTCATCCCGTGGGAAGTGGTGCCGGCCGTGCGCGTGCACGAGCTGGTCAAGTTCCACACCGCCATCCCGGGCACGCCGACGCTCTACACCGCCTCGTTCTTCCTCGCGATGAACAAGGCGAAGTACGACGGGCTGCCCGGCGAGCTGCGCCAGATCGTCGACCGCAACTCCGGTGCCGCGTTCGCGCGTCTTGCCGGAAACATGTGGGACGCCGAAGCCAAGACCGTCTCCGACATGGTCAAGGCGCGCGGCAACGCGATCTCGACGATCACCGCGGCCGAGAAGGCGCGCTGGGTCCGGGCGACGGAACCGGTCTGGGCGGAATGGGCCACCCAGATGAAGGGCCGCAACCTCGACGGCGCCAAGCTCGCCGACTCGTTCAAGGCCCTGCTCGCCAAGCACGCGACGGCGGCCTGACACGCATGCGTCGACGTCCTTCGCGGAACGGCTAGGAAGTTTCGGACCCGATGGACGTCGACGCGACTTCCCCGACCGGGGGCGAGCCCCCGCACGGAACTCTCGACCGGCTGATGGGCGTGTCCGCCGCACTCGGCGGCGTGCTCGCCGTGGGTGTCGCCACGCTCGTGGTCGTCAGCGTGCTGGGGCGCTGGCTCTTCTACCTGCCGGTGCGCGGCGATTTCGAACTCGTGCGCATCGCCACGGCGTGCGCCGTGTTCGCCTACCTGCCCTATACGCAGGCGCGCCGCGCCAACATCATGGTCGACACCTTCACCCAGCGCCTGCCACAGCGCGTGCGCGACGTGATGGACGCGTTCTGGGATCTCGTCTTCGCGGCCTGCATGGCGGCGTGCGCCTACGGCCTCTATCTCGGCACGTTCGACGCGCGCGAGAACTACGAGACGACGAGCGAACTCCAGCTCCAGATGTGGCCCTTCATCCTGCTGTGCGCCGCCTTGTGCGCGCTGCTGGCGGCGACCGCGACGGCGACCGCCTTCCTCAAGGCGCGGGGCCTCAAGGCGCGGGGGTCACGTTGAGCGGAGCACTTCTCGCGTCGCTGGGCTTCGTCGCGATGCTCGCGCTCATCGCGCTTCGCGCCCCCATCGGGCTTGCGATGCTGCTGGTGGGCGGGGTCGGCTACTGCACGCTGTCGAGCTGGAACGCGCTCTTCGGCTACATGAAGACCAACACCTACCACCAGTTCGCCAACTACACGCTGTCGGTCATCCCGCTTTTCATCCTGATGGGGGCACTTGCCGAACGCGCGGGCATCGCGCGCGCCCTGTTCCTGGCGGCCGAGCGTGCCTTCGGGCGCCGGCGCGGCGGGCTTGCCATGGCGGTGATCGGGGCGTGCACGGCCTTCGGCGCCATCTGCGGCTCGTCGGTCGCCACGACCGCCACGTTCGGGCGCGCGGCGATGCCCGAGCTCGACCGCTTCGGCTACGACCGGGGCTTTTCCTCGGCGACCATCGCGGTGGGCGGTACGCTCGGCATCCTCGTCCCGCCGTCGGTCATCCTCGTCGTCTACGCGATCACGACCGAGCAGAACATCGCCAAGCTGTTCCAGGCGGCGCTGATCCCCGGCGTGCTCGCCGCGATCTTCTACTGCATCACCATCGCGCTGATGGTGCGCCGCAGCCCGCAGCTTGCGCCGCTTGCCGCAGTCGAGATCGCCGCACCGGCACGCAAGGCGCGCTGGCCCAAGTTCGCGGCCGCGGCACTGGTGGCGCTCTGCGCGACGCTGTTCTTGCGCGGATCGATCGGGCCGGGCCTCGCTGTCGCCATCGCCGGCCTTGCCCTCGTCATCGCGGTCGTCGATACCGAAGTGGTCCCCGCGATCGCCGTCGCCATCGTCGTGGTCGGCGGCATCTACGGGGGCATCTTCACGCCCACCGAGGGTGCTTCCGTCGGTGCACTCGCCATGCTGCTCGTCGGGCTTGCCCAGCGCACGCTCGGCTGGCGCGAGATCGTCGATGCCGTGCGCCAGACGGCGGAAACCTCGGGCATGATCTTCATGATCCTGCTGGGGGCCGAAGTGTTCGGCGCGTTCCTCGCACTCGCCCGACTGCCGACTTCCGTGGCCGATTTCGTCGGCGGCATGGGCGTGTCGCCCTATATCGTGCTCGTCACGATGCTCGCGATCTACATCCTGCTGGGTGCCGTGATGGACGAGCTTGCGATGATCCTGCTGACGCTGCCGGTGTTCTTCCCGATCGTGCAGGCGCTCGATTTCGGCATGACGCCGGACGACGTCGCCATCTGGTTCGGCATCCTCGTGCTGATCGTCGTGGGCATCGGGCTGACGGCACCGCCCATCGGCCTCAACGTGTTCGTCATCTCGGCGATCACGCGCAACGTGCCCATCCAGCAGACCTACCGGCGCGTGCTGCCCTTCATCGCGGCCGACGTGCTGCGCCTGGCGCTCGTCGTCGCCATCCCGGGCCTCGCCCTGTGGCTCGTGCGGTTTTTCGCCTGAACTAGAACGCGCGCGGCAGCAGCGCTTTTTCCATCCGCACGCGCAGGGCGAGCGGCTGCACCGGCTTGATCAGGTATCCCGAGACGCCAAGCTCCATCGCCCGGCGCACGATCGGCGCGTCGGAGTGCGCGGTTACCATCACGACGGGCACGTTGTGCGCGACGATCTTGGGCTGCGACTTCATCCACGCGACCAGTTCGAGCCCGCTGGTCGGCTTCATGTTGACATCGCACAGCAAAACGTCCGGCCACTGGTCGGGCGACGTCTGGAAAGCGAGCTTGGCGCCCTCGGCGCCTGCGGCCGTCTCGACCGCCATGAACTCGAGCGCTTCGAGCATGTTGCGGAGCATGAGCCGTGTCGTGCCGTCGTCGTCGACGACCAATGCGCGGAATTTCTTGAACAATTCTCGATCCGTCCGGAGTCTGAAGGCCCGAAACTAAGCCCGGCGGGCCGGTCCCTTCAAGCCCCAATCGCTGTCATCCTATTGCCGCAGTTTGCAACGAGGATGTGTCTGGTGAGCGTTTTGCAAGTCCAAGTCGGCGTCCCGCGCCATGCGGGAATAGCAGATCAGGGACGAGCGTTTCCCGCGAGTCGCGGGGAAGCGAAAGGATCAGACTGCTAACTTGGGTGCCGGGCCAACGCGTCCGCCGCCCTCCGGGGACAGACCAGATGCCGAAGACCGCCGCCACACCCGCCAAGAGCTACAACACGCGCCTGTTCGTGGGCAACGTGCCGTTCGGGATCGATGCCGAGAAGCTCGCCGACCTGTTCGACGCGCACGGCATCGTGATCCAGGCCCAGGTGCCGACCGATCCCGCGACCGGCAAGGCGATCGGCTATGCCTTCGTGACGATGGCGACCGAGGCGCACTGCAAGGCGGCCATCGCCGCCCTCGACGGGTCGACCGTGGGCGAGCGCAAGATCGAGGTGCGCCTGGCCGACGTGAAGGCCAAGAAGCCGCCGCGCGCCAAGGCGGCACGCCGTCGCCCGACGCGCCCGATGGACGGCGGCCCGCTGCCGGCCCATCTGCGCCCCGACGCCGACCGGCTCGGCCTCAGCCAGCCGATCGTCAGCCGGCCGACTTCGGCCACGCGCAGCTTCACCGTGGAAAAGCGCCGCCTCGGCCCCGCCCCGCGCCGCGTCTGACGCGGCGGGTCTTTTCCGTCACTTCATCCCGATAACGCCGCGCAGGTCCGCGTCGGCCGTGATCGCCTCGCGCAGGTCGGCCCCCGTCAGGTCGCAATCGACGAGCCGTGCCCCCGTGAGGTCGGCTTCGCGGAAATCCGCGTCGCGCAGCGAGGATTCGGTGAAATCGACGCCCTTCAGGTTGGCGCCGCGGAAATCGGTCTTGTGCCCGCGGATGCCCTTGGCGCGCGCCGGCCATTTGCTGTTGGCCACGCCCGCCAGCGGCAGCGGCGAGAAATCGGTGTCGCGCATGTTGGCGCCGTCGAGCACCGCCTTGTCGAGATTGGCCCCGCGCAGCGAGCCGTTCGAGATGTCGACGCCGGCGAGCATCGAGCCTTCGAGATTGGCCATGTCGAAACGCGCCGACGGCAGCTTGGCGCCCACGAGCGTGATGCGCTGGAGCCTGGCGGCCGACAGCGTCACGCCGGGCCATTCGATGGGGCCCAGATCCACGCCGTCGATCGTGACCTGGGCACCTTGCGCGCCGCCGGTGCGCAGCCAGTCGTTGTGCGCCACGACCATGTCGCCGAACGACATGCCGATGTCGGCGAGCGTGCGCGGCAGGACGGCGCGCGAAAGATCGCACTTCTCCATGTCGCCGATGACGAAATGGCACGCACACATGTCGGCGCCGTCGAGATTGGCGCCGGCCATGATGGCGCCGACCAGCACGGCGCCGTTGAGCTTGCAGTTCGACAGGTTCGCGTCGGAAAGGTCGGCGCCGGTGAACACCACGCCCGACAGGTTCGAGTTCGAGAGGTCCGCACCGGTGAGATTGGCGCCGCGCAGGTTGCAGTTGGTGAGATCGGTCGACTGGCCGACGATCCGGCCCAGCTTCGCCTCGCCGAGATTGGCGCCGGCGAACTTTGCGCCGTCGATCGACGATTTCTGCGTCAGCACGACCGAGTAGTCGAACTCGCCGTTCTCGTTGGCGGTCACCAGGAACCCGTCGCGGATGTCCGCGCGCGTGAGGTCGGCGCCCTCGAGATTGGCGCCCTTCAGCACCGCCCCGCGCAGGTCGACGCGGCTGAGATTGGCGTCGGTCAGGCACGCGTGGGTCAGGTTCGCGCCGAACAGGTTGGCGCGCGACAGGTTCGTGCGGCTGAAATCGCATTCGGTCAGGTCGGCGCCGACGAGCTCGGCCTCGGCGAGGTCGCGGTCGTGCAGGTCGTTGCGCGCCGCCACGCAGAAATTGATCTGCAGGCGCACGCCGCCGGACTGCTTCTTCAAGAAGCGTTCGTGCGCGGCGACGCGCTTTGACAGCTCCTCGCGCCCCAGCTTCCTGCGCTCGACCTGCTTTATGCCTGCCACGTGCCCGCCCCCGCGTCCCCGCTCACCGGACCCACTCCGACTCGGCCGGGAAATAGCGTGCCACGAAACGGTAGGTGTCGCGCACCAGCCGCTGGACCGTGCCCGAACGCTCGGCGGCCACGCCGTTCCAGGCGACCAGGATGTCGTCCCACTTCATCAGCTGGGCATGCAGGCGGTCGCGCGTCTCGCGGATGAACGCGATCTGGCGCGGCAGCGTGCGCAGCGCGTTGGCGGTCTCGCCGGTCTGTCCGTCGACCTCGGTGATCTGCGATTCGAGCTTGGCCACCGGCGGCTCGGCCAACGCGATCGTGCGGTCGATCTCGTCGTGCACGCCGCGTTCGCGCTTGTAGACCGCGCGCAGGCGCTTGAGGACCTCGACGATCCGGCGGGCCTTGGCCACGCGCTCGCGCAGCGCCTCGATATAGGTGAGTTCGTCGACGAGCCTGTCGATCTGGCCGACCACGTCGGCCTTGCGGTCGGGCGGCAGCCCCAGCTCGTCGGCAAGCTTGGCGAATGCCGCCTGGACGCGCCCCTTGGTCTCCGGATCCTCGGCGACCTTGGCAAGCTCGAGCATGCTCATCTGCTGGGTGCTGCGGTTGCCCGACATCCACGCCATGAGACCGACGGTGATCCGCCCGCGCGCGATCGCGCGATGCTGGTCCGAGACCGTCCACGACGCCGTCCCGTCCAGCAGTTCGCTTGGCACCGTGTCGCCCGGCCGGATGCGCTTGACGAAGGAAAGGCCGCGCCCGACCTCGTCCAGCAGCTTCGAATCCGGATCGTCGGGTGCAAGTCCGAAAGCCGCGCGCAGCGCCACGAAGGTGAGGTTGGCACGCACGTCGCCCAGATCGACGCTGTAGACCGGGTCGTCGGTCTGCGGATCGATCTGGAACAAGCCACCGGAGACGCTAAACACCTTGTGCGCGAATTCGAACCGGCGCACGGGTGCCGCGACGCGCGGCGCCTCGGTCATCAGCGATTCGGGTTCGCCGGCCTGTGTCGTGACTTCGGTCAATCGGCACTCCGCGTGGGCACGTTCGGTCGAGGCGGGCTGATTTCACTAGATTGTCTCCATCCTACATTGCTATGGCCGCCACCGCCAATCCGGCATCCGGATCAGCGTTTCCAAGCCTGCTGGACCGGGAAGTGCCGGGCCGCGAACCGGTAGGTATCGCGGATCAACAGGTGACAGTTCGGCCCGGGCTGCGGCGGGGCGTCGGCCCACGCCTCCAGCATCGGATCCCACTTCATCATCCCGGCATGCAGCGCATCGCGCGTCTGGCGGATCAGGACGATCTGATTCGCCAGCCGGCGCAGCATCTCGAGCACATGCGTGGACTGCGCGTCGATCTTCGCCAACCGTTTCTCGTGCTCGACGACCGGGCGCTCGGCCAGCAGCATCGTGCGCTCGACCTCCTCGGCGAGGGTCTTCTCGCGCTTGAGCGCGACACGGTAGGCACGCAGCGTCTCGACGATGCGCCGGGCCAATCCCACGCGCTCGCGCAACGCCTCGAGAAACGAGAGCTCGTCGATCAGCCGCTCGATCTGGTCGACGACGTCGCCGCGCCGCGCCGGCGGATAGCCGAGTGCGTCGGCAAGCTGGCCGAACGCGGCCTGCACGCGCGTGCGCGTCTCGACGGAGTTTGCGATCGTCGCGAATTCGTCGATGCTGACGCCGCCGGCCGACTTGCCCCCCGAGATCCACGCCACGAGCCCGGTCCACACGCGCCCGCGCGCGACCACGCGATGGCGTTCTTCGACCTTCCACGACGCCGAACCGTCGAGCAGCTCGCTCGGCATCGAATCCCCGTTGCGCACGCGGCGCACGAAGACAAGTGCGCGCTTCACCTCATCCAGCAGTTTCGAGTCCGGATGTTCCTTCTCGATGCCGAACGACGAGCGCAGCGTGGCGAAGGTGAGCGTGGCGCGCACGTCGCCCAGGTCGACGGTATAGACGGGTTCGTCGGTCGTGGCGTCGATCAGGAAGGCGCCGCTCTCGACATGGAAGACCTTGTTCGCGAAATCGAACCGCTGGGGCGGCGACGCCTCGCGCGGGGCTTCGCTCAACGGATCGGCAGGTGGTGCTTTCGGCAGGGTATCTGTCACGCGTTCCTCCGATCGACCGGTGTCGGCCAACGGACTGTGAACACGTTATAGCTGCAGAGCTTACCGGGCGATTAACGAATGCCGGCAAGATTTCCCGAAACCGTCAACGCACCCACTCGGACTCGGCGGGAAAATATCTTGCGACGAAGCGGTACGTATTGCGGATGAGCTTTTGCGCGCGCGGCGAGGGTTCGGCATCCATGTCCTGCCAGGCCGCAAGGATGTCGTCCCACTTCATCAGGTCGGCATGCAGGCGGTCGCGCGTCTTGCGGATGAACCCGATCTGCTGCAGCAGGTTGCGCAACGCGTTCGACGTCTCGCCGGCCTGGGCGTCGACTTCGGTGATCTGCGCCTCGAGCTTGGCGACCGGCCGTTCGATCAGCAGCACGATGCGCTCGATCTCCTCGCGCACGCTTTTCTCGCGCTTGTAGGTGTTGCGCATCCGCTTGACGATCTCGACGACGCGCCGCGCGCGCCCGACGCGCTCGCGCAGCGCCTCGATGTAGGAAAGCTCGTCGACCAGCCGCTCGACCTTCCGGATGACCATCTCCTTGTTGGCGGCCCCGTAGCCCAGATGCTCGGCGAGCCGGCCGAAAGCCATGTTCACGTGGTCTTTCGCCTCGTTCGATTCCGACACCTTGGCAAGCTCGATCATGCTGATGTCGCGCCCGCCGCGCTGGCCCGACAGCCACGCGACGAGACCGACCCACACGCGGCCCTTGGCGATCGCGCGGAACTGCGGCGTGACCGACCAGGATGCCGAGCCGTCGAGCAGTTCGCTGGGGATCGTGTCGCCGGGCCGGATGCGCTTGACGAACGTGAGCGCCTTGGCGACCTCGTCGAGCAGGCGGGAGTCGGCGCTGTCCGGGTCGATGTCGAACGAGACGCGCAGCGTGGGAAAGGAAAGGTTGGCGCGCAAGTCGCCCAGATCGACGCTGTAGACCGGTTCGTCGCTCGAAGGATCGGGCTGGAACAGGCCGTTCTCGACCTGGAAGACCTTGTGGACGAACTCGAAGCGGCGCGGGGCCACGGCCGTGCGCGGCGGCGCCTTCATCAGGGCGTCGGCGCCGGCTTCGTCGTGCGCAGGTTCGGCCAAGGCATGCTCCGTCGCTTGTCGAGCTCACGGGCGAGCCTAGCGGCCAAATCTTTACGTGCAATTAATGGAACGATAGCGATCTTCGATAGCATACTATCGTGTTCTATGCTTGACCTTGTCCCGGCCGCGTCCGAAAAGGAACGGCATGCAGATCGTTGTCGAGCCCGATCGCCGGTCCTGGGAGAACGCCGCACGGCAGGCGGATTTCTGGCCGCTCCAGCAGGACTGGGACTATGGCCTCGCGGTGCGCTGGCAGGGTCGCCCCGTGTTGCGGCTGCTCGCGACGGATCCTGACAATGTATGCGCAGCGCTCCAGCTTGTCGGACGGCGCTGGCTCGGTTTCGCCGAGCTGTGGCTGGCGCTACGCGGTCCGGTTCCATTGGGCGCCGGCGATGCCGGTGCCGCGGCTTTGCTGGCGGCGATCCCGCGCGGCATCGCGCGTCTGAGCTTCATCGCCCCCGAGATCGCGGCGACGCCGGCCAACGCGGCGCGCTGGCTGGGGCGTGCACGCGTCTATACCGGCCACAGCTGCGCGATCCTCGATCTTGCGGCCGGCGACGAGGCCGCCTTGCGTGCAGGGCTGCACCAGAAATGGCGCAACCGGCTTGCCGCCGCCGAGCGCGGGGGCCTTCGTGTCGAGACGGCGCAGCAGGGCAAGTGGATCGACTGGGTCGTCGCACGCTACGAGGACGTGCACGCGACGAAGGGCTTCGAAGGTCCGTCGCGCGATTTCGTGGCACGGATCGCCGGCCTGAAATCGCCGCGCGCCACGCTTGCCGTCGTGGCGCTGGATGGTAACGAGCCGGTCGCGGGCGCGCTCTTCGTGCGCCACGGACCGGATGCCAGCTACTACGTCGCCGCCGCGACCGACGAAGGGCGCAAGCGCAATGCCGCCAATCTCGTGCTGTGGCGCGGGCTGACGGCGCTGAAGGAAGCCGGCGTGCGCAAGGTGGATCTGGGCACGATCGACACCGACCGCAGCCCGGGCCTCGCGCGCTTCAAGCTCGGCACCGGAGCAGTCCCCCGCACGCTTGCAGGAACCTATCTATGAAAGACGAGCCCGTGCACGGACAGCGCATCGCCGCCCCGCGGCCGACATGGCGGCTGATCCCGCTGCTCGCGTGGCGCGTCGGCGTGCCGCTGATCGTCGCCCTGCTCGTGCTGGACCTGATCGTGTTCGCGGTCCTCAACGGGCTGTTCGACGCGTGCTACGGCGCTTTCGCCTGGTTCGGCGCCTGCTGAACGGGTGCCGGCGGGTCGACGATGTCGGCCCGCGTGGCGACTTCCGCCCGGATGCGCGCGACCACGTCCTCGACCGCCATGGTCCCGAGATCGCGCCCCGAGCGCAGACGCACCGCGACCTTGCCCATCTCGGCTTCCTTGTCGCCGACGACGAGCATGTAGGGGATCTGCTCGAGCTGGGCGTTGCGGATCTTCTTCTGCATGCGCTCGGTCGTGTCGTCGACATCCACGCGGATGCCGCCGTCGGTCTGCGGCAACTCCGAGCCCATCAGGCGACGCGCCACGTCGCGCGCGAAATCGACGTGCCGGTCGGCGATCGGCACCATGCGGACCTGGATCGGCGACAGCCAGGTCGGCAGGCGGCCGGCATAGTTCTCGATCAGGATGCCGATGAAGCGCTCGAACGATCCCAGGATCGCGCGATGCAGCATCACCGGACGATGCTTGTTGCCGTCCTCGCCGATATAGGCGGCGTCGAGACGTTCGGGCAGCACGAAATCGACCTGCAGCGTGCCGCACTGCCAGTCGCGCCCGATGGCGTCGCGCAGCACGAATTCGAGCTTGGGGCCGTAGAACGCCCCCTCGCCCGGATTGCGCACCGTCGCGAGGCCGGCGGCCTCGGCGCCCTTTTCGAGTGCGGTTTCCGCCTTGTCCCACGTCTCGTCCGATCCGGCGCGCTGCTCGGGCCGGTCGGAGAATTTCACGACCAGATCGGCAAAGCCGAAATCCTTGTAGATGACGCGCAGCAGGTCGCAGAATTTCTGCGATTCCGCCGGCACCTGATCCTCGGTGCAGAAGATGTGCGCGTCGTCCTGCGTGAAGGCGCGCACGCGCATGATGCCGTGCAAGGCGCCCGACGGCTCGTAGCGGTGGCAGGCACCGAACTCGGCCATGCGCAGCGGCAACTCGCGATAGCTGCGCTGGCCCACGCGGAAGATCTGCACGGCCCCCGGGCAGTTCATCGGCTTGATGGCGTAGAGACGGTCTTCCTCCTCGCCTTCCTTGCCGGGCCGGGCGATGAACATCGCGTCGCGGTAGTTGGCCCAGTGGCCTGATTTCTCCCAGAACACGCGGTCCACCAGCTGGGGCGTCTTGACCTCGACATAGCCGTCGGCTTCCAGGCGCGAACGCATGTAGCGCTCGACCGTGCGGAACAGCGTCCAGCCCTTCGGGTGCCAGAAGACCGTGCCCGGCGCTTCCTCCTGAAGGTGGAACAGGCCCATCGCCGCGCCGAGCTTGCGATGGTCGCGCTTCTCGGCTTCTTCCACGCGGTGGAGATACGCCTTCAGGTCCTGCTCGTTGGCCCAGCAGGTGCCGTAGACGCGCGTGAGCTGCGGATTGCGCGAATCGCCGCGCCAATAGGCGCCGGCAAGCTTCGTGAGCTTGAACGCACCCACCTGGCCCGTGTGCTCCACATGCGGTCCGCGGCAGAGATCGGTGAAATCGCCGAGCGCATAGAACGATACGCTCGTCACGCCCGAAGCGCCCGCCTCGACGAGGTTGGGGTCTTCGAGACCCTTGGCGGCCGTCGAGCCGCGCGTGGCCAGCAGGCCGAGGAGTTCGACCTTGTAGGTCTGGCCCGTCTTCTCCATGAACGCGACGGCGTCGGCGATCGGCACTTCGGTGCGCACGAGCGGCAGCTTGCGCTCGCGGATCTTGCGCATCTCGGCTTCGATCTTCGGCAGGTCCTCGGTCGTCAGCGGCACGGCCGTCTCGATGTCGTAGTAGAAGCCCGTGTCGGTCGCCGGGCCCACGCCCAGCTTCGCGTCGGGGAAGAGCTTCAGTACGGCGGCCGCGAGCACGTGCGAGCACGAATGCCGCATGCGGTCGAGGTCGGGAGCCGGTTTCGCGTCCATATTCGTCGTTCCGTCCGTTCGGGTGCCAAGTCGCGCCAAGGGGACGCGGAAAATACGGCTATCCCTGCTGCAATGCAACGACAGGCCCGTAGCGCACGGTCCCGGTTCCGCGCTAGGACGGTGCCATGAACCGCCCGCCCCCGCACAGGCCCAAGCGCCCGGGCCGCCGCCCGGCCCATCCGAGGGCCCCCGATCGCCGGTCCGACCAGCCGAACCGCGACGAAGCCCCGCTGCGCGAGGGCCCCAATCGCGGGCGTCCGCAAGATGCGCGCCAGCAGGACGCGCGCGTGCATGACGGCCGCCACCGGCGCGACATCCTGCGCATCGCCGGCCTGCCGGCGGTCGAAGCCTTGTTCGCGCGCGCACCGGAATCGGTCGAACGGCTGATCGTCGCCCCCGACATGGCGCAGGCCGCATCGGCCCTGCTGCGCGAGGCCACGCAACGCAACATCGCGCACCGCATCGTGCCGGCCGAGGCGCTGGCCAAGATCGCCGGCACGCCGCTGACGGGCGGGATCATCGCAGAAACCAGCCCTCGCCCGGCCAAGCCGTTCGACGTGGGCGAGGCGCGCGTGTGGGCGTCACGCTGGCAGCCGCTGATCGTGCTCGACGGCATCGGCAACCCGCACAATCTGGGCGCCATCGCGCGCACGGCCGCGTTCTTCGGCCTCACGCATCTCGCCATCACCGATCATCCGGGGCAGGCCGCCCCGTCCGAGGCCGCCTATCGCGTTTCCGAAGGCGGGCTCGTGTGGCTCGACGTCTACCGCATCCACCGGCTGCCCGACGTGCTGCGCAAGCTCGGCATGTTCTACACGGTCGTCGGCACGGCCATCGGGACGGGTGCGCCGATGCCCATGCAGAAACTCGCCACGGGGCCCAAGCCCGTGTGCCTCGTGCTGGGCAACGAAGAGGTGGGCCTCGCCCCCGCCACGCTCGCGGTGTGCGAGCATGTCGTGAACCTGCCGGGGACCGGCAAGATCCAGTCGCTCAACGTCGCGGCGACGGCGGCGATCCTGATCCACGCGATCACGGGCGGGTTCCGGCCGAAGTGAAACACGGCACGCCTTTCGTCCTGTTCGCCGTCCTGATGTCTGCCGGTCCTGCCTTCGCGGCCGTCGGGCCGTGCGCGACGCTCGCCGACGCGATCCGCGCGAATTTCGAGGCCGATGTCGATCTCGACCGCGTCCATTCACGCCTTGCCGGCGGGCCGGCCTGGCGGGTCGACGGCATGGAACTGTCCGGGAGCCCGCGCCGCCTGCAGATCGGCCGCGCGCGTTATCGCGCGACCTTCGCCGCTCCGGCGACCGAAGCCGGGTTCGCACCGGCAACCACGCGGACCATCGAACTGCGGCGGGCCGACGGCGGCGGGCGGGCGATCTGCCGGCTGCGGCTCGTCGGCGAGACGACGGGGCGGATCTCGGACATGCGGCCGGCAGATGCGGCGGCCGAATTCGCCCGCCGCGCCCCCATGGGCATGCTCGAGCCGGTGCTGCCGGCACTTGCACGCGCCGTCTTGGCGGCCCCCGGAATCGATCTTGCCGGCCTGATCGGACCGGGGAGCGAGGCGGCACAAGACGGTTCGCTCGCCTTTTCTGCCGGCGGGGCGCGATTCCAGCTGGCCCTCGCCCCGCTGCCCGGCAGCGGCGACGAAGTGCAGGCCACGCTCGCACGCCTGGTGCCGGAGTTGGGCAATCGCGGCCGGCCGCTGGGCACGTTCCGCTACACGGTCGCCACACGGCTTGCGCAAGTCGACGTCGAATAGCGCGCCGCTTTTCCCCGGCGCGCGGATCGGCTAGGTTTGCGCCACCTTCAGAATGGCGGATTCAAGCAGCATGACCGACGGAACATCAGACGAAAAACGGCGCCAGACCCGCTTCGGAGTCCTGCGCGGCACCCTGCTTGTCGACGGCGAGGGCTACGAGATCGTCGACTGGAGCCGCAACGGCTGGCGCGCGAAGGCCGTAAAGCCATGGTCGCCGGCCGGCACGCCGTTCGACATCGTGCTCGGCATCCGCAGCGAAAAGGGTTCGGTCGAGGTGCGCGGGCGCGGCACGATCGTGCGCACGACCGAAGGCCATGTCGCGGGCACCTGGGACCTGCGCACGCCGGCCGACAAGGAAGTCGAAGCGCTGCTGACGATCTTCCTCGAAGGCGGCCGGGTCGAGTTCTGACGCCCTCACCCCCCGCCCTCTCCCGCAGGCGGGAGAGGGAGCCGCACCTGCCGAGTTTCCCCTCTCCCCTCCGGGGAGAGGGTTAGGGTGAGGGGTTGCCGGCGGCCTCGCCGCGCAGCCAGTCGCAGAACAGCGCGACCTTGCGCAACGCGAGCTTGGCTTCCGGGCAGACGATGAAATAGGCGAAATCGACCGACACGGCATCGCCGAACGGCTTGACCAGCCGGCCGGCGGCAAGATCGGCCGCGGCAAGCAGCGACTTGCCCAGCGCCACGCCGCGCCCGAGCACAGCCGCCTCGACCACGAGGCTCGACTGGTTGAATTTCGGCCCGCGCGAACCGTCGACGTCGGCGACACCTGCCGCCTTCAGCCACATCGACCAGGTCGGGCAGGACGGATCGTCGTCGGGGCTGTCGTCGTGCAGCAGCGTCTGGCTCTTCAGCGCCGCCGGCGTGTCGAGCGGGACCGCACCCTTCAGCAGCGCCGGGCTGCACACCGGGAAGACCGCCTCGTCGAGCAGGCGCTCGACATGCAGGTCGGGATAGCGGCCGGCGCCGTAGCGGATCGCGAGATCGACGCCGTCGGAATGGAAGTCGGCGAGCGACATCGACGCCGCCACGCGCACGTCGATCTCGGGATATTTCGCCTGGAACCGGTCGAGGCGCGGCAGCAGCCATTTGGCGGCGAAAGACGGCGCCACGCTGATCGTCAGTACGCCGGCGTCGCCCAGATTGTCGATCTCCTCGATCGCGGCGGCCAGCTGCTCGAAGGCACCCCGGATGCCGGGCAGGATCGCCTGGCCCGCGTCGGTCAGCAGCAGGTTGCCCTTGTTGCGCTGGAACAGCGGCAGCCCGAGATGGTCCTCGATCGTCTTGATCTGGTGGCTGACGGCAGCCGGCGTCACCGACAGCTCGTCGGCCGCCTTGGTGACGGACAGATGGCGCGCGACGGTCTCGAAGACGCGCAGCGAATTCAGCGGTGGCAGGCGACGGCGCATGGGCGGAACTTACGGGTTCGATGTCGTCCGGGGATCGCGAAAAAAACTGTCGATGCCGTCAAGTTTTGCTCAGGTGCCCCGACGGATCAAAGCGACTTGCGCACCAGGGCCGCCCCGGCGCTCAGCGCCGCGAGCTTTCCATAGGCAAGCTCGCGCGACATCGGCGCCATGCCGCAGTTGGTGCACGGGAACATCTTCGACGCATCCACGTACTTCATCGCGCGCCGGATCGTCGATGCCACTTCCTCGGGCGTCTCGGCTTTTTCGCTCGCCACGTCGATGCAGCCGACGAGCACGTCCTTGCCCTTCAAGAGGCCGATGAACTCGATCGGCACCTTCGAGTTGGCGACTTCGAGGCTGACCTGGTCGATCCGGCTTTTCGCAAGCGCCGGGAAGATGCGCTCGTACTGGCGCCATTCGTCGCCCAGCGTCTTCTTCCAGTCGATGTTCGCCTGGATGCCGTAGCCGTAGCAGACATGCACGGCGGTCGTGCATTTCAGCCCTTCGGCCGCGCGCAGAAGTGCAGGGATGCCCCAGTCGAGCACCTCGTCGGTGAACACGTTGAAGGCCGGCTCGTCGAACTGGACCGTGTCGATGCCGATGGCTTCCAGTTCGCGCGCTTCCTCGTTGAGGAGCTCGGCGAACGCCATCGCCATCTTCACGCGGTCGCCATAGAAGCGGTCGGCGATCGTGTCGACGATCGTCATCGGCCCGGGCAGCGTGAACTTGACCTTGCCGTCGGCAGCGGCACGCGCCGCGCGCGCTTCCATCGAGTGGACCGGCCCCTTGCGCTTCAAGGCACCGATCACCTGGGGGACCTGCGCGTCGTAGCGGTTGTTGCGGATCCCCATCGTCACCTTGTTCTCGAAATCGATGCCGGTGACGCCGGCAAGGAAACCGTGGACGAAGTGCTGGCGGGCCTGTTCGCCGTCGCTGGGGATGTCGATGCCGGCCTGGCGCTGCAGGCGCACGGCGAGCGTGGTGGCGTCGGCCTGCGCTTCGGCGAGGGCCGCCCCGGTCTGGCGCCACGGCGCCCAGAGCTGCTGGGGTGCGGCCAGCCATGACGGTTTCGGCAGGCTGCCGGCGACGGTGGTCTGGAGCATCTGGAACCTTCCGGGGAAGAGAGCTCAGTTCTTGCTGGCGGTCGGCTCGTTGACGCAGTTCGTGACCATGGCCGTCGTGCGCACCTGGCTGGTGCCCGGCTCCATCACGAACTCCTTCGACACGCGGCAACGCAATGTCATCGGCTCGGTGCTGATGATCGTCGGCACGGCCACGGCCACGCCGTTGACCATCGTCGAGGCGCCGTCGATCAATTCGGGGTAACGCGTCACGACATACCCGATGGCGCCCATGATGGTGCAGAACACCACCGTGGTGAGCAGCAGGTTGACGATGACTTTGCTTTCGGTCTGGTCCATGCGCGCCTCTGGCCTTAATAATAGGCGGGAAACGCCGATATTTCAATGGATAGAGGGTCTATGAAGGAAAAGATGGCCGGAACGGCGGCGGGCGGTTTCGAGGGCGGCTGCACGTGCCGGGCGGTCCGCTACCGCCTGGAAGTACGGCCGATGTTCGTCAATTGCTGCCACTGCCGGTGGTGCCAGCGCGAATCGGGCAGTGCCTTCGCGATCAACGCCATGATCGAGACCGGCCGGATCGCCCTGCTGGCCGGCACGCCCGAAACGGTCGACACGCCGTCGAACAGCGGAAAGGGCCAGCGCATCGTGCGCTGCCCGACATGCCGTGTGGCGCTGTGGAGCCACTATTCGGGTGCCGGGCCGAAGATCGCCTTCGTGCGCGTCGGCACGCTCGACGAGCCGGACCGCCTGCCGCCCGACATCCACATCTTCACGGCGTCGAAGCAGCCCTGGGTCGTGCTGCCGCCCGACATGCCGTCGGTTCCGGAATACTACGACCGCGAGCGCCTGTGGCCGGCCGAAAGCCTTGCCCGGCGCGAAGCGGCGATGAAGGACGACACGGTCACCCGATAAGTGTAGGGTCCGTCACCATCGACAAGGCTCTTTCCGGCTTCGATGGCTGAGAGAGAACTGCGCTCCCGCCCCGGTTCCTGCCGCGTGGAGTTGCAAATGCCCAATTGGTTCATTCCGCCTGTCGTCGTCCCTGCCCTGCTGGTCCTGCTGATCGGTGTCTACGCGCTGTTGCGCGCACCCGTCTGATCCCGGCCGGCCTGCTCCCCGAAACAGGCGTCGCGGCATTCCGCCCGGCGCTCCGATTCTTTTGAAGGATATCCCGTGGCCATTTCAATGAAACTTCCCCCCACGACCACGCCGTTCCTGTGGGGTGCCGCCGCCGGTGCCGTCGCACTCGCGATCCTCGGCTTCAACTGGGGCGGCTGGGTGACTGGCGGGACCTCCGACAAGCGCGTCGCCGCCGCCTCGCACGAGGCCGTCGTCGGCGTGCTCGCACCCATCTGCGTGTCGCTGTTCCGCGCGCAGGGCGACGCCTCGACGAAGCTCGGCGAACTGGTGAAGACGAGTTCGTGGGAGCGCGGCTCCGTCATCGAGCGCAGCGGCTTCGCCCAGATGCCCGGCAGCAACAAGCCCGATTCCGACGTCGCGCGCGCCTGCGCCGACATGCTGAGCAATCCCAAGACCTGACCTGGCTGTCCGGCGCGGCTACGCCGCCGCGACCGGGACCCAGCGCCGTTCTTCGGCCGAACGCAGCGCCGCGTCGATGACGCGCTCATAGCGCAAGGCGGCGGCGAAATCTGGTTCGGCCGGCACCTTGTCGCGGATGGCGCCAAGGAAATGCGCCACCTCGAGCGTCTTCAGGTCGGTGAAGCCGATCTGATGGCCCGGCGCCGGGCAGAACGCGGCATAGCCCGGATGCTCGGGGCCGGCGAGGATCGTCGTGTAGCCGGCACGGCCCGTGCCCATGTCCGCGCGATAGACGCGAAGCTCGTTGAGCCGCTCTTGGTCGAACGAGATCGAGCCCTTCGTGCCGACGAGTTCGAAGGCGAGACCCATCTTGCGTCCCTGCGCCACGCGGCTTGCCCCGATGGCACCCGTCGCCCCGCTCGCGAAGCGGACGAGGAAATGGCCCTGGTCCTCGTTCTCGACCTTGCGTGTGCCGCCGCCTTGCAGCGGGCGCACCGGCACCGTCGTGGAAACATCGCCGCATACTTCGGCGACCGGTCCCATCAGCGCGTCGGCGAAACTCAGGATGTGCGAGCCCAGATCGGCGAGCGCGCCGGCCCCGGCGAGCGCCCGGTCGCAGCGCCACGAAAACGGCAGCGCCGGATCGGCCATGTAGTCTTCGTCGTGGGCACCCTTGAAATGCACCGGCGTGCCGATCTCGCCGCTGGCGACGATTGCGCGCGCCGTGCGGATCATCGGGTTGTGCAGATAGTTGTAGCCGACGATGGTGCATGTCTTTGCACGCCGCGCCGCCGCTTCCATCGTGCGCGCCTGTGCAAGATCGAGGGCGAGCGGCTTCTCGCAATGCACGTGCTTGCCCGCTTCAAGGGCCGCGACCGCCATGTCGCGATGCAGATGGTTGGGCGTGGCGATGGCGACGATGTCGATCGCGGGATCGGCGACGAGCGCGCGCCAGTCAGCCGTCGCCGCCGCGAAGCCATAGCGCGCGGCGGCCTTCGCGGCACCGGCGGCATCGACATCGGCAAGCATCGCAAGCCGCACGCGCGGCAGGTCGGGGAACAGGGCACCGACCGCGCGATAGGCAAGCGCCATCGTGTGGCCGATATAGCCCGCCCCGATCAGCCCGACCTGGATGTCTTTCACGCGCCCCCCGCCTTCAGTCGCGCTTTGCCGTTCGCAGCGCCATCAACGTGTGCAGTGCTTCGAATGTCGGCATCGCCACGCCGCGCCGGCGCCCGAGATCGATGGGGGCGGCGAGGATCGGGCCGATCTCGACCGGCCGGCCGGCCTCGAAATCCTGCAGCATCGACGTCTTGTGGTTGGGGCTGCCGATGTTGGGCGAGTTGAGTGCTGGTACTGCGTCGGCAAGCGAACTGCCCCACGCGGCAGCGGCGGCGACCCCTTCATCGACGACGCGCGCGCGAAGCTCGGCAATGCCCGGTGCGCCGACGATCTCGCCGTTGCGCGCCTGCGTGAGCACGCTGGTCGGCCCGAAGAACGCGTTCTGCACGAGCTTGTTCCACACGACCGTGCGCATGTCGTCGGTCGGCTTCGCCTCGAAGCCGGCAGCCGACAGCACGCCGCAAGCGGTGGCGAGCGCTTCGGGATCGGAACCTTTGCGCGGCGTGCCAAGCGTGAGCGTGCGCGGCAGGCCGGGATTGTGGACATGGCCGGGGGCCGGCACGCTGGCCGGCATCTGGATCATGCAGCCGATCGCGCGCGTGCCCGACAGCGCCTTCCAGATGCCGCCGCCCGGATCGATGACGGGAAGCGGCGTGTCGCGCTCGGGCGCGTCGATGCCGGCGAAGAACCACCACGGGATGCCGTTCTGCGCGCACACGACGATGGTGTCCTTGGCGAGCAGCGGCGAAAGCGTCGGTGCAAGTGCGGGCAGCCCATGTCCCTTGGCCGCCAGGATCACGATGTCCTGCGCACCCAGATCGGCCGGCTTGTCGGATGCCGCAAGACGATGGGTCGTCACACCGGTCTCGGTCTCGAGCTTCAGCCCGCCCGCGCGGATCGCCGCGAGATGGGCTCCGCGCGCCAGCACCGAAACCTCGTGCCCGCCCTTGCGCGCCAGCGTCCCGGCAATGGTCCCGCCGATTGCCCCTGCCCCGACGATCGCGATCTTCATGGGTGCTCCTTTGATGCGGCCCAAAACATAAGGGCTCCGCCGTTTCCGGCGAAGCCCTTGTTTCGTCTTGGTGGAGCCAAGCGGGATCGAACCGCTGACCTCCGCAATGCCATTGCGGCGCTCTCCCAGCTGAGCTATGGCCCCGAAATCTGCGGCCGGGTTTGGGTCCCCGGGCCTGCGGCGTTATTTATGGCGAAAGGTGCCCGAGGGTCAACGTTCCTCGTCTTCGACGTTCTCGATCACCTCGGCGACGTCTTCTTCGTCCTCGCCCAGTTCCGAGGTGTCCTCGATCACCGCATCTTCCTCTTCCTCGGCACCCTCCTCGGCGGGGGCGTCGGGGACCTCGACCTCCTCGACCACGGCGGCGACGACCTTCGGAGCCGGTGCCGGCTTGCCGCGACGCGACTTCAGCAGCACTTCGGGATCGTACTCGGCCCCGCATTTCGGGCACATGATCGGATCCTTGGACAGGTCATAGAAACGCGCGCCACAGCCCTGGCACGTGCGCTTCAAACCCCATTCGGCCTTCGCCATCGATCGCTCCTTCGCGGTACCGCCCGTTTACGTCGCAAAAACGGCACCAAATTCGAACGGGCGGGGGGAATGCCATGTCCCGGCCCCCCTGTCAACCGGCGCCCGCCGGCGGCGGTTGCCCCTGCCGGGCGGCGTTGCTACAAGCCCTGATCCTGCCGCCGCAATTCCCACTTAGAGGCCCCATGTCGAGCGCCACACCGCCCCTCCCCGCCACCAGCCGGCCGGGCGCCCCGCTCAAGGGCACGACCGGCGTGCCGGGCGACAAGTCGATCTCCCACCGCTCGCTGATGCTGGGCGGGCTCGCCGTGGGCGAGACGGTCATTCACGGCCTGCTCGAGGGCGAGGACGTGCTGCGCACGGCCGCCGCGATGCGCCAGATGGGCGCCGAGATCTCCCGCGACGACAAGACGGGCATCTGGCGCGCGCGCGGGCGCGGCGTGGGTGCGCTCGTCGAACCCGCCGACGTGCTCGACCTTGGCAATGCCGGGACCGGTGCGCGCCTGCTGATGGGCCTGATCGCGTCCCACCCAATCGTCGCCGTGTTCACGGGCGATGCCTCGCTGCGCCGCCGGCCGATGGGCCGCGTCACGCAGCCGCTGGAAAAGATGGGCGCCAAGTTCGTCGCGCGCGGGCGGGCCGACGGCAAGGTGCTGCTGCCGTTGACCGTGATCGGCGCTGCCGAGCCGCTGCCCATCGAGTACGTGGTCCCCGTGCCGTCGGCCCAGGTGAAGAGTGCGGTCCTTCTGGCCGGCCTCAACACGCCAGGCACCACGGTCGTGATCGAGAAGGAAGCCACGCGCGACCATACCGAGCTGATGTTCCGCCATTTCGGCGCCGAGCTCGACGTAAGCGATACGCCGCAGGGGACCCGCATCGCACTCAAGGGCCAGCCGGAGCTGACGGGCCGCGACGTCCGCGTGCCCGGCGATCCGTCGTCGGCCGCGTTTGCACTCGTCGCCGGCCTGATCGTGCCGGGTTCGGAGGTGACGGTGCGCAACGTGGGCCTCAACGTGCGGCGCACGGGGCTCTACCAGACGCTGCGCGAGATGGGCGCCACGCTCGATATCGGCAATGCGTCCACCCAGGCCGGCGAGCCGGTCGGCGACATTTCTGTGAAGTTCACCAAGCTGAAGGGCGTCGACGTGCCGGCGGGACGCGCGCCCTCGATGATCGACGAATACCCGATCCTCGCGGTCGCCGCGTCGTGCGCGAAGGGGCGCACCGTGATGCGCGGCTTGAACGAGCTTCGCGTCAAGGAAAGCGACCGGCTGTCGGCCATCGCGCGCGGCCTTGCGGCGTGCGGCGTTGCCGCGACCATCGACGGCGACGACCTGATCGTCGAAGGCAATGACGGCCCGCCGCCGGGCATGGCGGCCGGCACGCCCGCGATCGCCACGCATCTCGACCACCGCATCGCGATGAGCTTCCTCGTGATGGGCCTTGCGGCCGCCAAGCCCGTCACGGTCGACGACATCGGCGCCATCGCGACGAGCTTCCCCGGCTTCATCGAGCTGGTGCGCACACTGGGCGGCCAGGTCGACACGGGCCGATGATCATCGCCCTCGACGGGCCGGCCGCCGCCGGCAAGGGCACGCTCGCCAAGCGGATCGCCGCGCATTTCGGCCTGCCGCATCTCGATACGGGGGCGCTTTATCGGGCGGTTGCGTCCAGGGTCTTGCGCACCGGCGAAACGCCGGAGGCGGCCGCCGCCGGCTTCCGCCTTGCCGACATGGATGCCCCCGACCTGCGCAGCGGGGCCGTGGGGGCGCATGCCTCGAAGGTCGCGGTCATCCCCGCGGTGCGCGCGTCCCTGTTGGAATTCCAGCGCAATTTCGCCCGCCAGGCGCAAGGGGCCGTGCTCGACGGGCGCGACATCGGCACCGTCGTGTGCCCGTGGCCGGAAACCGTGAAGATCTTCGTCACGGCCAGCCCCGAGGCACGCGCGCGGCGGCGATATAATGAATTGCTTGGCCGAGGTGAAACCCCTATATATGCCGCCGTTTTCGCCGATCTGGCGGAACGCGACAAGCGGGACAGCGAACGTGCTGAAGCCCCCTTGAAGCCGGCTTCCGATGCCGACGTGCTCGACACGTCCGATCTCGATCCCGACGCAGCGTTCCGGATGGCTCTCGGCCTCATCTCGGCGAAGACACGCGCCCGGGGATAGTCCCCGAAGCGCGAACCCCAGCCCCGGCGTCGGCCGAAGGCAATGTGCCTTACGGACGTCCGGCGTTGAATACGAGAGGAACCATCTGAATGGCGAAAGCATCCAGCCTGTCCAAGGCGCCGACGGCGTCGACGGGCGGCGAGAGTTTTGCGGCTCTGCTTGAAGAGTCGCTCGGCGCAGGCGGGTCGTTCGACGGCCGCGTCGTCAAGGGCACCGTGATCTCGATCGAGGGCGATTTCGCCATCATCGACGTGGGCCTCAAGTCGGAAGGCCGCGTGGCCCTCAAGGAATTCGGCACGGCGGGCACGCCCGTCGAGCTCAAGGCCGGCGACACGGTCGACGTGTTCGTCGAGCGCATGGAAGACAAGCACGGCGAAGCCTCGCTCTCGCGCGACAAGGCAAAGCGCGAAGAAGCCTGGGGCGCGCTGGACAAGAACTTCAAGGACAACGCGCGCGTCACCGGCGTCATCTTCGGGCGCGTCAAGGGCGGCTTCACGGTCGATCTCGGCGGTGCGGTCGCGTTCCTTCCCGGCAGCCAGGTCGACATCCGCCCCGTGCGCGACATCACCCCGCTGATGGGCACCCCGCAGCCCTTCCAGATCCTCAAGATGGACCGCTCGCGCGGCAACATCGTCGTCTCGCGGCGCGCCGTCCTCGAAGAGACACGCGCCGAGCAGCGCTCGGAACTGGTCGCCTCGCTGAAGGAAGGCCAGATCCTCGAAGGCGTGGTCAAGAACATCACGGACTACGGCGCGTTCGTCGATCTCGGCGGCGTGGACGGCCTGCTGCACGTCACCGACATCGCCTGGAAGCGCATCAACCATCCGTCGGAAGCGCTGTCGATCGGCCAGCACGTCAAGGTGCAGGTCATCCGCTTCAACGCCGAGACCCAGCGCATCTCGCTGGGCATGAAGCAGCTCGAGGCCGATCCGTGGGAAGGCGTTGCCGCCAAGTATCCGGCGAACGCGCGCTTCAAGGGTCGCGTCACGAACATCACCGACTACGGCGCCTTCGTGGAGCTGGAGCCGGGCATCGAAGGCCTCGTGCACGTCTCGGAGATGAGCTGGACGAAGAAGAACGTCCACCCGGGCAAGATCGTCTCGACCTCGCAGGAAGTCGAAGTGATGGTGCTCGACGTCGACAGCTCGAAGCGCCGCATCTCGCTCGGCCTCAAGCAGTGCATGGACAACCCGTGGGACGTGTTCAAGGTCAAGTTCCAGGGCGGCACGGAGCTCGAGGGCGAGGTCAAGAACATCACCGAGTTCGGCCTGTTCGTGGGCCTGCCCGGCGAGATCGACGGCATGGTGCACCTCTCCGACATCGACTGGGAGAAGTCCGGCGAAGAGGCCATCAAGGCCTACAAGAAGGGCGACAAGGTCAAGGTCAAGGTGCTGGACGTCGACGTCGAGAAGGAACGCATCTCGCTCGGCATCAAGCAGCTCACGGCCGATCCGTTCGAATCCGCCGCCCAGGGCTTCAAGAAGGGCGACGTCGTCACCGGCACGGTCTCGGCCGTGCAGGAAAACGGCATCGAGCTCACGCTGGCCGACGGCGTCACCGGCTTCATCCGCAAGTCGGACCTGAGCCGCGACCGTGCGGAGCAGCGCCCCGAGCGTTACGCGATGGGCGAGAAGGTCGACGCGAAGATCACCCAGATGGATCGCGCGAGCCGCAAGATCTCGATGTCCATCAAGGCGCGCGAGATCGAGGAAGACAAGGAAGCCATGCAGCAGTTCGGGTCCTCGGACTCGGGCGCTTCGCTCGGCGACATCCTCGGTGCCGCCCTCAAGCGCAAGGCGGAGAAGGAGCAGGAGTGATCCTGCACCTTTCCCGACCGGGAAAGAACGAAGGGCGGACCGAAAGGTCCGCCCTTTTTCTTTGCCCGCCGCCCGGCCTATCCTCGCGCGCATGACCCGGCCGACGATCCGCCCCGCCCTCCGGTCCGACATGCCGGCCGTCGCCACCCTCTTCGGCGTGAAGGGGGCATGTGCTGGCTGCTGGTGCATGTATTGGGGCCTGCTCAAGGCCGACTATGACGAGGGCCGCGGCGATCCCAACCGCCGCGCGCTCGAAATGGAAATGCGCGCCGGGCACACGCACGCTTTGCTTGCCTTCGCCGGCGACGAGCCGGTCGGCTGGTGCCGCGTCGGCCCGCGCGCTTCGTTCCCGCGGCTTGGCAAGTCGCGCAAGCTCCGGCGCATGCGCGCCGACGACTCCGCCTGGTCGGTCGTCTGTTTCTTCGTGCGCCGCGACTGGCGCGGCAAGGGCGTGGGGCGCGCATTGCTGAAGGCGGCGGCTGCCTACGCGTTCGCGCAAGGTGCGGTCGTCGTCGAAGGCTATCCGGTGCGACCGGCGACGTCGGACAAGCGCCTGCCGGACGTGTTCGCGTGGACCGGCACCCGAAGCCTGTTCGAGAAAGCCGGCTTCCGTGCCGCACCCGATTCCGTCGATGCCGGGCGACCCGTCTATGTACGGGAAGCACCGGGCTTGAGGCGGCGGGCCCCCGGCCCTAGATTGCGCCCATGAACGATCCTGAACTTCTCGTCGAACGGCGCCGGCTCAAGCGCTCGCGTTCCCTGTGGCGTGCGGCCAGCGTGCTGGTCGCGGCCGGCGCCATCGCCCTGCTCGCGGGCGGCAGCGACATCGCTCGCAACTACGGCCCCTTCGTCGCCGAGTTGCGCCTGTCCGGCATCATCACCGACGATACCGACCTCATCGAGGCGCTCGAAGAGACGATGGACGGTTCGTCCGCCAAAGCGCTCGTGCTGCGCATCGACAGCCCCGGCGGCACCGTCGTGGGCGGCGAGAGCTTCTTTCGCGCCGTGCGCCGGATCGCCGAGACCAAGCCCGTCGTCGCCGTGCTGGGCGAGGTCGCGGCGTCGGGCGGCTACATGGTCGCGATCGCGGCCGACCACATCGTCGCGCGCGAGGGCACGATCACCGGCTCGATCGGCGTGATCCTGCAGACGACCGACGTGACGGGCCTGCTGGAAAAGCTCGGCGTGTCGGCCGAGGCGATCAAGTCGTCGCCGCTGAAGGCCGTGCCCTCGCCGCTCGAGCCTTTGACCGATACGGGCCGCGCCGCGACCCGCGCGTTGGTCGAGGACATGTACGAAATGTTCGTCGGCATGGTCGCCGAACGGCGCGGTATGGACCGTCCGACGGCGCTCGCACTGGCCGACGGGCGCGTCTACACGGGCCGCCAGGCCAAGGCCAACGGCCTGATCGACGCCCTTGGCGGGATCGGCGAGGCGCGCGACTGGCTTGAGGAAAAGGGCGTCAAATCAAGCTTTCCGCTGCGGGAAATCAGGGTTTGGCGAGAAGAACAGCTGCTGGGCGGGCTCGTCCGGACAGCCGTTTCGGCGGCGTTGGGAAAAAGCTATCTGCCGGAACGACTTACGCTTGACGGGCTTGTGGCGGTCTGGCACCCTGATTTGCGTTTCCGCTAACGATTTCCAAGCGCTAGGGGTGTTTGGCCGATGACCAAGTCCGAACTCATATTGCGGCTGGCCGAACTCAACCCGCATCTTTACCAGCGCGACGTGGAACGTATCGTCACCACCGTGTTCGACGAGATCACCGCCGCACTCGCGCGCGGCCATCGCGTCGAACTGCGTGGTTTCGGCGCTTTCTCGGTCAAGCGCCGGGGTGCGCGCACCGGCCGCAACCCGCGCACGGGTGCGGCGGTCGACGTTACGGAAAAATTCATCCCGTTCTTCAAGACGGGCAAGGAACTTCGCGAAAAGCTGAACGACGACGGCGGCAAGTCCGGCTGAGGCCGGGCCGGTGCGCGTCGTCTACTGGATCTTCGCCGGCCTGCTCGCGGCCCTGGCGGGCCTGTTCGCGCTCGGCAATCGCGGCGACGTGCGCGTCGATTTCTGGCCTGTCGGCCCCGCCTTCGAGATGCCGGTCTTCGTGGCCCTGGTGGGCGCACTCTATATCGGCTTCGGCATGGGGGCCGGGATCGCCTGGCTGGCGCAGGGCCGCACGCGCAAGCGTGCGCGCGAAGCCACAAGGCGGGCCGATGGACTGGCGCGCGAACTTGAAAGCGTGAAGGCCGCCGAAAGCAGGTCCCTGCCGTCCACGTCTCCGGCGCTGCCGCCGGGCCCGCCGATCTAGGGCCACCGGCGATGCGCGGCATGCACGGCGGCGGAATTCGCGTGATCGGTGCCAGCGACGTCGAGAGCATCCTCGAAGCGGGTGCTTTGGTCGAAGCTCTGCGCAACGCCTTCCGCAAGGGTGCCGAAGTTCCGCTGCGCCACCGCCACGCGATGGACGTGCCCGATGCCCAGCCGGCCTCGCTGCTGCTGATGCCGGCCTGGCAGGCGGGCCGGTACTGCGGCGTCAAGATCGTCACGGTCTTTCCGTCGAACGGCGAGCAGGGCCTGCCCGCGGTGATGGCGAGCTACATCCTGATGTCCGCGCGCAACGGCACGCCGCTCGCGATGATCGACGGGCACATGCTGACGCTGAAGCGCACCGCGGCGGCCTCGGCCCTGGCGGCGAAATATCTCTCGCGCCCGGATTCCGAAAAACTGCTGATGGTGGGGACAGGTTCGCTCGCCCCGCATCTGATCCTCGCGCACGCGAGCGTGCGGCCGATCCGCGAACTCGTCGTGTGGGGCCGCGATGCGAAAAAGGCGCAGACGCTTGCGGCCAACTTCGACGGACGGCGCCTGAAGGCGCGCGCGATGACCGACCTTTCCGAGGCCGTCGCCTGGGCCGACACGATCAGCTGCGCCACGCTTGCCAAGGAACCGCTGGTGCAAGGCGCGTGGCTGCGGCCCGGCCAGCATGTCGATCTGGTCGGCGGCTTCACGCCGCAGATGCGCGAGGCCGACGACGAGGCGATCGCGCGATCGCGCGTCTATGTCGACACCTGGAGCGGCGCGCTCAAGGAAGCGGGCGACATCGTGCAGCCGATGGCCAACGGCACGCTTCTGGAAAAGCAGATCGCCGGCGATCTTGCCGACCTCACCCAAGGGCGTGCCGCCGGCCGCTCGTTCCACAACCAGATCACGCTGTTCAAGTCGGTGGGCACCGCACTCGAGGATCTCGCCGCCGCCGAACTCGTGTATGAAGCGAGCCGCAAATGACGAAGCTTCTGATCGTTGGCGCCGGGATCTTCGGGCTTTCGACCGCGTGGTCGGCCGTCAAGCGCGGCGCGCACGTCGAGATCGTCGAGCAGGCGGCGATCCCCAATCCGATCGGCTCGTCGGTCGACCAGCACCGGCTGATCCGCTATCCCTACGGCGCGCAGGTCGGCTACACGCGCATGGTCGCCGATGCCTATGGCGCATGGGACCGTCTGTGGGCCGATCTCGGCCGCACGCTCTATGCGCCGAGCGGCTCGCTGATGTTCGAGGACGACACCAACGGCTGGATCGCGGCGAGCCGCGCCGCCATGGACAAGTGCGGCGTGGCGCACACCCGTCCGACCGACCTCGCCCGGCGCTATCCGGCGCTGATCCCGGACGGCTTTGCCGACGTTCTGGAAGCCGATAGCGGCGGCACGCTGTTCGCGGGCGACATCGTTGCGGCACTCGCCGGCTGGCTGCGCGCGCACGGTGCAACGCTGCACGCGAACGCGCCGGTGCGCGACATCGACCCTGAGCGCGCGGCCGTGACGCTGGCGGACGGCCGTCGGCTGTCGGGCGATGCCCTTGTCGTGTGCGCCGGTCCGTGGACGAACCGGCTGGTGCCGGCAATGGCCGCCCGGATGACCCCGTCGCGCCAGACGATCATCTATCTCGATCCGCCCGCCGACTGGCGGGACATCTGGGGCGACATGCCGCTGCTGCTCGACAAGGCCGCGTCGGGAAGCTTCTATCTGGTGCCCCCGCGCCAGGGCCGCGGCCTGAAGGTCGGGTTCCACACCTTCAGCAATGTCGGCGATCCCGACGAACCGCGCGACGCCGATCCGGCGGCGGCCGAAGAACTGCTCGCGGTCTGCGCCCGGCGGCTGGCACGGCTGGACGAATACCGGATCAGCGCCGCTAAATCCTGCTTCTACGACACCGTCGCCGACGAGCGTTTCATCGTCGAGAAGCTGGGGTCCGCCGCCTATGTCGCGACGGGGTTCAGCGGTCACGGGTTCAAGTTCGGTGCACTCGTCGGCGAACGGATCGCCGGTGCGGCCGTCGGCGGTGCCGACCCGGCGGCCCTCGCGCACTGGGCGGCCGGCCATCTTTAGATGCGGGCGGGTGCCCGCGCCGATTCCCCACTTTGCGAGTCGTTTGGGAGTTTGTTATAGTTAACCTTGCGTGGTGGGTGCCGCGCGCGGAAGCCTTGGTTATTTACGCAACGCTTCTTTTGGCAAGAAGAAGCCATCGCGAAGCCCGAAGCCCTCCCGCAATCCGGTTCCCCTGCCACGCGACGACGCGCCGACCGGCGCGCGGGGTGTCAGGGACAAACGACGTCGAAGAGACGCGCTAAGGCGAGGACGGAAATATGCCTTCGGGTGACGGCACGATGCGGGCCACCGTGAAGTGGTTCAACAGCGCCAAGGGTTTCGGGTTCGTAACGCCGTCCGACGGTTCGCCGGAAGCGTTCCTCCACCTCTCGGCTCTCAAGCAGGCAGGCCATGAATCGGTCGGCGAGGGTGCCAGCGTCACGGTCGAGATCGGGTCGAGCCCGAAAGGCCGGCAGGTGCTGCGCGTCCTCGAGGTCGACAATTCGACGGCACAGCCTTCGGCACCGCGTGCACCGCGGGCCCCCTACGGCGATCGCGGCGGCAGCGATCGCGGCGGCGGCGGAGATCGCAGCGGTTGGGGCGGTGGCGGAGATCGCGGCGGCGACCGCAGCGGCTGGGGCGGTGGCGGTGGCGACCGCGGCGGCGATCGCGGTGGCTGGGGCGGTGCGGGCGGCGGCGGCGGCGGGGATCGCGTCAGCAGCTATCAGGCGCCGGTCGATCTTTCCAATGCCGAGTCCATGGACGGCGTCGTCAAATGGTTCTCCGGGCTGAAGGGCTACGGCTTCGTCCAGCCCGACGGCGGCGGCAAGGACGTGTTCGTCCACATCACCGTTCTGCGCAACGCCGGCCTCCAGAGCCTGGCGCCCGGCCAGCCGGTGCGCATGAAGGTCGTCACGGCCCGCAAGGGGCCCGAGGCGGTCACGGTCGAACTCAACGGCCCGATCGGCGCCCCGCCGGCCTAGGCCCTATTCGCCGACCAGCGTTTCGATGCGCACGCCGCCTTCGATACCGAGGGCGGCGGCGGTCCATTCCCATGCCTCGCGCAGGCGTTCCTCGAATTTCCACGGCGCGTTGACCGTCACGAGTCCGCTGCCGTTCAGGCGCTTCTCGTCGTCGGCCGGATGGCGCATGAATTCCGCCACGCCGACACGCCGGATGCGGCCGTCGCCGATCCCGGCAAGGAAGGCATCGACCGCAGCGCGGCCCTTGACCGGGTACCATGCGACGAAAGTGCCGGTGGCGAAGCGCCGATGGCCCTGCCGAAGCGCACGCGCGAGGGCCTCGAACTCGTCCTTGCGTTCAAAGGGCGGGTCGACGAACACGAGTCCGCGCCGCTCGCGCGGCGGCAGCTTGGCCTTGATCGCTTCATAGCCGTCGCCCTCGGCGATCTCGACGCCGGCCTCGCGCGCGAAGGTGCGGCGCAGCGTCTCGGCGTCTGCCGGATGCAGCTCGTTGGCAACAAGCCGGTCGCCGGCGCGCAGCAGGCCCTGCACGAGGCGCGGGCTGCCCGGATACCAGCGCAAGCCGCCGTCGGGATTGAGGGCGCGCACGGCCCCCAGATAGGCCGACATGGCGTCAGGCGCGTCGGTGCGCTCGAAGATGCGCGCGATCCCGTCCTGCCATTCGCCCGTGCGCGTGGCAGCGTCGGCAAGCAGGTCGTATTCGCCGAGCCCCGCATGCGTGTCGAGCACGCAGAAGGGCTTGGGCTTGTCGCGCAGGCGCTCGACGAGCAGTGCAAGGGCCACGTGCTTCGCCACGTCGGCGAAGCCGCCGGCGTGGAACGCATGGCGGTAGTTCATGACGGGCGGGAGACTACCCCGGCAATCCCCCGCCCGTCAGGTGTGTTTCAGCGCCAGCCCGCGCGGTCCATCAGCTTGAGGGCCGCCTCGTTGTTGCGCCCGAAGACCGCGCCGTTGAGGTCGTCCTCGCGGAACTCGCCCCACGCTGCGACGATCGGCGACAGCTTGGCGCCGCGCACGACCGGGAACTCGTTGTTGCCTTCGGCGAAGACCGACTGGGCTTCCGGCGTCACGAGATATTCGAGGAACCGGATCGCGTTCGCCTTGTTGGGCGAATGGCGCGCGATGCCCGCACCGGCGATGTTCATGTGCGTGCCGCGCTGGCCCGGCCCCTGGTCGGGGAACAGGATGCCGGTCTTCTCGATGATGGCCTGGTCGTCGGGCTTCTTCGAGGCGACGAGGTTGGCGTAGTAGTAGTGGTTGTTGATCGAGATCTCGGCTTCGCCCGCGGCGACCGCCTTGATCTGGTCGGTGTCGCCGCCGCGCGGCGGACGCGCGAAGTTCGCGACCAGTGCCCGCGCCCATGCTTCCGTCGGACCCTCGCCGTTGGCCGCGATCATGGCGCCCACGAGCGACTGGTTGTAGACGTTGGTCGACGAGCGCACCGCGATCTTGCCCTTCCATTTCGGGTCCGCGAGCGAGGCATAGCTCGGGATGTCCGACGGCTTGACCTTGGCCTTGTCGTAGACGAGCACGCGCGCGCGCTTGGACAGGCCGAACCAGTGGCCGGCCGGCTCGCGGTAGTTGGCCGGTATAGCGGATTCCAGCACCGACGAGCGCACAGGCTGCAGCAGGCCCGCCTCGTGCGCGCGCCAGATGCGGCCCGCGTCGACGGCGACGAAGATGTCGGCCGGGCTGTTGGCGCCCTCGGCGCGCATGCGTTCCATCAGCTTGTCGGCCTCGGCCTCGATCCGGTTGACGCGGATGCCGGTGGCCCTGGTGAAGTTCGTGTAGATCGTCTCGTCGGTGTCGTAGTGGCGGGCGGTGTAGAGATTCACCACACCTGCCGCGGCCTGCGCATCGGCGCGGCGGGGGGCAAAGGCGAACGTGGCCAGGCCGGCGACGGCGGCGGTCCCACGAAGCAGGTTGCGGCGGCTGATCGAACGCATGGGAGGCTCCTCGGACACTGATAATTGAGAATGACTTGCAATATCGTTTTCGGAAATTAGCCCGAAACCGAACGGGCCGCAAGTGCGAATTAGTCGCGAACGCCTCATCGGGGTCCGGCTATCGCTTGCCCGCGAGTCTCCCGCTCGCATAACGTGGCGGACGATGCCCAAAACCATCCAGTCGAAGATCGAAGCGCTGCTCGAGGTCGCCCAGACGAGCCGCGGAACCGCGCGTGCGGCGATCGGCAACCAGCTGGGCGAGATCCTCGCCGACCAGCCCGCCGCCCTCGACCGCGGCGAGTTCGAGATCGCCGCCGACATCGTGCGCAAGCTGATCAAGGAGACCGAGGCCGAGATCCGCCGGCGGCTCGCCGAACGGCTCGCCGAAACGCCCGACGCCCCGCGCGAACTGGTGCTGGCCCTCGCCAACGACGAGATCTCGATCGCGCGCCCGCTGCTGACGATGAGTGCCGCCCTCGCCGATTCCGACCTCATCGAGATCATCCGCCAGCGCGGCCAGGCGCACCGTCTGGCGATCGCCAACCGCTCGGACGTGAGTGCCGCCGTTTCGGCCGCCCTCGTCGAGACGGGCGAAGCCGACGTGATGGAAGAACTACTCGCCAACCGATCGGCAAGCATCGCCGAGGCCACGTTCGCCTATCTTTCCGACCTGTCGCGCGAGCGCGAACACCTGCAGCGCCCGCTCGTCGCGCGCGAGGACCTGCCCGGCGACATCGCCGCACGCCTCTATGGCTGGGTTGCCGCCGACCTCAAGCGCCAGATCCGCGACCGCTACGCCTTCGATCCCAACAGCGCCAACTGGGCGCAGGCCTGGGCCGGCGAAGTGGACTGGGCCGTCGACGACGCCGCCCAGAACGCCGCCGCCGACCACGGTGCGGCGATGGACTGGGGTTCGTCGGCCGACCGGCTCGCCGACACGATCCGCGCCGAGCGCCTCAACGATCCGGCCATCCTCGTGCGCACGCTGCGCCAGGGCCATGTCTCGCTCTTCGAAGCGCTGTTCGCGCGCTTCGCCGAACTGCCGATGAAGGTCGGCCGGCGCATCCTCTACCAGGCCGATGGCCGGGCACTCGCGGTCGCGGCCAAGGCACTGGGCATGGAGCGCGCGCACTATCTGGCACTCGCCCACCTGATCAAGCGCACTTCGGCGAGCGAAGGCCGCCTGATGCCGGCGACCGACGGCGTCGACCAGGGCCCGCCGCTGGAGGCGGTGGCGATGTTCGACCGCGTCGGCCTGCCCGAGGCGGTCGACGTGCTGACACGCTGGCGGACCAAGCCCCCCGCCCCGCCCGCCGGCCGCGACGTGGCCTGGGCACGGCGAGTTGAACCCGCCCGCCCCGCCGGATAGAGTTGCCGACCGGCGCCCACGCCGCGACTCGGGCCCGCAGAATTCACGAAATACACGACGGAAAATGGACAGCAAGGCCACAGAAGCAAGCGACGAGGATGCACTCCTAGCCGAACTGGCCCGGGTCAAGAAATCCGAGGACATCCAGTTCCGCTATGGCGTGATCGTGGCCATGAACTCGCCGGCGTGGTTCAGCCGCCGGCGCGAGAATTTCCAGCAGATCATCCAGGCCCTGCGCCAGCTTCTGGGCACGTCGGACAGCGGCGTGTTCGCGATGCACAACTACAACATCGTGCTGCTGTTCCGCCGCGACCACCGCTACCATCTCGAGAATTTCGACTCCGACCTCAAGACGATCCTGCGCCAGCACGCCTCGGCCGCCGGTCTCGAGGAAGGCCAGGCGCAGGACGCCTACGAGCTCTTCGCCTTCAAGGACAGCTTCGCGGATTTCGAGGGCATCGTCGGCAAGATCGCCGACGACTACCGCTCGTTCCAGGAACGCCGCTCGCGCCTGCTGAACAAGGCGGGCACGGCGATGACGACGGCGCAGGGCCAGCCGCTCACGCCCGCCTCGCTCGCCAAGCTCGAGGACCTGCTGCGCAAGGCCGACATCACCGGCTTCCTCAAGAGCCAGATGTGCTGTGCGGTCGCCCCGGGCGAGCAGATGCGCGTGTTCTTCCGCGAGGTGTTCGTCGGCGTTTCGGAACTGCGCCAGATGGTCGCGCCGCGCAACGACCTCAAGATGGTGAAGCCGCTGTTCCAGCAGCTCACCCGCACGATGGACACGCGCGTGCTGCGCGCGATGTTCGACGGTTTCGTCACGCGCCAGTCCGGCAACGTGTCGATCAACCTCAACATCCAGACGATCATGAGTGCGAGCTTCCGCGAGTTCGACACGCGCATCGCCAACTTCATCCCGAAGGCGCAGATCATCATCGAGATCCCGCGCTTCGACGTGTTCTGGGACTACGCGGAATACCTGACCGCGTGCGAGTTCCTGCGCAACGCCGGCTACCGCGTGCTGCTCGACGGCATCACGCTCGACGTGCTGCCGATGTTCGCGCGCCCCGAGATGGGGGCCGATTTCATCAAGGTGCTGTTCCGCCCCGAGCGCCCGAACGAATGGCGCGAGGCGGGCGTGGGCGAGCGGGTCGCCGCCGCCGAAGCCGGCCGCCTGATCATGGCCCACTGCGAGACGGCCGAAGCGCTGGAACTGGGCCAGGCCACCGGCGTGCGGCTGTTCCAGGGCTTCCACATCGACAGCATGCTGCGCGATCCCAACCGCAAGATCGCCTGAGCCATTACCGAATTTTATGCTTGTCGGTAAAGTTGACGAAACTTTGCGTCAACACGGCAAGCATCTGACATCGATGGAAAATCCGGCGACCTGTTGACAGGCGACGGGATTTTTCAACGTCACATGTCGTCAATCTTCACTTGTCAAAGAGCGCGTCCAGCCACCGGAGATTATATCCGGGTGGATGCGGAGTCAAGGATTCTTAGCCTTGAGGCACGCGCTTTGCTGGGCAATTGCCCATGGCGATCATCAGCTTCTCCGGCGGCAATTCCGGCGAATGGCAGGTCACGCGCATCGACGCGTGCCGCGGTCCGGCACTTGAAGCCGTCCCGCGCATCTCGGTGACGGCGGACACGCCCGGCCCCGCCGACGCGCGCTGGTGCCTGCGCGGTGCGGTCAGCAACATGCGCTATGCCACGCGCGCCGAGATCGGCGAACTCGCCTCGGTCCAGCAGGGGCTGGGCCGGCCATCAGCCACGCTGGCCGCGATGATCCCGCTCTCCAAGACACCGGAATGGTGGGCGCTGGCGCAAGACGAGCGGCGCGCGATCTTCGAGGAGACCTCGCACCACACGCGCATCGGCATGGATTACCTGCCGGCCGTCGCGCGGCGCCTGCATCACGGCCGGGATCTCGGCGAGCCATTCGACTTCGTGACGTGGTTCGAGTTTGCACCCGAGCACGAAGCGGCATTCGACGCGATGCTCGTGCGGCTGCGCGCGACGAAGGAGTGGGAATACGTGGCGCGCGAGGTGGACGTGCGGATGGTGCGCGCCTGATCAGGTACCTGCGGCGCGCGACGGGCACCGCAACGAATGTGGCTTCAATTCTCCGGCAAGCCGGCAAGTTGCAGGCCGGCCAGATAGACCTTGAATCGTCGGGCGAAGGTTTCGGGATCCGGACGCCCGAGATCGACGATCCGCTTCAACGTGCCGCTTCCCGAAGACAGGTCGAGGAATCGCAAAAGGGCAGCCCGCGCGTCGGCGGTCCGGCCAAGATGGCCATAGGCGGAAGCCAGGATCGCGTGGTTGTTGGGATGCCGGGGGTTGTCGGAAATTCCCGCGCGCGCTTCCGCCGCAGCCCCTTCGAAGTCGCTCATCAGCAGTATCGACATCGCCGCATTTGCCCGCCATACGCTCAGCAATCCGTCGCGCGGGCTGAGGCGGATCGCCTGACGTATCAGCGGCAATGCCCGTTCGGGGTGCCCGTCGAAATACTCGATTATTCCCTGCCAGTTGTACGCCGGCGCGAAATTGGGATTGATCTCTATGCAGCGCGCGAACAGATGCCGGGCACGCTCGACATCGTTGGCGATGTGGCTGGCGAAGCCCAGGACGTAGAAGGCATCCGCATTTTCGGGGCCGAGCCGGATCGCACGCTCGCCGGCATCGATCGCCAAGCGCAGCGACGCCGGGCGGGACTCCGACCAGCCGTAAAGTGCGGCGCGCGTATGGACATACGCCGCTCCGATCCACGCCTCGACGTTTCGCTCGTCGAGCGACAGCGCGCGCTCGATGAGCGGGGCGGCCTCCAGGTTGGTATCGCGCGACTGCGGGCGATTGAACAGGACCGTCCAGGCCAATGTCGCCAGTTCGGCGGAGTCGAGGCTGGCCGGCGATCTGGATGCCACGCGGCGGCTTGCATCTTCCTTGAGCTGGATGTTGAGCGCGCGCGCGATCCGCCCGGTGATGTCGCGCGAGATCTCGCGCTCGTCGGCTCCGCTGCGCTCGAACCGCTCCGACCAGACCTGACGGCCGTTCTCGCCGTCGATGAGCGCCACATCCATCCGCAGCCCGCCCGGCTCGTGGCGAACCGATCCCTCCAGGACATAGCGCACGCCGAGCTCGCGGGATATCTGGCGGGCATCGACATCGCTGTTCTTGTAGGCGAAGGCCGTGCTCCGGGCGATGACGAACGAACCGGATATGCGCGAAAGGTCCGAAATCAGGTCGTCGGTCAGCGCATCGGCAATCCATGCCTTGGTCGAATCGGCTGACCGGTCGCTGATCGGCCGCACCACGACGGAAAGTCCCTTGTCCGGGATGGCAGCGGTCGCATCCGGCGTCCGGCTTCCGGACGGCAGGAGGGCGTCAACGCCGAAATACAGCCCCGTCCCGATCGTGGCGACCACGGCAGCGGCAACCGCGAATGCCCGCATGCGAAAGCGCGCGACAGGCCTTCCGGACTGTTCGCGCAGCCGATAGGCATAGACCGGATGCGTGATGTTCTTCGCCTTTACCCGCCCCAGGCTTTCGAACTCGAAGCCCTTGCGCGCGCCGAAATAGTCGACGACCGCCTTGCTGACGCAGATGCCGCCCGGCTCGGCAAGGCCTTCGAGGCGCGCGGCAACGTTGACGCCGTCACCGTAGACGTCGCCCTCGTCGGCAATCACGTCGCCGATATTGATCCCGATCCGGAACCGGATGCGCCGGTCCTCGGGAACGCCATCGGCACGAGCTGCCATTGCGGCCTGGACTTCGACCGCAAGATGCAGCGCATCGACGACGCTCTCGAACTCCGCGAGAAAGCCGTCGCCGACCGATTTGAAAATGCGCCCGTGATGCGCGGAAACCTTCGGCTCGACAATGCCGGCGAAGACCGCCTTGAGGTCTGCGAATGTCGCATCCTCGTCCAAACCCATGAGCCGGCTATAGCCGACGACGTCCGCAACCAAGATCGCCCTTAGCTTCCTGCTGGTACGCGGACTCAAATCGGAATGCCCCTTCCGCTACCCGTATATCAGGCATTTCCGGCCAATTCGAGTACAGTGCAAATCGCCGGGACCGACGGCGCACCGAAGGGAAGTGTCAGACCTTCGCGCCCACCGCCGCCGGGCCCACGTTCCGGCGCAAGAGATCGTCGAAATACGCGATCGTCTTCTTGAGGCCGGCGTCGAGCTGGATCGTCGGCTCCCAGTCGAGGATTGCCTTGGCCTTGGTGATGTCGGGCTTGCGCTGCAGCGGATCGTCGGCCGGCAGCGGGCGCTTGACCAGCTTCGATTTGGCACCCGTGAGTGCAATCACGCGCTCGGCGAGCTGGCGGATCGTGAACTCGTGCGGGTTGCCCAGATTGATGGGGCCGGTGATCGCGTCGGGGCTGTCCATCAGGCGGATGAAGCCTTCGATCAGGTCGTCGACGTAGCAGAAGCTGCGCGTCTGGGTGCCTTCGCCGTAGATCGTGATGTCCTGGCCCTTCAGCGCCTGCACGACGAAGTTCGACACCACGCGCCCGTCATTGGGATGCATGCGCGGCCCGTAGGTGTTGAAGATGCGCGCCACCTTGATCTTCACGCCGTGCTGGCGGTGATAGTCGAAAAACAGCGTTTCCGCGCAGCGCTTGCCCTCGTCGTAGCAGGCGCGCGGGCCGATCGGGTTGACGTTGCCGCGATATTCCTCGGGCTGCGGATGCACTTCGGGATCGCCGTACACTTCCGAGGTCGACGACTGGAAGATCTTCGCCTTCACGCGCTTGGCGAGGCCCAGCATGTTGATGGCGCCATGCACCGACGTCTTGGTCGTCTGCACGGGATCGAACTGGTAGTGGATCGGCGAGGCCGGGCAGGCGAGGTTGTAGATCTCGTCCACCTCGACGAAGAGCGGGAACGTCACGTCGTGGCGCAGCACCTCGAAGTTCGACTTGCCGAGCAGGTGCGCGATGTTGTCCTTCGTGCCGGTGAAATAGTTGTCGACGACCAGCACGTCGTGCCCGGCATCGACCAGCCGCTCGGACAAATGCGAGCCGAGGAACCCGGCCCCGCCGGTGATCAGGATGCGCTTGCGCAACGACATGGGTGTTCGACCTTTTCCGGCGTTCTTGCGGGGGTTGGAAGTATCAGGCTGTCCGGCCCGAGACAACGGGGATGGCGGCCGTAAATTCCGGGCTTATGCAGCCTCGCGCACGAGACTGACGAGCGCTTCGAGCTTCGGCTCGACCGGCACGCCGTCGCGGATCGCGCGCACGATCGCCGGGACCGGTCCTTCGAGGCGCGCGGTGTCCATCAGCACGCTGGAAAGCTCGCGCTCGGGCTTGGGCTGCAGGCTCACCGGCAGCACGCCGGGGCCGAGTTTCAGCAGCATGCCGGCAAGGGCGGCCCGCTCCACGTCCTCGCCGCCGATGCCGCGGCTGGCGGCAAGTGTGGTGATCCTTGCGGCGGCGCGGCGGGCCTGGGCGGCCCCCACCGGGTCGCGCTTGTCGGCAAGGGCGAGCAGCGTGCGCGCCATCCGGCGCACGGCGTCCTCGGGATCGGGGCCGGCGGCGTTGGCGGCGAACGGCACGTTGATCAGCGGGGCGGCCCCCATGCCGGGCTTGTGGCGGCGCGCCACGCGCACGACGTATTCCTCGGTCGGCCGCTCGGCTTCCTGCCGGCGCTCGAACGCGGCGCGCAGGCGCAGGACGACCGCGATGCCCGCCGCGGCGAGCATGCCCCACGCCAGAAAATCCATGTCGAGGTTCGTCAAGTCCATGGCTGAAATGCTACACCCCCCGAGGCCGTTCTGTCCCGAGATCGACTTTGCTTCCAGCAGCGGGGTGGCTTATGCTCGCGGACCTTCAAATGCCCGCAGGACTTGGGCAACAGACTGAAATGAAACGGAAAAACAACGTCGTCGCCGCCGATCTGCAGACCTTGGTGCTGGGGGCGCTGCGGGTGGCCGATGTCGGCGTGGTGGCGCTTGCCGCCTGGGTCGCCTATTGGGCCCGCCACGACAGCTGGGCCATCCCCGATCTCTATCTGATGGCGATCCTCGCGGCGATGGGTCTCGCCGCCAACTACATGCAGGTCGCCCGGCTCTACGTGTTCGAGAACCTGTCCAGGCTGGCAAGCCAGTTCGGCAAGCTCGCGATGGCGTGGACCGGCGTGATGGCCAGCCTGATCGCGCTGGCCTATTTCACCCAGACCTCCGTCGCCTTCAGCCGCGCCTTCGCGATCGGCTGGCTGGCACTCGGCTTCGGTGGTCTCATCCTCGTGCGGCTGCTGCTGCTGATGCAGATCGACCGCTGGCGCGCGCAGGGGCGCCTTGCCATGAACCTCGCGGTGATCGGGGCGGGCGAGATGGGGCGCGCGTTCCTCAAGCACATGGCCGACGTGCGCACGCAGGAATACCGCATCGTGGGCGTGTTCGACGACCGGCGCGACCGCCTGCCCGACACGATCGAGGGCCAGCCGGTGACCGGCACGGTCGACGACCTCATCGCCTATTGCCGCACGCATCCGGTCGACGAGATCGTCGTGGCCCTGCCGTGGCAGGCCTCGTCCGACCTGCAGGACCTGATCAAGAAGCTGAAGGTCGTGCCGGTCGACGTGAAGCTGTGCCCGGATTACATCGGCACCTACCTGCCCGCGCGCGGCTTCCATGCCATCGCCGGCATCCCGATGCTGTCGGTGCTGGAGCGCCCGCTCTCGGGCTGGAGCCTCGTGCTGAAAGCGCTCGAGGACCGCATCCTCGCGGCCATCCTGCTCGTCGTGCTGTCGCCGGTGCTGCTGGCCGTGGCCGCCGCCGTCAAGCTCGACAGCCCGGGGCCGGCCTTGTTCCGCCAGCGCCGCTACGGCTTCGCCAACAACGAGATCGTCGTCTTCAAGTTCCGCACGATGTACCACCAGCGCGCCGAGGAACCTTCGGTGCCGCAGGCGACCAAGGACGATCCGCGCGTCACGCGCGTGGGCAAGTTCCTGCGCCGCTCGTCGCTCGACGAGTTCCCGCAGCTCCTCAACGTGCTGATGGGCGACATGTCGCTGGTGGGTCCGCGCCCGCATGCGGTCGCGCACAACGAGCAGTACGCCAAGGTGATCGACGACTATCTCGCCCGCCACCGCGTCAAGCCGGGCATGACCGGCTGGGCGCAGGTCAACGGCCTGCGCGGCGAGACCGACACGCCCGAGAAGATGCGCCGGCGCGTGCAGTTCGACCTCTACTACATCGACAACTGGTCGCTGCTGTTCGACATGAAGATCCTGACGCTCACGCCGCTCGCCATCCTGGGCAAGGAAAACGCGTACTAGCGCACGCGCCGGTAGAGGCGGAAGTCGCCTTGCGAGTCGACCAGGCGCCAGCCGTTCTCTTCGGGACGAAGCCCGAGATTGGTCTCGACGTACCACGTCGAATCGGCGAACCAGCCGATGTCGCGCGTGTCGAGATATTCCCAGATGCGTCCGCGCCATTTCAGCGCCTCGGCATTGACCTTGCCGTCGACATTGACGACGTAGGCACGCCGGAACCCGAGCATCCCCGACTGGCCGGCCGCCACCGTGTCGCCGGGCAGCACGTGCTTCTCGACCAGGGCGAGCTGGATGTGATGCGAGGACGCGCCGAATACGCCCTCGCCGCGCCAGGCCAGCACGAGCAGGACCGCCGTCAGCACGCCGGCCGCGGCCATCGCGGCCGGTGCCATGCGCGGTGCGACGCGCGCGGCGAGTGCGGGCACGAACACGAACGCGAGCAGCGAGAGCGGCGCGAAATAGCGGATGTAGAACCAGTCGGCGAAGAACGTGAGCCAGTAATAGGGCACGAGTGCCGCATAGGTCGCGAGCAGGATGGCGACGAAAACGCGGCTTTCGGTCTCGACTTGGCCGACGAGCTGGCGGCGGCGGGCAAGCAGCACGAGGGCGGCGATCCCGCCGATCGCGGCCACGCGCAGCGCATCGCTCCACCAGGCCTCGTAGGCACCCGCGAATATCCACGGCACCGCGACGCTGCGCAGCGCCCACAGGGCCGTCAGCGTTCGCTCCGGCGAGATCTCCAGCGACTGCTGCGCGAAGCCGGAGATCGGCATCGGATGCCCGAAAACGAGCGTGTTGTAGATCCACCAGGGCGACGAGACGAGGACGGCGAGCCCGCCGACCGTGATGCAGCGCGCCAGCGTGTCGCGCAGCGCCGCCCGTCCCCGCCACAGCTCGACGAGGCAGAACGCCGCGACGAACACGGCCGCATCGATGCGCGCCAGCACCAGCATGCCGAGCAGCACGCCCATCGCGATCCGGTCGCCGGCGAGGTTGCGCCAGTCGCGCGTGTAAAGCCGCCAGACGGCGGCGTAGAGGGCAAGCTGCAGCCCGGTCTCGAGGCCCGTATAGAAATCGTTGTAGGCCTTGATCGCCGCGAGATAGCCGACGAATGCCAGCACGCCGGCAAGCCGGCGTTCGTCGCGCGTCCCGTCCCACACGTCGCGCGCGAGGCTTGCCACCAGCAGCGCGCCCGCCGCGTGCACGAGCGCGGCAAGCACGAAGAACAGGCGCAGGCCCGTCTCGGCGGCACCGTCGGCCAGCGCGAAGCAGATCGCCTCGAGGAGCGTGAAGAGCGGCTGGAATCCGTTGGTCCACGCCACGCCGTCGATCGTGATGCCCAGACCGCGCGCGGCCGCGCGCGCCACGGTCAGCGCATACCAGCCGTCTTCGGCGATCGGCGTGGCGTAGATCGCGGCCGTCGGCCGGCCCGCCAGCGCCACGTAGGACAGCCACAGCACCGCACCGAGGGCCGTGAGCAGGCGGGTGGTCGCCGGCATGGACGGGCCCGCGCTCAGAGATGCTCGCGCGGCGCGTGCTTGGCGAGGATGCGCTGCAGCGTGCGGCGATGCATGTTGAGGCGGCGCGCCGTTTCCGAGACGTTGCGGTCGCACTGCTCGAACACGCGCTGGATATGCTCCCAGCGCACGCGGTCGGCCGACATCGGATGGTCCGGCGGGGCCGGCAGCGCGCGGTCGACGGCCTGGAGCGCGGCGTCGATCGCGTCGGCGTCGGAGGGCTTGGGCAGGTAGTCGACGGCACCGGCCTTGATCGCCGCGACCGACGTGGCGATGTTGCCGTAGCCGGTCAGGATCACGATGCGCGCGTCGGGTGCCAGTTCGCGGATGCGGGGCACGAGATCGAGCCCCGATCCGTCGCCGAGCTTCAGGTCGACGACCGCGTACTCGGGCGCATGCGCTTCGATCGCGGCCCCGGCGGCGGCGATGGATTCGGCCATCGATACGGTATAGCCGCGCCGTTCCATCGCGCGCGCCAGCCGCAGCCGGAACGCCTCGTCGTCCTCGACGATCAGCAGGTGCTTGTTGCCCGAATCGATCTCGCTCACTTGCCCCTGCCCGTCATTTCATCCCGCCCGCGAATGCGGTGCGCGGCCACACGACCGTCACCCGCGCGCCGCCGTCGGCGCCGTTCTCGAAGGATACCGCACCTCCGGACCGGGAAAGCAATGTCGTTGCGATGAAGATGCCAAGCCCCATGTGGTCCCCTTCGTCCGCGCGCGTCGAGACATAGGGTTCGCCCAGCCGGCCGAGGATGTCGGGCGCGAAGCCCGGCCCGTCGTCGCGCACCTCGACGCCGACCGTCTGCCGGTCCGACCAGGCGCGCACCTGCACGCTGCCGGCGGCGAACTGGCAGGCATTCTCGATCAGCGTGCCGATCGCCTGGACCATTTCGGGTGCCCGCGCCGTCGGCGGATCGATGCCGTCGGCATAGTCGGTCAAGATCTCCGGCGCGATGCCGTCGCGCGCATAGCGCGCCGCGATCTCGCCGAGCAGCACCGACAGCTTGGGGCGCGGGAACGGGTCGCCTGCCGGGCCGCCGCCCTCGGGCTTGGCGGCCAGCCGCGCGAGAATGTCGCGGCAGCGCATCGATTCCTGCAGCAGCAGTTCGGCGTCCTCGCGCACCGGGCCGACGGGCGCGTCGCGCGCCAGCTCCTTGGCGACAAGGGCGATGGTGGCAAGCGGCGTTCCCAGCTCGTGCGCGGCAGCCGCCGCGAGCCCGCCCACGGCACTCATCCGGTTCTCGCGCGCGAGGGCGGCTTGCGTGGCGGCGAGCGCGTCCGACATCTGGCGTGCCTCGTCGGCAAGCCGCCCGACATAGGCCGCGACGAACACGATGGTCAGCGACAGCGCCAGCCACAGGCCGAAGGAATAGGCCGACGGAAGGACATGGCCCGAGGGGGCGCCGGGCAGCGGATAATGCCAAAGGGCCAGCATGCCGGCCGCGAGCGTGGCGATGATGCCCAGCAGCACGGTCGACAGGCGCGTCAGCGACGTGGCGGCGACCGCGACGGGGGCCACCAGCAGGACGGCGAAGGGATTGAGCAGACCGCCGGTGAAATAGAGCAGCGTGGCAAGCTGCAGGATGTCGTAGCCGAGCACGGCGCCGGCGGCCCGGTCGTCGAGCCGGCCGGCCGGCGGACGGTCGAATGTCAGCACGGCGTTGAGCACGCCCGAAACGGTGACCGCACCCAGCGTGGCGGGAAGCGAGAAATCGTAGCCGAGGCCGAAATAGACGAACAGGATCGCCGCCGCCTGCCCGGCGACCGCGACCCAGCGCACCGTCACGAGCGTGCGCAGGCGCACGCGGCCGACCGGCGGATTTGCCGGGGCCGGCGGGCGGAGATGGGATGCGGGATCGGGGTTCGTCATGGCAACCGGCACTCTGGCCTCTGCGGCCGGAACGCGCCATATATCACCCCATGAGCGAAGACGCGATCAATGTCGAAAGCCTGACCAAACGCTTCCGCGACGACGGCCCGCCGGCCGTCGACGCGATCTCGTTCGCCGTCCCGCGCGGGGCCATCGTCGGCCTGCTGGGCGGCAACGGGGCCGGCAAGACGACGACGATCTCGATGCTGCTGGGCATCCTCGTGCCCACGTCCGGACGCGTCACCGTGCTCGGCCACGACATGCTGAAGCACCGCTTCCGGGCACTGCCGGCCATGAATTTCTCCTCGCCCTATGTCGACCTGCCGGGCCGGCTCACGGTGCGCGAGAACCTGTCGGTGTTCGGCCGGCTCTACGGCGTGCGCGATCTCGGCGCCCGCATCGACGAGCTGGCGGGCGAGCTCGATCTGGTCGCCATCCTCGACCGCAAGACCGGCACGCTGTCCTCGGGCCAGAAGACGCGCGCGGCCCTTGCCAAGGCGCTGGTCAACCGGCCCGAGCTGCTGCTGCTCGACGAACCGACCGCCAGCCTCGATCCCGACACGGCCGACCGGGTGCGGGCGCATCTGGAAAACTACGCGCGCAAGGCGCATGCCTCGATCCTGCTCGCCTCGCACAACATGGCCGAGGTCGAGCGGCTGTGCGCCGACGTGCTGATGATGAAAGGCGGGCGCATCGTCGACCGCGGGGCGCCGGACACGCTGATCCGCCGCTACGGGCGCGAGGACATGGAGCAGGTCTTCCTCGACATCGCGCGCGGCACGAGCTCGACCGACGTGGAGGCCGCGCAATGATCGCCAACCCGGGGAACGCGAGCCCCGTCGGCGCCAGTCTCGGCCGTCTCGGCGCCATGCTGTCGCGCCACTACTACCTGTTCCGCGGGTCGTGGACACGCGTGTTCGACCTCATGTACTGGCCGCTGCTGCAGATGGTCATCTGGGGCTTCATCACCGTGTTCCTCAACCAGCATTCGAGCTGGTTCGCCCAGGCCGCCGGCGTGCTGATCGGTGCCGTGCTGCTGTGGGACGTGCTGGTGCGCGCCCAGTTCGGCTTCACGCTGTCGCTGCTCGAGGAGATGTGGTCGCGCAACCTCGCCAACCTGTTCGTCTCGCCGCTCCGGCCCTTCGAGTTCGGCATCTCGCTGATGATGCTGGGCATGGTGCGTTCGCTGATCGGCGTCATCCCGGCGGCGCTGCTGGCGATCCCGCTCTTCCACTATTCGATCTTCGAGATGGGCCTGCCGCTCGTCGCGTTCTGGACGATGCTGATCATGCTCGGCTGGTCGGTCGGGCTGATGATCGCGTCGCTGCTGTTCCGCTTCGGACTTGCCGCGGAGTCCTACGCGTGGGCGGCGGTCTTCGTGATCCAGCCCATTTCGGGCGTGTGGTATCCGGTCGACGTCCTGCCGCCGTGGCTCAAGCCCGTGGCCCTGGCGCTGCCCTCGACGCACGTGTTCGAAGGGATGCGGGCCCTCGTCATCGGCGGCACGTTCCGCTGGGACCTGCTCGCGTCGGCCTTCGCGCTCAACCTCGTCTATCTCGCGATCGGCTTCGCCGCGTTCCTTTTCGCCTTCGCGCGCGCGCGCCAGCGCGGGCAACTGCTCCAGTCGAGCGAATGAGATCGGCACTGCTCGCAGCACTGCTGCTCGCCGCGGCACCGGCCGGCGCACTTGAGCGCGTCGAGTTCGCCGCGACCAACGGCGATCGCATCGCGGGCATCTTCGCCCGGCCGGCGGGATCGGGGCCCTTCCCGGCCGTCGTCCTGCTGCATGGCTGCGGGGGCTTCCTGCGCTCGAACGGCAAGCTCGCCGCGCGCGACACGCAATGGAACGAGCTGCTGGTCAAGCACGGCTATGCCGTCCTTCATGTCGACAGTTTCGGTCCGCGCGGCCTGCGCGAAACCTGCACCTTGCGCGAGCCGCCGGTGCGGCCCGAGCGCGAACGCCCGTTCGATGCCTATGGCGGGCTCGCCTTCCTGCAGGCGCGCGCCGATATCCTGCCAGCAAACATCGGCCTGATGGGCTGGTCGAACGGTGCGATGGCCACGCTGTCGACGCTGCGCACCGACGCGCCCGCCCGCAAGGGCATCGCCGCCGATTTCCGCGTGGCCGTCGCGTTCTATCCCGGCTGCCGCGCGGTCGCCGCGGTGCGCCCCGAATGGAATACGGCGATCCCGCTGCACATCCTGATCGGCGAGAAGGACGACTGGACGAACGCGCCGCCGTGCGTGTCGCTCGTCAAGGCTGCCGCCGGGCGCGGTGCGCCGGTGTCCATCGTCGTCTATCCCGGCGCCTATCACGATTTCGACGCACCCGGCGTCGCCCTGCGCGTCCGGCAGAACGTCGCCAGCACGCGCAGCAATACCGCGACCGTCGGCACGGATCCCGATGCGCGCGCCGACGCGCTCGTGCGCGTGCCCGCCCTGCTCGACGAAGCGCTGAAGGCCCGCTAGCGTCCGGCCAGTTCGCGTGCGTGGCGCCTGAACAGGACGCCAAGCGCGTCGGCTGCCGCGCGCACCGCGCTCACGCGGCGCAAGTCGCGGTGGATGATCATGTACATGTCTTCGGTAAGCTCGGGGATCGGCTCGCCGATGCGCATGAGCCGGGGTTCGGCATCGCCCAGATGGCAGGGCAGCAGCGTGGCACCGAGCCCGTCGAGTGCGGCCTGGTGGCGCAGTACGGTTTCGGACACCTTCAGCGTCAGTCGGACGCGCGACAGGATCTCGTTGGAATAGCGGGCCTGCGGCGATTTCTCCGAGCCCGTGTCGCGCGCGATGAAATCGATCCCGTCGATGCCGTCGCCGGGCCGGCGCTTGCGCGCGGCAAGATACGCGTGCGACGCGTAGACCGCGTTGGCCACGCGCGCCACCTTGCGGCCCGCAAGGTCGGGCGCGTCGGGAAGATCGAGCATCCGAAGGGCGATGTCCGCCTCGCGGCGCGAAAGATCGACCGCCCGGCGCGTGGCCGTCAGCGTCAGCGGCGTGCCGGCAAGGTCGCGCTGGAGTGCGGGAAAGTGGCGCACGAGGAACCAGGCGATCGAATTGACCGAGCTCACGACGACCGGCCGGCGCGCCGGCTCGCGCGCGATGCGCGCGCGCCGTTCGAGCGTGGCGGCCCCGTCGTCCATCGCCTTGGCGCCTTCGAGCGCTTCGCGCCCGAGGGCCGTGAGGCGCAGCGCATTGGGCAGCCGGTCGAAGAGCGGGGCGCCCAGATGCTTTTCCAGCGCCTTCAGGTGGCGCCCGAGCGTGGCCTCGCTCAGCTTGGTGGCGCGGGCGGCCTTGGCAAGGCTGCCCGAGCTCGCGATGGCGAGGAAGGCGCGGATGTCGTCCCAGTCGGCTGCGGTCATCGCCGCAATCGTCGCGCAATCCGCAGCCAGAGGGAAGCGAGGTTCGGCACCGGCAGGACGGCCGCCTCGCCGACGCGGGGTGGACGCTGGCCACGTCCGGCCAGCCCGAGATCGATGAAGGGTGCGTATTTCATGCCCGCGATCCTGCACCGGACGCGAGCGTTTGCGAGCCGTCCGGTCCCGCGACCGGACCCCCTCAGGATTGAGGGGCTGGGTTTCCCGACGGGTCTGTCTCCGGCGACGCCGGTTGGCCTATCGTCGCGACCGGCAAAAGGGAACGAGAATGCAGCGCACGACGGATGGATGGGGCAGCGGGTTCCTCGGCATGCTCATTTTCAGCGGATCGCTGCCGGCCACGCGCGTGGCGGTCGAGGGATTCGCCCCGCTGTTCCTGACCTCGGCCCGGGCCGTGATCGCCGCGCTGCTCGGCTCGACGATGCTCCTGCTGCTGCGGCAAAGCCGGCCGGAAATGCGCGATCTGGGTCCGCTCGCCATCGTGGCGCTGGGCGTGGTGGTGGGCTTCCCGCTGCTGACGGCTCTCGCACTCCAGTACATCACCTCGGCGCACTCGATCGTCTTCATCGGGCTGCTGCCACTCGCGACCGCCTTGTTCGGCGTGCTGCGCGGCGGCGAACGGCCCAAGCCGGCCTTCTGGCTGTTCTCCGTCGTCGGCGGCTTCTCGGTCGCGGGCTTCGCGCTGTCGCAGAGCACGAGCGGCTCGCTCGACGGCGATCTCTACATGCTTGCGGCAATCCTGCTCTGCGGTCTCGGCTACGCCGAGGGCGCCACTCTTTCGCGCCGGCTCGGCGGATGGCAGGTCATCTCGTGGGCGCTGTTGCTGTCGCTACCCGCGATGGCGATCCTCGCGTTCGCCACGCTTCCGGAAACGCTGGACGGAATCGGGCTGCCGGCCTGGGCCGGGCTTGCTTACGTATCGGTCTTCAGCATGCTGGTCGGCTTCGTGTTCTGGTATCGGGGGCTGGCGCTGGGCGGGATCGCGGGCGTGGGGCAACTGCAGCTGCTCCAGCCCTTCTTCGGGCTGGCGCTTGCCGGCCTGCTGCTGGGCGAGCCTGTCGCCTGGTCCATGGTCGCCGTGACAGCGCTGGTCGTGCTGTGCGTGGCGGGCGCCAAGCGCTTCGCCTGACGGGTCAGGCCTTCCCCGCCACGCCGGCATCCGCGAACGTCGCCATGCCGGTGTGGCAGGCCACCGCCGCGCGCACGACCGCGATGGCAAGGGCCGCCCCCGACGCCTCGCCCAGCCGCATGCCGAAATCGAGCAGGGCCGTGCGGCCGAGCTTGTCGAGCAGCCGGCGGTGGCCGGGCTCCGCCGACAGGTGGGCGATCTGGCAATGGTCGAGCCCGTGCGGATCGAGCGCGTGGACGATGGCGCCTGCGACCGTGCAGGCGAACCCGTCGAGCAGAACCGGGACGCGCGCCAGGCGTGCGGCAAGGATGGCACCGACGATGGCCGACAGCTCGAAGCCGCCGACGCGCGCGAGCAGGTCGAGCGGGGCGCGCCTTTCCTGGAAATGCAGTTTCGCGGCAATGTCGACCGTCTCGATCTTGCGCGCCAGCGCCGATCCGGCAACGCCCGTCCCCGGCCCGACCCAGTCGACGGCCGTCCCGCCGAACAGGCCCACGCACAGGGCCGAGGCCGACGTCGTGTTGGCGATGCCCATCTCGCCCAGGCACAGCAGGTCGATGCCCGGCTCCACCGCCATCATCCCGTAGGCGATGGCGCGCGCACACTCTTCCTCGTCCATCGCGGGGCCCTGGGCGAAATCCGCGGTCGGCCGCTCGAGCGCCATTTCGTAGACGCGCAGTTCGGCGTCGAACGCGGTGCAGAGCTGGTTGACCGCCGCCCCGCCGGAAATGAAGTTCTGCACCATCTGGGCGGTGACGGCGGCCGGAAATGCCGACACGCCGCGCGCCGCGACCCCGTGATTGGCGGCGAAGACCGCGACGCGCGGACGGTTGAGGCGCGGCGGATGGGCCGCCTGCCAGGTCGACATCCAGCCTGCCAGTTCCTCAAGCCGGCCGAGTGCACCGGCGGGCTTGGTGAGCTGGGCCTCGCGAAGTGCCGCTTTCGTCGTGGATTCGAGGTCCGGCCCCGGCAGCTCGGGCAACAGGGAGAGGATCTCGGAAAAGCGGGCGACGGGCTGGCGCATTTGAGGGGGCGGGCTTTCTTGGCTGGCGTCGGTGACGAAGGCGTCCTATCTTCCCGCGCCCTTCTCCGCAAGCCCGCGTTTACGGCCCGCCCCCGAATGTCCGCCGCCCCCGATCCCGACGAGACCACCGCCCGGCCGGGATTCGGCAACGAGCTGCGCCTCGCCCTCGCCTTCCTGACGCGCATCCCCGTGCGCCTGCCCATGCACGTCGCCGACAATCCGCTTGCCGCGGCGGTGCGCGCCTTCCCGTTCGCGGGCCTGCCGGTGGCGTTCGCCGGCTCGTTCGTCTACGCGATTGCCTGGACTCTCGGGATTCCGCCGACGCTATCCGGCCTGCTGGCGCTTGCCGCCATGATGATGACGACCGGGGCCCTCCACGAAGACGGCCTTGCCGATTTTGCTGACGCTGCCGGGGTGCGCGACCCCGAGCGCCGCCTTGCCGTGATGCGCGACAGCCGCATCGGCGCGTTCGGCGTTCTCGCGTTGATCGTGTCGGTCTCGCTGCGCGCCGGAGCACTCTCCTATCTTGCCGATCCCTTCGACGTGGCGTGCGTGCTTGTCGCCGCGTCGTGCGCGTCGCGCGCCTGCATCGTCTACGCCATGCACGTGCTGCCCTTCGCGCGCGACGACGGGATGGCGCGGCGCGCCGGCCGGCCGAGCCAGGCGCGCACGCTCGACGCGCTCGCCATCGGTGCGGTCTTCCTGCTGGCGATGGGCGGGCCGGGCGCGCTGGTGGCATTGCCGCTTGCCGCTTTCGCGACGCTTGCGGTCGTGCATCGGGCGCGCGGCCTCCTCGGCGGGCAGACCGGCGACGTTCTCGGAAGCGTCCAGCAGATGGCGGAGATCGCCATCCTGCTGGCAGCACTTATCGCGCAATCCTGGTGAAGAGGTTCCAATGATCGAAGGCCTGATCGAAACGCGTTTCTGGCTGGTGCGTCACGCCCCGGTCGTCGGCCAGCAAGGCCACTGCTACGGCACCAAGGACGTCGAGTGCGACACGACGAACGAAGCCGCCTTCGCCGGTCTCGCGCGCATCGTGCCCGACAAGGGTGCCTGGCACGTCACGCCGCTGTCGCGCACGCAGCGCACGGCAAAGGCGATCTGGGCCGCCAAGGGCAAGCCGCAGCCCGAGCCGACCGTCTCGCCCGGCATGATCGAGCAGTGCTTCGGCGACTGGCAGGGCAAGACGTATGTGGAGATCGGCGCCTACGGCTTCGGTCCGCCGGAGAAGACGCACCGCCATTGGCTGACGATGGCCGACATCAAGCCGGACAACGGCGAGAGCTTCAAGGAAGTGCGCGCCCGCGTCGGCCGCACGCTCGACGAGCTTGCCGCGAATTTCCGCGGGCAGGACGTGCCGGTCGTCTGCCATGGCGGCACGATCCGCGCGTGCGTGGCCCATGCGCTGGGCCTCGATTCGGAAGCGGCCCTCGCCCTGACGATCGACACGCTGTCGGTCACGCGCATCGACCGGCTCGACGGGGCCGGCATCGGCCATTCGTGGCGGGTGGGTTTCGTCAACCGTCCGCCGGCCTGAGGCGGGCGGCCTGAGTCCGACGATCAGGGGCGCGGCAACGACAGGTATTTGTCCAGCACCGCATCGACGTTCTTTGCGGTGCGCAGGAAGCTGGCGCGGTTGCCGGCCGGGTCCTCGACGAACAGTTCGTTCTTGCCGCCGAAGCGCTTCACGGCGTTGAAGGCACCGCGCATCGTGGCGCAGCCCGCGCGCTCGGGCTCGGCATCCCTGCCGCCGCAGAAGTACATCCAGCGCGTGTCGTCGAACGGCCCGAGGCCGAACTGGCCTTGCGCCACGCGCCGGTTGGCGGGCAGATCCTCGGCCATGGCACCCGAGTTGACGATCGTCGCCGCGAAGAACCGCCCGCCGGAATGCCGGTCGAGGGCCTGCACCGCGAACGCCGTTTCGGCGCCGCGGCCGATGCCGTAGAGCAGCAGCGAGCCGGGCTTCATGCCGACCGTGCGCAAGGCCTGCTCGAGTTCGCGGTAGATCACGTCGGCCTGCGCATAATGCGCGGGGCCGTCGCCCGTGCCGTACCACCACTGCATGGCAATGATGCCGACCTGGCGGCGCACCAGCGTGGGGTGCCACAGCGCGATTTCTTCCTGTGCCCAGCCTTTGGCATCGGGCAGCACGACGATCCAGCCCTTGGGCGACGGCAGCGGCGACCACGTCGTCACGAACAAGCGGCCGTCGCGCGTCACGCGGTTGCTGACACCGATCTGCTGGCCGAACTTGACCTTGTCGGGAATGGCCTCCTGCGCGCGCTGCAGGATCGTGCCCTGCGGCGGGCCGGGCGACTGGGCGCCAAGCGGCCCGGCAGCCAGCAGGGCCGCGATTCCCGCGAGAATTCCGACAAGTCCCCGGTGCATGGCGTTCCGCCTTCTGCCTGCTGGTTTCCACCAATTCGGCGTGATAGTAACGTCCCTGCATCCGGACAGGGAAGACCGGTGAAGCGTGTTTCGGCATAGTTTTTATGCCTCGCATGCCAACCCGGCGCTGCCCCCGCAACTGTAAGGGTTAGGTCCGCCGCCATTCCGAAAGCCACTGGCCGCACGCCGCGGTCGGGAAGGCGCCGAGCGGCAGGCCGTCGACCCCGAGCCAGGAGACCTCCCGGATAGCCGAGCACGCGCGGATTTCCGCATGCGTTCGTCCACCAACAACCGTCCTCGGCGGGAGGAACAGGTGCGAAATGGCCGGAAGACCGTCCGCGCGTAAGCCGGACAAGAAAAATTCCATCGTGCTCGTCCTGGGCGGTGCACGCTCGGGCAAGAGCGCGTTCGCCGAGACGCGCGCGCTCGCCCTGCGGCGCGGGCGTGCCAAGGCGCTCTATCTGGCGACCGCCGAACCGCGCGACGGCGAGATGCGTGACCGCATCGACGTGCATCGCAAGCGGCGTGGCGCGCACTGGACGACACACGAAGAGCCGCTCGACATCGCCGGCATCCTCGACACGCACGCAAGGCCTGGCGCCCCGGTGCTGGTCGACTGCCTGACGCTGTGGCTTGCCAACCTGCTCGGGGCACGGCGCGACATCGCGGCGCAGACCGAAACGCTGTGCGCGGCGCTGAAACGCGCGAAGGGGCCGGTCGTGCTGGTTTCCAACGAAGTGGGCCTCGGCATCGTGCCCGACAACGCGATGGCCCGCGAATTCCGCGACCATGCCGGCCGCCTGCATCAGGCGGTCGGTGCTGTCGCTTCCCACGTGGTTTTCGTGGCGGCCGGACTGCCGCTGTTCTTGAAAGGATCGAAGAAATGAAGCGCGTTCCCGCAACCGTCGTCACGGGTTTCCTTGGTGCCGGCAAGACGACGCTGCTGCGCCGCATCGCCGCGCGCGCGGACGGCCGGCGCATCGCCTTCGTCATCAACGAGTTCGGGGCGCTTGGCATGGACCGCGAGCTGCTGCTGGGCTGCGGCGACGATGCGTGCGCGCCCGGCGACGTGGTCGAGCTTGCCAACGGCTGCATCTGCTGCACCGTCGCCGACGATTTTCTGCCCACGCTCGAAGCGCTGCTGGCCCGCGTCCCCGCCCTCGACCACATCGTGATCGAGACGTCGGGCCTCGCGTTGCCAAAGCCGCTCGTGCAGGCGTTCAACTGGCCGTCGGTCAAGGCGCGCGCGACGGTCGACGGCGTGGTGACGCTGGTCGACGGCCCGGCCCTCGCCGCCGGCCGCTTCGCCGACGACGAGGAAGCGCTGGCCGCCCAGCGCGCGGCCGATCCGGCGCTCGATCACGACAACCCGCTCGAGGAAGTGTTCACCGACCAGCTCGCCTGCGCCGATCTGGTGCTCCTGACCAAGGCCGACACGATGGACGCGCCCGACCGCGTGCGCCTGACGGACGAGCTGACAGCCAGGCTGCGCAAGGGCGCCAAGCTTGTTTCCGCCTCGCACGGCGACGTTCCGCTTGCGGTGCTGCTCGGCCTCGACGCGCGCGCGGAAGACGATCTCGCCAGCCGGCCCAGCCACGCGGATGCCGAGGGCGAGCACGACCACGACGATTTCGACAGCTTCGTCGTCGAACCCGGCACGGTCGCCGACCCGGTCGCGTTCGAACGCCGGCTCGTCGCCGCGATCGAACGGCACGACGTGCTGCGCGCCAAGGGTTTTCTCGACGTGCCCGGCAAGCCGATGCGCCTTGCCGTGCAGGCCGTGGGCCCGCGCGTCGATCGCTACTTCGACCGCGCGTGGGCCGAGGGCGAGGAACGCGCCAGCCGGCTCGTCGTGATCGGCAAGAAGGGCATCGACCAGCACGCGATCCGCGCGGCCCTCGCCTGATGCATCTGCTGGCCGCCACGCCGGGGACTGTCCTCGACGACGACCGGGCGGTCGATCTCGCCCAGTCGGCGGCCGACATCTGCGTGCTTACGATGGCCGACAGCGAGATCGTCGGGCTGGCGCGCGCCAGGCGCGCGACGGGCACGAAGCTGCGGCTCGCCAACGCGCTCGCCCTCAAGCATCCCTATTCGGTCGATCTCTATGTCGACAGGACGCTCGGGAAGGCGAAGGTCATCGTGGCACGCCTGCTGGGCGGGCGCAGCTACTGGCCTTATGGCGTGGACCGGCTGGTCGAGACCGCGCGCGCGACCGGCGCCCTGCTGGCGTTGCTGCCCGGCGACGAGAAGCGCGATGCCGAGCTCGAACAGCTTTCGACCGTGACGCCGGAGGCACATGCCCGCCTGCATGCCTGCTTCACGCATGGCGGGCCGGCGAACTACGAAGCCGCGCTCGCCTTCCTCGACGATCTCCTCAAAGGCACGACGGCGGCACCGCCGCCCGTTCCCGTCGCGCGCGCCGGTCGCCTCGTGCACGCGCATGCGCGGCCCGGCGCACCTGTCGCGGCCCTCGTCTTCTATCGCGCGCATTATCAGGCGGGCGATCTTGCGGCGGTCGAAGCACTGGTCGAAGCGCTTGCCGCACGGGCCCTCGACGTGCACGCCTTCTACGTGTCGAGCCTGAAGGACGCCGCGGTCGCGGCGTTCCTCGCGGCCGAGCTTGCCGCAAACCCGCCCGACATCGCGATCAACCTCACCGGCTTTGCCGTGGGCGAAGGCGATCCGCTCGCCGCGTTCGACGTGCCCGTCCTGCAGGCGGTGCTCGCCGCACAGACGGTCGAGGCGTGGCGGACCGACACGCGCGGCCTTGCGCCGCGCGACATCGCGATGAACGTGGCTCTGCCGGAACTCGACGGGCGCATCCTGTCGCGCGCCGTCGGCTTCAAGGGGCCGCTGGGGCGCGACGAAAGTTGCCAGACCGAGCTCGTCGGCTTCGTGCCGGAACCGGGCCGCGTGGCGTTCGTCGCCGATCTCGCCGCCAACTGGGTGAAGCTGCGCCGCAAGGCGCCCGATGCGCGCAAGGTCGCGCTCGTGCTCGCCAACTATCCGGGCAAGGACGGGCGGCTTGCCAACGGTGTCGGTCTCGACACGCCGGCGGCGACCTGCGCGATCCTGAAGGCGTTGGCGGATTCCGGCTACGCGCTCGACGTGTTTCCGCCGGACTCCGCGGCCTTGATGTCGCTGCTGCTCGGCGGCCCGACCAACCGGCGCAAGCTTGCGGCTGGCGGCATCCGCTATCCGTTGGCCGACTATCTCGCCTTCTTCGCAAAACAGCCGGAGCCGGTCCGCGCGGCCGTGGATGCGCGCTGGGGGGTGGCCGAACGCGATCCGCGCATCGATTGCGATGCCTTCGTGCTGCCCGTGCACCTGTTCGGCAATGTCGCGGTCGCGATCCAGCCCGCGCGCGGCTACGAGATCGATCCGGCCGCCACCTACCACGACCCCGCCCTTGTCCCGCCGCACGGCTATCTCGCGTTCCATGCGTGGCTGCGCAGCTTCGACGCCGTCGTGCATGTCGGCAAGCACGGCAATCTCGAATGGCTGCCGGGCAAGGGCATCGCGCTATCGGACGAATGCTTCCCTGAAGCGGCCCTCGGGGCCTTACCCAATCTCTATCCCTTCATCGTCAACGACCCGGGCGAAGGCACGCAAGCCAAGCGCCGGGCGTCGGCCGTGACGATCGACCATCTGACGCCGCCGCTGACGCGCGCAGGCGCCCACGGCCCGCAGGCGGCCCTCGAACGGCTGATCGACGAGTACGACGAGGCGAGCCGCCTCGACCCGCGCCGCATGAAGCCGCTCGCCGCCGAAATCCTCGATATCGCCAGGCGCACGGGCCTTGCCGACGAATGCGGGATCGCCGAAACCGATGCGGCCGACACGGCCCTGCCCAAGCTCGACGGGCTGCTGTGCGAGCTGAAGGAACACCAGATCCGCGACGGCTTGCACGTGTTCGGCACCTCGCCGACCGGCACGCAGCGCCGCGACACGCTGGTCGCAATTGCGCGCAGCCCACGCCTCGGCAACCGGCCGCAGGACGAATCGCTGCTGCGTGCGCTGGCCCGCGATCGCGGTCTTTCCTTCGATCCGCTCGACTGCGACATGGCCGTGCACGGCGATGCGCTTGAAGCGCTTGAAGCGCAGGCCGCAAGGCTGGTCGACGGCGACGAAACTCCCGGCCCCGCCAGCCGCGCGGTCGCCGGCTGGATCGCCGACACGCTTGCCCCTGCCTTCGACGAAAGCGGTGCACGCGAGATCGAGGCACTGCTCGCCGGGCTCGCCGGGCGGCGCGTGGCACCCGGCCCGTCGGGCGCCCCGTCGCGCGGCCGGCCCGACGTGTTGCCCACTGGCCGGAACTTCTATTCGGTCGATCTGCGTGCGGTGCCAACGCCATCGGCCTGGGCGCTCGGCTGGAAATCGGCCGGGCTGCTGCTGGAGCGCCACCTGCAGGACCACGGCGACTGGCCCAAGGCCGTGGCGCTGTCGGCGTGGGGGACCGCCAACATGCGCACGGGCGGCGACGACATCGCGCAGGGGCTGGCGCTGATGGGCGTCAAGCCCACCTGGGACCCGTCGAGCCTGCGCGTGACCGGCTTCGAGGTGCTGTCGACCGACCTGCTCGACCGGCCGCGCGTGGACGTGACACTGCGCGTGTCGGGCTTCTTCCGCGACGCGTTCGCCGGCCTCATCGACCTGTTCGATGCGGCGGCACGCAAGGTGGCCGCACTCGACGAGCCCGCACATCTCAATCCGCTTGCCGCGCGCGTGCGCGCCGAAGGCGGCGGGCGCGAGGCCGCCACGCGCGTGTTCGGCTCGAAGCCGGGGGCCTATGGGGCCGGGCTCCAGGCGCTGATCGACGAGGGCGGCTGGTCCGATGCCGGCGACCTCGCGCGCGCCTACGTGGCGTGGGGCGGCTATGCGTATCGTGCCGGGGCGGAGGGCGAGGCGGCGCACGACCTGTTCGAGAAGCGCCTCGCGCAGGTCGAGGCGGTGCTGCACAACCAGGACAACCGCGAGCACGACCTGCTCGACAGCGACGACTACTACCAGTTCGAAGGCGGCCTCGCCGCGGCCGTGACCGCGCTTTCCGGCCGCACGCCCGTGCTCTACCACAACGACCACTCGCGGCCCGAAGCACCCAAGGTGCGCACATTGAAGGAAGAGATCGCCCGCGTGGTGCGTGCGCGCGCGACCAATCCCAAGTGGATCGACGGCTGCAAGCGCCACGGCTACAAGGGTGCATTCGAGATGGCCGCGACGGTCGACTACCTGTTCGCCTTCGCCGCGACCACGCCATGCGTGGAAAGCCGCCAGTTCGACGCGCTTTTCGACGCCTACCTGCGCGATGCCGATACGCGCGACTTCGTCGCATCGGTCAACGCACCCGCCTTGCGCGAGATGGCCGAACGCTTCGCCGAGGCGCGCGAGCGCGGCCTGTGGCGCCCGGGATCCAACGACGCGCCGGCGCTGCTCGACCGGCTGAGGGGAGTTCCATGACCGACGACATCCACGCCGCCAAGATGCGCCGCATCAAGGAAGCCCGCGACCGCATGATGGCGGAAAAATCCGGCGAGAAAGGCCTGCTGATCGTCCATACCGGCAAGGGCAAGGGCAAATCGTCCTCCGCCTTCGGCATGGTGATGCGCTGCCTTGGCCACGGAATGAAGGTCGGCATCGTGCAGTACGTGAAGGGGGCGTGGGACACCGGCGAGGCCCGCCTGCTCAAGAAGTTTCCAGAGCTGTGCGAGATCCAGACGCTGGGCGAAGGCTTCACGTGGGAAACGCAGGACAAGGCGCGCGACATCGCCGCCGCCGAGCGCGCCTGGACCGAATCCAAACGCATGCTCGCCGACGCAAGCCTGAGCATGGTCGTGCTGGACGAACTCAACATCGCGCTGCGCAACGGCTACTTCCCGCTCGAGCCGATCCTCGAGACGATCGCGGCCCGCCCGCCCATGCAGCATTGCGTGGTCACGGGGCGCAACGCGCCGCAGGGGCTGATCGACGCGGCCGATCTCGTGACCGAGATGACGATGGTCAAGCACCCGTTCCGCGACGGCATCAAGGCGCAGGCGGGGGTCGAGTTCTAGAAAGATGGCGGCGCGCGCACTCATGTTCCAGGGGACGGGGTCGGACGTCGGCAAGTCGCTGATCGTCGCAGGGCTCGCGCGCGCCTTCGCGAATCGCGGCCTTTCCGTGCGTCCGTTCAAGCCGCAGAACATGTCGAACAACGCCGCCGTCACCGCCGACGGCGGCGAGATCGGGCGCGCGCAGGCCCTGCAGGCGCGTGCCGCGCGCATCGCCGCCACCGCGGACATGAACCCCGTGCTGCTGAAGCCGCAGTCGGAAACCGGCGCGCAGGTCATTGTACAGGGGCGCATGTTCAGCACTGCACGAGCAGCCGACTACCACGCGCTGAAGCCGCAACTGATGGGGCGCGTGCTCGAAAGCTTCGGCCGATTGGCCGCCGATGCCGACCTCGTGCTCGTCGAAGGAGCCGGCTCGCCCGCCGAGATCAATTTGCGTGAAGGCGACATCGCGAACATGGGATTCGCGTCGGCCGCGAACGTGCCGGTCGTGCTGGTCGGCGATATCGACCGCGGCGGCGTGATCGCGTCGTTTGCCGGCACGATGGCGCTGCTGGCGGCCGACGAGCGCAAGCTGGTCATGGGCTGCATCGTCAACAAGTTCCGCGGCGACTTGGCACTCTTCGACGGTGGGCGGCGCGCGATCGAGGAACACGCGCGCATTCCTTGCCTTGGCGTCGTGCCGTGGTTCGCCGACGCGCGCCTGCTGCCGGCCGAAGACGGCGCTTCGCTGGCAAGCCGCTATGCAGGCGGCACCGGCGCCATCAGGATCCGCGTGCCGCGCCTGCCCTGTATCGCCAATACCGACGATCTCGATCCGCTGGCTGGCGAGCCGGATGTCGACCTTGCCCTGCTCGAACCGGGCGAAGCGCTGCCGGGCGACTGCGACGCGGTGCTGCTGCCGGGCTCCAAGGCGACGATCGCCGATCTCGCGTTCCTGCGCGCGCAGGGCTGGGACATCGACATCGCCGCGCATGTGCGGCGCGGCGGTGCCGTCGTCGGCCTGTGCGGCGGCTATCAGATGCTGGGGCGAACGATCGCCGATCCCGGCGGGATCGAAGGGCCGGCCGCCACGGTCGCCGGCCTGGGCCTTCTTGCCATCGACACCGTGCTCGCCCCCGAAAAGACGCTGCGCGAAGTAAAGGCGACGGACGCCCGCTCGGGCTGCATCGTGCACGGCTACGAGATCCACGTGGGCCGCACGACCGGGACCGCTACGTCTCTGCTGTCGCTTGACGGCGTGCCGGAAGGCGCGTCCGACGGCCGCGTGACCGGCAGCTATATCCACGGCCTGTTCGCGTCAGATACATACCGCGCGCACTGGCTGGGAACCTTGCGCGCCGGACGCGGACCCGGGATCGCCTACGAAGCACAGATCGAAGGCACGCTCGATCGACTGGCTGAACACATAGGCGCCGCGATCGATCTCGACCGGCTGCTGGGGCTGGCGCGATGCGTCTAGAGCTGCAGCATCAACCGGCCGACAGCCATCGCCGCGACCAGGCCCGCCTGGACGAGGCAGGCGGCCGCAAACAACCACAGCGCACGGCGCAGGTCGGCGATGTTGGCGCGCGCCCGGCCGCTGCCGATCCACGGATCGTCGACAAGCTCGCTGCCGTAGCGCCGGGGTCCGGCGATCGCAAGATCGAGGGCACCTGCGAAAGCGCCTTCGGGCCAGCCCGCATTGACCGAGCGGTGCTTGCGCGCGTCCTTGAACGCGATGCGAAGTGCCGCGACCGGCCGCGCACCCGGAGCAACGAACGCGGCGAGCGTCACGATCAGCGCGCTGAGGCGGGCAGGCACGAAATTCATCGCCGTGTCGAGCCGCGCGGCGAAGCGGCCGAAATCGAGATAGCGTTCGTTGCGGTGCGCGATCATCGAGTCGAGCGTGTTGACGGCCTTCGCGACGAAAAGCCCCGGCAGTCCGAAAAGCGCGAACCAGAAGACCGGTGCCACGACCGCATCGGAAAAATTCTCGGCAAGCGACTCGATCGCCGCACGCACCACGCCATGCTCGTCGAGGCTTTCCGGATCGCGGCCGACGATCATCGCGACGGCACGACGTCCGCCGGCAAGGCCTTCTTTGCCCATCGCATCGGCAACCGCCGCGACATGTGCGTAGAGGGAACGCTGCGCGATCAGGATCGACGCGACGAACGCTTCCAGCATCCAGCCCCACCAGCGCGTGCGCGCGAAGGAAACGATCGCCCAGCCGGCCGCACCCGCGATCCCCGCCACCAGCACGACGGTCAAAGCACCACGCGCGCGCCTGGCCGCCGCACTGCGCTGCGGGCGGTTGAGGCGCGTTTCCAGCGCCCCCACCAACTTCCCCAGCCACTGCACCGGATGGCCGATGCGCCCGAACACGGGGCGCATCTCGCCGAACACGGCGTCGAGGACCAGGGCCGCCAGCAGAACGAGCAGCGGTTCGACGGCGGGCGGGGCTGGAAAAATCGACATGCCCGCGAGAGTGACGCGCGGCGTATATTTGGTCAACGCATGAGGAGTGGACGATGAACGACCCCGCCGTGATGATCTGCGGCCATGGCAGCCGGGACCTTGATGCCGTGCGCGAATTCGACGCGATGGTGGCGGCCTTGCGCACCCGCCTGCCGGGACGCGAGGTCGGCTCGGGCTTTCTCGAATTCGCGCGGCCGATGATCCGCGAAGGGCTCGACGCGCTGAAGGCCAAAGGGGCCACGAGAATTCTTGCATTGCCGGCGATGCTGTTCGCCGCCGGCCACGTCAAGAACGACCTGCCGTGGGAACTGAACACGTGGGCGGCCGAGAACCCCGGCATCAAGGTCGAGTTCGGCCGCGATCTTGCCGTCGACCTCAAGCTTATCGAAGCTGCCAAGCAGCGCATCGAGACGGCCGAGCGGCGGGCGAAGCGCACCGCGACCCGCGAGGACACGCTGCTCGTCGTCGTCGGCCGCGGCACCAACGACCCGGATGCCAACTCGAACGTCGCCAAGGTCGCGCGCATGCTATGGGAAGGCATGGGCTTCGGCTGGGCGACCGTCGCCTATTCGGGCGTGGCGCATCCGCGCACGAACGACTGTCTGGCGCGCGCCGTGCGGATGGGCTTCCGGCGCGTGATCGTGTTCCCCTATTTCCTGTTCAACGGCATTCTCGTGAAGCGCATCTACGACCACACCGACGAGATCGCCGCCCTCAACCCGGACGTCGAGTTCCTCAAGGCCGCCTACCTCAACGCGCACGGCAATGTCGTCGAGGCGTTTCTCGATCGGCTGGCCGAGATCGACACGGGCCAGACCGCGATGAACTGCATGGTCTGCAAGTACCGCACGCAGATCGTCGGCTACGAGGCCGAGGTGGGTGCCGTACAGGCCGGCCATCACCTGCATGTGCGCGGCATCGGCACCGACGGCGAACATGGCCATTCGCACGATCATGGAAACGGGCATGATCATGGCCATCACCACGGCCACGACCATGCGCATCCGCACAAGCACCGCTAGGCGATGATCGACTATCTGCGCGATCCGGCCGAAATCTACCGGCGCTCCTTCGCGACGATCCGGGCGGAGGCGAAGCTCGACCGCTTCGCGCCCGACATCGCGGCGGTGGCACTGCGCGTGGCGCATGCCTGCGGCATGGAAGACGTCGCCGAATCTCTTGTTGCCAGCACCGACGTAGTATTCAGGGCGCGCGCCGCGCTTGCCGCCGGCGCGCCGATCCTGTGCGACGGCGCGATGGTGGCGCACGGCATCCAGCGCCGGTACCTGCCGGCGGATAACGAGATCGTCTGTCTCGTCGACACGCCAGAAGCCATCGTGCGCGCCGCCGAACTGCGCTCGACGCGTTCGGCCGCCGCAGTCGACCTTTGGGGACCGCGCCTCGCCGGTGCCGTGGTGGCGATCGGCAACGCGCCGACGGCGCTGTTTCGCCTGCTCGAGAATGTCGATATCGGCGGGCCGCGTCCCGCGGCCCTGTTCGCGTTCCCGGTCGGCTTCGTCGGCGCAGTCGAATCCAAGCAAGCGCTGGTCGAGAATCCGCGCGACCTCGCCTTCGCCACGTTGCCCGGCCGGCGCGGCGGCAGTGCCATGGCCGCCGCAGCGATCAACGCGCTTGCCGGCAATCCCGAGGAAGGTGCCGGCGCATGAGCGTGTGGCTCCATGTCGTCGGCATCGGCGAGGACGGGCTCGTCGGCCTGTCGCCGGCCGCGCGCGCAGCACTCGATGCCGCTGAAGTGCTGGTCGGCGGCAAGCGCCATCTGGCATTCGTGCCTTCGACTTCGGCCGAACGGATCGTCTGGCAAAGCCCGCTTGGCGCAACGCTCGACACCATCGCGGCCCGGTGCGGCAGGCGCGTCGTCGTGCTCGTCTCGGGCGATCCGATGTGGTTCGGGGCCGGTGCCACGCTCGCGCGCCGCTTTCCGGCCGGGGAGATGGCGGTGTTTCCACATGTCTCGTCGTTCGCGCTCGCCGCTTCGCGCCTCGCATGGCCGCTTGCCGACTGCACGACGCTGTCGCTGCACGGCCGCCCGCTCGCAGCCCTCGCCCTGCATCTGGCCGATGGCGCCCGGCTGATCGCGTTGACGCACGACGGCACGACGCCCGCGTCCGTCGCGTCGTTTCTGAGCGCGCGCGGCTTCGGTAGCTCGCGCCTGCACGCGTTCGAGCGCATGGGCGGTCCGGCCGAGCGGGCCTTGGTCGGTCAAGCAGAAGATTGGTCGCACGCAAATCTCGACGACCTCAACATCCTTGCCATCGCGTGCGTGGCCGGTCCGGGGGCCCGCCCGCTGCCGCGCCTTGCCGGCCTGCCCGACGACTGCTTCGAGCACGACGGGCAGCTCACCAAGCGCGCCGTGCGCGCGGCCACGCTTGCCGCCCTTGCCCCGCTGCCCGGCCAATTGCTGTGGGACGTCGGGGCCGGCAACGGTTCGATCGCCATCGAGTGGCTGCGCAGCGCGCCCGGCATGCGCGCCATCGCCGTCGAGCGCGACGGCGCCAGGCTTGCGCGCATCGCGCGAAACGCCGAATCTCTCGGCGTGCCGGACCTGCAGATCGTCGCGGGCGAAGCTCCCGCCGCCCTCGACGGCCTTGAAGCGCCCGACGCGGTGTTCGTCGGCGGCGGCGCCTCGGTGTCCGGCCTGATCGAACGCTGCTGGGAAGCCCTCAAGCCCGGCGGCACGCTCGTCGCCAACGCGGTGACGCTGGAGAGCGAATCCGTGCTCGCAGGCTGGTACGCCAGGCACGGCGGGGAAATGACGCGGCTTGCCGTCTCGCATGCCGAGCCGGTCGGCCCGCATCACGGCTGGCGCGCGGCGATGCCGGTCACGCAGCTTGCGGTGCGCAAGCCATGACCGGCACGCTCTACGGCATCGGCGTCGGCCCGGGCGATCCTGACCTGCTGACGATCAAGGCGGTGCGCGCCATCGCCGCGTGCGCCGTGATCGCCTATCCGGCACCGGAGGTCGGTACGTCCCTCGCGCGCTCGATCGCTGCCCCCCACATCCCGCCGGGCAAGATCGAGTGCCCGGTCCGCCTGCCCATCGAGATCGCGCGCCATCCCGCACAGGACGCCTACGATTCCGGTGCCGCCGCCATCGCCGGACATCTGGAAGCCGGGCGCGACGTGGCGCTGCTGTGCCTCGGCGATCCGCTGTTCTACGGCTCGTACATGTATCTGCATGCGCGCCTTGCCGAACGCTTCGACTGCCGCGTGATCCCCGGCGTCACGTCCTTTGCGGCTTCGGCCGCCCTCGCCGGCCATGCGATCGCCGCACGCGAGGACAGTGTCGCCGTCGTGCCGGCCACGCTTGAGGACGACGAGATCGAGCGGCGCATCGCGGGCCACGATTCGCTGGTGTTCCTGAAACTGGGCCGGCATTTCGGGCGGCTGCGCGCGCTGCTTGCCCGGCTCGGACTCGCCGACGGCGCGACCTATGTCGAGCGCGCGGGGATGGACGGCGAACGGCGGCTGGCGCTATTCGACGCGACTTCAGACACGGCGCCCTATTTCTCGCTGGTGCTTGTCCACCGGCGCAAGGCGGCTTGGCGATGATCCCGGCCCTCGTGTGCCTTACCGCCGACGGCGCGGCGCTTGCGCGCCGTATCCCGGGCGAACTGCACGGGCTTGCCGGTCGCGTGACGGGTGCGGATGTTTCGTTCGGCGACGCGACCGCGCATGTCGCCGCCCTGTTCGCTGCCGGGCGACCGATCGTGGGCTTCTGTGCCGCCGGCATCCTGATCCGTGCGGTGGCGCCGCTGCTGGCCGACAAGACGCGCGAGCCGCCGGTCATCGCCGTGTCGGGCGACGGATCGCATGTCGTGCCGCTGCTGGGTGGACATCGCGGTGCCAATGCGCTGGCCCGCGAGATTGCCGCAGCACTCGGCGCCGTCGCCGCAATCACGACGGCGGGCGACGCCCGCCTCGGCGTGTCGCTCGACGAGCCGCCGCCAGGCTGGCGGATCGCCAACCCGGACGCGATCAAGCCGTTTGCCGCCGCACTGATCGCCGGCGAAGCGGTTCGCATCGACGGCGACGCATCGTGGCTTTCGTCACTGAAGCAGGACGAAACCGCCGCGCGCATCATCCGCATCACAGAGAAAGCCGACGAAGGGGCCGACGACCGGCTCGTCTACCATCCACCGGTCCTCGCCGTCGGCATCGGCGCCGAACGCGGCGTGGATGCCGCCGAGGTCGAAGCGCTTGCACGTTCGGCGCTGGCGGATTCGGGCCTGTCATCCAGTGCGGTCGCTTGCGTCGTTTCGATCGATCTGAAATCCGACGAGGGCGCCATCTTGCAACTCGCGGACACGCTGGGCGTGCCCGCACGTTTCTTCGATGCGGCGACATTGGCGAAGGAAGAACCGCGCGTCTCGCAGGCTTCCGAATATGTGCGCGCCACCGTCGGCACGCCGTCGGTGGCCGAGGCCGCCGCCCTTGCCGCATCCGGACCCGCCGGGAAGCTTGTCGTGGCCAAACGCAAGTCGGCACGCGCGACCTGTGCGGTGGCACTTGCCCCTGCCCCCATCGACGCGTCGGCGACGGGACGTGCGCGCGGCCATCTCGACATCGTCGGCATCGGTCCCGGTGCCGATGGCTGGCGCACGCCCGAGGCGAGCGATGCCCTGCGCGCCGCCGAGGCGGTCGTCGGCTACGGGCTCTATCTGGATCTCGTCGACGGGTTGATCGCCGGCAAACCGCGCCACGAGACCGGGCTTGGCGACGAGACCGGCCGGGTCGAGCGGGCCCTGGCACTGGCGGCCGAAGGAATGCGCGTGGCACTCGTCTGCTCGGGCGATGCAGGCATCTACGCGCTGGCCACCCTCGCCTTCGAGCGGATGGACAAGGGCGATCCGGCCTGGCGGCGGATCGCCGTGCGTGTTTGCCCGGGCATATCGGCCCTGCAGGCCGCCGCCGCCAGGCTGGGCGCCCCGCTCGGCCACGATTTCTGCGCGATCTCGCTTTCCGACCTGCTCACGCCGGTCGCCGACATCGAACGGCGCCTGCAGGCGGCGGCCGCCGGCGATTTCGTCGTCGCGTTCTACAATCCGGCCTCGCTGCGCCGGCGAACATTGCTGCCGCGCGCACGCGAGATCCTGCTGGCCGCGCGCGGCCCCGAAACGCCGGTCGCACTGGCCCGCAACCTGGGGCGCGACGGCGAAGCCGTCGCGATCCATCGCCTTGCCGACGACTGGGTCGGCTCCGTCGACATGCTCACGCTGGTGCTGGTCGGCAGCACGGCCACGCGCCGGCTCGATCTCGCCGGCGGATCCCGCCTCTACACGCCGCGCGGCTACGAACGCAAGGAGCCGGCATGACCGTCCATTTCGTCGGTGCGGGTCCGGGTGCGCCCGACCTCATCACCGTTCGCGGCCTGAAGATCATCGCGGCGGCCGACCTCGTGCTCTATGCGGGCTCGCTCGTCCCCGCCGAGGTCGTCGCGGCACGGCGCGACGGGGTCGAGGCGGTCGACACCGCGTCGATGGATCTCGACGCCATCATGGCGCGCATGGAAGCGGCCCATGCCAAGGGCTGGAACGTCGCGCGCGTGCATTCGGGCGATCCGTCGCTCTACGGCGCCATCGCCGAACAGATGCGCCGGCTCGATGCGCTCGCCATCCCCTACGAGATCGTCCCCGGCGTGCCCGCCTATGCCGCGATGGCGGCGGCGATGAAGCGCGAACTCACGCTGCCGGGCGTGGTGCAGAGCGTGGTGCTCACGCGCACGGCCACGCGCGCCTCGGCGATGCCGCCGGGCGAGGAACTGGCCACGTTCGCGCAATCGGGGGCCACGCTCGCCATCCACCTGTCGATCGCAAATCTCGCCAAGGTCGTGCGCGAGCTTTCGCCGATCTACGGCGCCGACTGCCCGGTCGCGATCGGCTGGCGCGTCAGCTGGCCCGACGAGACGTTCCTCCATGGCACGCTTGGCGACATCCGCGACAAGGTGAAGGAACTGGGCCTGACGCGGACGGCGCTGATCCTCGTGGGCCGGGGCCTCGCGACCGATGTCGCGGCGGGCGACAGCCGGCTCTACGCTGCCGACCACAGCCACGTGCTGCGGCCGCGCGCGAAATCCTGACCGTCAGGCCGCCTTGCGTGCCAGCGTCTGCTCGACGAGCGTGGCCCAATAGGAAGCGCCCACCGGCAGGATGTCGTCGTTGAAATCGTATTTCGGATTGTGCAGCGAGGCAGTCGCGCCATTTCCGACGAAGACATAGGCGCCGGGCTTCGCTTCGAGCATGAAGGCGAAATCCTCCGAGCCCATCGTCATGATGCCGTCGGTCGTCACGCTGTCCGCACCGGCAACCTCGCGCATCGCCTTTGCCGCAAGCTCGACTTCGGCCGCACTGTTGACCAGCGGCGGGTAGCCGTGATCGTAGTCCAGCTTCATCTCGCAGCCCATGGCACTGGCGATGCCGCCGGCGATACGCTGCATCGCGGTGGGAAGGCCTTCGCGCACCTTCGGTTCGAACGCGCGGATCGTGCCGCGCAGCACGCATTCGTTCGGGATGACGTTGTAGGCCTCGCCCGCATGGATCTGCGTGACGCTGACGACGACGGCATCCAGCGGGTTGGTCTCGCGCGAGGCTATCGTCTGGAGCGCGGTGACGATCTGGGCCGCGCAGACGACGGGATCGACGCCGCGATGCGGCATGGCGCCGTGCGTTCCCATGCCGCGCACGACGATGTCGAACTTGTCGGCCGAGGCCATCATCGGTCCCGGGCGCACCGAGAAGCGGCCGGCTTCCAGGCCCGGCCAGTTGTGCATGCCGTAGACCGCCTCGACCGGGAACCTGTCGAACAGGCCCTCGTCGACCATCACCTTGCCGCCACCGCCGCCTTCTTCGGCGGGCTGGAAGATGAAATGGACGGTGCCGTCGAAATTGCGCGTCTCGGCGAGATACTTCGCGGCCCCCAGCAGCATCGCGGTGTGGCCGTCATGCCCGCAGGCATGCATGCGCCCGGCGTTGATCGATCTGTATGAAAAGCCGTTGTCCTCGCCCATCGGCAGCCCATCCATGTCGGCACGCAGGCCGATCGCGCGCGTGGAAGCGCCCGCGCGCAGCGTGCCGACCACGCCCGTCGTGGCAAGGCCGCGATGTATCTCGATCCCGAACGAGGCAAGTCGTGCCGCGACCAGGTCGGCGGTGCGGTTCTCCTCGAAGCACAGCTCGGGAAAGCTGTGGATCTCCTGCCGCCACGCCTTCATGTCCCCGTGAAAGGCGGCGACGCGGTTGATGACGGGCATGTGGAGGGTCTCCGTTCGCGGAAAGGGGGCTTAGCGGGGGGCGTTGTGCCGGCGAAGGAAGTCGACGACCTGGCGGCGGTTGGCCGCCTCGGCCTGGGCCAGTGCCGTTCGCCCGGTCACGTCGGTCCGCGAAAGGTCGGCGCCGGCCTGCAACAGCGCCTCGACGATCTGCAGATGGCCTTCGCGCGAAGCGATCATGATCGCCGTCTGGGCCGTGCCGCGCTCGTCGAGATTGACGTTGGCGCGCGCGGCGATCAGCAGGCGCACGATGGCGACATGTCCGCGTTCGGCCGCCCACATCAGGGCGGTGCGGTTCGTCTTGTCGCGGTTGTCGGGATTGGCCTTCGCCTCGATCAGCAGGCGCACGGCCTCGGTATGGCCGTTGGCCGCCGCGTTGGCGATGGCCGGCCGGTTCTCGAGATCGAACTGGTTGGGCGTGACGTTCGCGGCGAGCTGCGCCTTGAGCGCGTCGATATTCCCGTCGCGCGCCGCCTCGGCAAGCGGCCGGCGCTGGAGGACCTCGATCTTGAACTGTGCCTCGCCGGCCGTGGGAACGAGGGCGAGCAGCAGGATGGCGAAAAACAGGCGCATGCCCGGATTAGACGGACGAAGCCGCCCCCCGGTCAAGCCCCAGCGTGGTCCGGACCCAGGCGGCCGCTTCGGCCACGCCGGCGCACTGTGGACCGGCCGGCAGCGGCGGCCGGCGCAGCAGGATAACCGGCAGCCCGAGATTGCGCGCCGCGTCGAGCTTGGCGCGGGCCGCTTCGCCGCCGCTCGCCTTCGCGACGATCGCGTCGACCCGCTCGGCCGCGAACAGGGCACGCTCGGCATCGCGCGCGAACGGCCCGCGCTGGACGAGCACGCGCGCGCCGGGCAGATCGACCGGACCGGGTTCGGCGCGCCGGACGATGAAATCGAGATCAAGGCCGGCGAAGGGCGCCAGCCCGTCGGCAAAGGCAAGGAAGATCCGCCGGCCCATCGCCGGCAGCAGGCGCGCGGCCTGCGCCGTATCGTCGACGAAGATCCAGCGGTCGCCATCGACCGGAAGCCATTCGGGACGCACCAGCGCCATGCGCGGCACCGACATGGCCGCACACGCAGCTGCGGCATTGGCCGACATGCGCGCGGCGAACGGATGCGTCGCGTCGACGCAGGCAACGATCCCCTCGGCGCGCAGATAGGCGGCAAGCCCGTCGACACCGCCGAAGCCGCCGCTACGCGTGCGCGCGGAACTCGCCGCCGGCGCACTCGTGCGCCCGGCGAGCGACAGGACCGCATCGATGCCGTCGGCGACAAGCGCGTCGGCGAGCTCGCGCGCATCCTGCGTGCCACCAAGGACAAGCACCCGATTGGCGCTCATGGCCCGGCCCGCCCGACCAGTTCGCCCGCCCGGTCGACGACGACGACGTCGAGGCGCACGCCGTCGCCTGCAATTCCCGACGCGAAGTGCAGCGCCTGGCGTGCGACCGCATCGCCGATGGCGATGCCCGCCCGGCGCGAGTCGGCAAGGATGGCGCCCGCCGACGCGTCGGGGCCGGCACGCGCGACCAGATCGCCGGGCGCCCCCAGCTCGGCAAGCAGGCGCGCCAGATGGGAGTTGTCCACGCGACTGCGCGACGAGTGGAGGTCCATGGCGCCCGCCGCGAGCTTGGCAAGCTTGGCGAACCCGCCGGCCAGCGTGACGCGTGCCACCGGCTTCTCGCGCAGATACTTGAGCGTGCCGCCGGCGAAGTCGCCCATGTCGATCAGCGCGTGTTCGGGCAGGCCGTAGAGCTTCTGCACGAAGGCTTCCGACGTCGAACCGGTCGCGGCCGCGACATGGCCAAGGCCGGTGGCCCGCGCCACGTCGATGCCGCGATGGATGGAGTGGATCCACGCCGCGCACGAATAGGGCGTGACGATGCCGGTCGTTCCCAGCACCGACAGGCCGCCCACGATGCCGAGACGCGAATTGAGCGTCTTGGCCGCGAGTGCCGCGCCGCCCGGGATCGATACGGTGACGCGCCAGTCGACGGGACCTCCGAACTGCAGATGCACTTCGCCAAGGGCCGCGGCGATCATGCCGCGCGGGCCGGGATTGATCGCGGGCTCGCCCACGCCGAGCGGCAGGCCGGGGCGCGTGACCGTGCCCACGCCCTCGCCGGCCACGAACGTAAGGCCGGTGCCGGGGGCCGCCGGATCGAGGCGCGTGCGGATCAAGGCGCCATGCGTGACGTCGGGATCGTCGCCGGCATCCTTGACGATCCCGGCCTCGGCCCAGCCGACGCCGACCGCCGGATCGACGACGGCAAATTCGGGCGTCTGGCCCCTCGGCAGGCGGATGGTCACGCGCGCGGGCATGCGTCCGGTCGCCAGCGCCTCGCCGGCCGCACGCGCCGCGGCGGCGGCACAGGCACCGGTCGTCCAGCCGCTGCGCAACGGGCCCTCGGGTCGGGGCGGAAGCTCGTCTTCTGCCATGGTTTCAGTAGGCTAGCATCGACCGCCCGGGGCGGATAGACTGGGCCCGATGGACACGCTCGGTCTGGAAATGCCGGATTTCGCACCCGGCACGGTCTGGCTTGTGGGTGCGGGCCCGGGCGACCCGGGCCTGCTGACGCTGCATGCCCTGCATGCCCTGCGTCAGGCCGACATCATCGTCTACGACGCGCTGGTCGATGCCCGCGTCCTGAAGCTCGCCCGCAACGGTTCCATTCTCGAATATGCCGGAAAGCGCGGCGGCCGGCCCAGCCCCAAGCAGCGCGACATCTCGCTGCGCCTCGTCGACCTGGCGCGCGAGGGCAAGCGCGTGCTGCGCCTCAAGGGCGGCGATCCGTTCGTTTTCGGGCGCGGAGGCGAGGAAGCGCTGGCGCTCGCCGGCGCCAGGGTTCCGTTCCGGATCGTGCCAGGCGTCACCTCGGGGATCGGCGGGCTTGCCTATGCCGGCATCCCGGTCACGCATCGCGATACCAACCAGGCCGTCACCTTCGTGACCGGCCATGGCGTGACCGGCGACGTGCCGGACGGGCTCGACTGGGAAGCGCTGGCGCGCGGCGCCCCGACCATCGTCTTCTACATGGCGCTCAAGCATCTCGACCGCATCGCGCGGCTGCTGATCGGCGGCGGGCGCGATGCGCATACGCCGGCCGCGATCGTGTCGCGCGCCAGCACGCCCGAACAGCGGGTGCTCGAGACGACGCTCGGCGCCGCCGCGCACGACGCGGCAGCGGCCGATTTCGAACCGCCGGCCCTGTTCGTGGTCGGCGACGTGGTACGCCTGCGCGCCGGTCTCGACTGGCTCGGGGCGGCACAGGGACGGGTACTCGATTCCAATCCCCTCGGCCTCGACGGCCGGGGGACTGCGGAATCGGCATGAAAAGGGGAACTTGAGATGGGTCGGCTTTCGGTACTTGCGGCGGTCCTTGCGGCACTGGCGCTATCGGCATGCGAATCGCGCACGACGTGGATCAAGGAGAGCGCCGGTCCGGGCCAGCTCGAATACGACCAGCAGGAATGCCGGCGTGCCGCGAGCGACTTCGGCTTTGCCGACCGCGGCGTCTATGGCGGCGAGAGCGGGCGGCCGGGTTCCACGTCGATGACTGCCGAAGAATACCGCCGATGCATGGAAAAGCGCGGCTGGCGGCGCGAACGGGCACCCGATCAGCCGGTCGGCCCGTCGCGCGCGACTTGAGCGCCACACCCGGCCTGATCCTGGCCGCACCCGCTTCGGGCAGCGGCAAGACGACACTGACGCTGGGCATCCTGCGGGCGCTTGTCCGGCGTGGCCTGCGCGTGGCACCGGCCAAAATCGGCCCCGACTATGTCGATCCGACCTTCCACGCGGCCGCGGCCGGACGTGCCGGCCGCAATCTCGATCCCTGGGCGATGCGCGCGGCCACGTTCGACGGCCTGCTCGGCGCGCTCGCGCGCGATGCCGACCTCGTGCTGTGCGAAGGCGTGATGGGCCTGTTCGACGGCATCGACGCGCGCGGGACCGGTTCGACCGCCGACCTTGCCGCGCGCACCGGCTGGCCGGTCGTACTCGTCGTCGACGCGCGCGGCCTTGCGGCATCGGCGGGGCCGCTCGTCTCGGGCTTCGTGTGTGCGCGCGCGGAGTTGCGCTTCGCGGGCGTGGTGTTCAACCGCTGCGGCGGGCCTTCGCACGTGGCACTGTTGCGCGAAGCGCTCGCCCTCGCCTGTCCGGAAATCCGGTACCTTGGCGCTGTCGGACGCGCGGCCGCCCTGCAACTGCCCGAACGCCATCTTGGTCTCGTCCCCGCCGGGGAGACGCCCGAGCTCGACGGATTCCTCGACCATGCGGCCGACGCGTGCGCATCCGGCATCGATCTCGAAGCACTGGTTGCCGCCGCACGACCCGCGTGCGCCCCGACGACAGACGACGCGCGCCCGCTCGCCCCGCTCGGCCAGCGCATCGCCGTCGCACGCGACATCGCGTTCGCCTTCGCCTATCCGGCCACGCTTGCAGGCTGGCGCGCGGCCGGCGCCGAAATCTCGTTCTTCTCGCCGCTCGCCGACGAAGCGCCGGACCCCTCAAGCGATTCGGTCTATCTGCCCGGCGGCTACCCCGAGCTGCACGCCGGCCGGCTCGCGGCCGCGGGCCGGTTCAAGACTGCCCTCGCCGTCCATCGCGGAGCGATCTATGGCGAATGCGGCGGCTACATGGCGCTGGGCAAGGGGCTCGTCGATGCCGACGGCACGCGCCATGAAATGGCCGGCCTGCTACCGCTCGAGACTTCGTTCGCCGCGCGCCGGCTGCATCTTGGCTACCGAGCCGCGATCCTCGACGCCGACGGCATATTGGGCCGGAAGGGCGCCGGTTTCCGCGGGCACGAATTCCACTATGCGAGCGTAGTTTCCGAAGGTGCGGAGCCACTGTTCGGACTGCGCGACGCGCGCGACAATCCGCTAGGATCGGCAGGCTGCCGAGTCGGAAGCGTCGCGGGATCGTTCGTGCACCTGATCGACCGTGCTGGACATTCGACGACAGGCGACTAAGTTGACCGTCCGCGAGGGAGCCCCCCGGCTTTCCGCCCCGGTCTGGGGGACCAATGCTCTACCAACTCTATGACATGCAGCAGACGCTCCTCACGCCCGTGCGGCTGACCGCGGAAGCCGTGCAGAACGTCTTCAGCCACCCCTTGATGCCGATGTCGTATACGCGCTTCGGCCGCGCGATGGCGGCGGGCGCGGAAATGGTCGAGCGCGCGACACGTCGCTACGGCAAGCCTGCCTTCCGTCTCGACACCGTTGTCGTTGACGGCGTGGAAGCGCCCGTGTTCGAAGAAGTCGTCCACTCCAAGCCTTTCTGCGACCTGCTGCATTTCCGGCGCGACACCGGAACCGACCGCGCCGATCCGCGCGTGCTGGTCGTCGCCCCGATGTCGGGCCACTACGCCACGCTGCTGCGCGGAACCGTCGAAGCGCTGCTGCCCGACCACGACGTCTACGTCACCGACTGGGTCAACGCGGCACTCGTGCCGATGATCGAAGGCAAGGAGTTCGACCTCGACGACTATGTCGACTACCTGATCGAGTTCATGGAGTTCCTCGGGCCGGAGACGCACCTGATCGCTGTGTGCCAGCCGTCGGTTCCGGTGATGGCGGCGGTTTCCCTGATTTCGGTCCTCGATCCGGCCGCGGCCCCGCGCTCGATGACGCTGATGGGCGGCCCCGTCGACACGCGCGTAAACCCGACCAAGGTCAACAAGCTTGCCGAGGAGCGCTCGATCGAATGGTTCGAGCGCTCGGTCATCTCGACCGTGCCGCCGGCCTATCCGGGCTTCCTGCGGCGCGTCTATCCGGGCTTCATCCAGCTCTCCGGATTCATGAGCATGAATCTCGACAGGCATGTCGGTTCGGCGATGAAGCAGTTCCAGCACCTCGTGCGCGGCGACGGACTGGGCGCGCAGGGGCACCGCGAATTCTACGACGAGTATCTTTCCGTCATGGATCTCGACGCGGCCTTCTATCTGCAGACGATCAAGGTCGCCTTCCAGGATCACGACCTGCCCAACGGCACGTGGGTGTCGCGCGGCCGCAAGGTCGATCCGGGGGCGATCCGCAATACGGCGCTGATGACGGTCGAAGGCGAGCTCGACGACATATCCGGCGTGGGCCAGACCTTCGCGGCGCATGCGCTATGCGCCAACCTTCCGGCGGACAAGCACCGCCACTGGCTGCAGAAGGATGTCGGCCACTACGGCATCTTCAACGGCAGGCGCTGGCGCACCGAAATCCTGCCGCAGGTGCGCGGCTTCATCCGCGAGAACCGCTGAGCGTCAGCGCCGGCCCGCGCGCGTCACAAGCGCCAGGCCCACGAAGATCGACGCCATCGCCGCCCAGATCCACGCGCTGTGCGTCTCGCCGAACAGCAGCCAGCCCCAGAACACGCCGGCAAGCGTCACGATGAAGCCCGTCTGGCTGAAGAAGACGGGGCCGGCGATGCGCATCGCCTCGAAGAACAGCAGCGAGCCGAATCCGGACAGCACGCACTGGACGAGCAGCGCCCAGTCGGCCGACCCCTGCGGCGGTACCGGCATGTGCGGCGCACCCAGTGCCAAAGCCACCGGCAGGATGCAGACGGCCGAGCCGAGCTGCATGCTGGCGGCAAGCGCCACCGAGTCCACGTCCTTCGGGCGGGCGCGCGCGATATAGACGTTCGACAGCGCATAGAAGAACGGAACCAGCAGGCACAGCACCACCCACGGCGCCATCGACGGGTCGGGCAGGCTGGCGCGCGGACCGATGACCAGCAGGGCGCCGGCGAAGCCGAAGCCGATCCCGAGGAGCCGCAGGTTGTGGCGCTTCTCCATGCCGATCGCCCATGCCATCGCATAGGTGATCACCGGCGAAAGCGTGTTGAGCACCGCGGCAAGGCCCGCCGGCACGTGGCTGACGACGAGGGCCGCGATCGAGTTCGGGATCGAAATGGCGGTCGCACCCGCGACCAGCGCATAGACGAGATAGTCGCGCCGCAGCGGGATCGCCGCACCGCGCAGCCTTGCGACCGTCAGCAGGATGGCCGCACCAGATATCGACGTCGCCAGCGTGAAGCCGAGAGGGTGAATTCCCCCTTGCATGGCGATCTTGGCCATCGAAAACTGCAGCCCCCAGACCAGCCCCATGCACAGCATGTAGAAAAGGGCGAGATAGAGTCTGGAACCGTGAAGCGGGGGAGAGGATTCGGCCATGTTGTTCGCCAGCTACAATATCCAGTACGGGACGGGCAAGGACGGAAAGATCGACCTGTGGCGCGTCGCCGCCGCGGTCAAGGGAGCCGATGTCATCGCACTTCAGGAGGTCGAGCGCCACTGGCCGCGTTCGAACGACGTCGACCAGGTCGCGGTCCTCGCCCAGGCCCTGCCCGGGTACCATTGGGTCTATGGGGCGGGCTACGACATGGACGCCACCAACGGATCGCCGGGCAACCGGCGCCGCCAGTTCGGCAACATGCTGCTTTGCAAGACGCCGATCATCAGCTCGCGCCACCATCTGCTGCCGAAATTCGGCGCGACGAACCTCTATTGCCTGCAGCGCTCGACGATCGAAGGCGTGATCGACACGCCGCGATCCGGCCCGATCCGGGTCTACTCGCTGCATCTGTCGCATCTTGGCGACGGCGACCGCGAAGCGCAGGTCGACCGCCTGCTGGCGATCCACCGCGATGCGCCGGCCGAAGGCGGCGCCTGGTGCGGGGCGCGCGAGGGTGCGGACTGGACGCAAGGCCTGCCGCCGCCGCCCATGCCGCAGCCCGCGATTTTCATGGGCGACTTCAATCTGAAGGCCGATTCCCCGCTCTATGCGAAGCTGGCCGGCCCGATGTCGGCCGAATACGGCCGAATGACCGCGAGGAGCGGACTCGTCGATGCCTATGTGGCGGCCGGCAATGCGGAGGAAAGCGGCGTCACATGCGACGGCCAGGAAAAGCAGCCGCTCCAGCGCATCGACTATTGCTTCGCGAGCGCGTCGATCGCCCCGAAGATCAAGCGTGCCTGGGTCGACAACGAGGCAGTCGGCTCCGACCACCAGCCGATCTGGACGGAGATCGATCTCTAGATCCAGCGGCGTACGCGCCGACACCAGTCGGCATAGGCAGCCCCGAAGAGACTGCCGAGAGCGCGCTCTTCGGGCACGATCTGGAAACGGTCGATATAGGCGACATAGACCGGGCCCGCGAGAAGGCCAAGAGGGTCCGCCTGCCAGATCGAGAACGCCGCCAGAAGCATCGCCTTGCCCAGATACATCGGATTGCGGGTAAAGTGGTAGGCGCCGTCCGTCACCAGCCGCGCGGCTTTGTCCGGATCGCGCGGATCGACGGTCGTTCGCGCGCCGACGAAGCGGACCACGGCATCGATCGCGATGGCGGCGCCGGCAATGCCAAGCGCTGCGGCAGCCGGACCGGCGAACGGAATGACGAGCGGAACCGAACCGGAAATCACCGGGCCGAACCAGATCAACGCCGCACAAAGCGCCAGGACGACCAAAGGCGGGATGCGCGTTTCGAGGCCGAAGCGCGCGGTGGCCATCCTCAGGCCCGGCGCAGGCTCGTGCCGGTCTGCGGATCGAAGAGATGCACCGCACCCGCATCGGCGCCGATGGCGATCTCCTTGGCCGGGCTCGTGACGTCGGCCGGCATGGCCAGCACGAACGGCTCGCCGGCGATCGTTCCGTGCAGGAGCCGCGTGGCGCCAAGCTCTTCCGTCACGTCCCACTTGAGGACGGGCGTCTCGCGCGAGGCGCGCGGCTCGGCCTTGGCATCTTCCGGACGAAGGCCGACATCGACCTTCGCGCCCGCCTGAGCGTCGATCGACGCGGCATCGAAGGCGAGTTTCGTGCCGTCGGCCAGCGCCACCTGGCCCGGTGCCGAGACCGTGCCTGTGAACAGGTTCATCGCCGGCGAACCGATGAAGGTCGCGACGAACTTGCTGGCCGGACGGCGGTAGATCTCGAGCGGCGTGCCGGTCTGCTCGATCCGGCCGCCGTTCATGACGACGACCTGGTCGGCGAGCGTCATCGCCTCGACCTGGTCGTGGGTGACGAAGATCGACGTCGCCTTGAGACGGTTGTGGAGCTTGCGGATCTCGAGACGCATCTGGACGCGCAGCTTGGCGTCGAGGTTGGAAAGCGGCTCGTCGAACAGGAAGGCGGCCGGCTCGCGCACGATGGCGCGGCCCATCGCCACGCGCTGGCGCTGGCCGCCGGAAAGGGCGCGCGGCTTGCGCTGCAGGAACGGCTCGATCGCCAGCATGCGCGCGGCCTCGGCGACGCGCCGCTCGATCTCGGCCTTGGGCGTCTTCCGGTTGCGCAATCCGTAGGCCATGTTGTCGTACACGCTCATGTGCGGATAGAGCGCGTAGTTCTGGAATACCATGGCGATATCGCGCTCGGCCGGCTCGACCTCGTTGACGACCCGCTCGCCGATGGCGATCGTGCCCGAGCTGATGTGCTCGAGGCCGGCGATCATGCGCAGCAGGGTCGATTTTCCGCAGCCCGACGGCCCGAGCAGGACGGTGAAGTTCCCGTCAGGGATCGTCAGCGAGATGCCTTTGACGGCCTCGACGCCGCCGGCATAGACCTTCTTGACCTTGTCGAGGATTACGCTCGCCATACCCTATTCCCCTTGCGTACCGGACTCACTTCTCGGTCTCGACGAGACCCTTCACGAACAGCTTCTGCATGACCACCACGACGAAGACCGGCGGCAGAAGCGCCAGCACGGCCGTCGCCATCGCGAGCTGCCATTCGGTCAGCGCGTCCTGGGTGACGATCATCTTCTTGATGCCGATGACGATGGTCTGCATGTTGTCGCGCGTCGTGATCAGCAGCGGCCAGAGATACTGGTTCCAGCCATAGATGAACTGGATCACGAACAGTGCCGCGATCGTGGTGACCGACAGCGGCAGCAGCGTGTCCTTGAAGAAGCGGAACGGCCCCGCACCGTCGATCTTCGACGCCTCGACAAGCTCCTCGGGCACGGTCATGAAGAACTGGCGGAACAGCAGCGTGGCTGTGGCGGATGCGATCAGCGGCAGCGTGAGGCCCGTATAGGTATCGAGAAGCTGCAGGTCGGCGACGATCTTGTAGGTCGGGTAGATGCGCACTTCGACGGGGAGCATCAGCGTGATGAAGATCAGCCAGAACGCCGCCATGCGGAACGGAAATCGGAAAAACACGATCGCATAGGCCGAGATGAGAGAGATCGTGATCTTTCCGAGCGAGATCACCATCGCCATGATGAAGCTGTTCAGCAGCATCGTGCCGACCGGCTCTCGCGTCGAGGACGACGTGCCGGTGAAAATGACCCGGTTGAAGTTCTCCAACATCTGCCCGCCCGGCAGCAGCGTCATCTTTCCGTTCTGCACGGACGCCGCGTCGTAGGTCGAGGCGAGCAGCGCCAGATAGACAGGGAAGGCCACGATGCATACGCCGATGATCAGCACGACGTGCGGCAGGTAACGGCTGACGAAGGTCTGGCGTTCGACCATCAGTACTGGACCTTGCGTTCGACGAATTTGAACTGGATCGCCGTGAGGGCGATCACGATCACCATCAGCACGACCGACTGGGCGGCCGATCCGCCGAGATCGCTGCCGAGCTTGCCGTCGGCATAGACCTTGAAGACCATCGTCATGGTGCTGCCGGCGGGGCCACCACCGGTGACGGAGTCGATGATGCCGAACGTGTCGAAGAACACATAGACGATGTTGACGACGAGCAGGAAGAAGGCCGTCGGCGACAGCAGCGGGAAGATGATCGTCCAGAAGCGGCGCATGGGCCTGGCGCCGTCGATGGCGGCCGCCTCGATCACGCTCTTGGGGATCGCGGCAAGGCCGGCGAGGAAGAACAGGAAGTTATACGAAATCTGCTTCCAGGTGGCCGCCAGGACGACCAGCGTCATCGCGTGGTTGCCGTTGAGAAGCGGATTCCAGTCGATGCCCCAGCTGCGCAGGACCAGCGCCAGCATCCCGAGCGACGGCTGGAACATGAAAAGCCAGAGGACACCGGCAACGGCCGGCGCCACCGCATAGGGCCAGATCAGCATCGTCTTGTAGATCGTGGCACCCTTGATCTGCTTGTCGGCCATGACCGCGAGCAGCAGGCCGCACGACAGCGACAGGAAGGCGACGAGCGCCGAGAAAACCGCCGTCGTCCCCATCGTCTTGTAGTATTCGGGATTGGCGGCGAGGATCGTGTAGTTCTCGAACCAGACGAACTCGGTCGAGATTCCGAATGCGTCCTGCATCAGCAGCGACTGCCAGACCGCCTGGAAGGCCGGCAGATAGAAGAACACGACGACGATCGCGAACTGCGGCAGCAGCAGTGCGTAGGGCAAGGCCTTGCCGCCGAACAGCGCGCGTCTTTCCATGTCGTGCGATTCCCGATTGCGTGGCGAAACGACGAAGCGGGCCGGATCGCAAAGGATCCGGCCCGCCCGTCAACCCAAGTTCAGCGTGTGACGGTACGCTCGAACTGGCGCAGCATCGTGTTGCCGCGGCTTACGGCCGCGTCCATCGCCTGCTGTGCCGTCTTCTTGCCGGCGAGGGCTTCCTCGATCTCCTCCGACCACACGTCGCGGATCTGGACGAGGTTGCCGAAGCGCAGCCCCTTCGAGTGCTCCGTCGGCGGCTTGTTGGTCAGCTCCTTCAGCGGCGTCTCGAGGTAGGGATTCTCCTTGTAGAACCCCGACGCCTTGACCTTTTCGTAGGCCGCCTTGGTGATCGGCAGATAGCCGGATTCGGTGTGCAGCTTCGCCTGACGGTCGGTGTCGGACAGGAAGGTGAAGAACTTCGCCACACCGCGGTAGTCATTGTTCGGCTTGCCACCCATCACCCACAGCGAGGCACCGCCCAGCGTGGAGTTCTGCGGGGCGCCAGCGGCGTCCGGATAGTACGGCATCGCGGCATTCGCCCAGTCGAACTTGGCGTTCGCCTTAACGTTGCCGTAGAAGCCCGACGACGTGAGCAGGATCCCGCACTCGCCCGACGTGAACGCGCCTTCGCCGGTGTTCGTCCGGCCGCCATAGACGTAGGTCTTGTCCTTCACCAGCTCGGCGAGGTTGGCGATGTGCTTGACGTGCAGCGGCGAGTTGATCTGGAGAACGGTGTCGAACCCGTCGATGCCGTTCGACTTCGTCCCGATCGGGATGTTGTGCCACACCGAAAACTGCTCGATGTTGACCCAGGTGACCCACGCGGTCGAGAAACCGCAGTTCGGCGTCGCCGCCGCCTTCAGCTTCTTGGCGGCATCAAACACTTCGGGCCAGGTCTTCGGCGGTGCGTCGGGATTGAGGCCAGCCTTCTTGAAGGCGTCCTTGTTGTACCACATCACCGTCGAGGACGAGTTGAACGGGAAGGACAGCATCTCGCCCTTCGCCGTCGAGTAGTAGCCGGCGACGGCCGGCAGGTACGACGAGGGATCGAACCGCTCGTTGGCGTCCTTCATCAGGTCGGCGACCGGCTTGATGGCGCCCTTGGCGGCCATCATCGTGGCCGTGCCGACCTCGAATACCTGAAGGATATGCGGCGCGTTGCCGGCGCGGAAGGCCGCGATGCCGGCGTTCATCGTGTCCGCATAGGAGCCCTTGTAGGCCGCGACGACTTTGTACTCGTTCTGCGAGGCGTTGAACTCGGCGGCAAGCCGGTTGACCACGTCGTTGTTGGCGCCCGTCAGGGCATGCCACCACTGGATTTCGACCTGGGCGGACGCCGGGGTCGCGACGGTCAGTGCCGTGGCGGCCAGCAGCGCAGCCTGGAATGTCCTCGAAAGCGTACGACCGAGATACATGGGTTTCTTCCTCTCCTCTATTGCGCGCGACGGATCGATCTTCGAACCGATGTCGCGTCGTTTAGGCTTCAGGCGTGTCCCCTGCGGGACGGAACCGTGAAGCTTTTATGACGTAGCTTTAGCACGGGGCCGCTTGGTCCCCAAGCCCCTCTGCGCGGGTTTTCCGCCGAAATCGGAACGCACGCGCGCGACCGCGTCCTGCCATCCTGCATACAATTTATCGTTTACGGTGCGTGCGTCCCGGGGCCGGAAGCAGCGCTCCACCTGCCTTGCCTTCGCGATGTCGTCGATCGACGCATATACACCTGCACCCAGGCCAGCGAGTGCCGCCGCTCCCCAGGCCGTCGTCTCGGTGACCAAGGGCCGGTCGACCTCGAGGTCAAGCTGGTCGGCGAGGAACTGCATGACCCAGTTGTTGGCGACCATGCCGCCATCGACCCGGATCGTCCTCAGCGCCGCTTTCGGCCCCATGTCGGCCCGCATGGCGCCCATCAGGTCGCGCGTCTGGTAGGCGGTCGATTCGAGGGCCGCGCGCACGATGTGCGGCAGGCCTGAATCCCGCGTCAGGCCGAAGATGGCGCCGCGCGCGTCGGGATCCCACCAGGGCGCCCCCAGCCCGGTGAAGGCCGGGACCAGATAGACGCCGCCATTGTCCGGTACCGACATGGCGAGCGCCTCGCTTTCGGAGGCTTTGGTCACGGCTTTGAGCCCGTCGCGCACCCACTGCACGACGGCGCCGGAGATGAAGATCGATCCTTCGAGCGCGTAGGCGACCTTGCCCTTGAGCCGGTAGGCGACCGTGGAAAGGAGCCGGTTCTTCGAGCGCACGAACTTCGTGCCGGTGTTGAGCAGCATGAAACAGCCGGTACCGTAGGTGCTCTTGACCATGCCCGGCTGGAAACAAGCCTGGCCGACCGTCGCGGCCTGCTGGTCGCCGGCGATGCCGCGGATGGCGATGGCGCCGCCGAAGAGCTTCGCGTCGGTGGCACCAAAATCGGCGGCGCTGTCGCGCACGTCGGGCAGCAGCGAGGCCGGGATGTCGAACGTCTTGAGAAGCTCCGCATCCCATTTCTGCTTGCCGATATCGAAGATCATCGTGCGCGCGGCGTTGGTTGCGTCCGTCGCGTGAACTTTTCCACCCGTCAGGCGCCAAAGCAGGAACGTGTCGATCGTGCCGAAGGCGAGCTTGCCGGCCTTGGCCGCAGCGCGCGCACCGGCCACGTTGTCGAGCAGCCATGCGATCTTCGAACCCGAGAAATAGGCGTCGAAAAGCAGGCCCGTGCGCTTGCCCAGTTCGCCGTCGCCAACTTCCTTGCGCATCCTGCGGCACCAGTCGGCCGTGCGCCGGTCCTGCCAGACAAGCGCCTTGTGGATCGGCTTGCCGGTCGCGCGGTCCCACAGCACGGTCGTCTCGCGCTGGTTGGTGATCCCGAGGGCCGCCACGTCCGCCGCCGTCAGGCGCGCGTTGGCAAGGGCGCGGCGAACGACCGAGACTGTCGCGGTCCAGATATCCTCGGCATCATGCTCGACCCAGCCGGGCTGCGGATAATGCTGCTTGAGTTCGACCTGCGCCGACGCGACGGGGGCGCCGTCGGAGCCGAACACGATGGCGCGCGTCGAGGTGGTTCCCTGATCGATGGCAAGCAGATACGGGCCGGGCATACGGACGTCGCTCCCCTGATTCTTCGTTGGCGCGACAATCGCCCAGGACGCAGGGGCTCGGCAAGCGGGACTTGCCAGACCGGACCGAAGCGTGGCTGGCTGTCGCGATGATGCCCGTCAGCCCCGACCTCTGGCTCGCCTTCGCGGCCGCCGCCGCCATCCTGATCGCGATCCCCGGACCGACCACGCTCGTGGTGCTCGGCCATACGCTCTCCGGTGGGCGGTCGATGGGCCTCCTCAGCCTGATCGGCGTCGCCGTCGGCGACGTGTGCGCGATCAGCCTGTCGGTCCTCGGCTTCAGCGCGATCCTGTCGGCCTCCGCCCTCGCCTTCGAGATCCTCAAATGGATCGGTGCCGTCTATCTCGTGTGGCTCGGCATCGGCCTGTGGCGCGCACCGCCCGCCGGACTCGACGCCGCCCCGGCCGAGCGCGTCGGCGTGCGCGCGGCGATCCTGCGCAGCTTCACGGTCACGCTGCTCAACCCCAAGGGCATCCTGTTCTTCGCGGCGTTCCTGCCGCAGTTCCTCGATCCGGTGCACCCGCTGCTGCCCCAGGTCATGGCGCTGATGCTGACCTTCGTGGCGCTCGCAGTCGCGATCCAGGGCGGCTATGTGCTGGCGCTCGGCACCGCGCGCCGGAAGGTCGTCAAGCCGGCCACGATGCGCACGCTCAACCGCGCCGGGGGCGCCATGCTGGTCGGCGCGGGCCTGCTGACCGCCTCGCTCAAACGCGCCTAGAGCGCCTTCCAGTCGACGGCGGCGAGCCGCTCGTACTGCGCCATGTCGTTGTAGATCTGCGCCGCGACGCGCACCCACAGCCGGTCGCCGAACGCCATGACCGGCGCCTGGATCCGGTGGCGGTCGTAGAGGGCCGAATAGAGCGCCAGTGCGTGTACCTCGTCCGCCGGACCGTCGAGCGGCAGCCGGATCGCCGCGAGATGGGCACGCATGGAGGCAGGCCCGCAGATATCGGTGCCGTAGGCAGCCGCGATGCGCGCGGCCGCCCGCGCACACAGGTCGTCGTTGTGGGCACGGATGCGCGCCCAGCCATACCGGTTGCCGAACGCGATCCCGTCGGGCACCGACAGCCAGCTGCCCACGTCGCGCGTGCCCGTCCAGTCGAACTCGGCGTGCAGACCCTTGTCCAGCCCGTGCGAGATCGATGTCGGGTGGATCCGCCCGCGCCAGCGCGCCGCGACCGAAAGGATCGCCGCACCCTTGCCCGCGAACATCCATTTGTGCGCGTTACCGACATAGAAGTCCGCATCGAGCGCGCCAAGATCGAGATCGATCTGGCCCGGTGCGTGCGCCCCGTCGACCAGGATCGGCACGCCATGCTTTCGAGCTTCCGCGACCAGACGCGCGACCGGCAGCACCAGTGCGGTCGGCGAGGTGATGTGGTCGACGATGACGAGCTTCGTGCGTGGCCTGATCGCGGCTCCGACGGCCGCGACCACCGCGTCGTCGGAAATCCCGTCGAACGGCAGCGCCACGATGCGCGGGACGGCACCGGTGCGCCGGCAGGCAAGCTCGACCGTCTTCGCGACCGCCCGATAGCCGTGCGTGGTGATAGCGATCTCGTCGCCGGGTGAAAAGCAGAGCGACTGCAGCACCGCGTTCGCCCCTTGCGTGGCGTTGTCGACCAGCACCAGCCCCTCGGGATCGGCCTTCAGGAACGATGCGGCGGCATTGCGCGCGGCGGCGACGGCCGACGGCCAGATGCGGCGGATGAAGCCCGTCGTATCGGCTTCCATGCGCCGGCGCCAGCCTTCGGCGGCGTCCATCACCACACGCGGCGTGGCGCCGAACGAGCCGTGATTCAGGATCGTGACGGCCGGATCGAGAAGGAACTCGTCGCGGCAGACAGCACCGAACTCAGACATGCGGGCGCGCCGCGAGCGCCTCGTCGATCGCTTTGCGCATCTCGGCCGACATCGGCGTCACGCGCGAGGGCCAGGTCCCGCGCGGCATGCCGTCGCGCCCGATCAGGTATTTGAAGAAGTTCCAGCGCGGCAGTGCACCCTCGCCCAGCTCGGCCGCAAGCCAGCGGTAGAACGGATGCGCCGCGGCACCCGACACGACGTTCTTCTCGGCGAGCGGGAACGACACGTCGAAGCCCTCGCAGAAGGCCTTGATCTCGGCGTTGGTGCCGGGTTCCTGCCGGCCGAAATCGTCGGACGGCACGCCGACCAGCACGAGGCCCTTGTCCTTGTAGGCGCGCCACAGCGCCTCGAGTTCGGTGTATTGCGGCGTGTAGCCACACATCGAGGCGGTGTTGACGACAAGCAACGGCTTGCCGGCGAAGTCGCGCAGCTTGAGCGGCGCGCCGTCAATACCCACGAACTCGAAATCGAAAGCGGTCATTCCCGTCTTTCCCTTGCCCGCAGCGATCGGCCCGGCATGCGCGGCACCTGCCAGCCTGTCGCCATAATAGCCGCCCATCGCCACGGCGAAAGCGGCGACCGAAAAGACCCGGCGCGAGATCCGCGCCATCGGTCCGGTATTTTCCTTAGCCATATCGTTCCTCCGTCCACGGATCGCCGCGCATGTGATAGCCGCGCACTTCCCAGAAGCCGGCCTTGTCCTCGGCGACGAACTCGATCCGGTTGAGCCACTTGGCGCTCTTCCACAGATAGAGCTTGGGCAGGATGAGACGCACCGGCCCGCCATGCTCGCGGCTGATCGGCCTGCCTTCCCAGCTGTGCGCCAGCAGCACGTCGTCGGCCGCAAAATATTCGAGCGGCACGTTCGTCGTATAGCCGTCATAGGAATGCTGGATGACGAACTTCGCGGCCGCCTGAGGGCGCACGATCTCCAGCAGGCGGCGGGTCGACAGGCCGCGCCAGCGATTGTCGAAGCGCGACCACGCGGTCACGCAATGGATGTCGCTGACGAAGTCTTCCTGCTTCTCGGCGTGGAACGCGGCCCAGTCCCACGCGACCGGATTGTCGACCAGACCGTCCACGGTCAGGCGCCAGTCCTTCGCCGTGACCGGCGGCTGGATGCCGATGTCGAGCACCGGCCAGGTCGTGACCTCGCGCTGGCCGGGCGGCAGGCGCGTCGCCGGATCGGCTGCCACGCCCGTCAGGAGCCGGCCCTCGTCCGCCCATTTGCGCTTGGTATCGACCAGCTTGCGCTTGATCTGGCCGAAAATGCCGTCGTCCGTCATCGCGTGCCCCGTCGGCCTGTCTACGCCGGGAACTATAGGCCGGATCAGCCCAGATTGGCAGCCAGCCGCGCCTGCAGGGCGGCGATGTCGATCTGATGGACCGATCCTGCCCCGGCAAGATCGAGGGCGTGGGCCGCCGCCGCCCCCATCGCGATGCACGGCCCCATGACGCGGATCGACGACAAGGCAGCCACGTCGCCATCCACGCAGCGCCCCGCCGCGACCAGATTGTCGAGTGCCGGCGATACCTGCGCGCCGAACGGCACGTAGTGCATGTGGTCGTCGCCGAATTGCTCCCAGGTTACCAGATCGGAGCGGTCGTGCAGCTCGATGGGCCACGAACAGCGCGCCACCGCATCGTCAAAACGCGTCCCCGCACGCACGTCCTCGACGCCAAGCTGGCGGGCACCGGCGATCCAGCGCGTCTGCCGGATGCCGGGCAGGCCGTAAACGTCGACCCGGGCGTTCGCGAAGGCTTGCGGGAACTCTACCTTCAGGAAGCCGACGAGCCGGTCGACCTGATCACGCCCGTCGAGCATCGCATCGGCCGCGGCAAGCGCTTCGAGCGGCGTGTCGATATGCGTCATGTTGACGAGCGCCTCGCCGCCTGTCACGGACGCGAAGACGAACCCGTCGCGCCGGCGCAAGCCCCAATCGGCGCCGCGCGCGGCAAGGGCCGCCTCGATCGACGCACGTTCGACGAACGCCGGATCGACGCCAACGAGCGTGAACATGCTCGTCCCGAAGACCGGCCGTTCGGGCATGCGGCATTCAGCGCCGGCCTCGAAGGCCAATGCCGCATCTCCCGACGCATCGACGAATCCCGAGGCCACGACCCGATACGCGCCATAGCGCGTGGCGAGATCGACATGCGAGATCCGCCGGCCCGAACGGGCGACCCGCACGATGTTGGCACCCAGAAGAAGCTTCAACCCGGCCGTCGCCGCGCGCCGCTCGTACCAGCGCACGAGTCCGTTCGCCCGATAGCGCAGGATGCGCGTGTTGCGGCGGCTGGGCAGGCTTTCGAGATCGCCCGACTCCGAAAGGTCGGCGATGATCCCGTCGGCGATGCCGTGCGTGACCTGGACCGGCGCAGGTCCGTTCGAGTAGAGCCCGCAGAAGGTCCCGATGACCGAGCCGACCGACTGTCCGCCGAGCTGGGCTGCCCCATCGACGAGTACAACGCGCGCACCCAGAGCCGCGGCTTCGAGTGCGGCGGACATGCCTGCGGCGCCCGCACCGACCACGCAGAGATCGGCCTCGACGACCCGCACCTGCGGCTCCGGTTCGCGGCGGACGAGGCGGGTGGCAGACGGATCTGTCATCGCGCGGGTGGTCTTATTGCGCCTTCAGGCTGGCACGGATGCGCTCGAGCGCCTGCCGCGGACCGGCCTGGGCGACCACTGCGGTCTCGCCGTAGGTCAGCACGACGATCAGGTCCGCGCCGTCGACGATCGAGCGCGCCACGAACTCGACATCCTCGCCTTCGTCCTCCGCCGTTCCGGAGAACTCACCGCCCTTGTACTCGACCTCGTCGAGCTCTTCTTCGATATACGCGCGCACAAGTGCCGTCGCATTCGCGGCGGCGCCCGGAAGACGCGCCGCGACGACGTAGACGGTCGTGGGCGGATTGTGCGCCTCGAAGCGCTTTCCGCCCGGCACGACGACCCACTGGTCCGGTGTCCAGATCGACAGCCGGTTGTCCGCGCGGACATTCTCGCCCGCATACGCGAACGGGGCTGCGAGGATCGCGACGACGAGCGCCAATCCCTGGAGTATTGCTCGCGATTTCATGGCCGACTCCTTCATTGGTGGCCGGGATGCCGCCCGATCCGGTGGGTAGACTCTATACACGACATCCGGCCGGTGTCGCGTCCGCTCAGTCGTCAGCACCCGAAGGCGTCTGGCGCCACAGGCGGCGATAGGGACCGTCGGCGGCGACAAGCTCGTCGTGGCGACCCTGCTGGACGATCCGGCCTTCGGCCAGCACGAAGATCCGGTCGTACGCGACGACCGCCGCCAGGTCGTGCGTGACCGTCACGAGCGTGCGGTCCTTGCCGACTTTCGCCAGCGTGGCGAGGATCTCGCCGCGGGTCGTGGAATCGAGCGCCGAGGTCGCCTCGTCGAGCAGCAGGATCGCCGGATTGCGTACCATCGCGCGCGCGATGCCGATGCGCTGGCGCTGGCCTTGCGAAAGCGTATCGCCGCGCTCGCCCAGGAGCGTGTCGTAGCCGTCCGGCAGCGACATGATGAAGCGGTGGATCCCCGCCTGCCTGGCGGCGGCCGCGATGTCGGCATCCTGTGCAGCACGGCTGCCGAGCCGGATGTTCTCGCGGATCGTCGTGCCGAACAGCACGTTGTCCTGGAACACGATGGCCATCTGGGCGCGCAGGCTGTCGCCCGACAAGTTCGCCATGTCGACGCCGTCCATCAGGATGCGCCCCGTCTGCGGCAGATGCAGGCGCAGCAGCAGAGCCAGCAGCGTGCTCTTTCCCGATCCGCTCTCGCCGACGATCGCGACCCTGCTGCCCGACGGGATGGCGAACGACACGTCGGCAAGGCACGGCTGCGCGTCGTCATAGGCGAACCCGACATTCTCGAACCGGATCTCGTGCCGGAACTGTGCCGCTTCGGGCGCATTCGGCAGATCCGCGGGAGCGGCGGGTGCCTCGCGGAACTCGTCGATATGGCGCAGTGCCGCCGCACCGCCGACCACGTCGGGTATGAACTGGGTGAGATGCACGATGTTGTAGCTGAGCTCCCAGAACACCGATTCGAACGCGATGAACGTGCCCACCGTGATGACTTCCTCGAACGTCAGTACCGCACCGATGCCGAAGACGGCGAGGTGCAGGACGAGGACGGAGATGGCCGCCGAGCGCTCGATCAGCGCTTCGAAGAACCGCACGCGGAACGCGCCGCGGCGGACGTTCGCGTTGCGCGCGCGGTATCGCGTCGCCAGGCGGCGCTGGAGCGCATAGGCGCGGACCAGCTTCTGCGCGCCCAGGCTTTCGCCGGTCGCCGACAGCGCATCGGCCATCCGGCGCTTGAGGCGGTAACCCGCTTCGACCGCGCGCGGTGCGAACAGGCGCGGCCCCAGAAGCGTCAGCGGGAAGATGGCCATCGCCACGACCGCCATCTCCGGCGAAAGCCAGAACAGCAGCGCGATGGCGCCGACAAGCTCGAGCAGCGGCAGCAACCCCCAATCGACGCCGTGCATGACGATGCTGTCGAGCGTGCCGACGTCGTTCGACAGGCGCGACAGGATCCGGCCCGATTGCGCGCGGTCGATATAGCTGAGCGTGACGCGCTGGATGCGGTCGAACAGGTCGACGCGGATCGAGGACATCGCCTCGGCACCCAGGCGCGCATTCAGCCACTCGCCCGCGACCATCGCGACGGCGGCGACCGCACCAAGCCCCGCCAGCAGCGACAGGAGCAGGACCAGCGTGTCCCACCGACCTTCGTCGAGGACCGAGTCGAGCAGGTATTTGAGACAGAGCGGAAACGCGACATTGAAGGCGGTCTCGACGCCGATGCACGCCGCCAGCGCCCACAGCGCACGCGGCCGGCGCAGGATGTAGGGGGCGAGGAAGCGCCACAGCGCGCCAAGCGAGGCCCGGACATCGGCAAAGGTGAACTGGCGGCGCTCGGCTTCGACCGGTTCGTCGTCGTCTTCCTCGTCGTCGATCGCTTCCGGCTGCCTGTCCATGTCGCCCCGCTAGCCGGACGTCGAATAGAAGCAGTGGCGCAGGCTGTCGGCATCGTCGAACCACGCGTCGGGGCCGAAGCCGGCTGCCAGAACATCCCGCCACGCCGCGGCAAGCCGCTGCGGATCGTCCAGTGCAGGCATGAATCCCGCATCGCGCATATGGTCGGACCATTCCCAGCACGCGCGCAGGCGCGGCACGCCATCGACCAGATCGTACCGGCCGGCATGATGGAGGGCGAGCTCGGCCGTGACCGACCCGAAGAACACGCCGTGCCGGGACACGCGCCGGAGTTCGGCAATCGCGTCGGCGAGCGAGTTGTCCGGAACATGTGCCAGACACGTCTCGTAGACGACGTCAAAATGTCCGTCCGGGAACGGCAGATCGCGCACGTCGCCGAGAAGATTGAAACCGGCAAGTTCCGTCGGCGTCCGGGCATGGATGTCCCGGTTGTTCTCGATGCCCCGCGCATCGAGCCCTTCGTCGCGCAGCCCGCCGACGAGCAGCCCGCATGCCGAGCCCGCATCGAGGATCGAGAACCCGTCGCCGGCGCCCCAGACCGCCTGCGCGAGATTCCGGATCGTGCGCGCATCGAGAAATCTGTTCCAGACGGCCGGGTAGTCGCCGAGCCCGCGATAGTTCGCGAAATGCGCCCGACCGATGCGCCGGGCCGGCGGCTTCTTGCGCGGCTGCAGGCGTACCACCGCGTCGAGTGCCAGATCGCTTGCCGCGTCGGCCGAATCGATCACGGCATTGATCGTCGAATCGAACAGGTAGTCGCCGACAAGATAGAGCGCCGGATGAGCCGAAGGCTCCGGCACGTGGTTGGTGAAGATGTCGCGCTCCGGTTCCCCGCCCGGCACGGCGTTGACCGACGAAAGCCAGCGATGGACGCCCGCTTCGCGCATGCGTGCGCCGGGCTTCATATCCGCCGGCAGGCTGTCGAGGACCCGCGCGACGATCGTCGCATCGTCGAGATTGGCCATCTCGAGGGCCGCATTGCCCGCGATCAACCAGCCGAGCACCCCGGCATCGCCGCAGTCGCCGCGTGCGCTTTCGTCGTAGACGCAGCAGCCGCCGAACGCGTCGCTGATCCACCAATCGTCCGCGATGCGCTCGCGCCAGAAAGGCTTGTCGAACAGGATGCTGACCCGCAGATAATGGCCGGGCCGGTCGAAACGGCGGATGTGGCGGGCCATCGCCGCATCGAGCGTGTCGCCCTCCCATTCGAGCTGGGCAAGCGCGCTCAGCGGCAACGCGACGACCAGCACGTCGAATTCGCGAGTCGTCGGCCCGCCTGCACCATCGGCCGTCACGCGATAGCGCCCGCCTTGCGTGCGGCCGATCCGGGCGATGCGCATGCCGAATTCGAACTCCGCCGCCTTCCGGTCGGTCAGGTCCTTCGCCAGCGCATCGGCGATGCCTTGCGCGCCGCCATGGACCTTGCGCAGCTCGATATAGCCGTGGACATCCATCAGCACGTTGCGCATCGCGTTGAGGGCATTGGTCTGGTGGAGATCCGCCGCGACGTCGCTATGGACGGCCGCGCGCAGGAACCGCCTGGCCGCATCGTCGCGCACGTGCCGATGGAGCAGGTCCTGGCCGTTCGTCCGGCCGAGCACCCTTGCCGCGGCACTGTCGCCGCGGCCGTCATAGTATTCCGAAGGCGAGATCGTCTCGGCGCAGAGGCGGCGGAAATCCTCGATCTGGCGGCGCGTCTCGCCGCCGAGTTCGCGGCCGACGGCCTCCATGCCGGCGAGGATGCGGCCGCCGACGACGAACGTGGCCGAATCGATCGGCCGGCTGGTCAACCCCAGTTCGCCGACCAACATCGCCAGCGGATCGTCGCCGAGTGCTGAATAGTCGTAGATCTCCGCCACGCCGGCATCGTAGGCGATGCCGCTTGCGGGAAACTTCCGGGTCAGGAGCTTGCCGCCGAGCCGGTCCGTCGCCTCGAAAACGGTCACGCGGACGCGGTCGGAGCACTTCGCCTTGAAGTGTCTTGCCGCCATCAGGCCGCCGGGTCCACCCCCGACGATTCCCACTTCGATCATCTGGGTTACGTCTCGATTCCGGTTCCCTTCCCCCCGAGTCGCTGGGAACCTTTCGCCTCGATACTCTCAAACGGCGTCGGAATGAAGGCGGATCAGCGCCAGCGCAGCAGCCATTTTTCCAGCCGCGTCAGGGCCGTCCCGACCACGAGTCCGAGAATCGAGATCAGCAGCACCCCGGCCAGCAGCTGGTCGGTCAGCATCAGGTTGCCGGCTTGCAGGATGAAGGCGCCGATCCCGTACTGGGCACCGATCATCTCGGCGGAAACGAGCAGGATCAGGGCGATCGACGTGCTGATGCGGAAGCCCGCCAGGATCCCGGGCAAGGCACCCGGCAGCACGATCTTGCGCAGCACGTCGCCGGCCGGCAGGTCGAAGCTCTGGGCCATCCGGATCAGGTTGCGCGGCACGGCATCGATGGCCGCATAGGTCGCGATCGCCGTCGGGAAGAACACGCCCAGCGCGATGGTGGCGACCTTCGAGGCTTCGCCGATGCCGAGCCACAGGATCAGCAGCGGCAGCAGCGAGATCTTCGGGATCGGGAACAGGGCGGAGACGAACGGCACGCCGACCGAACGGCCGAGCGACCACACGCCGATCGCGAACCCGGCGGCGAGCCCCGCCAGCGTGCCGACCGTCCAGCCGCCCGCCAGCCGCACGAGACTTTCCGAGACATGCCGCCACAGCGTGCCGGCCTCCCAGAGGTCGGCCAGAGCTGCAAGGACGGCACTGGGTGCAGGCAGGAAGATCGGCGAGACGTAGCCGCGCCCGACCGAGAACTCCCACAGCGCCAGCAGCCCGACGAACGCGGCGGCCGCGGCACCGCGGACCGGCACATGCGCGAAGCCGCCGCCGCGGAACGCGACCGGGCGACGCTCAGCCATCGGCGATTTCCCGCTCGGCGACCTGCGCTTCGGTCTTGATCGCGGCCCACAGGCGCTCGCCCAGTTCGGCCATCGCGCGCGCGGCGGCCGGTTTGGCGCGCTCGGCCTGCGGCAGGTCGACCGGGACGATCTCCTTGATGCGGCCGGGGCGGCGCGACAGCACGCAGACCCGGTCGGCAAGGCGAAGCGCTTCGTGCAGGTTGTGCGTGACGTAGACCGCCGTCGTGCGCGTGGCGAGCCACAGATTGAGGAAATCCTCCATCAGCAGGTCGCGCGTCTGCGCGTCGAGGGCGGACAGCGGCTCGTCCATCAGCAGGATCGCCGGATCGACCGCGAGGGCGCGCGCGATCCCCACGCGCTGGCGCATGCCGCCGGAGAGCTGCCTTGGAAAGGCCGTGCGGAACTCGGCCAGGTTCGTGCGCGCCAGCGCTTCGTCGACGCGCGCACCGAGCTCGGCAGGTGCGAGCGCGTGATGTTCGAGCGCCAGCGCCACGTTGCCCTCGACCGTGCGCCAGGGCAGCAATGCGAAATCCTGGAAAATGTAGGTGACGGGATTGAGCGAGCCGGCCGGCGGATCGCCGACGACCGACACGGTGCCCGACGTGGGCTTCAGGATGCCGCCCATGATGCCGAGCAGCGTGGACTTGCCGCAGCCGGATGGTCCGAGCAGCGCCAGGCACTCGCCCGCCCGGACGGTCAGATCGATGCCTTCGAGGACTTCCAGCGCGCCGTAGCGATGCGCGATCCCCTCGCAGACAAGCTCCACGTCAGCTCCGGGGGACGTTCATGTGCCCGCGCACGAAGGAAAGATCGACGATGTCCTTGCCGTTGACGTCGCGCGCGACAAGGCCCGCCTGCTGCCAGAACGAGATCTGGTTGTAGATGTCGCCGACATCGAGGCGACCCTGTCCGTCGACGAACGGCAAGCCGATCGAGACGAGTTCGGGTGCCTGCTGGACCGCACGCGCGACCACGCCGATCGTCTCGGCGAAACGCGTGCCCCGCACTTCGTTTCCGGCGGCATCGCGCTGGTTGAAAGCGGCATTGAAGTCGTCCGCCCCGCGCAGGTAGCCGCGGATGAACCGCTCGACCACGTCGCGCCGCTCGGCGATGGCGCGCGGGCTGGTGAACAGGGCGCCGAGCTGCCAGGGCGTCTCGTCGCCGACCCAGGCGAGGATCTTGCCGGATTTGTCGGCTTCTAGGGCGCGCGCCAGCGTGACCGGGGCGAGCACCGCATCGACCTGGCCACCCTTGAACGCGGCCTGCATGTTGGGGAGCGTCTGGAGCGGGACGAGCGTGACGCTCGCAAGATCGAAGCCGTATTTCTTCGCGAGCAGGCCGAGCGAATAATGGAAGGTCGATCCCGCAGTCGTGATGCCGACGCGCTTGCCGGCGAAATCCTTGACCGACCGGAAGCCCTTCTCGATCGCGGCGTTGGTCGCCATGTAGGCGACGAGCGGGAAGCCCTTCGCCTCGCGGCTCTGCGCCGCGACGATCTTGAGGGCACCCTTGCCCGCAAGGTTGAAGAAGGCGGCCGTCAGGCCCGTCACGCCGAAATCCGCGTCGCCCGACGTGACCGCGACGGGGACCTGCTGGGCGGCGGTGAAGTACTTGAGCTCGACATCGAGCCCCGCCTCGCGCCAGTAGCCGCGCTCGGCGGCGATGAAGACCGGACCCGACGACGAGAGGCGCAGCACGCCCACGGAGGTCTTGGTGAGCGCCTGAGCGCGCGCGAGCGAGGGAGCGGCAAGGATGCCGGCGGCCCCGGCAAGGGCGGCGCGGCGCGTGAGACGGATCATGGCGGCGTTCCTCGTGGAAGACGGTTGGGCGGTGCCTTGCGGCACCTTGGGATTTGTGGGTGTATATGAGCGGGAGAGCGCACGGCTGTCAAAGGGAGCACATCGCACGATGACAAGGCCGGCGCAAGCCATGCGGCGCGTGGTTTCCCTGCTTCCGTCGGCGACCGAGATCGTCTCTGCGCTGGGTGCTGCCGGCGAACTCGTCGCGCGCAGCCACGAATGCGACTTCCCCGCCGCGGTCCGCGACCTCCCGGCGATCTCCGCCCCGCGCATCGACCCGGCCCGGCCGTCGGCCGCCATCGAAGCCGATGTCCGCGCCTGCCTTGAAGCCGCCCTTTCGATCTACCGGGTCGATGCGGCAGCACTGCGCGAGGTCCGGCCCGATCTGGTCGTGACGCAGACGCTGTGCGAGGTCTGCGCCGTGAGCCCGGCCGATGTCGAAGCGGCACTCGCGACCTGGACAGGCACACGGCCGCAGATCCTTGCCCTCAATCCCGCTACGCTGGCCGACGTGCTGGCCGACATCGGCCGCGTGGCGAGCGCCCTCGACCGGACGGAAGCCGGCGCATCGCTCGTTGCCCAGATGCGCCGCCAGATGGACGATATCGCGGCACGTTGTGCTGCATCGAACGCGCGTCCACGGGTCGCGACGTTGGAATGGCTCGATCCGCCGATGGCGGGCGGCAACTGGATGCCCGAACTCGTCGCGATGGCCGGCGGGGAGAACCTGTTCGGCGAAGCCGGCGCGCATTCGCCGTGGCTCGATCCCGAAGCGCTTGTCGCTGCGGCACCCGACATCGTGCTCGTCGTGCCTTGCGGCTTCGACATCGCGCGCACGCGCACGGAAATTGCCGCACTGGCCGACCGGCCCTGGTGGCGGGCGCTGCAAGCGCGCATCTTCATCGCCGACGGCAACCGCTACTTCAACCGGCCCGGTCCTCGTCTGGTCGAATCGCTGGAAATCCTCGCCGAAATCCTGCATCCAGAGCTCTGCGACTACGGCCATCGCGACGACGGCTACGTCGACTTCGAACGGATGCACGAAAAACGATGACGCTCCTGCGCACGCTCCTCTTGCTGGTGGCCATCTTCGCGACCGTCCCGGCGACGGCCCAGAACACGCCCTCGCCCGACGAGATCGAGAAGCTGATCCAGACGATCGAGAACGACGCGAGCCGCGGCGAGTTGCTCGAACAGCTGCGCACGCTCGTGCAGATCCAGCGTTCGGGCCAGGTCCCGGCTCTCGCAGCCCCCGTCGACGCGCCCGTCGAGCAGATCGCGCGCGTGGCCAACACGTTTGCCGAGCAGCTTTCCGACCAGGTCGAGGACGTGACCAAGGCCGTGCTGCGGGCCGCCGCTTTCGTCGCCGATGCGCCCAAATTCATGTCGTGGTTCGACAGCCAGATCGACGATACGCGCAACCGCGACAGGCTGATCGAGATCCTCTGGAAGCTCGTCGCGGTGCTGGCGGCCGGCTGGATCGCGGAACGGCTGGCGCTCCTGGCGCTCGGGCCGCTGCGCAAGCGCCTTGAAGCGCGGGCGGTGGAACCGGGGTGGCGGCGCGCGTTCCCGATCGCGGCCGACGCCGTCGTCGGCATCGTTCCGATCGCGATCTTCGCGGCGGTCGCCATCGGGACACTGGGGGTCGTCCAGCCTACCCGTACGGCAAGCCTCGTGGCGATCTCGTTCGTCAATGCCAACCTGCTGACTCGCGCGGTGGCGCTGGTGGCCAACACGATCTTCGCCCCGCGCCATCCGGGCCGGCGCATCGTGCCGCTGGATGACGAGACGTCCGTCTACATCTTCCTGTGGATCCGGCGCGTGACGAACATCGCGGTCTACTGGTACTTCGCCGCCGAGGCGGCCCTCCTGCTCGGCATGCCGGAGGCGGCGTACAATTTCACCGTCAAGCTGCTCGGCGTCGTGGTCGCGATGATGTTCGTCGCGGTCGTCCTGCAGAACCGCCAATCCGTCGCCGAGGCTCTGATGCGCTCATCAAGCGGCGAAGGCTGGATCGCGCGCGGACGTGCGGGCTTCATGGGGCCGGGTCTTGCCAAATACTGGCACGTCGCTGCCCTCGCCTACATCATCGTGGCGCTGTTCGCATGGCTCATCCGGCCCGAAGGCTTCGCCTTCATCGTGCAGGCGAGCGTGCTGACGGTCGTGATCGCGGGGATCGCGCGTGCCGCCGTGCTGCTGGCGGGCTACGGGATCGACCGCGCCTTCGTCATCGCGCCCGAGTTCCGCGAGCGTTTCCCCGCGCTCGAAACCCGCGCCAACCGCTATGTCAGTGCCGGACGCCGGCTGATCGTGCTGGCGATCAGCGGCCTTGCCCTGCTGGCGATCATGCAGGCCTGGGGCATCCGCACGCTCGAATATGCCGCGACGCCGACGGGCCAGCGCGTTGCCGGCGGCCTGTTCGCCATCGCCTTCGCGGTGATCATGGCGCTGGCGATCTGGGAGTTCGCGAACGCCGGCCTCGAGCGCTATCTCGTGCGCAAGGGCGAGCACGAGGCGCCGACCGAGCGGACGTCCGCGCGCGTGCGCACGCTCCTGCCGCTGATGCAGCGGGCGCTCTTCCTTATCCTCACGGTCTTCGTCCTGCTCGTCACGCTCAACGAGATCGGCGTCAACGTGACGCCGCTGCTTGCCGGTGCCGGCGTGCTCGGCCTTGCCGTCGGCCTCGGCGCCCAGAACATGGTGCGCGACCTCATCACCGGCGTGTCGATGATCCTCGAAGACGTGCTCGCGGTCGGCGACGTGGTGCAGCTCGGCGACAAGGCGGGCACGGTCGAAGCGCTCGGCCTGCGCGCGATCAAGCTGCGCTCGGCCGACGGCACGCTGCACACGATCCCGTTCGGCACGCTGACGATCATCTCGAACCAGACGAAGGATTTCGCCTATGCGACCTTCGAGGCTGCGGTCGGCTATTCGGCCGACCCGGCCGCTGCCGCACGCGCGATGCGCGGCGCGTTCGACGCCATTGCCGCCGATCCCGCGATCGCCGATCTGGTGATCGGTGAATATGAGGATCTCGGGCTCGCGGCATTCTCGGATGTCGGCCAGACGCTGAAGGCGCGCGTCAAGACCCTGCCGGGAAAGCAGTGGCGCGTGCGCCGCGCCTTCGACGAGCGCATCCGCAGCGACTTCGCCGCCGTCGGACTCAAGCTCGCCTGGGATAAGGGCTAGCCGATCGGCACGATGCAGACGACGAATTCGCCGACCTTGCCGGAACTCGCGTCCCCCATGGGCAGGATCAACCGGTGCCAGTGCGCGACCCTGATGTCGCCCGGCGGACGGTGCCGCGTCGAATAAGGGACGGGTTGCTTTATCGCCAGCCGATAGACGCTGAGAAAGACCTTGGCCACCGCCGTGGGGAGTTCGCTCGTCCGCCGGCCGGTCATGTCCTTGCCGAAGGCCCGGGTGATCGAAGCACCGTACCTGCGATAGAGCATGTCACCATCCGGCAGCACTTCGAGCTCCATCAGGTTCGGCTCGAGATCGGTCATCATGTCCACGCCGAGTTCGCCGATCGTCGGCAGCCGGCCCTTCGCGAAAGCGGCCTTGCGCCACGATTTCAGCGCGATGCGCTCGCGCATGTCGATGAGATCGACTTCGTTCGGATTGGCGATGATCAGCATCGGCTCGTCCAGCCCGTCGACATGGACATCGAAGGTCCGCCGCATGGTCGCCTAGCTCCCGGCCGAGCGCGTCGCGGTGTGGCTGTCCAGCGCGCTCCGTAGTCGCGCCAGTTCGGAGCGCGCGGATCGAAGCTCGATGGCGTCAAGCGCCACGGCGCCGAGCAATCGCAGCTTGGCCTTGCCCTCCGCGTCGAGCTCGTCGCGCGGCACGGGCGAGAGCGCGCACAGCGTGCCGATCCGGTATCCGCTGGGAAGCGTCAGGGGAAAGCCGGCATAAAAGCGTATATGCGGCTCGCCGACCACGAGCGGATTGTCGTGGAAGCGCGGATCGACCGTCGCGTCCGGCACGACGAAGACGTCCGGCTGGTGGATGGCATGGCCGCAGAATGACAGCGAGCGCGGCGTTTCGTGCGCGTCAAGACCGGCCGCCGCCTTGAACCACTGGCGGTCGGAGTCGATCAGCGAGATCAACGCCGTCGGAACATCGAGCACCACGCGCGTCAGCGCCACGACGTCGTCGAACGCCTTCTCGGGCAGCGAGTCGAGCAGGCCGAGCGCCCTGAGCGCCTCCAGCCGGTTGGCTTCGTTCCGCGGGATTGCCGGTTCGATCATGTGCAAAACTAACATGCCGATTGGAGGATTTCCACGCGAGCGGCCGGTGGCTACTTCTTCTCGGCTTCGGATTTCAGGTTCGAGAGACCCGTCTCGAAATCCCCGCCGACCATCCTGTCCATGCTGAAGACAAGACCCATCAGCTTGCTGATGAAGGGGGATGGCCCGGACATCGCCCATGTCACGTCGACGGCTTCTCCGACGGGCACGATCGAGAACTCGGCGACATTGTGTGCTTCGAACGGGCGCAGGAAGTCGAGCTTGATGACGACCTTCGCGAGCGAATCCTCGAGGATCTCCATCCGGCCGGCGCCGACATTGTTGTTCCCTTCCCAGCTGTAAACGGCGCCCTTGCCCTTTGTCGCGGCGCCGAGCGTGCGCTTCATGTCGGGGTCGCGGTTCTCGTACGGCGACCAGCGGGGCCATTGGCGGAAATCCTCGATCAGCGCGTGGATTGCCTGCGGTGGTGCCGCAATACGGATCGAGCGCGCGACGCGGAAATGGTCGGGCCGGGATGCGGCGAAGGCGAGGATCGCCGCGACGGCGACCGCGATGACGATCAGGATTGTCTTGAGCATGGCGTGATTCCGTTCTTGGGGGATCGGGGCGGGACGGTGACGCGCAACTATTCTTCGTCGGCGAGGGCGGCAGGATCGGCGGCGTCAACGACGCGGCGCGCGAGCTCGCCCGAGAATCCGGCCCGCGCCATCGCGGCGAGATGCTTCATGCGCGCGGCCTCGCGCCGGGCAGGATCGGCGAAGGGGCCAAGCCGCTTGCGCCGGGCGAAGACGATGGCCGCCTTGAGATCGTTCTCGCCCGCCTCGTCGAGACTGCCAAGCGCCCGCTCGATGTCCTCGGCCTCGACTCCCAGGACTTTCAGGCGCTGGGCGACGCGCCCGCGCGGCAGTCCCCGGCGCGCGAGGCTGGCCGCACGCCCTTCGGCAAAACGCGCGTCGTCGAGCAGGCGGTTGGCCACGAGCTTCGCCACGACCGCGGCCACGTCCGCGGCTCCCTGCGCGCGGTCGGCGAGCCCCTCGCGCGCGGCGCGCTCGACCTTGCGCATCAGCACGCGGCGCAGGCCGTCTGCCGAAGCGGCGTAGCGCTCCAGATAGTGGATGGCCGACTTCTCGAGACGTTCGCGTGTCGGGGGCTTTGGCGGCTTGCGGGGCGGCATGCGACGCCTACTTGCCATGCCAAGCCGGCAATTGCGAGGCCGAGGCGCGCCCTCTATGGTGCCTCGCCCATGAATGACCTCGCCCGCTCCCCCGCCCCGCCGCGCCGCTATGGCGCCGTCAACTGGCTCGGCCTCTATACGCTCGTGATGCGCGAGGTCCGCCGCTTCACCAAGGTCCACACCCAGACGATCGCGGCCCCCGTCGTCACGACGCTGCTGTTCCTCGCCGTTTTCGTGCTCGCGTTGGGGCCGGCTGCGGCTTCGGGCAGCGGAAGCGGGCTTTCGTTCGCCGAGTTCCTGGCACCCGGCCTCATCATGATGGCGATGACGCAGAATGCTTTCGCCAACACGTCGAGTTCGCTGGTCATCGCCAAGGTCCAGGGCAACATCGTCGACTCGCTGATGCCGCCCTTGTCGCCGGGCGAACTCGTGGTCGGTTTCGCGGCCGGCGGCATCGTGCGCGGCATCGTGGTCGGCGGCGTGACGGCCGCGTGCCTTGCCCCGTTCGTTTCGCTCCACGTCCACAGTCTGGGCTGGATCGTGTTCAACGGCGTGATGGCGTCGGCCCTGCTGTCGCTGCTCGGCGTCGCCGGCGGCGTGTGGTCGGAGAAATTCGACCACATCGCGGCGGTGACCAACTTCATCGTCACGCCGCTCGCGTTCCTGTCGGGTACTTTTTATACCGTCGACCGACTGCCCGAGCCCTGGCACCTGATGGCGCTGGTCAATCCGTTCTTCTACATGATCGACGGATTCCGCTTCGGCTTCATCGGGCATGCCGATGCACACCCGTGGATCGGGGCCGCCATCTTGCTGGTCGCGAACGCGGGCCTCGGCGCGTTGTGCTACTGGATGTTCAGGACCGGCTACAAGCTGCGCGCCTGAGCCGACGCTAAACATCTGTAAATAAATCCAGATTCCCGCCTGTATTTGACTTTTCCGGGACTGCCCCGGATACTGGTCGTTTCCCGGACCGTCAACCTGACGGGCCCGAACGAGGGAGTTGTTGCCGTGTCGACTGCATTTCCCGCCGTGATGCCGACCTATGCGCGCGCCGAAGTGGGCTTCGAGCGCGGCGAAGGCCCGTATCTGTGGGGAACCGACGGCAAGCGATATCTCGACTTCGCCTGCGGCATCGCCGTGACCGGTCTCGGCCACGCGCATCCGCACCTCGTCAAGGAGGTGGGCGCGCAGATGAACAAGGTCTGGCACACCTCGAACATCTTCCCGATCGCCCAGCAGCAGAAGCTCGCCGAACGGCTGGTCGCCTCGACCTTCGCCGATACGGTGTTCTTCGGCAATTCGGGGGCGGAAGCCAACGAGTGCGGCATCAAGCTCGTGCGCAAGTACCACGCGCATCACGGGCACCCGGAGCGCTACAGGATCATCACGTTCGAGGGTGCCTTCCACGGGCGCACGCTCGCCACGCTCGCCGCCGGCGGGCAACAGAAATATCTCGAAGGTTTCGGTCCCAAGACCGACGGTTTCGATCAGGTCCCCTTCGGCGACCATAAGGCGCTCGAAGCCGCTATCGGCCCCGAGACCGCCGGCATCCTGATCGAGCCGATCCAGGGCGAAGGCGGCATCCGGGCGGTTCCCGAACAGTGCCTGAAGGGCCTGCGCGAGCTTTGCGACAGGCACGGCCTGTTGCTGTTCTTCGACGAGATCCAGACCGGCATGGGCCGCACGGGCAAGCTCTTCGCCCACGAATGGTCCGGCGTGACGCCCGACGTGATGTCGGTCGCCAAGGCGCTGGGCAACGGCTTCCCGGTCGGGGCCTGTCTTGCCACGGCCAAGGCCGCGGCCGGCATGACGGCCGGCACGCACGGCTCGACCTATGGCGGGAACCCGCTGGCCATGTCGGCCGGCAACGCCGTGCTCGACGTGATGCTCGCCCCCGGCTTCTTCGAGCATGTCGAACGCATCGGCGCGCACCTGAAGCAGCAGCTCGCCGGCCTCGTCCAGCGCAACGCGGACATGTTCGAGGATTCGCGCGGCTCGGGCCTGCTGCTCGGCCTCAAGTGCAAGATGCCCAACCAGGACATGATCCTGGCCGTGCGCAAGCAGGGCCTGCTGACGGCCGGTGCCGGCGACAACGTGATGCGAATCCTGCCCCCGCTCATCGCGGAAGCCGCACAGGTGACCGAGGCGATCGAGAAGATCGACGCCGCCTGCGCCGACCTGCGCGCGCGTCAGCCCGCGCGCAAGGCGGGATGACGGAGATGACGATGAACGCGACACCCCGCCATTTCCTCGATCTCGACGTGCTCGAAAGCGGCACGCTGCGCGACATCCTCGATCTGGGTGCCGCCTTCAAGGCCAAGCGCCCGCCCGGCGGCATGGACAAGCCGCTTGCCGGCAAGACGCTGGCGATGATCTTCGAGAAGCCCTCGACGCGCACGCGCGTGTCCTTCGAGGTGGGCATCCGCCAGCTCGGCGGCGAAGCCGTGATCCTCACCCACCACGACACGCAGCTCGGCCGCGGCGAGACGATCGCCGACACCGCGCGCGTGCTGTCGCGCTATTGCGACGCGATCATGCTGCGCACCAACAAGATCGCCAATCTCGCCGAGCTCGTGCGCCACGCGAGTGTTCCCGTCATCAACGGCCTGACCGACCGCTCGCATCCCTGCCAGGTGATGGCCGACGTGATGACGATCGAGGAACGCAAGGGCGGCATCGCGGGCAAGATCGTCGCGTGGACCGGCGACGGCAACAACGTCGCCGCGTCGTGGATCCACGCCGCACAGCGTTTCGCCTTCGAGCTGCGTCTCGCCTGCCCGGAGCATCTGCGCCCGTCGGGCGACGTGCTCGCCTGGGCCAAGCGCGAGGGTGCGCGTATCCAGCTGCTGACCGATCCCGAGGCCGCCGTCGCCGGGGCCGACGCCGTCGTCACCGATACGTGGGTCTCGATGGACCAGGAAAGCGGCAGCCGGGAAAGCCGCGAGAAGCGCCACAACCTGCTCGCCCCCTACCGGGTCGACGAGCGGCTGATGGACCGCGCCAAGCCCGACGCGATCTTCCTGCACTGCCTGCCCGCCCATCGCGGCGAGGAAGTGACCGAAGGCGTCATCGACGGCCCGCGCTCGGCCGTGTGGGACGAAGCCGAGAACCGCCTGCACGTGCAGAAGGGCATTCTCGCCTGGTGCATGGCTTGAAGCCGGCGGTCCCGGACGACGACGTCGTCCTCCCGTTCAAGATCGAACCCTTCGCGCTGCGCGGCCGGCTTGTCCGGCTGGGGCCGGCAATCGACGCGATCCTGCACCGCCATGCCTACCCGCGCCTAGTGGCGCATGCGCTTGCCGAGGCGATCGCGATGGCAGCGGCACTTGCGGCCACGCTCAAGTACGACGGCGTCTTCTCGATCCAGACCAAGGGCGACGGGCCGCTGCGCATGCTGGTGTGCGACGTGACGTCGGCCGGCGCCATCCGCGGCTACGCGCAGTTCGACGAGGCGCGCATTGCGGCCCTTGGCGACGGGCCGATCTCGGTGCCGCGGCTGTTCGGGGCGGGCTATCTCGCTTTCACGGTCGATCAGGGCGGCGACATGGAGCGCTACCAGGGCATCGTCGAGCTGACTGGCGCCACGCTCGCGGAATGCGCGCACCATTATTTCCACCAATCCGAGCAGTTCGAAGCCGGCCTCAACGTCGCCGTATCGAGCATGGCGGATTCCGACGGCCGCCTGAACTGGCGGGCCGGTGCAATCATGATCCAGCGCCTGCCGCCCGAGGACGCGCAAGGCTCGGCCGAGGGACGCGAGCCGGTGGCGCGCGATCCGGCCGTGCGCGAGGCCGAGGAGGAAGGCTGGCGGCGCGCGATGATCCTGATGGGCTCGGCCAAGTCGCGCGAGCTCGTCGATCCGGACCTGCCGCCGTGGAAGCTGGTCGACCGGCTGTTCCTGGCGGAGGGCGTCGAGATCTACCGGCCCATCGAGCTCGTGCACCGCTGCCGTTGCGATCCTTCGCGCATGCGCAGCGTGTTGCGTACCATCGCGCGCGAAGAACTCGAGACGATGCGCGAGGCGGACGGAGCGATCCGCATCACCTGCGAATTCTGCAATACGGCGCACGCTTTCAGCGATCTCGACGCGATCTACGACGATGCTTGAAGAGGTGGCATGCGAACGCCACATTTCCACCTTGATTGAGGCCTAAGAGATCCTTCCCCTCATTCCTTTCCGCGTGGAGCCGATCCGGATGATTCCCTCCCGTCGCGATTTCCTGAAACTGGCCGGCTTGGCCGTTCCCGCCGCGGCACTGGCATCTTGCGCGGAAGCGCCGCCGATGCAGCAGTTCCCGCAGCTTTCCTATTCCCACCTCGGCCGGTTCACGTTCGAGGCGCAGCGCATCGAGATCGCGCAGGACTACCGGCCGCCGCTTGCCCCGCCGAATGTCGAGCATCTTTTCGCCCACTCGCCGGTCGACGTGCTGCGACGCTGGGCGAACGACCGGCTCGCCGTATCCGGGCGCGGCGACCACTATGTGCGCTTCGTCATCACCGACGCCCGCGTCACCGAGAGCCAGCTGCACCGGGAGTCCGGCGTGCGCGCGACTTTCACGAACGAGCAGGCGCAACGCTATGACGGCCGCGTCGAGGCCGCCGTCGAGGTCCGCCAGGTGCGCGGCAACTTCCGCGACGGGTTCGCCACGGCGACGGCGACGCGCACGCGCTCGGTCGCCGAGAACATTTCGCTCAATGACCGCGAACGCGTCTGGTACGAGATGGTCGAACAGATGATGAGCGACATCAACGCCGAGCTCGACCGCCAGATCCGCGCGACCATGCCGCGCTTCCTGCAGGTCTGAACTTCAGCGCGGCGGCGACGTCGGGAGCTCTTCCGCCCGCGTGCGCGCGCGGACCTTCTGGTCTTCCGACAAAGTACCCGCCAGCGAATCTCGGGCGGTCGCGGCATTGGACACGCTACGGCGTGAGGCAAGATCGAAGAAGGCAAACGCTTCGACCGGATCGGCTTGCCCGCCCACCCCGTCGCGAAGCGCGGTTGCGAACGCGAATGCCGCCTGTCCGTGACCCAATCCGATCGCGTCCTGCAACCGCAAGCGCGCCGCAACCGGATCCTGCGCCAGCCCTTGACCCGACAAGGCCGCGTTCGCCAGGCGATAGATTGCCTCGGCGTTCTTCTGGGCAGCCGCCATCTCCCAGAACTTCACGGCTTCGTCCATGTCCTTTTCGACGTAGTGCGCGAAAGCATAGGCATTGCCGAGTTGCATCTGAATGTAGGCATTTCCCTTCTGCGCCTCCGCCCGAAGGCGGACAACCGCATCGTCCATGAATGTGTTTGCGAATCCCTTCGCATTCCCGCCTGCCGATACGAGCGAAAGTTCTTCTGCAAGGAACTGGCGCGCGGCGACGAGTGCCGGAAGGCTGTAGGCACCGGGTGAAATCTTGCCGTGATAGAGCGCTCGCAGCACCAGTCGGTCAAGATCGGTATAGGCGCGCGTCGTTCCGTTCCGCCGGGTGTAGCTAAGGACGGTGTCGAGCTGATGCGGATGTCCGCGAAATCCGAAAGCGTGCATCAGCTCGTGCGCCATGCAAGTTTCGTTTCTGAGGCGGACATAGACCGTCACGTCGGTGAGCCTGCCATATTGGGATCTGTGGCTTGTCAGGCATCCCGCCCACTGGATACCGGGTGTCGCCTGATACTCCTGGAGAAAGACCAGTTTGAGATTGGCGCGCTCTGCGGAATCGACGAACTCAAGGGCAAGTCCCGCAATCTGGGCCGCTTCGCGCAGCCGTTCGCCCGCAAGTTCGCGGACACTGGACATGGTCGATGAACCCAGGTGCGCGCGCAGCGGCTGGTCCCAGCGGATGATTCCCCCGGTAGGATAGATGGCGCCGCCGACCGGGCCGCCGGCATCCCGCCACAGCGCCGCCGCATCGAATAATTCGAGTGCCGCAAGCAGCTTCGCCTCGTCGGCGCGCGCTGGTGCGCCCACAGCCAGCAGGCTGGCCAATCCGAACGCCATCGCCAAGCACTTCATGCATATCCCCGATCCCGCAAGAGCCTGGACCGGAGGTTATCCGAAGATTTCACATACAATCAATTCGGGCGCGATGCCCACTCCGCGATCTTGCCGATGAAACGCTCGCACTGGGCGAGCTGTTCGCGCGTGGTGTACTCGTCGGTCTTGTGCGCGACCGCGATGTCGCCGGGACCGCAGATCACGGTCGAGATTCCCGCCGCCTGGAACTGACCCGCCTCGGTCCCGAACGAGACCGTGATCGGGGCATTGGCCCCCGTGATCGCCATCGCGAGTTTCGTCGCCGGCCCGTCGAGTTCCGGTTTGAAGGGCGGGATATTCGCATAGCGTTCGACCGTGACGCTGCCTTCCGGTGCCTCGCGTTTGATCGCCGCGTCGAGTTCGGCGGCCTTCGCCACGCCCATCGCGTGGATTTCGGCGCCATCCACGCCCGGAAGCGACCGGAATTCCCACGTCAGCCGGCATTCGCGCGGCACGATGTTGGCGGCCGTACCGCCGGCGATCTTGCCGATCCCCACGGTCGTCCACGGCGGATCGAAATCGACGCCGGGCACGGCATCGGCCTGCCCGCGGGCGCGCAGGGTCTGCTGCAGCCCGTCGAGGAAAACGAGAAAGCGACCCATATAGACGATGGCATTGGCGCCCAGATGCGGCGCGCTCGAATGCGCCTCGCGACCCACGATGCGCGTCTCGTTGACCCAGCTTCCCTTGTGCGCGACCACCGGACGCATCATCGTCGGCTCGCCGACCACGCACAGCGCCGGGCGCGGCAGTTCGGCCCCGAAAAGCGCGATCGCGTGCGGTGCACCGAAACAGCCGATTTCCTCGTCGTAGGACAGGCACAGATGGATCGGCCGGGCGAGCTTCGCCTTGGCAAGCATCGGGACGGCCGAAAGCGCGCAGGCGATGAAGCCCTTCATGTCCGACGAACCGCGCCCGAAGAGCTTTCCGTCGCGCTCGACGAGCGCGAACGGATCGCTCGACCACGGCTGGCCTTCGACAGGCACGACATCGGTGTGGCCGGACAGCACGGCGCCGCCCGGCACGTTGGGACCGATCGTCGCCAGCAGGTTGGCCTTGGTGCCGTCCGCGTTGGGGACGAGGCGGCTTTCCACGCCGTGCGACGCAAGCCAGGCGCGCACGTCCGAGATCAGCTCGAGGTTCGAATCCGAACTCACCGTGCGATGCGCCACCAGGCGCGCCAGCATGGCGACGGATTCCTGCGCCGTCTGGGTCACGCGCGGCTCAACCCGTCCGGACCGGCGGATTTCCGACGATCGCCAGGAACTCGCGCCGCGTGGATTCGTTGTCGCGGAAGGCGCCCAGCATGCGCGACGTGACCATCGTCACGCCCGTCTTGTGCACGCCGCGCGTGCTCATGCACTGGTGCTGACCGCGCACCACGACCGCGACGCCCTTGGGCTGGAGGACGTGCTCGATCGTGTTGGCGATCTGCGCCGTCAGCTTCTCCTGGATCTGCATGCGTTTGGCGAAAACGTCGATGACGCGCGCGATCTTCGAGATGCCGACGACGCGGCTCGCCGGCAGGTAGGCCACGTCGACCGATCCCAGGATCGGCGCCAGATGGTGTTCGCAGAAACTTTCGAAGCGCACGTCTTTCAGCACGACCATCTCGTCGTAGCCCTCGGTCTCCTCGAAGGTGCGCGCCAGGATGTCGACCGGATCCTCGGCGTATCCGGCAAACCATTCCTCGTACGCGCGGGTGACGCGCTTTGGCGTGTCGAGCAGGCCTTCGCGGTCCGGATCGTCGCCGGCCCAGCGGATGAGCGTGCGCACGGCTTCCTCCGCCGCATTGCGGTCGGGACGGAACGGGACGGCCACGATCGGCTTCAGGGGAGCTTTCACTGGGGGTATGCTTTCCTTGGGGTTGGCGTGTACCGGTAGCGGCGCGTCAGTTCAGGCGAACGGCCTGGCTCGGCGAGTCGAGCGAGAAGGCCGGGACCCGGATGTCGAACGTCTCGCCGCTCCCGGTTTCCATCTGGTAACTGCCGACCATGATGCCGGACGGTGTTCCGAGCGGCGTCCCGGACGTGTACTCGAACTTCTCGCCGGGCTTGAGGACCGGCTGTTCGCCGACCACGCCCGCCCCGCGCACTTCCTGCAGGCGGCCGTTCGCGTCGGTGATCTTCCAGTGCCGGGCGCGCAGCTGGACGGTCTGGCCGCCAAGATTCTCGATCCGGACATGATAAGCCCAGACGAAATGGTTCTCGTGCGGCGAGGACTGGTCTTCGAGATAGACCGGTTTGACCGTCACTTTGATCTCGCGGGTCGTCTCGCTGTACATGGTGGCACGGGGGTTTGGGGTCGGGGCCTGTCCGAGGGAGTATAGGCCGCACCACCCATCTGGCCAACCCCCGGCCCCCAATTGCCGTCAGGCCGGGCCGACAACCTTGCGCATACATTCGGTCTGGCGGGCGATCTGCCGATCGTGCCAGCCCCGCAAGGTCAGGGCCGCCAATGCCCCCACCAACGCGAAGGCCATGTCGGCCTGGGTATCCCACGGATCGCCTTGGGTCCCGAGAAACGCCGAGGCATCCTGGCCGAGGGAAACCGCCGCAACCCATTCGATCAGCTCATACGTTGCGCTGATCGCAAGGCAGATGCACACGACGAGAAACGAGAGCAGGCGCGTCCGGCCGAATCCGAAAATGCGGATCAGCAGTTCGCGGGCGACGATCGCCGGCACGAAGCCCTGCGCGAAATGTCCGATCTTGTCGTAGGGATTCCGGCTGAGCGTGAAAATTTCCTGCAGCGTGAAGCCAAGCGGGACCCGCGCATAGGTATAAGCCGCACCCAGCATCAAGATCAGGCCATGCACCGCGATCAGCCCGTAGGCGAGATCGGTGAAGCGCAAGGACCGGCGCGTGGCATGGAGGATCGGCCAGGCGACGAGTGCGGGGGCGACCTCCATCAACCAGGTCAGGCGGTCGTGGGGTTCGATCCCGCTGGCGACCAGCCCCGCCGCCCAGAGCGCCGACAGCGCCACGAACGTCGGGGCCATCGCCATGCTAGCGCCCGGCCCGTGTGGCGGCGGCAAGGCCGCGCGCCAGATCCTCGAGCAGGTCGGCCGGATCCTCGATCCCGACCGACAGACGAAGCGTCCCCGGACCGATGGCGAGACGCTTCTTTTCGTCCGCCGGCAGGCGCTGGTGCGTGGTCGTCGCCGGATGGCAGATCAGGCTCTTGGCGTCGCCCAGATTGTTCGAGATGCGGATCAGCTTCAACGCATCGACGAACGCGAACGCCGCCTTCTTGCCGCCGGCAAGATCGAATGCGACGAGCGGGCCGCCGCCTTTCATCTGCTTGCGGGCGAGTGCCGCCTGCGGATGCGACTTGAGCCCGGGATAAAGCACGCGCGCGATCGGCTTCGCTTTCTCGAGGAATTTCGCGACCGCCAGCGCGCCACGCCCGTGCGCTTCCACGCGCAGCGGCAAGGTCTCGAGCCCCTTCAGCAGCACCCAGGCATTGAATGCCGACAGGGTCGGCCCGGTGTGACGCAGGAACGGCACGAGCGTTCCGTCGATCCAATCGCGCGCGCCGAGCACGGCGCCGCCAAGGACTCGCCCCTGCCCGTCGATATGCTTGGTCGCCGAATAGACGACGATGTCGGCACCGAGCTGCAGCGGCTTCTGCAGCAGCGGCGTCGCGAACACGTTGTCGACGACGACCCGGGCACCAGCCTTCTTCGCAAGCTTCGCGACGGCACGGACATCGACGAGATCGAGCATCGGGTTGGACGGCGATTCGAGGAACACGACATCGGTCTTGACCGACAGCGCCTTCTTCCAGGCCGAAAGATCCGGACCGTCGACCAGCACGCTTTCGACGCCCCAGCGCGGCAGGAGCTCGGTGACGATGTAGTGGCACGAACCGAATAGGGCGCGCGACGACACGATGCGCGAGCCTGCCTTGAGCTGGCAGGCAAGTGCCGCGAACACCGCGGCCATGCCGCTTGCCGTGGCCTTGCAGGCTTCGGCGCCTTCGAGTGCCGCGAGGCGCGCTTCGAACATCGCCACCGTCGGGTTGCCGAAGCGAGAATAGACGAAGCGCTGGTCCTCGAGTTTGGTGGGTGTGGCGAACGCGCGCTCGGCCTCGTCGGCCGTTGCGTAGACGTAGCCCGATGTCAGGAACATCGCCTCGCCGGTCTCGGACCATTGCGTGCGTTCCTGGCCACCATGCACGAGCGCCGTGCGCGGCTTCCAGGCCGGATTTGTGGAGAATTCGTTCTTCTTCGCCATGACGCTACCCCGAATGCAAAAGCCCCGGCCTTTGGCTCGGGGCTGTTCGACGGGCCTTGCGCTCGCGAAACGCTCCGACCTTTTAGCGGCTTCTTTTACGTGGTCCGCAAGCCGGCCGGCTCAAATCACCACGGTAACGAGCGCAAACTAGGCGACTGGGCACGGTCCTGTCAAGCGCGCCCGACTTGCCCGGCACCCCGGACTGTTCCTATATTGCGCCTCGGCGCTTGGCACGCGGGTGTAGCTCAATGGTAGAGCCGGAGCTTCCCAAGCTCAAGACGAGGGTTCGATTCCCTTCACCCGCTCCAGCCGCTGTCCCTCAATCCGTTGGTTTCTGCGGCCGGCCCGCATCGGTCAACGCGGTGCCGTGGACCATCCGCGCGATGCCCGCACGCGCGGCTGCAGCTTCGCAGAGCGCGCACGGCCGCGACGAGGAATAGAGAACGGCCCCGCCTAGATCGGTTTGCCCCGAGCGACGCTGCGCGTCGGCAATTGCGAGCCGCTCGGCATGCGCATTTGCATCGCGGCGCGCGACCACGGCGCTGGCCGCCTCGCCGACGATCGCCCCGTCCCGGGTGACGACGGCGCCATAGGGCTGGTCGCCGGCCAATTCGGCACGTCGGCGCATCTCGAACGCGCGCGCCATGAAAGCCGCGGGACCCGGCTCGGCCGCGCGCGCAGGAATCGCCGGCAGCAGGCCGATCAGCGCGATCGCCTGACGTCGTGTCGCATGCACGACGGCGGCCTTCAGGTCTTCGAGAATTCGGGCATCAGCCGCGCGGCGGCATAGACGCAAGCGGCGATGCCGATGCCGATGATGTCGGTGATCGTGCCGGGCGTTATCAGCAGCAAGGCGCCTACGGCAAGCGGCACGCGCAGCATCCAGCCGATCTGCCGGCAGAACCAGCCTTCGGTCGAGCAGGCCAGCAGCACGACGCCGATAGCCGCACTGATCAACACCGGTGCGATTTCCGCGGCCGTGCCCTGGCCGAGCAGCAGCGGCGAATAGAAAAACATGAATGGCACGATGAAAACCGCAAGGCCCATCTTGACCGACACGAACGCGGTCTTCCACGGGTCGGCCTGCGCGATCGCGGCGGCAGCAAACGAGGCGAGTGCCACCGGCGGCGTGATCGCCGACACGACGGCATAATAGAAGATGAACATGTGCGCGATCAGCGGCGGCACGCCGAGCCGCTGGAGGCCCGGCGCGATGACCGCAGCGGCGATCGCATAGGCCGCCGTCGTCGGCATGCCCATGCCGAGTACCAGCGCCACGACCATCGCGAAGATCATGGCGAAAAGCACGTTGTCGCCGGCGAACTGCAGCAGCAGCTGCGCGAAACGTCCGCCGATCCCGGTCAGCGCGATGACGCCCACGATGATGCCGGCGGCCGCGCACACCGCGACAAGCTGCAGGGAGTCGCGCGCACCCTGTTCGAGCGCGCGCATCGCGCGGCGCGGGCCGACCGCATGCTCGCGGTCGAGCCAGCTCACCACGATCGCGGCAAGGATCGCGAGCGACCCGGCGCGGAACGCCGAATAGCCCTCGACGAGCAGCCACACCATGATGATGACGGGCGTGAACAGGTAGCACTTGCGGATCAGGCCCGGCAGGCCGGGAAGCTCGGAGCGCGGCAGGCCATCGAGCTTGTGGATGCGCGCGTGCAACTCCACGTGCGCGTAGCAGGCGATGTAGAACAGCACGCACGGGATGATCGCCGCATAGGCGATGTCGGAATAGGGAATGCCGGTGATCTCGGCCATCAGGAAGGCGCCGGCCCCCAGCACGGGCGGCGTGATCTGGCCGCCGGTCGACGACGTCGCCTCGACGGCACCCGCCGTCACGCGATCGTAGCCCACGCGGCGCATCATCGGGATCGTCACGGAACCGGACGCCACGACATTGGCGACGGAAGAGCCCGAGATCGTGCCGAACAGCACGCCGGACGCGACCGTCGCCTTGGCCGGACCGCCGCGCAGGCCGCCGAAAAGCGACAGCGACAGGTCGTTGAAATAGTCGCCGACTTTCGAGACCTGCAGGAACGCGCCGAAGGCGACGAACAGCACGATGAAGTTCGACGACGCCTCGGTCGTCGTGCCGAAGATGCCGAGGTCCGAGTAGATGTAGGCGAAGAAACGCTGCCACTCGAAGCCACGATGGTAGAGCACGCCCGGCAGCCACGGCCCGACGAAGACGTAGAGGATGAAGATGCCCGAGATGATCGGCAGGGCGAGCCCCGCCGTGCGACGCGCGAACTCGAGCACGAGCAGCGTGCCGATCAATCCGCTCCATATGTCGAGCGGATCAGGAATGGCGCCGGCCCGGAAGAGCAGGCCGTCGAGCTCCCAGTACATGTAGACGGCGCACCCGACCGACAGCGCTATCAGCATCCAGTCGTACCAGGGGATGCGATCGGCGCTGGAATCCTTGAATGGCCGGTAGAGCGCGAAACCGAGGATCGAGCCCATCGCGACATGCGTCACGCGGAACAGCAGCGCTTCCTGAGGCAGGAAATTCAGCGCCACGATGTGATAGGCCGTGAAAATCACGCCGATCGCGAAGATCAGCTGCGCCTCGACGCCCGTCAGCGCGCGCTTGAGACCGGAAAATTCCTCCTCCGGCGTCTCGATCGCGACATCGCCTGCCGCGACGGCGCCAGGCGCGTCGATTTTCTTCATCCGTTTTCTTGTCCGTTCCTGTTCGGTGCGCCGGCCGGGCTCCCCTCCGGAGCCCGGCAGCGCCTCATGTCATCCGACGAGATTGGCCGCGATGGTGTGGCCCTTCTCGCGATAGTACTTCGCGGCACCCGGATGGAACGGCAGGAACGTGTTCTTGCCGAGATTCGCCGGCACCGTTTCCTTGGCCGCCGCATGTCCCTTGACCATCGCGTCGTGGTTCTCGTGCACAGCCTTGACGATCGCGTAGGCGAGCGAGTCGGGAACCGTGCGGTGCGCGATGGCGAAGTTGAACAGGCCCACCGTGGCGTCGGCCTGCGCCATCTGCTTGTAGGTTCCGGCCGGGATCGAGGCCGGCGAAAGTTCCGGCATCGCCTGGGTGAGCTTGGCGACTTCGGCCGGCGTGTAGCCGAAGAAGACGACGTCCTGGCTTGCCGACAGTTCCGAGAAGTTCGGGATCGGCAGGCCGGCGGCGAAGGCGAAGCAGTCGATGAGCCCGTCGCCGAGCTGCGAACCCATGTCGGCGGCCTGGCCGTTGCGGACGGTCACGTTCTGAATGCCGAGTGCCTGGAACATCAGCGGGAAATACGTGCCCGGCGTACCGGCGCGCGGGCCGACGCCGACGCGCTTGCCCGCGAGCTGGGCCACGCTCGTGATGCCCGAACGGCGCAGTGCCACGAAATGGAACGGCGTGTCGTACATCGGGAACAGGGCGCGCACGTCGCGCATCTGCTGGCCCTTGGTCCATTCGCCCTGGCCGTTCCAGGCCTGCAGCGCCACACCCATCGTGACCATGCCAAGCTCGATCTGCTTGCCCTGGACGAGCAGCAGGTTCTGGTTGGGGCCCTGCGTCTGCTGGGTGTTGATGTTGAGGCCGATCTTCTCGCCCACGAGGCTGGCCCATGCCTGCCCGTAGACGAAATAGGTGCCGCCGACCGACGCGGTGCCGAGCGTGACGTTGGCGGGCCAGCTCGGGTCGCGGCCCTGTGCGCGGGCAAGGGCGGGAACCAGCGGGACGGCGGCGGCTCCGGCGAGCAGCTGGCGGCGTGAAATGGTCATTTTGGAGAACCTCCCTGGGGGAAATGAAAGGGCCGTGTCGGGCCCGGCACCGCTTCGCGCGGCAGCCGTTGGCGCCAGCATATAGCGCAGGTTCGCCGGAATTGAAGCCGGAAGTTACGCGTCCGGATCGAGTTCGGCGCGCAATTCGTCGAAATTGACCGTAAATCCGGTCGCGGCCGCCATCGACGCGCGTTCGGCATCGTCGAGCGCGTCGACCGCCGCAAGCCAGGCCGACAGCATCAGACGGACCTGGGCCGGACCGACGATGTCGGTGTTGAAGGCCCGGCCCGTCTTGACCACGACGTTGGCCGACAGGCTGACCTGACCGGTGTTTGTATTAAGGATGCCGAGCAGGTGGCTCAATCGTGCATCGAAATGCCGGAAGGCGGACGGCAGGCGGACGGCGAACTGCCAGTAGATCGGCTGGGCGATCCGGTAGAAGCGCTGCCAGTCGACCCCTTCGCGCTCGGTGCAGCTGGCGACGATCTTCCCGCACTCCTTCTCGAGCGCGCGTTCGAGTTCCTCGCCGAGCACCAGACGCGCGAAATGGCGCACCCCGTGATGCACGCTGCGCGGGACCTTGCCTTCCTCGAACAGGCCGGAGAGCGGCTCGCACAGCAGCCGGCCGAACGCGTCCTTGCGCAGCAGCCGCGCCCATCGGTGGCGAAGCCCCTGCCCGATTCCGCTCAGCGCCACTTCGGCGATCTTCGCGATCCGGCCGTTGTTGATCATCTCGGTCATCGCGAGATTGAGATCGGACAGCTCGATCGGCGCGTCGTCGGCCTTCTGGCGCGCATGCACGGTTTCGATGAAACCGCAGAGCACTTCGACAGCGAGAATCTCGAGCTTCTTCTGCTCTTCCGATCCTGCGACCGGGACGGCTTCACCGTCGGTCATGTGCGGATCTCCTCCTCCGCACAAGATTGGCGCCGGCGGCGCCAACGTCAAGTGATGCCGCACCGCAACATGGCGGAACGGCCGGAATTCACGGGTTTCGCCGACACCAGCGACGCCAGAGCGTTCGGTAGAGCCTCTCGTAATCGCGCGCATGTCGGCCGAGATCGCAAAGTGCGGATGCCTGCACGCGCGCGCGCAGGCCGGCGCGGTCCTGCCCGGCGGCCTCGGCGGCAAGCCCGGCGGCGATCCGCGCATAGCCGCCCTCGTCGTCAGCCGTCCATTCCCGGCGGTTGATCCGCGACAGGACGGCTGCCGCCCAGCGCGACATCACCGTGCGTCCGGCAAGTGCCACGACCGGAACGCCCATCCACAGCGACTCGAACGTCGTTGTCGCGCCGTTGAACGGCGTGGTGTCGAGCGAGATGTCGATCCGGCCATAGAAGGAAAGGTGCGCCGCCATGCCGAGGTCGCCGCGATCGAAAACCAGGCGTTCGGGCGCCACACCCAGCGCCGAGAAGCGATTTTCCAGTTCCTGGCGCATCGCCGGATCGTCGTATCGGCGTGCCGATTTGAGCCGAAGCCGGGAGCCGGGCACGGCGCGCAGCGCCGCCGCCCAGAGCGCGAAGGTGCGGTGCGAGAATTTCGACGGATGATTGGCCGAACCGAACGTCACGTAGCCGTTTGCGGCCGCCGGCGGAACCGCGACGGGCGGCGCGAGATCGAGCGGCGGATGGACGTACATGCTGCGCAGCCGGAAGGGCCGCTCCGCGAAATGGTCGTCACCGCCCGCCGCCATCACCGGATCGAGAACGAAAGCGTCGAACACGTCGGAACCGGTCGACGAGGAATCGTAGATCGAGACCTGCACGGGCGCCGCCCGGTGGAGTGCGATGCCAAGCCGGTTGTCGTCGAAATGGGCCGCCGACAGGACGAGCACGTCGATCCCGTCGTCGCGGATGCGCCGCGCCACGCTCGCGTCGTCATGTCCGACGGTCGAGAACCAGCCGTCGGCAAGCTCGCGGAACTTGTGCGTGACCGCATCGACCCGGCGGTCCTCGGCATAGGCGATGACTTCGAAGTTCTGACGGTCGCGGAAGGCGAACAGCGCCTCCATCGTGCGGGCGACGGAATGGAAGCGGAAATCGGAAGAGATGTAGCCGATCCGGAGCCGGCGCCCGGGATCGCGGACATTGGCATGGCGTCGGCCGGCCGGGACCGGTGCCAGTTCCGCGACGCGCCGCCGGTTCTCGTCGCGCACCGTTAGCGGGTCGATCCCGTCGGCATAGGCCATCGCCAGCAGATAGGCTTTCCAGCACAGGTCGCGCAGCGGACCCGTACTGTTCGCCAGCGCCTGCCGGAAGACGGGAACGGAGTCTTCCGGGCGCGCCAGCCCCAGCAACGACTGGCCGAGTTCGTAGAACGGCTGCGCCTGGTCGGGCATCACGGTCGTCAGCGAACGCCAGACGCTCTCGGCAAGCGCGTAACGGTCCGTCGCGCGAAGTGCGTGCCCGAGGCCGGCGGCGAGCTTCAGGTTCGACGGATCCCGTCCGAACGCGGCGTTCAGCATCTGGCAGGCGCTCTCGCCTTCGCCCGCCTCGATCAGATAGAGGCCGTAGTCGTAGAGCGCGTCGGGATCGGACGGCCGCAGCCGCAGGACACGGTCGTAGAGCATGCTGGCGGTCGCGAGGTCGCCGTTGCCGCGCGCGCTGTTTGCGGCGGCAAGAAGCGCTTCGAACGGATCGTCGGCTGTCGGCTCAACCATCGCTTGCGCGGGCCCGCACGCTCACAGCCAGTCGGCTTTCTTGAACCGGTGATAGAGATAGGCGCAGATGCACACGATCGCGCCGACGACGATGTAGTAGCCGAACTCGGCCTTCAGCTCCGGCATGTTCTCGAAATTCATGCCGTAGATGCCGGCGATCGCGGTGGGTACGGCCAGGATGGCGGCCCATGCCGCCAGCTTCTTGGTCACTTCGTTCTGGCTTGCGGAGGCAAGCATCATCGCGGCGTCGAAGGCCGACGCGAGCGATTCGCGCAGGTTGTCGATCGACTCGTTCACCTGCTGCACGTGGTCGTAGACGTCGTGGTAATAGGGCCGCATCTCGGCGTCGATGATCGGCAGGTTGTACCGTTCGAGCCGCGCGCAGACCTCGAGCATCGGCGACACCGAGCGGCGGAATCCGAGCAGCTCGCGGCGCAGCTGGTAGAGCCGGTTGACCTCCTCGGATGTAAAGCTCTTCGCGATGATGTGGCTCTCGATTTCGGCGACTTCGTCGGCGATCGTGTCGATGACCGGGAAGAAGTTGTCGGCGACGAAATCCATGATCGCGTAGATCACGTAGCCGGCCCCGCGCGCGAACATCGCCGCCTCGCGCTCGCAGCGCGCGCGCACCTCGCCGTACGACGCCGAAGGGCCGTGGCGTACCGCGATGACATAGCCGCGGCCGGCAAAGACGTGCGTCTCGCCGAAGACGATGCAGGCATCCTTTACCTGGGCGGTGCGCAGGACCATGAAGAGCGCCTCGCCGTAGAGGTCGATCTTCGGGCGCTGGTGCGAGCGGTTGGCGTCCTCGACCGCCAGCGGATGCAGGCCGAAACGGCCCTGGACGTGCGCGAGGATCTCCATCGACGGCTCGTGCAGGCCGATCCAGACGAACTCACCCTCGGTCAGCGCCGCCGGTCCGACATCCTCGAGCGGGATGTCGCGCACGCGCGTGCCGTTGCGGTAGACCGCACTGGCCACCACCATCGGCGTTTCGTACTCGTTGCGCAGTTCCGAAAATGCCATGTCCCGCTCCGTTGCCCGGCATCATGCCAACGGATTGGGCATCCGTCGACTCCGGGCCGGCAATGCCTGCGGTTTACGTGGAAATCGCGCGCCCTTCTCAATCGGAAGTTCATGGCGTTCGCCGGGCTTGTGACGGTCGACACCCGAAAGTTTGCAGGCTATAACCCCGCGGCGCGGCCGGAAAACTCGCCGGATCGAACGGCGGGCCGCGCATGAAAAGGGGAGGATAACGTGATGAAGCGCATTGTCGCTTTTGCAGCACTCGCAGGATTCCTGGCCATGGGCGTTCCCGCCCAGGCGCAGGAAAAGCTCGAAGTGTGGTGGGTGAAGGGTTTCTACAAGGCCGAAGACGACGCCCTGTTCGAGGCGATCAAGAAGTTCGAGGCGAAGACCGGCGTCAAGGTCGAGCTGTCGCAGTACGCGATCCAGGACATGATCCCGAAGACGGTCGCCGCACTCGACTCCAAGACCGTGCCGGACGTCGCCTATGCCGACGTCTACGATTTCCAGGTCACGGCCAAGTGGGCCTTCGAAGGCCGCCTCGAGGACATCTCGAGCGTCATCCAGCCGATGCTGCCGACCTTCGCGCCGAACACCGTCGAGACCACGAACCTGTGGAACGACGTCGCCAAGAAGCGCGCCTACTACGCCTTCCCGCTCAAGCAGCAGACGATGCACATCCAGTACTGGATCGACCTGCTCAACCAGGCCGGCTTCAAGGAAAGCGACATCCCGAAGGACTGGAAGGGCTACTGGGCCTTCTGGTGCGACAAGGTGCAGCCGGGCTTCCGCCGCGCCTCGGGCACGCGCGGTTTCGCCATGGGCCAGCCGCTCGGCGTCGATTCGTCCGACTCCTACTACTCGTTCCTGACGTTCATGGACGCCTACGGCGTCAAGCTCGTCGACGACGACGGAAAGCTCCTCGTCGACCAGCCGGCCGTCAAGGCGGGCCTGGTCAGCGCGCTCAAGGACTATACCGAGCCGTACACGAAGGGCTGCACGCCGCCGTCCTCGACCAGCTGGAAGGATCCCGACAACAACGTCGCCTTCCACAACAAGACGACCGTCATGACCCACAACGCGACGATCTCGATCGCCGCCAAGTGGCTCGACGACGCCAACAACTCGACGCTCACGGCCGACCAGCGGGCCGAGGCGAAGAAGAACTACGACGAGCGCATCGCGACCGCCGGCTTCCCGAACCGTCCGGACGGCAAGCCGATGGTCTACCGCGCCGCCGTGAAGACGGGCGTCGTGTTCTCCGAAGCGCGCAACAAGAACCGCGCCAAGGAGTTCGTCGCGTTCCTGCTGCAGGAAGAGAACCTGACGCCGTACGTCGAAGGTTCGCTCGGCCGCTGGTTCCCGGTCACCAAGAACGCGCAGCAGAGCACGTTCTGGAAGGCCGACCGCCATCGCCAGGCGGTGCAGAGCCAGTTCTTCAACGGCACCGTGCCCTTCGAGTTCACCAAGAACTGGAAGTTCACGATCCTCAACAACGAAAACGTCTGGGCGAAGGCCGCCAACCGCGTGGTCAACGAGAAGATCACGCCGGAACGCGCGATCGACGAGATGATCGCGCGCATCAAGCAGGTCGCCGGCTGAACGGCGGGCCGGCCGGCCGCGGGGATCGCTCCCCGCAGCCGGCTGGCTCCCGCTCCGCCCGAATCTCCGCGCAATGTCCGCGACAACCGCAGACGCCGGTGCGATTCCCGTCGCAGCCGCCGCCGCGAGCCGGATGGCTTCGTGGCAGGCCTGGGGGCTCGTCCTCGTGGCGCCCTATGTGCTGGTTTTCGCGGTCTTCGTCGTCTATCCGGTCGGGTACGGATTCTGGCTCGGCCACCACGTGCAGAGCTATATCGAGCTGTTCGAAGATCCGATCTTCATCGGTGCGGTCTACAACACGGTCATTTTCCTGCTCGTCGGCATCAACCTGAAGATGGCGATAGCGCTGCTGCTTTCCGGCTTCTTCGCGCTGCCGCGCTGGTGGATCCGCGCGATCGGCCTGCTGTTCATCCTGCCCTGGGCCGTGCCCTCGATCCCGACGATCCTGTCGTTCCGCTTCATGCTCAATCCCGAGTGGGGCGTGATCAACCAGATCATCTACAACCTGACATTCCTCGACGGCCCGAACTGGCTCAACGACCCCACGCTGGGCCTTTCGCTGTCGATCATGGTGCATATCTGGAAGTCGCTGCCGTTCTGGACGCTGATCCTGCTCGCAGGAAGGCTCGCCATCTCGAAGGAGATGTACGAGGCCGCCGCGATCGACGGCGCCACCGGCATCCAGAAGTTCTTGCACATCACCTGGCCCTCGATGCGCCAGCTCTATCTCACCTGCACGATCCTCTCGATGTTCTTCACGCTCGGCGATTTCAACAGCGTCTACCTGCTGACCGGCGGCGGGCCCGCCGACCTTACGCACGTGCTCGCCACGCTCGGCATCCGCTATATCCGCCTCGACCGGGTCGATCTCGCGATGGCGTCGATCATCGTGGCCCTGCCGCTGATGATGCCGCTGATGGTGTTCATGATGCGCCGGCTGTCGAGGTAGGGATGTCGATGCGCAAGCACATGGACGAGGCACGCCTGCTGCTGGTCGGCATTCCGGTGCTGCTGTGGACGCTTATCCCGCTCTACCACATGTTCCTGTTCGCGATTTCGCCCAAGGAAGCCGGCTTCAAGGGCAAGCTTTGGCCCGACGAGCCGACCTTGCGCAATTTCCAGATCGTCTTCGAACAGAAGCACCACTACCTGATCAATTTCTGGCACCAGATGTGGAATTCGGTGCTGATCGCCGTGGCTGTCGGCATCATCACGCTGGTGATTGCGACGTCGGCGGCATTCGCGATCAGTCGGCTGCGCGTGCGCGGTGGCCGGGTCATCATGAATCTCGCCTTGCTGACCTACTTCGTGCCGGCGGCGTTCCTGGCGCTGCCGATGTACAAGGCGATGGGCACCTACGGCCTGCTCAACAGCCAGTGGGCGCTGATCCTCGCCATGGTGACGGTCGCGACCCCCTACGCGATCTGGGTCCTGAAGCAGGCCGCCGACAAGCTGCCTCTCGAACTCGACGAGGCGGCGATCATCGACGGGGCGACGGCCCTCCAGCTCTTCCGCCACATCTTTGTGCCGCTGATGACGCCGTCGATCGTGGCCGTCGGCACCTATGCGCTGCTGCTGGCGTGGAACGAATATCTCTACGCGTTCCTGCTGCTGTCGCGCGATGTCGACACGACGCTGGCGGTGGCGCTGGGCGCGTTCCTGTCGGCCGACGATTCGCCGTGGGAACTCCTGATGACGACGGGCGTCATCTATGCGCTTCCCCCGGCGGCGATCTACTACACGTTCAAGCGTTACATGGCCGCCGACCTCACCTCGGGCTCGGTCAAGACGTGATGCTCTCCGGCCCGGAGATCGTCCGCTTCCGCGACGACGGTTATGTCGTTCCGGGTCTGCGGGTTCCCGAGGAACGCATCGCCAGGCTGCGCGCCACGCTCGACCGGCTGATCGCCGAAAACCCGGGCATCCGGCCCGAGCGCCTGGTCAGCGTCCATATCGAGGGCAGGAACGCCGAAGGCGTGCGCGGCAGTTCCGACTTCCTCGATCTCGCGCGCGATCCGGCGATCGTGGCGGCCGTGGCGCAGCTGATCGGCCCCGACGTGATCCTCTGGGGCTGCCAGATATTCTGCAAGCCGGGCGGCGACGGCATGGAAGTGCCGTGGCACCAGGACGGGCACTATTGGCCGATCCGCCCGCTCGCGACATGCACGGTGTGGGTCGCCCTGGACGAGTCGAAGGTTTCCAACGGCTGCCTGCGCGTCATTCCAGGCTCCCACCGTGCGCGCGAACTTCTCGACCACATGCGCGAGGACCGCACCGACCTCGTGCTCAACCAGCGCGCCGTCCCCGGCTCGTTCGACGAAGATGCGGCCGCCGACATCGAGCTCGATCCGGGCCAGATGTCGATGCACGACGTCTACCTGATCCACGGCTCGAACCCGAACCGTTCGCCCCGGCGGCGCGCGGGCGTCGCGATCCGCTACATGCCCGCCACGTCGCTGTTCGACCGCACGTTGATGAAGCCGGGTGCCGGCAGCGGCTACACGGTCGATTTCTCGACACGGCCGCTGTGGCTGGTGGCGGGTCAGGACCGCACGGGACGCAACGACTTCGCCATCGGCCACGCAGCCGGCGCGCGCTAGGACTTCCCGTATACGAGGTATGCCGCTTGCGGGCCGGCGGAAGTCTAGTGCTGGCCGGACAGGATCGCGCCGAGCCGGGCCTGCGACTCGCGATGCGAAAGTTCCCGGAAGTGCGGGCCATCGACGGCGGCATGCTGGCGCCGCGCCGAATGGAACTCGATGGCCGCGTTCATATAGTCGCCATCATTGAGATACCGGTAGCCGGCAAAGGCTGATCGCGCCGATTCCTGTTCGTCGCCCGGGACCGCGAGATTCTGGAGGAGGCTTTCCCGGCCGGGAGGCGGGTCCGCGGGTGCCCGTGGCGCATTCTTCGCAAAATCGAGTGCCCGGCCGAATCGCTGATCGGACTTCGCCAGCGTGTCGGCGGTCTCGAGGAACCGCGCGGCGGAATCCGTGTCGCCCGCACCGATCCGCTCGAACGCCAGGTTCGCCAGTTCGCGGGCGCGCTGCTCGAACGCGGAAAGGCCTTCGGCGGCCGCCATCGGCGGTTTGGGCCGCATCTGCGGCGGCGGCAGACCTTCGCGTGGCGGCGCCTTGAGCGTCGGGATCGTCTGGTTTGCCTGCGCGCGCTCGACCTCGCCGACCATAAGTGGACCGGCGAGGTTGCGGACTGCCCACGCACGAAAGCCGGTGCTGCGGTACTCGATCGGATCGGGCGTCGCCGGCATCGGTGGGCGCGCGACCTCGGCAGCACCGGCGAAATCGAGCCTGGGGGCAGTCGGTGCGGAAACCGGCGGGCGCGGGGTCGCAGCAATGCCGCGCGCATCGACGGGCACCGATGCCTGTCCGCCCTTGTCGAACAGCGGTTCCTTCGTGCCGACGAAATCAAGCGGCGGTTCCGCCGCCGCTTGCGGTGCCGGCGCCGAGTAGGCTGGCGCGTTGCCCGCCGCCGGCCGCCCGGCGGGAACCGGCGGTGCGGCCGGCCGCGCGGGCCCACCTGGGCCGCCGCCGGTACCGAAGAAGCTGGTCCCGGCCGGCGCCATGAAGTCGATGTCCGCCGCAGCTGATGCTGGCGCGCCGGCCGCCGCATCGAGTCCGCGCGCGATGCCGTCGATCAGGCCGGCGATGCGCTTTTGCTGGGCGGCGCGCTCGGCCTGCTGGCGCGCGGATTCGCGCGTGCGCAGTTCGGCTAGCTCGCGTTCCGCGGCCTCGAGATTGCCGCGCACGTTGGGATCGCCCGGGTTGAGCCGCAGCGACTGCTGGAAAGCCGCGACGGCCGCGACGAGATCGCCGTTGCGGTAGAGCGCGATGCCGCGATTGTTGAGGTCGAGGGCGTTCTGCCGCGCCATCTGCTGCTGCTGCGCCTCGATGGCCCCCATGACACCGAACATCATGTCGACCATGCCGCCCATGCCGGCGAACGGGTCGTATCCGCCGCCGTAGCCGCCGCCCCCGCCGCCCGACGGCATGCTGCCGACGACGCAGCTCTTGCGGCCGCAGATCGCCGCGGCATCGCGCGCCGGAAGCGCTGCCGCGAGGACGGCGAACGTCGCCGCCGCGAGGAGGTGCCGTCGCATCACGGCGCACGCACGCAGTCGCAGGGCGCACCGAGTGACTGGACGATGCGCTCGACGGCCGCCTTGTCGGGTGCGAGCGGCCGCGCACGCTCGCAGTCGGCCCGCGCCTCGTCCAGGCGGCCAAGCCGGCCCAGCGCGTCGCAGCGATTCATCAACGCCATCCAGTGGCCGGGCGCGCGGCCGATCGCCAGCGCATAGTCGGCGGCCGCGCCGGCCGGATCGCCGCCGTCGAACCTGGCGTTGCCGCGCATGAACAGGACCTCGGGTTCGCCGGGGGCGAGTTCCAGCGCGCGCGAGAAGTCCGTGATCGCGGCGTCGTAGTTCTCGAGCTTGGCGCGTGCGAGACCACGGTTCGTCACTGCGGCGGCGAAATCCGGGATCAGCGTCGACGCGACGCTGAAGTCGGCCTCGGCGCTGGCGAAATCCTCGCGCTTCATATGGGCAAGCCCGCGCATGTTGTAGGCCGCACCGACGTCGCTCACGCCAAGCCCGCCGGTGGAAACCGCTGCACCGAGCAGCCGCAGTGCGCCGTCGACGTCGCCGCGCTGCAGCGCCTCCCACGCGCGCTGGAGGTCGGCCGTCTGCGTCGCAGCCGGCCCGGCGAACGAGGCCGCGAGTACTGCTGCCAGCAGCCACGCGCGCAAGGGGTGAGAGTGCCGCATCGGCGCCGTCAGATCGGATCGCGATGCGACGGAGCGGGGCCCTGCCCGACCGCCGCGTCGTCGTGCCGGATGCGGACGCGCATCGAACCGGTGTTGTCCGCCGGCAGCCAGTCGTACGAGCGCAGGAACAGTTCGCCCGCTTCGGCGGGTTTCAGGATGCGGTTGCTGCCCACCGGAAAGGGCCTGCCAGTGCGGCCGATGCGTCCGATCAGCGACGACCCGCGCGCGCCGATGCCCAGCATGTCGGCCTCGCACAGCGGCGACACGCCGTTGCCGTCGGCGTCACTGAGGCCGCAGAACGCGCCGACCGACCACTGTCCGGACGCGACGAGCCTGTACGCATCGCCGGCCTCGACCGCGACGCCGGCGCTCTGCCATTCCTTCACCGCTTCGATTTCGATGTCGATCTCGCGCCCGTAGACGAGCGGCGGGAGATCCTTCGCGGAACCGGTTACCGGAATCGGCGTGTCGACGGCCTGGCAGCCCGCCAGTGCGCCGCACCACAGGCCCGCCGCAACAAGGATCGACGATCGATACGCAAGTCCCTGCATGGAACGCTCTCCGATCGGAGCCGGGATTCAGCGTTCAACAAGTACGCCGCATATAATATCATAGTCGCGCTCGATCGCCACGCCGTTAACCGCACGGACGTCGGGAGGGGCCCATGATGAAACGCCGGCATCGCGTCGTCATATTGCTGCTCGCGGCGGTCGTCGCGGGCGCGCCCACCAGTCCCGCGCGCGCCCAGGACGCCGCCGTCCCGGCGGCGGTGACAGCCAATGTCGAGCGCGGCGTGACGCTGGCGCGCCAGTCGCAATGGTCGCTGGCGATCCGCTACTTCCGTCTCGCGCGGGAAGGCGCGCCCGACAATCCGGCGGTCCTGCTCAATCTCGGCCTCGCCTTCGACCGGATGGGGGGGCGCGAGGCGATCGCGGGTGCTTGGCTACGCGCCTATCTCGCCGCCGCACCCGGTGCCGCCAACGCCCGTCAGGTGCGCGACCGCGTCGGCGAACTCGAGTCGGCGATCGAGATCCGCACCCAGCAGATGCTCGACGCGGTCGCACGCATCGTCGACGAGGTGCCGACCCCGGCCGAGAAGGCCGCGCTGGTTGCAAGCCTCGTGCGCGGCCATGCCGAGTTCGACGACATCGCTGCTGCGCGCCGCGCCGAGATGCGCCTGCCGCCCGGCCCGCGCGGCGGCTGGACCGGCGCCCATTTCGCCGCAGCACTGGCGCGGCGCGGCGACTTCGCCGGTGCTGCCGCCGAAGCGCGGCGCCTCGAATCGCCGCAAATACGTTCGTGGGCGTTGGGCGAGGTGGCGGTCGAACAGGCAAAGGCCGGCAGCGCCACCGCCGCCCTCGCCCTGGTCGGCGACATCCGCGTGCCGGCCGAAGCCGCCTATGCAAGTTCGCGCATCGCGGTCGTGCAGGCGCGCGCCGGCGATATCGAGGGGGCGACCGCCGCCCTCGCGCGGATCGACGAGAAGCAGGCAGGCCCGCGCGCGATCGGCTCGGCCGCGGTGGCGCAGGTGACGGCGCGCGCCGGTGACCGGGCGGGCGCGGAGCGGCTGCTCGAGGCCGCGCAGGCGGCCCTCGCCCGCATCGATGCGCCGGGCGAACGTCTGACCGTGCAGGCTCTCGTTGCCGTCGGCCGCGCCGTCCTAGCGCCGGACCTCGCGCCGGCCACCGCAGTCGCCGGCCTGCCCAACGGCGTACACCGCGACCGGACCTTGCGCGACATCGCCGCGATCCGCGGCGACCTGCGGCGCGCGGAGATCCACCACTGGGCCTCGGTCGCGCACGAGTTCGACGAGAACCCGGTCCTGTCCGACACCGCCGGGGCAATCGAAGCTGCCAAGGGCCGGCCACCGAAAGACAGCGGCAGCGCGCTGGTAGCGGTCGCCGTCGAATCCGCGCGCGCACTCGCACGCCTGCGCAACTGATGCGCCGGCGACTGCTCGCGGCACTGTTGGCCCTCGCCGCCCTGCCTGCAGCCGGCGCGCCTTCGGACTACGAATGGACGTGGACCGACTACGCGCCGACGCCGCCCGCGCGCACGATCGGCGCGACCGTCGCGTTCGAACCCGCACAGGTCGATGCGCCGGGAAACGAGTCCCTGAAAGCCAACGGCTTCTTCGTGCCAATGGCGCGTCGCGCCATCGCCGACATGTCGAACCTCTTCGAGCGCGTGCTGGCGGACCCCGACGGCAGCGAGGTGTTCCGCCTTCGCCTGTCGTTCCGCTGGGACGGTGCGGTGCATCCATCGGTGGCCGTCGTCGATCCGCGCGACGGAACGGTTCTCGCCACGATGTCGCGGCCGTCGGCGCGCGGGCTGCGTCCGGCCGCCCTCGACCTCCAGGACGCCATGCGCGCGCTAAAGGCCGACCTGGCCGAGCGGCTCGAAGCGCTGCCCGCCGCGTCGCCCGAACCGGAACCGGCGCACCGCGATCCGATCTAGGCGCGATCGCGGTCGATTTCCAGGCGCTGCTCGCCTAGGCTCGGGCCCAGCATGGCAATCCGGCGGAACAACGCGACACGCGAGCCCGTACCGATCCGCGCAGGCTCGCTGATCGTCACCGTGTTCGGCGACATCGTCGCCCCGCGTGGCGGCGAGGTCGCCTATGCCGGGCTCGCGCGCGTCCTCGCCCCGTTCGCCGTCAACGACAGCCAGCTGCGCACGGCACTTTCGCGGCTGGTCGCGGAAGACTGGCTCGTGTCCGAGCGCATCGGACGGCATGCCTTCTATGCGCTGTCGGCGTCCGGCCTCAAGCGCACGCGCGAAGCGGAGACGCGCATCTATGCCGCCCGGCCGCGCGCGTGGAACGGGCGCTGGTGCGTGGCGCTACTGCCCGAGCTTGCGCCAGGCGAGCGCGAACGGGTCCGCCGGCCGCTCTCGTGGCTCGGCTTTGGCACCATCGGCCCGCAGACGCTGCTGCATCCGAGCCCCGACCCGGCCGCACTCGCCTCGCTGTTGGCCGATCTTCCCCGCCCGCTGCGCCCGCTGATCGTCGAAGGGCCGGGAACCGACGGCGCCGCGGCGCAGGCACTTGTCCGGCAGGGTTGGGACCTCATCGCACTTGGGCGCGGTTATCGCGATTTCATCGACGCGTTCGCACCGCTTGCTCGCGCGGCCCGCAAGGGCCTTGCCGGGGAGGCGGCGGTCGAGGGGCGCGTTCGCCTGATCCATGCGTTCCGGCGCCTTGCCCTGCGCGACCCGGGCCTGCCGGGCGAGCTCCTGCCGCGCGACTGGGTCGGCGGGGCCGCACGGCGTTTCGCGGGCGAACTCTATCGGGCACTGCGGCCGGCTGCCGACGCCTGGATCAGCCGCAATCTGCTGGATTCGAAAGGCAAACTGCTGCCGCCTGCGTCCGGGTCGAAACGCCGTTTTGCCGGCGATGTGTCACGTAAAACTGTTACGAAGAGATAGATTTTGTGACATATTGACGCTCGCCCGACGGGAGGAACGCGCATGTATACCCAAGGCCTCGACCCGCGCGGCGACGCGCGCGGCGCACCGGCACCTGCCGACGATCCCGCCGCCCTCGCCGCCTTCCAGGCGCGCGTCGACCGCGAGGAGAAGATCGAGCCCAACGACTGGATGCCGCAGGGCTATCGGCGCACGCTCGTTCGCCAGATCTCGCAGCACGCGCATTCGGAAATCGTCGGCATGCTGCCGGAGGGCAACTGGATCACGCGCGCACCCAGCCTGCGCCGCAAGATGATCCTGCTCGCCAAGGTGCAGGACGAAGGTGGCCATGGCCTCTATCTCTATTCCGCCGCCGAGACGCTGGGCGTGGCGCGATCCGAACTTGTCGGCCAGCTGCTTGCCGGCAAGGCGAAGTATTCGTCGATCTTCAACTATCCCGCGCTGAGCTGGGCCGACATCGGCGCGATCGGCTGGCTCGTCGACGGGGCCGCGATCATGAACCAGGTGCCGCTCTGCCGCTGCTCTTATGGCCCCTATGCGCGCGCGATGGTCCGCATCTGCCGGGAAGAAAGCTTCCACCAGCGCCAGGGCTACGAACTCATGCTCAAGCTCGCGCAAGGCACGCCCGCGCAAAAGCGCATGGCGCAGGACGCGCTGGACCGCTGGTGGTGGCCCGCGCTGATGATGTTCGGGCCGTCGGACAAGGATTCGATTCACTCGTCGCAGAACGCCGCGTGGAAGATCAAGCGCGTGTCGAACGACGAGCTGCGGCAGAAGTTCGTCGACGTCACGGTGCCGCAGGGCCACTTCCTCGGCCTCACCTTTCCCGATCCGGCGCTTGCGTTCGACGAAGGCTCCGGCCGCTGGAACCACGGTCCCATCGACTGGGCCGAGTTCAACCGCGTGGTCGCCGGCGACGGCCCATGCAACCGCGACAGGCTTGCCGCACGGCGCAAGGCGCACGACGAGGGCGCATGGGTGCGCGAGGCGGCTGCGGCCTTCGCGGCCAAGCGTGCCCGCCGAAGCGCGCCCAAGGCAGCGGAGTGAGACCGATGAGCGAAACGATCCGGACCGACTGGCCGCTCTACGAGGTGTTCGTGCGTTCGCGCAACGGCCTTGCCCACCGGCATGTCGGCTCGCTGCACGCGATCGACGGCACGATGGCCGTCGAGATGGCCCGCGACGTCTATTGCCGGCGCGCCGAGGGCGTCAGCGTGTGGGTCGTGCGCTCGGGCGACATCGTCGCGTCCGATCCGGCGCAGAAGGACAGCCTGTTCGAGCCGATGGTCTCGAAGGTCTATCGCCATCCGACCTTCTACGAAATCCCGCCCGACGTGAAGAACATCTGACGATGGACGAACGCGCAGCCCTGTTCGAATACCTGCTGCGGCTCGGGGATTCGTGCCTCGTGCTGGGCCATCGCGTGTCCGAGTGGTGCGGGCACGCGCCCGAGCTGGAAGAGGATATCGCGCTCGCCAACATCGCCCTCGACCTGACCGGGCAGGCGGACGCGCTGCTGGGCTACGCCGGGCGTATCGAAAACCAGGGGCGCGACGCCGACGCGCTCGCGTTCCTGCGCGACGCGTGGGATTTCCGCAACCTGCTGCTCTGCGAGCGGTCCAATGGCGACTACGCGCACACGATCATGCGCCAGTTCCTGTTCGACGCCTGGCAGGTCGAGATGTACGCCGGGCTGGCCGCTTCGTCCGACGCCGAACTCGCCGGCATCGCCGCCAAAGGCGTCAAGGAAGCGCGCTACCACCTGCGCCATTCGGGCGAATGGGTCGTGCGGCTGGGCGACGGCACGCACGAAAGCCACGCGCGCGCGCAAGCCGCCCTCGACTTGTTCTGGCCCTTCACCGGCGAGATGTTCGAGACCGACGCGACCGCGCGCATGCTGGTCGATGCGGGCGTGGCGCCCGACATGGCGCCGATTCGGGCGGCATGGTCGCGGACGGTCGACGACGTGCTGGCACAGGCCACGCTCGTGCAGCCGGCCTCCGGCTGGATGCAGACCGGCGGATTCAAGGGCCGGCACGGCGAGGAGCTCGGTCATCTTCTCGCCACCATGCAATTCCTGCCGCGCGCCTATCCGGGGTCAAAATGGTGATCGAGGATGCCGCTCTTGAAGATCCACGCATCGCACGCGCATGGGACGTGCTCGCACGCGTGATGGACCCCGAAGTGCCGGTCCTGTCCGTCGTCGATCTCGGTATCGTGCGCGCGGTGCGCGCGCAGACAGGTCGGCTCGCCATCGACCTGACGCCGACCTATACCGGCTGTCCTGCGACCGCCGCGATCCGTCTCGATGTCGAGACCGCGATCGAGGCGGCCGGTCTTGGCCGGCCGGACATCACGCTCGTCAACGCGCCCGCCTGGACAAGCGACTGGATCGGCGCCGACGCACGCGCGCGCCTGGCCGCCTACGGCATCGCCCCGCCCGCCGGCAAGGCAGCTGCGATGCGCGATGCCCTGTTCGCACCGGATCCCGCCATCGCCTGCCCGCGCTGCGGCTCCCGCGACACGCGCAAGACCAGCCAGTTCGGCTCGACCGCGTGCAAGGCGCTTTACGCCTGCAACGCGTGCGCCGAGCCTTTCGAATACTTCAAGTGCATCTGATGGAATTCCACGAACTCGAAATCGCCGATGTCCGCCGCGAGACCGCCGACTGCGTCTCCCTGGCCTTTCGCGTGCCGCCGGAACTGGCCGCTTCCTACCGCTTCGCGCCCGGTCAGTATCTGACTCTGAAGGCCGGGGTCGACGGCAAAGAAGAGCGGCGCTCCTATTCGATCTGTTCGGCACCCCACGAGAACGAGCTGCGCGTCGCGGTCAAGCGCGTGGAAGACGGCACCTTCTCGACTTTTGCCAACGCGAAACTGAAAGCCGGCGACCGGATCGCGGTCGGTACGCCCGAAGGAAATTTCGGCCCGGCGATCGATGCGGCCTGCGCGCGCGTTCACGTGCTGGTCGCCGCCGGCAGCGGAATCACGCCGGTGATCTCTATCGCCAAGGCCGTGCTGGCGGGCGAGCCGCGATCGCGCGTCGTGCTCGTCTATGCCAACCGCACGGTCGACTCGATCATCTTCCGCGAGGAAATCGAGGACCTCAAGAACCGGTACATGACGCGGCTGTCGCTGGTCCATGTGCTGAGCCGCGAACGACAGGACACGCCCCTGCTCGACGGCCGGATCGACGCCGAGAAGATCGGGGCACTGGCCAAAGCGCTGTTCGATCCCGCCACCGCCGACGGCTTCTATCTGTGCGGCCCGTTCGCGATGGTCGAGACGGTGAAGGCGGCACTGGCCGGCCTCGGCGTGCCGGCATCGCGCGTACATGCCGAGCTGTTCCTTGCCCCCGATGCGGCTTCGCGGCCTGCCGGCGCCCGTCCTTCAATCGCACGACGCGAAGGGGCCGCGCGCGTCACCGTCGTGCGCGACGGCATCCGGCAGGTCTTCGAGGTTCCCTTCGACGGCCCGAGCATCCTCGATGCGGGAACTGCAGCCGGTCTCGACCTGCCTTTCAGCTGCAAGGGCGGCGTGTGCTCGACCTGCCGCTGCCTGAAGCGCGCCGGCGAGGTCGAGATGGCCGCGAACTATTCGCTGGAGCCGTGGGAACTGGACAAGGGCTTCGTGCTCGCCTGCCAGTCGCGTCCGACGAGCGCCGAAATCGTGCTCGATTTCGACGAGGCGTGAACTATCGCGTCGCTGAAGCAGCGGGCGCTGCCGACGCGATCATCCGCGCGAGCAGGTTGGCGATGCAGTAGTAGCTGGCGTCGGTCATGTGCAGCCGGTCGGCCGCGATCGCGTCTTTCGCCACGATCTGGCCCGTAGCCTGCCAGTGGTTCATCACGCGAAAGCGCGGAAAGATCGGCACTTCCTTCACGCGGCTGACCAGCATCAGGTGATCGGAATATTCGCGCCGGTGCGGGGCGTTGACGTAGCGCGGCGCGTTCTGGGGCCCCAGCAGCATCACGTCGATGCCGCGTTCCTTCACCCGATCGATGCCCGCCGAAAGCGTCTCGGCGAACTGTTCGAGCGGTGCGTCCTTGATCGCCGAATTGACGCCCGCCTGCCAGATCACCAGGTCGGGCTCGGCGGCGAGCACGTCGCGCTCGATGCGCGCGTACATCTGCTGGGCTTCCTCGCCGCTGACGCCGCGATTGATGACCGTCACCGCCATGTGCGGGAACAGCGCGTGCAGTTCGACCTCGAGCCGGGCGGGATAGGCGAGTGCGGGGCTCGAAGCGCCCGCACCTTCGGTCGACGACGAGCCGAGGGCGACGACGGTCAGGGTCTTTCCTTCCGCCAGACGCCGGGCGACGCGCGGCAGCGGATGGCGCAGACGCAGCATTTCGGCCGGCACCTCGCAGCGTGCCGCGACGTTCTCGACCGCCGGCCCCATGACGGGAACCGGGTGGGACGGGCCGCCCTGGGCGAAGGCGGCGGAAACGCCGAAGACCAGCCAGACCGCGATGAAATGCCGTGCGCGCAACGCCAATTCCAAGCCTGTTGAACTCTCTTAACCTAGCGGGCCACAATGCCGCTTGCCAGTGGGGGCCCCAAGGGACGGAAATCGCATGGGAATCTATCTTTGGATCGCGGCCGGAAGCGCGCTCGGCGGGGTCGGCCGCCACGCCGTGTCGGAGGCGCTTGCCGCCCGGCTCGACCCGCAGGGCCTGCCCTGGTGGACGATCCTGGTCAACGTCACCGGCAGCTTCGCGATCGGCTATGTCGCGGCGATCGCCCCGTCCAGTCCGGAGCTGCGCCTGTTCCTGATGGCCGGCGTGCTCGGCGGCTATACGACGTTCTCCGCCTTCTCGCTGCAGACGCTGGACCTTGCCCAGCGCGGCGACTGGCTTGGGGCGGCGTCCAATGTCGTGCTGTCGGTCGTGCTGTGCCTTGCGGCGGTCTATCTCGGTTTCCGGGCCGGCGCATGAGCGAGGACGCGGGCAGCTACGACTATGTCGTGGTCGGCGCCGGCTCGGCAGGCTGCGTGCTCGCCAACCGCCTGTCGGCCGATCCGGCAAACCGCGTGCTGCTGCTCGAGGCGGGCGGCGACGACGACTATGTCTGGATCCACGTGCCGATCGGCTATCTCTATACGCACGGCAACCCGCGCGTGGATTGGTGTTTCAAGACGGAAGTCGAGCCGGGCCTCGGCGACCGGGCGCTCGGCTATCCGCGCGGCAAGGTGCTGGGCGGGTGCACGGCCATCAACGGCATGATCTACATGCGCGGCCAGTCGGCCGACTACGACCACTGGCGCCAGCTCGGCAACGCGGGCTGGGGCTGGGACGACGTGCTCCCCTATTTCCGAAAGTCGGAAGACAACGTGCGCTTCGACGACGCGCTGCACGGCAAGGGCGGCGAGTTCCGCGTCGAGGAGATGCGGCTGTCGTGGGAGATCCTCGACGCGTTCCGCGACGCGGCGGCCGAAACGGGCATCCCGAAGATCGACGACTTCAACCGCGGCGACAATCACGGCTGCGCCTATTTCCAGGTGAACCAGAACAAGGGCGTGCGCTGGACGACGGCCAAGGGCTTCCTTCGGCCCGCGATGGGGCGGCCGAACCTGCGCGTGCTCACGCATGCGCAGGCGCGCCGGTTGACGGTCGAGGCAGGCCGCGTGACCGGCATCGAGTTCGACCTGAACGGGCGCCCCGCGCACGCACGCGCCGCGCGCGAAGTCGTGCTGGCGGCCGGCGCCATCGGCTCGCCGCAGATCCTGCAGCTGTCGGGCATCGGCGATCCGGCCTTGCTCGGTGCGTACGGCATCGGCGTAACGCACGCGCTGGCGGGCGTGGGCGAGAACCTGCAGGACCATCTGCAGATCCGCTGCGCCTACAAGGTGAGCGGCACGAACACGCTCAACGAGCGCGCCAATTCGTGGTTCGGCAAGGTCGGCATGGCGCTCGAATACGCGCTGTTCCGGCGCGGGCCGCTGACGATGGCGCCGTCCCAGCTCGGCGCGTTCGCCAAGTCCGATCCGCGCATGGCCACGCCCGATCTCGAATACCACGTGCAGCCGCTGAGCCTCGACCGGTTCGGCGAGCCACTGCACGCCTTCCCCGCCTTCACGGCGTCGGTTTGCAATCTGCGCCCCACCAGCCGCGGATCGGTGCGCGTCAAGTCGGCCGATCCGATGGCGCCACCGGCGATCCGGCCGAACTATCTTGCGACCGAAGCCGACCGGCATGTGGCTGCCGAGGCGATCAAGCTCACGCGGAAAATCGTTTCGGCCCCGGCCCTGCAGCGCTTCCGGCCCGAGGAGTTCCGCCCGGGTGCCGAGATCGTCACCGACGCCGACCTTGCGAAGGCGGCGGGGCGCATCGGAACCACTATTTTCCACCCCGTGGGCACCTGCCGGATGGGCGACGACGCGATGGCGGTGGTCGATGCGAGGCTCGCCCTGCGCGGCCTTGCCGGCTGCCGCGTGGCCGATGCCTCGGTCATGCCGACGATCACGTCGGGCAACACCAACGCGCCGACGATCATGATCGCCGAGAAGGCCGCGGCGATGATCCTCGAGGATGCCAAGGCGCACGCCTGACCCGGCACGGACATTGCTGTTCAGACTCCAGCCCTGTCGATCCCGGACAGGATGGAGGTGGCCCATGGATCATGCCCAGAAATTCGGCCTTTCGCGCCGCAATGCGCTCAAACTGACGGCAGCCGCCGCGGTCGGCACGCTGGCGGCCCCCGCCCTTCGCGCCCAGACGCTCGACAAGTTCGTCTTCCAGACCGGCTGGCGCGCGCAGGCCGAGCATGGCGGCTTCTACCAGGCGAAGGCCACCGGCCTGTTCCAGCAGGCCGGAATCGACGTCGAGATCCGCATGGGCGGGCCGCAGGTCGACGTGTCGGGCCTGCTGCTGGGCGGGCGCGTCGACATGATCGTGTCGGACGCCTATTCGGGCTTCAACTACGTGCGCGAGAACCTGCCCTTCCTCGTCGTCGGCGCCATCTTCCAGAAGGATCCGCGCGTGCTGATCTCGCACCCCGGCGTGGGCAACGACAAGCTGACCGACCTCAAGGGCAAGCCGCTGCTGATCGCCACGCTCGGCCGCACGACGTATTTCGCCTGGATGAAAGCCAAGTACGGCTTCGCCGACGAGCAGGCGCGACCCTACACGTTCAACCTGGCACCCTTCCTCGCCGACAAGACGATGACGGTGCAGGGCCTGCTGACAAGCGAGCCGCTGGACGTGCGCAAGGCCGGCGTCGAGCCGGTCGTGCATGTGCTGGCCGATTACGGCTTCGACAATTACCAGTCGACGCTCAACACCTCGCGCAAGCTCGTCAACGAGAAGCCCGACCTCGTGCAGCGCGTCGTCGACTGCGTCGCGAAAGGATGGGCGTCGTACCTGAACGGCGACGCGGCGCCGGCAAACGCGCTCATCAAGAAAGACAATCCCGACATGACCGACGAGAAGATCGCCTACGCGATCTCGGCCATGAAATCCTCGGGCATGGTCGAATCGGGCGATGCGAAGACGCTGGGCATCGGCGCCATGACCGACGCGCGCTGGAGCTCGTTCTACAAGTCGATGGTCGAGGCGGGCGCGCAGCCCGCCGGCCTCGACGTGACGAAGGGCTATACGCTGCAGTTCGTCAACAAGCGCGTCGGCCTCGCCTGATCTTGCGATGACGCGGCCGTTCGAGGTTCCGCACGCCCCGGTCTGGGTGCTGCGCGAAGCGCGTGTGCCCGCATGCCTGATCGAAGGCCCTGCCCCCGGCATGCGCGGCAGCGAGGGCCCCGACCGAGAAGGCATCGTCAATCTCGATATCGTCGTCGATGCCGGGCGCTTCGCCGCGTTCCTGCCGGCCGGCACGGCGCCGGCGGAACTGGCGGGCGTCGATGCCGGCAGCAGGCTGCTGTGGCCCGGCCTGGTCGACGTCCACACGCATCTCGACAAGGGCCACATCTGGCCGCGCGCGCCGAACCCCGACGGGACCGGCTTTGGCGCGGTGACGGCCGTCGCGTCCGACCGGGCCAAGCACTGGACCGCGGAGGATGTCGAGGCGCGCTTCGAGTTCGCCGTGCGCACTGCCTACGCGCACGGCACCGTGGCGATCCGCACGCATCTCGATCCGCAGGGCCCGCAGGCGGCGATCTCGTTTCCGGTGTTCATGAAGCTGCGCGACCGCTGGGCCGGGCGCATCGCATTGCAGGCGACGTCGCTGGGCCCGCCCGACGCGTTCCTGACGGACGAAGGCCGCACGATCGCCGACCGCGTGGCGGCTGCCGGCGGCCAGCTCGGCAGCGGGACACGCATGATGGGCCAGACCGGTGCCGCACCGCCGCCGGCCTTCGATGCGGCGTTCACCAACCTGTTCGATCTTGCCGCCGAGCGTGGCCTCGATCTGGACCTGCATGTCGACGAGTCGAGCGACCCGGAAGCGCGCGCCCTACCGCGCATCGCGAAGATCGCGCTGGCCAAGCGCTTCAAGGGCCGCATCCTCGTGGGCCATGTCTGTGCACTCGCCTTGCAGGACGAAGCCGAAATCGAACGCACGCTGGAGCTATGCGCGCAAGCCGGCATCGACATCGTCAGCCTGCCGGCCTGCAATATGTACCTGCAGGACCGCAAGGCGGGGCGCACGCCGCGCTGGCGCGGCGTGACGGTGCTGCACGAGGCGAAAGCGAAAGGCCTGCGGGTGGCGGTGGCGGGCGACAACGTGCGCGACCCGTTCTACGCCTATGGCGACCACGACATGCTGGAGACGTGGACCAACGCCGTGCGCATCCTGCAGCTCGACCATCCTTTCGCCGACTGGCCGCGCGCGGCGTCGAGCACGCCCGCCGACATCATGAAGCTGCCCGATGCCGGCCGCTTCAGGAAGGGTGCTCCCGCCGATTTCATCGTGCTTGCCGCGCGCAGCCTGTCGCAGATGCTGTCGCGCGGGCAGGACGACCGCATCGTCGTGCGCGACGGCACGCGACTGGTTGCCAGTGTTCCCGATTATCGCGAGCTGGACGCGGTCGTCGGCGGCCCCTGATCAGACCGCCTGCCGGTAGTTCCAGATCGCGGTCGGCAGCGAAGCCCCGGCACTCGACTTGCGGCTCGCTTCGTCGATCGACAGCTTGCCCGGGTTCATCAGGTCGTAGGGATCCATCAGGCGCTTGAAGTCCATGTCGCGCTCGTCGACGATCTTCATGCCGCCTTCCTTGACGAGGAAGGTGTGGTTGTTGGCCACTTCGCAGCCCTCGGCGGTGAGGCCGCGCACGATGTCGGCCATCTGCGCCTCGTCGCGGTAGCTGAACAGCGGCGAACCCTGGAACGACAGCCGGCCGTCAATGCGCTTGGCCTCGAGATGGAGGGGGCCCACGTCGGCGAAGCGCTTGGCCGCGCGGCCGATGGCGCCGATCAGGTCGTGGGGCGGGAAAAGGCCGGCGACGTTCTTGCGCGAACGGTCCGTCTTGTTGACGTTGAGCAGCGTGTGGCCCCACAGGAATTCGTAAAGCGGTGCGCCCCACGGGCCATCGCCCTCGGCGCACAGGGGCTCTGCGTGGCCGCGATGCGCCTTCACCAGATCGGCGAAGGCTTCGAGCGAAGGTTCGGCCACGAGTGCCAGCACGGCCGAGAAGCCGGGCTTGGCCACGCTTTCGAAGGCGCGGATCATCGAGGGGACCGGCCATTGCTGCAGCGAGACGACCTTGCGCACGATGCCGTCGGCCTCGGCCAGCTCGACCGCGAAGCGTGCGGCATCCATGAAATCCTCGAACTGCACATAGGCCTCGCGCCACGGCCAGGCCGGGGCGAGCGGCATCTCGACCTCGATCATGATGCCGTTGGCGCCATAGGCGTGGTGGACGAGATTGCAGTCGCGCCCGCGCAGCTCGACGGTCTTGGGCTCTTCCTCGACGCTCATCACTTCCATGCCGAGGATGTTGCCCCGGTCGCGCAGGATGCCGTGCACGGCGGCCCCGATGCCCGAATGCCCGCCGCCGACGAAGCCGCCGATCGTCGCGGCCTTCTTGGTCGACGAGAAGATGCGCAGCTCCCACCCGTTGGGCCGCGTCGCGGCATCGATGTCGAAAAGCCGCGTGCCCGCGCGCATGCGGGCGGCACCCGGCTTCTGCCAGACGATCCCCTCGTAGGCCGTGAGGTCGAGGATCGCCCCGCCGGCAAGCGGGATGCCCTGGCCGAAATTGGCGGTCCCGCCGCCGCGCGCGATCAGCGGCAGGCGGGACTTCGCTGCCGCCGACGCCACGCGCGCGATCTCCGCCTTGGTGCGCGGGCGGACGATCACGTCGGCCGACTTGTCGGCCAGTTCCTTCTTCATCACCGGGCTGAACGCCGCCGTCATGTCGCGGCTCTTCTGGCGCACGATTACCGGGTCGGTGATCGTCGGCACGTCGCCGACGGAAGCGAGGAACAGGCTGAGATCGGGCATGGGTTCTATCCGTTCCTTGGATGGCGGTGACGTCCTACAACTAGAATGCCCTAGCAAGCGGCATTCCAGCCCGCCGGAAAAGTACTGGTTACGACGTGCAACCGTAACGTATTTAAGCCTTTGAAGTTATTCATGTGTTACTGCAACGCGATTCGATGCAACCGGTGCATCGCGGGAAAACATATTCACATGTCAAACAGCGCATGCCCGGAAAGTGGACCCGGACAATGCAAGGAATTTGGTCTGGGCCATCGGTGATTGCAACCCCAAATCGCGCAGGCCGCGCGATACGGCAGAACGGTCACGTATTCCGGTCTCCCGGTCATTCGCACCGCCGTCCGACGCCCGTAAACAGGGCATCGCGACCGGCAGCGGAGGAATGGTAAATGGTGTCGACCGACGACGTTCTGGACAATCATCTGGGCGCGTTCGCCAAGGGCGATCTCGACGGCATACTTTCCGATTACGCGCCGGGCGCCGTGCTGTTCACGCCCGCCGGCCCGCTCAAGGGCGTCGACGCGATCCGCCCGCTGTTCCAGGCGCTGATCTGGGAATTCGGCAAGCCGGGCGCCTCGTTCGACCTCCAGCACCGCACCAGCGACGGCGAGCACGCCTATATCGTCTGGTCGGCCGAGACGGCCGACAACCGCTACGAATTCGCGACCGACACGTTCGTGGTGCGCGGCGGCAAGATCGTCGCGCAGTCGTTCGCGGCGCGAGTGGCGCCGAAGAACTGAAGGAAAGCCTCTACGCCGCGGCGAGTTCGCCTGCGAACCCGTGATTCACGTCGCGGTGATGCGCCTCGTCGTTGCGCACGACGAGCACCACGTCGCGCAGCGTGGCGTCGGCCGGCAGGTCTTTCCAGTAGGTGCGGGCAATTTCAGGGGCCGGCACGTTGGGCGAGCGGCCCTCGTCGATTTCGCGCAGATAGTGCGTGTAGCTGATCACCGCCTCCTCCTCGAAATAGCCGACGAGGCGGTGGGCGGTCTTGGCGCTGACGAGATAGAGGAAGAAGAAGAATACATAGAAGAGCCACTGTGCCGCCAGGATCACGATGCGCTCGAACCGCGTGGGCTTGGCGATGGCGACGAACGTCATCAGGTGCATGCGCTCGTTCTCGGCCTCGTCGAGCAGGATATGGATCCAGCCCTTGTCGTCGGTCATGTTGCGCAGGCAGCGCAGATGCGTGAGCGTCGCCGCGACCATGCCGGGCACCGCCGCCACCGTTTCCAGCACGATGGCGCGATGGCCGTAACGTTTGGCGAAGAACGTGTCGGCGCAGAAGCGCAGCAGCTTGGTGACCGCCAGCGCGAAACGGTCGGAGAGACCTGAAGGCGCATGGTGGATGTCGAGGGCGGGGGCGGTCATGTCCCAACCATACGCCTATTTTGCCCCTTCGTGCAGGGCTGAGATGGGGGCGAGGAATTCGATGCCGCCGGTGATCGGCACCAGCGCGCCGGTCACGAAGGCGGCGGCGGGCGACAGCAGGAAGGCGACGACTTCGGCCACGTCCTGCGGCCGGCCGATGCGGCGCAACGGCGTGCGCGCCGAAGCCCCCGCGACCAGCGCATTGAAGTTCGCCTCGAAGGCACCGCGCACCAAGGGCGTGTCGATGACGCCGGGGGCGACCGCGTTGACGCGGATCCCCTGCGGCCCCAACTGCGCCGCCATGCCGTAGGTGAGCGTGGCGACCGCCCCCTTGGCCGACCCGTAGGCGAGATTGGCCCCGCCATTGGCATGCGCGATCGACGAGATGTGGACGATGGCCCCGCCCCCGCCATGCGATAGCATCGTGCGCACGACCGCGCGCGAGATGCGCGCGACGGACGAAAGATTGATGTCGACGAGCCGGTCCCACTCCTCGTCGTCCATGTCGACGAACGCGACCGGGCGCGACGTGCCCGCCCCGCTCACCAGACAATCGATGCGCCCGAACCTGGCGACCGCAACGGCGCACAGCTTCTCGGGCAACGCGCGGTCGCGCACGTCGCCGGGGAACGCGACCGCCGCAAGGCCGAGGCCCGCAAGCCGGTTCACGTGCGCGTCTAGCTTCGCGGGATCGAGCCCGTTGAGCACCAGCCGATGCCCGGCCGCCGCCAGCCGCTCGACGATCGCCGAGCCGATGCCGCCGCAGGCACCGGTGATCATCGTGACGGGGGATTCGGTGGTCATGTGCGTTTTCTCCGCTCCTGGACGAAACCCAGAATGACCACGTCCACCCTCACGCGCAATCCCGGCAGCCGGCCCTTACCCCCTTGCAAAAGATGGCAGGCGGTCCACACTCCTTCGCGGACGATCAGGGAGGTCCGCCATGCAGCGCCTTGCCGCACTCGCCGCCGGATTCACGTTCACACTCGGGGCGTGCGCGCTTGCCCCGCCGCCGGCCCCGGTCACCCACAAGGTGACGATGCTCGGCCGGTTCTATTCCCCCGCGACGGTCAATGCGCGCGTCGGCGACACGATCGCCTTCGTCAACGACGATGACGAGACGCACGCCGTGTTCGTGCCCACGCGCGGCAGGGCCCTCGATCTCGGCAACCAGCGGCCGACCGAGCAGCGCGAGATCAAGCTCGCCTTCGCCGGGCGCTTCGAGGTCGAGTGCGTGCCGCACGGCGACATGAAGCTCGTCGTCAACGTCCGCTGAAGGAGACGCGACATGAACGCCCGATTCCTGTTCCTTGCCGTCGCCGCGCTTGCCCCGGTCGCTCTCGCGCCGTTCACCGCCGCGGCAGGGCCCGAGAAGGTCGAACTGCCCGCCGACTGGCGCAGCCGCTACGTCCTCTACAACGAGATCGAGCGGCCCGACCGCACGCCCAACCAGGTCCGCTTCATGTACGTGAACCCGGAGGCGGCATCCGCCGCGCGCGCCGGCGCACCGGTGCCGGACGGCACGGTGCTGGTGATGGAAGACCGGATCGCCACGCTCGGCTCCGACGGCAAGGCGGTGCGCGACGCCCGGGGCCGGCTCGTGCCGACAGGCCAGGTCGCCGCAATCGCGGTCATGGAGAAGCGTGCCGGCTGGGGCACCGAATATCCGGCCGAATGGCGCAATGCCAACTGGGAGTACGCCGCCTATACGCCCGAAGGCGTCAAGCGCACGGGCGTGAACACGCAGCCCTGCTTCGTGTGCCACACGTCGCGGCGCGACACGGCGCGCGAATATACCTTCACGTTCATGAGCTGGGTGATGGAAGGGAAACCGGGGCCGCGTTAGGCGCCGTCACTTCATCGTCGGCATCACGAACTCCGCCCCGGCGCGCAGCCCCGTCGGCCAGCGCGCGGTCGTGGTCTTGAGCTTCGTGTAGAAGCCGACGCCCTCGGGGCCATAGGCGTTGCGGTCGCCGAAGATCGAGCGCTTCCAGCCGCCGAAGCTGTGGAAGGCCATCGGGACCGGGATCGGCACGTTGATGCCGACCATGCCGGCCTGCACGTTCTGCTGGAACGTGCGCGCGCTGTCGCCGTCGCGCGTGAAGATCGCGGTGCCGTTGCCGTATTCGTGGTCGTTGACGAGCTTGAGTGCCTCGTCGAAGTTCTTCGCGCGCACGACCGACAGCACGGGGCCGAAGATCTCTTCCTTGTAGATGCGCATGTCGGGCGTGACGTTGTCGAACAGCGTGCCGCCGATGAAGTAGCCGCCCTCGTAGCCCTGCAGCTTGAGGCCGCGCCCGTCGACCGCGAGCGTCGCGCCCTCTTTCACGCCGATATCGACATAGCCCTTCACCTTGGCGAGGTGTTCCTTGGTGACGAGCGGGCCCATCTCGCTCGTCGGGTCCATGCCGGGGCCTACTTTAAGCGCCGAGACCTTCGGGATGAGGCGTTCCATCAGCGCGTCCCCGGCCTTGCCGACCGCAACGGCGACCGAGATCGCCATGCAGCGTTCGCCGGCCGAGCCGTAGCCCGCCCCCATCAGCGCGTCGGTCGCCTGGTCCATGTCGGCGTCGGGCATCACGACCATGTGGTTCTTCGCACCGCACAGGGCCTGCACGCGCTTGCCGCTCGCGGCACCCGTCCTGTAGACGTACTCGCCGATCGGCGTCGAGCCGACGAAGCTGATCGCCTGGATCTTCGGGTGGTTGAGCAGCGTGTCGACCGCTTCCTTGTCGCCATTGACGACGTTGAGCACGCCCGGCGGCAGGCCGGCTTCGAGCGCGATTTCCGCCAGCAGCAGGCCGGGGCTCGGGTCCTTCTCCGACGGCTTCAGGATGAACGTGTTGCCGCACGCGATGGCGACCGGGAACATCCACATCGGCACCATGACGGGGAAGTTGAACGGCGTGATGCCGGCAACGACGCCCAGCGACTGGCGCACCGAGAAACTGTCGATGTTGCGGCCCACATTGTCGGTGAACTCGCCCTTCAGCAGATGCGGGATGCCGCACGCGAACTCGACGACCTCGAGCCCGCGCACCAGTTCGCCCTTGGCGTCCTCGAAGGTCTTGCCGTGTTCGGCGGTGATGAGTTTCGCGATGTCGTCGCGGCGCTTTTCCAGCAGTTCCTTGAACTTGAACAGCACGCGCGCGCGCAGCAGCGGCGGCGTGGTCGACCAGCCCTCGTAGGCGGCGGCGGCATCGGCGACGACGGCGTTGACCTCGGCGGCACTGGCGAGCGCCACGGCGGCCTGCTGCTCGCCGGTCGCCGGGTTGAAAACGGCGCCGGTGCGCCCGGACGTGCCGGGAACCGACTTGCCGGAAACGAAATGGCCGAGGGTCTTCATGGTTGCTGCTCCGCGATCTTGCGCCGTGTGAGGCCGGCGCTTGGGGAGCGGAGAATAAGGGTTTCTTGGGCCATCGCAAACGCCAAAGCGCCCGGTTGACAGTCATGCCTGCCGCGTGGCCCGATGCGGCCTTCGCGTGAGGGGGAACAGCCTTAAAATGGACGGATCCGGCAACAGGCTCGGCGGCGCCGAAGCTTTCGTGAAACTTCTTGCGGCCCATGGTGTGGACCACGTTTTCGGTCTGTGCGGCGACACCAGCCTGCCGCTCTATGACGCGCTCGCCCGCCTCGGCGGGCCCGGCGGCCACGGCATCCGCCATATCCTGACGCGCGACGAACGCTCGGCCGGCTACATGGCCGACACCTATGCGCGCCTGACCGGCAAGGTCGGCGTGTGCGAAGGGCCGTCGGGCGGCGGGGCCACCTACATCCTGCCGGCGGTCGCGGAGGCGAACGAATCGTCCGTCGCCATGCTCGCGGTCACGACCGACATCTCGGTCTCCTCGCGCGGCAAATACACGCTGACGGAACTGGACCAGAAGGCGCTGTTCAAGCCCGTGACCAAGTGGAACGCGGTGATCGACCGCGCCGTCGACATCCCGTCGATCGTGCGCCGCGCGTTCCGCGAGGCGACGAGCGGCCGGCCGGGGGCCGTCCATCTGGGCCTGCCCTACGACGTGCAGAAGGACCCGGTCGACGAGGCCGACATGTGGGGCGAGCCGGCGCACGGCACCTATCCCTCGCATCGCGTGGCACCCGATCCCGCCGACATCGAACGCGCGGCACGCGCGTTGGCGGAAGCGAAGCGCCCCGTCATCGTCGTGGGCGGCGGCGTGGTGATCTCGGGCGCGCAGGGCGAACTGCAGGCGCTGGCCGAACGGCTCGACGCCCCCGTGCTCGTCACGATCTCGGGCCAGGGTTCCATCGCGGATTCGCATCCGCTGTCGGCCGGCGTGGTCGGCTCGAACGGCGGGACGCTGCCGACGCGCGCGTTGGTCGAGGCGGCCGATCTCGTGCTGTTCGTCGGCTGCCGGGCGGGCTCCGTCACGACCGAGCGCTGGCGCTTCCCGGCCAAGGGCACGCCCATCGTGCATGTCGATGTCGATCCCGCCGTGATCGGGGCCATCTATCCGACCAAGGCCGGTGTGGTGGGCGACGCGAAGCTCGCACTTGCCGGCATCGTTGCCGCCCTGGGCAAGGCGAAGAACGCAGGCGATGCCGCATCGCGCGTGGCGAACGCGCGGGCCGAGCGGGCGGCGGCGTTCGAAGTGCTGGCACAGAGCAACGACACGCCGATCAAGCCCGAGCGGCTCGTCGCCGAAATGGCGGCCCTGCTGCCCGAGGATGCCGTCATCGTCGCCGACCCGGGCACGCCGTGCCCGTATTTCTCGGCGTTCTACCCCAAGCGTCGGACAGGGCGCTGGTTCGTGACGAACCGCGCGCACGGGGCCCTTGGCTATTCGCTGCCCGCGGTCGTCGGCGCCGCCATCGCGCGCCCGCAATCCAAGTGCGTGGCCGTCATGGGCGACGGCAGCTTCGGCTTCGCGTGCGGCGAGATGGAGACGATCGCGCGGCTGGGGCTGCCGGTCACGCTCGTCGTCGTGTCCAACGCCGTCTATGGCTGGATCAAGGCCGGGCAGAAGACCGGCTATGGCGGGCGTTATTTCTCGGTCGATTTCAACCGGACCGACCATGCGGCCGTCGCGGCCGCGTTCGGCATCAGGAGCTGGCGCGTGGAAGATCCGACGAAACTCAATGCTACCCTTGCTGAGGCGTTCGCGCACGGCGGCCCGACTTTGGTCGACGTGATCTGCCAGCCGCTGCACGAGGCGAAAGCCCCTGTCAGCGAATGGGTGGCCTGACCATGGCCGATACCGACATCTCGATCTCGCCCGCCCGCCTGCGCGAACTGGGGGCCGCGATCTGCCGGGCCTCCGGCTCGGACGCGGCGGAAGCCAAGGCCGTCGCCGACAATCTCGTCGATGCGAACCTGACAGGGCACGACTCGCACGGCGTGGGCATGCTGCCGATCTATATCGACGCGGTGCGCCGCGGCGTGCTGGCACTCGGCATGAAGCCGACGGTCGTCTCGCAGACGGCCGCCACGCTCGTGGTCGACGGCAACCGCGGCTATGGCCAGACGATCATGGCGGCGGCGACCGACCTTCTGTGCGCCAAGGCGAAGGAAGCCGGCGCGGCAGTGCTCGCACTTCGCAACACGCACCATATCGGGCGCATCGGGGCGTGGGCCGAGCAGACCGCGCGCCACGGGCTGGCCTCGTTCTTCGTCGTCGACGTCGCGGGCGTGGATGCGAAGGTCGCCCCCACCGGCGGACGCGAAGGGCGGCTTGGCACCAACCCGATCTGCCTCGGGCTGCCGGTCAAAGGTGGCGTGCCCATCATCGCGGACATGGCGACGAGCCAGATCGCGGTCGGCAAGGTGCGCGTCGCGTTCAACAAGGGCGTGCCGGTCGCCGACGGCATCCTGATCGATTCCGACGGCAAGCCGACCAACGATCCGGGTGTCATGTTCCGCGAGGACCGGCCGTCGGGCGCGCTGCTGACGATGGCGGCGCACAAGGGCTACGCGCTCTCCGCACTCATCGAGCTGTTCTCAGGCGCGCTCGGCGGCGGGGGCACCATCGCGAGCCTGCCGCCGACCACGCGGCGCATCACCAACAACGCGATCGCGGTCGCCATCGATCCGGCCGCCCTGGGTACATCCGAGTACATCGCCGGCGAGGCCGCGAAGCTGGAAGCCTGGCTCAAATCCAGCCCCGGCGACGTGATGCTGCCGGGCGAGCCCGAACGGCGTGCGCGCGCCGCGCGCGCGTCGTCCATCCCGATCGATGCCGGCAACTGGGCCCAGCTTGCCGAACTCGCGCGCAGCCTCCAGCTCGATCCGGACATGTATCTCAAGGGATAGCGATGAACTCGCTCAGCCGGATCTGGCTCCTGGTCGCCATCGCCATCCTGGCGGGCGCAGGCGCGACCAGCTACTGGCTCGTCGAGAGCGAACCCGTCCCGCTGCCACAAGTCGCCGCCGTCGTCGCGACACCGCCGCCGCCGGCACCAGTACCGGCCCCCGCACCCGCACCCGTCGTCGCCGCACCGATGCCGGCACCGGCGGCACCGGCGATCGTCGTGGACAGCGCCGAGCGCACCTATCCGCTGACGGCGTGGCGCGTCGGCCAGGCGGCCGGCGGCTGGATCGATGCGTCTGCCGATGCCGGCGGACCGCTCGGCGACGCGGCACTCATCGAGATCTCGGGCTGGGCCGGCGACAGCGAGCTTGGCTGGCGCGCACGCAACGTCGCGATCGCGGTGTGCGGCGAGGTGGTCGCGTCGGTCAAGGTCGACCTGCCGCGCGCCGACGTGGCGCGCGCCGCACACCCCAATCTCGCGATCTCGGGCTGGCGCGCGAAGCTTGCGGTGGCGCACCTGCCGCGCTGCGAAAATCCGCGCATCCAGGCGGTCGCCCAGCTCGGCGATGGGCGGCTCGCGTTGCCGCTGATGGGCACGCGCGCCCTCGCACTCGCCCCACCCGGCGGCCCGCGCCCCGTGCTGCTGGCCCCGCCCGCGCCGGTCGCACCGCCGGCGGCCGATCCCGAGCTGCGCGCCTTGCGCCTTTCCGGAAACGTCAACGTGCGCCGCTGTGCCGGCACGCAATGCGAGCAGCGCGGCCTGCTGCCGGCCGGCACGCACCGGGCCCTGGTCGCCGAGGACACGGGCGAATGGATGCTGGTGTCGGTGCCGGCCAGCAACGTCGCCGGCTGGATCAGCAAACGCGCACTGGCCGCACCGCCGCGCTGACGCTCAGAACCAGCCGCGCTTCTTGAAATAGAGATAGGGCAGGATCGCGGACGCGAGCATCACGCATATCGCCATCGGATAGCCGAAGCTCCAGTCGAGCTCGGGCATCGCACGGAAGTTCATGCCGTAGACGGTGCCGACCAGCGTTGGCGGCATCAGCACGACCGACACGACCGAGAACAGCTTGATGATGCGGTTCTGCTCGATGTTGATGAGCCCGAGCGTGGCATCGAGCAGGAAGTTGACCTTGCGGCTGTCGAAATCCGCGTGCTCCATCAGCGAGGTCAAGTCGCGGTTGAGCGTCTTGACGCGGGCACCGATCTCCTTGGCGCGCTTCTTGGTTTCCGCGTCGACCGACACGTCGAGGAAGCGCACGAGGCGCACGAGCCCCAGCATGCTCTCGCGCGCGGTCGAGCAGATGTCCTCGATCCGGCCGAGCTGGCGCAGCACCTGCTGCATGTCCTGCTCGTGTTCGGCCTGCCGCGTCGACGGGTTCGTGCGCCCGAAGATGCCGCGCGAGATCGCGTCGAGGTCGAGGCCCGCCTTCTCGAGGATGTCGGCGATGCGGTCGACGAACGCCTCGAGCAGGCCCAGCAGCGCCTCCTCGCCCGACGTGCAGGTCGCCGGCAGGCGCACGATGCGCGCCCCATACGTGTTGACCGGGCGCGGATCGTGGTAGCGCACCGTGACGAGACTGCGGTTGGCGAGCACGAACGTGAAGGCGTCGGCCGTCGGGTTCATCTCATCGGCGCGCGCCAGGATCGTCGCCGTCATGTAGACGGCCCCGTTCTCCGAATAGAGGCGCGCGGAGGGTTCGATCTCCAGCATCTCGGCGTGTGTCGGGATCGCGAGGTTGAACGCGGCATCGACGCGCGCGCGGTCACTGTCGGTCGGCTCGAACAGGTCGATCCACAGCGCCGAGGTCGGCAGCTTGTCGTCGGGGCCGATCGTGCGGCGCTCGATGAGGCCGTCATGCGGGATGTACGCGAAAATCATGCGCATCCCCAATTTCACACTTTGCACTGCAGCGCAATCGCGGCCGGGCGACTCTGCGACTCTATATGTAGGCAGTTACCCACAACCCCTTGTGGCGGGGGCTTGACTCATCGGGTCGCGAATATCACAATATGTTGTGGGAACAGTGGAGTTATCCACAATCCCTAGCCGATCTTATAATCCGACGATAAATCAAGGGGATGGCGCAATGGATTGGACACCCGAGCAGATTTCGGAGCTCACGCGCTTGTGGGGCGAGGGGCTGACCACCGCCGAGATCGGCAAGCGCCTCGGCATCTCCAAGAACGCCGTCGTCGGCAAGGCGCACCGCCTGCACCTGCCGGCCCGTCCGTCGCCGATCAAGCGCACCGGCCCGCGCCCGCAGATATTCCGCCAGACGGCCGCCTCGCGCCCGTCGCAGCCCAGCGCGCCGCGCCTGCCGCAGGCCCCGCGCGAACCGCGCATCGCCACCGCCGCCCAGCAGACGAGTGCGGCAGCCCTGAAGGCGCTCGCCAACCAGCCATCGGCCAAGCGCCTGCCGATGATGGCGCTGTCGGCCAGCACCTGCCGCTGGCCGATCGGCGATCCGGGCGATGCCGATTTCCACTTCTGCGGCGAGCGTTCGCTCGAGAGCAAGCCCTACTGCTCGGCGCACGCGTCCATCGCCTACGTCAAGATGAAGCCCAAGACCGAAGCCGCCTGAGTGTTGATCCGCCCGTAAGGTTGCTTCGTCGAGGAACCCCGCCGGCCCCCAAGGCCTGCGGGGTTTTTCTTTGCCCGCCGGGCAGGATAAAGTCCGGTCCATGTCCGACGATTCGCTGCTGGTCGCCAAAGGCGACATTCCCCTCGAACTCAAGCTTGCCCTCGCCAACCGCCACGGCCTGATCGCCGGGGCGACGGGTACCGGCAAGACCGTCACGCTGCGCGTCCTCGCCGAAGGCCTGTCGGCCGCCGGCGTGCCGGTCTTCATGGCCGACGTGAAGGGCGATCTTTCGGGCATCGGCGAAGCCGGTGCCGACAATCCCAAATTCGTCGCGCGCGCGGCCGAGCTGGGCGTGCCGGACTTCGAATTCGCGGGCGCGCCCGTGCTGCTGTGGGACGTGTTCGGCGAGCAGGGCCACCCGCTGCGCGCCACGATCTCGGAGATGGGCCCGCTGCTGCTCGCACGCCTGCTCGAACTCAACGAGATCCAGTCCGGCGTGCTGCAGATCGTCTTCAAGGCCGCCGACGACGAAGGGCTGCTGCTGGTCGATCTCAAGGACCTGCGCGCCATGCTGGCGCATGTCTCGGAAAACGCGGCGGACTACACGGCGCGCTACGGCAATGTCGGGGCCTCGTCGGTCGGCGCCATCCAGCGCGGGCTGCTCGCCCTCGAAACGCAGGGCGGCGACCGCTTTTTCGGCGAGCCGGCCGTGACGATCGCCGACCTGATGCGCGTGGACGACAAGGGACGCGGCGTCGTCTCGGTGCTGGCGGCCGAGAAGCTCTACCAGCGCCCGAAGCTCTACGCGACGTTCCTGCTGTGGCTGCTCTCCGAGCTTTTCGAAGCGCTGCCCGAAGTGGGCGACGTGGCCAAGCCCAAACTCGTCTTCTTCTTCGACGAAGCGCACCTGCTGTTCGCCGACGCGCCCAAGTCGCTGGTCGAGAAGGTCGAGCAGGTCGTGCGCCTGATCCGCTCGAAGGGCGTGGGCGTCTATTTCTGCACGCAGAATCCTCTCGACCTGCCCGACACCGTACTGGGCCAGCTCGGCAACCGCGTGCAGCACGCACTTCGCGCCTTCACGCCGCGCGACCAGAAGGCGGTGAAGGCCGCCGCGTCCACGTTCCGCGCCAAGCCCGGCCTCGACACGCAGGCCGCGATCCTGGAACTGGCGGTGGGCGAAGCGCTGGTCTCGTTCCTCGACGCCAAGGGGGCACCCTTCCCCGTCGAGCGCGCGAAAGTGTGCCCGCCGCGCTCGCGTCTCGGGCCGCTGGAGGCGGGCGAGCGCACGAAGCTCGTCGAGCGCAGCGCGCTGTTCGGCAAATACGAGGACACGCACGACCGCGAGTCCGCTTTCGAGAAGCTGCAGGCGGCGAAGCCCAAGGAAGCCGGGTCGGGCGGCCTGTTCGGGACCATCTTCAGCGGCGGTGCGGCTCCTGCAAAGGGCCGCGGGCGGGCCGCTCCCAAATCGATGGGCGAACAGCTCGCCACGTCGATCGCGCGTTCGGTCACCAGTTCGATCGGCCGGCAGATCGGGACGGCGATCGTGCGCGGCGTGCTGGGCTCGATTCTCAAGCGATGATCCGGGTGCTTGCCCTCGTCCTGCTTCTTGGCGTCGGCAGCGCGCATGCGCAGACGCCTGCAGCGCCGGCTCGTGCCGCACTCGACGGCGAGCTTGCATGCACGGGCCAGCCCGACAGCGCGCGGTGCGCCACCGCCCTTTTCTTCGCCTGTGCGGCACGCCTGTCGGACGAGGTGTGCGCGATCGTCGGTCTCACCGAAATCCCGAAGCTCGTCGAACAGCCGCAGGCGCTGGAGTTCGCGGTCGAGCGCACGAGCACGATCCGGCCCGAGGACATCACCGAGGACACGCGCCATCTCGGCTGGTTCCGCCCGGGCTTCCTGCTGGTCGAAGCGCAGGTCCGCCGCTGCCCGGCGCAGGGCAGCTGTGCGGCCGAAATCTGGGACGACTGGCAGGTCTATCTGCGCGAGGCGGACGGGCGCTTCCTCGTCGTCTACTGGCGCGGCGACAGCCAGCCCGACACGCCGCCGGAAATTCCCGCGGCTTTCCTGCCGACCCCGACCCCGACGCCGCCGCCGACCGACGGCGAGACGCCGCGCTAAAACCCCGTCTTTCCTCGACTTTCCGCCGCCCTTGGGGTTTATTTGCGCTTCCGTCGGTCCGCCAGAATGTGGCGGATCGGCCACAGTCCCGGGGGAAGCCGTAACCGTGCCGAATAAACCCGAAGTGCTGCCGTTGTCCTGCTGTCGAGCCGCAATCTTCCGGTGCGCGTCGTGAACGACGACACGATCCGGCAGATCCGCGAGGAGATGGTGGCCCTGCTGCCGCGCCTGCGCCGTTTCGCGCGCGGGCTGGCGGGGGCACCCGACCAGGCCGACGATCTGGTGCAGGCCGCGTGCGAACGCGCCCTTACCCGGATCGACCAGTACCAGCCCGGCACGCGGCTGGACAGCTGGATGTTCCGCATCGTCCAGACGATCTGGCTGGACGACCGGCGCGCGAACAAGGTCCGCACCGGCGAAGGCCGGATCGATGCGGACATGGTGGAAGACGAGCTCGCCTTCGACGGCGGGCGCGGCATCGAGGCGCACATGACCTACGAGGCCGTGCGCGCGGCGATGGCAAAACTGCCCGACGACCAGCGTGCGGTACTCACGCTCGTGTGCGTCGAAGGGCAGAGCTACAAGGAGGCCGCCTCGGCCTTGGACATCCCGATCGGGACGGTGATGAGCCGTCTCGCCCGCGCGCGGACCGCTCTCGCGCGCATGCTCGGCGAAACCGGCTCGTCGCTCGCTTCGCCTGCAGAATAGGAAGAAGGGTACGCGTTTCATGGACCGCAGCTTCGACGACGAGATGCTGATGCGCTACGCGGACGGCACGGCCGACGCGGGCGAACAGCGCGCGCTCGAGGCGGCCCTTGCCGCCGATGCGCGCCTCGCCGCGCGCGTGGCGATGTTCCGGCGCATCGCGGCCCTCGCCCATGCGGCGATGAACGAGGTGCTGCACGAACCCGTCCCCCAGCGCCTGGTCGACGCGGTGCGCAACGCGCCCGTCGCCGCCGACCCGGGTTTCGACGACGAAACGCTGATGGCCTATGCCGACGGCGCGCTGGATGCGCTCGCGTCCGCGCGCGTCGCCAAGGCGGCCGCATCGCGCCGCGACATTGCCGCACGCATCGAATCCTTCCGCCGCACCGCGATGATGGCGCGCGCCGCCTATGCCCCGGTCGTCGACGAGCCCGTTCCCGCCCGCCTGATTGCCGCCGTGCGCGACACGCAAGCCGGCGGCAATGTCGCGGCATTTCGCCCGCGCGCGAAAGCCGGCACCATCCGGCGGCCGCTGGCATGGGCGGTCGCCGCATCGGTCGCCCTGTTCGTGATGCTGGGGGCCGGCGGCGTGTTCACGGGGCGCATCCAGCCGCAGATCGGCGGGCTCGAACTTGCCTCGACAGACCGCTGGCTCGACAACGTGGCAGGCTTCTACAACGTCGCGGAAGCCACGCAAGCCAGCGAAGGGCGCCTGCTCGTCGACTTCACGACCGAAGACATGCCGGAGCTGGGCAAATGGTTCGGCGCCAGGCTCAACCGCAACCTCGCACTGCCCGACCTGACGGCGCAGGGCTTCGCGTTGCAGGGCGGGCGCATGCTGATCGTCGGCGGAAGGCCCGCGGCCCAGCTTCTCTACAAGAACAGTTCCAACGAAGTGGTCGGTCTCGTGATCGCGTTTTCCGAGCGGCGCGAACAGGCCCCGCGCGCCGACCGGCGCCAGGACGTCAACGTCGTCCACTGGCATCGCGGCGGCTATGCCTATGCCTTCGCAGGGCGCATCGAAGGCCAGCGCCTGCGCGGCCTCGCCGACCAGGCGTGGAACGATCTGGAAGCGATCTGACCTTCTAGGCGCCCGCGAACAGGTCCGTCGGATCCGCGACGCGGCGCACGAGGGCGGCCTTGAGCTTGCCCAATGCGCGATGCTCGATCTGGCGCACGCGCTCCTTCGAGATCCCGAGCTTCGAGCCGAGCGCTTCGAGCGTCACGCCTTCTTCCGCCAGGCGCCGCGCCTCGATCACCGCGCGTTCGCGCGGGCTGAGATCGCCCAACGCTTCGCGCACCAGCCGCGTGCGCGCCGAGCCGTCGCGTGACCACATCGTCGCGTCCTCGGGCGTCGGACGGCTGTCGACCAATGTGGACACCCAGTCGGAATCGCCGTCGGCGCCGATGGGCGCGTCGAGCGAACGGTCGGAGGCCGACATGCGGCCCTCCATCTCGACCACGTCCGAAAGATTGACGCGCAAGGTCCGCGCGATGCGGCCGCGCTGGGCATCGGTCATGTGGTCGGACGACGGATCGTCGAGACGCGCCCGCAGCCGGCGCAGGTTGAAGAACAGCGACTTGTGCGCGGCGGTCGTGCCCGTGCGCACGATCGACCAATTCCGCAGCACGAAATCCTGGATCGCCGCGCGGATCCACCATTGCGCGTAGGTGGAAAAGCGCACGTCGCGCGACGGCTCGAAGCGCTGGGCGGCCTGCATCAGGCCGATATTGCCTTCCTGGATCAGGTCGCCGACCGGCAGGCCGTAATGGCGGAAGCGCAGCGCCACCGACACGACCATCCGCCCGTAGGCCCCGACCAGCTCGCCCAGCGCCGTCTGGTCGCCGGTCTCGCGCCATGCGCGGGCAAGGGCCAGCTCGCGCTCGCGCTCCAGCATCGGCGCTTTCATCGCGCGGCGGATGTAGATCGTGTTGGCGCGCTGGGTCTCGCTGTCGTCGAGATGGGCCATCGGGAGATCCGTTCGGAAAGGCCAAGCTGGCTCTACCGGGAAATACGCCGCCGCCCGCCGACCGGATCACCCGCTTTCGAGGATCTCCTGGATTTCCCCGTCCGGTCCGAGACTTGCGGCCAGAAGCGGGCCGCCGAAACCGCTGCCGCCGTCGAGCGTCAGCGTGAAATCCCCGCCCGAAGCACCCGGATGGACCGGCGAATAGCCGCGGATCACCCGCGCATAGGATTCGAACGGCCGGTCGAGCTTGTCGAAGCCGCGCCCGCCCCACCACAGCGCGTCGCCCTGCGTGGCGAGCGGCCGGTCGAGATCGAGACCGGCGCTGACGAACAGCATCCGGCCGCGGTCGTCATAGGCGGCCCGGCGCATGGCGAGCGTGACCTCGCGGTGGCCGGGCTTCGCATCGAGCGCCTTGCGCAACGACGTGGTCCAGCGCGACAGGGCGCTTGCCCCCTCGCGACTGACCGACAGGCCCATCTTGGGATCCGCCCCATAGGCGGCGAGCGTGGCGGCAAGGCCCTGGTCGAGCATCCAGCGCAGGACTTCGCCCGGATTGACGGCGAAATGGAGCTGCAGGCATTTCTGCCACATCTCCTCCTGCATGCCGCGCAGGAACACCACGTCGGACGCGAAGAAGCCGGGGGCCGCGATCACCTCGCGCCGGAAGCGCACCATCTCGTCCACGCAGGCGGCGATGTCGCCGCCGCGCCCCAACCAGTTGCCCATGTACACGATCCGGTCGCCGGTCTCGAGCCGCTCGCCGATCGCCGCATGCAGGCGGCCAAGCGCTTCGGCATTGCCGTGGATCGCGGCGATGGCCCACACGCGCCGGCAGCGGCGCAGCACGGCAAAGCGCTCGCCTCTGGCGGGAAGGGAAGCTGGAGCGGTCGACATCTGGACCGGAAGTTATCTTGCGGCTCCGCGTCGGCCCAAGCGGAAACCGATCAGGCCGGCAGTTCGTAGCCGATTGCCGCTTCGATCTCGCACGTCGTGCGCACGGCGGGACGGGCGAGCATGCGGTCGTGGTGGGCCGTCAGCCCGGGAAATTCGCCGGGTGCCGGGCCGGCCGAGTTGCGGTACCGCCAGTACAGCCGGAACAGGTGGATGTCGGCGATCGACATGCGCCCGCCGATCACCCATTCGCGGCCCGCCAGCCGCCGCTCGACGAGGCCATAGACCGTGCGGGCATGCTCGGCGCCGAGACGGCGTGCCGGATGCACCGTCGCGGCGAGGAACGACATCCACGAGACGATGCCGGCCTCGGCTTCGGCGTCGTTCTCCGGCAGCAGGCCCGCATGTGCGAACCGCCGCGCGAGATAGAAGAGGATTCCGGCAACCTCGGTCAGCGGCCGTCCGTCGACGAGCAGCGTCGGCACCTTGCCTTCCGGGTTTATCGCAAGATAGGCGGGGTCGCGATGTTCGCGGCGCGCAAAGGAGAGCGCACGAAGTTCGAAAGGCACGCCGATTTCCCGCAGCGCGATGTGCGGCGCCATCGAGCTCGATCCAGGTGCGAGAAAGAGCGTCAGCATGCGCAACCACCCTCCGCGATCATCCTGCCATCGCGGCCGAGTGCTCCAAAACGAAAAACCCCGCCGGTTGCCCGGCGGGGTTTCGCGTATCGAACCCGTGAAGAACGGATCAGGCGGCCTTGAGCATCGCCTCGAGGCGCTGGGTCGCGGTCTCTTCCGAGATCTTCTCGACGGCCGCGAACTCGCGCACGAGGCGGTCGAGGGCGGCCTGGTACATCTGGCGCTCGGAGAACGACTGGTCGGGCTGGCCGGCGTTGCGGTGCAGGTCGCGCACCACTTCGGCGATCGCCTTGGGGTCGCCCGAATTGATCTTCGCCTCGTATTCCTGGGCGCGGCGGCTCCACATCGTGCGGCGGATGCGCGCGCGCGCCTTCAGCGTGGCGAGGGCGTTCTGCATTTCCTTCTTGGTGCACAGGCGGCGCAGGCCCGACGTCTTGGCCTTCATCGTCGGCACGCGCAGGGTCATGCGGTCCTTGTCGAACTGGATGACGAACAGGCGCAGCTTGGTGCCGGCGATCTCCTGCGTCTCGAGGCCGGTGATCTTGCCCACGCCATGCGTGGGGTACACGACGTGGTCACCCACCGCGAAGCCCAGATCGTCCGTCTCGCGCACCGTCGTCTTGCGTAGCGTCATGGAAGCCCTGCTCCTTCAAAGACCCGTCCAGACCCAAACCCCGGTCCATCGGGCAGAAAAAAGTCCCGTTCCGGAGGGCTGGAAAAACCCGCCGGCACTGCGGCCGTTTGCTCCAACTATATGAAATAGCTGGAGAAACGGTCTGGTATGAAGCGGGCACGAGGCCCGACGCGTCCCCTTCCGGGGCTCAGCGGCATGCGGCGCAATTGCCACAGCCCGTCAAAAAAGAAGCTATCACAAAAATGGTCAAAAAGCACGCGTTACCCGCGCGTTTTTCGCACGGCTCCGCGTCCTTTTACGGGTTTCCGGTCCCACCGTTGGGAGAAAAATGCTTGTCGAACTTGCCGTCGACACCCTTCCAGTCGTCAGCGTCGGCGGGGGCGTCCTTCTTGCGGGTCAGATTCGGCCACTTTTCGGCGTACTCGTTGTTCATTTCCGCCCACTTGCTCGCCTTGGGGTCGGTATCCGGCACGATCGCCTCGGCCGGGCACTCGGGCTCGCAGACGCCGCAGTCGATGCATTCCTCGGCCTTGATGACGAGCATGTTCTCGCCCTCGTAGAAACAGTCGACCGGGCAGACCTCGACGCAGTCGGTGTACTTGCACTTGATGCAGGATTCGGTGACGACGTAGGTCATTGCGCGCACTCTTCGGCAGCGGGAACGGTGAACAGTCCGTCGGGTAGCATACGCCCGCAACGCGGGCAACCCCACGGGACGCAGGGACAAACCGGGCAGGCTCAAACCGGATCGTGGAGATCGCGGTAGAGACGTTTTGCCGCAGCCGCGTCGCCGCGCTTCCCGGCCAGCCCCAGCACCTCGACGGTGCGCAGGCGCTCGCCGGCCACGAAGGTCAGCACGTCGCCGGCCTTCAGCGTGTCGCCCTTGTCGAGCACGCGCCCGCGACTGCGGACCTTGCCCGCTTCGAGGGCGTCTTGCGCCAACGCCCGCGTGCGGAAGAAGCGTGCGGCCCAGAGCCACTTGTCGGCGCGCAGGCGCGCGACGGCCCCCTCGCTCAAGGCTTGACCAGGGGTGCGAGGGCGGCAAAGGGCGAGTCCGCGTCGGCCGGCAGCCCGCGCGCCACGCGCATCTTCTTGGGCACGAAGCGCGGCGGATCGCCTGCCTCGCGCAGCATCCGGTAGCCGAGCGCCACGACGACCGCGGGCAGCAGTGCTGCCTCGCAATCGACCAGCCGCGCCCACGCGGGATCGAGCACGAAGGCGCCGGCCTTCGCGGCGGAACCCAGCGTGGTGCCCAGCTTCTCCAGCCGGTCGGCGCGCACATAAAGCGGCCCCGCCGGCAGATAGAGGCAGGCGGCCATCAGGTCCGCCGCAAGCGTGCCCCGCGGCACGCTGATGCGCCCCGTGGGCGGGACCGCCGGCTCGACGCCGCGATGGACCGCCCACAGCAACGCGCGCAGCCTGACCGACGCGTGATCCTTGAGTGCCGGCACGAACGCGCCATAGGTGCCCACGCGCACGCCCGCCCGGCCAAGCTCGCCCAGCGCCTTGGCATCGAGCGTGTCGAGCGCGATCGTCGCCGACGCCGCCGGAATCGCACCCAGTGCCGCGACGATCTCGAAGGCAAGGCCGCGCGCGGCGGGCGGCAGGTCGGCTTCCCTCAGGCGGAACAGCGGGGCGAGCTGGCGCTTCAGCAACGCGTCGAGCCAGTCGGCCAGACGGCGCATCACGGCCTGGCGGTGTGCGGGCTCCAGCAGGTCGCTGCGCCCCAGCGTGATCTCCGGGGCGAGCGCATTGGGCCCCGCGACGAGGCGTGCCAGCGGCTGGCCGTGCCAGGCGATGCGCGCGTCGGGCTGCAGGGCGAACGCGTCGTCCGGATCGGCCGCCAGCTTCGCGGTGCGCAGGCCGATGTCGCGGCGCAGCGCGCGGTTTGCCGCGGCCCGGACCGCAGGTGCACCCATGTCGAGCGTGGGATCGGCGCGGAACTCGAACCCGTCGAGCCGGCCGGCATGCACGCCTTCGACGCGCACCTCCCCGTCGGCGGCGACCGAGGCGAGCAGGTCCTCGCCGTCGGCAAGCTTGCGCACGATGACCGCGTTGCGCCGGTCGACGAAGCGCTGCGTCAGGCGCTCGTGCAGCGCGTCGGAAAGCCGGTCTTCCACGCCGCGCGCCTTGGCCTGGTGCGCCTCGGCGTCGGCCAGCCAGTCCGCGCGGTGCGAAACATAAGTCCACGTGCGGATCGCCGCGATCTTCTGCAGCAGCCGGTCGATGTCGCCCTCGGTATCGTCGAGCCTTGCGATGGATTTGGCCACCCACTCGTCGGGCAGGCGGCCGGCGGGCCCCGCCAGATGCCGGAACACGGTCGCGAGCAGGCGCGCGTGCGTATCCGACATCTGCTTGCGGAAATCGGGGATGCGCGCGACTTCCCACAGCAAGGCCACGCGCCCGCGCGCAAGCTCGCGCAGCTCGCCGTCGCGGGCCATCTGCTGGAGGGCGAGATGGTCGTCGGCATCGCGCACGCGCACCAGCTCGCCCGACGGTGCGCGCGTGTCGAGGCTCGCCAACAGCCCGTCGAGCGACCGGAAATCGAGATCGGAATTGCGCCAGTAGGCGTGCGTCAGCGGCGGGAAGCGGTGCTCCTCGATCGCGGTGATGACGTCGTTGTCGAGTGCGCCGATCTCGGCGGTCGTGCCGAACGTGCCGTTGGCCATGTTGCGCCCGGCACGGCCCGCGATCTGGCCCAGTTCCTGCGGGGCGAGCCGGCGCATGCCGCGCCCGTCGAACTTGGCGGTGGCGGCGAAGGCGACATGGTCGATATCCATGTTGAGGCCCATGCCGATCGCGTCGGTCGCGATCAGGTAGTCGACGTCGCCCGACTGGTACATCGCGACCTGCGCGTTGCGCGTGCGGGGGCTCAGCGCTCCGAACACCAGGGCCGCCCCGCCGCGCTGGCGGCGGACAAGCTCGGCGATCTCGTAGACCTCGGCGGCCGAGAACGCGACGACGGCCGAGCGGCGCGGCAGGCGCGTGATCTTGCGGGGCCCCGTGTAGGTCAGCGTGGAAAGCCGCGGGCGCACGACGAATTCGGCGTCGGGCACCAGGCGTCGGATCAGCGGGCGCGCGGTCTCCGCCCCCATGAACATCGTCTCGTTGCGCCCGCGCGCGTGCAGGAGCCGGTCGGTAAAGACATGGCCGCGCTCGCGGTCGGCGACCATCTGGATCTCGTCGATGGCGAGGAACGACACTTCGCGGTCCATCGGCATCGCCTCGACCGTGCACACGAACCAGCGCGCATGCGGCGGCACGATGCGCTCCTCGCCCGTGACCAGCGCCACCTGCCCCGCCCCTTTGGCGGCTGCAATGCGCTCGTAGTTCTCGCGCGCCAGCAGGCGCAGCGGAAAGCCGATCATCCCGGTGCGGTGGCCGAGCATGCGTTCGACCGCAAGGAACGTCTTGCCGGTGTTGGTGGGCCCGAGAACCGCGGTGATCTTCGAATCGCCCATGACGCGCTTGACTCTCGGGCCTCTTCCGGCAGATTTCAAGCCATGCTCATCGCCCAGATCTCCGACCTGCACATCCAGAAGGGCGGCAAGCCCGCCTATGGCCGCGTCGACACCGTTTCGATGCTCAGACGCGCGGTCGAAGCGCTCAACGCGCTCGACCCGCAGCCCGACGTCGTGCTCGCCACCGGCGACCTCGTCGAGCGCGGCTCGGCCGAGGAATACGGCATCCTGAAAGAGATCCTTGCCCCCCTGAAGGCGCCGCTGCTGGTCGTACCCGGCAACCACGACGCACGCGACACGCTCGCGGCGGCGTTCCCCGAAAGCGGAAAGCGCGTCGGTGCATCCGAATTCTTCCACTACGCGGTCGACGATTTCCCCGTCCGCCTGATCGGCTACGACACGACGGTCGCAAAGCACCATCACGGCGAGGTGTGTGCCGCGCGCGCCGACTGGCTCGACCGCACGCTGGCCGCCGGTGGCGACAGGCCGACGATGATCTTCCTGCACCACCCGCCCTTCAAGACCGGGATCGGCCACATGGACCGCTCGGGCTTGAACAACGTGCCCGCGATGGCGGCGGTCGTTCGCAAGTATCCGAATGTCGAGCGCATCGTGTGCGGTCACATCCACCGCGCGATCCAGACGCGCTTTGCCGGCACGATCGCGTCGGTCGCACCCTCGACCGCACACCAGATCAATCTCGACCTGCGCGCCGACGGGCCGGCGGCGATGAAGATGGATCCGCCGGGCTTCCAGCTCCACTACTGGACGCCTGAAGCGGGCCTCGTCACGCACACGGCCGCGATCGGCGAATTCGGCGAGCCCTTCAATTTCCCCTGGTAGCGGCGGCCTTGCGCCGGCCCGGGCGACCGCCTAGATAGCGCCGAGATAGTCCGGAGCCGACCATGACAGACACGACGAAAGCCGAAACCCACGCCTTCCAGGCGGAAGTCAGCCGCCTGCTCGAGATCGTCGCCCATTCGCTCTACAGCGAGCGGCAGGTGTTCCTGCGCGAGCTCGTCTCCAACGCGTCGGACGCGTGCGACAAGCTGCGCTTCCTGGGCCAGCAGGATGCGGGCCTGATCGGCGATGATTCCGAGTTGCGCATCGAGCTTGCCGTGGACAAGGAAGCGCGCACCCTCGCCATCGCCGACAACGGCATCGGCATGGACAAGGACGAACTCGTCGCCAATCTGGGCACCATCGCGCGCTCGGGCACCGCCGCCTTCGTCAAGGCGATGGACGAGAGCAAGCGCAAGGACAACCCGCTGATCGGCCAGTTCGGCGTGGGCTTCTATTCGGCCTTCATGGTCGCTGACAAGGTTGTCGTCGAGAGCCGCAAGGCCGGCACCGACACCGCGTGGCGCTGGGAATCCGACGGCAAGGGCAGCTATGCGGTGTCTCCGGCCGAGCAGACCGCGCGCGGCACGACGATCCTGCTGCACATGAAGGACGACGCCGCCGAGTTCCTCGACGAGGACAAACTCGGCGAGATCGTCCGGCGCTATTCCGACCATATCGCGATCCCGATCCGGCTCGGCGACAAGACGCTCAACCGTGCGTCGGCGCTGTGGATGCGCCCGAAGGGCGAGGTCACGGCCGAGCAGCACACCGAGTTCTACCGCCACATCGCGCACGCCTTCGACGAGCCATGGGCGAACCTGCACTGGCGGGCGGAAGGCACCATCGAGTATTCGGCGCTGCTCTACGTGCCGGGATCGCGCCCGTTCGATCTTTTCTCGCCCGAGCGCCGGCACGGCGTGAAGCTCTATGTGCGCCGCGTGTTCGTCAACGAAGCACCGGAAGGGCTGGTGCCGCGCTATCTGCGCTTCCTGCGCGGCGTCGTGGATTCCGAGGACCTGCCGCTCAATGTCAGCCGCGAGATGCTGCAGAACAATCCGGTCATCACGAAGATCCGCCACGGCATCACGGGCCGCGTGCTGGGCGAACTGGAGAAGCGCGCCAAGGACGATGCCGAAGGCTACGCGACGTTCTGGGACCATTTCGGCGAGGCGATGAAGGAAGGCATCTTCGAGGATGCCGAGCACGGCAAGCGCGTGCTGGGTCTCGCGCGCTTCCGCACGAGCACGCAGGGCAAGGCGTGGGTCAGCCTTGCGGACTATGTCGCGCGCCTGAAGCCGGAACAGGACACGATCTACTACATCGCCGGCGACGACCCGAAGGCGGTGGCCGCGAGCCCGCATCTCGAAGGTTTCGCCAAGCGCGGGATCGAGGTGCTGCTGCTGTCCGACCCCGTCGACGAGTTCTGGGTGGCGCAGACCGACGAGTTCGAGGGCAAGAAGTTCAAGTCGGTGACGCGCGGATCGGCCGATCTGGGCAAGTTCGCCGAGGATGCCAAGCCCGACGAAGCCAAGGCGGACGCCGCACCCGACGTCGCCCCATTGCTCGCCCTGTTCCGACTGACACTGGGCGAGACGGTGAAAGACGTGCGCGCGAGCGAGCGGCTGGCCGAAAGTGCCGTGTGCCTCGTCGCCGACGACAACGACATGGACATCCATCTCGAACGCATGCTGCGCCAGCACAAGCAGCTCAAATCGGGGGCCAGGCGCATCCTCGAGGTGAACCCGTCGCACGCGCTCATCCGGGCCCTCGTCGAGACCGTGAAGACCGGCGGCGACAATTCGGCCGTGCAGGCGCGCGTGGGTGATGTGGCCAAGCTGCTCTACGACCAGGCGCGCATCGTGGAAGGCGAGAAGCTCGAAGACCCCGCCGACTTCGCCAAGCGCATGGCCTCGGCACTCGCGTCGGGTTTCGCGGCGGGCTAAGTACACGCGGGGCATCAGGGATCGGCTGGAGATGGCAATGGGACTTCAAGATTCCGGGAATTCCGCAATGCCGCCTCCGCCGAAGAACGGGCGCGAGACCGACACGCCAATACCGACGGGAAGACCCGGATTTCTATCGTTCTTTTTCGATGAGGCGTTTACACCCAATCCGATTCCCGAACACGACCGGTTCAACAACCGACTGATGATCGTACTTCTGCTCGCGGTCGCCGGCTCGCTTGCCTATCTGCTCTTCTCCAGCATGTAACCATTGAAACTGGCGCCGGGCACGGTTCTAGTTGCAGGGCATGCCGCCCGCCTCGCTCGACCGCCATTCGCCGTTTCCCGCATCGGCCCCGACGCGCGCCGATGCCAAGGCGATGGATTCGCGCGATCCGCTGGCCGGTGCGCGCGACCAGTTCCACATCCCGCATGGCCTCATCTATCTCGACGGCAACTCGCTGGGCGTGCTGCCGCGCGGTACGGCGAACCGCGTGTTCGACACGGTGCGCGCGCAATGGGGCGAGGACCTGATCGCCGGCTGGACCAAGCATGGCTGGATGGAGTTGCCGGCCCGCATCGGCGACAAGATCGCCACGCTGGTGGGTGCGCCCGCAGGCACCGTCGTCGCGTGCGACACGACGAGCCTCAATCTCTACAAGCTGCTCGCCGCAGCACTGGCTGAACGGCCCGAACGGCGCACGGTGGTTTCCGAGCGCTCCAACTTCCCGACCGACCTTTACGTGGCCGAAGGCCTGTTCCGCACGCTGGGGCAGGGCCACCGGCTGCGTCTGGTCGATTCCGCCGAGGACGTGATCGGCGCCATCGACGCCGACACGGCCGCCGTGATGCTCACGCAGGTCGATTACCGCACGGGCGATCTCCACGACATGGCGGCGGTGACGAAGGCCGCACACGCGAAGGGCGCGTTGGCGATCTGGGATCTCGCCCACTCGGCGGGGGCACTTCCCGTCGATCTTGCCGGTGCGGATGCCGACTATGCGGTGGGCTGCGGCTACAAGTATCTGAATGGCGGGCCGGGTGCGCCGGCATTCCTCTATGTCGCCGAACGTCTGCAGAAGAGTTTCGTGCCGGCTTTGCAGGGCTGGCTCGGGCACGCCAAGCCGTTCGATTTCGAGACCGGCTACCGCCCGGCCGACGGGATCGCGCGCGCGATCGTCTCGTCGCCGCCGATCCTGTCGCTGGTGGCGCTGGAATGCGGCGTGGACACGCTGCTGCCCTGGAAGATGGCCGACATCCGTGCCAAGTCAGAAGCGCTGACCGAGATCTTCCGCATCCTCGTGGACTCGCTCGCCGGCCGGCTGGGCCTGACGCGCGCCAGTCCGCGCGAATTCGAAAGCCGCGGCAGCCAGGTCTGCTACCGCCACGAACACGGCTACGCGATCGTGCAGGCGCTGGTGGCAAGGCGCGTCGTGGGCGATTTCCGCACGCCCGACATCCTGCGCTTCGGCTTCGCCCCGCTCTATCTGCGCCATGTCGACGTGTGGGACGCGGCCGCCAATCTCGTCGACGTGATCGAGACGCGCGCCTACGAGGAGCCGAAGTTCCACGTCCGCGCCAAGGTGACGTGAGGGATTAATCGCACCGGGCCGTCCGTTGTCGCGGCAGACAATTGGAGGTTCCCATGCAAATCAAGGCCCTGGCCCTTGCGGGCCTTCTCCTCGCCACGCCGGCTTTCGCGCAAGGCACGACCGTGCCGCCGGAAACGCTGGCGCGCGAGGCCATCGGCAAGATGATCGAAGCGCTGCGGGGCGTGATCGCCAACCTGCCGCAATACGCCGCGCCTGAGATGGATGCCGACGGCAACATCACGATCCGCCGGCTCAACCCGCAGCGCAACGATGCTGCCAAGCCCGCACCCAAGGACCCCGGCGTGACGCTCTAGCTCAGAGATAGCCGGCCAGCAGCAGCAGCGCTGCAAGTGCCAGCGCCGTCAGCGTTCCGGCCATGCCGGCGACCCGCCAGCGGAAATTCTCGGGCATGCGCGACACGCCGAAGGCATGCGCGCAGCGCCCGAGGGCGAGCATCGCGCACGTGGCGTGCAGGAAGACCGGCGGGGCCCCGCGCAGTTCGGCGAAGGCGAGCAGCAGCAGGACGAGCGGCGCATACTCGGCGAAGTTCGCGTGCGCGCGCACGCGCCGGTCGAGTCGCTCCTCGCCCAGCGGGCCGATCGCCTTGCGCCCGGTGCGCCGCGCACCGATCGCGCGCACGGTGAGGAAGAGATAGAGCAGCCCGAGCAGGGCCGCGTAGACCGGTACGATTTCCAGAACCATCGGATCACCCCGAAACGAAAAACCCCGCCGGTCGCCCGGCGGGGTTTTCTCCGGTCCGGAGCGTTCCTTACGCCGTCTTCAGCAGGCCGCGAAGGACATAGGGCAGGATCCCGCCGTGGCGATAGTATTCGACCTCGTCCACCGTATCGATGCGGCACATGAGGTCGACCGTCTCGCTGGCACCCGACGCGCGCTTGATCGTCATCTTGACGGTCATGCGCGGCTTGATGCCGCCCGAGATGCCCGAGATGTCGATCAGTTCCGAGCCGTCGAGCTTCAGCGTCTGGCGCGTCGTGCCCTCGGGGAACTGGAGCGGCAGCACGCCCATGCCCACGAGGTTCGAGCGGTGGATGCGCTCGAAGCTCTCGACGACCACGGCCTTGACGCCGAGCAGCATCGTGCCCTTGGCCGCCCAGTCGCGCGACGAGCCCGTGCCGTACTCCTTGCCGCCGAAGATGACGAGCGGCGTGCCGCGCGCCTTGTACTTCATCGCGGCCTCGTAGATCGACGTGACCTCGCCTTCCGGCATCAGGCGCGTCATGCCGCCCGAGGTGCCGGCGGCGACCTCGTTCTTGAGACGGATGTTGGCGAACGTGCCGCGCATCATGATCTCGTGGTTGCCGCGGCGTGCACCGAACGAGTTGAAGTCGTCCGGGCGCACCTGGTGCTCGATCAGGTAGTTGCCGGCAGGCCCGTCCTTCTTGATCGACCCGGCCGGGCTGATGTGGTCAGTCGTGATCGAATCGCCCAGGATGGCCAGCGGCCGTGCCCCCGCGATGTCGGCGAACGTGCCCGCTTCCTTGGGCAGTTCCTCGAAATAGGGGGCGAGCTTCACGTAGGTGGAGCCGGGCTGCCACTTGTACGTCATGCCGGCACTGGTGCCCATCTTCTGCCAGTTGGCGTCGCCCTTGAAGACGTTGGCGTAGCGGTCCTTGAACATCTTGGCCGTCAGCGTCTTGCGGATCGTGTCGGTGATCTCCTGGTTCGAGGGCCACACGTCCTTGAGGTAGACCGGGCCGTCCGTGCCCATGCCCAGCGGCTCGGTCGTGATGTCCTTCAGCAGCGAGCCCGCGAGCGCGTAGGCGACGACGAGCGGCGGCGAGGCGAGATAGTTCGCCTTCACCTGCGCATGGACGCGGCCTTCGAAGTTGCGGTTGCCCGACAGCACGGCCGTGACCGTGAGGTCGCCCGCGTCGATCGCCGCGGCGACCTCGTCGGGCAGCGGGCCGGAGTTGCCGATGCAGGTCGTGCAGCCGTAGCCGGCGAGCGTGAAGCCGAGCGCGTCGAGATGCTTCTGCAGGTCGGCCGCCACCATGTAGTCCGTGACGACCTGGCTGCCCGGGGCGAACGACGTCTTGACCCACGGCTTGGTCTTGAGGCCCTTGGCCGCCGCGTTGCGCGCGAGCAGGCCCGCCGCGACGAGCACGGCCGGGTTGGACGTGTTGGTGCACGACGTGATCGCCGCGATGACGACGTCGCCGTTCTTGAGCGTGTAGCCGCCGTGTGCTGCGACCGGCACGCCGTCCTTGGCGTTCTTCGGGCCGACCAGTTCGGGCAGCGCCTTCTCGAAGCCGGACTTGGCGGCCGAGAGCAGCACGCGGTCCTGCGGACGCTTCGGCCCGGCGAGTGCCGGCTCGACCGTCGACATGTCGAGTTCCATCGAGTCGGTGAAGACCGGATCGGGCGTGTTCTCGTCGCGCCACATGCCCTGCGCCTTCGCATAGGCCTCGACCAGCTTGACGCGCGCCGGTTCGCGGCTCGTGAAGGTGAGGTAGTTGATCGTTTCCTTGTCGATCGGGAAGAAGCCGCACGTGGCGCCGTATTCCGGCGCCATGTTGGCGATCGTCGCGCGGTCGGCGAGCGACAGCGAGTCGAGGCCGGGTCCGTAGAACTCGACGAACTTGTTGACCACGCCCTTCTTGCGCAGCATCTGCGTGACGTTGAGCACGAGATCGGTCGCCGTCATGCCTTCGCGCAGCCGGCCGTTGAGCTTGAAGCCGACGACCTCGGGGATCAGCATCGACACGGGCTGGCCGAGCATCGCGGCTTCCGCCTCGATGCCGCCCACGCCCCAGCCAAGCACGGCCATGCCGTTGACCATCGTGGTGTGGCTGTCGGTGCCCACCAGCGTGTCGGGATAGGCGTAGGTCGTGCCGTCGCCGTCCTGGGTCCACACCGTCTGGGCGAGATATTCGAGATTGACCTGGTGGCAGATGCCCGTCCCCGGCGGCACGACGCGGAAGTTCGAGAACGCGGTCGCACCCCAGCGCAGGAAGGCGTAGCGCTCGCCGTTGCGCTCGTATTCGAGCGCAACGTTCTTGCCGAAGCTGTCGGCCTTGCCGAAATTGTCGATCATCACCGAATGGTCGATGACGAGATCGACCGGCGAGAGCGGGTTGATCTTCTTGGGATCGCCGCCCATGGCGACCATCGCGTCGCGCATCGCGGCGAGGTCGACGACGGCGGGAACGCCGGTGAAGTCCTGCATCAGCACGCGCGCCGGACGATACGCGATCTCGCGGCTGGATTTGCGCTCGGCGAGCCAGCCCGACATCGCCTTCACGTCGTCGACCGTGACCGTGCGACCGTCTTCCCAGCGCAACAGGTTCTCGAGCAGGACCTTCAGCGAGAACGGCAAGCGCTCGATGCCCTTCAGCCCCGCGGCGGCGGCGGCTTCGAGGCTGTAATACGTGTAGCTCTTGCCGTCGACCGTGAGGGTCCGGCGGGTCTTCATCGTGTCTTGGCCGAAAGTGGGCACGGGCGATCTCCCCTATATCCCTGATGCGAAAGAAAACACTGCGCCTTGGATAGCACGCCCGCCCGGCGCGTTGAAGTGCGGTGCCGCAATTTTCGCGATATGTTCGCGGCCCGGCGATCCCGGCCGGAACCACGCTTCGTCAAACACTTGTTAACTGTCTTGCGTCCATATTGGGGCCGTTTCCGGGCAGCTTTCCGGCCACGCCAAGGACGAGACGAAAGTGACCGCCCCGTCGAACGCGCACAGCCCGCCGCCACGGAACGGGCCGGACGAAGCCGTCCAGCCCGGTCTCGACCCGCTGCGCGTGCGCATGTGGGTCCTTGCCCTCGTGGGCCTGATCGGCATCGTCGTCGCGGGCGTCTTCTTCAACGCGGTCAAGACGGCCTATGAGCGCAACGAGGCGGCCGCCGCCCGCCAGGTCGCCACGCTTGTCCGCGCGATCGAGGAGCATGCCGGCAAGAGCTTCGGCGCCGCCGACCGCACGCTTGCCTCGCTCGTCAAGCAGGTCGCTAGCGGTGCCGCCGGCGAACGCCGGAGCCTGCTCAACATGTTCCGCGAACGGCGCGACCTCGTGCCGGGTGCCCTTGCCGCCTTCACGGTCGACCCCGAAGGAAAGCTGCGCATCGACACGGCGGTGGACACCGACGTGACTTCCGATCCGGCGATCGCGGCGTTCTTCGCCGGCATGCGCGATGCGCCGGAGAACGTGACGTGGATATCGCCGCCGCAGCGCGATCCGATCGAGAAGACATGGCATGTCTTCCTGGCGCGGCGCTACTCCGACAAGGACGGGTATTTCGGCGGCATCGTCGCGATGACGATCGATCTCGGCCATTTCAGCGATTTCTATGCCACGCTCGATGTCGGCGAAAACGGCACGATCGCGCTCTGGCGCACGGACGGCATGTTGCTTGGCCGCCAGCCGATGGATGAAGGCATGGTCGGCCGCATCTTCCGCGGGCCGATGGCGGCGGCATTGCACGACGGGCAGGACGAAGGCTTGGTGCTCGTCGTGTCGCCGGTCGACGGGATCGAGCGGCGAATGGCGTGGCGCCGTCTTGTCAGCGTGCCGGTCGTCGCCTCCGTGGCGCTCGCGACGATCGACTACCGGGGCGCGCTGCTGACCGCAATTCGCCAGCAATCGACCGCCGCCGGTGCGGGCGCCATCCTCGTCCTGGCCCTGGCGATCCTCGTCTATGTCCAGCTCGGCCGGCTCGCCCGCGTCGACGCGGCCTACCGTGCCGACCGCGACCGCGTCGCCCAGTCCCAGCGCCAGCTGCGCGGCGTGATCGACGCGATCCCCGCCATCATCAACGCCAAGGACGAGCACGGCCGCTACACGCTGATGAACGCCTTCCAGGCTCGCATCTTCGGCATCACGCCCGACCAGGCAATCGGCCGGCGGCTGGCGGATTTCACCGATCCGGACTTCGCGCGCGAGGTCGAGGTGCGCGAGCGCGTGGCGATGCGCACGCGTTCGACATCCCACGGCGTGGACGACACGTTCGTCATCGACGGCGTGAAGCGCAGCTTCCTTGCCAGCAAGGTGCCGATCGTCGACCCCGACGGCATCTCGCGCCAGATCGTGTCGGTCGCGACCGACGTGTCGACGTTGAAATCGGTCGAGCAGAAGGCGCGCGCGGCCGAAGCCCAACTGCGCGCCGCCCTCGATTCCATCCCCGAAGGTTTCGCGATCTTCGACGAGCAGGACCGTCTGATGGTCTCCAATCGCCCCTACGCGCTGATGTTCACCGAGCACGGCGATCCCGCGCGCCTCCAGGGCATGACGTTCGAGGCGCTGGTGCGCCAGGCTATCAAGGATGGCGAGCCGCCGGAGCCCGGCTTCGAGATCGAGACTTGGGTGGCCGAGCGCGTGCGCCGCCACCAGTTTCCGTCCGACGAGCCGTACCTGATGAAGACCGGCAGCGGGCGCTGGATCTCGGTCTCCGAGCAGCGCGTTCCCGGCATCGGGATCGTCGGCATCCGGACCGACGTGACGCGCCTCATGGAAACCGAAGCCGAGCTGCGCCTCGCGCGCGACCAGGCGGAGGCGGCCAACCGCGCCAAGTCGCAGTTCCTCGCCAACATGAGCCACGAGCTGCGCACGCCGCTCAACGCCATCATCGGCTTTTCCGAGATCATCGAGGGCCAGATCTTCGGGCCGGCTGGCAGCCCGCGCTATGTCGAGTACGCGCGCGACATCGCCGATTCCGGCCGCCATCTCGTTTCGCTGATCGGCGACGTGCTCGACATGTCGAAGATCGAGGCCGGGCGCCTCGAGCTGGAGGAATCGCATGTCGACCCGCTCGGCGTCATCGAGAGTGCGGTCGCCCTCGTGCGCGGCGACGCCGTGGCGCGCGGCGTGCGCCTGACCCAGGATACTTCCGGCCTCGCGCAGACCGCCTTGTGGGTCGACGCGCGCGCGATGCGCCAGGTGCTGCTCAACCTGCTGTCCAACGCGATCAAGTTCACGCCACACGGCGGCCGGGTCGAGGTGCGCGGCTGGCGCTCGCCCGACGGCGTGGCCATCGCGGTCGCGGATACGGGCGTCGGCATCGCCTCGGCCGAGATCGCGCACGTGACCGAACCGTTCCGCCAGTCGCCGGGAACGGCCGCGCAGTACGGCGGGACGGGGCTGGGCCTGTCGATCACCAAGCATCTTGTCGAGATGCACCAGGGCCGGCTCGAGATCGAGAGCGCGCCCGGCAAGGGCACCACGGTGACGGTCTGGCTGGCGGCGACGCGCGTCGCGACAAGGGACGCCGCCTGAGCCGCTAGATCCTGAGGAACGCCGCCAGCCGGTCGAGCACTTCGGCCCGCGCCTGCAAGTGCGGGTGGTGCGAGGCCTTGGGCACGGCCCATGTGGCGCACGGACCGCCGGCCGCCGCCTTGATGCGTGCGAGCTGGTCGGTCGTGCCGTATTCGTCGGCTTCGCCCTGCACGGCAAGGACGGGGGCGGTCAGTGCACGCAGCTCGGCCTCGATGTTCCAGGTGCGGAAGGGTGCGGACAGCCAGGTATCCGCCCACGCGCGGAACAGCGCGTCGGTTCCCTCGCCGTGATAGCGCATCAGGCGCGCGCGCAGGTCCGTGCCGGCATAAGTGAGCTGGGCGGCCCGGATGCCGGCGAGCGTCACCTCCTCGACCATCACGTGGGCCGCCATCGTGACGATGCGCCCGAAACGTGCCGGCGCACGGGCACCGGCCAGCAACGCGATCGAACCGCCGTCGGAATGGCCGACGAGATCGGCCTTCGGGACCGAGAGCGCGTCGAGGACCGCCACGAGCGTGGCCGCCTCGGCATGCAGGTAGGAAGGCGTGCGCAGCGCCGCCGGCGGCGAGGAGCGGCCGTGGCCGAAACGCTCGTAGACGATCCCGGGCCGGTTGGCAGCGGCGCACAGGGCGGCGGGAAAGTCGCGCCACTGCGCGATCGAGCCGAGGCCCTCGTGCAGGAATACGAGCGGCGGCACGCCCGGCCCGTCGATGCGCACGGCATGCAGCTTCCTGCCTTCGAGCGGGATGAAGAACGGCGTGCTCTGCTTGACCAAGTTCGACCTTTCGACTTAAGTGGACGGGAACGATGTCCTGCCGCGAATGACGGGTTCTACAACCGTCGACGTGGCCGCAGGAAGGGGCACGTGACGAAAAGGGAGAGGCAGACCACCGACCATGACGCCAGGCCCGACCCGCGATCCGGCACTCGATACGTTTCCCAAGCTGCTCGCGCATAACGTGCGCGTGCGCGGGGCGCGTCCGGCGATGCGCGAGAAGGAACTGGGCATCTGGCAGAGCTGGTCATGGACCCGAAGTGCGGCGGAAATCCGGCGCATCGCCGGCGGCCTTGCCGGGCTCGGCGTGGCGCGCGGCGACAAGATCGTGCTGGTCGGCGACAACCGCCCGAAACTCTACTGGTCGATGTGCGCCGCCCAGTGCCTGGGTGCGGTCCCCGTCCCCGTCTACCAGGACGCGGTCGCCGACGAGATGGCCTATGTCGTCGACCATGCCGAGGCGCGCGTGGCGATCGCCGAGGACCAGGAGCAGGTCGACAAACTGCTCGCCATCCGCGCGCGCACCGGCCTGCCGAAAACGATCGTCTATGACGACCCGCGCGGCATGCGCAACTACACCGACGAGGGTCTCGTCGCCGCCGACCGGCTGGTCGAGGCGGGCGACGCGCACGCGCTCGCCAACCCCGGCTTCCTCGATGCCGAGATCGCGAAGGGCAAGGGCTCGGACGCCTCGGTCATGCTCTACACGTCGGGAACCACCGGCCAGCCCAAGGGCGTGCTGCTGACCTTCGACAACGTGATCCGCACGGCCGAGAACGCGATCCGCTTCGACGGGTTGCGCGAGACCGACGAGATCCTCGCCTATCTGCCGATGGCGTGGGTCGGCGACCACATCTTCTCGTATGCCGAGGCCTACGTCGCCGGCTTCTGCGTGAGCTGCCCGGAATCGGGCGCCACGGTGATGACGGACCTGAAAGAGATCGGGCCGAGCTTTTTCTTCGCCCCGCCGCGCATCTTCGAGAACATCCTGACCCAGGTCGCCATCCGCATGGAGGATGCCGGCACGATCAAGCGCAACATGTTCCACTACTTCATGGGCATCGCGAAGCGCTCGGGCATCGCGCGGATGGACGGCAAGCCGGTGTCGCCCGTCCAGCGCCTGCTCCTCGCGATCGGCGAACGGCTGGTCTACGGTCCGCTCAAGAACGCGCTGGGGCTGGCGCGCATGCGCATCGGCTACACGGCCGGCGAGGCGATCGGCCCCGACATCTTCGATTTCTACCGGTCGCTGGGCCTGAACCTGAAGCAGCTCTACGGCGCCACCGAGACCTCGGTCTTCATCTGCATGCAGCCCGACGGGCAGATCAAGTCCGACACGGTCGGCGTGCCCGCCCCCGAGGTCGAGATCAAGATCGCGGAGAACGGCGAGGTGCTGGTGCGCTCGCCCGGCATCTTCCAGAGCTACTACAAGAACGACCTCGCGACCGCGTCGGCCAAGGACGGCGACGGCTACTACCTGACCGGCGATGCCGGCTATTTCGACAAGGACGGCCATCTCAAGATCATCGACCGCGCGAAAGACGTCGGGAAGCTCCGCGACGGCACGCTGTTCGCGCCGAAATATCTCGAGAACAAGCTGAAGTTCTTCAGCTACATCAAGGAAGCCGTCGCCTTCGGCCACGCGCGCGACCATGCCGCGTGCTTCATCAGCATCGATCTCGAGGCGACGGGCAACTGGGCCGAGCGGCGGGGCATCGCCTACGGCTCCTACCAGGAACTGGCGGCCAAGCCCGAAGTGCTGGCGCTGATCCAGGAATGCGTCGAGAAGGTCAACCGCGACCTTGCCGAAGATCCCGCCCTCGCCGGCTCGCAGATCCGCCGCTTCCTCGTGCTCCACAAGGAACTCGACGCCGACGACGGCGAACTCACGCGCACGCGCAAGGTGCGCCGCAGCTTCATCGCCGACCGCTACGGCCCGCTCGTCGAGGGGCTCTATTCGGGTACGGAGCGCGCCCACATCTCGACCGTCGTGACGTTCGAGGACGGCCGCAAGGGCAAGATCGAAGCCGACCTCGCCATCCGCGAGGCGGCGCGCTTCGATGCACCCGCGCGCACCGACCTGCGCAAGGCGGGCTGACGGATGACGCGGGCGGCGGCGGCACGGCAGATCGGCGACACGCTGCTGAAGGTCGAGAACGTCTCGCTCGGCTTCGGCGGCGTGAAGGCGCTGACCGACGTGTCGTTCGACATCCGCAAGGGCGAGATCCGCGCGATCATCGGGCCCAACGGGGCGGGCAAGTCGTCGATGCTGAACTGCATCAACGGCTTCTACCATCCCAGCCACGGCTCCATCGCCTACAAGGGCGTGACGCGCGGCGCCATGCGCCCGCACGAGGCGGCCAAGAACGGCATCGCGCGCACGTTCCAGAACATCGCGCTGTTCAAGGGCATGTCGACGCTCGACAACATCATGACCGGCCGGCTCCTGAAGATGAAGCGCGGCTTCCTGTGGCAGTGCCTGCACTGGGGCCCCGCGCGTGCCGAGGAGATCGAGCACCGCGAGGTCGTCGAGCGCGTCATCGACTTCCTCGAGATCCAGGCGATCCGCAAGACACCGGTCGGAAGGCTGCCCTACGGGCTGCAGAAGCGCGTCGAGCTCGGCCGGGCACTTGCCGCCGAGCCCGACCTGCTGCTGCTCGACGAACCGATGGCGGGCATGAATCTCGAGGAGAAGGAGGACATGTGCCGCTTCATCCTCGACGTCAACGAGCAGTTCGGCACGACCATCGCGCTGATCGAGCACGACATGGGCGTGGTGATGGACATCTCCGACCGCGTCGTCGTGCTCGAATACGGCCGCAAGATCGCCGACGGCACACCCGATACGGTCAAGACCGACCCGAAGGTCATCGAGGCCTATCTGGGCACGGGACACGCGTGAAAGGCTGACGCATGGAATTCGTCCTCGACTTCCTCTTCGGCCCGCTCAAGGAGATCTGGGAGTTCCCCACGTTCTTCGTCGAAGTCGTGGTCGGCGGCGTGCTGTCGGGCGTGATGTACAGCCTCGTGGCGCTGGGCTTCGTGCTGATCTTCAAGGCCTCGGGCGTGTTCAATTTCGCGCAAGGTGCCATGGTGCTGTGCGCCGCCCTCACTTTCGTGGGCTTCATCGACCTGGGTGCTCCGATCTGGCTCGCCATGATCGGCGCACTCGCCACGATGATCGCGCTCGCGTTCGCGATCGAGCGGGTGGTGCTGCGCCCGCTCGTCAACCAGGCGCCGATCATCCTGTTCATGGCGACGATCGGGATCTCGTATTTCATCGACGGGCTGTTCCAGTCGATCTGGGGCGAGGACGTGAAGCGGCTGGACATCGGCATCCCGAAGGACCCGATCGAGATCGCCGGCGTGCTGATCAACACCTTTGACATCGTCGCCGCACTCGTCGCCGGCGCGCTGGTCGCCACGCTCGCCTTCTTCTTCCAGTCGACGCGCATCGGGCGCGCGTTGCGCGCCGTTGCCGACGACCATCAGGCGGCACAGTCCGTCGGCATCCCGCTGCAGACGATCTGGGTGATCGTCTGGTCGGTCGCCGGCATCGTGGCGCTGGTCGCGGGCATCATGTGGGGCTCCAAGCTCGGCGTGCAGTTCTCGCTCGCCTTCGTGGCGCTGAAGGCGCTGCCGGTGCTGATCCTGGGCGGCTTCACGTCGATCCCGGGCGCCATCATCGGCGGCCTCATCATCGGCGTGGGCGAGAAGGTCGCCGAGGTTTTCTGGGCCGCCAAGATCGGCGGCGGCATCGAGGACTGGTTCGCCTACATGCTGGCGCTGTTCTTCCTGATGTTCCGGCCGCAGGGCCTGTTCGGCGAACGCATCATCGAGAGGGTCTGATCCCGTGATCTACCGCGAAGCCGGCCAGTTCAAGACGAGCTATGCCGCCGACCAGGCGATCTTCCCGATCCTGCAGGACCGGATCGCGCTGTCGGTCATCCTCGCCATCGCCTTCGTCGCGATCCCGCTGACGGCGAGCGACTATTACCTGTCGACGATCCTGATCCCGTTCCTCGTCTTCGCGGTGGCGGCCCTCGGGCTCAACATCCTCACCGGCTATTGCGGCCAGCTCAGCCTGGGCACCGGCGGCTTCATGGCGTGCGGCGCCTACGCGGCCTACAAGCTTGCGACCGCGTTCCCGGAACTCAACATCGTCGTCGTGTTCCTGATGTCGGGCGGCATCACCGCCCTTGTCGGCGTCGCCTTCGGGATCCCGAGCCTGCGCATCAAGGGCTTCTATCTTGCGGTCGCCACGCTCGCGGCCCAGTTCTTCCTGATCTGGCTCTTCACCAAGGTGCCGTGGTTCGTCAACTACTCGCCCTCGGGCGTGATCTCGGCGCCGCCGCGTGCGGTGTTCGGCTGGTTCGTCACCGGCATCGAGGCGACGTCGCAGGCAAAGTATCTCTTCTGCCTCAGCTTCGTGGCCGTGCTCGCCCTCGTCGCCAAGAATCTCGTGCGCGGGCGCATCGGGCGCGCGTGGATGGCGATCCGCGACATGGACATCGCCGCCGAGATCATCGGCATCCGCCCGCTGCATACCAAGCTCCTCGCCTTCGCGGTCTCGTCGTTCTACTGCGGTGTGGCGGGCGCGCTGTGGGCGTTCATCTACACGAGCTCGGTCGAAGCGCTCGCCTTCGACATCAACCGCTCGTTCCAGATCCTGTTCATGATCATCATCGGGGGCCTGGGCTCCATCCTCGGCTCGTTCCTGGGGGCGGCCTTCATCGTCATGCTGCCGATCTTCCTCAACTCGGTGCCCACGGCCATCGGCGTGCCGCTCTCCACCTCGATGATCGCGCACATGGAGTTCATGATCTTCGGCGGCCTCATCGTGTTCTTCCTGATCGTCGAGCCGCACGGCCTTGCCAGGCTCTGGCAGATCGGCAAGGAAAAGCTGCGGCTCTGGCCCTTCCCGCACTGAAGGCGCCTTGATGCGTGTCCTCGTGCGCGGGATCGGCGACGTGGGCTCGGCCGTGGCGCATGCGCTGCGCCTGGCGGGCCACACCGTGCTGATCCACGATGTGGAGGCACCGGCCACGCACCGGCGCGCGATGAGCTTCGCCGACGCGATGTTCGACGGTGCCTCGACCCTCGAAGGACTGATCTGCCGGCGCGTCGACGCGGCCGACGATTTCGCCGAAGGACTTGTCGCGACTTCCCTGCCCTATGACGGCGCGCGCAGGACGTTCCGCCCCGACGTGCTGGTCGATGCACGCTTGCGCAAGCGCGTGACGCCGGACGACATCCGCGGCGAGGCCCCCCTTTCCATCGGCCTCGGGCCGGGGTTCGACGCATGGACGAACTGCCATGTCGCGGTCGAGACAAGCTGGGAAGCACTTGGCCGCGTCGTGCGCGACGGCCCGACGATGGCGCTGCGCGGCGAACCCAAGGCGCTGGGCGGCGCCGGGCGCGAGCGGCTGGTCTATGCGCCGGCTGCCGGCACGTTCCGCACGCACGCGCGCATCGGTGCTGCCGTCGCGGCGGGTGAAGCCGTCGGGTCGGTCGGTGCAGCGGCCATCGCAGCCCCGCTTGCCGGGACGATCCGCGGCCTCGTGCATGACGGCGTGCCGGTCGCCGCCGGCACCAAGCTTCTGGAAATCGACCCGCGGCCGGACGCGGCCGTCGCCGGGCTCGGTGAGCGGCCGCGCGCCATCGCGGCCGCCGTGCGGGGGCTGTTGTCATATTGATTTAACGTGACGGCCGGGTATCGGTTCGATATTTCTAGAAACATGAAACTGTCGGACGCCGCCGGAAAGCTGGGTGCCCTCGCGCACGACACGCGTCTTGCCGTCTTCCGCCTGCTTGTCGAGGCGGGGCCCGACGGGCTTGCCGCCGGCGACATCGCGCGCCGGCTCGACGTGCCGCCGCCCACGCTGTCGTTCCACCTGCGCGATCTGGCCGATGCGGGCCTGGCCGTGCTGCGGCGCGACGGCCGCTCGCATTTCTATGCGGCCGACTTCGAGGCGATGAACGCGCTGATGGCGTATCTCACCGCCAATTGCTGCGGCAGCCGGCCGGAACTCTGCGCGCCCGTTCCTTGCGCGCCTGCGGGAAAGCCACGCCGGAAGGAGACCCTCCGCCCATGACCGACGCGATCAAGAACGTGCTGTTCTTGTGCACGCACAATTCCGCCCGCTCGGTGATGGCCGAAGCGCTGCTGAACAAGCATGGTGCGGGAAGGTTCCACGCCTTCAGCGCCGGCAGCCAGCCGTCGGGCCGGATCAACCCGTCGGTCAAATCGCTGCTCGACCGGCTCGGCTTCGACACGTCCGGCTTCCGCTCGAAGGACTGGAGCGAGTTCGCGAAGCCCGGTTCCCCGGTCATGCATTTCGTCTTCACGGTGTGCGACCAGGCCGCCGGCGAGGTCTGCCCGATCTGGCCGGGCATGCCGATGACCGCGCACTGGGGCTTTCCCGATCCGTCGTCGTTCGAGGGCACGGACGCCGAGAAGGCCGCCTTCACCGCCGACGTCTTCGCGATGATCGAACGGCGCATCCGGATCTTCGCGAGCCTGCCGCTGGCCACGCTCTCGAAGCTCGAGATCCAGCGCAAGATCGACGAGATGGGCAAGCCGGCCGTGCCGGCATGACGGGACTTTCGCAGCGTGCCGCGGCCGAGGGTGCGGGTACCGCCCTGCTGCTCGCGGCCGTCGTCGGCTCGGGCATCATGGCCGAGCGGCTTTCGGGCGGGAACGTGGCGCTGGCCCTGCTCGCCAACGCGATCGCGACGGCGGGCGTGCTCTACGCGCTGATCGCCACGCTCGGCCCTGTTTCGGGCGCGCATTTCAATCCGCTGGTGACACTGGCGCTGGCCGCGCGCGGCGATCTCGCGCGCGCCGACGTGCCGGCCTATGTCGCGGCCCAGGTCGCGGGCGCCGTCGCGGGCGTACTGGTCGCGCACGGCATGTTCGACATGGCGGTCTTCCAGCTGGGTGTGAAGGTCCGGGCCGGTATGCCGCAGTGGCTCGCCGAAGCCGTCGCGACATTCGGGCTGCTGCTGATCGTGCTGGTCGCCTCGAAGCGCAACCCGGCGCACATTCCGGCGGCCGTCGCCGGCTACATCGCCGGTGCTTACTGGTTCACCGCGTCGACGAGTTTCGCCAATCCGGCGGTCACGCTGGCGCGTTCGCTGACCGACAGCTTCGCGGGCATCCGGCCGGCCGATGCACCGGGCTTCATGCTGGCGCAGGCGGCCGGCGCGTTCTTGGCCTTCGCCCTCGCGCGCCGGCTGTTGCGCTAGCTGCAGCCGCAGCCGGTCTTGCCGACGGCCTTCGCCTCGACATCGGCTACGCAGCACGAACCCGAAGATTCGGGTGCAGGTCCGCCGCAGCAACCGCCGCCCGCCGTCGCGGCAAGCTCCACTTCGGTCACGTCGCGCACGGCGACCGAGCACACGCCGGTCTGCGGCAGGTCCAGTTCGACGCGCTCGGACGCTTCCTTGTCGCCGGCGAGGGCCGCCGCGATCGAGCGCACCTGTTCGTGGCCCGTGGCGAGCAGGAATGTCGGCGCGCGCCCGTAGCTCTTCATCCCGGCGATGTAGAAGTCCTTGTCCGGGTGGGCGAGCACCGCGGCCCCATGCGGGCGCACCGTGCCGCACGAATGCAGGTTGGGATCGATCAGCGGGGCCAATGCCGGCGGGCATTCGAGGGCCGGATCGAGCGCCACGCGCACCTCGCGCGTCAGCGCAAGATCGGGCCGGAAGCCGGTCGTCGCGATGATCCGGTCGACGGCGAATGCGAGCGGCCGGCCGCCGGTGCGGGCCTCGACACCGACGCGTTCGCCGTCGCGTGCCAGCCGCTCGACGGCGAAGGACGGGATCAGTTCGATGTCGCCGGCCGCGAGGGCCGCCTCGAGGCGCGTGCCCAGCGCACCGCGTTCGGGAAGTGCATCGGCGGCCCCGCCGCCGACCGCGCGCGACCCGTTCGCCCGCCGGATGCCCCAGAGGATGCGCGTACCCGGATCGGATTTGCGCAGCGACACGAGATCGAGAAGCGCGTTGAGAGCCGAATGGCCGCTGCCGATCACGAGCGTCGTCTTGCCTTCGTAAAGCGGCCGGTCGACGCCGCGCACGTCCGGAATGCCGGTGGCGATCGCGGCAGCACACGCTTCCTCGCCATCGACCGCAAGGCCGTTGGCGCCGAGCGGGTTGGGCGTGAACCAGGTGCCCGACGCGTCGATCACCGCACTGGCGGCAAGCGTTTCGAGCCGGCCGTCCTTGCGGTAGCGCACGACGAACGGCTCGTCGCGCCCGTCATCGCGCAGCTTGTCGCGCGTCGCTCGTGCGACGGCCTCGACCTTCGCGCCGTAGCGGATGCGCGGGGCAAGTTCGGCGGTTGCGGCGAGCGGGCGGATATAGTGTTCGAGCAGTTCCGCACCCGTGGGTGCCCGCGTCGCCTTCGGAGCGACCCAGTCCGTCGCTTCGAGCAGCTTGCGTGCTGCCGCGTCGATGTTGAACGACCACGGCGAGAACATGCGCACATGCGCCCACTGCGCCACCGCATGGCCCGCGGCGGGGCCGGCTTCGAGCACGACCGGCTCGAGGCCGCGTTCGAGAAGGCGGGCGGCCGCGGCGAGGCCCACGGGGCCGGCACCGATCACGGCAACGGGAAGCTTGGTCATCTTGAAATCCTTTCCTTGTGTCAGGCCGCCCGCGCCGGCCGCCTGGGCGGGCGCGTGAAGCGGGCGAAGAATTCGACGGCCGAAGCGAAGGCCGCATGGTCGAGCCGGTAATAGATGAAGCGCCCGTCCTTCTCCGACGTGACGAGGCCGGCGCGCACGAGGATGCGCATGTGGTGGCTGGTGGCGGGCTGCGACAGGCCGAGATGCGATTCGACGTCGCACGCGCACACGCGGTCGGCGAACGTGCAGCATTGCGAATCCGGCTTGCGCAGGAATTCGAGGATCTTGAGCCGGGCGGGGTCGGCGAGAGCCTTGCAGGTTTCGATCATGGATCCGCTTATACATCGATAGATTTGAATGTGTCAATGTTATTTTCTGCCTGCAGACGGGCCGACCCGACGCCCGATCGCCGCCATTTTTCCGGGTCTTGGCGCCGGACCGGGCATGGCGTAAGGTCTGGCCCTCAAGGTCGGTCAACGATCTGCCGGGCCAAGCGCCCGGCGACCTACGCGACGTCAACAGGGAGAACGCCCGATGAGCCTCATCCGCTTTGGGTCTGCATTGCTTGGTGCCGCGATTCTCGCGGCCCCGCTCGCGATGCCGGCACCCGCCAACGCGCAAGCCAACGAACAGTTCATTCCGTCCTTCTCGTACCGCACCGGCCCGTTCGGGCCGAACGGCACGCCGTTCGCCGACGGCTTCCTCGACTATTTCAAGATGATCAACGCGCGCGACGGCGGCATCAACGGCGTCCGGATCACCTACGAGGAATGCGAGACGGCCTACAACACCGACCGCGGCGTGGAATGCTACGAGCGCCTGAAGGCCAAGGGCCCGACCGGTGCGACCGCCATCGTGCCGCTCTCGACGGGCATCACCTATGCCCTCATCGAGCGCACCGCGCAGGACAAGATCCCGATGCTGACGTCCGGCTACGGCCGCTCGGACGGCTCGGACGGCCGCGTCTTCCCGTGGATGTTCACGCTGCCCGCCACCTACTATTCGCAGATGGACGCGATCCTGCAGTTCATCAAGTCGAAGGAAGGCGGCTCGCTCAAGGGCAAGAAGATCTCGTACATCTATCACGACAGCGCGTTCGGCAAGGAACCGCTGCCGGTCATCCAGCGCCTCGCCAAGGAACAGGGCTTCGAGCTGTCGGAGTTCCCGGTGCCGAACCCGGGCGTGGAACAGAAGGCCATCTGGCTGCGCATCGGCCGCCAGATCCGTCCGAACTACGTGATCATGTGGGGCTGGGGCGTCATGAACCCGACCGCGATCACCGAAGCGGCGGCCGTCGGCTTCCCGCGCGACAAGTTCATCGGCGTGTGGTGGGCCGGCTCCGAGCAGGACGTGACGCCGCCCGGCGACGCGGCCAAGGGCTACATGGCCGCGAACTTCCACGGCACGGGCAAGGACTACAAGTTCATGCGCGACATCGAGAACACCGTGGTCAAGGCCGGCCAGGCGACCGGTGACGGCAAGCATGTGGGCACGGTCCTCTACAACCGCGGGGCGATCAACGCCGCGATGGTGGTCGAGGCGGTGCGCACGGCGCAGGAGCGCTACGGCAACAAGCCGATGACGGGCGAGCAGGTCCGCTGGGGCTTCGAGAACCTGAACCTCAACCCGCAGCGGCTTGCCGTGATGGGCTTCGAAGGCTTCATGCCGCCGCTGCGCACGTCTTGCGCCGACCACGAGGGTGGCGGCGTCGTCCGCATCCAGCAGTGGGACGGCAAGAAGTGGAACTGGGTCTCCGACTGGATCGAGCCGAACCGCCCGATGCTGCGCGAGATGTACGAGACGGGTTCGGCCCAGTACGCCAAGGAGAAGAACACACAGCCGCGCGACTGCGCGCGCCAGTCCTGAAGGACCCGTCAGTGGTCCAGGGATCCTAGCCTGACGGGGCGGGCCGGAAACGGTCCGCCCCTTTTTATTTGCCGGACAGCACCCGCATGACATCCCAAGCCGCCGAACTCGAACGCAAACTCGGGACCCCGCGCGAAAAGCCGCTGCTGGAGGTCAAGAACGTCGAGGTCATCTACGACCATGTGATTCTGGTGCTGAAGGGTGTGAGCCTCGAAGTGCCCAAGGGCGGCATCGTCGCCCTGCTCGGCGCCAACGGGGCGGGCAAGTCCACCACGCTCAAATCCATTTCCAACCTGCTGCGCGCCGAGCGCGGCGAGGTCACCAAGGGCTCGGTCGAATACAAGGGCGAGCGCATCGACGGGATGACGCCCAACGACCTCGTGAAGCGCGGCGTGATCCAGGTGATGGAGGGCCGGCACTGCTTCGGCCATCTCACCGTCGAGGAAAACCTGATGACGGGTGCCTACACCCGCACCGAGGGGCGTGCCGCCATCGCGCGCGATCTCGAGATGGTCTACGGCTACTTCCCGCGCCTGAAAGAACGGCGCAAGTCGCAGGCCGGCTACACGTCGGGCGGCGAGCAGCAGATGACGGCCATCGGCCGCGCGCTGATGAGCAAACCCGACATGATCCTGCTCGACGAACCCTCGATGGGCCTTGCTCCGCAGCTGGTCGAGGAGATCTTCGAGATCGTCGTCAAGCTCAACCGCGAGCAGGGCGTGTCGCTGCTGCTGGCCGAGCAGAACACGTCGATCGCGCTGCGCCACGCGCATTACGGCTACATCCTGGAGAACGGCCGCGTCGTGCTCGACGGCTCGGCCGAAACGCTGCGCGGCAACGAGGACGTCAAGGAATTCTACCTCGGCATCGCCGCCGGCGGGCGCAAGTCGTTCCGCGACATCAAGCATTACAAGCGGCGCAAGCGCTGGCTTGCCTGAAGCGATTTGGCGCTTGAAGCGGCCGGCGCCGTCCGACACGCTTGCGGCCGGCGATTCGGGCGAGCGGGGAAAGACGGCATGACATCGGAATATTTCGACGATCTGGAAACCCGCGATCCTTCCCTGCGCGAGGACCGGCACTTCGCCGACCTGCGCAACCAGATCGAGAACGCGAAGGCCAACGCGCCGCATTTCGCCGAGACTTTGGCAGACGTCGATCCGTCGCGCGTGACCGACCGTGCGGCCCTTTCGAAGCTGCCAGTCGTGCGCAAGGGCGATCTCATCGAGCTACAGAAGAAGCGCTTCGAGGCGCGCGATCCGTTCGGCGGGCTGACGGCGATCAAGACCAAGCATCTGGGCCGCATCTTCATGTCGCCCGGCCCCATCTACGATCCCGAGGCGATGCGCCCCGACTATTGGCGGCTGGCGCGCGCACTCTGGGCGACCGGGTTCCGGCGCGGCGACATCGTGCACAACTGCTTCAGCTATCACCTGACGCCGGCGGGCTCGATGCTTGAAATGGGCGCCCACGCCATCGGCTGTCCGGTCGTGCCGGCGGGAACCGGCAACACCGAACAGCAGGTGCGCGCGATCGCCGACATCCGCCCGAAGGGCTACGTCGGCACGCCGTCGTTCCTGAAGATCGTTCTGGAAAAAGGCGCGGAGCTTCAGGCCGACATGTCGAGCCTGAAGCTCGCCCTCGTGTCCGGCGAGGCGGTGCCAAAGGCGCTGCGCGGCGAGATGGACGCCAAGGGGATTTCCCTTCGCCAATGCTATGCGTCGGCCGATCTCGGCCTGATCGGCTACGAGAGCGTACCCGACGCGGGGCTGATCCTCGACGAATGGCTGGTGGTCGAGATCGTGCGGCCGGGAACCGGCGAAGCGCTGGCCGACGGCGAAGTGGGCGAGGTCGTCGTGACGACGCTCAATCCCGACTATCCGCTGATCCGCTTCGGGACCGGGGATCTATCGATGTTCGTGCCCGGCACCTCATCGTGCGGTCGCACCAACCGGCGCCTGCGCGGCTGGATGGGACGGGCCGACCAGACCACGAAGGTGAAGGGCATGTTCGTCCATCCGGGCCAGGTGGCCGAGGCGGCCAAGCGGCACGGGATCGCGAAATACCGTCTTGTCGTGGCGCGCGAGGGCGACAACGACACGATGACGCTGAAGGTCGAGGGGGTGGCGGATGCGGGCCTCGCGGCGAAACTCGCCGAGGCGCTTCAGTCCGTCACGAAGATGAAGGGCGCCATCGAATTCACCGCCCCCGGCACCCTGCCGAACGACGGCAAGGTGATCGAGGACGTGCGGAAGTTCGATTAGACGCCCGGCAGCTCAGCGGCCGGCGGCCGCTGCCATCAACGCCGGGTTGGTGACGACGAACGACTCGTCGATCACGTCATGCGCCATCGCGAGCAGGGCGATGACGGCGGGAATGGCGGCGAGGGCTGCGAACGCGAGCATTTTGATCTCCAAACGGCACCGGTCATGTCCGGCGTCCGATGGGAGCAATATGGACCTCAATCGTGACTGAAATCTGAATTTCACGCTGCATTGCACACAGCCGAGACATGCGTTTCATGCATTAACTATTCGATAATGATTACAAAATCCGCATAACTTGTCGCCCCGGTGCGATTTCACGTTTCGGCCATAAAGCGGCCCGAATAAAGCCGTGGCGGTCGCGTTTTATTGGACCATCGGCAAGTCCACTGCGATCGCGCACGCAACTTGTTGCCGACTTATTTACCCGACTGGAGCTCCCCGGACTCCAGCCCCAGCCGGGAACTTGTGCGAAGGCGGATACGGGCCCGGATGTACGGTTCGTATCCGCCACTTTTTTTCCGCTAATCTCTCGCCGATGAACACGGATTCGACCGCTGGCCTCGAAGGGCAAGCACTCGCCTGCCGTCGCGGCGGCCGGCTGGTGTTCCGCGATGTCGGCCTGCACGCGCGGCCGGGCGACCTCGTCGTGCTGCGCGGTGCCAACGGGACGGGCAAGTCGAGCCTGCTGCGCGTGCTGGCGGGCCTGCTCGGCCCCGCCGACGGCACGCTCGCGTGGGACGGCGAAGACGTTGCCGGGGATCCGGCCGGCCACCGCGCGCGGCTGCATTTCGTCGGCCATAACGACGCGCTCAAGCCCACGCTGACGCTTGGCGAACACATCGCGTTCCACGCCGCCCTGCGCGGTGCCGCCGGCGGCGATCCGGCGGCAGCCCTCGACGCGTTCGGGCTTGGCGCACTTGCCGACGTTCCCGCGCGTTTCCTGAGCCAGGGCCAGCGCCGGCGCGCGGCCCTTGCGCGCCTGCTCGCGGCCCCGGCCCGGCTGTGGCTGCTCGACGAGCCGACCAACGGCCTCGACGAGGCGGCGACCGGCAGTCTTGCGCGCGCCATCGCGCACCACCGGGCCGGCGGTGGCATCGTCATCGCGGCCACGCATCTGGATTTCGCGGGTGCCGACGCGCGCACGCTGACGCTGGGGACGGCCAAGTGAACGCCGCCTTCGCCCTCGTCGCGCGCGACGTGAAGCTGGCGCTGCGCACGCCGGCCGAGACGCTGACGATCCTCGCGTTCTTCGTCATCGCGGCAACACTTTTCGCCTTCGGCATCGGACCCGAGCCGCAGGTGCTGGCGCGCGTGGCGGTCGGCATCGTGTGGGTGGTCGCCCTGCTCGCCTGCCTGCTGTCGCTCGACCGGCTGTTCCAGGCCGAGGCCGACGACGGCAGCCTCGAGCAGCTCGTCCTCGCCCCTGCCCCGCTCGAGCTGCTGGCGCTGGCCAAGTGCGCCGCACAATGGCTGACGACGGCGCTGCCGCTGATCGTCGTGTCGCCACTCGTCGCGATGATGCTGCAGCTGCCGGCCGAGGCCTACGGCACGCTGCTGGCCACGCTGCTGCTCGGCACGCCGACGCTGTCGCTGATGGGCGGGATCGGTGCCGCACTGTCGGTGGGGGCACGAAAAGGCGGCGCCCTCCTTGCCCTGATCGTGCTGCCGCTCTATGTGCCGGTATTGATCTTCGCGGTCGCGGCGGTGGAGGCGGCAGTCGCCGGCCTGCCCGTGCGGCCCCATTTGTTCCTGCTTTCCGGGCTCGGCGTGTTCGCGCTGACGCTCGCCCCTTTCGCCATGGCGGCATCGCTGCGCCAGGCCAGCGAATGACCGGGCCTTGCGCCCTTATGTCGCCCCGTTTGGGTTGGAAAATGCGCCCCGCCGCGCAATACTCCCGGCCGATCGGCAAGGCAGCGAAGGGACTACATTTTTGAACTGGCACCGCTACGCAAGTCCGGCGAATTTCAAGCGTCTCTCCGACCGGCTGCTGCCGTGGATGGCGGGCGGCGCGGCGCTTTTCCTGGGGCTCGGATTGTGGAACGCGCTGTTCGTGTCGCCGGCCGATTACCAGCAGGGCGAGACGGTGCGCATCATGTACGTGCACGTGCCCGCGGCGTGGATGGCGATGTTCGTCTACACGAACCTTGCCCTTGCCGGTGCCGCGACGCTCGTGTGGCGCCATCCGCTCGCCGACGTGGCCGGACGCGCGATGGCACCGGTGGGGGCCGCGTTCACGTTCCTGTGCCTCGTCACTGGTTCGCTGTGGGGCAAGCCGATGTGGGGGACGTGGTGGGTGTGGGACGCGCGCCTCACGTCGGTGCTGATCCTGTTCTTCATCTATCTTGCCTACATGGCGCTCAACTCGGCGTTCGACGAAGCCGAACGCGGCGCGCGCGCATCCGCGGTGCTCGCACTCGTGGGTGCGGTCAACCTGCCGGTCATCAAGTTCTCGGTCGACTGGTGGAACACGCTGCACCAGCCCGCGTCGGTCACCAGGCTCGACGCGCCGGCGATCCATTCCTCGATGCTGCTGCCGCTGCTGGCGATGGCGATCGGCTACACGCTGTTCTTCGTCGCGGTAACGCTGGTGCGCATGCGCGCGGGCCTCATCGAGCGGCGCATCGCGGTGCTGCAGCAGGCCCGCGTCGCCGGGACCGCGATGCCGGAGCGTGCGTGATGGCGGCGTTTTTCGACATGGGCGGCTATGCCGCCTTCGTCTGGCCGGCCTACGCGCTGACGGCCGCCGTGCTCGTCGCGATCGCCGCGGGAAGCTGGCGCCACCTGCGCGCACTCGAGCGCGAGCTTGCGGCGGCGGAAGACGGCAAGGATTCGCGGCCATGAAACTTCCCAAGGCGCGCACCGCAAAGCGCCGGCGGATGATGGTGCTGCTGCTCGCGGGCCTCGGCCTTGCGACCGCGGCCGCCCTGACGCTGACCGCGTTCGACGACCATCTCGTGTTCTTCCATACGCCCAGCGACATCGCGGCGCGCAAGGTGCCGATCGACCGGCAGATGCGCATCGGCGGTCTGGTCGAGGTCGGCTCGGTCGAACGCGTCGCGGGCTCGGCCGAGGTGCGCTTCAAGGTGACCGATCTCGAGCATGCGATCCCCGTCGCCTATGTCGGCGTGCTGCCCGACCTGTTCCGCGAAGGACAGGGCGTGGTCGCCAACGGCAAGCTTTCGGCCGACGGCACGTTCCGCGCCGGCGAAGTGCTGGCCCGCCACGACGAGAACTACATGCCGGCCGAAGTGGCCGAGGCGCTCAAGCGCTCGGGCCGCTGGCAGGAAACGACGGGTACCGCCAAGTGATCGCGGAACTCGGCCATTACGCGCTCGTCCTGGCGCTTTGCGTGGCGCTCGTGCAGTCGGTGCTGCCGCTGGTCGGCGCGCAGACGGGCGAACCTGCCTTGACGGCACTTGCCAAGCCCGCCGCCCTCCTCCAGTTCGCGCTCGTGGCCGTCGCGTTCGGCTGCCTCGTCTATTCGTTCGTCGTGTCGGACTTCACCGTCAAGAACGTCGTGATGAACTCGCACTCGGCCAAGCCCATGCTCTACAAGGTGTCGGGCGCGTGGGGAAACCACGAAGGCTCGATGGTGCTGTGGTCGCTGATCCTCGGGCTGTTCGGCGCCATGGTCGCGGCCTTCGGGCGCAACCTGCCGCCGGGGCTGAAGGCGCGCACGCTCGCCATCCAGGGCATGATCGGCGTGGCGTTCCTCGCCTTCATCGTGTTCACGTCGAACCCGTTCGAGCGCGTGATGCCGCCGCCGGCGGACGGCAACGATCTCAACCCGCTCCTGCAGGATCCCGGCCTCGCCTTCCATCCGCCGTTCCTCTATTTCGGCTATGTCGGTTTCTCGATCGTCTTCGCCTTCGCGATGGCCGCCCTCATCGAGGGGCGCGTGGATGCCGCGTGGGCGCGCTGGGTGCGCCCCTGGACGCTTGCCGCGTGGGCCGCCCTCACGCTGGGCATCGCGCTGGGTTCGTGGTGGGCCTATTACGAGCTCGGCTGGGGCGGCTGGTGGTATTGGGACCCGGTCGAGAACGCGAGCTTCATGCCCTGGCTGGTGGGCTGCGCGCTGCTGCATTCGGCCATCGTCGCGGAAAAGCGCGACGCGCTGAAGACCTGGACGATCCTGCTCGCCATCCTCGCCTTCGCGCTCTCGCTGGTCGGCACGTTCCTCGTGCGCTCGGGCGTGCTCACCTCGGTGCATGCCTTCGCGGTCGATCCCGAGCGCGGCGTTTTCATCCTCGCCATCCTCGTCGTCGCCATCGGCGGCTCGCTCGCGATGTACGCGTGGCGGGCCCCCATGCTGAAGGGCGGCGGCCTGTTCCAGCCGATCAGCCGCGAGGGGGCCCTCGTCCTCAACAACGTGCTGCTCGCCACGGCAGCCGCGACCGTCTTCATCGGCACGCTCTATCCCTTGTTCCTCGAAGCGGTGGGCGGCGCCAAGGTTTCGGTCGGCCCGCCTTTCTTCAACGCCACGTTCGTGCCGCTGATGATCCCGCTGCTGCTCGCCGTGGGCATCGGCCCGATGATGGGCTGGAAGCGCGGCGACCTTGGCGGCGCACTCCAGCGCCTGCGCGCGGCGATCTTCATCTCGATCGCCATCGTCGCGGCCGTCTACTGGACCGACGACCGCCGCTCCGTGTACGCCGCCCTCGCGATGGGGCTGGCGGCGTGGCTGTTCTTCGGTGCCGCCGTCGAATGGGCCGAACGCGTGCGGCTGTTCCGCGCCCCCGCCGGCACCGTGCTGTCGCGCGCCCTCAACCTGCCGCGCGCGAGCTGGGGAATGACCATCGCGCACGCCGGCATGGGGCTGACCGTGATGGGCATCGCCGGCGTGACCGCGTGGCAGACCGAAGTGATCCGCCTGGCCAAGGCCGGCGACGCGTTCGACGTGGCGGGCTACAACTTCGTCTTCAAGGGGGCTTCGCGCGTCGAGGGGCCGAACTTCCTCGCCGTGCGCGGCACGTTCGAGGTCTATCTCGACGACAGGCTCCTTGCCGTGCTGGCACCCGAGCGGCGCTGGTTCCCGGTCGCGGGCACGGCGACGACCGAGACGGCGATCCGCACCAACCTGCTTGCCGATCTCTACGCGACCATCGGCGATCCGGAACTTGCCGCACCGGCCGGCAACATGCCCGCGTTCCTGGCGCCTACGACGCCCGAAACGGCGTGGACCGTGCGCATCTATCACAACCCGCTCGTCCCGTGGATCTGGCTGGGAGCGTGCGCGATGGTGCTGGGCGGCATCGTGTCGCTGACCGACCGGCGCCACCGCGTGGGTGCCCCGCGCCGCACGGGCGACGGTGCCGCCTTGCCGTCGGCGGCCGAATGAAGCGGGTCCTGTTTTTCCTGCCGCTGGCGCTGTTCGCTGTGCTGGCCGGCTATCTGGGCTTCGGCCTGACGCGCGATCCCCAGCACATCCCCAGTGCGCTGATCGACCGGCCGGTGCCGGTGTTCGACCTGCCGGCGGTCGCCGGCGTGGACCGCCCCGGTCTCGCGTCGGCGGCACTCGCGCGCGAGGTGTCGCTCGTCAACGTGTTCGCGTCGTGGTGCCCGCCGTGCCGCGTCGAGCATCCGATCCTGATGCGCCTGGCACGCGACGGCGACGTGCCGATCTACGGCATCAACTACAAGGACAAGGCGGCCGACGCCGCGCGGTGGCTCGCCGATCTCGGCAACCCCTATCGCGCGATCGGCTGGGATTTCGAGAACCGCGTGGCCGTCGACTGGGGCGTCTATGGCGCACCGGAAACCTTCGTCGTGGACCGGCACGGCACGATCCGCTACCGCCATGTCGGTGCCATCACGCCCGACGTGCTCGAGCGCACGCTGATGCCGCTCGTCCAGAAGCTGCGGCGCGAGTCATGAGATACGTCCTCGTACTTCTCGTCTCGCTGCTTGGCGGCCCGGCCATGGCCGTGCTGCCGCACGAGATGCTCTCCGATCCCGCACTGGAGGCGCGTGCGCGCGTGCTGGGGCAGGAACTGCGCTGCCTCGTGTGCCAGAACCAGGCGATCGACGATTCGAACGCGCCGCTCGCCGCCGACCTGCGCCGCCTCGTGCGCGAACGCATCGCGCAAGGCGACAGCAACGCGGCCGTACTCGCCTATGTCACGCAGCGCTACGGCGACTACGTGCTGCTGAAGCCGCCGGTACGCGTCGACACCTACGTGCTGTGGTACGGGCCGTTCGCGGTGCTCGCACTGGCGGCGGCGGGCGCCTTCGTCTATCTGCGCCGCCGGCGGCCGGCCGCACAGGCGGCAGCCGTGCCGCTTTCGGCCGACGAGGAGAAGCGCCTCGCCGCCTTGCTCGACGAGGAACAGCGCAAGTGACGCAAGCGATCCTCGGCGCACTTACCGTCCTGGTCGTCGCACTGCTCGTGTGGCCGCTGCTGCGCCGTGCGAAGCCCGTTCCGACGCGCGCGGCGTTCGACATGGAGATCTACCGCGACCAGATGGCGGAGATCGCCCGCGATCTCGACCGCGGAACGGTCACGCCGGAAGAGGCGCGCGCCGCGCGCGCGGAAATCGGCCGGCGCATGCTCGCACTTGCCGACAGCGGCAAGACGGTGCGCGCAGCGCAAGCGCCCGTCGACAGCAGCGGTATCCGCTATGTCGCCGTGGCGCTCGCCATCGTGCTGCCGGCGATCGCGTTCTCGGTCTACGGGCGGCAGGGCTCGCCCACGCTGCCGGGCATGCCGCTTGCCGAACGGCGCGCGACCGAGCCCGCCCAGGACCTGCCCGACCGCCAGCTTGCCGCCTTCGCGCGCGCGATGTTCGAGCGCGTCGAGCGCGACCCCAAGGACCTGGAAGCCTGGGTGCGCCTGGCACAGGCATCCGCCGCGATGAACCTTGCCGCACAGGCACTGAACGCGTGGCGCAAGGCAGACGAGATTTCCGGCGGCCAGCCCGAGATCGCGGGCCTGCTCGGCGAGACGGCGGTCGCCGTCGCGAACGGCGTGGTGACGCCGGAGGCCGAAGCCGCCTTCGGGCGCGTTCTGTCGGCCGATCCCGGCGATCCGCGCGCACGCTACTATGCCGGCCTCGCGCGCGCACAGGCCGGCGACCGGGCCGACGCCGTGCGCGTGTGGTTCGACCTGATCGCCGCCTCGCCGCCCGATTCGCCATGGCTGCCCACAGTGCGCGAGGCGATGGAACGCACCGCGCGCGAGGCACGCATCGACCTCAAGCAGATGACCCCGTCGATGAAGAATCCGCCGGCGGTCGTGCGGCTCGGCGGCCCCCGCGTGGGGAGTGGCGGCGGAGGTGCGGTACCCGATCCCGGCGCGCTTGCCGCCCTTCCCGAAGGCGACCGGCTGGCCGCGATCCGCAGCATGGTCGAGGGGCTTGCCGCCCGCCTCGAGACCCAGCCCGACGATCTCGACGGCTGGCGACGGCTCGCGCGCTCGCGCAAGGTGCTGGGCGAAGCCGACAAGGCGCTTGCCGCCCATGCGCGCGCTGCGGCGATCGCACCGGACAATCTCGAGGTGCTGCACGACTTTGCGGGCGCGCTGATCGACCTGCACGATCCCGACAAGCCGCTCGACCCGCCGGCGCGCGCGGCGGTCGCCAGCCTGCTGGCGAAATCGCCGAACGAGGGCGTGGCACTGTGGTTGCTCGGCCAGGACGAAGCGCTCGCCGGCAAGGACATGGCCGCAACCGCGCTGTGGCAGCGCCTGCTCGCCCAGCTTCCGGCGAACAGCGCGGCGCATGCGGACCTTTCCGCCCGCATCGCGAAACTGAAGGCCGGAAACTAGAAGCTAGCCACGCTTGTCGACCCTGTAGGCCGCCGCGAGGATGAAGGCGACGTCGCCCTTGGCGCCGGCCAGCGGCAGCGACAGGCGTTCCCAGGTCTGCGGCTCTTCGCCCGGCCCGAACCAGCCGGCATAGACGCGCCAGTACGGGCGCTGCGTGCGGCGCACCAGCCGGTATTCCGCCGTCAGCAGGCTTGCCTGCTCGCTCGGCAGGTCTTCGACGGACGTGCCCGTGAGATCGACACCGAAGGCCTTGCGGAAGGTCGTGCCGTAGAAGCCGTAGCGGAAGCGCGCCTGTGCCTTGACCTCGATGATGACGAGGTTGGGCGCCCATTCGGCCAGCCCCTCGACCGGGAAGCCCTTGGTGCGCGGCGGCCCGCCCGACGCCGGCGTCTGGTCGAGCCAGAAACGGAAAAGCCGCCGCAGGACGTCGCTCTCGATGGTGCGCAGAAGCTCTTCGCTCATCGCAAATTCCGCTGCCTGTCCCGCAAATGGTGACTATCATCGGGATGTAGCAGCAAACCCGAACGGCCGCCATGCAGAACCCGATGAAGCCCAAGAAGACCCAGATCGTCGTCGTCGGCGGCGGTGCCGGCGGCCTCGAACTTGTCGCGCGGCTGGGTGCCACGTACGGGCGCGAGGAATACGACATCATCCTCGTCGAGCGGAACCGCACGCATGTCTGGAAGCCGCTGCTGCACGAGGTCGCGGCCGGCTCGCTCGACGCCAATCTCGACGAGGTCGGCTACCGCAGCCACGCCTATCGCTGGGGCTACCGGTTCTTCGACGGCACGCTCGAGGGCATCGACCGCGAGACGCGCCATGTCGTGATCGCGCCCATGCTCGACGAGAAGGGCGTCGAGATCGTCGGCCGCCACCGCATCCGCTACGACTATCTGGTGATCGCTGTCGGTTCGGTCTCCAACGATTTCGGCACGCCGGGCGTGCGCGCCAACTGCATCTTCCTCGACGAGCGCGCGCAGGCCGACCGCTTCCGCCAGATGCTGCTCAGCCAGTGCCTGCGCGTGTCGCGCGGCATGGCGGGCGACACGCAGGCCGACCTGCATGTCGATGTCGCCATCGTCGGCGGCGGTGCGACGGGCGTGGAACTGGCGGCCGAGCTCTACAGTGCGGCCGCCGCCTTGCGCTTCTACGGTCTCGAGGTGTTCGACGAGAGCCGCCTGCGCATCACGCTGGTGGAAGCGGGCCCGCGCATCCTGCCCGCCTTGCCCGAGAAGCTGGCCGAAGCGGCACACGCCGAGCTCGAAGCGCTGGGCGTGCGCGTGCTGACCGGAACGCAGGTGACCGAAGTGGACGACCGCGCCATCGTGACCAAGGGCGGCGAGCGCATCGAGGCGGACCTTCGCGTCTGGGCGGCCGGCGTCAAGGGGGCGGAGTTCCTCAAGGACATCGGCGGGCTGGAGACCAACCGCAACAACCAGCTCGTCGTGCGCCCGACCCTGCAGACCACGCGCGACGAGCGCGTCTTCGCCATCGGCGACTGCTGCTCGTGCGTGCTGCCCGGCAGCGAGCGGCCCGTACCGCCGCGCGCGCAATCGGCACACCAGATGGCCGCGACCGCGTTCGAGAACATCCGCCGCCTGATCGCCGACCGGCCGCCGGTCGATTTCGTCTATCGCGACCACGGCTCGCTGGTCAGCCTCGCGCGCTACACGACAGTGGGCAGCCTGATGGGAAATCTCGTGGGCGGACGCATGGCGGTGGAAGGGCGGCTGGCGCGCCTCGTCTACGTGTCGCTCTACCGGATGCACCTGATCGCCATCCACGGCTGGCTCAAGGGCCTGCTGCTGATCGCGGTCGGCCACGTCAATCAGGTGATCCGGCCGAAGCTCAAACTGCACTGAAAACAGGTATGCCGCGACGGGCGGGCGGGATGGTGGAGCCGATCGGGATCGAACCGACGACCTCCTCATTGCGAACGAGGCGCTCTCCCAGCTGAGCTACGGCCCCACACGCCCGTCGAAAGGCGGGCGATAATGCGTTCGACCCCCCGCCCTGTCAAGCGACGGATTTACCAGACCTTGCAGGGGCTTGTGCCCTTCGTGTACGGTTCCCGGCCTGTCCGCAACAAGAGGGCTTCGGCCGCCATGAACGCGCTCGGTTCGCTGCTCGTCTCCGCAATCCAGATCTATATCTGGCTGCTCGTCGGCTCGGCACTGCTGTCGTGGCTGCTGGCCTTCAACGTCCTCAACCCGCGCAACCAGGTCGTCTACACGATCGCCGACTTCCTGCATCGCGTGACCGAGCCGGCCTTGCGCCCGATAAAGCGCTTCGTGCCCAATCTCGGCGGCATCGACATCTCGCCGGTCGTGCTGATCCTGCTGCTGATCTTCGTGCAGAACCTGATCTACGAGTACTGGCTCTAGGCGCCATGGCGACGGTCGAGGCGACACCGCTGACGGCCGTGTCCGACGGGGTCTTCCTCAACGTGCGCGTGACACCGCGTTCGCGCCGGCCGGGCATCGGCGGCGTGATCGAGGACGGCACGCTCGCCGTCGCGGTCAGTGCGGCACCCGAAAACGGCCGCGCGACCGAAGCGACGGTCGAACTGCTCGCCGAACATTTCGGCCTGCCCAAGCGCGCCTTCGTGCTGACGCAAGGGGCAAGCGCCCGGCACAAGCGATTCAAGATCGAAGGCAAGCCCGCCGATCTCTACGCCGCGATGAAGGCGCGCCTGCCATGACCGCACGGCGCATCGACGGCAAGGCGATCGCGGCCGACCTGCGTGCGGCCGTGGCGCTGGAAGTCGACGAGATCGAGGAGAAGCACCGCTTCACGCCCGGCCTTGCCGTCGTGCTGGTCGGTGCCGATCCGGCAAGCCAGGTCTATGTCGGCGCCAAGCACAAGGCGACGCTCGAAGTGGGCATGAAGAGCTTCGAGCACCGGCTGCCCGCCGACACGAGCGAAGCAGCATTGCTCGAACTCGTCCAGCAGCTCAACCGCTCCGACGACGTGGACGGCATCCTCGTCCAGCTGCCGCTGCCGGCACATATCGACGCGGGCAAGGTGCTCGACGCGATCGACCCCAAGAAGGATGTCGACGGGTTCCATGCGGTCAACGCCGGAATGCTCGCCACCGGCCGTGCCGCACTCGTGCCCTGCACGCCGGCGGGCGCCATGCGCCTGATCCGGCATGCGGTCCCAAATCTCGCCGGCCTGCATGCCGTGATCGTCGGCCGCTCGAACATCGTGGGCAAGCCGATGGCCCAGCTCCTGCTCGCCGCCGACTGCACGGTCACGCTGGCGCATTCGAAGACGCGCGACCTCGCCGCGGTCGTGCGCCAGGCCGACATCCTCGTCGCGGCGGTCGGCCGGGCGGAGATGATCCGCGGAAACTGGATCAAGCCCGGTGCGACGGTCATCGACGTGGGCATCAACCGACTGCCGGCGGGCGACGGCAGCAAAGGAAAGCTCGTGGGCGACGTCGCGTTCGCCGAGGCCGAACAGGTCGCCGGCGCCATCACGCCGGTGCCCGGCGGCGTGGGGCCGATGACCATCGCGTGCCTGCTCGCCAACACGATCCAGGCCGCCAAGGCGCGGCGGAATATCGCCTAGGCTTTCGCCCGCAACCGGATCACGCCGCGCACGTCTTCTGGATCCTCGACCGGCTTGCCCTTGCGCAGGATCTCGATCTTGCCTTCGAGCATCAGCGCCACGGCGCGTGACCGCACCTTGGTCAGCAGCGACTGCCATTTGCCGTCGGGCTGCACCGCGATCGCCACTTCGGACGGGCTGATCGAGCTGCGGGGTCCGCGCGCGGCCGTCAGCTCGAGGATCGAGCGGTCGATTTCGTCGGCGATGCGGTCGCTCACCCCTTGCGCTTCGCGGCCGACAGTCGCAGGCGCAGCGCGTTGAGCTTGATGAAGCCTTCCGCGTCGCGCTGGTTGTAGGCGCCCGCGTCTTCCTCGAACGTGACGTGCGCGAGGCTGTAGAGGCTGTTCGGGCTCTTGCGCCCGACGACGCGCACGCTGCCCTTGTAGCATTTGAGCCGCACGGTGCCCGAGACGTTCTCCTGGCTCTTGTCGATCGCGGCCTGCAGCATCTCGCGCTCGGGCGCGAACCAGAAGCCGTAATAGACGAGCTCGGCATAGCGCGGCATCAGCTCGTCCTTGAGGTGCATGGCACCGCGGTCGAGCGTGATCGATTCGATGCCGCGATGGGCCGCGTGCCAGATCGTGCCGCCGGGCGTTTCGTAGACGCCGCGGCTCTTCATGCCGACGAAACGGTTCTCGACGAGGTCGAGCCGCCCGATGCCATGGCGCCCGCCGATGGCGTTGAGTTCGGCGAGCATCGCCGCCGGCGACAGCTTCTTGCCGTTGACCGCGACGGGGTCGCCCTTCTCGAACTCGACTTCCACATACTCGGGCTTGTCGGGGGCAGCCTCGGGGGCGACGGTGCGCGAATAGACGAATTCCTCGGGCTCCTGCCACGGGTCTTCGAGCACCTTGCCCTCGGCCGAGATGTGCAGGAGGTTCGCGTCGACCGAGAACGGCGCTTCGCCGCGCTTGTCCTTGGCGATCGGGATCTGGTTGAGCTCGGCGTATTCGAGCAGCTTCGTGCGGCTGTCGAGCTTCCATTCGCGCCAGGGTGCGATCACGCGAATGCCGGGCTCGAGCGCGTAGTAGGTAAGCTCGAAGCGCACCTGGTCGTTGCCCTTGCCGGTGGCGCCGTGGCACACGGCGTCGGCACCTACCTGGCGGGCGATCTCGATCTGGCGCTTGGCGATGAGCGGCCGGGCGATCGACGTGCCGAGCAGGTACTGGCCTTCGTAGAGCGCGTTGGCGCGGAACATCGGCATGACGAAGTCGCGCACGAACTCCTCGCGCAGGTCGTCGATGAAGATCTCCTTGATCCCCATCATCTGCGCCTTCTTGCGCGCCGGTTCGAGCTCCTCGCCCTGGCCGAGATCGGCCGTGAAGGTGACCACCTCGCAGCCATAGGTGTCCTGCAGCCACTTGAGGATGATCGAGGTGTCGAGACCGCCGGAGTAGGCGAGCACGACCTTCTTCACTTTCTTTTCCATCTGATTTTCCGCCGCGAACCTGGAGCCCTTGAAAACGCGCGGGAGTATAAGGATTGCGCCGCCACCTGCAAGCGCTGCTAGACTGGCCCTATCCCCCGGATGCCGAGGAACCCCCGCGATGCTCGATCTCTATGTCTGGCCGACCCCCAATGCCTACAAGGTCTCGATCCTGCTGGAGGAGCTGGGCCTCGCCTACAACGTCCATGCGGTCGACATCGGCAAGGGCGAGCAATTCAAGCCGGATTTCCTGAAGATCAGCCCCAACAACAAGATGCCCGCCCTCGTCGACAGCGACGGCCCGGGCGGCGGGCCCTATGCGGTGTTCGAATCGGGCGCCATCCTGATGTATCTGTGCGACCGCTCGGGGGCCGCGGGCGAGCGCTTCCTGCCGTCGGATACGCGGGCCCGCTACGACGTGATCCAGTGGTTGATGTTCCAGATGGGCGGTGTGGGGCCGATGTTCGGCCAGGCCCACCATTTCCGCCAGTACGCGCCCGAACCGATCAAGTATGCGGTCGACCGCTACACGAACGAGACCGCACGGCTCTACGGCGTGCTCGACCGGCGGCTGGCCGAAACGCCGTTCCTCGCCGGCGAATACTCGATCGCCGACATGGCCGTGTTCCCGTGGACGCGCAGCCACGAGCGCCAGGGCCAGAAGCTCGAAGACTTCCCGAACGTGAAGCGCTGGTTCGACGCGATCAACACGCGCCCGGCGGTGGTAAAAGGTCTCAAGCTGCTCGAGGAACGCCGGCGCGTCGGGCCGATGGACGACAAGCAGAAGGAAGTGCTGTTCGGCGCAACCCAGTACCAGAAGCGGTAGGCAGATGATTTTCGCGAAACTCGTCGATCTCTACGCAAGCTACGGATTCCAGATCCGCTCCAGCATGTCGCCGTTCCTGCTGACGAAGATCTCGAACAGCCCCGCCGAGGACGGCACCTTCACCTACGCGATCAAGGACGGCGTCAATATCGGCCATTCCGGCGGCGGCATCAGCCTGTCGGAAGTGGCGCTGATGGAGGATGTCGGCCAGGTCTATGCGCCCAAGCGCATCTTCGCGATCGGCTGCTCGTTCGGCTGGAGCACGCTTGCCCTCGCCATGGCGATGCCCAAGGCGAAGATCGTCGCCATCGACATCGGCCTTGGCATGGGCAAGGACGGGCTCGCCCTCACCAACCGGATCGCGGCGGAGAAGGGCTACAACGTCACGGGCGTGCTGGGCGCTTCGCCCACCGACGTGCCCGCGGCGGTGGCGGCGCATCTCGACGGGCCGGTCGACATGGTCTTCATCGATGCCGACCACACCAACGAAGCGCAGACGGCCGACTTCGAGGGCATCCTGCCCTTCTGCGCGCCCGACGCCGTCTTCGTCTTCCACGACGTGATGGTCTGCCAGATGCTGGACTCGTTCAAGGCGATCGCGGCCCGGCTGCCCGGCCACAAGGCGCGCATCCTGACGCGCACGGCATCGGGCATGGGCGTGCTCGCACCCGCGGACAAGCTGCCCGAGCTGCACCACATCCTCGAAATCTATTGCGACCCGTTCGGCGTGGTCGCGCTCTGAACGGCATCCTGGCGGGCACGCGTCACCGTCAGCACCCAATCCGGCAGATGCGCCGGTTCGACGAGGACGGAACCGGGTATCGCGATCCCGTCCTTGTGAATCAGCCGGGTCGCCGCGCGCAGGGACGCCCCGATCCGCGGCCATTCGCGACCTGCCTGCAGGATCGTGTGGTCGCGCACGAAGTGCGAGAAGAAGATCGACGGTACATCCAGGCACACGTGCCAGGGGGCCACGACCGTGCGTCCGTCCGGCCGGGGTTCGCCGAATCCGGCGGCAACGCCGAACCTGGCGAACCAGCGCTCGAACAGCAGGCCGAAATCCGCTTCGAGATTGCGCGATCCCAGCCGGACGCGCCTGGCATCCGCTACGTGCTCGTACCAGGGCCCGCCCGGCACGATCTCGCAGCGGCCGCCTGCCGCCCAGACCCGGAAACCCAGATCGACATCGAGAAAGCTGTCCTTGTAGCTTTCATCGCAGTAGGGGCCGACGGCATCGGTCAACCGGCGATGGGCGACGAAGAACCAGGGATAGAGCCGTCCCATGGCCGTGCCGACAAAGGTATCGCCCTCCGTGCCGTCGAACATCGGCAGGCAGGCCACGAAGGGTGACCTGCCATCGTCACGCGCCGCGATCGTCGCGAGTGCGGCTTCGAGCCAACCCCTGCGCAGCTTCTTGCCGTCGGTGACGTGGGCGATGTACGTGCCGCGCGCCGCTGCCGCCGCCGCGTTATAGGCGCGGGCGGCGCCGGCCGGGCGATCTTCGACGACGATGCGCGTGCGCGGCGCCTCGAAGGCAACGGGTGTGCTCGCCACGATCTCGAATTCGATGGCACCGTCGACGGTCGCCAAGATGTCGTCGACCGCGCTCTTTAATACAGTTGTATCAAGAGACGATATCAATATCGAAACGTGCATCCATGATGGATACACACAGATACCGGAATCCTACAAATCCAGCAGTCCCCAAACATCGTCGATCATGCAGGATCGACCGACGCCGCCGCGACGCTCCTGCGCACGCGCTCGCTCGCACTTTTGAGCTGGCCGCAGGCCGCGAAGATGTCGCTGCCGCGCGGCTTGCGCACCGGGCTGGGATAGCCCGCATCGTTGACGATCTGGGCGAATTTCGCGATCGCCTCGTCGGACGAGCATTCGAACGGGGCACCGGGCCACGCGTTGAACGGGATCAGGTTGATCTTGGCCGGGATGCCGGCGATGAGCTTCACCAGTGCCCGCGCGTCGGCCGGGCTGTCGTTGACGCCCTTCAGCATCACGTACTCGAACGTGATGCGCCGCGCGTTCGACAGCGTGGGATAGGAACGGCACGCGTCGAGCAGCTCGGCGATCGGATATTTCTTGTTGAGCGGCACGAGCACGTCGCGAAGCTCGTCGGTCACGGCATGCAGCGAGATCGCCAGCATCACGCGCAGCTCCTCGCCGCAGCGCTTGATCATCGGCGCCACGCCCGACGTCGACAGCGTGATCTTGCGCCGCGATACCGCGATGCCGTCGGGGTCCATGATGATCTTCAGCGCCTTGGCGACGTTCTCGTAGTTGAACAGCGGCTCGCCCATGCCCATCATCACGATGTTGGTGAGCTTGCGGCTGGACTCAGGTGCCGGCCATTCGTCGAACGTGTCCTTGGCGAGCATCACCTGGCCGACGATCTCCTCGACCGTCAGGTCGCGCACCAGGCGCTGGGTGCCGGTGTGGCAGAACTTGCACGTCAATGTGCAGCCGACCTGGCTCGACACGCACAGCGTGCCCCGGTCTTCCTCGGGGATGTGGACGGTCTCGATTTCCTGCCCGTCGGGATAGCGCAGCAGCCACTTCTTGGTGCCGTCGATCGAATCCTGCAGGCGCGCCACCTCGGGCCGGCGCATGGCGTATTTCGTCTCGAGCTTGGCGCGCAGCTTCTTCGACATGTCGGTCATGTCGGAGAAATCCCTGGCCCCCTTGCAATAGATCCAGCCCCAGAGCTGGCGCGCGCGGAACGCCGGCTCGCCCATCTCGGCGAACAGCGCCGTCAGCTCCTCGCGCGACAGGCCGACGAGGTTGGCGCGGCCGTCCGGGCTCTGCGGGGCGGGCAGCGCCTCCTTGAATTCGGCAAGCTGGGGTTTGGGGACGACCGGTTCGAGCATGGCGCCTATATAGGCGCTTGGACCCGGCCTGTCACCGGCGGACGGCGCCCGCTTTCTTACCGCCGGACGGCGCAGGCCTTGTCGATGTCGGCAAGGCCGCGCGCAAAGCCGGCAAGCGCGAAATGGTCGACCGTCTCGGTGCCGCGCCCGGATATGCCGCGCACCAGCGCGCTGGCGTTGGCCGCCGCCTGGCGCATCGCGTCGATCGCCTGGCGGTTGCCGACCTCGTCGCGCGTCCACGCCTTCTCCGAGTTGGGCTGGTTCAGGTTCGACAGCGGCACCTTGACCCGGCCGACCTCGATCTCCATCGGACCGTTGTCGCGCAGCGCATAGCCGGCGACCCACGTCACCTCGTTGGTGCGGTTGGCGCCCGGATAGTGCGCGATGGTCAGCGAGATCTCGCCGCGGCGCGCGTTGGCAGGCTTGCTTTCCGACTTGGCCGGCCGGCCGACGAGATAGCACACGCGCGTCGGGCCGGTTCCGGCCTCGACCGCGATCCAGCCGTCATGCGCGCCGAGCTGGCGCGGCAGGCCCGCACCCGGGGCCGGCTGCGCAGGCGCGGCAGGAGCCGGGGCAGCCGGGCGCTGCTGGGCCTGCACGCTACCCGCAACGACTAGGAACGAAGCGGCAACGACGATGTGAAATCGAGGTTTCATGGCGATCCGTGATCCGGGCTGGATGACCTTGCGTATCGCATTGAGGATGATTGACGTCAACCGCCGACCGCCGCCCCGCCGGACCCCCGGCCCGACAGGCAAGGCCGCAAGCCTTCCTGCGGGCCTGCTGGCGTGCCGGCTGCTGGCACCCCGGCAGTTTGCGATCCGGCCACCGGCCTCTATACAGGGCGCGATGCGTTCCCAATCCGACCTTTCCGCACTCGACGCCCAGATCCGCGACATCGCGGCGGTCGCGCGCTTCCAGGACCGCGCGGCGTTCGCGCGCCTGTTCGACCATTTCGGCCCGCGCGTGAAGGCCTATCTGCTGCGGCTGGGGGCCGACAGGGGCCAGGCCGAGGACCTGACGCAGGAAGTGATGCTGACGGTGTGGCGCAAGGCGCCGGCCTACGAGGCGAAGCTCGCCAGCCCCGCGACATGGATCTTCACCATCGCGCGCAACCGGCGCATCGACGCGCTCCGTCGCGACAAGCGCACGCGCCTCGATGTCGACGATCCGGGCCTGATGCCCGAGCCCGAGGCGATGCCCGACCGCACGCTCGATGCCGGGCGCTGGGAAAAGCGGCTCGCCGCAGCACTCGACGAACTGCCGGCCGAGCAGGCGCAGATGCTGCGCCTTGCCTATTATGAAGACCGCTCGCACGGCGACATCGCGCAGAGCCTGCGCGTGCCGCTGGGCACCGTGAAATCGCGCCTGCGGCTTGCCGTCGCACGCCTGCGCACTATGTTCGAGACGGACCGATGACACAGCCCCGCCCCCTCTCCGACGAATGGCTCGTCGACTACGCTTCCGGCTCGGCGCCCGAACCGGTCGGCGTGCTGCTCGAAGCACACCTTTCGCTGTGCCCGGAAGCCCGCGCCACCGTGGCCCGGCTCGACGCCGTGGGCGGTGCGTTGCTCGACCGGCTGGAGCCGGCGGCCCTCGCCCCCGACGCGCTGGAGCGCATGCTCGCGCGCCTCGACCGGCCAGCGCCGGCGCCGGCGAGCGTCGCACCGCGCACGCCGCATCCGTTGCTGCCCGATTCGATCCTGCCCTACACGGGCGGCGATCTGGAAAAGCTCGCCTGGTCGCGGATCGTCAAGGGTGTGGAGGAAGTGACGCTGCCCACCGCGGCTGCCGCCACCCACCGGATGAGCCTGCTGCGCATCGCCGGCGGGCGCGCGATCCCGGCGCACACGCATTACGGCGACGAACTGCTTCTGGTGCTCGACGGCAGCTTCGAAGACGGCCGCGGCCATTATGTGCGCGGCGACGTGTGCGCGGCCGACGAGACGGTCAAGCACGCACCCACCGCCGACCGCGCGAAGGACTGCCTGTGCCTTGCGGTCACGACGGGGCCCATCAAGCTGACCGGCGGCTGGGGCCGCCTGCTCAACCCGCTGCTGCGCCTGCGCGGTTAGGTCTTCTTCCGCAATACCGGACCGCCGGACACGTGCTTGCGGCGCGTCGACACCGTCGGCCCGCCGGGCAGGATGGGGCGCGCCTCGTGCTGGCCCATCGACAGCACGCGGTCGTACATGACCAGCGCCCCCGCCAGCGACACGTTGATGCAGAACTTCGTCGGGATCTTGACCACGTGCCGGCAGCGCGCGGTCGTCTCGGGCGACAGCGAACCACGTTCGGGGCCGAGGATGTAGGCCGCCGAACGCGGATGGCGGAAGCTCGGCAGCTCGACTGCGTCGGGCGTGAGCTCGATGCCGACCAGCACGCAGCCCACCGGCAGGCGCATGTCGTCGAGCGTGGCCCAGTCGTAGATCGGCATGCTGTCCGACGCGTCGGACGTGTCGGCGCGGTTGGCCTCCGTCCGGTCGAACGCGGCGGCGAGCGTGAAGGCGAACGACGCGCCGAAGGCGTGCGCCGTGCGCGCCAGCGCCCCCAGATTCATGGGCTTGGAAATGCCCTCCGCCCCGATGCCGAAATAGCCGCGCATGATGGCGGGACCTTGCCTTGGCCGCGCGCAAGAGGCAAGTTTCTGGAATCATGAGCGAACCCCTGATCGTCGAAGTCACCCGCGGCAGCCTGGTCGAAAGCCGCCACCGCGCCGCAATCGCCGTCGTTTCCGCCGACGGCACCCTGATCGAATCGCACGGCGACATCGCAAGGCCGGTCTTCCCGCGCTCGGCGATCAAGCCGATCCAGTCGCTGGGCCTGATCGAGACGGGTGCGGCCGACGCGTTCGGCTGCTCGACCACCGAGATCGCGATTTCGTCGGCCAGCCACGGCGGCGAACCCATGCACACGCGCACGGTCGTGGCATGGCTCAACCGCATGGGACTGGATGTGGGCGACCTCGAATGCGGCGCGCACCTGCCCACCCACGCGCCCAGCGCCAACCTGCTGATCCGCGCCTTCGAGGAGCCCGACGCGTCGCACAACAACTGCTCGGGCAAGCACACCGGCATGCTGGCGGTGTGCAAGCACATGGGCTGGCCGCTGAAGGGCTATATCGATCCGGCCCATCCGCTGCAAAAGCGCATCGTTGCCACATACGAAGCGATGCTCGGCCTGTCGCTCGCCGATGCCGCCACGGGGCTCGACGGCTGCTCGCTGCCGCAGGTGGCGATCCCCGTGCGCAATCTCGCATTGGGCATTGCGCGCGTCGGCACACCCGACGGGCTACCTGCCGAGCGCGCGGCCGCGTGCAACCGCATGTCCGCCGCGATCCGCGAGAACCCGTTCATGCTTGCCGGCACGGGGCGCTTCTGCACGCGCGCGCTCATTGCCGCGCGCGGCCATGCGGTGCTGAAGACCGGCGCCGAAGGCGTGTACATGGCGGCCGTGCCGGCCCGGAAGATCGGCATCGCGCTGAAGATCGAGGACGGCAACGGACGCGGGGCCGAAGTGGCGATGGCGCATTTCCTCGAAAAGTACGGCGGCTTCGCCGAAACGCCGCGCGCCGAGATCGACGCCCTCCTCAACCCGAAGATCACCAACGCGGCCGGCCGCACCGTGGGCGACATCCGCCCGGCACCCAACTGGTGATGCGATGAGTGCTGCCAACGACGAGCGCATCGCCCGCCTGCTGCACGCACGCGCCGACCTCGCCCCCGGCGAGCCGGTGGCCCCGCCCATCGTGATGGCGAGTTCCTATCATCTGCCCGGCATGCCGGCGGACGCACCCTTCCAGTACGGGCGCTTCCACAATCCGAGCTGGGATGCCGTCGAGCATGCGCTTGCGATCCTCGAAGACGCCCCGGTCGTCGCGTTCCCGTCGGGCATGGCGGCCATCGCCGCCGTGCTCTATTCGCAGCTTCGTGCCGGTGACCGCGTGCTGCTGCCGTCGGACGGCTACTACACGACGCGCGCCCTCGCCGAAAAATTCCTCGCACCACTCGGCGTGTCGTTCGACCTGCGCGCGACCGCCGAATTCATGGCGGGCGGCTTTGCCGGCTACCGGCTGGTGTGGATCGAAAGCCCGTCCAACCCGGGTCTCGACGTGTGCGACATCGCCGCCGTCGCGGCGGCAGCACACGCCGAGGGTGCCAAGGTCGTCGTCGACAACACGACGATGACGCCGCTGGGCCAGCGCCCGCTCGATCTGGGCGCCGATTTCGTCGTGGCCGCCGACACCAAGGCGCCCGGCGGGCATGCCGACGTGCTGTTTGGCCATGTCGCGTCGCGCGACAAGGCGTTGCTCGATGCGGTACGCGACTGGCGCAAGCTCGGCGGCGCCATCCCCGGCCCGTTCGAGGCGTGGCTCGTCCATCGCGGGCTGGAGACGCTGGAGCTGCGGTTTTCACGCATGTGCGACTCCGCCGTCGAGATCGCGCGGCGCCTCGCGGTGCACGAAGGCACGGTGTCAGTGCGCCATCCGGGGCTCGGCAACGATCCCTCGCACGCCATCGCGCGAAAGCAGATGGCGAAGTTCGGCAGCCTCGTCGGCGTGACGTTCGCAAGCGAGGCGCTGGCGGAAAAATTCATCTCCTGTCGCTTCATCCGGCCAAGCACCAGCTTCGGCAGCGTGCACACCAGTGCCGAGCGCCGCGCGCGCTGGGGCGATGCGGTCGCCCCGGGCTATGTGCGCCTGTCGGTCGGCTGCGAGCCGCTCGAAGCGCTCTGGTCGGCGATGGAAGAAGCCCTGAAGGGCTAGGTACCGGGAAATTCCGGCAGATGCGGGTCGAGGCTGAAGCCCGCAAGGCGCCCCTCGACGAAATCATGGCGCGTGGCGGCAAGACCGCCTGCATCGTCGAGCGTGCCGACGGAAAGGTCGATCGTCGCATCGCCGTCGCGCTGCCAGAACAACGTCGAGCCGCAGGCCGCACAGAACGAGCGGGTCGCGAAGCCGGACGCGCGATATTCGGCGGGCTTGCCGGTCAGCACGAAGCCCGCCAGCGGCACGGTCGCCCAAGTCGCGGCAATGGCGCCGCTGGCACGCCGGCACATGTCGCAATGGCAGTGGTTGACGCGTGTCGTCGGGCCGCGCGCCGAATAGCGCACGGCCTTGCACAGACACCCGCCCTGGAGCGGGGCAGCACTCACGCGCGCCAGACCGGCTTTTCGATCTCGCGCGACACGTCGGCGCGGCTGATGCCCATGTCCTTGAGGGCGGCATCGTCGAGCCCTTCGAGCCGCGTGCGGTCGCGCGCACGCTCCTGCCACACGACGACGGCCAGCAGGCTGGCCCCCATTGCCGTCCCGATGGCGGCGAACGCCTCGCGCCAGGCCGTCCGGAAATCGACATCCCCGTTTACCGTCTGACAGATCATGACCAAATCCTCTTCATGTGCGAACCTTGGAACTGACGCGAATTTGCCGGTAAAATAGGGCCCATACAAACGACCTTATCTCGGGCGATGCATAAGGAAACCTAAGCCATGGCGACGACCCGCCTGCCGCCGCTCAACGGCCTGCGCGCCTTCGAGGCGGCGGCCCGCCACCTGTCGCTGACCAAGGCAGCCGAGGAACTCGGCGTCACGCAGGCCGCCGTCAGCCATCAGGTGAAGGGGCTGGAGGAAGCGCTCGGCACCAAGCTGTTCCGTCGCCTGACGCGTGCGCTTGCCCTCACCTCGGCCGGTGCCGCCCTTGCCCCGGAACTCAACGGCGCGTTCGTGCGCATCTCGATGGCGGTCGACCGCGCACGCGAGCGCGAGGCCAAGGGCACGATCCGGCTCAGCCTGCTGACGACGATCGCGCTGACGTTCCTCGTGCCGCGGCTGGGCCGGTTCGCCGCGCGCCATCCGGCGATCGAGCTCAGGCTCGAAACCTCCGCCCGGCTCGTCGATTTCGACCGCGAGCCGGTCGACGCGGCGATCCGCTATGGGACAGGCGAATATCCGGGCCTGCATGCCGACCGGCTGTTCGACGACACGCTGACGCCGCTCTGCGCCCCCGGTCTCGCCAAGAAGATCCGCAAGGCAGCCGACGTGCTGGTCCATCCGCTTCTCGACGACCACATCCTCTACGACGAATGGGGCGTGTGGCTCGCCGCCGCCGGCATCCCGGTGCGCCAGCCGCGCAAGCGCGCGGCCGTGTTCGATTCGACGCGCGTGGCCGTCGAGGCGGCGATGGAAGGGATGGGCATCGCTCTTGGCGCGCCGTTCCTGTTCTCGGCCGAGATCGCGTCGGGGCGGCTTGTCCAGCCGCTGCCGCTGGTGGTGCCGGCGGGCAAGTCGTACTGGCTCGTGTGCCGCAGCCAGGATGTCGAGCGGCCGACCGTCAAGGCATTCCGCGAATGGATGCTCGAGGAGACCGCGGAACTGCGCGCCGCGCTCACGCCGCCGGCGGCGCTTCGCGCAGGTAGTGCATCAGGTCGAGCGGCGGCGGCGGCACGTCCGTCTGGGAAAGCAGCCCGTGCGTCTGGCCGCGGTGGTGGGTCTGGTGGTTGAACATGTGCGTCAGCACCCAGCGAATCGGCGTGGCGTGCGTCTCGCCGGCCATGTTCTTGTAGCGCAGCGTCGTGTTGACCGTCGGCTCGTCGAGTGCGTCGCAGAAGGTGACGATCTGCGCGTCCTCGGCGACGCGCGCGACGTTGAGCCCGATGAAATCGCCGTAGAGGATCTCGTCGAGCCGCGTGGCCGTCGCCGGGTGGCCGGTCAGCCGGCCCATCCAGATGCGGTCGCCGACAAGGATATGGTTGAGCGTGGCGTGGATCGACCCGAAGAAGGACGGGCGCTGCATGAAAAGCTCGTTGTCGTGCAGCTTGCCGCAGACGGCGTAGAGCCGTTCGTTGGCCCACTGGTTGTAGCGCGCGAGCACGCGGAAATGATCGGGCTTCATTGCGGGCGTCTCCGTCTGTAACGATTGGCATCCATAATGCGCCGATTCACGTCGGAAGGAAATTCCATGCGTCTTATCGCATCCCTTGCGGTCCTGCTGGCGGCCGTGCCGGCCGTCGCGTTCGACCTGCAGGGCCATCGCGGTGCGCGTGGGCTCGCACCCGAAAACACATTGCCCGCCTTCGCGGCCGCCCTGTCCCTTGGCGTCACGACGCTCGAGTTCGACCTTGGCGTCACGCGCGACGGGATCGCCGTCGTGGCGCACGACCGCCGGCTCAATCCCGAGATCACGAAAGCGCCCGACGGAAACTGGATCGCGCACCCCGCCCCGCGCGTGCGCGACCTGACGCTTGTCGAACTGCAGCGCCACGACGTGGGCACGATCCGTCCCGACAGCGACTACGCGCGTACGTTTGCCGGCCAGAAATCCGTACCGGGCACGCGCATGCCGGCCCTCGACGCGGTCTTCGATCTGGTGCGCCGGTCCGGCAATGCGGCCGTGCGCTTCAATATCGAGACGAAGCTCTCCCCGCTCTTTCCCGACGAAACGCTGCCGCCCGAGGAATTCGCGCGCGTCGCGATCGCGGCCATCGACCGCAACGCCATGCGCGCACGCACCACGCTGCAATCCTTCGACTGGCGCACGCTGGCGGTCGCCGCACGAATGGCCCCCGATCTCGCGCGCGCCTACCTGACGCTGGAGCGCGGCAACGGCGACAATGTATGGAAGGGGCGCGGCGTGAGCCCGTGGACCGGTCTCGACGCCGCCGCCCATGGCGATTCGGCGCCGCGGCTGGTCAAGGCGGCGGGCGGGACGATCTGGTCGCCCTTTTTCCGCGATCTGACCGACGCGGCCTATGCCGAAGCGAAGGGGCTTGGCCTGACGGTAATCCCGTGGACGGTCAACGAACCAGCCGACATGGCAAGGCTGGTCGACCTGGGCGTCGATGGCCTGATCAGCGACTATCCCGACCGCCTGCGCGCCGTGCTTGCGGCCAAGGGCAAGGCGCTGCCGGCACCAACACCGGTCGATCCGTGAAACAAGAATTGCGGGCCTTGATTCCGGCTCCCGGTCTTGTTGTACTCAGCACCGCCGAACCAAGAACATCGAGGGGGAAATGAAGAAAATTCGCAAGAACGCGGCAGAGGCGCTCGATGGCCTGCTGTTCGACGGGATGCAGATCGCCGCCGGCGGCTTCGGCCTGTGCGGCATCCCCGAGCTGCTGATCGCGGCGATCCGCGATGCCGGCACCAAGAACCTGACGATCGCGTCCAACAACGCGGGCGTCGACGGCTTCGGCCTCGGCATCCTGCTCGGCACGCGCCAGGTCAAGAAGATGGTCTCGTCCTACGTGGGCGAGAACGCGGAGTTCATGCGCCAGTATCTCGCAGGCGAGCTCGAACTCGAATTCAATCCGCAGGGCACGCTGGCCGAGCGCATGCGCGCGGGCGGCGCCGGCATTCCCGGCTTCTACACGCGCACCGGTGTCGGCACCGTGATCGCGGAGGGCAAGGAGCACAAGGAGTTCGACGGCCAGACCTACATTCTCGAGCGCAGCTACGTCGCCGACCTTTCCATCGTCAAGGCGTGGAAGGCCGATCCGTCGGGCAACCTCGTGTTCCGCAAGGCCGCGCGCAACTTCAATCCGCCGGCCGCGACCTGCGGCAAGGTCTGCGTGGCCGAGGTCGAGGAGATCGTGCCGCTGGGCGCGCTCGATCCCGACCATATCCATCTGCCCGGCATCTACGTGCACCGCATCGTGCAGGGCAAGCACGAGAAGCGCATCGAACAGCGCACCACCCGCAAGCGCGCGGCCTGAGGAGAAAGCAAATGCCCTGGAACCGCGATCAGATGGCCGCACGCGCCGCCAAGGAACTGCAGGACGGCTGGTACGTCAATCTCGGCATCGGCATCCCGACGCTGGTGTCCAACTACATTCCCGAGGGCGTGGAAGTGACGCTGCAGTCGGAGAACGGCATGCTCGGCATGGGCCCGTTCCCGTTCGAGGGCGAGGAAGACCCCGACCTCATCAATGCCGGCAAGCAGACGATCACCGAGCTGCCGCAGACGTCGTTCTTCGATTCCGCGCAGAGCTTCGCGATGATCCGCGGCGGCAAGATCGCGATGGCGATCCTCGGCGCCATGGAAGTGTCGGAAAACGGCGACCTCGCCAACTGGATGATCCCGGGCAAGCTCGTCAAGGGCATGGGCGGGGCGATGGACCTCGTCGCCGGCGTGGGCCGCGTCGTGGTGGTGATGGACCACACCAACAAGGCCGGCGAATCCAAGGTCCTGAAGGCGTGCACGCTGCCGCTGACCGGCAAGGCCGTGGTCAACCGGATCATCACGAATCTCGGCGTGATGGACGTGGTGCCCGGCGGCCTCAAGCTCGTCGAGCTGGCCGACGGCGTGACCGACGCCGAATTCCGCAAAGCGACCGAGGCGAAGCTCGTCGCCTGACCGGTCCCTCATGCCGAGACCTGTGCATCGGGCAATCCTGCATTGACGGGAAATAACCGCGCGCGCGCGGCACGGCTGGGCTAACCTGCCGGCGGAGAGGAATTCGCCCGCATGTTCGAGGGGTCGCGCGACCGGTACCGGGGCCTGCCCGGCCCGATCCAGGGTGCCATCCTGATGACCGTCGCCGCCGCCGCTTTCGCGGGGATGAACATCATCATCCGGGCGCTGAGCTTCGAGCTGCACCCGTTCCAGATCTCGTTCTTCCGCGTCGCGATCGGCGTTGCCTTCATGATGCCGTGGGTGATGCGCGCAGGGATCGGCGCACTCGCCACCGCCAGCCACAAGCTCTATCTGAGCCGCTCGATGCTCGGCTACGCGTCGATGCTGTGCTGGTTCACCGGCCTTGCCAGCCTCGAGATCGCGGAGGCGACGGCGCTGGGCTTCACCTCGCCGCTGTTCGCCACGGCGGCCGCAGCATTGCTGCTGGGCGAAGTCGTGCGCGCCCGGCGCTGGACCGCCACGCTGATCGGCCTTTCGGGCGCCATGATCGTCATCCGGCCGGGGTTCGGCGATCTCGAATTCGCGCACCTGCTGGTGCTCGCGTCGGCGGCCCTTGGCGGCTGGAACGCGATCACGGTCAAGCAGCTCACGCGCACCGACAACGCGAACGTCATCATCGTCTACATGTCGCTCTACATGCTGCCGGTGGCGTTGCTGCCGGCGCTGTTCGTCTGGCGCTGGCCGTCGGCGGACGCGCTGATGCTGGTCGGCGTCCTGGGCGCATGCGCCACGGTCGGCCACCAGTGCTTCACGCGCGCGATGGCCGCGTGCGAAGCCTCATACGTGCTGCCGTTCGAGTTCGCGCGCCTGCCGATCTCGGCCACGATGGCCTATTTCATCTTCGCCGAGCAGCCCGACATCTATACGTGGATCGGCGGCGGCGTGATCATCGGATCGACGTTCTACATCGCCCAGCGCGAGGCCTATATCGCGCGCAAGGCCGCCGAGCTTGGCCGCACGCCGCCCGTGCGCAAGCCCGAGCCGCCGGCATGAACGAGGCGGGCCGGCGCAATCTCGAAGGTGCCTTGTGGATGATCGCCTCGGGCATCGTGTTCTCGGCGCAGGGCGCCATCGTCAAGCTGCTCGGCATGCGGCTCGACTCGTTCGAGATCGCGTTCTTCCGCTGCGTCTTCGGGCTTCTCGTCGTGCTGCCGTTCGTCCTGCGCGGCGGCACGGCACTTTTCCTGACAGGGCGGCCGGGCCTGCACGTCGTGCGCGCCCTTGTCGGCGTGTCGGGCATGTTCTGCGGCATGTACGCGCTCACGCGCCTGCCGCTTGCCGACGCGACCGCCATCTCGTTCGCCAAGCCGCTGTTCGCGGTCGTGCTGGCCGCGACGTTCCTTGGCGAACTGGTCGGCTGGCGGCGCTGGTCGGCGACGGCGGTGGGGTTCCTGGGCGTCGTCGTGATCGTGCGGCCGGGCACCCAGACGTTCGAGCTGGCGCATGTCGCGGCCCTGCTGGGCGCCTTCCTGATCGCCGACGTGATCGTGCTGGTCAAGAAGCTGCAGGGCAGCGAGAAGAACGCGACGATCATGGCCTATTTCGGCATCGTCACGTCGATCGCGAGCCTGGGCCCCGCACTTCTCGTGTGGCAGACGCCGACCTGGACCGAGCTTGCGCTGCTCGCCGGCATCGGCGCTTCGGCAAGCACCGGGCAGTGGATGGCGCTGAAGGCCTTCCGCGCGGCCGAGGCGTCGGCCGTCGTGCCGTACGATTATCTGCGCCTCGTCTTCGCGATCCTCTATGGCTGGCTGTTCTTCGCCGAGGTGCCCGACGGCTGGACGCTCGCAGGCTCCGCGATCCTGATCGGCGCCACGCTCTATATCGCCTATCGCGAGATCAGACTGGGCAAGGCGCCCGCCGTGGGTGGCGGGTGATGCGCGCGCGGCTTTCGAGCTGGGCCCTGGCCCTGCCCGGCAACACGCGCGGCTGCCTGTGGGCCTTCGCGGCGATGCTGCTGTTCGGCAGCATGGAGGCGCTGATCAAGGCGTTGGGCTCGACGATGCACCCGTTGCAGCTCGCGTTCTTCCGCTGCATGTTCGCGCTCTTCATCATCGCCCCGATCGTGCTGGGCACCGGCGGCCTCGCGCAGATCGCCACACGGCGCCTCGGCGCGCATTTCGCGCGCACGATCCTTGGCTATGCCGCGATGGCGACCGGGTTCATCGCCATCACGCACCTGCCGATCGCCGACGCGGTGGCGCTTGGTTATGTGCGCCAGCTTTTCGTCGTGGTGCTCGCGGTGACGATGCTGGGCGAGATCGTGCGCTGGCGGCGCTGGACGGCGACGGCGGTGGGGTTCCTGGGCGTCGTCGTCATGGTGCGCCCGGGTGCGGGCGTGCTCGACCCGTTCGCGCTGGTGGCGCTGCTCAGCGGTTTCTTCGTCGCGTGCGTGACGGTGTCGATCAAGCGCCTGAGTGCCACCGAGACGGCCGTGTGCACGGTCTTCTGGTTCAGCGTGTTCTCCACGCTCGTGTCGCTGGGACCGGCACTCGCGGTGTGGCGCTGGCCCGAGCCGGTGGAATGGGCCGGGGCGGCAGCACTGGGGGCCATGGGGGCGGGCGGGCAGTTCTGCACGATGCGCGCCTACCGGATCGCCGAAGCGACCGCGATCGAGCCGGTCGATTACGGCCGCATGGTGCTGGCCGCCGCGTTCGGCCTGTTCGTGTTCGGCGAAGCGCTCGACATGTACACGCTTGCCGGGGCCGCGATCATCGTTTCGAGCACGCTCTATATCGCGCGGCGCGAGGCGGCGCTCGGCGTCAGGACCAGACCGCCAGCAGACTGAAGGCGAGGGCCAGCACCACGAGTGCCGACAAGGGCCGGCGCAATTGCAGGTACCAGCCCGGAAAGCGGCCCGCGGCGACGGCGCGCATGTCCACGGTGAACGCGGCCCAGAAGCCGACGATCAGCAGGATCAGCGCCGGCGCCGGCTCCATCCACGCGGCGGCAAGCCAGCCCAGCAAGGCCGGCACCACGCTCCAGCCCGGCACCGGCTCCCCGGGACCCGCGAGGGCGCGCCCCCAGTGCACGCCGCCCAGGAACGACAGGATGACGGCGCCATAGGCAAGCTGTGCCGAGAGGGCGAACGACGCCGCCTCCGGGTTCGCCCAGATCGCGGCGACCGCGAGCCAGAACGGCAGCAGCCCGCCGAAGCCGAGCCAGACGGCCGCACGCGGCACGCCGGCGAGTGAAAATGCGGTCATTGGCGGCCATCCTCGAATCCGCTAGGAGGGAGCTGGAAACTGGACCGCCACGCGGAAGGAATCAAGCCATGGACATCAAGGGCGAAGCGGCGATCGTGACGGGCGGCGGCTCGGGCCTCGGCGAAGGCACGGCGCGCGCCCTTGCCAAGGCGGGTGCGAAAGTCGCCGTCCTCGACGTCAATCTCGATGCGGCAAAGCGCGTGGCTGCCGAGATCGGCGGGCTCGCCCTTGCCTGCGACGTGTCGTCGGCCGATGCCGCGACCGCGTGCGTGAAACAGGCGCGCGAGGCGCACGGGGCGGCGCGCGTGCTGGTCAATTGTGCGGGCGTGGCCCCGGCCGCGCGCATCGTCGGCAAGGAAGGTCCGATGGCGCTGGACGCGTTCCGCCGCACGATCGAGATCAACCTGATCGGCACCTTCAACATGATGCGCCTCGCGGCCGCCGACATGCAGGCGCTTGGCGCCAACGCCGACGGCGAACGCGGCCTTGTCGTGATGACCGCCTCGGTCGCCGCGTTCGAAGGGCAGATCGGCCAGGCGGCCTATGCCGCGTCGAAGGGCGGGGTCGCGGCGCTGACGCTGCCCGCCGCGCGCGAGTTCGCCAAGTCGGGCATCCGCGTCATGACGATCGCCCCCGGCCTGTTCGGCACGCCGATGCTGCTGGGCATGCCGCAGCCCGTGCAGGACAGCCTCGCCGCACAGGTGCCGTTCCCGTCGCGCTTCGGCCGGCCGGACGAGTACGCGGCCCTCGTGATGCACTTCCTGGCCAACACGATGCTGAACGGCGAGACCGTGCGCCTCGACGGCGCCATCCGCATGGGACCCAAATGACGCTGCGCAACCGCGTCACGCCCTTCTCGACGATCGAGGCCGATCCCGCGCGCGGCCTTTTGATGGGCAATCGCGGCTGCCTGCACGGCGAAGGGCGCGTCCTCGAGGTCGAGGCGACGCGCGAGAAGCGCTGGCTGATCTGCCAGCTCGCCTTCAAGGGCCGCAAGCGGCGCATCATGCAGCCCGGCCACTATACCGAGCTGTTCTTCCTCGACGAGGTGACGGCGCTGGCCGCCGGCCATCGCCCGTGCGCCGAATGCCGGCGCGCGGCCTATGACAGTTTCCTGAAGCTGTGGCCCGGCAAGAAGGCCGACGCGACGAAGCTCGACAACGCGCTCGCCGCCGACCGCCGCCGCCCGTGGCCCGCGACCTTCGGCGAGCTGCCCGATGGGGCCATGTACGCGCACGACGATGCGGCGTATCTCAAATGGGACGCCAAGGCGTGGCGCTGGTCGCACACCGGCTACACGCCGGCGGAAATCCCCGAAGGCCAGATCGAAGCGCTGACGCCCGAAGGCACGGTCGCGGTGCTGAAGGCCGGGTACAAGCCGCTCGTGCATCCGAGCGCGCGGCTGGCGCCCGTCTGAACGTCAGGCAACCCCGTCCATAAACTTCGCCAACTCGATGTCGCGCATCGTCAGCCCGCCGGCATCGTGCGTGGACAGCACGACATCGACTTTGCTGTAGACGTTGAACCACTCGGGATGGTGATCCATCTTCTCGGCCTTCAGCGCCACGCGCGTCATGAAGGCGAAGGCGGCGTTGAAATCCGCGAACCTGTAGGATTTCGCGATCGCGTCGCGGTCGGGCAGTTCCGCCCAGCCGTCGAGCCCGGCAAGCGCTTCGTTGCGTGCGGGCCCCTGAAGTCGTCCGGCCATGCCTGCTTCTCCCCCGACGTCGCTTGGCACGGCCGTTCGCCGCGCGCTAGGCTTCGAGCCGATCATGTCCGAGCCGCCGCGTCCAGCACCCGATCTTGCCGAGATCGAACGTCTCGCCGAAAAGGCGATGACGACGATTCCGGCCGAACTGCGCAAGCATGCCGGCAACATCGTGCTGCGCGTCGAGGATTTCTGCGACGAGGAGACCGAGAAGGAGATGGACCTGGAGAGCCCGTGGGAGATCATGGGCCTCTATCGCGGCGTCGACATGATCCGCGAATCCACGTCCACGTTGCGCACCCAGCCCGACATGATCTTCCTCTACCGCCGGCCGCTGCTCGACTACTGGTGCGAGACCGGCGAGGATCTCTACACGCTCGTGCGCCACGTGATGATCCACGAGATCGGCCACCATTTCGGCTTTTCCGACGACGACATGGAACATCTGGAGTCGCTGGCCGAATGAGCAGGGAGAACGACGAAGGCCCCAACGGCAATGGTGGCGGCACGCCGGTCACTGCCGCCGATCTCGAACTGGTGGAGGCAGCGCGCGCCGCGATCGCCAGGCTCTATTCCGAGAACCGCCATCATATCGGCTCGGCACTGCGCACGCGCTCGGGGCGCGTCTACACGGCCGTCCATCTCGACACCTATGTCGGCCGCGCGTCGGTGTGCGCGGAAGCCGTGGCGCTGGGCCGCGCCATCGCCGAGGGCGAGAGCGACATCGAGACGATCGTGTCGGTGCGCCATCCGCGCCCGGCCGAGAGCGACCGCACGATCCGCATCGTCAGCCCGTGCGGCATCTGCCGCGAGATGCTTTCGGATTTCGCACCGGGCTCCAAGGTCATCGTTCCCGGCGAGGACGGACCGGTCGGGGTGCCCGTGGACGTGCTTTTACCGCGCAAATATTCCGTGCCGAAGCGCCGGAATCCCCGAAGCTGAGCATAATTTGTATGTTTTTCAAAAGGTTGAAGCGGCTGGCTGAGTTGACCTATTAACGAATCTGGTATAATATTCTTTAAATCCGCTTCGATGTTGTGCGTTTCGAGAATCTAGCCTATCTGACTAAAAAGAAAGGCCAGTCCATGTTCGGCCGCCAGAGGAATGCAATGGCACTACCACCCAGACCAGGCATGCCGGGGAAGCCCGGGGCCGCACCGTCCAACAAGATGCCGATCGGCACGCTGATCGTGACCGGCCAGACCTGCCCGGAAAGCGGGATCTGGGAAAGCCAGGGAACCCCATCGGGCCGCTCGTCGTTCCCGAAGGGCACGCGCATGCCGGCGTACGACAAGAAGTCGTGCGTCTGGAAGCTCGTCCGTTACCCCTGAGCCGGAGCCGGCCCCGATGCGTCTTTTCGCCCTTCTCATTCTCGCCTTCACCCTTGGCGTCGCCGGCCTCCAGATGATGGCCGAAGACGGCAAGGCGCGCGCCCAGGCGCCAGCCCAGCAGGCCGAATAGCAATACCGTCGGCCGCAACGAAATACGGGCGGGACCTGGAAAAGGTCCCGCCCGTTTTCTTTTGTGCGCCCGTTTTCTTTCGGCGTGCCTGCGCCGTTACTGGCGCGCGATCATCAGCTTCTTGATCTCGGCGATCGCCTTGGCGGGGTTGAGGCTCTTCGGGCACGTCTTCGTGCAGTTCATGATCGTGTGGCAGCGATAGAGGCGGAACGGATCCTCGAGATTGTCGAGCCGTTCGCCCGTCGCCTCGTCGCGGCTGTCGGCGATCCAGCGATAGGCCTGCAGCAGCACGGCCGGCCCCAGATAGCGGTCGGCGTTCCACCAGTAGCTCGGGCACGAGGTCGAGCAGCAGAAGCACAGGATGCATTCCCACATGCCGTCGAGCTTGGCGCGCTCTTCCGGGCTCTGCGGGCGCTCGCGGTCGGGCGGCGGCGTCTCGCTCTTCAGCCACGGCTCGATCGAGCGCAGCTGCGCGTAGGCCTGGCTGAGATCGGGCACCAGGTCCTTGATGACCGGCATGTGCGGCAAGGGATAGATCTTCACGTCGCCGGCACACTCGTCGATGCCCTTGGTGCAGGCGAGCGTGTTGGTGCCGTCGATGTTCATCGCGCACGACCCGCACACGCCCTCGCGGCACGAGCGGCGGAAGGTCAGCGTCGGGTCGATCTCGTTCTTGATCTTGATCAGCGCGTCGAGAACCATCGGCGCGGTCTGGTCGAGATCGAGCGTGTAGACATCGACGCGCGGGTTCGCACCCGTGTCCGGGTCCCAGCGGTAGATCTTGAACGTCTTGGTCCGCGTGGCGCCGGCCGGCGGCGGGAACGTCTTGCCGGTCTGGACCTTCGAGTTGGCGGGAAGCGTGAATTCGGCCATGGGGATCGCTCAGCCTTTCGGGAACTTCAGTAGACGCGCGCCTTGGGCGGGAAGGACTGCACTTCGTTGGTCAGCGAGGTCAGCACGACGGGGCGGTAGGCGAAATCGACATTGCCCTTGGCGTCGAGCCACGCGATCGAGTGCTTCATCCAGTCCTTGTCGTCGCGGTTGGGATAGTCCTCGCGGGCGTGCGCACCACGGCTTTCCTTGCGGTTCAACGCCGACTCCAGCGTGACCACCGCCTGCGCGATCAGGTTGTCGTACTCGAGCGACTCGACAAGGTCGGAGTTCCACACCAGCGAGCGGTCGGTGACGCCGATGTCGCCGTTCTTGGCGAAGGTCTGCGCGATCAGTTTCGAGCCTTCGGCGAGCACGTCGCCCGTGCGGTAGACCGCACAGTTGTTCTGCATGATGCGCTGCATCTCGGCGCGCAGAACGGCCGTGGGTGCGGGACCCTTGGCGTGGCGCATCTTGTCGAAGCGCGCGAGGCACGAATCGCCCGCATTCTTGGGCAGTGGCTTGTGCGGCGTGCCGGGCTGGACGAGCTCGGCCGCCCGGATCGCGGCCGCGCGCCCGAACACGACGAGATCGAGCAGCGAGTTGGAACCCAGACGGTTCGCGCCATGCACCGACACGCACGCCGCCTCGCCGATCGCCATCAGGCCGGGCACCACGGTGGCGGTGCCGTTCTTCATCGTGACGACTTCGCAGCGGTGGTTGGTCGGGATGCCGCCCATGTTGTAGTGCACGGTCGGCAGGACGGGGATCGGCTCCTTCGTCACGTCGACATTGGCGAAGATCTTCGCGGTTTCCGAAATGCCGGGCAGGCGCTCGTGCAGCAGCTTGGCGTCGAGATGCTCGAGATGGAGATGGATATGGTCCTTCTCCTTGCCCACGCCGCGGCCCTCGCGGATCTCCATCGTCATCGCGCGGCTGACGACGTCGCGCGAGGCGAGATCCTTGGCCGACGGCGCATAGCGCTCCATGAAGCGCTCGCCGTTGGAGTTGGTGAGGTACCCGCCTTCGCCGCGCGAGCCTTCGGTGATCAGGCAGCCCGCCCCGTAGATGCCGGTCGGGTGGAACTGGATGAATTCCATGTCCTGCAGCGGCAATCCGGCGCGCAGCGCCATCGCGTTGCCGTCGCCCGTGCAGGTGTGCGCCGAGGTCGCCGAGAAATAGGCACGCCCGTAGCCGCCGGTGGCGAGTGCGACGAGGTGTGCGTGGAAGCGGTGCAGCGTGCCGTCCAGCAGGTTCCACGCCATCACGCCGCGGCACTGGCCTTCCTCGTCCATGATGAGGTCGAGGGCGAAATACTCGATGAAGAACTCGGCGTTGTTCTTGAGGCTCTGCTGGTAGAGCGTGTGCAGGATCGCGTGGCCGGTGCGGTCGGCGGCAGCGCAGGTGCGCTGGGCGACACCCTTGCCGTAATCGGTGGTCATGCCGCCGAACGGGCGCTGGTAGATCTTGCCCTCGGTCGTGCGGCTGAACGGCACGCCGTAATGCTCGAGCTCGATGATCGCCGGGATGGCTTCCTTGCACATGTACTCGATCGAATCCTGGTCGCCGAGCCAGTCGGAACCCTTGACCGTGTCGTACATGTGCCAGCGCCAGTCATCGGCACCCATGTTGCCCAGCGCCGCCGAGATCCCGCCCTGTGCGGCAACCGTGTGGCTGCGCGTCGGGAACACCTTCGAGATGCACGCGGTCTTCAGGCCCTTGGCCGCCATGCCGAACGTGGCGCGCAGGCCCGCACCGCCGGCTCCCACGACGACGACGTCGTACTGGTGGTCGACGACCTTGTAGGCCTGTCCGCCCAGCGACGGGGACGAAGCATCGGGCATGGATCAGCCTCCGAAAGCGAGCTTGAGGATCGAGAAGACGGCGACGGCGCCGAACAGCAACGAGGCCCCGTTGACCGCGAGCAGCAAGGCGACCTTCAGCCCTTCATGATGGACATAGTCCTCGATCACGACCTGCACACCCAGCCGCGCGTGCTGGAATGTCGCGACGACGAGGATCATCAGCAGTACGGCGACGACCGGCGAGGCGGCCCACGCCTGCAGCTCGATCAGCGGTGCGCCGACGAGACTGATGACGCTGGCGACGAACCACACCGTCAGCGGAATGAGCGCGATCGCCGTGACGCGCTGCGCCCACCAGTGATGCGTGCCGTCCTTGGCGGAGCCAAGACCGCGCGCGCGCCCGAGCGGCGAGCGGAGCGATTTTCCGGTGTCCATGTCTAGCGCCCTCCCAGCACGGCAAGGCCCAGCGCCCAGGCGAGGATCGTCGCGGCGGCCGTGAACGCGATTACGGCCCAGCCCGATTTTTCCATCGTCGGCAGGTCGAAGCCGTAGCCCGCATCCCAGAACAGGTGCCGGATGCCGTTGGCGAGGTGATAAAAAAGCGCCACCGACCAGCCGAACAGCAGCACCATGCCGATGCCCGATCCTAGGAACGCGTTGACGCGCGCGAAGGGCGTTTCGCCCGTCGCCGCGGCGACCAGCCAGCACGTCAGCATCAGCGTGCCGACCGCCAGCGCCACGCCGGTGGCGCGGTGGGTGATCGACAGGATCGACGTCATCTGCGGGCGGTAGACCTGCAGGTGCGGCGATAGCGGTCGCGGATGCGGTTTGGCGGAACTCTTGGATTCTGCGGCCATGGCCCCTCGGTCTTCCTGATTGCGTGGCCGGTATTCGACGGCCTTCGCAATTCTTCCCGGCAGGCTTAAGGATTTAGACCCTGCATACCGGCGCGTCAATTGATGGGTTTGGCGCGTCGGGCGAGAAGCTTACCGCGGCTGCGAACAAAACGCTGTGGACAGACCTGTGGATCGCCTGTGTGTGGATTGTGATCAACGCGGGATTCCATCAACAAGATTCTGACCGTGCGCGGGCGATTGGGATTGGCGGCGATGCGCGGCTTTGAGACCATCGTTTCCGGTAAGCGAAAGCGAGGCGCGACAAGACGGCAGCGATCCTTCTCCAGCGTGTCCGGTAGCTAGGACGCGATCCACTGGCAGGAGCCGGCCCCGAAAGGGTGGCGGCGCGGGAAGGACGGGGTCGGGGCGTTGCGCCGGAGCGGTCGCCGGAAGCACGGCGCAAGCCGGGCGGAAGGTGGCAACTCCATTCCCTTCAAGACGGCCGGCCGGTTCCCCTGGGGACAGGCCGGTGCAGCGGGAAGGGACGGCGTCGACGGATCCGCGCGGGCGCGGGGATCCAGGCCGACGGTCGGGGTCACGAGGGTCCCGCAAGGGATCGGCGGGTACGGCGGTGACGGCGGGGCGGACCACAGGGGTTCAGGAACCCGCGACCGGCGGACCGGCTGCGAGGCACGAAAGGCAGGTGCTCAAAGCGCCGTCGATCGAAGCTCGCGCGAGGCCCGGGTCAGGTCTGGGACCGCGTTTGCAGGCAAGGGTCGGACGTCTCGGGTTCGGGTTCTGGATGGCCGCGCGTGGCCGCCGGAGCCCTCGTCGGGGGGACGCGGACGGAATCGGGCGGACCAGGGCCTGACCGGACGTGCGAAGCAGGCCCCCCGAGGGAAGACCCGGGTTTTTGGCTGCCATGGGGCGGCCGGCGGTCCGCGAGAGCGGGGTGTCGGTGGTGTCGGATGCGCGGCGTGCACGCCCGCTTCGACGGTCCTCGCGAGGCGTCAGGGAGCCCTTTGTCCCGCCCGGACAACGGCCGATCGCAAGATCGCCCCTGGCGCCTCTTCATTTTTGGGAGATTTTTTGTGGATTTGGGGCGAGGTGGTGCCGACGGCCCCCTCGCGAAGACCGCCGGCACCCCATCGGCACGTCGGAGCCTGATGTCCCGCCCGGACAACACGGCGCGAAGGCTATGAAGACTTCGCTTTCCTGACGGTTTTTGCGTAACACGCCCCCTCCCCCCCCGCCAATCGGATTTTGGGAAATTTGGTATTCCAAGTTATTTCAATAGGTTGAGGGAAATGGCTCGGGGTCGCGGCCTCGCGTCGGGGGCCGAGTCGCCTTTCCCATCCCATCGCGTCGGCCATTGATTTCATTTGGTAATCCGCCCTCGGCCGGCCGGGACGCGGTCGGGTCGCGGCAAAACCGGGGCCGCCGGGCAAAACCTGTCAAGTCCCGGGGCCGGCAGAGGTTTCGCTTCGCCGCCGCCCGGATCGCGGCTACACCTCGCCCCCCATGGAAGAAACGGTCGAACTTGAAATCCGCAAGCTGGGCGCAAGCGGCGACGGCGTCGCCGACGGCCCGCTTTTCGTGCCCGGCGCCCTGCCCGGCGAGCGCGTGCGCGCGCAGCGCTTCGGCAAGGACCGCGCGCGCGCGGTCGAGATCCTGACCAAGGCGCCCGACCGCGTCGATCCGCCGTGCCCGCATTTCCATGCGTGCGGCGGCTGCGCCGTGCAGCATCTGGCCGAAGCCTCTTACGTCGCGTGGAAGCAGGGGCTGCTCGTCGCGGCGCTGTCCGCGCGCGGTCTCGACATCGCACCCGCGCCGATGCTGCGCATCGCCGGTGGTACACGCCGGCGCGCGGAGCTTTCGGCCCTGCGCACGCAAGGCGGCGTGACGCTCGGCTTCCACACCGAGGGAAGCACCGAACTCGTCGACATCGATTCGTGTCTCGTGCTGCTGCCGAAGATCGTGTCGCTGCTGCCGGCACTGCGCGCGTTCCTTGTCGATTTCCTGCGCCCCGCCGAAACCTTCGACATCCACGTGACGGCCGCCGACAACGGCATCGACCTCTTGCTCACCGGGCGCAGCCCCGACGCGCGCAAGCGCGCCTCGCTCGCCGACTTCGCCGCAGCCAACGGCATCGTGCGCATCGCCTGGCGGCGCGAGACGGGCGAGGAACCCGAAATCGTCGTGCTGCACGAAAGCCCGCGCGTGTCGTTCGGCACGGTCGAAGTGGTGCCGCCACCCGGCGCCTTCCTGCAGGCCGCGCGCCCCGCCGAGCTTGCGATCGCGTCGGAGATCGCGGCCTCGGTCGGCCGCGCCAAGCGCATCGTCGATCTCTATGCCGGGCTCGGCACGTTCTCGTTCCCGCTCACCGGTCGCGTGCACGCGGTCGAGGGCGATGCCGCCGCCAGTGCCGCCATGCAGGCCGGGGCCCGCGCCGGCTTCCGCGCGGGCCGCGTGACGTGCGAGGCGCGCGATCTCGAACGCCGGCCGCTGCTGGTGGAAGAGCTCGACGAATACGACGCGGCGATCTTCGATCCGCCGCGCGAGGGTGCGCGCGAACAGGCGACGTATCTGGCCGCCTCGTCGGTGCCCGTCGTCGTGGCGGTGTCGTGCAATCCGGCGAGCTTCGCGCGCGACGCGCGCGTGCTGGTGGATGGCGGCTATACGCTGGCGCGCGTGGTCCCCGTGGACCAGTTCCTGTGGACCGGCCACCTCGAACTGGTCGCGACGTTCACGAAACCGAAGAAAGCCCGCGTCCCGCGCCGCTAGACGCTAGCCGTTGCCCATTGCCTTCTTGGCATCCGCGATCTCGGCCAGGGCCGAACGGCGCATCAGCGTGTATTCGGTCGACGCGATGATGAACGAGTAGCCGCGCTGGAACAGGGCGCCCGTGCTGAACTTGCCGTAAGGAACGGTGCAGCACGGCTTGCCCGCCTTGGTCGCGGCGGCAAGGATGCGGTCCATCGCGGCGAGATGGTCCGGGTGGTCGAACTGGCCCACGATGCCCATCGAGCCCGACAGGTCGTTGGGGCCGATGACGAGCAGGTCGATGCCGTCGACGCGCGCGATCGCCTCGGCATTCGCCATCGCCTCGACCGATTCGATCTGCACCATGATGAAGAGGTTCTCGGCCATGTGCGCGCGGTAGTCGTCGATCGACACGCCGTTGGCCATCGCGCGCCACGGCCCGATGCCGCGGGAGCCCTTGGGCGGATAGCGGCAGGCATCGACGACCGCACGCGCCTGGTCGGCATTGTGGATCATCGGCACCATGACGCTGTCGGCACCCATGTCGAGAAGCTGCTTGAAATAGACCGGATCGCCGATGGGCACGCGCACGCCGATGCCAAGGTCGTAGGGCACGCTCGCCTGGAGCATCGCGTGCGTGGCCTGCAGGCTGGCGGGCCCGTGCTCGTTGTCGATGATCAGCGCGTCGTAGCCCACGCCGGAAAGCACTTCGACGGCCATCGGGCTGGCGGTGTGCAGCCAGGCACCGAAGGCCTTGCGACCGCCGGCGAGCCGGCGCTTGAGCTGGTTTGGTTTCAGGACTGGCATTTTTGCGTTTCTCCCTGCCGCATCATCGACGCTTGCGCCGGTCACGAGCAAGCCCCTAAAAACGTTTTGTGGGCCTTTTGAGCATCCTGTTTCCCAAGCCGCGCGGCAAACGCCCGACCGACGGCCGCGACAAGACCGTCGCGGTCGAAGGTCTCCTCGCGCCCGGCGAAACCACCGACGTGCGCGTGCGCCGCAACCCGCGCGCCCGGCGCATCTCGGTGCGCGTCGATGCCGCCGACGGGGCCATCGCATTGACCGTGCCGTGGCACACGCCGGTCGAGGAAGGTCTGCGCTTCGCGCGCCGGCAGGGCGACTGGCTGCGCGCGCGCCTGGCGGCCGTGCCCGCGCGCGTCGAGTTCGCCTGCGGCACGCGCTTCGATTTCCAGGGCACGAATCTCACCGTACGCCACGTCTCCGGCCGGCTGACGAAGCGCGACGGCGACACACTGCTGGTCGGCGGTGCGCCCGAGTTCGTCGCGCGCCGCGTGCGCGACTGGCTCAAGCGCCAGGCCCGCACGATCCTGACAGCCAAGGCGCATGCGCTGTCGCAGGGCATCGGGCGCAAGCTCAAGGCCGTGCGCATCGCCGATCCGCGCACGCGCTGGGGCAGTGCCGCGTCCGACGGCACGCTCGCCTTTTCCTGGCGCCTCGTGCTGGCGCCGCCCGACGTGCTCGACTATGTCGTGGCGCACGAGGTGGCACACCTGCGCCACATGAACCACGGACCCGCGTTTTGGGCGCTGGTGGCCGAACTTGCCGGCGACGTGTCGGGCCCGCGCGCATGGCTTGCCGAAAACGGCGCGAAGCTGCTGCGTCATGGCTGAGACGCCGGCGGCCCGGGCCACGCCCGGAACCATCGTCCTGCTCACCTCGATGGTGATGCTCGGGCAGATGACGATCTCGATGTACATCCCCTCGCTGCCCTCGCTGACCGAAGCGCTCGCGGCTCCGCCCGAGCAGGTCAAGCTGACGATGACGCTCTATCTCGCGTGCTTCGCGCTCTCGCAGCTCGTCTGGGGGCCGCTGTCCGACCGGTTCGGCCGCCGGCCGATCCTGTTCGCGGGCATCGGCGTCTATCTCGCCGGCACGCTCGCCTGCGCGCTCGCACCCAACATCTGGGCGCTGATCCTCGCGCGCGGCGTGCAGGGGATCGGCGCGTGCGTCGGCGCCACCGTCTCGCGCGCCGTCACGCGCGACCGGTTCGAACGCAACGAAGCCGCGCGCACGCTTGCCTATATCGGCATGGCGATCGCGGTGGGGCCGGCACTGGCACCGATCCTCGGCGGCCAGCTCCAGACCTGGTTCGGCTGGCGGGCCGCGTTCCTGGTGCTCGCACTTTTCGCCGTGATCGTGGCGGTGGCCACGTATCTGCGGCTCGACGAGTCCAACCGCAATCCCGATCCGCATGCGCTGGAGCCGATGCGCCTGCTGCGTTCGTTCGGCACGCTGCTGGGAAGCCGGACTTACGTCGGCTACGCGCTGACGATGTCGGGCACGTTCACCGGCCTGATGGCCTACACGACCGGCATCCCGTTCGTGTTCATCGACATGTTCGGCGTGTCGCCGGCGATGTTCGGTTTCGTGCCGGGCTTCACGGTGATCGGCTTCCTGGCGGGATCGGCCGTGGCAAGCCGGATGGCACACCGTGCTGCCGGCTCGCGGCTCGTCGCCACCGGCTCGGCGATCTGTGCGGTGTCCGGCATCGCGTTCGTCGCTTTCGTCCTCGCCGGGCTTTCGAACCCCGTCACGGTCGTCGCCCCGATGATGGTGTTCACGTTCGGCTTCGGTCTCGCGATGCCCAACGCGATGGCCAACGCCATGCAGCCCTTCCCGCGCATCGCGGGTGCGGCGGCCGCCTTGCAAGGCTTCCTGCAGATGACCATCGCGGCGGCGGGCACCGTCGGCGTGGCCGCCCTGTCCGACGGCACGCCGCTGTCCACCGCACTTGGCGTGTGCGCCGGCGGCCTGCTCACGGCGTTCGGCTATTTCGTGCTGGCCCGGCCGGCCGAGAAGAAGGCCGCGTGAATCCTGCCCCGCCACCTGTCGCCGGCCGCATGTTGCTGGGCCTGATCATCGCCCTCGTCGCGATCGGGCCGCTGTCGACCGATCTCTATCTGCCCTCGCTGCCGGCCATCGGGCGCGACCTTGCGGCCGACGTCGCCGGCACGCAGCTCACGCTGTCGATGTACATGGTCGCGTTCGCATTCGCCCAGCTCGTCTACGGGCCGCTGTCCGACCGCTTCGGCCGCCGGCCGGTGGTGATCGGCGGGATCGCGATCTATGTCGTGGCCTCGGTCGCGTGCGCGTTCGCGGGCAGCATCGACCAGCTGATCGTGGCGCGCGCCCTGCAGGCCACCGGGGCGTGCGCCGGCGTCGTGCTGGGCCGGGCCATCGTGCGCGACGTCTACGGGCGCGAAGGGGCGGCACGCATGCTCGCCCTCGTGGGCTCGGTGATGGCGTTCGCACCGGCCATCGGCCCGGTGCTGGGCGGCATCGTCGAGGTAAATTTCGGCTGGCGGTGGAACTTCTCGCTGCTCGTCCTCTTCGCCACCGTGCTGCTCGCACTGCTGGCGTGGAAACTGGTCGAGACCAACCGCTTGCGCGACGCGAGCGCGCTCGATCCTGTCCGCATGCTTCGCAACTACGCCACGCTGCTCGCCGACCGACGCTATCTGGGCTACGCGCTTTGCGTGTCGGCCGGCTATAGCGGGCTGTTCGCGTTCATCTCCGGCTCGTCCTTCGTGCTGATCGACGATCTGGGTCTCAGCCCCGACGTGTACAGCTGGTACTTCGTCATGTGCGTGGTCGGCTATTTCATCGGTGCGCAGATCGCCACGCACCTGACGATGCGCCTCGGCATCGACCGCATGCTGGTGCTGGGCGCCGCGATCAACGTCGCGGGCGGTGCCGGCATGCTGGCGGTGGCACTGACGGGCCTCGCCACGCCCGACGTGGTCGGGGCGGCATTCCTCGTTTTCCCGATGGCCGTCTTCGTGCTCGGCATGGGGATCAACATGCCCAACGCGCAAGGCGGCGCGCTCGGCCCCTATCCGCACATGGCGGGATCGGCCTCGGCGCTGATGGGCTTCATCCAGATGGGCTCGGCCGCCCTCGTCGGCATCGCGTTCGGCTGGCTGCATGCCGGCACGCCGGTGGTACTCGCCGCGCTGGTGCTGGGCTGCGCGCTGGCGCTGACGGCGAGCCTCGTCTTTCTGGTGAGGCCTTTCACGAAGCGCTAACGCCGTTTCCTGCGCGCCACGAACGCGACCAGTCCGCCGCCCGGCGGGCCCTGGTGTTCGGCGCCGCCTGAAACAAACGTGAACGGCTCGCCGGTCGCCGCAACGATGGTGCCGGCAAGCGCGCCGCGCACGCGGCGGAACGCGGGCTGCGATTGGTCGCTGGCAAGTCCCATCGGCACGCCGCGCAGCATTTCGCCCGGCGGCGGCCCGCCCTTGGCGATGGATGCGACGAGGCGCTTGCGTGCGCCTTGCGAAAGCTGCGGCGCCGCGCGCAGGCCGAGTTCGCCAAGTGCTTCGACGACCGATCTGAGATCGACGAGATCGGCCATCGCGCGATGCGCGATGCGTAAGGTCCCGCTCCAGCCCCTGGCATTGCCCAGCACGACGACCTCGTGGCACGGGAACTCGGCGGCCGACGAAACCGCGACGCGCGCACTCCACGTTGTCATGTCGCGCGTCCGCCATGCCTTGCGCGCGCCGGCAAGGGAGAATTCGCCCAGCGCCACGCCCGCCCCCAGTGCGGTCGCCGCGCGCGCGGCGGCGATCCCGGCGGCCCCGTCGCCGGCCGGGCCCTTGATGAGCACGAGGTGCGCGTCAACGGGCGAAAGCCCGCCGTCGGCGAGTGCGGCGCGCACGGCCGCGGCGGCGGCGTCGATCTGCGTAACGCGGCCCGTGTCCTTCGCCGGCAGCGGGGCAGACACATGCCGGCCGATCGCCAGCGCCTTGCCGCGCGGCGGTGCCTGCGAAGCGCTTCGCGACAGCACGATCATGTGCGGCGCACTCGCCCCCTCGATGCCGCCCGACACGACGAACGCGATTCGCGATTCGACATCCGAGGCGCGCATCCCCAGATGCCGGGCGAGGCACTTCTTCGCCGCCGCGACGAAGGCCGCGCGCGACGTGTCGGCCGGCCCGCCGTCGCCCTGCGTCTTGGCGAGCAACGCCACCACATCGCGTGCGGCGGGTAGCCCGGCACCGAGGGCCGCATCGAGTGCCGCAAGATCGTCGACGCGCGGCAAGGACAGGCAAAGCACCGATGCGCGGCGGGAATGGTCTGTCATGGATCTTGCAGCGCCTTGCCGGACATCCCGCTTCGGGGAACCGTCCGCGCGTCCGACTGGAGGAAGTTCCGATGACGATAGACAAGCGCCTGCCGACCGCCAAGCCCCTGTCGCGCCGCCGCATTCTGCTGGCCGCCGGTGCCGCCGGCATCGCCACGCTGGCCGCCCCCGCCCTTCGCGCCCAGAGCCGCGTGCCGATCCGCATCACGCTCAATGCCCCGCGCGACGGCTCGAATGCCGCCTTTTTCCTCGCCGCCGCGAAGGGCTATTTTGCCGAAGCGGGCGTGGAAGCCACACTCGACCCTTCGCGCGGGGCCGGCGATTCGATCCAGCGCGTGGCGAGCGAGACCTACGATTTCGGCTTCAGCGATTTCACGGTGCTCGTGCAGTTTGCCGCGCGCAACCCGCAGAACGCGCCCATCGCGATCGCGGCCCTCTACACGCGCTCGCCGATCTCGATCATCAGCCTTGCCAAGTCGGGCATCTCCAAGCCCAAGGATCTCGAAGGCAAGAAGCTGGGGGCACCCCCGACCGACGCAGGGTTTCTTCTGCTGCCGGCCTTCGTGCAGTCGACCGGCATCGACCGGTCGAAGATCCAGGTCGACGCGATCGACCTGTCATTGCGGGAAGCCTCCCTTGCGCAAGGCCGCGTCGACGCCGTGACCGGCTTCGATTCGACGACGCTGTTCAACCTGCTGCGCGTCGGCATCAAGCGCGAGGACGTCAAGTTCCTCTATTTCTCGGATTACAATCTCGACTTCTATTCGAACGGCCTCGTGGTCTCGCGCAAGTTCCTGCGCGAGAACGAGAAGCTGGTGCCCGGCGTCGTGGCCGCCTTCGTCAAGGCGTGGCGCGACGCGATCGCCAAGCCCGAGGACGCGGTCAACGCGCTGGGCGCCGTCGACGGTCTCGTCGACAAGCCGCTGGAAATCGACCGGCTGAAATGGCTGCTCGCCAACCAGGTCGTCAACGACCACTCGAAGCGGCTGGGCATCGGCACGCTCGACCCGGCCCGCTTCGCGCGCGGCATCGACCAGGTCGCGGGCGCCATGGAACTGCCGCGCAAGCCCGCGGTCGCCGACCTGTGGACCGACAAGTACCTGCCGCCGATGGCCGCGCGCGCGATCTGACGCAAGCGCTCAGCGGTTCTGGTTCTGGCGCAGCAGCGGGTCGTTGGCGAAGTCGTAGTTGCCGGTCGGTGTCGCGTTCGCGGCGGGTACGGGTGCCGGCGAAGCGGGCGCCGATGCCGGGAAGCTGCCGATCAGGCGCGCGAACCAGCCCGGCGCTTCGGGCACGACCGCACCGGGCAGCGCTTTCACCGGCATGCCCTTGTGCGCCTCGAGCATCACGGCCTTCCACAGGCGTGCCGGCAGCGAGCCGCCGGTCGTGCGCTCCATCTCGTCGCCGTCGTCGTTGCCGAACCACGCCCCGCCGACATAGTCGGACGTGAAGCCGACGAACCACGCGTCGCGATAGTCGTTGGTGGTGCCGGTCTTGCCGCCGACCGGCCGGTCGCCCAGCGACGCCGCCCGGCCCGAGCCTTGCGTGACCACGGCCTGCATCAGGTCCGTCATCGTGGCGAGGGCGGCCGGCGTCATCACCTGGCCGGGGCCGGAGCCCGCCCGCCGGTAGAGCGGCTTGCCCGACGGATCGCGGATCTCGAGGATCGCGTGCGGCAGCACGCCGTTGCCGCCGTTGGCGAATGAAGCGTAGGCGCCCGTCAGTTCGAGCAGGCTTACTTCCGACGTGCCCAGCGCGATCGAGAGGTTGCGCGGGATCGGCGAGGAGATGCCAAGGGCCCGCGCCTCGCGCACGACATTGTCGACGCCCACGCGCTGGGCCACGCGCACGGCGGCCGTGTTGACCGACCGCGCGTAGGCATCGCGGATGGAAATCTCGCCGAACACCTTGTTGTCGAAATTGCGTGGCCGCCATGTGGCGAGCTGGATGGGCGTATCGGCGATGCTTTCGTCCGCCCGCAGGCCCTGCTCGGCGGCGGCGAGATAGACGAACGCCTTGAACGCGGAGCCCGGCTGGCGGCGCGCATCGACCGCGCGGTTGAAAGCGCTCTTCGCATAGTCGCGCCCGCCGACCATCGCCTGCACGGCGCCGTCCGGGCGCATCAGCACGAAAGCGCCCTGCCCGACGCCGACCTTGGGGCCCTCGCGTGCGAGGATGTCTTCCAGCGCCGTTTCCGCCACGCGCTGCAGGCGCGCATCCATCGTCGTGACGACGACGAGATCCTGCGCCTGGTAGCCGACGAAGCCCTGCACCTGCTCGGCGAGCCAGTCGGTGAAATAGCGGTTGCCGCGTTGCGCCACCGTGGCGCCCGCCGAGGCGATCGGCAGGCGCGCGGCGGCCGCGCGCTGGGCGGGCGTCAGGAACCCCGCCTCGACCATGTTGTCGAGCACGTCGCTCGCACGGTCGCGCGCACGCTCGATGCTGGCGGTGGGAGCAAGGCGCGAGGGCGCTTTCAGCAGGCCCGCCACGATCGCGGCCTCGTGCGCGTTGACCTCGCGCGCCGACTTGCCGAAATAGCGCCGCGACGCTGCCTCCACGCCATAGGTGCCGGCGCCCAGATAGACGCGGTTGAGATAGATCGTCAGGATCTCGTCCTTGGAGAGGGCGCGCTCGAGCCGGAAGGCGAGCAGCATCTCCTGCACCTTGCGCTTGTAGCTGCGGTCGTTCGTCAGGAACACGTTCTTGGCGAGCTGCTGGGTGATCGTCGAGCCGCCCTGCACGACGCGGCCCGCGCGGAAATTGGCGAGGGCCGCGCGCGCCAGCCCCTGCGGATCGATGCCGAAATGCGCGTAGAAGCGCCTGTCCTCGGTCGCGAGCACGGCCATCGGCAGCCACGGCGGCATCTCGTCGAGGCGCACGAGCCCGCCATAGAGATCGCCGTAGGTGGCGACCGTCTCGCCGCCACCGTCGACGAACGTGAGGCTTGGCCGGCGTTCGAACTTGTTGATCGCGTCGATCGGCGGCAGCGTGATCCAGAAGGCCGCGAGCACGCCGGCGACGGCGATGGCGCCCCAGATCGACGCGACCGCGCCCCACTTGACCGCGAGGGAACCGAGCTTGCGCCACCTGACGGTGCCCGGCTTCTTCGCCTTCTTCGCGCGCTTCGGGCCGCGCGAGGGGCGCGCGCGCGCGTCGGGGTCGGCGCGCAGACCTTCTTCGCGCGCGTCGTCTTCCGCCGCCTCGCGCCCCAGGCGCGGCTCGCGGCGCGCGCGGGATCCGGGCGAGCGACTCGTCATAGGCCGGATTCTACACGCGAATGCGGCGGGCGTGCGGCGACGGCGAGGCGGCTTTGCGGATCAGGCGGTTAACGCCCCCATCATCGCGACGGGCCGGCCGTGTTTTCGTAGCCGCAGGCCGTCCGCGTGACGGTCGTGCTGACGCGGGTCGAGTTCGGCTCCATGACGAATTCCTTGCTCATCCGGCAGCGGTAGGTCTGCGACTCCCCGGCATTGCGTTCGTCGGGCACGCTGACGGCCACGCCGTCGACGACGGCGATGCTGTCGTCCGTCAGCAGTTCGGGAAAGCGGGTCACGACATAGCCGATGATCCCCATCACCGTGATGAAGACCAGCGTGACCCCGACCAGCTTGACGATGACGCTCTTGTCGTCGGCGGCGGCACCGGCGGCGACGTGGATCGCGAGCTTCGAACGGGTACCGGGAACCGGCAAGGCCATGGCGCGTCCCTCCCCTGAAGGAGAGGAATTCTACACCCGGAGGCCCCCGTTCCCTAGCGGTCGTCCGGCCGGGCGCAAAACCCGGCCGGAAACCGTCCTAGACGCGCTTGCCGGTCGCCTTGTCGAACACGTGCAGCAGCCCCGCCTTCGGGGCGAGCGAGATCGAAGCACCCGGCGTGAAGTCGTGGCGTTCGGTGAACACGGCGGTGGCTTCGGTACCGGCGATGTCGACCAGCACCAGCGTTTCGGCGCCCGTCGGCTCGATCACCTTGACCGTCGCCGGCAGCCCCTTGCCGGCCGGCACGAGGTCGAGATGCTCGGGCCGGATGCCCGCGCGCACGGCCGTGCCCGCCGCGGCCTTGGTCGATGCGGCGAGCGTGACGCCGCCGGGAAGCTCCAGCATGCCGCCGGCGGCGACCTTGCCGTCGAGGAAGTTCATCGCCGGCGAGCCGATGAAGCCCGCCACGAAGATGTTGTCCGGGTGATCGTAGAGCTCGAGGGGCGTGCCGATCTGCTCGACGATGCCGTCATGCATGACCACGATGCGGTCGGCCATCGTCATCGCCTCGATCTGGTCGTGCGTGACGTAGACGGTCGTGGTCTTCAGGCGCTGGTGCAGCGCCTTGATCTCGGCGCGCATCGCCACGCGCAGCTTGGCGTCGAGGTTCGACAGCGGCTCGTCGAACAAGAACACCTGCGGGTCGCGCACGATGGCGCGGCCCATCGCCACGCGCTGGCGCTGGCCGCCGGAGAGCTGCTTGGGGAAGCGCTGGAGATAGGGCTTGAGGTTGAGGATGTCGGCCGCGCGCTGGACGCGTTGCTCGATCTCGGCCTTGTCGGCTTTGCGCAGCAGCAGCGAGAACGCCATGTTGTCGTACACGGTCATGTGCGGATAGAGCGCGTAGTTCTGGAACACCATCGCCACGTCGCGTTCCTTGGGCGGCAGGTCGTTGACCACGCGCGTGCCGATCGCGATCTCGCCGCCCGAGATTTCCTCGAGGCCCGCGATCATGCGCAGCAGGGTGGACTTGCCGCAGCCCGACGGGCCGACCAGCACGACGAATTCGCCGTCCGAAATTTCCACGTCGACGCCATGGATCACCGCGGTGGTGCCATACGCCTTCTTCACTTGACGGATTGATACGCCAGCCATTTTCGTTTCGCTCCCAGGTTTCCACGCCTGCCACTGACGGTCAGGATCGGGGCGCGCGACGGCGGGTTTCGCCCCTGTTGTGCCGCGCGCGGGGTCGAATGTAGTCGGATACAAGGGGCGGCATCAACCCCGGAAAACCGCGCTCAGCTTGTTGCCGTCGCGGTCACGGGCGTAGGCGGCGTACCAGTCGGCGGCATAGCGCCGGATGCCTGGCGGGCCTTCATCCGTGCCGCCATTGGCAAGGCACGCGGCGTGGAAGGCGTCGACGGCCGCACGGCTGGGTGCAATGAAGCACACCATCGAGCCATTGCCGACATTGTGCGGCTTGCCGTCGAAGGGCCGGCCGACCCAGAATTCGAGCGGGCCACCCGGCGGCCCGTAGCCACGCGTGCCGGCCCCGCGCACATAGCCGAGCGGGGCGAGGACCGCGTCGTAGAAGGCGAACGCCGCTTCCGGGTCGTTCGTGCCCTGCATCACGTAACTCAGCATCATCCGGCACCCCCAAACGAAGAAGGGCGCGAGATCGAAATCCCGCGCCCCTCGAACGTCGTCAGATCAAATCAGAAGAAAGCTCAGACCGCTTCCTTGAGATCCTTGGCAGCGCGGAAGGCAACCTTCTTCGACGCCTTGATCTTGATGGCTTCGCCCGTCGCCGGGTTGCGGCCCATGCGGGCCGGGCGCTTGCGCACCTGGAAGATGCCCAGGCCCGGAACGCGGATCTTCGCGCCCTTCTTGAGGCTCTTCGTCAGGGCAGCCACGAAGCCGTCGAGGACTTCGACCGACTGCTTCTTGGAGATCTCGTGCTTCTCGGCGAGCTCGTAAGCGATCGCCTTCAGCGTCACAACTTCTTGCTTCTCGGCCATTTGAGGATAGGCCTCCTCTTGAGGGTTCTTGGTTGTCGACGGTCCTCGCAACGCGGGCGCGGAGACCCTCGGGGGCGGGACGTCGCGCGCGCCAGGTCGGGGACATCCCGGTTGGCGTACGCGCCGCCGCTGGACGATCCGTTCGAAGCGCCTTGAAGGGCGACTCGATGGCGAATCGGCCATGCGGTTGAGACTCGGTATGCCGCTTCGCCCGAATCTTGGCAAGCAGGAAAATTGTGAAAATGCCGATAGAATCGATGTTGCGCGACGGTCGATCTTCAAAAACCGAGGAAATCCGCGCTTTTGAGAGTACCGCTCAACTATTGGGACGTGCGCATCGCCGCCAGATCTGCGCTTGGCTTTCGCCGTCGGGTCTGAACTGTACCGCTGTTTCGCCCATCAGGCGCATCTCGACGCGCTTGCCCGCTTCGGGTTCGCGTGCCGGCGCGACATAGTCGAATGTATGCCGCGTGTAGCTGCCCTCGATGCGTGCACCGGTGGGAGTGACGATGCGCGGGCCGTCGATGGAGAGATGCCGCGCGCCGTTGGGCGAACACCAGTCGCCGTCGATCGCATCGGCGAGTGCTGGCGAAAGTCCCGCGATGCAAAGCCCGGTCGCGACGAAGAAAACCCGCATTCCGCGCATGTCGGCCTCCACGATGGGAAAGGCGGACATCATCGGCCGTGGAGCCCGGGCTGTCTAGAACTCCAGCGTCAGGACTTCGCAGTTCTGGAAATGCCTGCCGGTAAGCCGGTTGAGGAACGTGCCGTGGCCCACGACCGCGATCTCGCGCTCGCGCCGCTGGACAAGCCAGTCGCGGAACGTTTCCACGCGCGCCAGCAGATGGTCCTCGCTCTCGACCGCGATCGCGTCGGGACGGGCCGGATCGTGATGCCACCACGGATCGTCGAGATGGTCGAAATCCAGATGCGGGAAATCGGCCTTCAGTGCCTGCGTGCGCCGGCCGATGTCGCCCGAATGCTCGGCACGCTCGCGGTGCAGCGCCTCGACGCGAAAGGGGGCCGTGTGTCCGTCGAAGGCGAGATGGGCGGTCTCGATCGCGCGCGTCAGCGGCGAGGCGACGACGAGTTCGACCTTCGCCCAGCGCGCGCGATCGGCAAGGGCCGCGGCCTGCGCGCGTCCCAGTTCGGTCAGGCGCGGATCGAAGATCATCGGATCGATGCGCTTGATGCTGTCGAACGCGGCGTTGAACTGGGACTGGCCGTGGCGGATGAGATGGACTGTCGTGCGGATCATGCGGCAAGCGGATACCGGTTTTGCCGCCGCAGGGGCAAGCGCAATCTGGCGCGCCGGCCCCGCGATCGGGGAAATCCCGCTATGTGTCCCGATCGGGAAGATATAGCGTGGTGACGGAAGCCAGAAAATAGCGCTCGATCCGACAGGCATGACCCGGTCCGAAGAATTCCGGCAACCCGCGGTGGAGCTCGATGGAGAAAAGGGCCGCCTTGCTCCTGACGCTGGTCGTCGGGGCCGCCGCGATCGCGGCACCCGTCCTGCTGGCGCTCGAACTCGCGAAACGGCAGGGGCTTCGCGCCGAGACCGATCTGGCGCTCGTCTATGCGCGCGACGCCCTGTCGAGATCGGACAGCACCGCCGACCAGCTCGTGTCCGGAATCGGCCGGCTCGTCGACGCCGTCAGCACGGACCCGTGCTCGGACAAGGCGATCGCGCTGATGAAGGAGATCGACATCGGGTCGAGCTATCTCCAGGCCATCGGCCACGTCTCGGGAAACGAATTCGTCTGCTCGTCGATCAGCAACGATGGCAGTCGCCTCCAGCTCGGCGAAGTCGATGTCGTCCAGCCCGCGGGTGCCAAAATCCGGATCAATGTCGAGTTTCCGTTCGCACCCGGGCAAAAGTTCATGGTGGTCGAGCAGGACGGATTCGCCGCGATCATCCACAAGGATCTGCCCATCGACGTGACGACCGTGGATGCCGACATCTCGCTTGCGACGCTGTCGGGCGGCCAGCGCCGGGTGCTGGCCTCGCGCGGCTACATCCATCCCGAGTGGGTCGCCCGGCTCGGCGACCGGTCCGAGGCCGTGTTCGTGGAAGGCGACCGCATCGTGGCCATCGTCGCGTCGAAGCGCTACCACATCGGCACCATCGCCGCCCTGCCGCGCGCGCGGCTGGACGACCGCGTGTGGGAGACGACGAAGATCCTCGTGCCGGTGGGCGTGGCGGCCGGGCTGGTCCTGCTGGCGGCCGTCGTGTTCCTGGCGCGGCTCCAGCTTGCGATGCCGGCCGTGATCCGCTCGGCCCTGAAGCACGACGAGTTCCACCTTCACTATCAGCCGATCGTGGAACTCGGCACCGGCCGATGGGTCGGCGCCGAGGCGCTGATCCGCTGGCGCCGGCGCGGCGGCGAGACCGTCCGGCCCGACATCTTCATACCGGTGGCCGAGCGGGCCGGGCTGATCCAGCGCGTCACCGAGCGCGTCGTCAAACTCGTCGCCCGCGACGCAGCCGGCCTGTTCCGCACGCATCCGAACCTGCATATCGGCATAAACCTGTCGTCGCAGGACCTGCATTCGCAAACGACCGTCGCCCTGCTCGAACGGCTGGTCGAAGCGACGGCGGCGGCGCCGGGCAATCTCATCGTCGAGGCGACCGAGCGCGGCTTCACGGACCCGAAGCTGGCGGGCGCCATCGTCCGGCGGCTGCGCGCGGCGGGGCTGCGGGTCGCCATCGACGATTTCGGCACCGGCTATTCGAGCCTGTCGTCGCTCGAGAGTTTCGAGATCGACTATCTGAAGATCGACAAGTCGTTCGTCGACACGATCGGCACCGAGGCCGCGACAAGCCAGGTCGTGCACCACATCATCGAGATGGCCAAGTCCCTCAAGCTCGAGATGATCGCCGAGGGCGTCGAGACCGAAGCCCAGGCGCAGTTCCTGCGCGAGCACGGCGTCCGGTTCGCGCAAGGCTGGCATTTCGGAAGGCCGATGCCGTTCGCCGAGTTCCTCGCGCGGTTCCAGACGGCGGGCTGAATCTACCGCGCGGCCCCCATCGCGGCGGCGAGCCCCATCCCTTCGGCATAGGCTTCCGAGAACAGCGACATCGGATCGGGATAGGGCACGGCGAGCTTCGCCCACACCTGGCCGTCCTCGAAATCGAGCTGGCCGTGGAACTTGTCGGCCATGCGGCGCATCGGCTGGTTGTCGATCAGGCAGATCATGTGCAGCCGGCCGATCATCCGGTTGCGCGCCAGCAGGATCGTGCGGCGCAGAAGCTCGCTCCCCACACCGCGGTTGCGATAGGCGGGTGCGACCGTCACGGCGAATTCGCCGCCGCGCGCGGCAAGGTTCCCGTCGGCATGCAGTTCGGCGACCGCGCACAGCAGCGTGCCGTCAAAACAGCCGAGCAGGCAGGCGGAAGGCCAGTCGACGGATGCGGCATGGGCCGCCACGACCGCGTCGGAAACGTTGCCCGAAAAGCGGGCACGCCGGTCGGCCGCGTCCAGCTTCAGCAGGTGCGCTTCGAAATCGGCGGCGTCGAAGCTGCGAAGCTTGCGATAGTAAAGCATTGGCACATCTTCCCTTCGTCCGGAGACGGACATGGCAGATGCGCTTCACTCCCCAACTTGGAAGCCAGTCTATCGCAAGAATCGAGCCGGAATGTGACGGTTCGGGTGCATCATTGCTGCCATGCGAACGGTGCGTTGCGGGCCTGCATCTGGCAAAACTGTCGCGGAACGCCCAAATATCCGGCGAACCTTGCGAAGGATCCGACCATGACCGACATCGCCTCCGACCTGCGCGAACGCGCCGTCGCCCGCATCGTGAAGGGCCAGCCGACCAGCGACGGGGCCGGCGTGCGTCTCACGCGCGTGATCGGCACGCGGGCCCTGCCCGACCTCGACCCGTTCCTGATGCTCGACGAGTTCGGCTCGGACGATCCGGATGCCTATCTCGCCGGCTTCCCCGACCATCCGCACCGCGGCTTCGAGACGGTCACGTACATGCTCGACGGGCGCATGCGCCACGGCGACAACAAGGGCAACGTGGGCCTGCTTGGCCCCGGTTCGGTGCAGTGGATGACCGCCGGGCGCGGCATCGTGCATTCGGAAATGCCCGAACAGGAAGAAGGGCTGATGCGCGGCTTCCAGCTGTGGGTCAATCTGCCCGCAGCCGACAAGATGTGCGAACCCGCCTACCAGGACCTGCCGGCCGACGCGATGCCGGTCGTGGAGCTTGGCGACGGTTCGAGCGTCAAGGTGATCGCCGGGCGCTATGCCGGTGCAGCGGGTCCGGTCCGCACCGGTGCGACCGAGCCGCTCTATCTGGACGTGACGCTCGCCCCGCAGGCGAGCATCGCCGTACCCGTCGCCACCGGACACAACGCGTTCCTCTATGTCTATGAAGGTGTCGCCGTCGCCGGCCCCACGCCGTTGTCGAAGGGCGAGATGGGCGTGCTGTCGGCGGGCGACCGCGTGACGTTGCGCACCGGCGACGAACCCGCCCGCGTCATCCTCGTGGCCGGCAAGCCGCTGGGCGAACCCGTCGCCAAATACGGCCCGTTCGTGATGAACACCGAAGCCGAGATCCGCCAGGCGATCGAGGATTATCGGGCGGGGAAGTTCTGAGGGCCACCCCTCACCCCGGCCCTCTCCCCGGAGGGGAGAGGGGGACGCTCACTCTTGTCCCCTCTCCCGTTTGCGGGAGAGGGTTAGGGTGAGGGTGAGGGGTTCTCGATCTCTTCGCGCAGCATCTCCAGCTCCAGCCACTCGTCTTCCGCGGCCGCCAGATCGGCTTCGGCCTTGGCGAGGGCAGCGGTGTGCCGGTCGAATGCCGCGCGGTCGCGCGCGTAGAGACCGGCATCGGCCAACGCGGCGTTCGCCGCGACGATCGCGGCGCGCAGCTTTTCCATCCGGCCCGGCAGCGTTTCGAGCGCGTGCTTCTGCTTGAAGCCCATGCGCTTCTTCGGTTCGTTCGACGCGCGCGGCTTTTCCGGCGTGCGCGTGGGGGCAAGCGACACCGGGACCGACTTCGCCTCCACGCCGCGCCCGCGCTGGGCGAGCATGTCGGTATAGCCGCCGGCATATTCGCGCCACAGCCCGTCGCCCTCGGCGACGATGGTGGACGTGGCCACGCGGTCGAGGAAGTCGCGGTCGTGGCTGACGACAAGCACGGTGCCGGTATACTCGGCGAGCACTTCCTGCAGCAGATCGAGTGTTTCGATGTCGAGATCGTTGGTCGGCTCGTCGAGCACCAGCAGGTTCGAGGGCTTCGCCAATGCGCGTGCCAGCATCGCGCGGCCGCGTTCGCCGCCCGACAGCGCCGCCATCTTCGTGCGCGCCTGCGGGGCGGCGAAGAGAAAGTCCTTCATGTAGGCCAGCACGTGGCGCGTGGTGCCGCCGACCGACACGGTCTCGCCGTGCCCGCCGGTCAGCGTGTCGGCAAGGCTCATCTCGGGGTCGAGCGATTCGCGCCGCTGGTCGAGCGTGACCATCGCAAGGCCGGTGCCCAGCCGCACGTCGCCGGTGTCGGGCGCAAGCTGACCCACCAGCATGTTGAGCAGCGTCGTCTTGCCAGCCCCGTTGGGGCCGACGATGCCGATGCGGTCGCCGCGCAGGATGCGGATCGAGAAATCACGCACGACGGCGATGCCGCCATATTCCTTCGTGACACCGTCGGCCGCGATGACGAGCGTGCCGGAGCCATCGGCCGCGAAGGCCGACATCGTCGCCTTGCCGGCGGCGGCCACGCGCTCACGCCGCTGCTTGCGCAAGGCGTGCAGGTCGCCCAGCCGCTTCACGTTGCGCTTGCGCCTGGCGGTCACGCCGTAGCGCAGCCAGTCCTCCTCGCGCGCGATCTTGCGCACGAGCTTGTGGGCTTGCGTTTCTTCCTGCGTGAGAATGTCGTCGCGCCATTCCTCGAACGCGGAAAAGCCCTGTTCGAGCCGGCGCGTGGTGCCGCGGTCGAGCCACACCATCGCGCGCGACAGCGATTGCAGGAAGCGCCGGTCGTGGCTGATCGTCACCATGGCGCCGCGCAAGCTCGCGAGTTCGGCTTCCAGCCACGCGATGGCCGGCAGGTCCAGATGGTTGGTCGGCTCGTCCATCAGCAGGATGTCGGGCGACGGGGCCAGCACGCGCGCGAGGGCTGCCCGGCGCGCTTCGCCGCCCGACAGATGGGCGGGGTTTTCCTCCCCGGTCAGGCCGAGGCGCTCAAGCAGGTAGCGCGCGCGGTAATGGTCCTGGTCGCCGACCAGCCCCGCCTCGACATACGCAAGTGTGGTGTCGAAGCCGGTGAGGTCGGGTTCCTGCGGCAGGTAGCGCATCGTGGTACCGGGCTGGACGAAGCGTGTCCCGCCGTCCGGCGTGACAAACCCTGCCGCAATCTTGAGCAGCGTCGACTTGCCCGAGCCGTTGCGCCCGACAAGCGCCAGCCGTTCGCCCGGGCCGACCGCGAGGGTGGCACCGTCGAGCAAGGGCGGGTCGCCGAAGGCGACACGTATGTCCTGGAGGATCAGAAGCGGCGGCATTAACAGTTCGGAAACAGGTTTGGCCGACACTTGCCCTCGGAACCGGGGGCAATGCAAGAACTCGTTCGCAAATACATCGCCGGCACGTACGTCTTCCGCGAAGGGGAACTGGGCAACGACGCCTTCCTCCTCAAGACCGGCAAGGTGAAGCTGTTCCACGCAAGGGAGCCGCGCGAGATCGTGCTCGACGAGCTGGTCGAGGGCCGCCTGTTCGGCGAGACCGCACTGGTGGAACGCGCCCCGCGCGCCACGTGCGCCATCGCGATCGCAGGAAGCGAGTGCTACGCCTTCCATCGTGGCGATTACAACGCGCGCATCGCCAGGCTCGACGCGCCCTTGCTGCGCGCACTGCGCAACCTGCACATCTTCGTCCACCGCGTGAAGCTGCACGACCTCGACGGCAAGCGCATCGTCGGCCGGGTGCCCGAGGATGTCGAACGCACCGTGCGGGCACTGCTCGGGTCCGAACTGGCCGCCGCGCTCGTGAAGACAGGCGACGAACTCGTCGACCTCGTCGCCGAACAGATCATCCACGAAGCCAAACGCCGCCTCCCCGCCCCGCCGGAAGACGCGGAGACAGCAAGACAGCGCGACCGGCTGAAGCCGACGAAGCTGGCGACACACCCCTCACCCTAGCCCTCTCCCGCAAGGGGAGAGGGGAATGCACCGGTCTTGTCCCCTCTCCCGCTTGCGGGAGAGGGCTAGGGTGAGGGTGATTGATACCTCGTAACACTCGCCTCTGAGCGCCGCCAGTATCGCTTCGTACACTCCTTCCGGATTCGACAGGATCTCGCCGTTCCAGAAGCGCAGCACGCGGTAGCCGTTCGCGGTCAGCCACGCCGTACGCGCCACATCGGCGGATGAGTCCGCATGCTGGTCGCCATCCGCCTCGATCGCGAGAGCAATTTGCTTGGCGTCCTTGCACAGGAAGTCGAGGACATAGGGGCCGACCGGGACCTGGCGGCGGAACTTGAAACCGGCGAGTCGCCGGTCGCGCAGCATCCACCACAACTGGCGCTGCCGCCAGCGTCGGTTCCCGGCGCATCCGTCGCGCGAATTCGCGGAGCATCGTGGCATGTGGGACAATTAAAGGATGTACCGAGATCCTGCAACTTCCCCTCACCCTAGCCCTCTCCCCGGAGGGGAGAGGGGACAAGAACGTCCCCCTCTCCCCGCTTGCGGGAGAGGGAGGGGTGAGGGAGAGGGTATGTGGGCCTATTTTCTTGACAACCGGAACGGGTTCCTTCAATATCTCCGAAGGTCCGCCGTGCTCTTTGACAAGTGAATATGTTCGGAAAGTAGTGCCGCAAAACATGCGTTGCACGAAGTACTCGTCCGGTTACAAGTGTGCAACTTCAACGGGATAAATATGTTACGGTAACCGGTCGTAACCTATTGTTGCTTCCAGCCGCTGCCATACAGATCGGCGCGCCGGTCGGCGAGGTTGCGCACGGTGCCGCCGGCGCGCGCGGCGTCGAGAGCTGCGAGATCGAGATCGGCGAAGATCACCGTCTCGATTCCCGCCGGGGCGATCTCGACCAGCCCGTCGCGCGCGAAGGGCACGTCGCACGGTGCCACCAGGCAGCTCTCGGCGTACTGGATGTCCATGTTCTCGACGAACGGGAGATTGCCCACGTTGCCGGCCAGCGCCAGATAGCACTGGTTCTCGACCGCGCGCGCCTGCGCACAGTGGCGCACGCGCATGTAGCCGCGACGATCGTCGGTGCAGAACGGCACGAGGATCAGCCGTGCGCCCTCGTCGACCAGATGGCGCTGCAGCTCGGGGAACTCGACGTCGTAGCAGACCGTGACGGCGACCGGGCCGAACGCGGTCATCACCGGCATCGCCGTGTCGCCGCCGACGATGCCCCAGGTCTCGCGCTCGCTCGGCGTGGCGTGGATCTTGGCTTGTGCGTGGAGATTGCCGTCGGGCATCGCGAGGAACGACACGTTGCGGGGCACGCCCTTCTCGTCGCGCAGGAAGTGCGAGCCGCCGCAGATATGGATCTTGTGGCGCTTGGCAAGCGTGGCAAGGCTCGTCTTGAAACGCGCGGTGTAGGCGTCGAGGCCCGCGACGACCTGTGCGGGCGGCACGCCGCGATGCTTCACGGTCAAAAGCTGCAGCGTGAACATCTCGGGGAACACGACGAAATCGGCGCGGTAGCTTGCCGCCACGCGCACGAAATAGCCGAGCTTCTCCTCGAACGCCTCGTAGCTGTCGATGGCACCCTGGCCGTACTGCACGCACGCCACGCGCGCGGACGGGCGGAACTCGGCCATCGTCAGAACCCCACCTTGTCGCCGCCCTTGAGGGCGAGGATCTCGCGGGCCTCGTCGGGCGTCGCGACCGACAGGCCCAGCCCCTCGATGATTCCGCGCACGCGCGTCACCTGCTCGGCGTTGGTTTTCGCAAGCTGGCCCGGGCCGATCCACAGCGAGTCCTCGAGGCCGACGCGCACGTTGCCGCCCATCGCGGCGGCCTGTGCGGCGATTGCCAACTGGTGGCGCCCGGCCCCCAGCACAGACCAGCGATAGGCATCGCCGAACAGCCGGTCGGCGGTGCGCTTCATGTGCAGCACGTCCTCGGGATGCGTGCCGATGCCGCCCAGGATGCCGAACACCGACTGCACGAAGAACGGCGGCTTCACCAGGCCCTTCTCGACGAAGTGCGCCAGCGTGTAGAGATGCCCGATGTCGTAGCACTCGATCTCGAAGCGCGTGCCGTTGTCCGCGCAGGTGCGCAGGATGAGCTCGATGTCCGCGAACGTGTTCTTGAAGAAGCCGGTGCGCGAGCCTTCCAGATAGGGGCGCTCCCAGTCGTGCTTCAGGTCCTTGAAGCGCTCCAGCATGGGAAACAGTGCGAAGTTCATCGTGCCCATGTTGAGCGAGGCGACTTCCGGCCTGAACGTGGCCGCCGGCTTCAGCCGCTCTTCCACCAGCATCGTCGGCGAGCCGCCGGTCGTCAGGTTCACCACGCAGTTCGACGACTGCTTGATGACCTTGAGGAAGGGGGCGAACGCCTCGGGCGACTGGTCGGGCTTGCCGGTCTTGGGATCGCGCGCGTGCAGATGGACGATCGCCGCCCCCGCCTCGACCGCGCCCAGTGCCGCCTCCGCGATCTCCTGCGGCGTCACCGGCAGATAGGGCGACATCGATGGCGTGTGGATGGCCCCCGTGACCGCACAGGTGATGATGACCTTGCGGCCCTTCTTCGCTTCGCCCGCCATCATGCGCTCCCGATCAACGCGGCGACCGCCTTGCCGCACTCTTCCGTCCCAAGTTTTCCGCCAAGGTCGCGCGTGCGCGTGGCGGGATCGGATAGCGATTTCTCGACCGCCTTCTCGATGGCCTGTGCCGCTTCGCTCTCACCCAGATGCTCGAGCATCATCGCGGCCGTCCAGATCTGGCCGACCGGATTGGCGATGCCCTTGCCCGCGATGTCGGGGGCGGAACCATGCACCGGCTCGAACAGCGAGGGGAACTTGCGCTCCGGGTTGATGTTGGCCGAGGGGGCGATGCCGATCGTGCCGGTGCAGGCGGGCCCGAGATCGGAGAGGATGTCGCCGAACAGGTTCGACGCCACGACCACGTCGAAGCGGTCGGGATTGAGCACGAAGTGCGCGGTCAGGATGTCGATATGGTACTGGTCGACGGCGATTTCGGGATACGCCTTCGACATCTCCTTCACGCGGCTGTCCCAGTACGGCATCGAGATCGAGATGCCGTTCGACTTGGTGGCGGACGTGAGTTTCTTGCGCTTGCGCTTCTTCGCCAGTTCGAACGCGTAGCGCAGGATGCGGTCGACGCCGATGCGCGTGAACACGGTTTCCTGGACGACCATCTCGCGCTCGGTGCCCGGGAAGATCGTGCCGCCCAGCGACGTGTACTCGCCCTCGGTGTTCTCGCGCACCACGTACATGTCGATGTCGCCGGGCTTGCGGCCGGCCAGCGGGCACGGCACGCCGGGCATCAGGCGCACCGGGCGCAGGTTCACGTACTGGTCGAACTCGCGGCGGAACTGCAGCAGCGATCCCCACAGCGAAACGTGGTCGGGCACGATGTCGGGCCAGCCCACGGCGCCGAAGAACAGCGCATCATGGCCACCGATCTGCGCCTTCCAGTCGTCCGGCATCATCTTGCCGTGCTTGGCCCAATAGTCGCAGCTCGCGAAACCGAAATCGTCGAGCTTCAGGTCGAAGCCGAATTTCGCGGAAGCCGCGCGCAGTGCCCGCACGCCTTCGGGCACGACTTCCTTGCCGATCCCGTCGCCGGGAATCACCGCGATGCGGTAGTTGCGATTTTTCATCTGTCCGTCCTGCTGGAAAATTCCGACGGACTTTAGCCGCCAAGTCCGGCGAGTGCACGCGCCGCGTCGGCCTCGTCGGCGGTCGCCTCGACGCGCACGTGGCACGAAAAGACCATGTCGACATTGCACCCGTCGCGCGCCAGCGGCAGCGCCAGCCGCTGCATGCGGATGTACTGGCGCCCGGCGGTCCACATCTGGTTTTCCCAGTAATGCGCGATGCGCTCGCGCGCGACCTCGGCCAGCGCCGCGTTGACCTGGGCGCGGCGCGCAGGCAGCACGAACTCGTCGATGAAGCGGCCGGCGGGGGCCGAGCCCATGATGTCGACCAGCATCTCGCCCGCCACGCGGATGCGGAAGCGCGGTCCCGCTTCGTCGGGAACCACGTCGTAGAGCACGACGCTGGCGATGATCTGCGGGATGTCGACCAGCGGGTCGATGTGCTGGCGGCCGGGCAGTGAAGCCGGCGGCGCTGCCTTGCGCCAATAGTCGTAGAAGACGCGGAAGTCCGGATGGACGGCCGCGGCCGGAAGCTCCGGAATCTGGATCGACGGACCGTTCAACGAATTCGCACCGGGGCGATTGATCTTGCCGTCGAGATTATTCCGCATTGCCGTCTGCCGCCACACTCGAAGGGCGGCGGTAGCCGGTGGTGCCCCAGGTCGGACTTGAACCAACATGCCCTTGCGGGCAACAGATTTTGAGTCTGCCGCGTCTACCGTTTCGCCACTGGGGCACCGGGCCGGACGGTCGGCGCGGATCATAGGGGCCAAATCGCCCGGGTCAACTGCCGACGGGCTTGGGCGGCGGGGCGCATCCGGCCTATGTTCCGGAGGCATGATCGTCCCCGACCTGCCCGCCCGCACGCTTGCCGCCGCCGTCGCCCTCGGCAGTGCCGCCGTGCTCGGCACCGCTCTCGCCTTCCAGCATCTGGGCGGGCTCGCACCATGCGTGCTGTGCTACTGGCAGCGCTATCCCTACTGGGCAGCGATCCCGCTCGCCCTCGTCGCAGCACTCGTCGCCGGCTCCAACCGGCGCCTCGCCGCGGCCCTGCTGGCGCTGGCAGCCGCGTGCCTCGTCGTCGATGCCGGCATCGCCGCCTTCCATGTCGGGGTCGAGTCCAAATGGTGGGAAGGGACATCCGAATGCGGCGGGACAAGGCCTGCATCGGCTAGCCTCGAGGAACTGCGCGCGCGCCTGCTCAGCGCACCCGTCGTGCGCTGCGACGAGCCGGCCTGGACGCTGTTCGGCCTGTCGATGGCAGGCTACAATTTCTTCGCGGCCCTTGGTCTTGCGGCACTCGCAGCCCTGGGCGCCGCCCGCGCACGCGACGGAGATTGAAGATGGACCACGCCCGCACGATGGGACTGCCCGGCGAGCCGGCCGGCGACAAGCTGGTCGACCGCGTGCTGCGCGTCGACCATGCCGGCGAGTACGGCGCCGTGCGCATCTACGAAGGCCAGCTTGCCGTGCTCGGCCGCGACAGCGCTGCCGGTGCCGCCATCGCGCACATGGTCCAGCAGGAACGCCGCCATCTCGACACATTCGAGAAGCTGCTGCCCGAGCGCCACGCGCGCCCCACGCTGCTGCAGCCTTTCTGGCACGCTGCCGGCTTCGCGCTGGGGGCGGCGACCGCCCTGCTGGGCCCCAAGGCCGCGATGGCCTGCACGGTCGCGGTCGAGGAAGTGATCGACGAGCATTATCGCGAGCAGATCGATGCGCTGCCCGAGACCGAAGCCGCCCTCAAGGCCACGCTCGAGGAGTTCCGCCGCGAGGAAGTCGAGCATCGCGACGAGGCCCTTTCGCATGACGCGCTCGGCGCACCGGGCTACGAGGTGCTCTCCGGCGCCATCAAGGCCGGCTCGCGGCTGGCGATCTGGCTCTCGTCGCGGATCTGAGCATCGTACTGAGACAATAAATTCCCGGAACCGCCCCGATTTCGCCACGCTTGGCGGCGATAACGCGGGCATGTCGAAGCCGGAACCGAACAGAAAACTGCGTCTCGACGAGGAACCCCACCTCGGCGAACTTCTCGACGATCCCCTCACCCGGGCCGTGATGGCCCGCGACGGCGTGACGCGCGAGGAACTTCTCGAACACATCGCGGCCGCACAGGCAAAGCTGGTCGCGCTCGAGGCATAGACCGGTGGCGCCCGGCCGGCTAACTTGGCCGCCATGATCCGGGCACCCGCCGCCATTGCCATGCTGATGTCGCTTGCCGCCACGGGCGCGCAGGCCGCGTCGTCCGGCGACGGGGCCTATCGCGGCACCGTCGAATGTGCCGGCATCGGTTCGGGACCCGGCTTCCGGCAGACCATCGCGGTCGTCGTGCGCGACGGGCGCTTCACCCTCCAGCGCGGCATTCCGGACGAGGACGGCTCGGAAGCTCTCTCCGGCAGCGTCGACCCCGACGGCGGCGTGCGCATCGAGGGCAGCTATCGCGCCGACACCGTCAAGTCCGTCCTCTACGAGGGCCGGGTCGAAGATGGCCGCCTGCGCGCCGAAGGCATGCGCGGCCCGCGCAGATGCAAGGTGGCGCTCGATGGCGCACCCGCGGCGGGCATCGAGCCGCCCTTCACGCGACTGCCGGTGATCGACTCGCGCCGCGAAGCCGTCGGCGGCCGGATCGCGGGAACCTTCGTGTGCGCCGAACCGCCGGCCCCGTTGCGCGACGTGACGGTCGAGACGTTCTACCGGCGCGACGATCCGAGCTTTTCGATCGTCGATCCCGAAGCGCTCGCCGCGCGCAACCGCGCCGCGGCGCCGCTGGCCGCACTTGCCAGTGGCATAGCGCGCATGGGCGACCGCTATCTTGGTGCCAGCCCGCGCAACCCGGCGGTCGCCGCGTGCATGGCCGGCTGGCTCGACCGGTGGGCCGGCGAAGGCGCCCTGCTGGGCCGGGCCACGATGCAGGGGGCTTTCGAGCGCAAATGGACGCTCGCCACGCTAGCGCTTAACTACGCGCTGCTGGCCGACGCGCCCGAAATCGAAGCCGACACGCGCGCCCGCATCGAGGGCTGGCTGCGCGACCTCGCCTGGGCGACGGTTCCCGACTATGCGCGAAAGCCCTTCGCCGAGCAGAACAACCACCTGAACTGGGCCGCCCTCGCCGTACTTGCCGCCGCGATCGCGACGGACGACGCGGCCCTGTTCGACTGGGGCATCGCCGCCACCAAGGGTGCGCTGTCCGCCGTCGCCGCCGACGGTTCGCTGCCGCGCGAACTGGCGCGCCGCTCGAAGGCTCTCCACTATCACCGCTTCGCGCTGGAGCCGCTGGTGCTGGCCGACGCGCTTGCCGCGGCCAACGGCATCGAGCTTTCGGAACAGGCCGGCGATGCGCTGGCAAGGCTCGCCGCCTTCACGCGCGACGGTCTCGAGGATCCCGAGCCGATCGCGAAGCGCGCGGGCGTTGCCCAAGAGGGCGTGGGTTCGGAACTCGTGTCGCCGTCCGCCTACGCGTGGGCCGAGATCTATCTCGCCCGCCACGAAGACGAGAAACTCGCCGCCACGGTCGACCGCGTGCGCGGCCGTGCACTCGCGTCGACCTGGCTCGGCGGAAACCTGACGCTGCGCTTCGGCCCGGTGAAGCGCTAGATCGGATCCAGTTCCGTGTCCCAGTAGAGGAAGTCGCGCCAGCTCTCGTGCAGGTAGTTGGGCGGGAAGGCGCGGCCGTTTTCCTGCAGCTCGGTCGAGGTCGGCTGCACCGCCTTGTTGCGCGGGAACATCTTCGCCTCGTTCGGCAGCCGGCTGCCCTTGACCAGATTGCAGCACGAACAGGCCGTCACGACGTTCGTCCATGTCGTGCGGCCGCCACGCGAGCGCGGGATCACGTGGTCGAAGGTGAGCTCGGGGGCAGGGAACCCGTCACCGCAATATTGGCACTCGAAGCGGTCGCGCAGGAACACGTTGAAGCGCGTGAAGGCCGGGCGGCGCGCGGCGGGCACGTACTCTTTCAGCGAGATGACCGACGGCAGCCGGAACGCCTGGGAAGGCGAGCGCACGATGCGGTCGTACTCGTGCACGACGTTGACGCGGTCCTGGTAGACCGCCTTGATCGCGTCCTGCCACGACCAGACCGACAGCGGGAAATACGAGAGCGGGCGGAAATCGGCGTTGAGGACGAGGGCGGGGCAGGCTTCGGCATTGACCGAATGGCCGTTCACGGGAACGAACGGCACATGCGCCGGATCGAGCGGCTCGCTCAGCGGATGAAACGATTGCAGACTCACGCGCGACCCCTCCGCCTCCGTTTCCGGTGCGGCAGCCGCCCTTGTCGTTCAGGTCCGGGCGAGCCACGGCACGAGATTCGACGCAAAACTATCAATCAATTGATAGGCGATCCGGCGACGGAACACAATATCCAGCATGTTGCAGCGCGATGACGTCGGCGCTCACGCGGCGAGCGTGGTGCCCAGCCGCTCGACCAGGAATTCGGCACCCGCCTGCAGGCCCGCCTCGTCGATCGAATGCGGGAGATCGGGGCAGGCCAGCGTCTCGACCGCGATGCCCGCGGCGTCGAGCGCCGAGGCCGCCTGCGCCATGCGCTCGAACGGCACGACCGGATCGGCGTCGCCATGCACGAGCAGGACGGGCGGACGCGAACGCGCTTCGGTCGCCATCAGTTCGGCGCCGACGAGGGCGCCCGAGAATCCGACCACGCCGGCGATCGCGACCGCGCGGCGCGGGGCGACGAACAGCGACATCATCGTGCCCTGGCTGAATCCCACCAGCGCCATGCGTTCGGGCGGCAGGTCGTGACGCGCCAGTTCGGCATCGAGGAACGAATCGAGGATGGGGGCTGCCGCCTGGACGCCCGCCAGCACGCGTGCGGGCGTGCGGTCGAGAAGGCTGAACCATTGCCGGCCATAGGGCGCCATGTCGCACGGGAAGGGTGCATGCGGTGAGACGAATGCCGTGTTCGGCAGCACGCGCGCCCACAAGGGTGCCAGCGAGATGAGATCGTTGCCGTCCGCTCCCAGCCCATGCAGCAACACGACAAGGCTTTTCGCCTTGCCGCCGGCCTGCGGGGCCAGTCGCGGCCCGTCGAGTTCGAAAAACGCCATGCGCGATTTGGTACCAGTGCGGCCATGCTACTGTCGAGAACGCAATGACCGTCACGCGATTCGCCCCCTCGCCCACCGGACGGCTGCATCGCGGCCACGCCTTCTCGGCGCTGTTCGCGCGGCAGGCCGCGCGCGACGCCGGCGGGCGTTTCCTGCTGCGGATCGAGGATACCGACCGCACGCGCTGCCGGCCGGAGTTCGAGGCCGGCATCCTCGAGGATCTCGCCTGGCTCGGGCTCGACTGGGAGCGCCCGGTGCGCCGCCAGTCCGACCACATGGCCGAGTATGCCGCAGCACTAGCCAAACTCGAGGCCAAGGGGCTTCTCTACAAATGCTTCTGCACGCGCGCCGACATCGCGCGCGAGATCGAGGCGGCCGGCGGCGCCCCGCACGGCGATGGCGCGATCTATCCGGGCACCTGCCGGCACCGCAGTGCCGACGATGTCGCCACGCGCGTGGCATCGGGGGCCGCCTATGCGCTGCGCCTCGATGTCGCGAAGGCTGTTTCGCAGACCGGGCCGCTCGACTGGCACGACCGCGATGCAGGCACGCAGCGCGCCACGCCCGAAGCACTCGGCGATGCCGTGCTCGCGCGCAAGGAATTCCCGGCGAGCTATCATCTGGCCGTCGTGCACGACGACCATGTACAGGGCATCGACCTCGTCACGCGCGGCACCGACCTGTTCGTCGCCACCCACCTGCATCGCCTGCTACAGGCCCTGCTGGGCCTCGACGTGCCGGCCTATCAGCACCATCGGTTGCTGCTCGACGCCGACGGCAAGCGGCTGGCCAAGCGCCTTGGTTCGACCCGCCTCGCCGACCTACGGGCAGCAGGCGAAGATCCCCGGAAAATCGTTATCGATCTTGGGTTTACGATATAAAATTGAGTTTGATTAAAATTAATTGTAAATTTTACTATTCTGCCTGCCGAAAGGCTCGCCAATGTCCAATTTCCTTGTCGCCATCGCGATCTATTTCGCCCTGCCGTTCGGCATCGGAACTCTGGCGGTCACGCTGCGTGTGCTCGTCGACGGACTCGCATGGCTGATCCACGGGCCGCCTGCGCCCGACCCGGCGGCATCGCAGGAAGCCCGCGTCCCGATCCCGCTTGCGCGGCTATCGTCTCAGCCCTTGGCCGGTGCCGGCACGCGCGGGGCCGGCCGGTAGAAATCCTGCCCGACCGTCGTGCGCGCGGCCGACGCGAGGACGGCGCCGTCGGGCAGCTTGTGGAGTTTGCGATACGACGGGTGCGAGGTCTCGCGGAACGGGCTGTTGCGCGCCGCGTTGTAGCAGCACAGCAGAACGTTGCGCGACTTGTCCGACCTGTTCTGCCCCGACGTGTGCAGCGTGTTGGAATGGAAGAACAGCGCGTCGCCCGGCGCCTGCTCGACGTAAACGTGCTCGAGCACCTTCAGCGCCGCCTCGACGCGCTCCATGTCGGCACCCACCTGCCCGCCGACGACGCCATGCTCGAGCCGCCCCAGATGGTGCGAACCCTTCAGCACCTCGAGGCAGCCGTTCTCGCGTGTCGACGGATCGACCGAGATGAACACGCTCGCCATCAGCGGGAACAGGCAGTTGTTCTTGTACCAGTAGCCGTAATCCTGGTGCCAATCCCACGCACCGCCGACTTTCGGACGCTTCATCGTCAGCTTCGAATGCCAGTGATAGACCTCGCCGCCGAGAAGCTTCTCCATCGAATCGACGATTCGCGCCGAGCGCGCGACGGCGCCGAACACGTCGTCGCCGGGATGGTTCCACAACGCGAGCTCGGTCGATGCCCCCTTGCTGTCGGGCCGCACATAGGTGTTCTTCGCGATCGCCGGATCGTTGACGATCGCGTCGGAGAGCATCGCGATCTCTTCGGGCGCGAACAGCGCGCGGCGCAGCACGTAGCCGTCGCGATGGAACGCGGCGATCTCCGCCTCGGTCAGGCTCATGTCGGCGACGGGCATGCGTTCCTCCAGGATTGCCGGAAAGCTATCAGCGACGCAGACCGGCGACAATGTCGAGATAGTCGGCACGACCCGGATCGACCAGCCCGTGGCGCACGAAGAAATCGATCAGCACGAGATTGCAGTTGAACTTGAATTCGCGCGTCTCGGAAACGACCTCGGCGGCCTTGCGCCACGGCCACGCGAAGAACTCGTCGATCTCGCCGTCGGTGTTGCGCGGCACGAAATCGGCGGGCAGTTCCAGATCGAAGCAGAACTGCACATCGGGCTTCAGGCCGTCCTCGGCATCCATCCGGTAGGTGATGGCACCCGTGCACACCGCCTTGCGCGCGAGTTCCTCGGGGATGCCGGCTTCCTCCCAACACTCCTTGACCATGTTGTCGTGGAGCCCGAGACCGACGGGCTGCCCCCCGGCGACCGTGTTGTCGAGCATGCCGGGATATGTGGGCTTGTTCCTGGCACGCCGCGCCACCCAGATCAGCGGGCCGTCTTGCGTGCGCACATATCCCGTCATGTGCACGCCATACGAACGGATCCCGAAATGCGGGGCCGCCGCGCGCTCGATTCGCAGCAGCGGCGCCTCGCCCCAATTGACCAGCACCGGATAGGCCTCGTCGCGCCGGCCGCGCACGATGCCGTCGGCTTCCAGCACGCGCACCACGCGCTCGACCGCCTGGCTGCGCTGGTCGGCATCCTTGAACGCATCCGACAGATGGACGGCACTTTGCGAGACCGCGAAGACGTTCGGGAAGTCGCGCAGTCGCTCGGCCAGCCGATGCCGGACAGCGCCGATCGCGTGACCCGCACAGGTCAGCGGGCGGTAGGCGGCGGGATCGTGGGCATTGCACTCGGCGATTCGGTCGAGAAACGACATGGCGGGTCCGCTTGTGGTGGAACGCGAAAACGCTCTATAGCATGCGCGCATGGATCGCCGCACCGAAGAGGCGCTTGCCGCCGCCCGCCGCTACGAATCCGCCGCCCGCGCGCGGTTCGTGCACCTGCTCGTGCGCGACGGCCGGGTCGATCCGGCAATACTGGAAACCCACCAGAGTGCGGCACACGGCTTCGCGTGGCTTGCCGCGAGCGTGGCCGCCCTCGACGGCCTGGCGCGGTGGGCCGACACGCTTGCCGGCCAGGGCCGCAGCGACGCGCGCGTGCCTGCGATCCTTCGGCTGGGATTCGGCGAATATCTCGCCCGCCTCGCCTTCGGCCTGCCGCTGGCGCAGAACGAGACGCTGCGCCCCGCCGAAATGGGCCTCGCCGCCGAGGCGGCTGCACTTGCCGCCGACCCGGCGGTCGCCTCGTTCCTGGCCGGCGACGATCTTGCCGCGGCGCGCGCGGCACTTGTCGCCCTTCTCGACGGTTCGATCGCACCGGATGCCGACGAAGCGGACGAAACACTGGCCGAGATGCGCAGCCAGCTGCGGCGCTTCGCCGCGGCGAAGATCGATCCGTTTGCCCAAGCCTGGCACCGCGACGACGCGATCATCCCGCTGTCGGTCGTCGAAGGATTGGCGGAGCTGGGCGTGTTCGGCCTGTGCGTGCCCGAAGAGTACGGCGGATCGGGGCTGGGCAAGATCGCGATGTGCACGACGAGCGAGGAGCTGTCGCGCGCCCACCTCGCCACCGGTTCGCTTGCCACGCGCTCGGAGATCGCCAGCGAACTGGTGCGGCTGGGCGGCACGGATTCGCAGCGCGCGCACTGGCTGCCGAAGATCGCCGACGGCTCGTGCCTGCCCACGGCCGTGTTCACCGAGCCGGATACCGGTTCCGATCTCGGCTCGATTCGCACGCGCGCGGTGCGCGACGGGGCCGTGTGGCGCATCACGGGTGCCAAGACCTGGATCACGCATGCCGCACGCGCCGACCTGATGACCGTGCTGGCACGCACTGATCCGGCATCGAAGGACCATCGCGGGCTTTCGATGTTCCTGGCACCCAAGCCCCGTGGCACCGATACCGATCCCTTCCCCGTCGCGGGCCTGACGGGCAGCGAGATCCGCACGCTCGGCTATCGCGGCATGAAGGAATACGAGCTTGCCTTCGACGGATTCGCCGTACCGGCAGACGGCCTGCTCGGCGGGACCGAGGGCGAAGGCTTCCGCCAGCTGATGGCGACGTTCGAATCCGCGCGCATCCAGACGGCCGCGCGCGCCGTGGGCGTGGCGGAAGCCGCCACGCTCGAAGCGTTATCTTACGCGCGCCAGCGCAAGCAGTTCGGCAAGGCCATCGTCGCCTTCCCGCGCGTGCATGCCAAGATCGCGATGATGGCGGTCGAGACGACGATCGCGCGCGTGCTGACCCGGGCCGCCGCGCGCGCCAAGGACGAAGGCAAGCGCTGCGACGTGGAAGCCGGGATGGCCAAGCTCGTCGCCGCGCGCGCGGCCTGGACCGCCGCCGACGACTGCGTGCAGATCCACGGCGGCAACGGCTATGCCGAGGAATACGCCGCCTCGCGCCTGCTCGCCGACGCGCGCATCCTCAACATCTTCGAAGGGGCGGCCGAGATCCAGGCGCAGGTGATCGTGCGCGGCCTCTTGGAGAAGCGGAACTGAGATGCGCCGCTTTCTCGCCGTCCTCGTCGCCGCACTTGTCGCGTTGGCGCTGCCGGCATCGGCCGGCGAGGCCGACTGGCGGCGTTTCGCGCGCGAGATGCGGCTTTCCGACGTGGACGGCTTCGTCGAGACGGTTCGCAGCGTGCGCGAGACCGGCCGCCTTCCGGCCACCCGCTACATCGACAAGAACGCGGCCGCGAAGCTGGGCTGGCGGCCGGGCGACGATCTGTGCCGCGTCGCGGACGGCCGCGCCATCGGCGGCGACCGCTTCTCCAACCGCGAAGGTCGCCTGCCGGCAGCGCCCGGCCGGCGCTGGACCGAGGCTGATCTCGATTTCGACTGCGGGCGGCGCAATGCCAGGCGTCTCGTCTTCTCCAGCGACCGGCTTGTCTATGTCACGGTCGATCACTACGCCACATTCCGCGAGGTTCCGCGATGAAGCGCGCCCGGCTCGACGAGACCCACGACAGCATGGAGAAGGTCTACGCGAAGCTCGCTGCCGACCTCGCGTTCCCTGCTTATTTCTCGTCCAATCTCGATGCACTGTGGGACGTGCTGCTGCGCGACGTGCCCGGCCCGTTCGAGATCGTCTGGCGGGGTGCGGCAAAGGCCGGTGCCGCGATCGGCCCCAAATTCAAGGCCCTGCTTGCCCTGCTGGGCGAGCTCGAGGACGCGCGCGGCGACTTCCGCTTCAAGCGGCGCTAGACGCGGCGCCCGGCGCGCACTAGGTAATTGGCGATGGAGATCGTCCTCAAGGTCCTGCCCTACGTGATCGGCCTCGTCGTGCTTGGCGTGGTCGCCTCGCTGTTCACCGGCCTTGGCGGCGTGGCGCAGGGCGGCGATTTCAACCGCCGCCACGGCAACCGCATGATGCGCTGGCGCGTGGGGCTGCAGGCATTGGCGCTGGCGCTGCTCGCCCTCTACGCCTGGCTGCGCAACACCCATGGTTAAGCTCACGCGCATCTACACCAAGGGCGGCGACACCGGTCAGACGTCGCTTGGCGACGGCACGCGCGTGCCGAAGTTCGACGCGCGCGTGGCGGCCTACGGCACGGTCGACGAAGCCAACGCCTGCATCGGCATCGCGCGCCTGCATGCGCAAGGCGGCATCGATGCGATGCTGGCTGCGATCCAGAACGACCTGTTCGACCTTGGGGCGGACCTGTGCACGCCCGAGGTGGCCGATCCCAAATATCCGCCGCTGCGCGTCAGCGAGGCGCAAGTCGAGCGTCTCGAGCGCGAGATCGACGCGATGAACGCGAAGCTCGCCCCGCTCGACTCCTTCATCCTGCCCGGCGGCTCTGCCGTCGCCACCCACCTGCATCTGGCGCGCACCGTGGCGCGGCGTGCCGAGCGCGAGATCGTGCGCCTGGCCACGACCGAGACAGTCAACCCCGCCGCGATCCGCTACATCAACCGCCTGTCGGACCATCTGTTTGTGCTCTCGCGCCATGCCAACGGCGACGGGGCGGGCGACGTGCTGTGGGTGCCCGGCAAGAACCGCACCTGAGCCGCCCGGCACGTTGACGCAAAGCGGCCCAGCACCTATTGTCCGGCACCTTCTGCCGTCATTCGAAAGGTGCGGATTTCCGAGATGAAAGTGCTGGTCGCGGTCAAGCGGGTTGTCGACTACAACGTCAAGATCCGCGTGAAGGCCGACAAGTCGGGCGTCGAGCTCGCCAACGTCAAGATGTCGATGAACCCGTTCGACGAGATCGGGATCGAGGAAGCCGTCCGCCTGAAGGAAAAGGGCATTGCGACCGAAGTGGTCGCGGTCTCGCTGGGTGTTGCCCAGTGCCAGGAGACGCTGCGCACCGCCCTCGCTATGGGGGCCGACCGCGGCATCCTCGTGCAGAGCGACGGCGAACTCCAACCGCTCGCGGTGGCCAAGTGCCTGAAGGCGCTGGTCGACAAGGAGCAGCCCGGGCTCGTCATCCTCGGCAAGCAGGCGATCGACGACGACTGCAACCAGACGGGCCAGATGCTGGCCGCGTTGCTGGGCTGGCCGCAGGGCACGTTCGCGTCGAAGATCTCGCCCGCCGGCGACACAATGGAAGTGGTGCGCGAGGTCGACGGCGGCCTCGAGACGATTTCCACGAAGCTGCCGGCGGTCGTCACGACCGACCTGCGCCTCAACGAGCCGCGCTACGCGAGCCTTCCCAACATCATGAAGGCGAAGAAGAAACCGATCGAGACGGTGACGCCCGATGCGCTCGGCGTCGACGTCGCCCCCCGCCTCGTCACGCTCAAGGTCGAGGAACCGCCCAAGCGCGCCGGCGGCGTCAAGCTGCCAGACATCGCAACGCTGGTGACGAAGCTGCAGACCGAAGCGAAGGTGATCTGACATGTCCGCTCTCGTGATCGCCGAGCATGACGGTTCGGCCCTGCGCCCCTCCACGCTCAACGCGGTTTCCGCGGCCCTGAAACTCGGCGTGCCGGTCGACGTGCTCGTCGCCGGTTCCGGTGCTTCCGCCGTAGCCGAGCAAGCCGCGAAGATCGCCGGCATCGGCAAGGTGCTGCATGCCGACGACGCGTCGCTCGCCAATTCGCTGCCCGAAAACATGGCGCCGCTGCTGGTCAAGCTCGCCGCCGGCCGCACGCACCTGCTGATGGCCGCGACGACGCAGGGCAAGAACCTGATGCCGCGCGTGGCCGCCCTGCTCGACGTGATGCAGGTCTCCGACATCATCGCGGTCGAGAGTTCGGACACCTTCGTGCGCCCGATCTATGCCGGCAACGCACTCGCGACCGTCCAGTCCAAGGACACGATCAAGATCATCACGGTGCGCGTGACCGCGTTCCCGGCCGCATCCCTCGGCGGTTCGGCCCCGGTCGAGGCGGCTGCGGGCGCCGCCGAAAGCGGCCTCACGAAGTTCGTGAAGCAGGAACTGTCGAAGTCCGAACGCCCGGAACTGACGGCTGCCAAGATCGTCGTCTCGGGCGGACGCGGCATGGCGTCGGGCGAGAACTTCAAGACGTATCTCGAGCCGCTCGCCGACAAGCTGGGGGCCGCCGTGGGTGCCAGCCGCGCGGCCGTGGATGCCGGCTTCGCGCCCAACGACTACCAGGTCGGCCAGACCGGCAAGGTAGTTGCACCGGATCTTTACGTGGCGATCGGCATTTCGGGCGCCATCCAGCATCTGGCCGGCATGTCGGGCTCGAAGGTCATCGTCGCGGTCAACAAGGACGAGGAAGCGCCCATCTTCCAGATCGCCGACTACGGCGTGGTGGGCGATCTCTTCAAGCTCGTGCCCGAGCTGACGGCCGCCTTGCCGGCGCGCAAATAGTTCGACTTTTCAGGGGAACAAGATGATCCAGAAGATCGGTGTGATCGGCGCGGGCCAGATGGGCAACGGCATCGCCCATGTCTGCGCCATGAACGGCTTCGACGTGCGGCTGGCCGACGCCAACCCCGAAGCGCTGCCCAAGGCGCTGGCGACGATCGGCGGCAACATGGACCGCCAGATCAAGAAGGGGGCCATGACCCAGGCCGCGAAGGACGCGGCGCTCGCGCATATCGCCACAGGCACCGACTTCTCGCTCTTCTCCGATGCCGACCTCGTCATCGAGGCGGCGACCGAGAACGAAGCGGTCAAGCGCGAGATCTTCAAGAAGCTCTGCCCGCACCTGAAGAAGAGTGCGCTGCTAGCTTCCAATACATCTTCGATCTCGATCACGCGCCTGGGTGCTTCCACCGACCGGCCCGCGCAGTTCATGGGCATGCACTTCATGAACCCCGTGCCAATCATGCAGCTGGTCGAGCTGATCCGCGGCATCGCCACGTCGAACGAGACCTACGAGCAGGTCAAGGAACTGACCGCCAAGCTCGGCAAGACGTCGGCCACGGCCGAGGATTTCCCGGCCTTCATCGTCAACCGCATCCTGCTGCCGATGATCAACGAGGCCGTCTACACGCTGTACGAAGGCGTGGGTTCGGTCGAATCGATCGACACGGCGATGAAGCTAGGCACCAACCATCCGATGGGCCCGCTCGAACTTGCCGACTTCATTGGTCTGGATACCTGCCTTGCCGTCATGCATGTGCTGTACGACGGGCTTTCGGATTCGAAGTACCGCCCCTGCCCGCTGCTGGTGAAGTATGTCGAGGCCGGGTGGCTCGGCCGCAAGACCAAGCGCGGCTTCTACGACTATTCGGGGCCCAAGCCCGTCCCAACGCGCTAGGTCGATAATTTTGCGATCAAATAATTTCTTCGGGTTTGGTTTGAAATGGCGATATCTATTTTCATTCAATACTTTGTAGTATAACGTTACAACTATAAGAATTTCTCGGTGATCGATGGCCGACGAAAATGGAACAGCACCCGGCAGGAGCTCGATAGACAAGCGGTCGATTGAGAAGTTAGGTGCATGGGCTGGAATTTTAACTTTAATTTTCTCTGCTTATATCTACGTCGCAGATCAGTTTAGCGCCAATCGGCAAATCACTATCGAGATCAGTCAAGCTCAGTCCCTTTTGGCATCGGCGATTTCGCGGCCTGCTGACATCGAGATTCGATATCTGGGGCAGCCCGTCCAAGATCCGACGCAAATCAATATTGTCCTAAGAAACACCGGAAAATCATCAATCCGTAAAAATGAAATCGAGGCGCCAGTTAAGTTAGAATTTTCGACTGGTCGCATTGTTAAAGCGGAGCTAGTTGGCACCAATCCTCCAAGGTTAGACGCTTCATTGAAGTATGATGAGAAGAGCATCGAAGTTGCCCATAACCTTCTAAACTCGAATGACTCGATTTCATTTTTAATTCTGGCTGCTGGAAGAATCGACGTAAGAACGATATCGATTACGGCACGAATTGAGGGGATATCTTGGCCTTTGGTTGCCTACCCAGATGTTGCTGCTACCGAAAAAACACTATTCACACTTGTTGCATCTCGTATCGGTCTTTCCGAAGCGGTGCTGCTTCCGGCAAAGTTCTTAACGTTTATTGCTGGGGTGATTTCGTTCATTGCAGGAATTGCAATAGCGCTCCAAGGCATCAACACTGCTAGATCAGAAGAGCCAAGGCAAATAAAGTTAGGTGTTTCTGATCTATTTTGGTCTGCTCTGCGCGGACTAATTGATAGTGCAGAAATGTCGAAAAGGTTTCAGGTGGGATCTGAGATCCCGTCGGCACGCTACTACCGGGATATTGAATTGTCCGCAGTCGATTCGGATGAAGTTATACTTACCGATGAAATACTACGGTTCCTCTCAGCGCTACTCAACGAAAAGCCTGAAGAGGCGGTATCGTGGCTCCTTGACGTCGACTTAGATTCATCCGTCATACCACCAAGTATAGCGATGCTCGCGCTTAAGTATAAAGTTGATGCCAGTTTGATACGCCGCGAAATCGCTCCGCGGATCCGCAAACGCGCATTTAATGCACAGCATGCACTAAATAGAATGAATATTTATGGCGATGCAGTCGCCAAATTTCAAAAATCCAACCTCATTGCGCCACCGATTGGGAATCTCAGCGGTTGGTTAGAAGAGGTTGCGGCAGCTGTTCGATCTGACACTGGACAGCGGATTTTGCGAACATCCAGGCTCAAGAGCGCTGCAACTGAGTCTGCGGTTGGGCTATCTATACTCGCTGTTTCCTTAACTATCCTGTTGCTCGTTGCGAATTACCTTCCCGCAACTTTAGTTGGTGCCAGTTGATTTTAGATCGCGATGACTCAGTATTGCGGGAAGCACAATCTAAGCATTGCTTGCGAAAGCGCATGAAGCATACATTCGAAGGTTCACTGCTAATCATGACAAACCACCGTAAGCATCGAGCTAGTTAGTATGGTCACCGACGCAGACGTCGAACTTGCCGGCCGGCTTGCCGACGCGGCCGGCAAGATCGCACTCCAGTATTTCCGCACGGCCGTCGCCGTCGACGACAAGGCGGACGAATCGCCCGTGACGATCGCCGACCGCGGGGCCGAACAGGCCATGCGCGAGATGCTCGCGCGCGAGCGCCCCGAAGACGGCATCATCGGCGAGGAGTTCGGGCGCGAGCGCGCTTCGTCGGGCCGCGTGTGGGTGCTCGACCCGATCGACGGCACCAAGTCGTTCATCTCCGGCCGGCCGATGTTCGGCACGCTGGTCGCACTCGCCATCGACGGCGTACCCGAACTTGGCGTGATCGACTGCTCGGCGGTCGGCGAGCGCTGGGTGGGCGTGAAGGGCCGGCGCACGACGCATCGCCTTCGCGACGGCACGACGAAAGACGTGCAGGTGCGCGCGTGCGCGGAGCTGAAGCTCGCCACGCTCTATTGCTCGTCGCCGCTGATGTTCAAGGAACACTTCCCGGCCTTCGAGCGCGTGCGCGAGAAGGTCAAGCTGCCGATGTACGGCGGCGACTGCTACGCCTACGGCCTCGTCGCGTCAGGCTTCGCCGATCTCGACATCGAGGCCAGCCTGCAGGTCTACGACTATGCGGCGGTCGCCCCCGTCATCGAAGGTGCGGGCGGCATCATGACCGACTGGCGCGGCCGGCGGCTCGATCTTTCGAGCGACGGGCGCGTGATCGCTGCCGGCGACCGGCGCACGCACGCGGCGGCACTGGGTCTGCTGGCAGGCTAGCTAGACCCAGCCGCCATCGACGATCAGCGACTGGTTGGTGATCCCGCCCGCCTCGTCGGAGGCCAGGAACAGCACCGTGCGCGCGATGTCGTCGGGCACCAGCTTGCGCTTCAGGCACTGGCGCTCCTCGATCAGCTTCTCGCCTTCCGGCGTCAGCCACTTCTCGACCTGGCGCTGGGTCATGATCCAGCCCGGCACCACGCAGTTGACGCGGATGTTGTCGGGCCCGAACTCGCGGGCCAGCACGCGCGTCAGCCCGTGCGCGGCCGATTTGGCCGTCGCGTAGGCCGAGAGATCGGCAGAGCCGGACATCCACGAGACCGAGCCGAAATTGACGATGGCGCCGCCGCCCGCCGCGCGCATGTCGGGGATTGCGGCCTGGGCGGCGAAATAGGCGTGCTTCAGGTTGACCGCGATGCGGTCGTCCCAGTATTCGGGCGTGACGGAGAGGAAATCGTGCCGGTCGTCATGGGCCGCGTTGTTGACGAGGATCGTGACGGGCCCGAACTTCGCGCGCACGGCCGCGACGGCCCGACGCAAGGCTTCGATGTCGCGAAGGTCGCATTCCTCGAAATGGGCGGTCTGGCCGCGGGCGGCGATCTCGGCGACCAGCGCCTTCGAAGGGCCGGGCTGGATGTCGCAGAACCCGACCTTGGCGCCCTGTGCTGCAAAGGCGGTGACGGTCGCGGCCCCGATACCGCCACCCCCGCCGGTGACGAAGACGGTCCGGCCGGCAAGGCTCGGGTAGTTCGCATGTGCTTTCTGGGTCATTTCCGGGCAGTTCCTCCGCCCCGGAAAGTCGCATGGCATACCCCGGGAATGCAATTCGGCCCTTTTTTTGCCGTGCATTCGCGCCATGATACAAGGAACGCCTGCGTGCCCCGAGGGAGCTTTGCCTTGACCGTCCGCCTGCCCCTGCTTGCCGCCGCCCTGACCCTGTCGTTCGCCCTGCCGGCGGGCGCCCAGACCCTTGCGCCGGGCACCGGCCCCAAGCACGCGATCGCCATGCACGGCGACATCAAGTATCCCGCCGGCTTCCGGAATTTCGACCACGTCAATCCAGATGCCCCCAAGGGCGGCGACGTGCGCCAGCACGCGGTGGGCACCTTCGACAGCTTCAATCCGTGGATCATCCGCGGCGTGGCCTCGGGCGTTGTCGGCCTCACGATCGAGACGCTGATGGTCGGCTCCGACGACGAGCCCTTCACGATGTACTGCCTGATCTGCGAAACGGTCGAGACACCGGCCGACCGCTCGTGGGTCGAGTTTGCCCTTCGCCCCGGCGCGCGGTTCCACGACGGATCGGCCATCGAGCCCGAAGACGTCATCTGGACATTCGAGACGCTGAAGTCCAAGGGCCGGCCGTTCTACCGCGCCTACTACGCCGACGTCGCGAAGGTGGAGAAGACGGGGCCGCGCAAGGTGCGCTTCGTCTTCGGCAGCGGCGTGAACCGCGAGCTGGCGCTGATCGTCGGCCAGGTTCCCGTGCTGTCGCGCAAATGGTGGGAGGGCAAGGAGTTCGACCGGCCGCTGACCGAGCCGCCGCTGGGCTCGGGCCCCTACCGCATCGAGAGCTTCGAGCTGGGCCGCACCGTGGCCCTGCGCCGCGTGGCAGATCACTGGGCGCGCGATCTCGCGACGAACCGCGGCCGGTATAATTTCGACGTGCTGCGCTACGAATGGTTCCGCGATCCGACCATCGCGCAGGAAGCCTTCCTTGCCGGCAACTACGACCTGCGCGCGGAGAATACCGCGCGCATCTGGGCGCAGGGCTATGACACGCCGGCCTTCCGCGACGGGCTGTTCCGCAAGATCGAGATCCCGGAAAAGCGCGTGGCCGGCATGCAGGCGCTGGTCATGAACGCGCGGCGCAAGCCCTTCGACGACCGGCGCGTGCGCCAGGCACTGGGGTACGCGTTCGACTTCGAGTGGTCGAACAAGAACCTGTTCTTCGACTCCTACACGCGCACGCGCAGCTATTTCGACAACTCCGACCTTGCCGCGCGCGGGCTGCCGCAGGGCGAGGAAAAGGCGATCCTCGAGCGCTTCAAGGACAAGCTGCCGCCGGAGATCTTCACGACCGAATACCAGCCGCCGAAGACGGACGGGACCGGCAACATCCGCGACGGCATCCGCGAAGCCACGCGCCTGCTGCGCGAAGCCGGCTGGCGGATCGCCGACCAGAAGCTGGTCGACGCAAGCGGACGGCAGATGGGCTTCGAGATCCTGATCTACCAGAACCAGAGCGCCTTCGAGCGCGTGCTGGGCCCGTTCGTGGCGAACCTCAAGCGCTTGGGCATCGACGCGCGCATCCGCAGCATCGACGTCGCGCAGTACCAGAGCCGGACCGACGATTTCGACTACGACATGATCGTCGGCGGCTGGGGCCAGTCGGAGTCGCCGGGCAACGAGCAGCGCGAGTTCTGGAGTTCCGACCGCGCCGACCAGAAAGGTTCGCGCAACTCGGTCGGCATCAAGGATCCCGTCGTCGACGAGCTCGTCGAGCTGCTGATCGCGGCTCCCGACCGCGAGAGCCTTGTCCAGCGCACGCGCGCACTCGACCGCACGCTGCAGTGGGGCCATTGGGTGATCCCGAACTGGTACATGGCCGTCGACCGCGTGGCCGCCTGGGACCGGTTCGGCTGGCCTGCCACGGCCAGCAAGAACGGTTACGACTGGACGGCCTGGTGGGTCGACCCGGCCAAGGATGCCGCCCTTCGCGCGCGCCGCGGCCGGTAACGCAGACGCATGATCGGCTACCTCTTCCGACGCCTGCTGCTGATCGTGCCCACGCTGCTGGGCATCATGGTCGTCAATTTCGCGATCATCCAGGCCGCACCGGGCGGCCCGATCGACGTGGTGCTGGCCGAGCTGCGCGGCGTGTCGACCGATCCGACCTTGCGCGTTTCCGGCGGCGGCTCGGAAGTGCAGGTGCGCGAGACCCGCGCCGGCGAGCAGGGCTACCGGGGGGCGCGCGGCATCGACCCGGCGCTCATCAAGGAGCTCGAGCGCGAGTTCGGCTTCGACAGGCCGCCGGTCGAGCGTTTCCTCACCATGCTCGGCAAGTACGCGACATTCGATTTCGGCCGCTCGTTCTTCAAGGACCGGCCGATCGTCGACCTCGTTCTCGAGAAGATGCCGGTCTCGCTGTCGCTGGGCCTGTGGACGACGCTGATCGTCTATCTCGTGTCGATCCCGCTGGGCATCCGCAAGGCCGTGCGCGACGGCACGCGCTTCGACGTGTGGACGTCCGGCGCCATCATCGTGGGCTACGCGATCCCGAGCTTCCTGTTCGCGGTGCTGCTGATCGTGCTGTTCGCGGGCGGACGGTTCTTCGACATCTTCCCGCTGCGCGGGCTCGTTTCGGAAGGGTTCGCGGACATGCCCTGGTGGCGCCAGGCGCTGGACTATGCGTGGCACATGGTCCTGCCGGTGCTGGCGATGACCATCGGCGGTTTCGCCAGCCTCACCATGCTCACCAAGAACTCGTTTCTCGACGAGATCGGCAAGCAGTACGTCATCACCGCGCGCGCCAAGGGCCTGCCCGAGCGGCGCGTGCTCTACGGGCACGTCTTCCGCAACGCGATGCTGATCGTCATCGCCGGCTTCCCGGCCGCCCTCGTATCGATCTTCTTCACGGGCTCCCTGCTGATCGAGATCATCTTCTCGCTCGACGGGCTGGGCCTGCTCGGCTTCGAGGCGGCGATCAACCGCGACTACCCGCTGATGTTCGCCACGCTCTATTTCTTCACGCTGCTCGGCCTCGTCATGAAGATCGTGTCGGACGTCGCCTACACGTTCGTCGATCCGCGCATCGATTTCGAGCGGCGCCAATGAAGCTCGACGAGCTCAACCGCCGGCGGTTCGCGAATTTCCGCGCCAACCGGCGCGGCTGGTGGTCGCTGTGGATCTTCCTGGCGCTGTTCGGGCTGTCGCTGGCCGGCGAGCTGATCGCCAACGACCGGCCCGTTCTCGTGCGCTACGACGGCGCCTTCTATTTCCCGTTCGCGAAAGCCTATCCGGAGACGGCTTTCGGCGGCGAATTCGAGACGGCGGCCGACTACCGCGACCCGGAAGTCGCCGCACTGATCGATGCGAAAGGCTGGATCCTGTGGCCGCCGGTGCGTTTCTCCTACCGCACCGTCAATCTCGACCTGCCGGTCCCCGCCCCGGCCCCGCCATCGGCCGAAAACTGGCTGGGAACCGACGACCAGGGGCGCGACGTCGTCGCGCGCCTGATCTACGGTTTCCGCATCTCGGTGCTTTTCGGCCTGACGCTGACGATCCTTTCCTCGATCGTCGGCGTCATCGCCGGCGCCATCCAGGGCTATTACGGCGGGTGGGTCGATCTCGCCTTCCAGCGCTTCATCGAGATCTGGGACGGGCTGCCGCAGCTCTACATGCTGATCATTCTCGCCGCGTTCGTCGAGCCGACCTTCGGCTGGCTGCTCGGCCTGCTGCTGCTGTTCGGCTGGATGGGGCTGGTCGGCGTCGTGCGCGCGGAGTTCCTGCGCGCGCGCAACTTCGACTATGTGCGCGCGGCGCGGGCGTTGGGTGCTTCCGACGCGCTCATCATGTTCCGCCATGTCCTGCCCAACGCGATGGTCGCCACGCTGACCTTCATGCCCTTCATCTTGTCGGGTTCGGTGGTGGCGCTGACCTCGCTCGACTTCCTCGGCTTCGGCCTGCCGGTCGGCTCGGCCTCGCTCGGCGAACTGCTGGCGCAGGGTAAATCCAACCTGAGCGCGCCGTGGCTCGGTCTTACCGCCTTCTTCACGCTCGCCATCATGCTGTCGCTGCTGGTATTCGTCGGCGAGGCGGTGCGCGACGCCTTCGACCCCCGCAAGACCTTCCGGATCGACCTCGACAAATGACCGAACCGCCGATCCTCAGCGTGCGCGACCTCTCCGTCGCCTTCGATCTCGCCGGCAAGGGCAGGTTCGCGGCCGTCGACCGGATCTCGTTCGACCTCCACCGCGGCGAGACGCTGGCGCTTGTCGGCGAGTCCGGCTCGGGCAAGTCGGTCACGGCACTGTCGATCCTTCAGTTGCTGCCCTATCCATTGGCAAGCCATCCCGCCCCGTCGTCGATCCGTTTCAAGGGGGAGGAGCTGGTCGGCGCGGGCGAAACCGCCTTGCGCACCGTGCGCGGCAACCGCATCGCGATGATCTTCCAGGAGCCGATGACCTCGCTCAACCCGCTCCACACGATCGAGAAGCAGATCGGCGAAGCGCTGGCGATCCATAAGGGCATGTCGGGCGATGGCGCGCGCGCGCGCATCGTCGAGCTGCTGAAGCTCGTCGGCCTTGGCGAGCAGGCCGAGCGGCGCCTCGGCGCCTACCCGCACCAGCTTTCCGGCGGACAGCGCCAGCGCGTGATGATCGCCATGGCGCTCGCCAACGAACCCGACATCCTGATCGCCGACGAGCCGACGACGGCCGTCGACGTGACGATCCAGGCCCAGCTCCTGAAACTGCTGAAGGAGCTCCAGGCCAAGCTCGGCATGGCGATGCTGTTCATCACCCACGACCTCGGCATCGTGCGCAAGCTCGCCCACCGCGTATGCGTCATGAACAAGGGCCGCATCGTCGAGGCTGGACCGGTCGCGGAGATCTTCGCCGACCCGCAGCACGAATATACGCGCCACCTGCTGGCGGCCGAGCCCACGGGCAAGCCCGCGAAGCGCGACGCGAACGCCGCGACGATCCTGACCGGATCCGACATCAAGGTCTGGTTCCCGATCAAGTCGGGCCTGCTGCGCCGCACGACCGGCCACGTCAAGGCGGTCGACGGCGTTTCGGTGGCGCTGAAGGCCGGCCACACGCTGGGCATCGTCGGCGAATCCGGCTCCGGCAAGACGACGCTGGGCCTCGCCCTGCTGCGCCTGACGCAAGCCGAGGGCGCCATCCTGTTCGACGGACGCGACATCGCGGGTCTCGGCGGGGCCGCCCTGCGCCCGCTGCGCCGCCAGATGCAGATCGTCTTCCAGGATCCTTACGGCTCGCTCAGTCCGCGCATGTCGGTGGCCGAGATCGTGTCGGAAGGCCTGCGCATCCATCGCATCGGGCGCGACGCCGCCGAGCGCGATGCCGCCGTCGTGCAGGCGCTGGAGGAAGTGCGCATCGATCCGGCGACCCGCCACCGCTATCCGCACGAATTCTCCGGCGGCCAGCGCCAGCGCATCGCCATCGCGCGCGCCCTCGTGCTGAAGCCGAAATTCGTCGTGCTGGACGAACCGACCTCGGCGCTCGACATGTCGGTGCAGGCGCAGATCGTCGACCTGCTGCGCGAGCTGCAGGACAGATACGGCCTCGCCTACCTGTTCATCAGCCACGATCTCAAGGTCGTGCGTGCCCTTGCCGACGACGTCATGGTGATGAAGGACGGCAAGGTCGTCGAGCATGGCCCGGCCAGCCGCATCTTCGACGCCCCCGAGGCCCCCTATACGAAGGCGCTGATGGCCGCCGCCTTCGCCCACGACGTCGTCGATCATCCGGAGCGCCGCCAGTGAAGCTGCTGTTCATTTCCTCGACCGACCGCGTCGAACCCTGGCGGGCCGCCTTCGCCGAACTGGCACCCGACATCGAATTCGTCGCATTCCCCGATGTGGGCGATCCCGCATCGATCGAGTTCGCGGCCGTATGGAAGTACCCGCCGGGGACGCTTCGCCAGTTTCCGAACCTGAAGCTCGTCTCGTCGCTCGGCGCCGGCATCGACCACCTGCTCGGCGATCCGGAGTTCCCGACGCATCTGCCTTTCGTGCGGCTCGTCGATCCCTCGCTGACGACCGGCATGGTCGAGTACGCGCTGTGGGCCACGCTGCGCTACCACCGGCAGATGGTCGAGTACGACGCCTTCCAGCGTGCCGGCGACTGGCACCCGATGCAGGCGCCGTCGACCGCCAACCGGCGCGTCGGCATCGCCGGGGTCGGCGAGATCGGCGGGGCCATTGCCCGGGCGATCGCCGGCCTCGGATTCGATGTCGCCGGCTGGTCGCGCGGCGGACATACAATCCCGGGGATCGCGTCTTTCGCGGGCGCCATGGGCTGGCAGCCTTTCCTGGCGCGCACCGACATCCTGATCTGCGTGCTGCCGCTGACCGACGCCACAAGGGGTGTCCTCGACGCCCGCGCCTTTGCCGCACTGCCGAAGGGTGCGTATGTCGTCAACATCGCCCGCGGCGGCCATGTCGTGGACGGCGACCTGCTTTCGGCCCTCGACAGCGGCCATTTGGCGCATGCCACCCTCGACGTGACGTCGCCCGAGCCGCTCCCTGCCGGACACCCCTACTGGAGCCATCCGCAGGTCACGCTGACCCCGCATATTGCAAGCCTGACCGATCCGCGCACGGCCGTCCCGCAGGTCGTCGACAATATCCGCCGCTTTATTGCCGGGCAGCCGCTGCTCAACCGCGTCGACCGGGCCAACGGCTATTGAACGGGCACCGGCGGCGCGGCATTGTACCAAGGCAAAAAGGGGGCTATATCCTCGTCATAGCGGAGAAAATCGTCAGTCCTGATGTCTGAGGCCGAAGCAAAAGCGGAAGTTCCAAGCGAACTTCCTCCACCCAAGAAAGCCGACAAGTCGAAGGTCTTTTCCTTCGACCATGCGGTCTTCCAGGTGAAGGGGGCGTATTTCGGATTCGGCAAGGATGGCGATTCGGTCTGCCTGCACGTGCCGCTGGGCGACATCATGGCCGCCCTGCCGATCGAAGCGGTCAAGATCCAGTTCCAGATCCCCAAGGACAGCGAGGACGCCAAGCTTCTCGACATCGCCGAGAAGTCGATGAAGTTCGTCAAGCGCATCCTGCCCGGCGACTGCATCCCGGCCGAGATCCTCGACGGCACGGCCTCGTGGCGCGTCGAACCGCACCATATCGCGCGCGCCAACGCACGCATCTCCATGCAGATCATCAGCTGGATGTCGGGCAAGCCGGTCGAGGTCGGCGACGGTACCGAGCTGGACGGGCTCGCCAACAACCCGGAAACCAAGAAGAAGATCCAGGAAGCCTTCGAGCTTCTGGCCGAGAAGCTCGGTCTCGGGCGCGCCAACAAGAACCAGATCGTCGAGATGATCGAGCAGCTGGCGCGCGAGACGTCCTATATCGAGGCCCTGCGCGAGCGCTTCCAGAAGATCCAGAAGATCTATGGCGGCTTCAACGTGCTGTTCGCGGCCTACAAGCGCGAGCGCGGCGTGCAGGACGAAGTCGGCCGCATCCGCATCCTGATGAAGAAGCCGGTCGAGGACATTTCCGGCATCTTCCTGCAGATCGACGCCAACACGGGCGAAGTCTTCAACGCGCTGAAGCGCCTGCGCGAGACGATCAACTACATCCGCTCGAAGCGCGACGAGCTGCACCAGCGCTTCATGCTGTGGGACGAGATCCTCGTCGCATGGGAAGGCGTGGCGCTCGAGCGCGACGGCCGCATGGACAAGCTCGTGCGCATTACCTACCGTTTCATCGCCCGCCACTTCCCGCAGGATTCGGAGTGGAGCCTGACGCGCTGAGGCGCGGACCGGCACGCAGACGCCCGCCTGATCCCAGGCGAACGCAAATTCCCGGCATCGATGCCGCGACCGTTCCCGCCGGAACAAAGTCGCGGCAGATACGTTCTATTCCGGCCAGTTGACGCTCCGAGGAGCGAGGAGACACCATGCCGAAGTCATTCGCCGCGATGCTTGCGCTTGCGCTGCTTGTTGCCGGGTCGGCCTTCGCCGACCAGCCCGGCCGCGGCAAGGGAAATGCCGGGCGGGCAGGTACCCAAGGCACGTCGGTCAGCATCACCATCGGCGCGTCCGACCAGGCGCTGATACGCGAATATTTCGGCTCGGTGCTGAAGAGCGGCCGGTGCCCGCCCGGTCTTGCCAAGAAGAACAACGGCTGCCAGCCGCCCGGGCAGGCGAAGAAATGGGCCAAGGGGCAACGTCTGCCCGGCGACGTCGTCTTTTTCGATCTGCCGTCCGACCTGCGCTCCCGGCTCGACGTGCCGATCGGCGCGAAGCTGGTCCGTGTCGGCCTCGACGTCCTGCTCATCGCCGCCGGGACAGGCATGGTGCTGGACGCGATCGAGGATCTCGCCCGGCTCTGAACGCCGGGCAAGCACCGTCAGGTCGTACCGTAGCGCTCGCGCAACGTCGCGAAGACCGTGCGTACGGTCTGCACCAGTGCGCCCTCCGGCCGCCCGGAACGGGCCGACGGGCTCCACGCCATCAGATCGAGATGGGCCCATTTCACCCCCGCCGGTACGAACGCCTGCAGGAACAGGGCGGCGATCGTGGCCCCCGCGAAGCCGCCTTCCGAGACGTTGTTGAGGTCGGCGACCTTGCTTTCGAAGCGCGCGCGATAGGCCTGCCAGAGCGGCATCAGCCACATCGGATCGTTCTCGGCGAGGCCCTTGGTGAGGAGGGCGCGCGCCAGGTCGTCGTCGTTGCAGAACAGGGCCGGCAGGTCCGGCCCCAGCGCCACGCGCGCGGCCCCTGTCAACGTGGCGAAATCGATCATCAGTTCCGGCTTCTCCTCGCCGGCCCGGGCGAACGCGTCGGCAAGGATCAGGCGGCCCTCGGCGTCGGTGTGGCCGATCTCGACGGTTAGACCTGCCTTCGAACGGATCACGTCAAGCGGGCGCACGGAATTGCCCGAGACGCTGTTCTCGACCGCCGGGATCAGGGTGTGGACGCGAACCTTGAGCTTCGCCTCGACGATCATGCGCGTCAGCGCAAGCGCATGCGCCGCCCCGCCCATGTCCTTCTTCATCAGCTTCATGCCGGCGTCGGTCTTGATGCCGAGACCGCCGGTATCGAAGCACACGCCCTTGCCGACGATGGCGATGCGCGGATGGGCGGGATTGCCCCAGGCAAGCTCGATCAAGCGCGGCTCGCGCGCGGCGGCCCGGCCGACCGCATGAACGAGGTTATAGTCCTGCTTGAGCAGCGCTTCGCCGACGATGACCTTCGCCTGCATGCCAAGTTCGGCCGCGAGATCGCGGGCCGCCTTGGCAAGCTCACCCGGCCCCATGTCCTCGGCCGGCGTGTTGATGAGATCGCGTGCGAAACCGTCGGCACGCACCGCGCTTTCTGCGGCCGTCCGGTCGGCCTTTGCCGGCCAGACGAGTTCTGCGGGCAGGCGTGCCGCCGCCTTGTAGCGGTCGAAGGCGTAGCTGCCGAAGCCCCACGCGATCGCGATGCGCGTGGCAAGCGTGGCGTCCTGCGGCTCGGGATCGAGACGGTAGCTGCCTGCGGGCAGGCGCAGCGGTAGTCCCGCCCATGTCCAGAACAGATTGCCGGCCCCGTCGCTCGACTCGCGCTCCGGCATGCCGACGACGACGCGCTCGATGCCGCCGTCGCGCCCGGGCAGGGCCAGGAACTCGCCGGTTCCTGCCTTGAAGCCGGTCTGGGCAGCATAGCGCCGATGCGCCGCCGACGCGGATTTGAGGAAGCGCGGCCAGTCGGCGCGGGTGACGGGCGTGAGGCGGATCGTGGCGGCGAGTTTCTTGGGACGGAACGGGAGGCGGGCTGGCATGTCGGCACGGATCCTTTGCGCGGGAGAATGCGGATCGAGCTTGCCCCAATCGGGCAAGACTGGAAAGCTGCGCCTTCGCGTAAGATTTGTGGAGGCTCCGGGCCATGCCCGACATCGTGATCTATCTCGGCAACAAGGCCTATTCGTCGTGGTCCTTGCGCGGCTGGCTCGCCTGCAAGCTCACCGGCCTGCCGTTCCGCGAGGAAGTCCATCCGATGGACACGCCAGACTGGAAGGCATGGATCGCCGCGCGCAGCCCGACGGGCAAGGTTCCCTATGTGACGGTGGATGGCGCACCCCTGTGGGAGTCGCTGGCGATCGGCGAGCATCTGGCAGAACTCTCCCCCGCTGCTTTCTGGCCAGCGGATGCCGCGGCGCGGGCGTACGCACGCTCGATCTCCGCAGAAATGCACGCCGGCTTCGGCGAGCTTCGCAAGGCGATGTGGATGAATGTGCGGCGCCGTTTCCCCGGCAAGGGCGGCACGCCGGATGCCCTTGCCGACATCGCGCGTCTCGAAGCGCTGTGGGGCGATACACGCAAGCGCTACGGCGCCGGCGGGCCATTCCTTTTCGGGGCAAGGTTCGGCTTTGCCGATGCGATGTATGCCCCGGTCGTGGCGCGCCTGCGGACGTGGGAGCCGGAAATCGCACCGGCGACGAAGGCCTATGTCGAGGCCGTCTGGACCCATCCCTTCATGATCGAATGGGTCAAGGCCGCCGAAGCCGAACCATGGACGATCGCGAAATACGAGGATCCGGATCGGGCTCGATGATTTCCCCGCCGCAAGCACCGGCAACCGGCCGCGAACAGTCCGCCCTCGAACTGGACCTTCCCGAGGATGGAATGCGCATCCGCGTGCGACCGCTACGCCGCACGACCCGCCTGGCGGTCGGCCTTGCTTCGCTCGCCGGACTTCTGGCTGCCGGACTGTCGGTCGCTGTCGATGCGAACCTGACGCCGATGCTGCTGGCCTCGCTCGTCCTGGGGTCGGCGGGCGGGCTGGTCTGGTGTACGACGCGCGGGTTGACCGCCTATGTCGCGTTCGACCGCCATGGCATCCACGACGCGGCCGCCGATCTGCCGCCCCTGGCATGGTCGCAGATCGACCGGCTGGAGATCGTCGCGGAGTCGCGCGGGACCGGACAGGCGCTCGTGGCGCATCTGGCGGATCGCCCGGGCCTGCTGCTGCCGGGAACGGCCGAGGCGGGTCTGCCTGTGCCTTTCGAGTATCTGGTCGTGCAGCTGCACCGGCGGGGCGCACCCATCCGGGAACCGGACCCGGCATTCGACACGTTCGGCTGCGATGCGCGTTGGCTGGCGGCCGCGCGGGCCGCCAGCCTGATCGCCGATCGCCTCGGCGCCAAGGCGCGGCCTTATGCGGGCCAGCAGCTCGACATCGCCGAGACGCGTGGCGACCGGCCGGGCGTCGGCCACTGGCGCATGGTGCTCGAAGCCCTGCGCGCGCGCGCAGGGCACGTTGCGGCCGAGGACTGAGACACCGCCGCCTTCAGCGCAGCAGGCCGCTTTCCGTATAATAAAGTGCCGCACCGGGATGGAGCTGGAAGCCCAGTCCGTCGATCGCCGATTCAGGGCGCAGGAACCGGCCGATCCCGGCATTGGCGTCGAGCGTGCGCCGGTTGTTCGGATGCCAGAGGGCGCGCGTCAGCCCGTGCACGATCTGCTCGTCGGCCGACTCGCCCACGATCCAGACGATGCCGATCGACAGCGACAGCACCACCGGCACGCCGCGATAGCTCCCGGCCGGGATGACCGATTCGGTCAGGAAGGGCTGCGTGGCGCGAAGGCGCGCGGCATGGGCGTTGAGCGGCAGGATCGCGATCTCGAACTGCTCGGCAAGGTCGGCGATGAACTGCGAAGGCACGCCGGCGGTCAGGAAGAAGGCGTCGAGCTTGTTCTCCGCCATCGCCTCGACCGCCTGGGCGGCCGTCACGTACTGCGCGCGCACGTCCCGCTCGCCAAGCCCCGCCGCCTGCAGCACCGCGCGGGCGGCGATCGCCGTGCCCGATTCCCGTTCGCCCAGCGCCACGGCCTTGCCGCGAAGGGCCTTCACGTCGGCAATGCCGGCCGCGCGCCGGACCACCAGATGCAGGGTCTCGGGATAGAGATTGGCGATCGCGCGCAGGTTCTTCACCGCATCGCGCCGTGCCCATGGCCCCGAGCCGTGGAACGCCCAATAGGCGAGATCCGCCTGGCAGAGAGCCGAATCGATGCGTCCGTTGGCGACCAGATCGATATTGGCGAGCGAGCCTGCCGTCGTCTGGTTGACGACGATCAGCCCGGGCACGCCGCAGGGGCCGCCGCGCGCGCAGTCCCGCGAACCGGGGGGCGAGCTGACGGCCTGGCCGATCAGCGAGGCGACCTGGAACATGCTCGATTCGGTGGGGCCGGAGGCGATCCGGAAGAAATTGGCGTCCTGGGCGGCGGCCGGACGCAGGTATCCCGCCAGTGCCGCAGCACTTCCCAACCCGGCCAGCACCTGTCGTCGACCCAGTCGCGCCATTGCGCACGCCTAAAACGGAGGACCCTCCGGTTCTAACGCGGGAACGCGCGAACGTCATCCGCCGAATCGGCATGGCGGCTGCCCGGCAGGCGCTTCACATCATCTTTTTGGGCAGCCAGAGCGCCAGATCGGGCACGAAGAACAACAGGGCGACCATCAGGCACATCAGCAGGAAGAACGGGAAGGCGACCCAGCCGATATAGGTGATCTGGTGTCCGGTCATGCCCTGCAGGACGAACAGGTTGAAGCCGACCGGCGGGGTGATCTGGGCCATTTCGACGACGATGACGATGAAGATGCCGAACCAGACCAGGTCGAAGCCGGCCCGCTCGATCGTCGGCATGACGACCGCCATGGTCAGCACGACCATCGAGATCCCGTCGAGAAAGCAGCCGAGGATCGCATAGAACACCGTCAGGATGACGATGAGCATCCCCGGCCCCAGATCGAGCGCGTCGATCCATTCGGCCAGCGCCCGCGGCAGACCCGTGAACCCCATCGCCAGCGTCAGGAACGAGGCGCCGGCGAGGATGAAGGCGATCATGCAGGAAAGCCGGGTGGCGCCCATCAGGCTTTCCTTGAAGACCTTCAGGTTCATGTCGCCCTGGAGCGTCGAGACCAGCAGCGCGCCGGCGACGCCCACCGCCGCCGCTTCGGTGGCGGTCGCGAGGCCGGCATAGATCGAGCCGAGCACGATCACGATCAGGCTGACCGACGGCAGCAGGTAGCGGGCGGCATAGACCTTCTGGAGAAACGTCATGCGCAGGTCGGCCGGCGGTATCTTTTCGGCATTGAACAGCGACCAGACGACGACCCAGGCCATGAACAGGCCGGCAAGCGCCAGTCCCGGCACGATCCCGGCGATGAAAAGCTGGGCGATCGACACGTTGGTCTGCACGCCGTAGACGATCATGATCAGCGAGGGCGGGATCAGCAGGCCGAGCGTGCCCGATCCCGCCAGCGTGCCCACGATCATGCTCTCGGGATAACCGCGCCGGCGCAGCTCCGGAATCGACATCTTGCCGATGGTGGCGCAGGTCGCCGCCGACGAACCGGAGATCGCGGCAAAGATCGTGCAGCCGATGACGTTGGTGTGCAGCAGGCGGCCGGGCAGCGCCTGCATCCACGGGGCGAGGCCGCGGAACATGTCCTGCGACAGGCGCGTGCGGAACAGGATCTCGCCCATCCAGATGAACATCGGCAGGGCCGTCAATGTCCACGACGAGGCGGTCCCCCAGATCGTGGTCACCATCGACGTGCCGACCGGGCGGCCCGTGAAAAGCTCCATCGCCAGCCAGCCCGTGCCCAGCAGGGCGAGACCTATCCACACGCCGGAGCCGAGGATGACGAACATCAGGACGATGAGAAGGCCGGCAATCTCGAGACTGGGCATCGTTCGCTTCCGCCGCTATTCGGTGTGCTGGAGTTCGGCCGACAGGTCGCTCTGCGCCGGATCGCGGCCCTGCAGGACCTGCACGAACTCGTCGACGAACGCGACGAACAGGACGCTCATGCCGAGCGCCATCGCCGATTGCGGGATCCACAGCGGCGATGCGTCCATCGCATCAGAGCGCGATTCGAACTCCCACGACCAGTAGACCATGTCCCACGCATACCAGGCGAAGAAGCCCGACAGCAGGATCGCGACGCCGAGGCACCAGAACTCGATCCAGCGCCGGGCGGCACCCTTGAATTTCTGGATGATGAGCGTCACGCGGATGTGCTCGCCGCGCTTGAGCGTGCTGGCGAGCGCGAAGAACGACGAAGCCGCCATCGCGTAGCCCGCATAGGCATCCGTGCCGCGGACATAGATGTCGGTCACGCCGCCGAGAATCTGGAGGAGTGTGACGACCAGGATCGCGATCATGCCGAGGCCGGCTGCCCAGCCGCTCGCTTCGTAGAGTGTGTCGAGAAAACGCCGCATCGATCCGCCGGTCAGTAGAAAAGGGGCGGCCGGACCGGAACCGGTCCGACCGCCCCCTATTGCGTCAATCGCAAGTCACTTCAAGCAAACATCGCGCCGCGGATCAGGCGCTGGCCTTGTAGGCCGCGACGAGCGCCTGGCCGTCGGCACCGGCACGCCCCAGCCAGTCCTTCGTCAGCTCTTCGCCCCAGCGCTGGAACCCGGCTTTCAGGGCCGGCGACGGCGCCTCGACCGTCATGCCGTTCTTCTTGAGTTCGCCCAGGAAATGGTTCGACAGGCGCTCGGACTCGGCCCAGCCGCGCGCTTCGGCAACTCCGGCCGCCTTGGTCACGGCCGACTTCGTCGCATCGTCGAGGGCCGCCCACGAACGCTGGTTGACCATGATCAGGTTCTTCGGCAGCCAGGCCTGCACGTCGTAGAAATACTTGATGTGCTCCCAGACCTTCGAGTCATAGCCCGTCGCACCCGACGTGATCATCGAATTGACGCGGCCGGCGGCCAGCGCCTGGACGAGTTCGGCGGCCTGGATCGTCGTGACGCGCATGCCGGCGAGTTCGGCAAAGCGGCCGGCCGAAGCGCCGTAGGAGCGGAACGACAGTCCCTTGAGGTCGTCGGGAACCGCAAGCGGCTTGGGGCTGTAGAAGCCCTGCGGCGGCCACGGCACCGCGAAGAGCTGGCGCAGGCCGCGGCTCGTCAGGCGCTTCTCGACCAGCGGCTTCTGGACGTTCGCGAGCTTGCGGGCGTCCGCATAGGACGTCGCGAGGAACGGCACGTTGTCGGCGCCGAAGATCGGATCCTCGTTCTCCAGCACGACCATCAGCAGCTCGCCGACCTGCGCCTGGTTGGTCTGAACGGCCCGCATGATCTCGGGGACCTTGAACAGCGAGGCGCCGGGATGGACCGTGATCTCGAGCTTGCCGCCCGAGGCGTCCTTAACGTCCTTGGCGAACTGGATCAGGTTGACCGAATGGAAATTCGACGCCGCGTAGCCGGACGGCAGATCCCATTTCCATTTCGCCTGAGCGGCGGCCGGACGGACGATCGCGGCCGCGGCAAGGCCGGCGGCCACGCCGCCCGTGAACTGGCGGCGGGAGAGTTTCTTCATGATGCGGGTCCCCTGTCGGAAGGATGGATATTGCTGGCACCCGGTTGGTCCCGGGATTGGGGACCGAGGTTAGGCCGCCGGTCGCCGAAGCGTCAAGAAATGAGCCTGTTGCAGGCCTATTCGGCCGCTTTGGCGGGGCGGTTCTCGACCAGCGTGCCGGCGGCGAACAGCCGGTCGATGTCGGCCGGCCCGTAGCCGAGCTCGACGAGCAGTTCCCGGCTGTGGGCGCCGACGGCCGGCGCATCGCGGCGGACCGGCAGGCGCTCGCCGTCGAAGCTCATCGGCAGACCGGGGATGCGCACGCGCTTCCCATCCGGGCTGGCGACGTCGACCAGGCCATTGCTTGCGTTGAGATGCGGATCGTCGAGCAGCTCGACCGGGCGCACGATGGGGGCGAACGGGATGCCCAGTTTTTCGCACTTGGCCACCAACTCGACCTTCGTGAACTTGCCCAAAGCGGCCGCCACCGCCGGGACCAGTGTGTCGCGTGCGGCACAGCGCTGCGGATTGGTCGCGAGCTTCGGATCGGACTTGAGAGCCGCGAACCCGAAGGCGTCGCAGAACGGCCCCCATTGCGTGTCGCTGACCACGGCGACGAAAAGCTGCTCGTTGTCGGCCGTGTCGAACACGTCGTAGATGCCCCACGCCCCGCGGCGCACCGGCATCGGCGGCGGCGCTTCGCCGGTCATGCCGTACTGCGCGATGTGCTGGGCCGACAGGAAGGCGCAGTTCTCGTAGAGCGAGGATTTGACGTAGCGGCCCTTGCCGGTGCGATGGCGTTCTTCAAGTGCGGCCAGGATCGCGATCACCGCGAACATGCCGCCCATGATGTCGTTGACCGACGTGCCGGCGCGCAGCGGCCGCCCGGCGGGACCGGTCATGTAGGCAAGTCCGCCCATCATCTGCACGACCTCGTCGAGGGCCGTGCGGTGCTCGTAGGGGCCTTCGAGGAAACCTTTGAGCGAGCAGTAGACGATGCGCGGGTCGAGCTTGTGCACCGCTTCGTAGCCCAGACCCAACTTGTCCATGGCACCGGGGCGAAAATTCTCGGTGACGATGTCAGCGGTCGCGACCAGCCGGCGCGCGATCTCGAGGCCTTCCGCACTCTTCATGTCGAGTGCGAACGAGCGCTTGTTGCGGTTGAACGCGACGAAGAAGCCGGAGCCGGACGACGTGAGACGGCGCGTGTTGTCGCCGGCGGGGACCGGCTCGACCTTGATCACGTCGGCGCCCAGGTCCCCGAGGATGAGGCCGCAGCTCGGTCCCATCACCATGTGGACGAACTCGACGACGCGCAGTCCGGCGAGCGGCAGATCGCCCATCAGGCGGCCTCCGCACGCGCGAAGCCCTTGGGCACGCCTGCCTTGGCGAGATGCCCGTAGAAATCGGCTCCCGGCAGCGCCACCTCGAGGAACTTGCGCGCTTCGAGCAGCTTGGCGATATCCACGCCCGTGCGCAGGCCCATCGCCTCGAGCATGAACACGAGATCCTCGGTGATGACGTTGCCCGAAGCACCGGGCGCATAGGGGCAGCCCCCCAGCCCCGCCATCGAGCTGTCGAGTGAACGCACGCCCGCCTCGATCGCCGCCACGCAGTTGGCAAGGCCGAGACCGCGCGTGTTGTGGAAGTGTGCGGCTTCCAGCCTGCCGCCGATTTCGGCCCGCGCGGCCGACAGCAGCCGACGCACCTGCGCGGGATTCGCGTAGCCGACCGTGTCGGCGATCGAAACCGAGTCCGCATCGATCTCGACCGCGCGCGCGGCGATCTTCAGCACGTCGGCCTCCGGCACCTCGCCCTGCAGCGTGCAGCCGAAGGCGGTCGAAATGCCTGCCGTGATCTGGAAGCGCCTTTCCGCGGGCAGCGAGTTCCGCAGCGCCACGATGCGCGCCAGTTCATCCAGTTGTTCGTCGACCGATTTGCGCACGTTGGAGCGCGAATGTGCCTCGCTTGCCGAGATCGGCAGCGAGATCCGCCGCACGCCGACCTCGACCGCGCGCTCGGCTCCCTTGAGGTTCGGTATCAACGCCACGATCGAGACGTCCGGCAATGTCAGCGAATACGCGGCGACTTCGGCCGCATCGGAAAACTGCGCGATCATCTTCGGATTGACGAAGGAGCAGACCTCGATCTCGGGCAGGCCTGCGGCGGCAAGTGCTGCGATCCAAGCCTTCTTCGCTTCGGTCGGCATGAAGGTTTTCGTGTTCTGCAGCCCGTCGCGGGGGCCGACTTCGGAAATCTGGATATCGATCGCGGGCATGGCGGCACTCCGGAGGCTGGCGCTCGGCAGGAAGAATAGGCCCGCCCCGGCCTGCGTGGAAGAAGGCTAGAGCCGCTTGGTCCAAAACACCATCGGCTTGGCGCTCGTCGCCTCGTCGCCCACGTCGCGCCAGCCGAACGAGGCCGTCAGGCCGGGCGCCTTTGCATAGCCGCGCCGGGCCCAGAACGCGTCGAGGGGAACGTAGTCGCCCGGGCGGGCTGGATGGTTGTCGGGCCGGACGACCGCACAGAACGTGCCGATCCGGTAGCCGAGTTCGCGCGCGCGCGCTTCGCGTGCTGCGAAAAACGCGACCCCGATGCCACGGCGACGCCACGCCGGCAGCAGCACCGATTCGCCGTAGTAGTAATATTCCTTCGGATCGAGACCGGCGGCGACGAACGGTGCCTGCAGCTCGGGCTCGGCGCTTTCAAGCGGCAGCGCGGTCGAAGCACCCACAACGGCGCCATCTGCACGCGCCAGCACGATCGTCGAGCGGTCGAGAACCAGATATTTGGCGAGATACCGCCGCTCGTAGTCGAGACTGCCCTCGTAGAGATAGGGCCAGTCGCGGAATACCGTGACGCGCAGCCGGGCGAGATCCTCGATGACCGGGGCGGCCGCCGTGCCGGCGATCGTCTCGACCGTGGCGCCGGTCATCGCACCTGCGCCAGCCAGTCCGCGACGTTGTAGTGGTTGGCAATGCGCGCGATCTTGCCGTCGCGGAGGTCGAAGAAGGCACCCACGCGCAGCGTATAGGTCTGCCCACGCGCCGGCGGATGCGGCGCGTCGGTGGCAAGGTACGTCCCGTCGAGATCGAACTCGGCAGCGGCACGTGTTCCCGACGCCTCCACCATCACCGCAAGATCGCGCGTGCGCTCGCGATAGCAGCGGTCCATGTGATCGAGGAAGGTCCGGAACGCTGCGCGACCCGTCTGGCGGCCGCCCTGGCACACGTCGTGGGCGACATCGTCGGTCAGCAGCGCGCACATGCCATCCCAATCGCGCGCGTTGAATGCCGCGTAGTATTTCCGGATCGTCGCTTCGCTCATTGCCAGACCTTCCAGGGCGCCTTGCCGGCCGCCCACATCTCGTTGAGCAGTGTCATGTCGCGATAGGTGTCCATGCATTGCCAGAATCCGCCGTGCCGGTGGACGGCGAGATGGCCTGCGTGCGCCAGCTTCGGCAGCACGTCGATCTCCAGGCTGTTCTTCGTGTCGTCGAGCGCCACGCCGTCGACCGCGCGCTTGTCGAGGACCAGGAAGCCACCGTTGATCCAGCCTTCGTCGATCTGCGGCTTTTCACGGAACGTGCGCACGTCGGTCCCGGCGATGTCGATCTCGCCGAAGCGCGAGGGCGGGTGCACGGCCGTGACCGTGCCGAGTTTGCCCGACTTCACGTGCGTGTCGAGAAGTCCGGCGACATCGACATTGGCGACCCCGTCGCCGTAGGTGGCGAAGAAGGTCTGGCCGCGCACATGCTTCAAGGCCCGCCGGATCCGGCTGCCGGTCTGCGATTCGGCACCGGTCTCGACCAGCGTGACCGTCCAGTCGAGTGGCGCCACGTCGCCCAGCACGCGCACGGCATTGGTCGAAAGATCGACCTCGAGGTCGGCGTTGTGGAGCCGATAGTTGATGAAATAGTCGCGGATGACGTCGCCTTTGTAACCAAGGCAGACGATGAACCGGCGAACGCCATAATGGCGGTAGATGCGCATGATGTGCACGAGGATCGGCACGCCGCCGATCTCGACCATCGGCTTTGGCCGCAGCTCGGTTTCCTCGCGAAGGCGCGTTCCCATGCCCCCTGCGAGGATGACGGCTTCCATGTCGCTCGCGCGCATCTTTCGCTCCCGGATTCGCTGTCGTCGATTCGCCTGTTCGGTCGGATATTAACGCGCACGGTCGCGCGCCGCATCCGTTCCATGAGCCGGCCGAATTGCGGGCCTCGGCTCAGGCCGGCGACAGGACGTGGATCGCGCGATTGGCGACCCACTGGCCGACCTTGGCGCCATACGCCTTCATGTGCGGGGCGGCGGCATGTGCGGCAAGCGTGGCGGCGTCTTCCCACTTTTCGACGACGATGAACGTGTCGGGACCGCACTTTGTCTGGAACGGGCCGATGCCTTCGGCGTCGATCACGGGCGTATATTCGACGCAGCCTTTTTCGGCGTGGACGGCCGGCATGTTGGCGCGGAACGCCTCGAGGATGCTGGCGCGCATGCCCGGCTTGGCCGTGATGATGGCGACGACGTGAATCATGGTGTTGTTCCTCCCTGTCCAGCCTGTAGCATATCCGCACACGGGAGGGAGAGGTACGCATGCATTGGGGACGGGTCGAGTATCAGGGCCGCACGCTGGCCGGACATGTCGACGGCGGGATGCTGGCGGTGCACGAGGGCGACATGTTCGCCGGTGCCGCGCCCAGCGGTGAGACGGTCCCGCTTGCCGACGCAAGGTGGCTGGCCCCGTGCACGCCCGGCAAGATCGTGGCGCTTTGGAACAACTTCCACGCGGCGGCGGCGAAGAACGGCTGGGCCATTCCCGCCGAGCCGCTCTATTTCCTGAAATCGACCAGCGCCCTCAACGCGCATCTCGCACCGGTGCGCAAACCCGTCGGCTTCGACGGACGGGTGGTCTACGAGGGCGAGCTCGGCATCGTGATCGGCCGCACCTGCCGGAACGTGGCGCAAGCCGACGCGGCCGCGCACATCTTCGGTTACACCTGCGTCAACGACGTGACGGCGCTCGACCTGCTGACGGCCGATCCGAGTTTCCCGCAATGGACGCGCGCCAAGGGTTTCGACGGGTTCGCACCCGTCGGCCCCGTCGTGGCGACGGGCATCGACCCGGCCGGCCTCGTCGTGCGCACGCTCGTCAACGGGCGCGAGCGGCAGAACTATCCGGTATCCGACATGATCTTCGCGCCGGCGAAGCTCGTAAGCCTGATCAGCCGCGACCTGACGCTCGAGCCGGGCGACGTGATCGCGTGCGGCACGTCGCTGGGCGTGCTGCCGATGCGCCCGGGCACGAATGTCGAGGTCGCGATCGACGGGATCGGCACGCTGAAGAACGTCTTCGAGTGACGGCCGTCTAAGATGTTGACAGCCGGCGGCGCGGACCCGACAAAGACCCGTCTTTCCGCCACATTCCGGGAACCGAACCGATGCATTTCTACCGCCACGGCCTGACCGGCGCCGACGCCAAGGCGATCGCCGACGTGCTCGACACGCCCTTCCTGACGTCGGGCGGTGTCGGCAAGAAGGTCGAGGGCATGCTGTGCGCGTTCTTCGACACGCCGCACGCCCTGCTCGTCAATTCCTGGACGAACGGCGCGCTCGCGGCCCTGCTCGCACTCGACGTGGGGCCAGGCGACGAAGTCATCGTGCCCGCCCAGACCTTCATCGCGACGGCCAACATGGTCGAACTGGTCGGAGCGAAACCGGTCTTCGTCGATGTCGATCCCGACACATTGCTGCTCACGCCCGAAGGGGCGGCGGCGGCCGTCACCAAGCGGACGAAGGCCTGCATCCCGGTCCACATGTACGGGCTGATGTGCGACATGAAGGGCCTGCGCGCGGCTTTGCCGGCGCACGTGACGCTGATCGAGGATTGTGCGCACTGCTTCGAGGGCACGCGCGACGGCGAGCTGCCGGGCCGCCATTCCGAGATGTCGATCTTCTCGTTCTACGCCACCAAGAACGTCACCTGCGGCGAGGGCGGGGCCATCGTGCTGAAGGACGGCGAGCTGTTCGGCAAGCTCCAGCAGACGCGCCTGCACGGCATGAGCGCCATCGCCGCCGACCGTTTCAAGGCGGGCCAGTACCGGCACTGGGACATGGGCCGGCTCGGCGTGAAGGCGAACCTGCCCGACCTGCTCGCAGCATTGCTGCCCGCGCAGATCGAGACGATCCGCCAGCGCCTGCCCGCGCGCATTGCGCTCGCCGACCGCTATCGCGACGAGTTCGCCAACCTGCCGATCCGCCTGCAGCGGCTCGATGCGAACTGCGTGTCGGCCGAGCACCTGTTCCCGATCCACGTGAAGCCGGAAGTGCGCGATGCCGCGATCGCGGCGCTCAACGCGGCGGGCGTGCCGGTCACGGTCAATTACCGTTCGGTACCCACGCTCACTTACTATCGCGAGAAGTACGGTTTCACGGCGAAGGACTTCCCGCATTCCTGGGAATGGGGCGAAGGCGAGATCTCGCTGCCCCTGTGGCCGGGCATGCCCGAGGAAGACCAGGCGAAAGTCATCGAGACGGTCAAGTCGGCCGTGGTACCGCTCTGCCGCTGAACGGCATCCGCGCGACACTTATCTCGCCCGTTTCGCTTTCGGTCATGTAGAGATCGCGGCCATCCGGTCCGCCGAACGCGACGTTCGTGACCGTCATGCCGAGCGGCCCGACGAAATGCGTGGCGAAGCCGTGACGGTCGAAGCGCCACACCCCGGTGCCAAGATGGGCGACGACGAGCCCGCCTTGCGCGTCCAGCGCGATCCCGTCCGGACCGCCGCCGCCGGAAAGCTGGATGAAGGTGCCGACTTTCGACGACCTTCCGCGCTCGAACAGCGGCAGGCGCCAGATGGCATTGGCGCGCGTCACGGCGACATAGAGCGCCTTTTCGACAAGATCGAGCGCGAGGCCGTTGGGGCTTGGCACCGTATCGACCAGCAGGTCGATGGCGCCATCGACGCCCTGCCGGAAGACGCGCCCGGTCGGATCCTGCAGGCCGGTCTGGCCCTGATCGGTGAAATAGAGATCGCCGTTCGCGGCAAAGCTCAGGTCGTTGACGCCCTTGAAGCTCTCCGAGCGCCAGTCGCGCAACAGCGGCTTCATCGCACCGGTCGCCGGATCGATCTCGACGATTCCGTTGCGATAGTCCGCGACGACGAGCCTGCCGTCGGCACGCACCTTCATGCCGTTGGGCCAGCCTTCATACTCCGCCACAAGGCTCCACGTGCCGGCGGGGGCGATGCGGAAGATGCGGCCGAACGGGACGTCGACGACGAAGAGATTGCCGGCGGCATCGAAACACGGGCCTTCAAGGAACGAATCGACGTGGGCGCCGGCGCGATTGGCATCCGCCCAAGCGGTGCGCCGCTTCGCGCGGAACACGTCCGGCAGGCGCGCATGGGTGCGGCTCTCGATCCGCTCGACAGGGCCGAACGGGTTCATGGCCGCACCGGCGTCTTCGGCGTGACGACCGGGACACCCGCGAACACGCTGCCGGCATAGAGCGCCCGGATCTTCGCGATATCAGCCGCCGGCATCGGCGCGAGCGCCGACACGGCTGCATTTTCGTCGACCTCGGCAGGCGTCAGCATGCCGGGGATCGTCGTCGACACGCCGGGATGCGAGAGGCAGAAGCGCAGGGCGACCTGCGCAAGACTCTGGCCGTCGCGCGCGGCGATGTCGCCGGCAAGCGTGCGGCTGGCGCTGGCCCACTGCGCGATACGCTCCTTCGACCAGTTGCGCCGGTGATCGCCTTCCGGGAATTCGGCATCCGCCGAAAGCCTGCCGGAGAGGAAGCCGAAGGCGAGCGGCGTGCGGGCAATCAGGCCCGTATCCGTCGACAGCGCCAGTTCAAGCAGGCCGTCTTCGAGGGCACGCTGGTCGGCGAGATTGAAGTTGGCCTGCACGCAGGCCGCCGCAAACTCGCGGATCGCCACGGCCGCTTCGGCCGGTGTCTTGGTCGACAGGCCCCAGGCGCCGATCTTGCCCGCCCGCTTCATCTCGTCGAGGGCGCCGAGGATCTCGGGCCGCGCGCGCAGCAGGTCGAGCGGCGGGCTGTGAAGTTGCAGCAGTTCGACCCGGTCGCGACGCAGCCGGCGCAGCGAACCCTCGACCGAGCGGGCAAGGTTGGCGGGTGTGAAGTCCTGCGGGGCCCCGAAGCGCGGATGGCCGGCCTTGGTGGCGACGACCACCGCGCTGGCGGCAACGCCCGATCCGGCGCCGAAGCATTCGCCCAGCAACGTCTCCGCGCGTCCGTCGCCATAGGCGTCCGCCGTATCGAAGAAAGTGACGCCGCGCTCGAGCGCCCGGCGCAGGGCCGCGCGCGACACCGCATCGTCGGTTTCGCCATACGAAGCGCCCGCCACAAAGCCGCCAATGCCCCAGGTGCCGTAGCCGATCTCGGACACGACGAGGCCGGTCCGGCCCAGCTTGCGGTTGCGCATATTTCACTCCGCCCGAACGTCGCGACCGGTGCGACAGTACGGCTTCAACGCCACGGTTGCCAAGAAATCACCGGCGCAGATTCACCCTTTCTTTCCGCCGCTTGCGCGAGCCTGCCAAGGCCGCTACGAAGGGCATAGTCGCACCCGGGAACATGACATGAATCCTACCTCGCGAATCGTCGTCGTCGGCCTCGGCTATGTCGGGTTGCCTCTGGCCGTGGGCCTTGCCATGCGCTTCCAGGTCACCGGATTCGATCTCGACCGGGGCCGGATTGACGAACTTGCCGCCGGCAGGGACCGGACCGGGGAGATCGACGAGCCCACGCTCAAAGCAGCAAAGCTTGCCGTAACTGCGGATTCCGACGCCATCGGCGGTGCGGATGTCTACATCATCACCGTTCCCACGCCTGTCGACGCGGCCAACCGTCCCGATCTGGGTGCCGTGGTCGCGGCAAGCCGCACGGTCGGCAAGGCGATCCGGCGTGGCGCCACCGTCGTGCTCGAAAGCACCGTCTATCCCGGCGTGACCGAGGATATCGTCGGGCCGGAAGTGGCCAAGGCCTCGGGCCTCGTGTGCGGGCACGACTTCCATCTGGGCTACAGCCCCGAACGCATCAACCCCGGCGACAAGACGCACACGATCGCGCACATCACCAAGGTCGTCGCCGGGCAGACACCCGACGTGACCAAGGCGCTGGGCGAAATGTATGGCGCGATCAACAACGGCAACATCTTCCTCGCGCGCGACATCCGCACGGCCGAAGCCGCCAAGGTGATCGAGAACGCGCAGCGCGACATCAACATCGCCTTCATCAACGAAGTGACGATGATCTTCAACAAGATGGGGCTGTCGGCGCACGACGTGCTGGCCGCCGCGCGCACCAAGTGGAATTTCCTGCCCTTCACGCCGGGCCTGGTCGGCGGGCACTGCATCAGCGTCGACCCCTACTACCTTGCCGAAGCCGCCGCGCGCTTTCGCCATCATCCCGAAATCATCCTTGCCGGCCGACGCATCAACGACGCCATGGCAGGCTATATCGCCAGCCAGATCGGCGGCGCGCTGACCGCACGCAAGCCCGGCCCCGCCGACATCCTCGTCCTCGGCCTCGCCTTCAAGGAGAACGTGCCGGACCTGCGCAACACCAAGGTGATTGACCTGGTGCGCGATCTCGAGGCTCTCGGCCATCGGGTCGACGTGCATGATCCCATCGTGGATCCGCAAGCCGCGCGACACGAGTACGGCCAGTCGATCCACACGACGCTTCCGGCCGGCAGGCGCTACGATGCCGTCGTGATGGCAGTCGCGCATACGGCATATGCAGATCTGCCGGCGAACGGACTCGCCGGCCTCGCGGCCCCCGGCGCGATCGTTTTCGACATCAAGGGTCTGTGGCGCGGGGCCAGTCTGCCCGCGGGCTGCACCTCCCTGACGCTCTGACGCTGGGGCACCGGGAAACGATGGCCACGAACGGACTGACCCGCTTCATCCAGCGTTTCGACCGCGTCACGCTCTCGCTGGTCCACGACATCTTCATGGCGGTGATGTCGTTCCAGATCGCGCTCTATCTGCGCGTCGGCGACGAACTGACGCAATATTCGAACGACCTGCTGATCGGCGGCACGATCACGTTCGCCCTTGCTTCCGCCGTCGCGTTCCACTGGACGGGACTGCCACGCGGCGTGTGGCGCTATGTCGCGATCGACGACATGGTGCTGGTCGCGCGCTCCGTCACGCTGGCGATCCTGCTGTTCCTTCCTGCGATGTTCCTGTGGTCGCGGCTTGCGGGGATTCCGCGCGCTGCCTTGCTGATCAATTGGTTCGTCCTTTTCGCGCTGTTGATCGGACCTCGCCTGCTCTATCGCAGCGTGCGCGAGGGGCGGCTCGACCTGACGTTCGGTGGCCCGCGCGAAGACCAGGTCCAGGTGCTGATCGTCGGTGCCAACGACGGGGCAGAGCTTTTCCTGCAGGCCAACCGCCGCCGCCGCCGTGCTCCCTATTTCGTCGTGGGAATCCTCGATGAGGCCGCGCGCCGGCAGGGGCGACGCATGGGCGGGACCGAAGTCCTCGGTGCACCCGAGGCGCTGGAGACGATCGTCGCCGACCTCAAGAAGCGCGGCCTTCGTCCGCAGCGTCTCGTCATCGCGACACCCCAGCTCGACGGCGAGGCGCTGAGCGCGCTCGTCGATCTTGCCGACCGCTGCGGCATGACCGCCGTGCGGCTGCCGCGCATCAACGCGCTGTCGGGCGGCAATTCGGCGGATGCGGCGCTCGAGGTCAACCCGATCGCGATCGAGGACCTGCTCGGGCGGCCGCAGACCGTGCTCGACCGCGAGTCGATGGACCGGCTCGTGCGCGGACGGCGCGTGCTGGTGACGGGTGCCGGCGGGAGCATCGGCGCCGAGCTCGTGCGCCAGATCGCGGCACGCGATCCGGCGATCCTCGTGTTGCTCGACAACTCCGAATACCAGCTCTATGCGATCGACCGCGAAGTCGAGGAAGGCTGGCCGAACCTGCGGCGCGAAGCCGCGATCGCCGACATCCGCGATGCCGGACGGCTGGCAGGCCTGATGTCGGCCCACCGGCCGGAGATCGTCTTCCACGCGGCAGCGCTCAAGCACGTCCCGCTCCTCGAGGCGAACCCGTCTGAAGGCGCACTCACCAATGCCGTCGGAACCCGCAATGTCGCGGACGCCGCGATCGCCGCGGACGTGCAGGCCGTCGTCCTCATCTCGACCGACAAGGCGGTCAATCCGACCAATGTGCTGGGGGCCAGCAAGCGGATTGCCGAGATGCTGTGCCAGACCCTCGATGCCGCCGGAGGCGCCACGCGCTTCGTGACGGTACGATTCGGCAACGTGCTCGGCTCGTCCGGTTCGGTCGTGCCCCTGTTCCAGCGCCAGCTCGCGAGCGGCGGCCCGCTGACGGTCACGCATCCGGACGTCGTGCGCTATTTCATGACGATCCGCGAGGCGGTCGAGCTCGTCCTGCAGGCAAGCGTGCTCGCGACGTCCGGCAGCGCCGGCCCGCGCGGCGGCATCCTCGTTCTCGAGATGGGCGAGCCTGTCCGCATCCAGGACCTGGCGCGGCGCATGATCCGCCTCGCCGGCAAGCGTCCGGACATCGACATCGCCGTCGCTTTCACCGGCCTGCGGCCCGGCGAGAAACTTTTCGAGGAACTGTTCCATACCGAAGAACAGGCGACGGCGACCGCGATCGCCGGCATCAAGGTCGCCCGTTCGCGCGCCGCCGAACTCGAGGCCCTTCGCACGGAACTGGCACGGATCGAGATGCTGGCTCGCAGTGGCGATGCCGCCGGCACGCTCGCCGCAATGCGGGCCCTTGTGCCGGAATACCGGCCGGCCTGAGCGTTCAGCCGGCCTTCGCTTCCGACAGGATCTCGCGCACCGCCCGCGACAGGGCCGGCCGCCAGTCGGGTGGAGTGATGTCGTAATCGCGCGCGATGCGCGCGCAATCGAGCACGCTGTTGGCCGGACGCGCTGCCGCCGTCGGCCAGTCCGATGTCGCGATGCGTACGACCGGCGGGCGCGGATGGCCGAGCAGCGCCCCTTCGTCGAGGATCGCGTCTGCGAATGCCGCCCAGGTGACCGGCGGACGACCCTGATAGTGGAACAGCCCGGTGCGGCTGGCGCCGTCCTCGCCGGCCAGGCGCGGCAGGATCTTCAGGATTGTCGCGGCGATCTCGGTTGCCGGCGTGGGTCCGCCACGCTGATCGTCGACGACGCGCAGTTCGGGCTTGAGGGCGGCATGGTGCAGCATCGTGCGCACGAAATTGACGCCCCACGGCGCGAAGACCCACGACGTGCGCAAGATGACGCTGCGCCCGCCGGCCTTGTAGGCCGCGATCTCGCCGGCGCGCTTCGTGCGCCCGTAAACACAAGGCGGCCCGACCGGATCGGCTTCCTTGTAGGGAACGCGCGACGTGCCGTCGAACACGTAGTCGGTCGACAGATGCACGAAGGGCACGCCGGCGGCGGCGGCGGCCGTCGCGATCGTGCCGGGTGCCTCGCCATTCACGCGCTGCGCCTGTTCGGCGTCCGCTTCCGCCTTGTCGACGGCGGTATACGCGGCGGCGTTGACGATGGCATCCGGCGCAGTCGCGGCCACGGCCGCCTTCACCGAAGCGGCATCGCAGATGTCGACCGCGTCGCGTGCAAGGCCGCGCACGGTCCAGCCGTGCGCCGGGCCTGCTTCGACGAGCGCCCGGCCGACCTGGCCGCCGGCGCCGAACACGAGGACGACCGGCATCATCCCGTTCCGAGGCGCTCGAGCGCGTAGAGGCGGCTGCGGATCGAATCGACCCATGCGGCGTTGGCAAGATACCAGTCGACGGTCGCGGCGAGACCGGTGGCGAAGTCGCGGCCCGGACGCCAGCCGAGTTCTGCCGCCGCCTTTCCAGCATCGATCGCATACCGGAAATCATGGCCCGGTCGGTCCGACACGTACTCGACGTGACGCCGGCGCGGGCCGCCAGCCAGAATTCCCAGACGCGAATCGAGCGTATCGCAGATCGCGTGGACGACATCGATGTTTGCGACCTCGCTCCCGCCGCCGAAGCCGTAGGTCTCGCCGGGCCTGCCGCGCGTCAGGGCGAGCCATAGTCCGGCCGCGTGGTCTTCGACATGCAGCCAGTCGCGCACGTTGGTCCCGGCGCCGTAGACCGGCAGCTTCTCGCCAGCGCGCGCCTTGGCGATCATCAGCGGGATGAGTTTCTCGGGGAACTGCCAGGGCCCGTAATTGTTCGAGCAGTTGGTGACGAGGACGGGCAGGCCGTAGGTCCGGTTCCACGCGCGCACGAGATGGTCGGACGCAGCCTTCGTCGCGGCATAGGGCGAATTCGGCGCGTAGGCGGACGTCTCGGTGAAGGGCGGATCGTCGGCGTCGAGCGACCCGAAGACTTCATCGGTCGACACGTGCAGGAAGCGGAACGCGTCGCGCGCCGTTCCATCCAGGCTCCGCCAGTAGGCGTGCGCCTCGACGAGGAGGCGGGCGGTCGCCGCGACGTTGGTCTCCACGAAGGCGAGCGGTCCGTCGATGGAGCGGTCGACATGCGTCTCGGCCGCGAAATTCACGACGGCCTCCGGGCGGTACTTCGCGAATGCCGCGCGCATCGCGTCCCTGTCGCCGATATCGGCCTGCACGAAAGCATAGTCACCGCCCGCGAGTGCGGCGACCGCATCGGGATTGGCGGCGTAGGTCAGCTTGTCGACATTGACCGCCCGGGCAAGCCCCTGCCCCACGACGTGGCGCAGGAATGCCGATCCGATGAAACCGCAGCCGCCGGTGACGAGGATGGACCGCATGGCTCAGCGCCTGCCGATCAGCCGCAGCAGATACTCGCCATAGCCGCTCTTGCGCAGCGGCTCGGCGAGCCGCGCAAGGGCCGCATCGTCGATCCAGCCCTGCCGCCAGGCGATCTCTTCCGGGCAGCCGATCTTGAGGCCCTGCCGGCGTTCGACCGCAGCGATGAAGTTCGACGCGTCGAGGAGCGAGTCCTGCGTGCCGGTATCGAGCCAGGCATTGCCGCGGCGCAGCGTCTCGACAGTCAGGAGGCCGTCGTCCAGATAGGACCGGTTCAGATCGGTGATCTCGAGTTCGCCGCGCGCACTCGGCCGCAGACCGCGCGTCCTGCGCGAGGCGTCGCCGTCGTAGAAATAGAGTCCGGTGACGGCGAGATTCGAGCGCGGGCTGGCCGGCTTTTCGACCAGTCCCGTCGGCTTTCCGGAACCGTCCAGCTCGATCACGCCATAGCGTTCGGGATCGGAAACCGTATAGGCGAACACGCTTGCCCCCGGGTCGCCGCGGCCGGCGACGGCCTGCAGTCGGCGCGACAGGCCTTCGCCATAGAAGATGTTGTCACCGAGTATCAGCGCCGACGGACGGCCGGCAAGATAGGTCTCCGCGATCAGGTAGGCCTGCGCGATTCCCTCGGGCTTGGGCTGTTCGGCGTACGAAATATCGATGCCCCACGCCTTCCCGTCGCCGAACAGGCGCTTGAAGCCTGGAATGTCGACCGGCGTGGAAATCAGCAGCACTTTCCGGATACCCGCGAGCATCAGCGTCGACAGCGGGTAGTAGACCATTGGCTTGTCGTAGACGGGCAGCAGCTGCTTCGACGTGGCGAGGGTCGAAGGATGCAGGCGCGTGCCTGCCCCGCCCGCCAGCAAGATGCCCAATCTCTCGTTCATATGCCTGCAAGCCCCGATGCGGTCGCGTCGCGCTCGGACAGTATCGCAGCCGCCGGATCGATCTTCCAGTCGATGCCGATTTCCGGATCGTTCCAGCGCAGCACGTGTTCGTCCTTCGGGCTGTAGGGGCCGGTGACCTTGTACGTGAAATCGGCGAAATCGCTGAGCACGGCAAAGCCGTGCGCAAGGCCGGCGGGCACCCAGAGCTGCCGGCGGTTCTCGGCCGAAAGCTCGACGCCGTACCATTTCCCGTACGCCGCGCTGTCGCGGCGGATGTCGACCACCACATCCCAGACCGCACCGGCGACGACCGACACGAGCTTGCCCTGCGGATTGGGGTCCTGCCAGTGCAGCCCGCGAACCGTGTTCCGGCGCGAGCGCGACAGGTTGTCCTGCACGAACGGCCCCGGAATCCCGGCGGCCGCGTAGCGCCCGGCATTCCACGTCTCGAGGAACTGGCCGCGCGGGTCGCCGAAGACCTTCGGCTCGACCAGCTTCACGCCCGGCAGATCGAGATCGACGACGTTCATACGTTCCCGTAGACCGAGTTGCGGATCATCCGGAAGCCCTTCATCAGCTCGACGATGCCGTCATCGAGCGAGAATTTCGGCTTGAAGCCCGTCGCCTCGATGCGTGCATTCGAGACGATATAGTCGCGCTTGTCCGGGTCTTCGCCGATCGGCGCTTCGATGAACACGAAGCCGGGCACGTGCCTGGCGATCCGTTCGCACAGCTCCCATTTCGAGATGTTCGCGTCCGAAAGACCGACATTGTAGGGACGGTCCTTCATCGTATCGAACTTCGAGAGGCCGTGCATGAAGGCGTTCGCCACGTCGCGCACGTGGACATAGTTGCGCTTGAAATGCGGCTCGAACAGGACGACGGCACGGTCGGTCACGGCGCGGTGCACGAAATCGTTGACCAGCAGGTCGATGCGCATGCGCGGACTCATCCCGAAGACGGTCGCGAGCCGGAACGAGATCGCGTTGCCGCGCGCGAGGACCGCTTCCTCCGCCTCGACCTTGGTGCGCCCGTAGAGCGAGATCGGCCGCAGCGGACTGTCTTCCGTGCATTCCTTGCCCTTCTCGCCCACGCCGTAGCCGGAATTCGTCACCGGCATCAGCACGCGCTGGGACGGGGACATCAGCTTCAGCAGCGTCTTGACCGCATCGCGATTGATCGACTCGGCGCCCAGCTTGTCGGCGTTGCACAGCGGTGCGCCGACCAGTGCCGCAAGCGGGATGACGGCGTCGGCCTTCGCGACAAGCGGCTTCAGGACCGATTCGTCGCGGGCATCGCCGCGCGCGACGTCGAAATCCGGATGCGCGCAGACATGGGCCAGCGGCATCTGCCTGAACATGAAACTGTCGAGCACCGTCACGGCGTAGCCGGCATCGAGCAGGGCCGGTGTCAGCGTGGAGCCCAGATAGCCTGCACCGCCGGTAATCAGAACGCGCGTCTTGCCCGCCATCTGCCGTCACTCCCTCTGCAGAACCCGCAACTGAACTGGTAAGCGACTGATATAGGTGATATTTCTTATCCTTGCAATTGATCGTCTCGATTCGCCCCGCGATGGAGTCCGCCGCCCGTGATCATCTCGCGCACCCCGTACCGCCTCTCCTTCTTCGGCGGCGGCACCGATTACCCGAAATGGTACCTGCAGCATGGCGGCGCCGTGATCGGCACGGCGATCGACAAGTACTGCAACATCTCGCTGCGCCGTCTTCCGCCGTTCTTCGAGCACCGCTATCGGGTGGTGTGGTCGCGCATCGAGCTGGTCAACGACCTGCTCGAGATCGAGCACCCGGCCGTGCGGGCCGTCCTGCTCGACCAGAAGGAGCGGCGCGGTCTGGAGATCCATCATGACGGCGACCTTCCGGCGCGTTCGGGTCTGGGCTCGTCGTCCGCTTTCACGGTCGGCCTGCTCAACGCGCTCTATGCGCTCCGCGGCCAGATGATCTCGAAGCACAAACTCGCCGAAGAGGCGATCCGCATCGAGCAGCACGTCATCCGCGAACCGGTCGGCAGCCAGGACCAGGTCTGGGCGGCCTATGGCGGTCTCAACCGGATCGATTTCCGCATCGATGGCAGCTTCTCGGTCAAGCCGCTGATCCTGACGCTGGCCCGGCGCGAGGAACTCGAGGGCTCACTGATGCTGTTCTTCACCGGCCTGTCGCGCTACGCGATGGCGATGGCGAGCAAGCAGATCGCCAACATGGGTGCCAAGGAGAAGAACCTGCATCGCATGCGCGAGATGGTCGACGAGGCCGAGGCGATCATCTCCAGCCCCGGCCGGCAGATGCTCGATCTCGGCGCGCTGATGCATGACGGCTGGCGCCTGAAGAAGGAGCTTGCCGAAGGCGTGTCGACCTCGACGATCGACCAGATCTACGAGGCGGGAATCGCGGCAGGGGCGGTCGGCGGCAAGCTGCTGGGGGCCGGCGGCGGCGGATTCATCGCGTTCGTGGCACCGCCGGAAAAGCGCGCCGCGATCCGCGAGCGTCTCAAGGACCTGATCGAGGTCGACGTGAAGACGGGTGCGGACGGCAGCCGCATCGTCGTCTACGAGCCGGACCTGACGGAGAGCCGCTAGCTCAGCGCACTGCGCCGTCCAGCACCTTGCGCAGCGTCTCGATCTGGACGCTCAGGTCCTGCGGATGGTTGCCGACGAAGAAGCCGCGGTCGTGCGCCAGCTCGGCATTCGGCACGCCGTTTCCGACGATGTCGTAATCGTAGTATTTGATCGTGTCGTGGCGCAGGAAGCAGCCGCCGGTGATGATCCGGAAGCCGATGTCGGCCTGTTTCAGCGTCGCGAAGATCTTCTCGCGATCGAGATCCTTCTTCGGATTGAGGATCAGCGTGAAGCAGAAGGACGAGCTCTGCCCGTGCTCCTTCTGGATGATGAAATTCTCGTCGCCCGAGAAATGCTTCTGGAACAGCGCAAGGTTCTTGCGCCGGGCCGCGGTCATCGCCGGCAGCTTCTTGAGCTGCTCGATGCCGACGGCCGCCTCCATCTCCAGCGGGCGGACGTTGTAGCCCGGGAACAGGAAGCGGTAGGCCTCGAAATGGTCGCTGGCGGTGCGCTTGAACAGCGGCGAGTCCGGCGGGATGTCGCGCGTCCAGCCGTGCGCGCGCATGCATTTGAGCAGATGGTAGAGCTCGAGATCGTCCGTCAGCACCATCCCGCCTTCCATCGTCGAAATGTGGTGCGAGAAGAAGAAGCTGAACGTGTTGAGATCGCCGAGCGTGCCGGCCTTGCGGCCCGAGGGCAGGACCGCATCCATGGATTCGCAGTTGTCTTCCATGAACCACAGGCCGTGCCGGTCGCAGAAGGCGCGCATTTCGTCGAGCTTGGCCGGGTTGCCCAGGATCGAGACGGCGAGCAGCGCCTTGGTCTTGGGCGTCAGCGCCTGCTCGAGCTTCGAGACGTCCATGTTGAGCGTCTCGAGCTCGACGTCGACGAACCGGCATTTGAGCCCGTACTGCTGAAGCGGATGATAGGTCGTGCTCCACGAGATCGCCGGCACGATCACCTCGTCGCCGCGCGCCAGTGGCCGCGACGAATGATAGGCGAGTGCCGCGATGCAGATCAGGTTCGCCGACGAACCGGAATTGACCATCACCCCATATTTCTTGCCGTGATAGGCGGCAAACGCCGCTTCCATCGCGGCGACCCTTTCGCCCATCGTGAAGCGGCCGGACGCGATGACGGACTGGAGGGCGTCGATCTCCTCCTGTCCCCACGAGGGGGTCGCGAGTTCGTAGAACATCAGAACGGGCCCTTGAACTGGAGCTGATAGGCGAGCTGCGCGCTCGATGGATCGGGCGCCCACGCGGCCGCGCCGGGACGTGCCAGCGCATGCGCTTCGGCCGCGATCGTGGCGGGGTTGGGATAGAACGCCGCTTCGAGGATCGGCGAGGGCGGGCACGGCGTGGGCGAGAAGCCCATCCGGCGGATCGTCACTTGCAGGTCCCCGCAGGCTTCGGCGACGCGCGCGGCGATCTCCGCACCCGCACCGCACATGTTCCAGCCGTTGTCGACGATCAGCAGCTTGCGCGTGCGCCGCACGCTTTCGACGATCGTGTCGCTGTCGAGCGGCGACAGCCAGATCGGGTCGATTACCTCCGCCGACACGCCGGCTTCCTTCAGGAGCTCGGCGGCGCGCAGCGCCTCGACGACCATGTTGGAGATGCCCACGACGGTCACGTCGCGGCCCCAGCGGCACACGCGCGAACGGCCGGGCGGCACGACATAGGCGCCTTCGGCGACGAACGCCTCGGTCGCATAGAGAAGTCGATGCTCGACGAACACGACCGGATTGTCGTCGCGGATCGCGGCGATCATCGCACCCTTGGCATCGTGCGCGTTCGAAGGCGCGCAGACCTTGAGCCCGGGCACATGCATGAACATCGAATGCAGGCCCTGGCTGTGCTGGGCGCCCTGCCCCCACGATTTGCCGATGATCGAGCGGACGACCAGCGGCACCTTCACCTGGCCGCCGTACATGTAGCGGGCCTTGGCCGCGATGTTGACGAGCTGGTTCATGCACAGCATCAGGAAGTCCATGCGGATATGCACATGGATCGGCCGCATGCCCGCCATGGCGGCACCGATGGCGACACCCGTCATCGCGTCTTCCGAAAGCGGCGTGGTGAAGACGCGCCCGGCGCCGAACTTCTCGAGCAGGCCGCGCGTGGAACCCTGGATCGCCTTGTGATCGTCGACATCGAGGCCGAACACGAACACGCCCGGATCGCGCGCCATCTCCAGCGCCACGGCCTCGGACAGCGCGTCGACATAGCGCAGCACGCGCCGCCCGTCTTCCATGCGCCCCGGCCAGACGAGCTTATGCGAAGACATCGGTGACCAGCTCCTGGACGGCGGGGAACGGCGACTCTTCGGCGAACTTCACGGCGGCCGCGACCTCGGCCTCCACCGCCGCATCGATCTTCGCGCGCACGGCGGCCGTCAGGGCCCGCGCCGCGATGGCGACGGGATCCTTCTTCTGCCATTTCAGCAGCATCGAGCGGCTGCGAAATCCGGCGTCGTAGTCTTCGCCCGGCCCGACATGTTCGCGCCAGCGCCAGGTCATGCATTCGAGGAAGATGGGCCCACCGCCCTTGCGCATCTTCGGCAACGCCTTGGCGACATGGGCGCGGATCGCCTTCGTGTCGGAATCGGCGAAGCGCTTCGTGGGAATGCCGTAGGTCGCGACGCGCGCGCAGATCCGGTCGGTCGCCTGGCGCTTGGCGATCGGCTCGTGGATCGCGAATCCGTTATTCTCGCAAACGAAGATGACGGGGAGCTTATGGAGTGCCGCGAAATTCAGGCTTTCGGGAAAGCAGCCTTCTTCGGTGGCACCGTCGCCCATGAAGCAGGCGACGACGGCACCCGTGCCGCGCATCTTCTGCGCCATCGCATAGCCGACCGCGACCGGAACGGTCGTGCCGACGACGGCGGATGTTCCCAGCACGTTGGCCTTCATGTCGATCAGGTGCATCGAGCCGCCCTTGCCGCGCGCACACCCGGTATCCTTGCCGTAGAGCTCGGCCATCATCGCAGGCAGGGAACCGCCTTTTGCTAGGTACGTGGCATGACCACGATACGTGCCGGAGACCGCATCGCGTGGCTCGAGCGGGTCGCACACGCCGACGGCAACGCCCTCCTGGCCGATCGACAGGTGGACCGGGCTCTTGATCTTGTCGGACGGGTAGATGCGCGCGACTTCCTCTTCGGCGCGCCGGATGCGCCGCAAGGCGGCATAGAGACGCTCGGCATCCGTCCCTGTGCTGCGCGGTTTTTTGGCTTGTCTGGCCGCCATTGAATCCGGTCTTTCGCGCGGGAATGCATGGCCCGACTCGGGGCATGTTGGTTGATATTGGCGGGAGGGCGCCCCCCGGATCAAGTGCAGCCGGCCTAAGCCCGGTGGTAGGGGTGCCCGGCGAGGATCGAGGCGGCCCGCCACAGCTGCTCGGCCAGCATCGCGCGGGCCAGCATGTGGGGCCAGGTCATCGATCCGAGCGACAGCCGGAAGCGCGCTTCGCCGACCAGCGATTCGTCGAGCCCGTCGGCGCCGCCGATGACGAAAGCGAGCGTGCCGGTCGACTCGTCACGCCATCGTGCGAGCTGTCGGGCGAACTCCTCGGTGGAAAGCGGCTTGCCGCGCGGATCGAGAACGACCATCAGCGCCCCGTCGGGGATCTGGGCGCGCAGCTTCTCGGCTTCCTCGGTCTTGCGGGCCGCCGGCGTCTTCGACTTCGTTTCGATCTCCCGGCATTCGAGCGGGCCGATGCCGGCCGGGGCGGTTTTCAGGCGCTTCGCATACTCGGCGAACAGCGCGTCTTCGGGCGTGCCGCGCGCGCGTCCCGCCGCGACCACAAAAATCCGCATCTGCTTCGCCGGCTCCCGCTTTTTCGGCGGGCGCCGCCTTTCCTCAGGCCTGTGCGACCGCCGGTTCGTCCCAGCTGTCGGCCCACATCTTTTCGAGGCCGTAGAGGGCGCGCACTTCGGGTCGGAACAGGTGGACGACGATGTCGCCGCCGTCGATGAGCACCCAGTCGCCCTGGTCGGCACCCTCGATGCGGATGCTCTTCAGGCCCTTGGCTTCCAGCTTCTCGACGACATGCTGGGCCATGGACTGGATGTGGCGGCTGGAAAGGCCGCTTGCGACGATCATGTAGTCCGCCATCGAGCTCTTGCCGGCGAGGTCGATGACGACGGGATCTGTCGCCTTGTCGTCGTCGAGCGTTTTTTCGACGAGTTTGAGGACCGTTTTGGGCGCGGATACGGTCTTGCGCTTTGCTGTGGCGATCGCGTGTCTCCCGGGGCTGAAAAAAGTCGGTAAACCGTGCGAACTCACTGGTTGGACCTGGTACCTGACGCGCCGCCGAACCAATCCTTGCGGACGGCGCGGATGCGCGTCGCAGAGGCCGGATGCAGCCGGACGGGAAAGAACGTCCAGGCCGGCGGCTCGAGTGTTGCCAGGCGTCGGACCCGTCGGGATCCGACCCGGGCTGTGGAAAACGCCCGCGCCGCCTTTCCGGCCAATGCTTTGGTAGAATACGCTGGTCGTGCGAACACGGCAATGACCATCGTGCGAAAGATCGATGACCATCTTCCCCAGCGATGGATCTGGCCGAGATTGTCGGCCCCCATGATCCAGACGAACTGCGTGCGGCGGAAGCGCCGGCGGCAAGCGGCGAGCGTATCGGCCGTGTAGCGCGTCCCCAGCCAGCTTTCGAGCGCCACGGCCTTCAGGCGCGGATCGCGCCCGCATACGCCAAGCGTGCTTGCAAGGCGCGCGTCCAGCGGCGCCATTCCCGCTTCGGCCTTCAGCGGATTCTGCGGGCTGACGAGGAGCCACACTTCGTCGAGGGCAAGCCGCTTCAGCGCCTCGCGCGCGATATGCGCGTGCCCCTCATGGGCCGGATTGAACGAACCGCCGAACAGGCCGATGCGGCGCTTGGGTACGACGCCCAGACGATGGAGCGGTGGTGCGATCAAGGCCGCGTCTGTCCAGCGCCGCGCACGACATACTTGTAGGTCGTGAGCTGTTCGGCCCCCACCGGCCCGCGCGGCGGCAGGCGACCGGTCGAAATGCCGATCTCGGCACCGAAGCCGAACTCGGCGCCATCGGCATACTGGGTCGACGCGTTGTGCAGCACGATCGCGGAATCGACGCGCGCGAGGAACTGCTCGGCCGCCGCCGGATCGCCCGCGACGATCGCATCGGTGTGGTGCGAGCCATAGGTGTTGACGTGCCCGATCGCCGCGTCGATTCCGTCGACGATCTTCACCGCGAGGATCGCGTCGAGATACTCGGTCGTCCAGTCGGCCTCGACGGCCGGCACCACGCGCCGGTCGAGCTTCTGCACGTCGCCGTCGCCGCGGATCTCGCAGCCAGCGGCAAACAGATCTTCGAGGATCGCCGGCAGGTGCGTGGGTGCCGCCGCCCGGTCGATCAGCAGCGTTTCGGTCGCCCCGCACACCGACACGCGGCGCATCTTGGCGTTCATCGTCACTTTTCGCGCCATCTCGATGTCGGCCGATTCGTGGACATAGGTATGGCAGAGCCCCTCCAGGTGCGCGATCACCGGGATGCGCGATTCCTTCATCACGCGCTCGATCAGCGACCGGCCGCCGCGCGGCACGATCGTGTCGACATGCTGGTGCATGGCCAGCAGATGCCCGACGGCGGCACGGTCGCGCGTGGGGATCAGCTGGATCGCGTCCTCCGGCAGGTCGTGTGCGGCAAGGGCACCGCGGATCGCCGCGACGATGACCTGCGAAGAAAGGAAGCTCTCCTGCCCGCCGCGCAGGATCGCGGCGTTGCCCGACTTGATGCACAAGGCGCCCGCGTCGGCGGTCACGTTGGGCCGCGCTTCATAGATGATGCCGATCACGCCGATGGGGACGGCCACGCGGCTGATGAGCAGGCCGTTGGGACGCGTCCAGCCCTGCAGGATCGAGCCGACCGGATCGGGAAGGGCCGCGACATCCTCGAGCCCCCGCGCGATCGCGTCGATGCGCTTGGGATCGAGGCGCGTGCGGTCGACCATCGCAGCCGAGTTGCCGGCATCGACCGCGAAGGCGACATCGGCGGCGTTGGCGTCGAGCAGGTCCTGCGTGGCGGCACGCAAGCGGTCGGCGGCGGCGCGCAGGGCGGCACTCTTGCGTTTGGCGGGTGCGACGGCCAGCAGGCGGGCGGCGGCGCGGGCGCGAGCACCCATCGCTTCGATCGCGGACTTCAGTTCCGTATCGGCGGTCGCATCAGTCATCGCGGCGGGGGCCTTCATCGCGTTTGTCGCATCCTATCCTGTCCGGCGGGTTCCGGCGATCACGTCGCGTTCGCCATCGCGAGATCGTCGCGATGGATGATCTCGTCGCGGCCACGGTAGCCGAGGAGTTCTTCGATCTCCGACGAGCGGCGGCCCATGATGCGCTGGATGTCGGCGGCACCATAGGCGCTGAGACCGCGCGCGATCTCCTGCCCGGCCTTGTCGCGCACGCGGATCGCGTCGCCGCGCTCGAAGCTGCCCTCGACCGCGACCACGCCGGCGGGCAGCAGGCTCTTGCCCTGGCCCAGTGCCTTGCGCGCCCCGTCGTCGATGACGACGGCACCGGCCGGCTCGACCGTTCCGGCGATCCAGCGCTTGCGCGCGGAGGCGGGGCTGCCCTGCGGCACGAACCAGGTGCATCTGGCACCCGCCTCGATGGCGCCAAGCGGGCGTTCGGGCTTGCCCGAGGCGATCGCCATGCGGCAGCCGGCGGCGAGCGCGATGCGCGCGGCCCCCAGCTTGGTCACCATGCCGCCCGACGAATAGCCGGGGCGGGCCTCGCCGGCCATCGCGAGGATCTCGGGCGTGAGCTCCTTCACTTCCGCCAGATGGCGGGCGGCGGGATCGGAATGCGGATCGGCGGTGTAGAGCCCGTCGATGTCGGACAGCAGGACGAGCGTGTCCGCCGATGCCATCTGCGCCACGCGCGCGGCAAGCCGGTCGTTGTCGCCGAAGCGCAGCTCCTCGGTCGCGACCGTATCGTTTTCGTTGATGACGGGAACGGCACCCGCCTCGAGCAGCGTGGCGACCGTCGCGCGCGCATTGAGATGGCGCCGGCGGGCCTCGGTGTCGTCGGGCGTGAGCAGCACCTGCGCGCCGACAAGGCCGCGCGCGGCAAGCGCTTCCAGCCACGCGTGCGCGAGCCAGACCTGGCCGGTCGCCGCGGCGGCCTGCTTCTCCTCGATCTTCAGCACGCGCTTGGCGTAGCCGAGCTTCCAGCGACCGACCGCGATGGCGCCCGACGTGACGACAACCATTTCGATGCCGCGCTTCTTCAACATCGCCACGTCGTCGGCAAGCCCGGCAAGCCACGCCGTGCGGATGCCGCCGGAATCGTCGACGATAAGCGCCGAGCCCGTCTTGACGACGAGGCGCCTGGTCGCGGCGAAGGCAGTCATCGATCGTCGTCCGCGCGCATGGCATCGCGCTCGGCCTTGTCGGCGGCACGCCGTTCGCGCACCGGCACGGCGAGGGCGCGCAGCACGTCCTGCACGCCCTTGCCCGCGGCGCCCGACAGCGCCATCACGCTCGCCAGCGGCGAGCGTTTTTTGGCGGCACGCTTCAGGGCGGCGAGTTTCTTCTTCACGTCGTCGGAATCGAGCGCATCGATCTTGTTGAGCCCGACGATCTCGGGCTTCTCGGCGACGCCGTGGCCGTAGGTCTCGAGTTCGTCGCGGATCTGGTTGTAGGAAGCGACGACCTTCTCCTCCGTGCCGTCGACAAGATGCAGGATCGCCCCGCAGCGTTCGACATGGCCGAGGAAGCGGTGACCCAGCCCCTTGCCTTCGGCGGCACCGGCGATCAGGCCCGGCAGGTCGGCGACGACAAGCTCGTCGTCGTCGATGCGCACGACGCCAAGCTGCGGCTTCAGCGTCGTGAAGGGATAGTCGGCGATCTTCGGCTTGGCTGACGTGGTGGCGGCAAGGAAGGTCGACTTGCCGGCATTCGGCAGTCCGACGAGGCCGACATCGGCGATCAGTTTCAGGCGCAGCCAGATCCAGCGCTCCTGGCCCTTCCAGCCCGGACCCGCCTGGCGCGGCGCCTGGTGTGTCGACGATTTGTAATGCGTATTTCCGAAGCCGCCGTCGCCGCCCTTGCACAGGCGATGGCGCTGGCCGGCCTCTCGCATGTCGATGATCACCGTCTCCTGGTCGTCATCGAGCACGGCGGTGCCGACCGGCACCTTCAATACGATGTCTTTCCCGCCGGCGCCGGATTTCTGGCGGCCTTCGCCGTGATGGCCCTTCTCGGCCTTGAAGTGCTGCGTGTAGCGGTAGTCGATCAGCGTGTTGAGATTTGCGACCGACTCGATCCAGATGTCGCCGCCCTTGCCGCCGTCGCCGCCGTCGGGACCGCCATATTCGATGAATTTCTCGCGCCGGAAGCTGACGGCGCCCGCACCGCCATCACCGGACTTCACGAAGATCTTGCACTGGTCGAGGAATTTCATCGGAGGTCCATAAACGAAGAAAGGGAACGGCTGGGGCCGTTCCCTTTCGTATGCTTCCGCTTGTCGCGGTGCGTCTTGGGACGGCTTACTCGGCGGCTGCAGCCACCGGCGCCGGGACGATCGAGACGATCGTCTTGCCGCCAGCCTTGTGGAACTTCACGGTGCCCGACTTCAGCGCGAACAGCGTGTGGTCGCGGCCGATGCCCACTTCCTTGCCCGGCACGTAGACGGTGCCGCGCTGGCGGATGAGGATGTTGCCGGCGAGGACTTCCTGGCCGCCCGAACGCTTGAGGCCGAGGCGGCGGCCCGCTGTGTCGCGCCCGTTGCGCGAAGAGCCGCCTGCTTTCTTGTGTGCCATGCTGCGATCTCCTCAGGCGACCTTGATGTCGACGATCCGCAGCGTCGTCTCGGGCTGGCGGTGCCCGTTCTTGCGGCGGTAATTCTGGCGGCGGCGCTTCTTGAAGACGATGATCTTCTCGCCCTTGCCCTGCGCGAGCACGGTGGCGGTGACCGTGGCGCCCTTGATCGTCGGGCTGCCCAGCGTGGCCTTGGCGCCATCGGTGACCATCAGCACGTCGCCCAGTTCGACCGTCTTGCCGGCCTCGGCTTCGAGCTTCTCGACGACGATGACGTCGTTCTTGGCGACCTTGTACTGCTTGCCGCCCGTGCGAATGACTGCGTACATGTTCTTGTACCCCCGGGTCCCTTTCGGCCTCAAACCTTTGAAAAGCCGAGGAAACCCACAAATGAGGATCGCCGCGGAAGCCGAACCGGCCCCCGGACGAAGAGCGCGCAATATACTTACAGCGCCCGCCCTGTCAAGCGGCGCCCGGCGCCGCGTAAAAAGTCGGAATTTTCCGTGAATTCCAGTGCTTTGGCGTGACGGGCCGGGAGGCCCCTGCTAAACCGCCCGGACCATGAGCCGTCCCGCCGATTCGTCCGACCGGAAATGGTCCCGTCTTGCCCTGCGCTGGGCGTGGGTCCCGGTCACGGCGATTGCCGTCACCATTCTCGTGCGCGTCGTCGATCTCGAACGCGTCGGCCACGAGCTGGTCACCGCCGATCCGTGGCGCATCGGCGCGATGCTCGCGACCTGGCTTTGCTGGCTTGCCTTGCGTCCGGTGCGCATGCGCATGCTCCTCGCCGCAACCGCGCCTCATACATCGGTCAGCTACAACGACGCGTTCGGCGCGCATGCGCTCGGCAACGCGCTCAACGGACTGCTGCCAATGCGGGCGGGCGAATTCGCGATGCTGTGGGTGCTGAACCGGCGCGCGCACGTGCCCGTCGCCAATGCCCTGTCGGCGGTGGTGCTCGATCGCCTGTGCGACCTTGCCGGCGCCATCTGCCTGCTCGGCGTGGCGATCCTTGCTCTTCCTTCGCGCCCGCAAGCCGTCGTGGAAGGGCTCGCCGCCGTCACCGCGACAGTGCTGCTGGGCGTGGGGATCCTGATGGTTTCCGTGCGGCTGCGCGGCGTCGCGGTGATGCTGGTCGGCCGGCTCCTGCCCCTGCGCTGGCACGGCAAGATCCTTCCGCGCCTCGATGCCTTGCTGTCGGGCCTTTCGGTCCTGGCCCGGCCGGCGGTGCTGGTGCGGGCCGTCCTTCTGACGGCAGCGATCTGGACCGTGACGGCGACGTCGTTCACGTTCGGCATCGGCGCCGTCTGGCCGGATGTCGGACTTTCGACCGGCGCCTTTACCGTCGGCATTGCGGCAATGGCATTCCTGGTGCCTGCGGCCCCCGGCGGAGTGGGCCTCTTCCACGCGGCGATCGTGTTCGCCTTGTCGTTCTTTGCCGTCCCGGCGGAGGCGGCCCTGGCGTTCGCACTCCTGACCCACGCGCTGACGCTGGCGACGGGGCTGGCAGTCGCCGGCCTGTGGACGCTACGCAACGGCCTCGATCCCCGCCAGATCGCCCGCGACCGGGCGGCGGATGACGGCCAAACGGGCCGATCCGGCTGACCGGCCGGCCCGGACTTGCGCGGCGGCCCGTTTGGCGATAGCTTCCGCGCCCTTCGACAGCCAGATCGTGCGGACAGGTGGCCGAGTGGCTGAAGGCGTCAGTCTCGAAAACTGAAATACCGGCAACGGTATCGTGAGTTCGAATCTCACCCTGTCCGCCACTTGCCGCACGGCCGCCGGCACCTAGCGCACGGTCGGCAGGCCCAGCGTGCGCCATTCTTCCATGCCCAGCGCGTAGTAGTGCACCTTCGTGTAGCCGAGCTTCACGGCGACATCGGCGGCCTTGGCCGCGCGCCCGCACTTGAGGCCGTTGCAATAGAACAGGACGACGGCGTCCTTCGTCTTGACGTGGCGGGCGAGCGATTCCGCATTCGTGTCGGTGTCGAGCAGGCGCACCGCACCTTCGATGTGTCCGGCGGCGAAGTCGGCCGGCTGGCGGTTGTCGAGGATCGCCATGTCGGGATTCTTCGTGATCAGGTCGACGACCTGCTGGCCGTTCACGGTGGTGGCACCGGCGATCGACATCGGGGCGTCCTGTGCGTGGGCGGGCAAAACTCCCGCGAACGCGAGGGCAAAGGCGGCGAGGACAAGGCGGCGGACGGTCATCATGGCTGTCTCCCTGGTTGTGCGGCTGGACTCACGTGGATCGGATGGTCGCGAGGAAGTGATCGGCCGCCTCGCGAAGGGCGCCGCCCTGGGTCGACAGCGACTGGGTGGCGCCCTGGACTTCGCTGGCGGCGGTTCCGGTCAAGGCGGCGGCCGAACTGACTTCGCCGATCGATCGCGTGACGCCAGCCGAAACCTGCGAGGCTTCCTGGATGTTGCGCGCGATCTCGCGGGTCGCTGCACCCTGCTCGTCGATCGCCGAAGCGATCGACGTCGCGATTTCCTGCATGCGTCGGATCGTGGTGCCGATTCCGGCGATCGCATCGACGGCGGCCCCGGTGGCCCCGCGGATGGCGCCGATCTGCTCGCGGATCTCGTCGGTCGCGCGCGCGGTCTGCGTGGCGAGCGTCTTGACCTCGCCCGCGACGACCGCGAAGCCCTTGCCCGCTTCGCCCGCACGCGCGGCTTCGATGCTCGCATTGAGCGCCAGCAGGTTGGTCTGGCTCGCGACTTCGTTGATGAGCTTCACGCCGTCGCCGATCCGGTGGGAAGCGTCGAGCAGGCTCTGGATGCGTCCGTTGGTGGACTCGACCTGCCGGACGGCATCGCCCGCGATCTTGTTGCTCTCGACCACCTGCCGCGCGATCTCGCGCACCGACGCCGACAGTTCTTCCGTCGCGGCCGCGACGGTATTGACGTTCGAGGACGCCTCGCCGCATGCGCCGGCCACGCGGTGGGCCTCCTCGCGGGTCCGTTGCGCGCTGGAGCTGAGCGAGCAGGATGACGTTTCCAGCTGGCCCGTCGCCGCGCTCATCCCGGATACGACCGAACCGATCACATGCTCGAATTCGTCGGCCAGCCGCTGGCGCTCCGACTTGCGCGCGGCGGACGCTTCCTGGCTCGCGCGGGTGCGCGCTTCGTCGGCCTCCTCTTTCTCGCGCGCGCGCCGCTCGATCTCGGCACGCGAGGCGTCCTCGCGGATCCGGACGTCGCGAAGGAACCGCGCGACGAGAACCAGGCCGCCGAGCGCCAGTCCGCCGCAGACGACGAGAAAGACCGCAAACGCGAAGATCGCGACTTCGCCGAGATCCCCGGCAAGCTTCGTCACGTCCTGGACTGCGTGCAGCGAGGCGATTGCGCGGCCGTCCGGATCGCGCACCGAGAGGCGGGCCGCATGCGTGCGCGCGCCGTCGGCGATCCGGTAGTTGTCCGGCGCCAGCAGGGTCCTGGTGCCGTCGAGCGTCGCGATCCGGATCGACATGCCGATGCGTTCGTCGAGCGTCGCCAGCGCGTGCAGCGGATCGGCGTGTATCCCGACATAGCCGGCCAGACGAAGGCCGCCGACCGGCACGAAGGCCGAAAGACGGGGCGTATCGCCATCCATCCATGCCCGCCAGATCACCTTCAGGCGTTCCGTGCCTTCGCGCCTGGCGACGGCATCGCGAAGATCGGCAGGAATCGTCGTGGCGCCTTCGCGCCAGACGGCCGCGACGCCATTCATCCCGATGTCGTGTACCGACAGGCCGAAGACGCGCACGCGGCCGCTGGAGATCGCTTCGCGCCCGAGTTCGTTGCGAAGGGCCGGCTCGGCGGCGACGGCGTCGCGCGCGCCGATCGCCGTACGCAGGGCCGCACTCTGGGCCGCCTGACGCGCGATCTCGACGATTTCGCCGGAATAGTCGCGCCAGGCCATCTGCGCGACGCCGACATCGACGATGTCCTGCGCCTTTTCCGTACTGAAGCGGTAGGCAAGATCGGAATAGCGCCGCGTCGCATCCCAGCCGACGGCGCCGGCAGCCAGAAGGATTAGGAGGTTCGTCGCCGCGAGAATGTGGAGAAGCTTGAGGTTCCTGAGCATTGCTGTTTCCGGCGCTTGAACTCGGCACCGGAAGATAGCGCGGCAGGTGTTTATAGAGCCTTAAACGAAAACGACTATTTGCAATTTAAGGATTGAGCGAAGAATTGACTTCAATACATATGTATTATGCATATGATATCAACGCAGTACGGAAAATATTTTGGCAAATTTTACTGCGAATTGTTCATCACACAACTATCATGTAATACAATTATAAGATAAATCCGCTTGTCGAATCGACTCGCCAGATGCCCGCGCGCTCGCTGTAATGCGCCACGTTCCAGCCACCAGCCCGGAGTTTTCGCCATGCGCCGCACCGCCCTCGTCCTTGTCGCAAGCTCGGCCCTGCTGCTTGGCGGCTGCAGCGGCATGACGCGCCAACAGAGCTACATCGGCGGCGGTGCGGTTGTCGGCGCGACCATCGGCGCACTTGCGACCGGCGGGACCGGCACGCTGAAAGGGGCCGCCATCGGTGCGGCTCTCGGCGGGGTGGGCGGCTATGTCGTCGACCGCTTCTGGCGCCCGGCAGGATCGCGCTAGCTCAGGCCTTCTTCAGCGCCTCGATGCGCGCCACGCGAAGCTCGCCCGCGTCGATCGCGGCGATGCGCCGGGCCCACAGTTCGGCCTCCTTCATCAGCGCCTTGCCCTCGACGGCATTGAGCATGCCCTTGGCGACGATCGTGTCGATGCGCCGCCAGCCTTCGAGCACGACCGGGCGGAATTCCTTCGTGTAATCCTCGCTGCGCCGGACCGTGTAGCCGAGCGTCTCGATCAGGAACGTCAGCTGCGCCACTGTGCCGAGATAGGGCGGGCGCGGCTCGCCTTCGAGATAGTTCGCGAAGGCGGCCCCTTGCGTCTCGTCTTCGGTGAGCGCCCAGTCGATCAGCAGGAAGCGGCCGCCCGGTTTCAGCGATTCGCCCACGCGGCGCACGAGGGCCGACTTGTCGGTGACCAGCGACACGACGTTGCGCAGCAGGGCCGCATCGTAGGTGCGCGCCTTCCAGTCCGGATTTTCGAGATTGAGGGGTGCGATGGGTGCGCGAAGGTCGAGCCCCTGCTTGGCCGACATGGCATCGCCGGCCTTGGCCTGTTCGGGCGACAGGTCGAAGCCATGCGCGGTGGCACCGAAGCGCTCGACGATCGCGCGCGTGCCACCGCCAAGGCCGCAGCCCAGATCCATCACGGTCGAACGCTTGTCGACGATCAGCGAGGCGGCAAGTTCGGCCGCGAAATCGCCGCCGCCGGGAAACGAGAAACCGTCGCCCCAGATGAGCTGGGCGACGAGGATGCGCTCGGGGCTCCAATGGTCCTTGGGCGGCGGTGCCGATTTTGCCGGCTCGGCGGTCGCAGACTTGGATTTGGACGCAGGCCCTGCAGCGGGAGCAGAAGCCGGCTTGAGCTTGGCATTGCTTCCCGCAGGGCTTCCCGTAGGCAGACGATAGCCTTCCCACCAGGCATGGAGCTTGGTGCGAAGGTCCTGCTTGCCGCTCTTCCACCAGGGCTGCGCGGCCGTATCGGCCTTCGCGTCCGTGGCGTGCGGCACCTGATCATCCGGCGGGCACATGGTCCGAACTGTTTAGGGGCTGGCCCTGCTGAATCCAAGCCCCTTCGGCATTAATCCGGATTATCCACATATGCATTGCGGTTCGCGAAATGCACCGGGCTTGGCGCGGTCTTTGCGTTGAGGCAAGCTGACCATGACGAGTCACGGCAGACCTGCGGGGTTCCCCGATGCCACGACCTTCGAAACGGCGCACATTTCTGGCCGGCCTCGGTGCCGGCGTTGCCGCGGCTGTCCTGCCGGTGCGGGCGGCAGAAAAGTTCGACCTCCAGCTCGTCCTTGCCGCCGACGTCTCGCGCAGCATCGACAACAACCGCTTCCTGCTCCAGCGCCAAGGATATGCCACGGCAATCGCCGATCCGCGCGTCGTGCGCGCAATGACTGGCGGGCCCGCCAAGCGGCTTGCGCTTACCTATAACGAATGGTCGGGCCCGGGCGCCCAGCGCACGCTCGTCGACTGGACGGTGATCGACGGCCAGGACAGCGCCGAGGATTTCGCCGCCCGCCTGCTCGCCCCGCCGCGCCCCTTCGCCGGTTCGACGGCCATCGGCGAGGCGATCATGTTCTCGATGGAAGAGCTGCGCCGCTGCCCGTACGAGGCACGGCGGCGCACGATCGACGTGTCGGGCGATGGCACCAATACCAGCGGCACGCTCGCGGGAACCGCGCGCGACATCGCGGTCGAAGCCGGCATCACGATCAACGGCCTAGCCATCCTGACCGAAACGCCCAGCCCGTGGAACCCGATGCACACCCACCCGCCCGGCGGACTGGACGAATGGTACCGTGCCAACGTGATCGGCGGGACAGGCGCGTTCCTGCTATCGGTGCTTGGCTTCGATACGTTCGCCTATGCCATGATCAACAAGCTGTCGCGCGAAGTTTCCTGAGGAGAGAGCAACGATGACGACGACCACGCGGCGTGCCTTCGTCGCCGGCGGGCTGGCGGCGTTCGCCGCCCCCGCGGCGGCCCAGCACGCCCATCACGGCCCGATGTTCGAACGGCTGAACCAGCCCGGCCGCATCGAGATCCCGCCGATCGCGCAGGAACAGCGCGTGTACGACTCGATCGCACCCAAGGCCGCGAACCAGGGCAAGTGGTCGGCCCGCGCGCCGCTGCCCCTGCCCCGCACCGAGATGGCGTGGGCGGCCGAGCGTGCCGGACGCATGCATCTTGTCGGCGGCTATGCCGAACAGCGCGTCGACAAGCCGTATCACCACATCTACGACCCGGCTGCCGATGCCTGGATGCAGGCCGCCGACCTGCCGCTGGGCGCCAACCATGTGGGCGTCACCGTTCTCGACGGGCGGCTCTATGCGCTGGGCGGCTTCCTCGACCAGAACCGCCGGCCGCACGCCGATTGTTTCGTCTGGGGTGCCGACGGCGAGCGGTGGAGCCGCATCGCCACGATGCCGCAGGCTGCCGGCGCCATGGGCTGCGTGGCGTTCGAAGGCCGCATCCATGCGATCGGCGGCGCCTGGGGCGATACGGCCGAGGCGCGCGTGTCGATCGACCGCCACCTTGTCTACGACCCGAAGGACGACCGCTGGCGCACGGCCGCCCCGCTGCCCACCGCGCGCGACCACGTCGGCATCGTCGCGATGAACGGGTTCATCCACGTGATCGGCGGGCGCGTGACCACGTTCTATACGAACTCGAACCTGCACCACACGTACGACGCCAAGGAAGACCGCTGGCGCATGCGCAACCCATTGCCGACGGCGCGTTCTGGCCACGGCGCCACGCTCTATCGCGGTCAGATCTTCTGCATGGGCGGTGAAGGTTCCAACCGCGTATTCGCGCAGAACGAAGCCTACGATCCGGTTGCCGACAAGTGGCAGGCCTACGCGCCGATGCTGACGCCGCGCCACGGGATGGGCGCGGTCACGATCGGTGATGCCATCTATGTGGCCGGCGGCGGGCCGGTGATGGGCGGCGGCGTCAAAAGTGCGGTGCACGAATCCTTCACGCTCGCCTGACGCCCATTGTCTAAATTGGTCGGGCCGGACTTGGTCCGGGCGAGCGTCGATGGTCCCGGCGTTGCATAATGCGACCGCACGGGCTTTACTTGTCGGCCCGGCGAATTAAGTTCCCGGTGGAACCAACGAGGCCGCCATGACCTGGTCCGTCGTCGCCCGCGATCCCGCAACCGGCGAAATCGGCATCGCCGTCGCCACGCGCTTCTTCGCGGTCGGCGCACTTTGTCCCTACGTGCGTCCGGGGGCCGGTGCGGTCGCCACGCAGGCCCTGATCAACCCCTATCACGGCATCGACGGGATCGACCTCCTGGCACGCGGCATGCCGGCGGCCGAAACGCTCGCGGCCCTGCTCGCGCGCGATGCCGGGCGCGACGTGCGCCAGGTCCACCTGATGGATGCCGCCGGCCGGTTTGCCGCACACACCGGCAAGGGCTGCGTGGACTGGGCGGGCCATCTCGTGTTCGACGAATTCTCGGTCGCCGGCAACATGCTGGCGGGCAAGCAGGTGATCGAGGCGACCGCGAAGGCGTTCGCCGCTTCGCGCGGCAAGCCGTTGGCCGAGCGCTTCCTCGACGCGCTCGACGCGGGCGATGCCGCGGGCGGCGACAAGCGCGGGCGCCAGTCCGCCGCCATCCGCGTGCATTCGGGCGACGAGTATCCCGATCTCGACATGCGCGTGGACGACCACGAATTCCCGCTCGTCGAGCTGCGCCGGCTCCATGCCGTCAGCAAGGAGCGCTTTGCGATCTTCCGCCCGTTCCTTGCCACGCGTGCCGACATCGCGGGCACGTACGACCGCGCGACGATCGACGCCGCGATGGCCGCCGCCGGGGTCAAATGACGGCACTGCTCGACGTCGACGGCCTCAAGACCTATTTCGCCACCGACGGCGGCGAGTTCCGCGCCGTCGACGGCGTGTCGTTCGCGATCGAGGAAGGCCGCACGCTGGGCATCGTGGGCGAAAGCGGCTGCGGCAAGTCGGTCACGTCGCTGTCGATCATGGGACTTGTGCCCAAGCCCGGCGGGCGCATCGCGGGCGGGGCCATCCGCTTCCGCGGGCGCGATCTAGCCACTTTGTCCGAGGCGGAGATGCGGGCCCTGCGCGGTGCCGAGATCGCGATGATCTTCCAGGAACCCATGACGTCGCTCAATCCGGCCTTCACGATCGGCAACCAGCTGATCGAGGGGATCGTGCGCCACCGCCATCTGTCGCCGGCCGACGCGAAGGCGCATGCGATCGAGATGCTGCGCCGCGTGCGCATCCCGGCACCCGAGCAGCGCTTCGACGAATATCCGCACAAGCTGTCGGGCGGCATGCGCCAGCGCGTGATGATCGCAATGGCGCTGGCCTGCGATCCCAAGCTTCTGATCGCCGACGAGCCGACGACGGCGCTCGACGTGACGATCCAGGCGCAGATCCTCGACCTGCTGCGCCGCCTGCGCGACGAGACCGGCACCGCGATCGTGCTGATCACGCACGACCTTGGCGTCATCGCCGAACTGGCGCATGACGTGGCGGTCATGTACGCCGGCAAGATCGTCGAGAAAGCGCCGGTCAAGCGCCTGTTCGCCTGGCCCCAGCACCCTTATACGATCGGCCTGCTGGGTGCGATCCCGCAGCTCCACCGCACGCGTGCGCGCCTTGCGACGATCGAGGGCACGGTGCCGAGCCTTGCCGACCTGCCCGCCGGCTGCCGCTTCGCCGCCCGCTGCCCGTTCGCGACGGACCAGTGCCGGGCGGCCGAGCCGCCGATGCGCGATCTTGCCGACGGCCACGCGGTCGCGTGCTGGCATGCCCCGCTGGAAGCGGTCGCCGCATGACGACCCCGCTGCTCAGCGCCACAGGTCTCGTGAAGCACTTCCCTGTACGCAAGGGCCTGTTCGGGCGTGCGACGGGCATGGTCAAGGCCGTCGACGGCGTATCGCTCGACGTGGCCGCCGGCGAAACGCTCGGCCTGGTCGGCGAGAGCGGCTGCGGCAAGTCGACGGTCGGCCGCATGCTGCTGCGCTTGATCGAGCCGACGTCCGGGCAGATCGAGTTCGACGGCACCGACCTGATGGCGCTCGACGAGGCCGCGATGCGCGCCCAACGCCGGCACCTGCAGATCGTCTTCCAGGATCCCTACGCCTCACTCAATCCGCGCATGACGGTGGGCCAGATCGTCGGCGAGCCGCTGATGCTGCATGGGCTCGCGAGCGGGGCCGCGCGCGCCGAAAAGGTGCGCGAGCTGCTGTCGGTCGTGGGCCTGCGTCCCGAACACGACCGTCGCTATCCGCACGAGTTTTCCGGCGGGCAGCGCCAGCGCATCGGGATCGCGCGTGCCCTTGCCGCCGGTCCGAAGCTGATCGTCGGCGACGAGCCGGTCTCGGCCCTCGACGTGTCGGTGCAGGCGCAGGTGCTGAACCTGCTGAAGGACCTGCAGCGCCGCTTCGGCATGGCGCTCGTGCTGATCGCGCACGATCTTGCCGTGGTCAAACATGCGGCCGACCGGGTGGCCGTCATGTATCTGGGGCGCATCGTCGAGATCGCGGACAAGGGCGGACTCTACGTGCGGCCGCGCCATCCCTATACGCAGGCCCTGCTCGCCGCGATCCCGGTTCCCGACCCGTCGGTCGCGCGTGCGCGCACGCTGCTGCAAGGCGACGTGCCCAGCCCCATCGATCCGCCGCCCGGCTGCCATTTCCACACGCGGTGCGCGTTCGCCAGGGACCGCTGCCGGGTGGAAAGCCCGCAGCTCGAACCCGCGGGTGCGGGCCATTCGGTCGCCTGCCATTTCTGGCGCGAGATCCCCGATTTCGCAGCACTTTCCATCCCGCCGGACAGTCCCGCACAGGCCCGCCTCGAACGGTTGCAGGGCCGCTTCGTCGAACGTTCCGTCCATTCCTGACCCACCCATTCCTGAACCACGAGGAGAAACGACCATGTCGATGACCAGAATGCTGATGGCCGGCCTTGCCGCCATCGCCCTGACCGCCGGGGCCGCACACGCGCAGACCACGCTGCGCATCGGCCTTGCCGAGGACCCCGACGCGCTCGATCCGACGACCGCGCGTACGTTCGTGGGCCGCATCGTGTTCGCCAGCCTGTGCGACAAGCTCTTCGACATCGACGACAAGCTCAACATCGTCCCGCAGCTCGCGACCGGCTACAGCTGGGGCGGCGAAGGCAAGGAGCTGACGATCAAGCTGCGCGACGGCGTGACGTTCCACGACGGCGAGAAGATGGATGCCGAAGCCGTCCGCTTCAGTCTCGACCGGCATCTCAACATGCAGGGCTCGTTCCGCCGTTCGGAAATCTCGGCGATGCAGAAGATCGAGGTCGTCGACCCGTTGACGGTGAAGCTGACGCTGTCGGCACCCTTCGCGCCGTTCGTCGCCCAGCTCACCGACCGTGCAGGCATGATCGTGAGCCCGAAGGCGGCACAGGCCGCCGGCGCGCAGTTCGCGGCCAAGCCCGTGTGCGCGGGTCCGTTCCGCTTCGTCGAACGCGTGGCGCAGGACCGCATCGTCGTCGAGAAGTTCCCGCAGTACTGGGATGCCGGCAAGATCGGCGTCGACCGCGTCGTCTATCTGCCGATTCCCGACCACTCGGTGCGCTTCGCCAATCTGCAGGGCAACGCGCTCGACCTGATCGAGCGGCTGCAGCCGACCGACATCCCGGCCGTGCGCGCCAACCAGCGCCTGAAGCTGTCTTCGGTCGAGGAGCTCGGCTACATGGGCATGTGGCTCAACGTCAACAACGGCGACAAGGCGAAGTCGGTCATCGGCAGCGACAAGCGCGTGCGCGAGGCGTTCGAGCTTGCCTTCGACCGCAACACGATCGTCCAGGTCGTCTACAACGGCGAGTACACGCCCACCGTCCAGGGTATCCCGCCGGCGAGCCCGTTCTTCAACAAGGCCGCCAAGGTGCCGGCGCGCAACGTCGAGCAGGCCAAGGCGCTCCTGCGCGCGGCGGGACACACGAGCCCCGTCGTCGTCAACCTGATGGTCGCCAACAGCCCGGACATGCGTCAGATCGGCGAGGTCATCCAGTCGATGGCGCGCGAGGCGGGTTTCGACGTGCGCATCCAGGCGACCGAGTTCGCCACGTCGCTGAGCACGGCCGAGAAGGGCGACTATGAGGCCTATATCGTCGGCTGGTCGGGCCGGCCCGATCCGGACGGCAACCTGTTCAGCTTCGTCACGTCGCGAGGGCCCCTCAACTACGCCAAGTTCGCCTCGCCCGAGGTCGACAAGCTGATGGCCGACGCGCGAATCGTGCCCGACGTGGCGCAGCGCACCGCGATCTACACGAAGGCGGCCGACCTTGTGCAGGCGGAGAAACCGATCCTGTACCTCTGGCACCGCAAGAACCTGGTCGCCCACACCGGCAGGCTCTCCGGCTTCGTCGCGGTTCCCGACGGGCTGATCCGCCTGCAGGGCATCCGCCTCGCGGCGAACTGACGGCGAAAGGAAAGCACCGCCTTGTTCGCGTTTCTCGTCCGCCGCCTCTCGAGCATCCTGCCGACGCTGTTCGTCGTCTCGATGCTCGTGTTCGGGCTGCAACTGCTGCTGCCGGGCGATCCCGCCTCGGTCATGGCGGGCGAGGAACGCGACGAGGAGGTGCTGGCCCAGATCCGCGCGCGATACGGTCTCGACCGGCCGATCCCCGTCCAGTACGCCAACTGGCTGTGGAACGTGCTGCACGGCGATCTGGGCGAATCGATGCGGCTGTCGAGCCCGGTCTCCGATCTGGTCCTCGCGAAACTGCCGGTCACGTTGCAGCTCGGCGGCATGGCGTTCATCATCGCGTGCCTGATCGGCATCCCGATGGGCGTGCTGTCCGCCGTGCGCAAGGACGGGTTCTGGGACTATGCGGCGAACGCGGTGGCGCTGTGGGGGCTGTCGACGCCGAATTTCTGGCTCGGCATCCTGCTGATCCTTTTCGTGTCGGTCGAGATGGGCTGGCTGCCGCCGTCGGGCTATGTGAGTCCGTTCGAGGACTGGCGCCAGAGTCTCGCCACGACGATCATGCCCGCCTTCGTGCTGGGCAATTCGATCGCGGCCGTGCTGATGCGCCACACGCGCGCGGCGATGCTGCAGGCCCTCAACCAGGACTATGTGCGCACCGCGCGCGCCAAGGGGCTTGCCGAGGGCAAGGTCGTCAACAAGCACGCGCTGCGCAACGCGCTGATCCCCGTCGTCACGCTGGGGGCCCTTGAACTCGGCGCGCTGTTCTCGGGTGCCGTGCTCACCGAGCAGGTCTTCACGATCCCGGGCTTCGGCAAGCTCGTCGTCGATGCGGTGTTCAACCGCGACTATATGGTCGTGCAGGGCGTGGTGCTGGTGACGGCCACGGCCTATGTGACGCTCAACCTCGTCGCGGACATTCTCTATTTCCTCATCAATCCGCGCCTGCGCCAGCAATGAGCGATTCGAACGACAGCCCCGGACGGCGGGCAGTCCGCCGCCTGATGCGCCGGCCGGCCGCGGTGTTCGGCCTTGCGGTCGTGCTCGCGTTCGTCGCGATCGCGGTGTTCGCACCGTTCGTCGCGCCGTTCGATCCCATCGCCACGGATTGGGGCGCGATCCGCAAGCCGCCGGGGGCACTGCACTGGTTCGGCACCGACGAGAACGGCCGCGATCTTGCCTCGCGCATCGCGTTCGGCGCGCGTGCCTCGCTTCTGGCGGGCGTGGTGTCGGTGTCGATCTCGATCGCCGTGGGGCTGCCGCTCGGGCTGCTCGCGGGCTATGTCGGCGGCTGGGTCGACATGATCATCAGCCGCGTGACTGACGCGATGCTCGCCTGCCCCTTCCTGATCCTGGCGATCGCACTCGCGGCGTTCCTCGGGCCCAGCCTGTCGAACGCGATGATCGCCATCGGCATCTCGGCCACGCCCGCTTTCATCCGGCTCACGCGCGGGGCCACGCTCAACGCCTCGGTCGAGGACTATGTCGAGGCGGCACGCGCGGTCGGCAATCCGCGCTGGCGCATCGCGGTGCGCCACCTGCTGCCCAACATCATGCCCCCGATCATGGTGCAGGCCACGCTCGCCATCGCGGCCGCGATCATCGCGGAGGCGAGCCTTTCGTTCCTGGGCCTGGGCCAGCAGCCGCCGGCACCAAGCTGGGGATCGATGCTGAACACGGCCCAGCGCTTCATCGCGCAGGCGCCGTGGATGGCGGTGTTTCCGGGCATGGCGATCTTCCTCGTCGTGCTCGCCTTCAACCTGCTGGGCGACGGCCTGCGCGACGCGCTCGACCCGCGCCACCGCTAGAAATTCTAACGACCGGCACCAGAATTCCTCGATTGCCGGCCGATCCCGCGACGGCCATCTTCATCCCCGACGGAAGCGACGATGCGTCCGTCCGCGGCGATTTGAACGAGCAGCTTGCGCCCGCGTCACAAAGCGCTAAAGCGCCACGACGGTTGTCGTGGGCTCAAGGATGGAGACCGACATGCCGACGCACGAAGCGAACCGCCGCCGCTGTTGAAGCGCCCAGATCCGGACTTCCCCCAGATCGAAACCGCCGAACGACAGCACGCCCGCCGCAATGCGGGCGACGGAAAGGACGCATCCATGAACGACGCATATGTGATCGAGATCGACGGCGATGCCGCGGGGCTCGCCCTTGGCGAACGCGGCGGCTACCGCTTCGCCGCAGCCGCCACCGCCTACTGGAAGCTCGACGGAAGACGCTTCCGCGACGTGCGCCAGGCCGAGCGCGCGGCACGTACCCTCAAGGAGCAGACGCGATGAGCAAGGTCCACGTGATCCACGAGAACGACGCCTGGGTCGAGCCGCTGCGCGCGGCGTTCGACAAGCGCGGCACGCCGTTCGCCGAGTGGTTCCTCGACGAGGGTGCTCTCGACCTGCGGGCCGAGCCGCCCGAAGGCGTCTTCTACAACCGCATGAGCGCTTCCTCGCATACGCGCGACCACCGCTATGCGGCCGAGTACACCGGCCACGTGCTGGAGTGGCTCAGCCGGCACGGCCGCGCGGTCGTCAACGGCCGGCGTGCGCTCGCCCTCGAGATCAGCAAGGTCGCGCAGTACCAGGCACTCGCCGCCCACGACATCGCCGTGCCCGACACGATCGCGGCCATCGGGCGCCGGCAGATCGCGCGCGCGGCCGAAACGCTGGGCTATCCGCTGATCGTCAAGCACAACCGGGCCGGCAAGGGTCTCGGCGTCAAGCTGATCCTGAGCGAAGCGGCGCTGAAGGAGTATCTCGCCGACGAGGAAGCCATCGGCCCCGTCGACGGCACGTGGCTCGTGCAGCGCTATGTCGCGGCACCCGAGCCGTTCATCACGCGCGTCGAGTTCGTCGGCGGCAAGTTCCTCTATGCCGTGCGCGTCGACACGTCGGCGGGCTTCGAGTTGTGCCCGGCCGACCAGTGCCAGGTCGATCCCGCGGCCGTGTGCCCGGCGGTGGCGCCGGGTGCGCGCTTCCGCATCCTCGAGAATTTCCGCCATCCGCTGGTGAAGCGCTACGAGCGCTTCCTTGCCGCCAACGACATCGGCATCGCGGGCATCGAGTTCATCGTCGACCGCGAGGGCAACGCCTTCACCTACGACGTCAACACCAACACCAATTACAATCCCGAGGCCGAAGCGCTTGCAGGATTGTCGGGCATGGGGGCGATCGCCGACTATCTGGCCGGCCGGCTCGACCGGGTGGACCCCGGCCCGCTCTGGCTGGCGACGATCGGGGCGCCGCATTAATAATGGGCGACAACAGGTTACCGTAACCTATTTAACCCATTGATATAGAAAGGTTGTAACCTCCAGACGTTTCGATGCGACCCGCGCACCCTATTCCGATCACATACCTATGATCGGAATATTAATCTAACATCTGGCGGTGCTAAAATCAAGCCCCGGAAGGTGCTACAATCGGGTCCGGAATTCTCCGGGGGGAGCAACTTCAGATGCACGAATTCCGAAGCACCGCATGCGTGCTCGCGCTCTTTCTGCTGTGGGGCTGCCAGCCGGACGGCAAGCCGGCGGTGAGCCTGCAGCAGGCCCGCCAGATCACGGCCGAGTTCCAGGGCCAGGGCTTCCGCCCGCCGCCGCGCACGATCTCCGACATTGCCGCGATCCTCGACCAGCAGAAGCCCGACCCCGCGCGCGTCGCCGCCGCCGTCGCGAAGGCCGATGCCGAGCCGCCCGCCACCCTGCGCGGGACCGATCTCGCCGCGTTCCTGTTCGAGCGCGGCATCGCCGCCGAGGAACTCGGCCGCGTCAATCAGCGCGTGGCCGATTTCAAGCGCGCCTACGAGCTTGCCAGTGCGGCCAACGCGTCGCCGGCAATCAACGCGCGCTATCTCCAGCAGTGGGCGATCAGCGAACAGCAGATCGGCAACGGACGCACGGCCTTCACGCTGCACCAGCGCCGCGTCGCCATCGCGCCCAGTCCCGGCGCGCGCATCTCGGCCCAGTCGAGTCTCGTCGGAGCGGCCGTGCAGCTCGGCGATATCGCGACCGCGAAAGTCGAGCTTCCGAGGATGGAATCGACGCTGACCGAACTGCGCAACGCCCCGCGCCTGCCGCAGTTCGTGCTGTGGAGCGCGGAAACTTTCGTGGCGCGCTCGTCGGCCACCATCGCGATGGAGGAAGGCCGCTTCGCCGAGGCCGAACGCCATCTGCGCGCGGCGATCTCCAGCAACGACCGGCTGATCCGCGACGAGGCGTCGATCACGCGCCAGCAGAACCAGCCGCCGAGAGCCTATACGAATCTCGGCTACGTCATCCGCGGCGAGCTTGCGCGCGCACTTGCGCGCCAGGGCCGCCTCGTCGAGGCCGAAGTGGAAACGCGCGCCGTGCTGCTCGGCCGGCTTGCCATCCAGGGCCGCTACGCGCCCGAAACGCTCAGTTCGGTCCTCGGGCTGGGCGACATCCTGCTCGAACAGGGCCGCCCTGCCGAGGCCCACCGCCTCGGTCGCGTCGCGTTCGACTCGCTCGAACAGATGAAGGTCGATCCGGCGTCCGGCATGTACGCGCGGGCACTCCGGCAGGTCGCGCGCGCGCAGAGCCAGCAGGGCGAATGGCAGGCAGCCGCGGCGACCTACGAGGACCTGCGCAAGCGCATGGCGTCCAACCCGGACGTGTTGCGCCAGGCCTTCGACTCCAACGCGCACTGGGGAATGGTGTCGCTGCGCGGCGGCAACGCCGAGGAAGCGCGTCGCGTGATGACCAATGTCGTCGCGCGCAACGTGCAGACGCTGGGCGAGCGGCACTGGGACACGGCCATCAGCCGCGGCATGCTGGGTGCGGCCAAAGGCCGGCTCGGCGACACGGCCGGTGCGCTGGCCGAGTTCGACGCCGCGACACCGATCCTGCTGCAGTCCTCACGCCAGGCAGACGACGAAGAAGGCGGTTCGGCGCAGCGCGACAGCCAGCTGCGCGTGGTGTTCGAGTCGGCACTGCGCGCGCTTTCGGCGTCGAATCGAGCGGGTTCTGCAGAGGAGTCGTTCCGCCTTGCCGACGCGATCCGCGGGCAGGGCGTGCAGCGGGCACTGGCGCAAAGCTCGGCGCGCGCGTCGGCGTCGGACCCGGCCCTGGCCGAGTTCGTGCGCCAGGAGCAGGACACGCAGAAGCAGGTGGGCGCGCTGCAGGGGCTGCTGACCAACGTGCTGTCGGCCCCCGAGCGCGACGACGCGGCGGTGCGTGTCCTGCGCACGCAGATCGATTCCTTGCGCGCTGCACGCGCGGCGATCCGCCAGGAGATCGAGCGGCGCTTTCCGGATTATGTGAACCTGATCGATCCGCGCCCCGCGACGGTCGAGCAGGCCCGCCGCTCGTTGCGGCCCGGCGAAGCACTGATCGCCACCTATGTGGGCATGGAGCAGAGCTTCGTGTGGGCCGTCCCGCAGGCGGGAGCGGTCGCGTTCTCGGCCGTGCCCGTCGGGCAGAAGGCGATGGCCGCGACGGTCGCGAGCCTGCGCAAGTCGCTTGACCCCAACGCCGCCACGCTTGGCGACATCCCGGCCTTCGACGTGGCGCTCGCGGGCAAGCTCTATGCCGACCTGCTGAAGCCGGTCGAAGCGGGCTTCGCCAACGCCACGTCGCTGCTGGTCGTGCCGCACGACGTGCTGGGCCAGCTGCCGTTCGGCGTGCTGGTGACCGAGCCTGCACAGCTTGCCGCCGAGCGCGAGGGCGAAGCGCTGTTCTCGGCGTACAGGAAGGTGCCGTTCCTGATCCGCAAGGCCGGCATCACCCAGCTTCCGTCGGTCGCCTCGCTGGCCACGCTGCGCAACCTGCCGGCCGCACCTGCCAACCGCAAGGCGTTCGCGGGCTTCGGCGATCCGTGGTTCAGCGCCGAGCAGATGGCCGAGGCGAAGGTCGAAGCGGCCACGCAGCAGGTCGCCCAGCTGACCACGCGCGGCCTGCAGACAAGGGGCGTGAAGCTCGTGCGGCGTTCCGCACCCGCGACGTCGACCGTCGACAGTGCCGAGCTTGCCATGCTGCCGCGCCTGCCCGACACGTCGGACGAGGTGAAGGGGATCGCGCTGGCGCTCAACGCCGATGCCTCGGACGTGTTCCTGGGGGCGGCCGCCAACGAGCGCAACGTCAAGACGATGGACCTGTCGAACCGGCGGGTGGTGATGTTCGCCACGCACGGGCTGATCCCGGGCGATCTCAACGGGCTCACGCAGCCGGCTCTCGCCCTGTCGGCGCCCAACGTCGCCGACATCGACGGCGACGGGCTGCTGACGCTCGACGAGGTACTGGGCCTTAAACTCAATGCCGACTGGGTCGTGCTGTCGGCCTGCAACACGGCGACGGGCGACGGGGCGGGGGCGGAAGCCGTCTCCGGCCTTGGCCGGGCGTTCTTCTATGCCGGAACCCGCGCCCTGCTGGTGACCAACTGGCCGGTCGAGACGACGAGTGCGCGCGTGCTGACGACCGACCTGTTCGGGCGCCAGGCGCGCGATCCGGGTCTTGCGCGCGCGGCCGCCCTCCAGCAGGCGATGGCGGCCCTGATCGACGGACCGGGTTACGTCGATCCCGCCAACCGCCAGACCGTCTTCGCCTACAGCCACCCCATCTTCTGGGCGCCGTTCGCCCTCGTCGGGGACGGTGGCGGCTCGGGCGCACGGCAGGTTTCGCAAGTATCGGAGTGAGCGGCATCACTGCGGGCGGGGCCGGTCGGGACTAACGTAGGTATCAGCCTGTGACGGTTTTGCCGGGTTCGACCGGGGGGGCATGAGATGCATCCATTGATCCGCCTACTCGCCTTCCTGAGCGCGCTTCTGGCGGTCGGCACGCCGGCCCTCGCCAGCAAGAAAGTGGCGCTGGTCATCGGCAACGGCAGCTACGCCGAGGCCCCGCTCAAGAACCCGCCCAACGACGCGCGCGCGATCGCCGCCACGCTGCGCCGGCAGGGGTTCGAGGTGCTCCTGCGCGAGAACGCCACGAAGGCGCAGATGAACGAGGTCGTCGCCGATTTCGGCGAGAAGCTGAGCGAGGGCGACACGGCGCTGTTCTTCTTCGCCGGCCACGGCATGCAGGTGCAGGGCCGCAACTACCTGATCCCGACCGACGCCAGGATCACGTCCGAGCAGCGCGTGCGGCTGGAAACGCTCGACATCGACGCCGTGCTCGACCAGATGGCGGCAGCGCGCGCGCGCGTCAGCATGGTCATTCTCGATGCCTGCCGGAACAATCCGTTCGAGCGGCGCTTCCGCTCGGTCGGTGGCGGCCTCGCACAGATCAATGCACCCGAAGGCACGATGATCGCCTATGCGACCGCTCCCGGCAAAGTCGCCGCCGACGGCGAGGGTTCCAACGGGCTTTATACGCAAGAACTGCTGAAGGCGCTGGCGCAGCCGGGCCTGAAAGCCGAAGACGTTTTCAAGCAGGTGCGCATCGGCGTGGCGCGCGCGTCCAACGGCGCACAGGTCCCTTGGGAAGCCTCGTCGCTGACCGGCGACTTCTATTTCCAGCCGCCGGCGGCCGCATCGGCCGCCGTGGCGCCGACAGCACCTGCCGCAGCGGCAGCACCCGCCGTCGACCGCGAAGCGATGTTCTGGGATTCGGTCAAGGGATCGAGCGATCCCGCCGAGCTGCGCGCCTATCTCGACACGTTCCCGACCGGCATGTTCGCGGGCATCGCGCGCGCGCGCGTGGCAAGCCTCGAAGCCGCCCGCCAGCAGGTCGTCGCCGCGCGTGCGGCCCCAGCACCGGCGCCAGCACCGGCACCTGTCGCTGCAGCCCCGGCGCCTGTGGCGGCGCCGGCACCGGCACCGGTCGTGGCACCACCCCAGCAGGTCGCTTCCGTACCGGCGGCTCGCGCCGGCACCCAGTTCAACGGCGTGTATTCGGCGAACATTGCGCTCGGCGTCATCAGCAGCTCCGGCACGCACGCATTTGCCACGGTCGCGCAGGGCAGCATCCGGCTAGGCGCCTCGTGGACGGGCGGGCCACGCGGCGGCGGCGGCAACTGCGCCGGCAGCGGGCCGATCGGCGAAGATGGCACATTTTCCGAAATCGAAATCGTCTGCGGGCGCTTCGGCGACCAGACGAAATCGATTATGCGCGGAAGGGTCATCGCGGCCGAAAAAGAGAAGTATGTGCAGGTCAATTTCACCACAGAGCAAGGCAAGTCGACCGATGTCACGTTCAAATAGTCAGCGCAGCAGACGGTCCCGGATGCATCGCGTTCTGGCGCTTCTCCTTTCGCTCGCCGCAGCACCTGCACTTGCAGCCGACCCCGTCGCCATCGTCGAGGATGCCAAGGGCAAGCTCGACGTGGACTTCATGGACTATGTCGAGGCCGGGCGCGTCGTGAAGCTGGGCGCCGGCGACGAGCTGGTGCTGGGCTATCTGAAGTCTTGCTGGCGCGAGACGATCAAGGGCGGGACGGTCACCGTGGGCGCCGAGCAGTCGAGCGTGGCCGGCGGCACCGTGCGGCGCGAGAAGATGCCGTGCGATGCCGGCAAGATGCGCCTTTCCTCCGACCAGGCGGCGAAGTCCGGCGTCATGGTCTTCCGCGCGCCGCCCAGGCCGGGTGCCGCCGCGAACGCGCCCGAGATGACGATCTACGGCATTTCGCCCGTGCTCGACATCAAGGGTGGCGGGCGCGTGTCGATCGCGCGTCTCGACCAGCCGGGCGAACCGATGGCTTTCGACGTGCCGGCCCAGCAGCTCACGCGCGGCAGCTTCTTCGATCTCGCCAAGGCCGACCGCGCGCTGGTCGCCGGCGGAACCTACCGTCTGTCGGTCGGCGAGCGGAACATCGTCTTCAAGGTCGACCCCGAGGCACGATCGGGACAGGCACCGCTGCTGAGCCGCCTCATCCGGCTCTAGACATGAAGCGCCACGCGTCCGGGGCCGCCGTCGCGGCCGTCCTCCTCGGCGCGCTTTTCGTCGCCTCGCCGCTGGCCGACACGCTGCGCGGCATCTCTCTCGACCTGACATTCGCGCTGCGCCATCTCGCCTTCGGGCCGCGGCACGATGCGGCCACCTCGCCCAGCGTCGTCGTGGCGATCGACGAGGAATCCTACCGCACGCCGCCCTTCGCCGACGTGCCGCAGGCCTTCTGGACACGCGAAATGGCCCCGGTGCTGAACGCGGTGCTCGACGCCGGCGCTTCGGTCGTCGCGTTCGACGTGATCTTCCCCACGTCGGTCGAGCGTTTCGTGCCCGGCTACGACCGCGACTTCCTGCGGGTGTTGCGCGCCGGCTCGCGCGAGGGACGGCTGATCCTGGGCAAGGTGCAGCACGGCGCTTCGCCGATCCGCCCCTTCCAGGGCCAGAGCTTCGCCGTTGGCCACGACGCGAACATCCGTTCGACCAACCTGTTCCGCGATCCCGACGAGGCGATCAGGCGCGCACCGCTGTTCTTCGATCTCGAGGATGGCGCCCGGCAGACCTCGCTCGGGCTCGAAGCCGCCGCGCGCGCGCGCAAGGTCGAGCCGGAACTTCGCGCCGACGGCGTGTGGTTCGACGGCCGCCGCCTGCCCGGCTCGGCTGCCAACGCGATGCCGATCGATTTCGACGGCGGCGGCGCCGATATCCCGGCCTTTTCGCTCGGCGACCTGCGCGCCTGCGCGGAGAAAGGCGATGCGGCGTTCTTCGCGAAGCACTTCAAGGACAAGGTCGTGTTCATCGGCACGGTGCTCGACGTCGAGGACCGCAAGCTCACGTCGCGCCGCTTCATGACCGGACAGGAAGGGGCGGCCTTCGGCGCGCGCTGTGCGCTTCCCGCGCGCACCGACATCGTGCGCGAAGACGTAGTCCGCGACGCGATCCCCGGCGTGTTCATCCACGCCACGTTCGTCAACAACCTGCTGCGCGGCGGCGGCCTTGCCGAGCTCGGGCGGGCCGGCGAAGGGCTGGCGGCCACGATCCTGCTTGCCGCGACGGCAACGGCGGCCCTCGCCCTGCCGGCGACGGCGTTCGTCGCGGCGTTCGGCGGGCTGGCGCTGGCCTGGACGGCAGCAAGCGTCGTCGCCCTCGACAACGCCCTCGTCTGGCCGTTCCTGACCGCCCTCGTCGCTTCCTTCCTTGCGGGTGCGGGTCTGCTCGGCTACCGCTTCGCGGTCGCCGACAAGGACAAGCGCCTGCTGCGCCGGAGCTTCGGGCTTTATCTGGCGCCCGCGATGGTCGACCGGCTGATGACGGCGCAGGCCCCGCCCGAATTGGGCGGGGAAGAGCGCGAGATCACCGTGATGTTCTCCGACGTCGCCGGGTTCACCGGCCTGTCGGAGAGCCTGACGCCCCAGCAGCTCGTGCAGGTGATGAACATGTATCTCTCGGCGATGACCGACATCGTCGAGGCGCATGGCGGTTTCGTCGACAAGTATATCGGCGATGCGATCGTCGCGGTGTTCGGGGCACCGATGGACGATCCGGCGCATGCGCGCCGTGCCGTCGAGGCGGCCCTTGCGTGCAACGCGAAGCTTGCCGCGATGAACGCCGATCCGGCCGCCTTGTTCCTCGGGCACAAGCTCAAGGCGCGCATCGGGCTCAACAGCGGGCGCGCACTTGTCGGCAATATCGGCTCGAAGAAGCGCTTCAACTACACGGTGATGGGCGACACGGTGAACCTCGCCTCGCGCCTCGAGGGGGCGAACAAATATTTCGGGACCAACGTGATGTGCGCGGAATCGGTGCGTCTGCTGGCCGACGCCGCACCCGGCCCGGAAATCGGGTGGCGCGAGCTCGACTGCATCCAGGTCAAGGGGCGCGAGAAGCCGGTGACGATCTACGAACCGCTCGACGCCGCGACGAAAGTGGATGCGGCGGCGTTCGCGGCCGCCCTCGCCCTCTACCGGGCGGGCGATTTCGCCGCCGCGCACGCCCGGCTCACGGCCCCGCCGCTGGACGGCGACACGGCGGCGGCAAGCCTTGCCGGGCGGGTCGCTCCGCTCCGCGATTCCCCGCCGGGGCCCGGCTGGACGGCCGTCACCGTCCTCGACGGGAAGTGAAACGACGCATTGGGAAAGCCGAGGCGGTTTGGTGCATACTCCTGCACCGGAGGAGTCCTCGATGAAAGTGTCCCTGATCCAGATGAACTCGGTCGACGACAAGGCGAAGAACCTCGCCGAAGCGCGCCGCCTGATCGACGAAGCCGTGCGGGTCGAAAAGCCCGACTGGATCCTGCTGCCCGAGACGTTCGACTATATCGGCGGCACGACGGCCGAGAAGCTCGCCAATGCCGAGGCCATCCCCGGCGGGCCCACCTATAAAATGATGCAGGAGGCCGCGCGCACGCATCGCGTGTTCCTGCATGCCGGTTCGATCAGCGAGAAGATCGAGGACGACAGCCGCATCCACAACACCACGCTGGTTTTCGACCGTGCGGGCAAGGAAATCGCCCGCTACCGCAAGATCCACCTGTTCGACGTCGTGACACCCGACGGCACCGAGTACAAGGAATCCGCTTCGGTGGCGCCGGGCGACGCCGTCGTCACGTACGACTGCGAGGGCGTCACGGTGGGCTGCGCGATCTGCTACGACCTGCGCTTCCCCGACCTGTTCCAGGCGCTCGCCGCCAAGGGTGCCGCAGTGATCGCGTTGCCTGCCGCCTTCACGATGCAGACCGGCAAGGACCACTGGGAAGTGCTGTGCCGCGCGCGCGCGATCGAGACCGAGACCTATTTCTGCGCCGCCGGGCAGACCGGCAGCTTCCGCGCCGGCAACGGCATGCGCCAGACCTACGGCCATTCGATGGTGGTCGATCCGTGGGGCCATGTCGTGGCGCGCGCGTCCGACGGCGTGGGCATCGTCACCTCGCGCATCGATCCCAAACGCGTTGCGGCCGTTCGCGAGATGATCCCGGTCGCCAAGCATCGCGTGAGGGTCGGGTAAGCATGAGTCTCGACATCGTTTCCATCGGCGAGCCGATGGTGGAGTTCAACCAGACCGGCGCCGACGGCGGGCGCACCTATCTGCAGGGCTTCGGCGGCGATTCGTCCAACTTCGCCATCGCGGCAGCACGCCAGGGGGCGAAGACCGGCTACGTGACGTCCCTCGGCGCCGATGTCTACGGGCACATGTTCCGCGAGCTGTGGCGCGCGGAGGGCGTGGACGCCAGCCACGTGCGCGAGGATGCCGACGCGTTCACGGCCGTCTATTTCGTCACGCACGACGCGGCCGGCCACAATTTCTCGTTCTTCCGCCAGGGTTCGGCCGCCAGCCGGTTCGCCCCCCGGCACGTGCCGGAAACCTATCTCGCCACGGCGCGCTACGTGCACCTGTCGGGCATCTCGCTGGCGATCTCGCAGTCCGCCTGCGATGCCTGCTTCGCCGCGATCGCCGTGGCCCGCAGGGGCGGGGCGAAGATAACGTTCGACACCAACCTGCGCCTCAAGCTGTGGCCCAAGGACCGTGCACGCGCCGTGACGGGCGAAGCCATCGCGCAATGCGACGTGTGCCTGCCTTCGCTCGACGACGTCGCGGCGCTCTACGACATCGTCGAGCCGAACGCGCTGATCGACCGCATCCTCGCAATGGGGCCGAAAATCGTGGTGCTGAAGATGGGCGACAAGGGCTGCATCGTCGCCGACAGGATCACGCGCACGCACGTGAAGCCCCATCCGTGCAAGCCGGTCGACGCGACCGGGGCCGGCGACACGTTCGGCGGCGCGTTCGTCGCACGCCTTGCCGCGGGCGACACACCGGTCGCCGCCGCAGGCTATGCCAACGCCGCTGCGGCCCTTTCCACGCAAGGCTATGGTGCCGTCGCCCCGATCCCGCGCGCGGCCGACGTGCGCGCGGCCCTCGCAGCACTCCCGGCATGACGCGCCACGCCCTTGTCACCGGCGGGACAAGCGGGATCGGCGAAGGGATCGCGCGACATCTCGCCGCGGCCGGCTGGCGCGTGACGGTCACCGGTCTCACCCCGCGCGAAGCCGAGGCGTTCGCGCCCGACCCGGCGATCCTGGCCCGGGCACTCGATGTCACCGACGATGCGGCGGTCGCCGGACTGTTCGCAGGAATCGACACGCTCGACGGGCTGGTCAACTGTGCCGGCACCATCCAGCGCGAGGGCAAGGAGTTCACGGTCGAGGGCTTCCGGCGCACGATCGACGTCAATCTCGTCGGCACGATGCGCATGTGCCTTGCCGCGCGACCGCTGCTCGCCGCGTCGAAGGGCGCCATCGTCAACACGGCGTCGATGCTGTCGATCTTCGGCTCGCCGTTCGTTCCCGGCTATTCGGCCTCGAAAGGCGGGGTCGTGCAGCTCACCAAGAGCCTTGCCGCCGCATGGGCGGCCGACGGCATCCGCGTCAACGCGGTCGCTCCCGGCTGGATCGACACGGCGCTGACGAAAGCGCTTGTCGAGGATCCCGCGCGCTCGGCCGGCATTCTCGCGCGCACGCCGGCGGGGCGCTGGGGACAGCCCGGCGATCTTGGCGGTGCCGTCGCGTTCCTGCTTTCGGCGGAAGCCGCGTTCGTGACCGGCGCAACGCTGCCGGTCGATGGCGGCTACGCCAGCGTCTGAAAGGATTTCCGGTCATGGACGACAAGTGGGTTCCCTACCGCCATCCGCAGCCCAAGGAGTCGCCGCCCGAGCTTGTCGTGCATCCGGCGATCCCGGCCGACGAGCGCGTCTGGGTGCCGCTCGAGCCCAACGTGTGGTTCCGCCCGCTGGTGCTGTCGGCGGCGAACGGGTACTGGACGAACCTCCTGCGCGTGCGCAAGTCCGGCGTGCTGTCGCGCCACCGCCACCCGCAGCCGGTCCACGGTTTCGTGCTGAAGGGCGAGTGGCGCTATCTCGAGCATGACTGGGTCGCGCGCGAAGGCGGTTACGTCTACGAGGCACCGGGCGAGACGCACACGCTGGTCGTCGATCCGCATGTGGAGGAGATGATCACGTTCTTCCAGGTCAACGGCGCGATGATCTATGTCGATCCGGACGGCAGGACGACCGGCTACGACGACGCGTTCACGCGCATTTCCAAATGCCGCGCGCACTACGCGGCCAACGGCCTCGGCGAAGGCTATATCGACCAGTTCATCCGCTAGACGCGGCAGGATTACCAGTTCGACGGGTTGCCCTGCTGGGGCATCGGATCGGAGATGCCCGGCACGCCGCCGCCCGAAACGGTGGGCGTGCCCGGCATCGAGGTCAGCACGCCCGGCACGAGCGTGACGGGACCGGGCTGCGGTGCGGGATTGGCGTTCACGTCGTTTGCCGTGGAGCCGCCGGTCCCGGCATCGCCGCTCACGACGATCGACGGCGGTGGCGGGCCACCGGCATCGCCGGTGGGGCCGGTCGGCGGCGGGCTGCCGGCGGACTGGCCGGACGGCGGCGCGCTCCCGGCGACGGTCGACGGCTGCGACTCTTCGGTGCCGGAACCGCCGGTATCGCCCGCCAGGTCGCCGGTCGAAGCGCCCAGCGTCGAATCGATCGCCGGCGAATCGAGGCCCGAGCTGTCCGTCGACGCCGTATCGACGACGCGCGTGGCGCTGTCGATGGGTGCCACCGCCGCGATCTCGTTGAGGACGGCTTGCGTCCCGGTCGATGGCGGCGTGACCGGTGCCGAACCGACCGTCGTGCCGTTGATGTCGAAGATGCCGCCCGTCGCGGTGACGAACGGGGCGGCCGCCGCCCCGCTCTGGCTGTTGACCGTCCCGGCGAGCGTGCCGCCGGTGCCGGACAGCGAAACCGTATTGCCGAAGGCGTTGCCCGCCTCGCCGAGCACGACCGTCCCGCCGCCGCCGGCAAGCACGGTCGGGCCGGCACCGGCCTGGATCGTCGTGCCGCCCGACTGCGCGATGCCGTTGCTGGCCGTTGCGGTGAAGCCGCCCGTCGAACCGCCGGTCATCGACACGTCGCCAAGCGTCAGCAGGCCGGACGCCGCGATGCCGACGGCGAAGTTGCCGGAATTGGTCAGCGAGACCATGCCGCCGAACGTGTTCGACGAATTCGTCAGCGTCAGCGGCCCGTTCGTGGCCGCGAAGTCCGCGGTGCCGGCGACCGCGAGGGCGCCGGTCTGCGTCATCGGGCTGCCGACCGAGGCCGCGAAGTTGCCCGCGATGGTGGACGTGCCGAGGATCAGCTGGCCCGTCGCCGCGATGCCCGCGTGGCCGCCGGCCGTCGTCGTCAGGCTCACGGCACCGCCGAAGCTGTTGGTCGCGTTGGCCAGCGTCGTGTTGCCGACCGACTGGAAGCTCGACGTGCCGACGACCGCGAGCGGCGTGCCGCCCTGCGCGATCGTGCCGCCCGACGTGACGGACAGGTCGCCGTCGACCGAGACGGTCCCGAACGTCGTCGCGGACGTGTTGAAGAAGGTCGCGTCGGCACCCGCCGTCGTCGTGACGTTGAGCGGGCCGCCGAAGGCGTTGCTGGCGTTGTTCCACAGGATGGCACCCTGCGACGCGACGGTGACCGCACCGCCCGTGGTGATCGCGCCGAGCTGGCTGACCGTGCCCGTCGTGACCGATACGTCGAGCGTGCCCGATGCGTCGGACATGTGGAAATCCGTCGGCCCGGTATTCGCGATCGTCACGTTGCCGCCGGTGCTCGAGAACCCGATTCCGCCGGCCATCGCGTTGGCCGCGTTGCCGAGCACGATGTTGCCGTCCGCCACGAAGCCCGCCATGCCGTCGACTGCGATCGCGGCCGTCTGCGTGATCGTGCCGGCGGTCATGACCGTGAGATCGCCCGACGTGTAGAACGCGCCGTTGAACGCCACGCCGGGCGCGCCGGCGCCGTTCTCGAAGATGAAGTTCTCGCCGTAGCTGTTCGTCGCATCGGCGCCGATCGTGATCTGGCCGGTGGCCGAAGCGCCGCCGATGCGCACCATGCCGGCGGAAACGTTCGCGAAGGTGGCGCCGTCGATGTTCAGGGCACTTCCCGCATTGTTGATGCCGATCGACAGACCCGGCGTGATCGTGTCGATCGTCAGCATGCCGGCCGTCTGGATCGCCGCACCCGAGGCAAGGTCGATCTCGTCGGTCTGCAGGGTGATGCCGCCGGTCGCCGAACCGCCGCCGATGATCGAGATCGTCCCGGACGATCCGATGCCGGCAAGCCCGCCCGTGCCCGTGCCCACGAGCCCGATCGTGCCGGCTCCCTGCGAGACGACGCCGCCGGTGGCGACACCGTCCGCCAGTGCGATGCCGATGCCCGCGCTGCCGCCGGCGTCGCCCGTGACGCCGATCGTCCCCGAAGTCGTGCCGATGTAGCCGGCATTGGCGATCCGCACGCCGTCGTTGCCGGCGCCGGATGTGGCGCCCGTGCCCGTGACCGTGATGTTGCCCGAGACGCTCTCGATCTTCGAGCCGGTACCGTCGATCCACACACCGTCGCCGCCACCGGCACCCGTCGAGCCCGTGCCCGTCACGAAGATGGCGCCGCCCGTCGAGGTGATCTGGCCGCCCAGGTTGAACGCCACGCCGTGATTCGAACCGCCCCCGCCCGCACCCTGGCCGATCACGGTCACGGTGCCGTTCTGGGCCTGCACCGCGCCGCCGTTGTAGAGGAACACGCCGATATTGCCGCCGCCGCCGGCCGCACCGCCGGTCCCCGTCAGCGTGATGTCGCCGGCACCGGTGGTGGTGATGTTCGTGCCCCCGCCGATCCAGATGCCGTGCTGGCTGTTGCCCGAAGCCTGGCCCTGGCCGGTGATCGAGATGTCGCCGCCGCCGGCATTGATGCTGGTGGCCAGGAGTTCGGCACCGGTGAAGCCGCCGGGCCCGGCGACGATGGTGATGTTGCCGCCGTTCGAGGAAAGCGACGAGGTGTTCATCGCGACGTTGGCGGTCGCGGTCAGATCGATGGCACCGCCCGTCGTGGTGATGCCGCCGCCGCTGCCGAACGTGATCGCGCCGGCGGCGGTCGCCGTGAACCAGTTTGTGGAAACGGTCTGTATCGCCGAGACGTTCAGCGCCCCGGCCGACGTCAACGTGACGGCGCCGCCGAAACTGTTGGCCTGGTTGAGCGTGATGGCACCCGACGTGATCGTCGTCAGATCCGTCGTGCCGGCGACGGTCACGCCGGTCGACTGCCCGATGTTCCCGCCGGTCGTCGACACATTCAGATTGCCGCCGACGGTGGTCGCGCCGAGCGTCAGGTTGCCCGTACCGGAGTAAATTGCGTTGCCGCCGCCATTCGCGGTCAGCACCAGGTTGCCGCCCGTCACCGAATTGCCCGGGCTGTTCAGATTGATGTTCCCGGTGGCCATGACGTACAGGTCGCCGGCGAGGGTGTTGATGGGGCCGCTTTGGCTGACCGCTCCGCCCGACGTGAGCGAGAAGCTGTTGAGACCGGGGCCGCCCACACCGCCGATGTCCGTCGCCACGGTGTTGTTGAGCGTCACCAGGCCGCCGGTGGCACCGACTAGGACGCTGAGCGGCCCGGTGAGCGTGTTGCTTCCGGTGAGCGTGATGCCCCCGTCGGACGTGAAGGCGGCGCTGGCTGCACCGGCCTCCTGGACGATGGTCCCCGTCTGCGTGATCCCGCCCGGCGCGCCGGCGCCGGCGATCACGGTCAGGTTGCCCGAACCCACGGCGAGATTCCCGAGAACAAGGTCGCCGACCGTCGTCACGGTGACGTCGTTGGCACCGCTGTTGGATACGGTCACGGCACCGGTCAGGGCATTGGCGGGATCGTTGAGCAGGACCTGATTTGCGCCGGCCGTGACGCTGGTCGTGCCGGAGACCGTAAGGGTGTCGATCTGCGTCACGTCGCCGGCCGCCGTCACCGCAAGGTTGCCCGTCACGTTCGATATGCCGAGCACAACGCCGCCCGAGGCGGCAAAGCTGGCATTGCCAGCACCCGTCAGGAGTGCCACGGAACCGACGACGTTGTTGGTCGCGTTGTTGAGCGTGATGGCACCCGACGCAGCCTCGAAATCGGCATCGCCGCCGACATTGAGCGTGGCGGCTGTCTGCGTGATTGCGCCGCCCGAAACGATGAACAGGGATCCGCTGATGTTCGTGGCGCCAAGCTGCGTGGCGATCGTATTGCTGAAATCGGCGTCGCCACCGCCCGATGCCGTGATCGTGACGGTGCCGCCGACCGCGTTCGCCGGCCCGCCGAGCTGCACGTTGGCCGCACCGGACGTGGCGGAGAAGGCGCCGGGCGTGATGATGTCGACAGTGTTAAACGCGATGCCGTTGTTCGAGACCAGCGTCACGGTGCCGCTGGAGGTGATCGTGTTCGCGGCATTGCCGACGAGGCCCATGTTGGTGGTGCCGTTGCCGTCGAGCGCGACGTTGCCCCCGCCCGTCGTCGTGATCGTGGCGGCGGACTGCAGCACGATGCCCGACGCGTTCGTGCCGCCGCCCGCATTGCCGTCGAGCGACATGGCACCGCCCGCGGTCGATACCGCACCGGCGTTGATGATCTCGATACCGTTGTTGAAGTCGTTCCCCCCGGATCCGCCCGTACCCGTGAGCGTGAGACTGCCGCTGGAGGAGAAGACCATCGCGCCGGATTCCGCAATCCGGATGCCGGCATTGTTCAGGCCGCTCGAGCTGCCGCCCGTTCCTGCCAGATTCACGGTGCCGCTGCCCGTCGATCCGATCGAGCCGCTGCCGGAACCGACATCCGTGACGACGATGCCGTTGATGCCGGCCGCGGTCCCGCCGCCGCCCGTACCCGTGATCGAGAGGGCGCCGTTCGCCGTGAGGATCGCTCCCGTCGAGCCGCTGACGATGACGCCGTGGCCGTCGAGGCCGCCGACGCCGATCACCGTGACACTGCCGGTTCCGGTCGAATGGATGGCACCCAGTTCGACCGAAACGCCCGGATTGTTGGTGCCGGGCCCGGTGCCGCCGGTGCCGTTCACCGTGATGGCCCCGTTGACGGTCTGCACGTTGCTGCTGGCGCCATAGACATAGACGCCGACATTGATGTTGCCGTTCGTGTCACCGCTCGTACCGGCGAGGCTGATGGTGCCGGTACCCGTCGTCGTCACGGCCGTGTTCTGGATCACGATGCCGTGCTGGTATCCGGCACTGCCGTTGCCGTCGCCGCCGATGCCGATCATCGAGATGTTGCCGCCGCCGGCACCGATGGTGGAACTGACGAGTTCGACACCGGAGAAATCGCCGCCCGCAGCTCCGCCCGCATTGCCCGAGAGCGTGATGTTGCCGCCGTTCGTGGTGATCGTGGCCGTGGCGAGGCTCACGCCGACATCGGCAACCGCGCTGAACGCGCCGCCGGTGCTCGTGTAGCTCCCGGTCAGGTCGATGAACGGCGCCGCGAGCGACACCGTGCCCGACGTCCACGAACCGCCGGCGAGCGTCATCCCGCCGCTCGGCGAAGAGATTGTCGAGCTGCCGGTGGTCGAGAACGCCGAACCGAAACTGATCGGGCCGGTGGTTGCGGTGACGTTGCCCGCGAGCGTGATGCCGCCGGTCGCAAGTGCATTGACGCTGGCGAGCGTGACCGCACCACCGAAGGCAAGCACGCCCGCACCGGCATCCAGCGTCACCGAAGCGGCGCCATCGGAAAGCGCGTTGGCGAAGCTGATGCTGTTGCCGGTCAGTACGACCGCGCCGCCGGCGAAGCCAGCGGTGCCAGCCCCGGCATAGCTCTGGGCGCCGGTCGTGGTGACGTCGCCCTGGAGCGAGACACCGGTACCCGCACTTACCGTCAGGTTGGTAAGCGCCGTGGTGCCGCCGACGGCGCCGAAGAAGTCAACCGAACCGGTCGTCGTTGCCGTCAGCGCATATGCGCCGTCGAGTGTGTTGCTGAAATAGATGTCGCCGGAACCGGCATTCAGCGTGGCGTTGGCGGTCAGCGTCGTGTCCGGCTGGAAGCCGATCTGGCCGTTGTTCGTCGTGATGTTCGCGCCGAGCGAGGCCGACGTGGTCGGGCCGAAGACGAAATACTTACCCGCGCCGGTGACGGTCTGGTTGGCCGTGATGGAGCCCGTAAGGCCCGCGACCGTCACGTCGCCCGAGAAGCTGTTGGCCTGGCTCAGCGCCGTATCGCCGGTGATGGCCTGGATCATCACGGCGCCGCCGCCGGCGGCCTGCGTGATGGACCCCGTCTGCGTGATGTTGGGGGCGCCGGAATTCTTCAGCGTCAGGGCGCCGCCGGCGACGTTGATCGTGCCGAGCACCAGACTGGAGCCGGCCCACAGGTCGGTGGTCGCGGTCGCACCGGTGTTGGAGAGGTCGACCGCGCCCGTGAAATTGTTCCCGAAACTGTCGAGCGTGATGTTGTTGGCGCCGGTCGTGAAGCTCGAAGCGCCGGCCACCGTCTGGTCGCCCGTCTGTGTGATGGCACCGCCCGCCGTCACGGTGTAGGTCCCGCCGATCGTCGACACGCCGAGCGCCACCGCCGCCGCCTCGTTCCACGAAACGGCGTTGGCGCCGGTGTTGCTGAAGCCCACCGCCCCGGCGACCGCGTTCGATGCATGCGTCAGCGTGATCGAATTGGCGCCAGCGGCGAAAACCGCATTGCCACCGACGGTCAGCGCACCGGCCTGGGTGAGGGCACCGCCGGCCGTTACCGTCAGGTCGCCACCGACGCCCGACGCGGCCAGCGAGACGGCGCCCGCTTCCTGCCACGACACGGCGTTGGCGCCCGTGTTGTTCAGCGAAACGCTGCCGCCCACCGCGTTGGACGCGTTGGCGAGTGTGATCGCATAGCCGCCCGTGGTGAAGGTGGCGTCTCCGCCGGTCGTGATCACGCCGCTCTGCGTGATGGCGCCGGAATTTCCGATCGCGTCGAGATTGCCGGTGAGGTTCACCGTGCCGAGGACGAGCGGCCCGCCGTTCTGGATCGTGCTCGTCCCGACATTCGTGCTGGAAAGCGAGACGGCACCGGTGATCGAGTTCGCACCCTGGTTGAGGGTGACGAGCCCGCTGCCGGCATCGGCCGAAAGCGTGCCGCCGACCGTCAGCGGCGTCGACTGGGTGATGTCGCCCGCACCTGTCTTGATCAGCGTCAGGTTGCCGCCGACCGACGAGCCGTTCAGGCCGATGGCGCCCGCATTCGTCAGCTGCACGTTGTTGGCGCCGGTGTTGATCAGCGTGACCGAGCCCGAGAGCGCGTTGGACGCGTCGGTCAGCGTGATCGCGTTTGCGCCGGCATTGAACGAGGCGGCGCCGGCGACGGTCAGGGCGCCGGCCTGCGTGATCGCACCGCCCGCCTGCACGCTGAGAGCCGCACTGCTCGACGCCGCCAGCGACACGGCGGCGGCTTCGCGCCACGTCACGGTGTCGGCGGCGTTGGTGAACGCGGCATTGCCGGTAACCGCGTTCGCCGCGTTGTTCAGCGTGATCGCGTTGCCGCCTGCATTGAACGTGGCATTGCCGGCGACCGAAAGCGCGCTCGCCTGCGTCATGGCGCCGGTCGTCGTAACGCTCAGATTGCCGCCGACGGTCGTCGTGCCGCCGCCGAAACTCGTCGCGACGCCGTTCGCGAACGTGACGTCGTTGGCGCCCGAATTGAAGAAGCGTACGTTGCCGGAAATCGCGTTGCTTGCGTTACCGAGCGCGATGGCATTGGCGCCGGCATTTACGAAAATCGAACCGGCCGTCGTCAGCGCGCCGGACTGCGTGACGCCGGCGGCTGTCAGGCTCAGCGCGCCGGTCGCGAGGGTACTCGTGGAAAGATCGAGCACCCCGGTCGTCGTGATCGAGACGGCGGCGGCACCGGTCTTGTTGATCAGCACGTTCGTGAAGGAGTTGCCAGGATCCGTCGCGGTGACGCCGCCCGTGCCCTGGAACGTGACGAGGCCGGAAGTCGAGATGCCGCCGCCCTGCGTATAGGTACCGCCCGCGTCGATGGTCAGGTTCTTGGTGCCGAACGACATGCCGTTGGAATAGACGGCATCCAGCGTCTGGAAGACCACGTTCTGGGAGAACGCCGTGGTGTCGATCTGGATCGCGCTGTTCTGCGTCGCCGACCCGAACTTGAGCGTGTTGAAATTGGATCCATCTGCCGCGGTCAGCAGCCCGCCGGCGATCGCCAGCGTGCCGGAGCCGCCATTGACGCCGATCGTCGTCGCGTCGCTCTCCGTGCGGAACGTGACGGTGCCCGACGCCGCGGTATGCGCGAAGACGAGCGACGTCGCCGATGTCGCCATCGCGTCGGCGCGCAGCGTCAGGTCGCCGGTCATCGTCGTTTCGCCGAGCTGGGCGAGCGCGCCCGCGAACCGGATGCCTGTTCCCGCCGTGCCGTAGGTCGCGGCGCGCAGCGTGATGTTGGCGGCAGCGGTCGAGCGGATCGACGAATTGTCGATGTGGATCGCGTCGTTGTTGCCGGTCCCGCTCGCGTTGGCCGCCAGCGAGATGTTGCCGTTGGCCGAGACGATGTCCCCGCCCGCCGACAGGATGATGCCGTGGTTTCCGTTGCCCGAGCTTCCGCCGCCGATGCCGACGACCGTGATCGCACCCGACGTCGAGAGGAGCGTGGCGCCCGTGTCGATGATCGTGCCGTGATTCGTGGTCGACGTGCCGTCGCCGCCGCCCGAGCCGTCGAGCGTGAGCGCGCCGTCATACGACGCGATCGACGCGTTGTTGTCGAGATAGATGCCCGCGTTCGTGCCGCCGGCCATGCCGCCGACGCCGGTGATGGAGACCGTTCCGGCACCCGTTCCGGTCTTGCCGACATTGGTGCCGGTGCCCGAGATCGCCACGCCGTGGTCCAGACCGCCAGCCGCACTGCCGCCATAGCCGGTGAGGGTGATCGAGCCCGTCCCGGTGGTCTGTACGTCGGCGCCGCCGGAGATCGCGACGCCGAAATTGGTGCCGCCCGACGAGCCGCTGCCCGTGCCGGTCATCGTGATGTTGCCGGTGGTCGTCTGCACCTGGCCGAGCATCTGGATGCCGTAATTGGTATTGCCCGAGCCGGCCATGCTGCCGCCGACGCCGGTCATCGTCACGTCGGCAGCACCGCCGCTCACGAAACCTGTCGCGAGGACGTAGATGCCATGGGACTGGTTGCTGGCGCCGGTCGCGGCACCGCCGGTTCCGGTCAGCTTGATGCCGCCCGTCCCGGCCGCGGTGATAGAACCGCCGATCTCGATGCCTATATGGTTGTTGCCGCCGGCCGGCGAGCCGCCCAGGCCGGCGATCGTGATCTTGCCGGCACCCGACGTCCCGATGACCGAGCTGGCCGCCTGCAGCACGCCATGCAGGTTCGCTCCCGAGTCGCCACCTTTGCCGGCGATGGAGATGTCGCCGCCGCCGGCGTCGAGGGTGACGCCGCCAGTGATGCTGACGCCGTTGAACGCGCCCGCGGTGCTGCCGTAGACCGGCGTATTGCTGTCGAACGGCCCGGCCCAGGACGCGACATTGCCAGTGACGTAGATGTCGCCGCCGCCAGTCGTAAGATCGCCCGAGACGACGACGTTCGCCGCCGACCGCAGATCGATGCTGCCCGTGCCCGACGTTGTCAGGTTGCCGGAGACCGACATGGCGCCGCCCGACAGCAGGTTCACATCGACGTTGGCGGGTGCCGCGAAGGCGCTTGAAACGGTGAGCGTGCCGGCGGTGCTCGATCCCGCCGTCAGCGACGTGTAGCCGGAGAAGTTCCCGAGAGTCGCCGCGGTCAGCTGCAATCCGCCGCCGGAGCCGTTGAAGATGACGTTCGTGCTGGCCGTGTACGGCTGCAGCGTGAGCGCCGAAGACAGAGTCTGCGCGGCCGTCGCCGAGATCAAGTCGCTGGTGACGGTGAGAGCACCGGTGAACGTGTTGGCCTGGCCCAGCGTGACGCTGCCCGTGCCGCCGTTGATCGTGACGGCACCGCCGCCGCCATCCTGCGTGATCGTGCCCGACTGCACGAAGCCCACGCCGGTGATGCTGAAGGTGCCGGTGCCGAGCGTGGAGGTCTGGATGTTGGGCGAGATCGAACTGACGATCGAGATGTTGCCGGCCGTGCCCGTCCGGTTGAGCGTGATGTTCGAGATCGCGTTGCTTGCCGAATTGAGCGTGACGTTACCGGTGCCGGCGACGACGAGATTGGCGGGGCCGGTGATGTAGCCGCCGGCGGCGTTCGTCACGTTGCCGTCCGAGTTGAACGTGACCGTTCCCGTCGATGTCAGGATCGAGCCGGGCATCGAGATGCCGAACGCCTGGTTGAGCGTGATGTTGCCCGACCCGACATCGAGGGCGTAGCTGTTCGAGAAGACGCCGCCCGCCTGACCCGCACCGCCCGTGCCGTTCGTCGTGACATTGCCGCCATTCGTCGAGATGTTGGCGGCGATGACGATGTCGCTGCCGGCCCACAGGTTGAGGTTCAGCGGATTGAGGGTCGAACTGATCGCGCTGTTGATCTCGATCCCGCCAACCGCGTCGAGGGTCAGCGTGCGCGCACCGAGTGCCGTATTGATGATCGCGTCGTTGACGAAGATCGTGCCGCTCGTGCCGCTGCCGCCCGAATTCGACTGGATCGTGACGTTTCCGAGCCCCAGATTGATGATGAGTGCCGCACCGGTCATGTCGCCGCCGGAGAAGGCGATCGTGAAGTCGGTCGGATCGATCAGCCAGTTGCCGGCGTTGCCGGTGGCGCCCGTCGTGTAGACGCGCGTCGTGTCGGCGATGGAGATCCGGTTCTTGCCGGATGTCTCGACGAAGCCGCCATTGCCCGACAGCGCGCCGCCGCGCGCCGAGATCGTGCCGGCCATGCTGGCCGTGTCGTCGGCCCACAGGATGACCTTGCCGCCGTTGCCCGACGTCAGCGCGCTCGCGTCGATCACCGCGGCCGCGTCCATGTAGGCGATCCGCGCGGTGCGCTCGGGCCCCTGTCCCTGGTAGTTGCCGCCGACCAGCACCGTGCCGCCGCCGGCATCGCCGGCCGCATCGATGGCGGCACCCGCGGCAAGCCGCACGGATTCGCCCAGCACCTTGACCGTGCCGCCGGTCTCGCCCGCACCCCGGCCCGACGCGTCGAGCGTGCCGCCGACATTGACGATGCCGTTGTCGCCGCCGTCGATGACGATCTCGCCGTTGACCATCTGCGCCGTGTGCGCCACGACGATGCCGGTCGTGTTGATGACGTTGGCCAGCACGTCGCGCGCGGCGCGTGCGGTCATCAGCACGCGCCCGCCCGCCGCCTCGACGATGCCCGAATTGTCGACGAGTGCCGATGCGCCCGACGGCGCCTGTTCGACCGTGCCGGTCGCCGCGAAGCTCAGCAGCCCGTCGCCGTGGAAGTCGACCGTGAACGTCTTCGTGCCTGCGAGCACGACCGTGCCGCCGTTCGCGACGATGCGGCCGGTGTTCTGCACGCCGGCGGCCGCGAGAATCGCGAATCCGCCCTGCGCCACCGAGACGAGGCCCGCGTTGACCACGCGCGCGTCGGGATCGCCCGAGCCCTGCTCGAAGTGCAGCCGCCCGGCCATGAAATCGTCGTTGCGGATGTTCGCCGTCGTCGCGACCAGCGCGTTGACGTCGACGCTGCTGTTGGGTCCGAAATAGATGCCTTTGGGATTGAGCAGGATGACCTGCCCGTTCGCCTGGATCTGGCCGTAGATCGCGGAAGGGTCGTTGCCGATGACGCGGTTGAGCGCGATGGAACTCGAACTGGGCTGCAGGAAGCGCACGATGCCCGACGGACCGACATTGAAGCTCTGCCAGTCGATCGACATGTTCTGCGTGTTCTGCTGGATCTGCAGCAGGTTCGCGTCGATCTGCTGGATCGTGCCCGATCCGCCCGTGACGGTGCCGCCCTGCGGCAGGTTCTGCGCGAACGCAGGACCGGCGAGCGAACTGCCGAGTGCCAGTGCAAGGGGCCATCCGAGATGGGCGCGCTGCAAGCGTCGACGACCCCAGCGCGCCGAACGACGCGATGCCGCGCGTCGTGTCGTGTGCCGGTCAGGGGGTGTCGTCGCCTCGGGCATGGGCCGCCGGACTTACATGACGCCGCCGGAGGGGGTCCCGGCGACGGAACTTGCGAACATCCAAGAGCAGAAATTCTAATCGTTAACGCATTCTTTGCCAAACTCAGATGCGTCGAATTTCAATAAAAAATGGGCGGGCATCGCTGAAAATTATAGGTAATATATCATATATCCTGAAGTCCAAAATTATCTAAGATAACAATCTTAAACCGTGTCCTCGTCCGGTCACCCGGGCCAGCGCGCGTGCCAGGGCATCGGGATCGATCGGCTTGGCGACGTAATCGTCCATGCCGGCCTTCAGGTAGCTTTCCCGATCGCCCGCCATCGCATGCGCGGTCAGCGCGATGATCGGCACATGCGCGCCCGCACCTTCCATCGCCCGGATGCGGCCGGCAGCCGTGATGCCGTCGACCATCGGCATCTGGATGTCCATCAGCACCACGTCAAAGCGCAGCCGTCCAGCGAGCTCGATGGCCTCGGCGCCGTCGGCGGCGAACACGACGTCGTGGCCCATTCCCTCGAGCAGCTTCTCGATCACGTAGCGGTTGATCTCGTTGTCCTCGGCGGCAAGGACGTACAGGCCCGACCCGCGGCGCACCGGTGCCGGGACCGCGCGTACGGCCGGCAAGGACGCGGGTGCAGCGGCCGGTTCGAGCGACCGCGTCGGCAGGCGGAACGTGAATGCCGATCCTTTGCCGACCTGCGATTCGACCGAGATCTCGCCGTCCATCAGCTTGATCAGGCGGCGGCAGATCGCAAGGCCCAGCCCCGTCCCGCCGAAGCGGCGCGCGGTCGTCGAATCGACCTGCATGAAATCCTGGAAAAGTTCGCCACGCCGCTCGGGCGGGATCCCGATGCCGGTATCGGTGATGCGCCACTCGAGCGAGGCGCGCGCATCGTCGAGCATGCGCAGCGAAACGTCGACACGCCCGTGCGTCGTGAACTTGATCGCGTTGGCGACCAGGTTATCGAGGATCTGGCGCACGCGGATCGCGTCGCCGGCGAAGCGTTCGGCCACGCCTGGCGCCACGTCGCATCCGAACTCGAGACCCTTGGCCGCAGCCCTGCCCTTGAATCCTTCGACCGTGTCGTGCGTCAGGCGCGCGGGCGCGAACTCCGTGCGCTCGAGCACCAGCTTGTCGGCGTCGAGCTTGGAATAGTCGAGCACGTCGTTGACGATGCCGAGAAGCTGCTCGCCCGAATCCTGGATGAGCTGGACGAGCCGGCGCTGCTCGGGATCGAAACGCTGGTCGAGCAGCACGCTCGACAGGCCCAGCACGCCGTTTAGCGGCGTGCGGATCTCGTGGCTCATCGTCGCGAGGAAGCGGGCCTTGGTGCGCGCGGCTTCTTCCGCCTTGTCGCGCGCCTCGGCAAGCTGGATTTCGCGCAGCCGCGCTTCCTCGAGCAAATCGCGCTGTGCTGCCTCGCTCGCCTCGAGGGCCCGGATGCGCGTGGCGATCTCGGACGCCATGAAGCGGAAGCTCTCGGTCAGCCGTCCGATGTCGTTGCCGCCGGTCGGCGGCAGGCCGACATCGAACTCGCCCTTGCGGATCGCCTCGCTCGCCTCGCGCAGGCGCGTCAACGGGCGCATGATCAGCGCGTGGAGCCACTCCATCATCATCAGCGCCACGACGAGGCTGACGGCGCCGATGATCAGGCCCCGCCGGAGGATCTCGGCGTGCGCCGCCTCGATCGGCGCCCACGACACGCCGTAGTAGAGCGTGCCGAGATTCTGGCCGGCATATTCGATCGGGATCGCGAAGGGCAGGCGCAACGTGCCGTCCGGGCCGCGGACAGGGTCGGCCGATTCGACCGGAAGGCCGTGCAATGCCGGATCCCAGCCCTCGCACGCCACCGTATTGCCGCGCGCGTCGACGAGCGCCAGATGCGCGAGGCCGTTGGTCGCGGCACTTTCGCGGAACACGTCGGCGATCGTCGCGTAGTCGCGCGTGACCAGCAGGCTGGCGATGGAAGCGCGGAAGAACGGGCGTTCGGCCTCGGCGCGCTCCACGACCTGACGCGTCAGGGCCTCCTCGACGAGGGCGGCCTGGATATAGGTGTGCACGCCCGTGACGGCCAGCAGGGCCAGAGCACCGGCGGCGAAAAGCTTGAACCGGAAGGGAATGCGCTGGAACATCGGGGGACCCCGGGGGTCGTCCTTCCTCAGCGCAAGAGATTTCGCGTTTCGTCGACGACACCATCGAGAACCGCGAGATCCGCGCCCGGAACCGGCCGGATGTTCTGCACGTTCGTCAGTGTCAGGAACTCACGGCCAAGATCGGTCGACGGAAACCGGGCGATCGCGTCGCGCAGGGCCGCCGCGCGCGCGGCCGGCATCTCCCTGCCGCGCAGCACGAAGAAGTTGGGCACGCGCGCGAATTCGCGATGGACATCGAGAGTCTGGCGGATCTCCTCGCGGATCGTGCGGAACTCGCCCATGCTCATCATCGCCAGCGGCGCTTCGCCCGACACGAGGACCTGCGCGAGACTGTCTTCGTTGCGCGCCCAGGTCGTCTTGTAGTCGACGTCGAAGACAAGCCCCTGCTCCTTGAGCCAGTTCTTGCCGCGAAGGACGACCAGCGACTGCGGATTGGCGACCGCCAGCGACTTGCCGCGAAGTGATTCGATCGCCGTGACCGGTGCCGCCTTGCGCATGACGAGCAGTGCCGGGATCGGCGGATCGAAGCCGGCGATGAGTTCGAGCTTCGCGTCGACCTGCGCGAGACGGCCGAGATTGGAGGCCGTCACGACGAGATCATAGGCGCCGGCCATCGTTCGCGCATGGAATTCGCGGAAATCGGGCGCCGTCGTCACCTCGACCGGCTGGCCAAGTGCCGCGGCAAGATATTCGCGGAACGGCCGGTAGTTGGTGAGGATGACCCGCGCGCTGACGTTGGGCAGCACGCCGAACTGGAGATCCTGGGCGGCGACGGCACCGGGTGCGGCGCCGGCAAAGGCGGCCGCGAGCGCCAGGACCGCCAGGCTGTGCCGCACCGACATGACGACTCCTTCTGCACGCGAAGCGCACCACGGACGATCCCGGCGGCCTCATGCATTTTCAGCGGGGCCGGCGGGGCCGTCAACCGCGGTCAGCCGGGAAACGCCCTCGAACAATCGGAAACTATTGAGTGATTCGCGATTTGCGAGATGCGCATGGTATGCTGGATGTAAATTAGCCTAGGTAATTAAGCTATAACGATGCGCCGACCATCCACGGTCGGCACTTCGACCGAGAAGTCCGTTGCCGGAACGGCACGCTTGCCCGTCCGGTGCTTGACCGAAACGCGGAGTTCCCTGGCGCTCCAGTCGATCCGCACGTCGCCGGCGAAGTGATCGCCGTTTGCAAGGCTCCAGCCTTCGCCGTCATCCTCGAAGTGCGGGCTTGCACCGCTGCCATCCGTCGAGCCCGGTACGGCATAGAGCGTGCGGGCGGGCGCATCGTGCGGCCGCACGCGCGGGATGTCGCGCGCCGCGAGTAGCAGAGCGGCACCCACGCGCACGAACAGCGGCGGCCGGCCGAGCGGCGCTTCGACTTGCGTGTGCGCGCCGGCGGCATGGCGCCGGCCGGTATGGAAATCGACCCAGCCCTCGGGGCCGGCCGGAAGATAGACACGTCGCATGCGCTCGCCCGGCGCCACGACCGGGGCGGCAAGCAGGTCCGGACCTATCAAAAAGGCATCGTGCTCGGCAAAGCAGTCCGGGTCGCCGTCATAGTGATAGAAGAGTGGCGCGATCGGCGGCGTGCCGCGCGTGTGGGCAAGCCAGGCTTGCGTGTACATCACCGGCAGCAGCCTGTAGCGCAGTTCGAGAGCGGCACGCACCGCATCGAGCACCGAGGGATGCGTCCATGGCTCGGTCGCGGCACCGACCGCAGGCTTCCACGAATTCATCACGGCGCGCGGATGCAGCGCCATCATCTCGACCCAGCGGCACAGCAGTTCGGGGTCCGGCTGCGGCCCCGCGAAGCCGCCGATATCGTGGCCGACCTTGCCCATGCCCGAAAGCGCCATCGACAGGCCGTTTCGGATGTTCCACTTCAGCGTATGCCAGGACGTGTAGTTGTCGCCCGACCACGTCTCGGCATAGCGCTGGATGCCCGGCGGGCCGGCGCGCGTGATCGTGAAGGGCCGCTTGTCGGGCGTGCGGCGCTTCGTTTCCTCGAAGGTCGCCCGGGTCATCAGCAGCGCATGCAGCGGACGCGAGGCCGAAACCGGCAGGCTGCGCCCGAAGCCGTGCGAGCGCGAGCCATCGCGCCATGCCTCGTACTCGTTGTTGTCGTTCCAGCCGGCGTCGAACCCGACATCGAGCACCTGGGCGGCGAAGTTCTTCTGCCACCAGTCGGTGGTCGCGGCATTCGTGAAATCGAGGAAGCTGCCGTGTCCGTCCCAGAACTGCTCGACGACAGGCTTGCCATCGGGCGCGCTGAGGAAGCCTTGCGCCGCCGCGAGCCCGGCATAGGCCGGATGGTCGTCGATCAGCACGGGCTTCAGGTTCGCGACGGTCTTCAGCTCCATGCCCCTGAGCTTGGCGAACAGCGCCTTGGGATCGGGGAACTTGTCGCGGTTCCACGTGAACACGTAGCGCCGCTTGCCGCGACTGGAATAGCCCGAGCCGAAATGGACGGCGCTGATCGGGATGCCTTCGGCCCGGCAGCGGTCGGCAAAGCCCCCGATCACCGCCTGCGCATTCGGCGCATCGGCATGATGCATCGTCGTGAAGGCGAAGCCGAAGCTCCAGCGCGGCGGCAGATAGGGCATGCCGGTCAACCGTGCGAAGCCTTCCACGATGTCCGCAATGCGCCCGCCGAACAGCACGTAATAATCGAGAGCAGGTTCCTCGACTTCCACATGCCGGTAGATGCCGTGATAGTTCGACCGCTCGCAGCCCAGATCCACCGTGACGGGTGCCAGCGTGTCGTAGAAGAGCCCTGCGACGCCGGCGTCGGGATTGCGCACGACGAAGAATGGCACGTGCTTGTAGAGCGGATCGCCCTGCTCGGCGTCGTAGCCCAATGCATCGAGCTGCAGGCAGCGGAAACGCCTGCCGGCGCGGTCGAGCGGTCCGGTCTTGTCGCCAAGGCCGTAATAGCGCTCGGCCGTGTCGCGCGCCTGGTAGTGGCGCACACGCCGCCCCTCGTCGGCCCGCACATAGGCGGCACTCTCGCGGTCGGCGAGCACGGTCTGGAACTTTCCGTCGGCGGTGCGGCGCTCGAAGACCAGCCGCAGCGGATCCGCCAGCACGCGCACGCGGATGTCGCCGCTTGCCACTCGATGCCCGCCTTCGGCGCTTTCAAGCGCGGCCGTCGGGCACGCGAAGCCGGCATCGCCGATCCGCGACCGGCCCTCGCGCGGCGTGTCGCCCTCCGGCGCCACCATCCAGGTGCGGTCGACCGGAAAGCCAGATGCCGGCAGCAGCGTGACGCGCGCCAGATCGCCCGAAAGGATCGCCACGCGCAGCGTGTACCCGTCCTCGAGCGCGAATTCGGCCGCGTTGCCGGCCAGACGCGCCGACGCGATGCGCTTGAACTCGATCATGCCGATGCCGCCTGTCCGCGCTTGAGCGCCTTGCCGTCCGCATCGAAAAGATATGTCGCGGTCGAATCGCTCAACGCCAGCCCAACCGTCTCGCCGCGCTTCACGCGCGTCTGGCCCGTCAGCCGCGCGGTCAGCTCGAAGCCGTCGGCGAGCTTGCCGTAGACATAGGATTCGCCGCCGAGCTGCTCAGTGAGTTCGACGGCCAAGTCGACCTCGCCTGCACCCGCCGCGACAAGGCGCATATGTTCGGGCCGCACGCCGAAGGTGACTTTCGAACCTTCGGCGGAAGCCCCGTCGATGCCGTCGACGCGCACGCCGGCGCCGGAATCGAGCTTCAGCCTGGCAACGGCACCTTCGCGCCGCTCGACGCGGCCGGGCAGGAAATTCATGCGCGGGCTGCCGATGAAGCCGGCGACGAACAGGTTGGCCGGCGCGTTGTAGAGTTCGAGCGGCCGGGCGAACTGCTCGCAGCGCCCGTCGCGCAGCACGGCGATGCGGTCGGCGAGCGTCATCGCCTCGACCTGGTCGTGCGTGACGTAGATCATCGTGTTGCCGATCCGGTCGTGCAGTGCGCCGAGTTCGGCGCGCATGCGCACGCGCAGTTCGGCGTCGAGATTGGACAAAGGCTCGTCGAACAGGAAGATGCGGGGTTCGCGCACGACCGCACGCCCTATCGCGACACGCTGGCGCTGGCCGCCCGACAGCGCACCCGGCCGGCGGTCGAGATAGGGCTCGAGACGCAGCATGCGCGCGGCCTCGGCCACGCGGCTGTCGATCTCGGCGCGCGCGACACGCATGTTCTCGAGGCCGAAGGACAGGTTCTGGCGCACGCTCATGTGCGGGTAGAGCGCGTAGGACTGGAACACCATCGCCAGGCCCCGCTCGGCCGCCCCCAGCTCGTTGACGCGGGCACCGTCGATGCGCACTTCGCCGTCCGACACGCTTTCAAGGCCGGCGATCATGCGCAGCAGCGTGGACTTGCCGCAGCCCGACGGGCCGACGAACACGCAGAACTCGCCATGTGCCACGGCAAGGTCGATGCCGTGGATCACGTGCGTGCTGCCGAACGACTTCTTCACCTGGGCGAGTTCGAGGGTTGCCATGGCGCTATTTCATGCCCGTGTTTGCGATGCCGGTCGTGATGTATTTCTGCAGGAAGGCGAAGACGAACGTGACGGGCAGCAGCGTCAGCACCGTCATCGCCAGCAGGTAGTGCGTGGCGTCGTTCATCTCGCCCTTGAACGAGGAAAGGCCGAGCTGGAGCGTGAAACTCTCCGAGCGCGTCAGCACGACGAGCGGCCACAGGAAGTCGTTCCAGCGCCAGATGATCGACAGGATCGCCAGCACCGCGAGTGCGGGCAGCGCCAACGGCAGGATGATCCGGTAGTAGATCTTCCATTCCGAGGCCGAATCCATGCGCGCCGCCTCGATCAGCTCGTCGGGGATCGTCAGCATGTACTGGCGCAGCAGGAACACGCCGGTCGGCGTGGCGGCACCCGGGATGATGACGCCCCACAACGAATCGAGCATGCCGAAATTCATCACCACGACGAACAGCGGCACCAGGATGACCGTCGCCGGCATCAGCAGCGTGGCGACGATCAGGAACATGAACGTGTCGCGCCCGGCGAACCGGTATTTGGAGAGCGCGAACGCCGCCATCGAACTGATCGCGAGCGTGATCAGCGTCGCGACGGCCGTGACGAAGGCCGAATTGACGAAATAGCGCGGGAAATAGAACGTGCCCATCCGCCCGCCCTGCAACGTGGGCTCGGTGTAGTTCTCGGTGCGCGCGCGGACCTGCTCGTGCGTCTTCGTCTCCCGCCGCGGCACGGTGAAGGTGGCGTCCGGCTTTTCGGGATCGGCGACGACGAGATCGGCGCCCGACGGGCGGATCTGCGCCACGATGCGCTTTGTCCCGTCCGGCGCCGTCCACTCGACGAGACCCACGGGCCTTGTCGAACCGGGCAGCGTCACCATCACCTGTTCGTAGGGCAGGAAGCGCGGATCGCTTTCGACCAGCGCACGCTGCGTCTTCAGCGATGAGACGAACAGCCACACAACCGGGGCAAGGATCAGCACGACGCCCAATGCCAGATAGGCGTAGGCGAGCGCGTCGGTCCAGTCGAAGCGGCCGGGCCGGCGCGTGCGCGTGAGGAAGGTCAGGACCCGGCCCATCTCAGCCCCCTGCTTGGCGGCGCGACAGCGCCAGCTGGACGAGCGTGAGCACGAGGATGATCCCGGCGAGCAGCACCGAGGAAGCCGCGGCAATGCCGTAGAGCTTGGCATCGCTGACGAAGGCGGTCTCGTAGATATGCTGGATGACCATGCGCGTGGCCGTGCCGGGCCCGCCGCCGGTCAGCACGTAGACCTCGTCGAAGACCTGGAAGGCGCGGATCAGCGAAAGCACGAGGGCGACGAGCAGCGTGGGCATCAGCAAAGGCAGCGTGATGCGCGCGAACGCGCGCCACGCGGGCGTGCCGTCCATCTCGGCCGCCTCGTAGAGATCCTTGGGGATCGCCTGGAGGCCGGCCAGCAGGATCAGCATGTAGAAGCCCAGATGCGACCACGAATAGACGAAGACGATCCAGAAGAACGGCCAGCTTGTGCTCGCATCCCCGAGCCAGTTGATCGCTCGGAACGGGGCCACCGCGATGTCGAAGGGCAATGATGCGACAGCCGCGTTGTAGTGTGCCGTCAGGTCGGTCAGCAGCGCGTTGAGGATGCCGCGACGCTTCAGCACCCAGTCCCACACGATTGCGACGACGACGGGCGAAAGCATGACCGGATAGAAGAACATCGCGCGCCAGAAGCCGCGCGCGCGGATCTTGCGGTTGAGGACGATGGCGGTCGCCAGCGCCACGACGATCATGACCGGGACCTGGATGACCGCGAACGCGAGCGTGTTCCACATGCCGGTCCAGAAGGCGAAGCCGGAGACCGGGCAGCTTTTCGGCACGAAGATCGATTCGCACGCGAGCAGTGCTTCGTAATTCTGCAGGCCGACAAACGGGCGCGCGGCCACAAGCGTGGAACTGCCGCCGGTGAACGAGATCCAGATGTTGAGGACGGCCGGCAGGAAGCTGAACATGCCGAAGATCAGCATCGTCGGCAGCAGGAACACGTAGGGAAGTCGTGCGATCCCGATCCGTCGCTGTATCCACCGCATCGGCGGATCCAGTGCGGCCAGCGCCGGCAGCACGATCCAGCGCATTGCCGGCCCCCCGTCGGCACCGAAGGCCGAGGGGGAGCCGGTGTCGTGCGTCGTACTCAAGTCAGTTGCCGACGGCCTGCTTGATCTCCTCGTCGACCTTCTTGTAGGCCTCGTCGAGCGAGAGGCCGCCGGTGATCGCCTGCGAGATATTGTTGGCCGTCGCGTTGAAGATCGCCACATTGCGCTGGTAGCCCTGCAGCTGGTGGGCCTGCGCCGGGATCTTGTCGTAGTTGGCGGTGAACACCTTCAGCGCCGCGATCGCCTGCGGCGAGACGTTCTTGCCGTAGTCGAGGCCCTTCTGCGCCAGACCCTTGTGCGCCGGGATCTGGAGCGTGCGCTCGTAATATTCCTTGAGCACCGGTTCCGACGCCATGAACTCCATCACCTTGGCGACGGCCTGCGGATTCTTGGTCGCCTTGAAGCCGACCATCGCCGCACCGCCCGGCATCGCCGCACAGCCTGCGGGACCGCAGGGCTGCGGGATCGCGGCCCAGTCGAAGCGGTCGCCGATCGTCTCGGAATAGCGCTGGATCATCCACGATCCGCCGACATGCATGACCGTGTCCTTGTTGATGAACTGGTCGGCCGCGTTCTTCCAGCGGGCCCCGGAAGAGCTCGGCCAGATCTCCTTCATCAGGCCTTCCTTGTGCCAGCGCACCATGCGTTCGGAGAACGCCTTGAAGCCGGCATCGGTCACGGCCGGACGGCCGTTGGCATCGAAGTACTTGGCGCCATACGACATCGCGGGACCCGCGAAGCGGTGGCCCGTGCGGTCCATCTCGATGCCGGAATAGACGTTGAGCTTCTTCTGGACCTGCGCGATCGCGGCCGCCCAGTCGTCCCACGTGGCGGTCGCACCGGGAAGAGGCACGCCCGCTTCGGCGAACATCGTCTTGTTGACGAACGGTCCGGTGATCGTGAGCTGGGTGAGGAAGCCGTAGATGCCCTTGTCGTTCGGGCCGACGCGCATCCAGTTCAGCGTCTGGCCGAAATTGTCGTTCCAGTAGGCCGCCTGAACGTGCGGCGTCAGATCCAGATAGTACTTGTTGAGGCCGCCAAGATTGGTGACGCGCGCCATGTCGGGGCCCTGGCCGGCCTCGAGGCGCGTTTCAAGCTGTTCGCGGATGACGTTGAAGCCGACCTTGTCGATGACGACCTTGATGCCGGCGTTGGCCTTCTCGAAGCGGTCGAGCAGTTCGCGCGACACTTCGCATTCGTTGGCGTCGGCATAGCACATGTAACGCAACTCGACCGGTGCCTGGGCCATCGCGGCGCCGGCCCAGACCGACAGCGCGCACGCTGCCGCAAATGTTCCATTGAATCGCATTGTTTCCCCCGTTCTATTCTTGGCGGTGCGGGCGTTCGCCCGGGCACCTCTGATAAGGTGTCGGTATCTGATACAGGCGACCTCAGGCTGTCAATCGCAGGGCCCGAAAAATCCGCATGTCACGCGTAACATGAGCATACAGCCGACTCCGGTGCTGCCCGATCCGCTGGCTGGTGCGGGGCGCGAAGCGTGGGAAGACCGCATCCGGCCGGCGCTCGTCGCGATCTACCGGCAGACGATGTATGGTCCGGTACCGCAGACGGTGCAGGTGCAGGCCGCAATCCGCGCGCGACATGCTGCCGCCTTCGACGCCCGGTCGGCCCGTTTCGAGATCGCGCTCAGGACCGGAATCGCGGGCCTGCCGCAGGAGATCGCCGTTTCCCTCTATCTGCCGCCGCCGTCCCGCCGCCCCCCGCCACTGTTCTTCGGACCGAACTATGCCGGCAACGTTTCGGTCGATCCGGATCCGGCCATTCCGCTGGATGCCGGCTGGATGCGCCCCGAGCCCGACTGGGGCGTGGTCGCCAATCGCGCGACGGATGGGACGCGCGGCGTGCATGCCGGGCGCTGGCCGCTGGCGACGATCCTGGCGCGCGGCTATGGGGTCGCGACTTGGCACGACGGAAGCTTTTGCACGGACGATCCGGAGCTGAGCCGGCCGGTGCGTGCCGCCGGATTCGGCGGGGCCATCGCCGCGTGGGCCTGGGCCTTCTCGCGCGTGCTCGACGGGCTTGCCGACCTCGAACTGATCGATCCGACGCGCGCGGCCGCGATCGGACATTCGCGTCACGGCAAGGCCGCGCTGTGGGCGGGTGCCCTCGATCCGCGGATCGCCCTCGTCGTCGCCAACAACTCGGGAGCCGGCGGGGCGAAGCTGTTCCGCCATGCTTCGGGCGAGACGATCGGCGACCTGTTCCAGCGCTTCCCGCATTGGTTCGCCGAACCGCTGCGCGCCTTCGCGGGTCGCGAAAGCGAACTGCCCTTCGACCAGCATCTGCTGATCGGGCTCTGTGCGCCGCGTGCGGTCTATGTCGCGAGTGCGCGCGAAGATTCCTGGGCCGGCCCGGCCGGCGAACACCAGGCGGCCCTGGCGGCAGCACCTATATATGAGCTCTACGGCCGCGGCACGCCGCTGCCCGGCTATCACCTGCGCGACGGCGGCCACGGCGTGACCGCATACGACTGGGACCGCTATCTCGACTTCGCCGACAAGGTCCTGCGCTAGACCGGATCGAACGGCCACATCGGCCGGCGTACCTGATTGAAATCGGCCGACTTGCGCAGCGGCGAGCACAGCGCGCCGCTGTCGACGACAAGAATCTCGCGCGCGATGGGCGCGAATGCCGCGCGGAAATGCTGCATCGATTTCACGGCCAGCGTCTTCATCGCGCGCGGATCGATGCCCATGGCGCCGAACTGCTCGAGCTCCTTGCTCTGCGTGGGGTTGCTGACGACGACGACGTCGAGACCGCCGACGCGCAGCACCATCGACGGGCCATGGCTGTAGCGCACGCCGCCGCCCATCGGCCCGCGCGCGACGAAGCCGCCGTCCGTCAGGCACGTCACGCGGCCGGTCACGCGCAGCGGCGGGCCGCCGCGCGCGGCATCGGTGTGCCCGCCAAGTTCGATCGTGATTTCCTTGCCGGGACCCGCCGCCAGTCCCGCCTGCACGGCTTTCGGATCGAGGATCGCGTGATAGGCCGCGTCCGACAGCCCGGCATCGAGCATCGCGCGCAGCAGCACGGTCGAGTCCATGTAGGCGCCGCCGCCGGGATTGTCGGCATAGTCGGCGATCACGACGGGCTGCTTTGCGGCACCTTCGCCCGCCTTCGCGCGCGCGACCGCTTCACCGACCGGCATCAGCAGCTTCTTCAGCGAATCGTATTCGCGCGTGTCCCACACGCCTTGCGCGAAGCGTGCGGCGACCTTGAGGCCCGCGGCCCTGTCGCCGTCGGCCGTGACCGCGACCGACGGGCCCACGTCCTTGATGTCGGCCATGCTGAAGCCGGCCTGCAGCGACACGACCAGCGCTTCGCCGGCCGCTTCGGCCGCGTCGGCCTCGGCAAGCAGCTTCAGCATCGGGCTGTCGGCCGGCACGCCGGCCGTGCGGCCGTGGTCGATGCCTTCGAGCTGCGGATGCTGGACGCGCACGCACACCGGCTTTATCTCGCCGCGCATCGCGCGGTCGAGGAGGCCGGCCCCTTGCGTCATGCGCTCGTACGCATCGACATGCGGATAGGTACGGAACGAGATCAGCGAATTCGCGTTGTCGGCCATGCGGTCGGTGAGATTGGCGTGCAGGTCGAGGATCGCGACGACGGGTGCGAGGCCGATCTTCGCGCGCAGGCGTTCGAGCAGTTCGCCTTCGCCGTCGTCCTCGTCCTCGAGCACCATCGCGCCATGCAGGAACAGCAGCGCCCCGTCGCACCCGGCGGCGGCGGCAAGGATGGGTGCGAGGATCGTCTCGAATGCCGCGCGCGTGACCACGCCCGACGGCGTGGCCGACGCGGCGATCGGGTGGCGCAGCGTCCAGCCGTAGCGGGCTGCCGCGTCGAACGATGCCCCTAGCCCCGTGCGCGTCCCCTTGAACGACGCGGCGACCCCGTTGTCGCGCGTCAGCATATAGGCCTCGAAGGCCTCGATCGGCGTCCTGCGGACGCTGAACGTGTTCGTTTCGTGCATCACCATCGCGGTCAGGACGGTCGCCGGCATCGTTTCGCTCCCAAGGCTCGTGCTTCGCATCGTCGATAGGCCCAACATAGCCGAATCGCGCGATCCGGAAAGCCGGCGGCCGGTACGCATTGGCTAATTCGAGTCCGTTCAGCCTGTTTATTAGGCGGATTGCTCGCCGCCGCACGCCTTCCTGCATGCAATCCGGGCGCGAAGTCGGACGAATCGCCCGGCCGGCCGGAGACCTGCATCGCTCGGCCTTGAACTTGCATTCGCAGGTGCGGGATCAACCGCGATCGCGACCCGCGATACGCTTAAGTGGGGGGTTTATATGCAGTTTTCACGTCGCCGCTTCCTTGGAACCACCGCCGCCGTCGCCGCTGGCGTGACGCTCGCCGCACCGTCGATCCGCGCGCAGGGCGCGCCGGTCAAGGTCGGCATCCTCCACTCGCTGTCGGGCACGATGGCGATCTCGGAGACGACGCTCAAGGACGTCATGCTGATGCTCATCGAGGAGCAGAACAAGAAGGGCGGCATCCTGGGCCGCAAGCTCGAAGCCGCTGTCGTCGATCCGGCCTCGAACTGGCCGCTGTTCGCCGAAAAGGCGCGCGAGCTCATCACCGCCCAGAAGTGCGCCGCGACCTTCGGCTGCTGGACGTCGGTGTCGCGCAAGTCGGTGCTGCCGGTGTTCGAGGAACTGAACTCGATCCTCTTCTACCCCGTCCAGTACGAGGGCGAGGAAAGCTCGAAGAACGTGTTCTACACGGGTGCCGCCCCCAACCAGCAGGCGATCCCGGCCGTCGACTACCTGATGGAGTCGGAGAAGGTGCAGCGCTGGGTGCTCGCGGGCACCGACTATGTCTATCCGCGCACGACCAACCGCATCCTCGAGGCCTACCTGAAGCTCAAGGGGGTCAAGCAGGAAGACATCCTGATCAACTACACGCCGTTCGGCCATTCCGACTGGCAGACGATCGTCCGCCAGATCAAGGCCTTCGGCGGCGCGGGCAAGAAGACGGCCGTCGTGTCGACGATCAACGGCGACGCGAACGTGCCGTTCTACAAGGAACTGGGCAACCAGGGCGTTGCCGCCAAGGACATCCCCGTCGTCGCCTTCTCGGTCGGTGAAGAAGAGCTCGCCGGCATCGACACGAAGCCGCTGGTCGGCCACCTCGCCGCCTGGAACTACTTCATGTCGGTCGACGCGCCCGAGAACAAGGAATTCATCAAGAAGTGGCAGACCTTCATCAAGAACCCGAAGCGCGTCACGAATGACCCGATGGAAGCCCACGTCATCGGCTTCAACATGTGGGTCAAGGCAGTCGAGAAGGCCGGCACGTTCGACGCCGAAGCCGTGATCGACGCGATGATCGGCGTTTCGGTGCCGAACCTCACCGGCGGCCTCTCGACGATGATGCCCAACCACCACATCACCAAGCCCGTGCTGATCGGCGAGATCCAGGCCGATGGCCAGATCAACACCGTGTGGCAGACTTCGGGCCTCGTGGTCGGCGACGAGTGGTCGGATTATCTCGAAGGCTCGAAGGACCTGATCGCCGACTGGCGCAAGCCGATGTCGTGCGGCAACTTCAACGTCAAGGCCGGCAAGTGCGGCGGCAAGGTCTGAGCCGTCACATCCCGACCGTCTAGATGGAGCGACCGGATGCCCTTCAGGGCATCCGGTCGACCCTCAGCGTGAACAGACTCCCGAATTTCATTGCGGCGATCGCCCTTGTCCTGGTCGCCTTCCTGTGCGCCGTGCCTTCGGTCCGCGCCCAGGCGATCGACGAGACGCTCGCGCGTTTCGCGACCGACCGCTTTCCTGATACCGCACGCGCCGTCGAAGAGATCGCGCGTAGCGGCCATCCGATGTCGCTCGAGATCGTCGAAGCCCTTGCCGACGGCAAGCTCGCCTGGCGCCCGTCCGACCGGCGGCTATACGTCGTAGGCACCGACGGCAGCACGCGCGCGGCCGAAACCGGCAAGCCCGAGCCCGATTCGGATGCCGCCGGCCTGCGCCGCGTGCGCGTCAACAACCCGGTCCGCCAGACCATCGCGGCCGCCCTCGGCGTGCTGCGCCTCAACGCCGCCGATCCCGCCCAGCGACGTGCCGCCGCGGCGGCGATCATGCAGTCGCGCGACGCCACGCAGGCACCGGCCCTTGAAGCCGCATTGGGGCGCGAACGCGATCCGCGCGTGGCAACCGCGATCACCGCGGCCCTCGCCGCACTGCGCATCGTCGACGCGACCCAGCCCGAATCCGTTCGCCTTGCGGCGATCGACACGCTGGCCGAGCGCGGCGGACGCGACGCGCTGGTCCTGCTGCGCGCCATTCCCGCCGATGCGCCTGCGGCGTTGCGTGCGCGCGCCGAGCGTGCGGCCGCCGGCGTCGAGCAGCATCTCGCGATCCTGAGCGGCATCCAGAACCTGTTCTTCGGCCTGTCGCTGGGCTCGGTGCTGCTGCTAGCGGCGATCGGCCTTGCCATCACCTTCGGCGTGATGGGCATCATCAACATGGCGCATGGCGAGATGGTCATGCTCGGCGCCTACACGACCTTCGCCGTGCAGGAAGTGCTGCGCGCCCACGCGCCCTCGCTGTTCGACTGGTCGCTGCTGTTCGCGCTTCCGCTGGCCTTCATCGTCTCGGGCAGCGTGGGCATCGCCATCGAGCGCACGATCATCCGCTATCTCTACGGCCGCCCGCTCGAAACACTGCTCGCCACCTGGGGCGTCTCGCTCGTCCTCCAGCAGGCGGTCCGCACGATCTTCGGCTCGTCCAACCGCGAAGTCGGCAACCCCTCCTTCATGACCGGGTCGTTCGACCTGTTCGGCATCGCGCTGACCTGGAGCCGGCTGTGGATCGTGGTGTTCACGATCGCCGTCTTCGCTATCCTGCTGTTCGTCATCCGCTACACCGATTTCGGCCTGCGCATGCGCGCGGTCGTGCAGAACCGCGCGATGGCGGGCTCGGTTGGCATCCGGACGAACTGGATCGACGCGCTGACCTTCGGCCTGGGTTCCGGGATCGCCGGGATCGCGGGCGTGGCGCTGTCGCAGATCGACAACGTCTCGCCCAATCTCGGGCAGGGCTACATCATCGACAGCTTCATGGTCGTCGTGTTCGGCGGTGTGGGCAGTCTGTGGGGCACGCTCGTCGCCGCCCTGTCGCTGGGTGTCGCCAACAAGCTGCTCGAGCCGGTCGCCGGTGCGGTGCTGGGCAAGATCGCGATCCTCGTTTTCATCATCCTGTTCATCCAGAAGCGCCCGCGCGGCCTGTTCGCGCAAAAGGGCCGGACGGCCGAATCGTGATCGTGCAGCGCCTCGCCGGCCGGCTCGGCGTCTCCGAGCGTATCTTCGTCGCCGTCGTGGTGGCGTTGTGCGTTCTGGTCCCGCTCGCCAACCTCGCTTTCCCGCCGGGATCGGTCTTCCACGTGTCGAACGCGAGCGTCGTGCTCTACGGCAAGTGGATGACCTACGCGCTGCTGGCGCTGTCGCTCGACCTCGTCTGGGGCTATTGCGGGATCCTGTCGCTGGGCCACGGCGCCTTCTTCGCGCTGGGCGGCTACGCGATGGGCATGTACCTGATGCGCACGATCGGCTCGCGCGGCGTCTACGGCAACGCGATGCTTCCCGATTTCATGGTGTTCCTCAACTGGAAGGAACTCCCCTACGCCTGGTATTTCTTCGACTGGTTCGGCTACGCCATGGTGATGGCGATGTTCGTGCCGGGCCTGCTCGCCTTCGTGCTCGGCTGGTTCGCCTTCCGCAGCCGCGTCACGGGCGTCTACCTCTCGATCATCACGCAGGCCGTGACCTATGCGCTGCAGCTCGCCTTCTTCCGCAACGACATGGGCTTCGGCGGCAACAACGGCCTGACCGATTTCAAGGACCTGCTCGGCTTCTCCGTCCAGGCGCAGTCCACGCGCGCCGTGCTGTTCTCGCTTTCCGCATTGGCCCTGCTGGGCGGCTTCGCGATCGCCAAGACGATCGTCACGTCGAAGCTGGGGCTCGTGCTGATCGCGGTGCGCGATGCCGAGACGCGCACGAGGTTCCTGGGCTACCGGGTCGAACGTTTCAAGCTGTTCGTGTTCGTCGTCTCGGCCGTCATGGCCGGCATCGCGGGTGCCTTGTACGTGCCGCAGGTCGGCATCATCAACCCGTCCGAGTTCTCGCCCGCCAACTCGATCGAGGCGGTCATCTGGGTCGCGGTCGGCGGGCGCGGCACGCTGACCGGTGCGGCCCTGGGTGCGGTCCTCGTCAACGCGTCGAAGACGTGGCTGACCGGTGCCCTGCCCACGCTGTGGCTGTTCGCGCTGGGCGCACTCTTCATCCTCGTCACGCTGTTCCTGCCCAAAGGCATCGTCGGCACGCTCGGCGCCTGGTTCTCCGCCCGGCGGAGCAAGCCATGAACGGCCGGAAGACGACCGACGCGCTGCTCTATCTCGACGGCGTCAACGTCTCGTTCGACGGGTTCAAGGCGCTCAACCAGCTTGCCCTGCTGATCGCCCCCGGCGAGATGCGGGCCATCGTCGGTCCCAACGGGGCCGGCAAGACGACGATGATGGATGTCATCACCGGCAAGACGCGGCCCGACAGCGGCGACGTGCTGTTCGACGGCGGCGAGTTCGACCTTACCAAGCTCGACGAGGCGGCGATCGCGGAGCTGGGCATCGGGCGCAAGTTCCAGAAGCCGACCGTGTTCGAGAGCCATACGGTCGAGGACAATCTGCGCCTGGCCCTGAAGGCGCCGCGCGGCGTGCTGCCCACGCTGACCGCGCGCCGATCGGCCGAGGAAAAGGCGCAGATTGACGAACTGCTCGCCACCGTCAAGCTCGACGCCCAGCGCAAGTCGCCGGCCGGTGGCCTGTCGCACGGCCAGAAGCAGTGGCTGGAGATCGGCATGCTGCTGGCGCAGGACCCGGCCCTGCTGCTTGTCGACGAGCCCGTCGCCGGGATGACCGATGCCGAGACGTTCGAGACGGCCGAACTCCTGAAGCGCATCAACCGTACGCATTCGGTCGTGGTCGTCGAGCATGACATGGCCTTCGTGCGCGAGCTCGGCGTCAAGGTCACGGTCCTGCACGAAGGATCGGTGCTGGCGGAGGGCACCATCGACCAGGTCAGTGCCGACGAACGCGTCGTCGAAGTCTATCTGGGACGGTGATGCCATGCTGAACGTCGAAAAGGTCGATCTCTTCTACGGCGCTTCGCAAGCACTTCGCGGCGTGTCGCTGGCGGCCAGACCCGGGCGCATCACCTGCGTGCTGGGGCGCAACGGCGTGGGCAAGACCTCGCTGATGCGCGCGATCGTGGGCCGCAGTCCCGTCGCGAAGGGCAAGGTCGAGTTCGACGGGACCGACATCGCCGCACAGCCCGCCTTCGAGCGCGCGCGCCTGGGCATCGCCTATGTGCCGCAGGGCCGCGAGATTTTTCCGCTGCTGACGGTCGAGGAGAACCTGCGCACCGGCCTGTCGGCCCTGCCGCGCAAGTCCCGGTCGATGAACACGGAGATCTACGACCTGTTTCCTGTGCTGAAGGACATGCTCGGCCGGCGCGGCGGCGACCTTTCGGGCGGCCAGCAGCAGCAGCTCGCCATCGCGCGTGCCCTTGTCATGCGCCCGCGCCTGCTGGTGCTCGACGAGCCGACCGAGGGCATCCAGCCCTCGATCATCAAGGATATCGGCCGCACGATCGCGTTGCTGCGCGATCGCGGCGGCATGGCGATCGTGCTGGTCGAGCAGTATTTCGATTTTGCCCGCGAACTTGCCGACGACATGGTCGTCCTCGACCGCGGTGAGGTCGTCATGGCGGGCGCTTCGGCCGACCTCGACCACGAGGCCGTCCGTCGCCACATGACAATCTGACGGCCGGCACCTTGCGCCGGCCCTGCCGGATCGCTAACTCTTCGATATGCCCCCCTTGCTCCACCGCCTTTACGGTTACGTCAAGCGCACCGGCTTCGTTCTTGGCGTCCTGCTCGCCGGCCCCGCACTCGTCGCCGCATGCGGGCAGGCCGCACGCGCGGACTGGCGCATGGCAAGCCGCGAACCAATCGGCCTTGCGCCCGATCCCGCCACGACGCCGCAGGCGGTCGTGCAGGTCTATGGTGCGCGCGCCGTAAGCTGGCGCGGGGCCTTCGGTGTCCATACCTGGGTCGCGGTCAAGCCGGCGAACGCGCCGGACTGGACGACCTACCAGATCATCGGCTGGCGCGCGCTGCGCGGTGGCGACGCGCTCGCCATTTCGGGTGGCCAGCCCGACCGGCGCTGGTTCGGCGCCGAGCCGGAGCTCTACGCGCATCTCGAGGGCGACGGCGTGGATGCGGTCATCGCGCGGATCGTTCAGGCGGCGGAAGCCTATCCCTATCGCCGGACCTACACGCTGTGGCCCGGCCCGAACTCGAACACCTTCACCGCGATGGTGGCGCGGGCGGCACCCGAGCTGCGCCTCGACCTGCCGTCGACGGCGATCGGCAAGGACTATCTGGGTGGGAGCACATTCGCGGCCGCCATGCCGAGCGGGACGGGCTACCAGTTCTCGCTCTGGGGCCTGTTCGGCATGTCGCTTGCGACCCAGGAAGGGTTCGAGCTCAACCTTGCCGGCCTCACCTTCGGCATCGATCCGCTGGGTCTTGCCGTGAAGGCGCCCGGTATCGGGCGCATCGGTGTTCCAGCCGATCCGCGTCGCGATGCACCGGGCGGGAGCTGAGCTAGAAGCGTTGCTCCTTCGCACCCGCGTGGCGGCGCAGGTACGCGAACTTTACCAGTTCGAGCATGGTGATCATCGCCACGCCGGCACCCAGCGTGACGGCAAGATCGTCGGCGTGCAGCGGCCCGAAGCGGAAAAGCTCGCGCGCCGCCGGCCATAGCAGCACGATGGCGGAGATCGTCGCCACAGCCGCGAGCACGAAGACAAGCGACAGGTTCGGCCGTCGGAGCGCGCCCCACAGCGAGGCGCCGAACGAGCGGTTGACGAGGATCAGCGCCAGAATGGTCATCACGAGCGAGAAGAACGCCAGCGCGCGGACCTCGCCATCCGGCATGCCGCTCGAAAGCGCCACCAGATAGATCGTCGCGACGATGGCGAACGCGAAGAATCCCTGAAGGGCGCCCCAGCCCACCAGAGTGCCCGTGAACAATGGCTCGTCGGACGCGCGCGGCGGGCGGCGCATGATGTCATCTTCCTCCGTTTCCGCCTCGAAGACGAGCGAGCAGACGGGGTCGATGACCATTTCCAGGAACGCGATATGCACCGGCCCGAACAGCGTCGGCAGGCCGAACAGCAGCGGCAGCAGGGCAAGTCCGGCGATCGGCACATGGACCGAGATGATGAAACCCATCGCCTTGCGCAGGTTGTCGTAGATGCGCCGTCCGAGCCGGACGGCCTTGACGATCGAGCCGAAGTCGTCGTCGAGCAGCACGATGGCGGATGCCTCGCGCGCCACGTCGGTGCCGCGCCCGCCCATGGCGATGCCGATATGGGCGGACTTCAGCGAGGGCGCGTCGTTCACTCCGTCGCCCGTCATCGCAACGATGTCGCCGCGCGCCTTGAACGCCTCGACGATGCGCAGCTTCTGCTCGGGCATGATGCGGGCGAAGACGGTGGCACCGGCCACGCGGCGCGCAAGTTCGCTGTCGTCCATGCGCGAGAGTTCGTCCCCGGTCACCACGGCGTCCGCCGCGATGCCGGCCTGACGGGCGATGGCGAGGGCCGTCTGCGGATAGTCGCCCGTGATCATCGCCACGCGGATGCCGGCCGACCGGCACTCTCGCACCGCATCCGGCACGTTCGCGCGCAGCGGATCGGCAAGACCGACCAGCCCGACGAATGTGAAAGCGAACTCACGCTGGGACTCGGGAAGTTCGCCGGCGGCGTGTGCCGCGCGGGCAACGCCGAGGACACGCAGGCCCTCGCCGGCCATCGCGTCGACTGCTTTCGTCACCGCCAACAGGCCGGCGGCATCCATCCGGCAAAGGCCCGCGATCGCTTCGGGCGCACCCTTGGCGGCGACCGCGAACCCGGCACTGCCGTCGGCATCTTTCCAGGCATTCGACATCGCCAGAAGATCGGGCCGGAGGCCATAAGTCCGCACGATCTCGCCCCCGACATCCTGTGATGCTGGGGAGAATGCATGGAAGGCCTTTTCCATCGGGTCGCTGGGTTCGCGCGCACTCGCGCGCCGGCCGATGGCGGCGAGTGCTTGGAACCGTTCGTCATCCGGCACGCCGGCGGTCTTGTCCGGCCTGTGCGTGGCGCCGTCCGGCAGGCGCAGTTCGGCGATCGCCATCCGGTTCTCGGTCAATGTGCCCGTCTTGTCGGTGCACAGGACGCTCGCCGAGCCCAGGGTCTCGATGGCGGCGGCACGGCGAGTGAGCACGCGCGCGCGCGAAATGCGCCAGGCGCCCATCGCCATGAAGACGGTGAGTACGACGGGAAACTCCTCGGGCAGCATCGACATGCCCAGCGCCACGCCGGCGAGGACCGCATCGAGCCAGCCGCCGCGCAGCGTGCCGTAGAGAACGACCGCAAGGATGCTGACGGCACCGCCGATCGTGGCGAAGAGCCGGACGGCCCGGCGCGTCTGCGCCTGGAGTCGCGGCGGTTCGGTTTCGAGTGCGCCGAGCGACTGGCCGATGCGGCCGATCTCGCTGCGCGCACCCGTCGCGATCACCTCGCAGACGGCGCTGCCGCGGACGACGAGCGCGCCCGAGAACACGTGGGGCAGATCGTCGCCGCCCGGGCGCGGGCGTTCCGGCATCGCTTCCGGGCCGGCCACGCGCTTGCGCACGGGCACCGATTCGCCCGTCAGCAGCGACTCGTCGGTCTCCAGATCGTGACATGCACGCACCACCGCGTCGGCAGGCACGCGATCGCCTTCGGCCAGGACGACCAGATCGCCGCGCACCACGTCGCGCCCGGCTACTCGCACGCGCACGCCATCGCGGATGACGAGGGCGCGCGGGCTGGTGAGATCGCGCAACGCTTCGAGCACGCGTTCGGTGCGTGCTTCCTGCACGACGGTGATCGAGACGGAAAGGATGGCGAAGGCCAGCAGGATGAGCGCTTCGTGCAGGTTGCCGAGCAGCAGGTAGATCCCCCCGCCGGCGAGAAGCAGGGCAAGCATCGGCTCGCGGACGACCTCGAGGACGATCCGCAGCGGTGTCCGCCGGTCCGGCTGCGGCAGCTCGTTGGGGCCGTCCTCGCGTCGGCGGGTCGCAACGGTCGCCGCATCGAGGCCGCGCAGCGGTTCCTGTGGTTCGTCGGTTTGGGTCACGCGGTCCTTCTCTCCTCGCTCGCCGGATAGGTCCTACACTAGTACACAAGCAAGCCGGTCTTGCGCGATCAGGGGTATGATACGCTCCAATTCGCAGGAGGCCTCCATGCCCGATCCGGTCCGCACCTACAGTCCGCTCGCACGCTTCCTTCACTGGCTGATGGCCGCCCTGGTCATCCTCCAGGTCGCGTTCGGCATCGTCATGACGGTCGATGCGCCGGAGCCGAACCTGTGGGCCACGCTGACCGACACGTTCGGCCTTTACGATCTCCACAAGCTGCTTGGCGTCGTGCTGCTCGGGCTTGTCGTGCTGCGGCTGGCGAACCGTATCCGGCGCGACGTGCCGCCGGAGGATCCGGCCCTCGCGCCCTGGCAGCGTGCCGCCGCCACGCTCGTACATGCCTGGATCTACCTGCTGCTGATCCTCGTGCCGGTGCTCGGCTGGATCGGCGTCTCGCTCTATCCCGCGTTGAACCTCTTCGGCTCGATCCCGCTTCCGGCCTTGATGGCGCCGAACCGGGCGGCGTCGGAACCGGTCCTGATCGCGCACGCGTTCGCGGCATTCGCGCTGGTCGGGCTCGTGCTGGCGCATGTCGGTGCCGCGCTGTTCCACCATTTCGTGCGCCGCGACGGCACGCTTCGCCGCATGCTGCCGCCTAGCGGTTGAGACAGGCGTGCCGGCGGACAAGCTCGCGCGCGTCTGCGGGCAGCGCCGTTCCCCGCCCGGCACTGCGCGTGGCGGTCGGGCAGGATAGCCAGAAATATCCGGCTTGCGGATCGACGACGAGACGCGCCGGATCGAACCCGGGTGCCGCAAGCACCGACAGGAAGGGCGTCGTCGAGTTCCACGCGAGCCGGTTCGGGCCCGCCGCGATCCGACGGGCGGAAACGAAGCGCGCATCGCCCAGCGCCGGATCGGAGTCCGCACCGGTCGCAAGCGCGCGCACTGCGGCCTTGTAGTCGATCCAGCCGGCGACGAACTTCGCCGTCTCGACGCCATGGACAAGCAGGCAGATCGCCAGCGCGCCGACAAGCATCCGCGGATCGAGGCGTGCCAGAAGCCCGCGCAGCGGCACGACGATCCGGGCATAAGGCGATTCGTGCAGCTTCTTGGCCTGCATCGCCATCACGACGGCGAGTGCGCCGAGGATCGGCGTCCCGACCAGCAGGACAGTGCGCAGCGAATAGCGCGCCTCGGCCAGCAGAGATCGGTCGAAGGCGAGCCAGAAGACGGCGAGTGCACCGACGACAATGCCGGCCGCGAGAACCGGTCGGCGTGAAAAGGCTGCAAGTGCCAGATAGGCCGCAAGTGCTGCTGTCCACAGCAGAAACGCCGGATCCGCGAGATTTCCCGGTGCGATGAACTTGAACGCGGCGGCACCCAGCACGCCGGCGATGTGCGCGTCCGGCGGCAGAAGGGCTTTCACGACGACCCACACCGCCATAGCACCAAGGAGGGCGAGCGCCGTCTGCCTGAACGGCCCGGTCCGCAGGCCGTGGAGCGAAGCAGTGCCCGCGATCGCTGCGGCGAGCACGACGCCACCTTCGTGTGTCAGGACCAGGGCGAGCAGCAGGCCGAAGATCGCAAGGTTTGCCCGACGGCCCGCCGACGTCGACACACTGGCCGCCAGGGCCGGCCAGAAGACCGCATGCGCCATGGCCATCTCGGTCGGAAAGCCGAAGACAAAGGGCAGGAGGCAGGCGGTCGACAGACATGCGAAGGCGAAGATCATCCGCCCTTGCGTGCGGTCGAGCGCGCGGGTCGCCAGCAGCGACAGCCCCGGGGCCGCGAACAGCAGAAGGCCGTACGCGAAGATGCCGGCCCGGGCGCTGCCCGTGACGGCCACGACCGTCTCGGCCGGGACATAGATGAAGACGTAGCTGAACAGGCGCCCCGAGATGTTTCGCCAGTGGAACGACCACGCGTCGGCGACCGAGACAGAATAGGCGAAGATCGATCCGTCGCCGAACATCTGGAGTTCGGCCGAAAGCCCGACCGCGACCGACAGGATCGCGAACGCGATGCCGGCACCGATGGCATGCACGCGCAGCGGCGTGTCAGCTTGCATGCGGGGCTTCTGGGCGCCTGCGCGAATCGACGTCGCGGTCGTCGGCGAAACCTTGCGTATCGCTTTCGACGAACAGGGGGCGCCCCTTCACCTCCTCGAACACGCGGCCGAGATAGGCGCCGAACAGGCCGAGCGTGAGAAGCTGGATGCTGCCGAGCATCAGCACGGCGACGATCACCGACGCGTAGCCCGGCACGTCGACGCCCTGGAAGAGCGTGCGCACGATGAAATAGATGCTGAGGGCAAGCGACGGGATCGCCAGGAACAGGCCGATATAGCCGCTCGCGACCAGCGGAACGGTACTGAAGCTCGCAAGCGCGTCGACCGCGAAGCGGAACAGCCGGTGCGGCGAGAACGACGTGCGGCCGGTCGTGCGCGGCGGCGGCTCGAACGGCACGCCGCCATGGCGGAAGCCGACCCACGCATAGAGACCCTTCATGAACCGCGCGCGCTCGGGCATGTCGCGCAGCACGTCGGCCACACGCCGGTCGAGCAGGCGGAAATCGCCGGCACCGGCCGGGATGGCGACATCGGAAAGGCCCGAGAACAGCAGGTAAAAGACCTTGCTGAACCAGCGCCGCAGGAACGAGTCGCCGGCCCGCGAGGTGCGCACCGCATAGACCATGTCGAGCCCTTCCCGCCACCGTTCGAGCAGTGCTGGGATCAGTTCGGGCGGGTGCTGGAGGTCGGCATCCATCAGGACGACGGCGCGCCCTTGCGCGCGACGCAAGCCCGCCGTGAGTGCTACGTCCTTGCCGAAATTGCGCGACAGGCGCACGAGCTTCACCCGGCTGTCGGCCGCGCGCGCGGCCCGCAACGCGGCCCAGGTACCGTCCCGGCTGCCGTCGTCGATGCAGATCACCTCGCAGGCAAGACCGGTCGCGTCGAGAACGGCACCCAGACGCGCGAATAACGCCCCAAGCCCCTGACTTTCGTCGTGGACGGGAACAATTACCGATAGATCGGGCATCGCGGCCGGGACAGAATTGGACATCTGTCTATCCTTCGCCCTGCCTTGTCCGAGCGTCAAGGTCGGTGCGTACGGGCCTTGACGTCAGGAATCGCGTGGACACGATCATCGTCTGTGCCGACGACTATGCGATCGCCCCCGGCGTCTGCCGGGCGATCCGCCGGCTGGCTGCGGCAGGCCGCATCGACGCGACCAGTTGTATGTCGACGACCGCATTCTGGCCGGACGAAGGGCGCGCGTTGCGCGCGACCGGCGCGTCGATCGAGGTCGGCCTGCATCTGGCACTGACAGGACCAGGCGGCCACTCGCTCGGCCGGCTGGCGCGCGCGGCCTTCTCGGGACAGCTCGATCGTGAAGCCGTCGAAGCCGACATCGCGCGCCAGATCGACGCGTTCGAGCGCGTCTGGGGTTCGCCGCCGGACTTCATCGACGGCCACCAGCATGTCCACCAGTTTCCGACGATCCGTGCCGCCGTGCTTGCACTCTGGGACCGGCGGCTCGACCGCCAGCGCACCTGGCTTCGCGTCACCGACGCCGGGATCGGCGCCATCCTGCGGGCGGGTGCCGCACCGCTCAAGAGCGTGGCGATCGCCGCACTGGGCCGCGCGATGAAGCATTCGGCTCGGCGCGCCGGCATCCGCACGAACGACAGCTTTGCCGGCGTCTACGATTTTTCCGGCCGGCAGCCCTATGGCGAGTTGTTCGCACGCATGCTCGCCCAGGCGAACGGCCGAACCGTCGTCATGTGCCATCCCGGCGATGTCGACGCGGAGCTGGCGGCCGCCGACACGCTTGTCGACATGCGCGCCGTCGAATGCGCGTATTTTGAAAGTGACGCGTACGCCGACCTACGCGCCCGTTATGCCGGGCGCGCGACATAACTGCGGCGCGCGGCATTCTCGCCGAAGTTCCGGGAACTGACCTCGCCGGCAAACCCGGAAGCCGCGAGCAGCCCGAGGAACGTCGCGTCGTCGTAGGTTGAAAGCCCGATCTGCGCGCGCAGGCGACGATAGTCCGAGAACAGCGTGGCGAGCAGGGCCAGCAGCGCTTCGGCCACGAATCCGTACCGCCACGCCAGCGCCAGCAACGACTTCACGTCGTCGACCAGGCGGATATCGGGCGGGATCACGTCGGCGACGACGAGCCGGCCACCGGGTGCCAGAAGACGCCGGGCCGTCGCGAGAAGGACGGCCAGTCCGTCGCGATCGAGATACTGGACGACCGAACTGGCGAAGACGAGGTCGACCGATCGGTCGTCGAGTTTCGCGAGGTCTTCTTCGTCGAGAATCTCGATCTTCGGATCGGCCGCGAACCGGGCGGAAAGGCGCGCGCGCGTCGTGGGTGCTGCATCGTAGAGATAAAGGCGCCCGACGCCGGCCGCCACGCGGCCTGCGTCAAGTGCCTCGCCGCAGCCGAAATCGACGACACGCGCACTGGGCCGATCCGGCAGCAATTCGGCAAGCTCGTCCGCGACGATGGCGAAATGCGCCGCAAGATGCCGCCCGTTGACATAGATGCGGTTGGGCCGATCCCAGAATTCAAGCCAGGCGTTCGACAAGGCAGCTCCTTCGCGCGCATTGTCCGGATGCCGGTCGTTACTGTCAATTCGATGGCGGACGTCCGTGACGCCGTCGCGCGATCCGCGCTACAGTCGTCGCCAAGAATCGAGAGGGAGTGGGAAATGCCACTGGCCGGCGGCGGGGCGATCTGCATCTGGAACGACATCACCGACGAAGGTCGGGACGAGTTCTATGCCTGGCATCTGACCGAGCACATGCCCGAGCGGGTCGCGGTTCCGGGATTCCGGCGCGGCCGTCGCTATATCGCACTCGACACGGCCTCGCAGCCTGAATTCTTCACGCTCTACGAGACCGCCGACACGGACGTGCTCACCAGTCCTGCCTATCTCGCGCGCCTCAACGCGCCCACCACGTGGACGAAGAAGGCCACGCAAGGCTTCCGCAAGACCTCGCGTGCGCTCACGCGAGTTCATACGAGCCTCGGCCCAGGTTCCGGCGGCATCCTCGGCACGCTGCGCTTTGCCGTGACGGCGGGGCGCGAAGCGCAGGCGACGGACCTGGTCTCGACCCGGGCCTTGCCCGCCGCCGCCGCAATGCCGCAGATATCGGGTGCGCATCTGTGCGTCACCAACCGCGAAGCCAGCGCCGAGAAGACCGCGGAGAGCCGCGGCCGGCCCGACATCCTTTCGGCACCCGACTGGGTCGTGCTGGTCGAGGGCTGCAACGAAGCCCCCGTGCGCGCCGCCATGTCGGCGATCGCCACGGCGCTCGCACCGCTCCTCGACGGGAGTCCGGAAACCGGATTTTACCGGCTCGAGCACCAGTGTTGAGCGCGCCGACGCGGCGGGGTAAGAGGGGCGCATGAGCGACTGCGATCTTGGACTTGTCGGCCTCGGCACCATGGGCGCCAACCTGGCGCGCAATCTCGCGGACCACGGGACACGCGTGGCCTTGTTCGACCCGGCGGCCGGCACCGCCGAACGGCTCGCGACCGAACTTGGTGCCCGCGGGCGGGCGGCGGCCGACCTTAGGCAGCTTGTCGGCGCGCTGAAGGGGCCGCGCGCGATCTTCCTGATGGTTCCCGCCGGCGAAGCGGTCGACAAGAGCATCGCCGACATCCTGCCCCTGCTTGGCCCCGACGACGCGATCATCGACGGCGGCAACTCGCTTTATGAGGATACCGAGCGGCGCGTGGCGCATTGCGCCCCCCATCGAGTCGATTTCTTCGGCTTCGGCTTGTCCGGCGGATCTGAGGGTGCCCGTCGCGGCCCGTCGATCATGGCCGGCGGCGGACCGGGGGTGGCGCGCGTGGCCCCGCTGTTCCGCGCGATCGCGGCACAGGCCCATGGCGAAGCCTGCTTCGCGCATGTCGGACCCGGCGGGGCGGGCCATTTCGTCAAGATGCTGCATAACGGCATCGAGTACGCGCTGATGCAGTTGATCGCGGAAGCCTACCAGCTGATGCATGGCCCCCTCGGCATGACGCCGCGCGACATGCTGCCGGTGTTCCGCGGCTGGGCCGCCGGCGACCTCGGCGGCTTCCTGATCGAGTGTGCGGCACGCGTGCTGGCGACCGACGATCCGGAATCCGGCCGGCCGCTGATCGACCTGATCGAGGATCGCGCCGGGCAGAAGGGCACGGGGCGCTGGGCCGCGAACGCCACGCTCGATTATGGCGTGGCAGCCCCCACGCTCGCCGAGGCGGTGCATGCGCGCTGCATGTCGGCGTTGAGGCCGGAGCGGGTTTCGGCGCAGTCCGCACTCGGCCATCCGATGGTGCCGTTTGCCGGCGATCGCGCCGCATTCATCGCCGATCTGGGCGCGGCCTTGCTCGCGGCAAACGTCGCGGTGCACGCGCAGGGCTTCGCGACGTTGGCCGCGGCGGCGAAGGAAAAGAACTGGCCGCTCGACCTTGCCGCGATCGCGCGTATCTGGCGCGGCGGGTGCATCATCCGCTCGCGCCTGTTGACCGGAATTGCCGCCGCTTATGGACGAGACCCGTCGCTCGGCAACCTGCTGCGCGATCCCGAGATATGGAAGCTGGTCGCCGACCGCGATGGCGCGTGGCGGCGTGTGGCAATCGCGGCCGTCACGCACGGATCGCCGGCACCGGCCTTGATGTCGGCACTTGCCTATGCCGACGCGTACCGCACAGGTCGGCTATGGGCGAACATGATCGAAGGCCAGCGCGACCTGTTCGGCGCGCACGGCTTCGGACGCATGGACCGGCCCGGCCGGCACCATGCGGACTGGGCAGCATCGTGATGGTCGTCGTCGTCATGGGCGTGGCCGGCTGCGGCAAGAGCACCGTCGGTCCGCTCATCGCCCGGGCGTTGGGCGCGGACTTTGCCGAAGGCGACATGTTCCATCCGCCGGCGAACGTCGCGAAGATGAGCCGCGGCGAGCCGCTCGACGATTCCGACCGCATGCCGTGGCTGGCGGCGATGGCCGACGCGATCCGCGAATGGCAGACGAAAGACAAGCCGACCGTGCTGGCCTGCTCGGCATTGCGCCAGCACTACCGCGACATCCTCGCCGGCGGGTCGGCCGGCGTGCGCTTCGTCTTCCTGCGCGGCAGCCAAGCCACGATCGCCGACCGGATCGGCCGCCGGCGCGACCATTTCATGCCGCCCTCGCTGCTCGCCAGCCAGTTCGCCACGCTGGAAGAGCCTGCGGACGCGATCGCGGTCGATGTCGGCGATACGCCCGAAGCCATCGCGGCAGCGGCACTGAAACACCTGCGCGTCTGACACGTCATATAGTTGTATGTCGTGCGGGACAGTAGCCGCAATTTATCGATTGCAGTATGCTCCAGTTCGGAAAACCGAAGCTTCGGCAACCGCGCCGGGCCCCCGGAGGGGCATGCTGGATCTCGATCGGGCGACGCCAAAGCTGCAATCGGCCTACCGGTATTGGGACCTGAAGCGGGCCGGACGGAAGATGCCGGCGCGCGCCGACATCGATCCCGTCGAGATGGTCCCGTTCCTGTCGCACATCGTGCTGCTCGACGTCCTGCGCGAACCGCTCGACTTCCACTATCGCCTGATGGGCACGGCCGTCGACGCGCACATGACGCGCTACTATACCGGCCTGCGCATGAGTGACGTGCCGCACCAGCGCGCACCGAGCATCATCTGGTCGAATTTCGAGACGGTGATGCGCGAGCGCACGCCGATCCTGACGAACGTGCCCTATGTCGGACCGCACAAGGATTTCCTGCGCGTGCAGGACCTGATCATGCCGCTGTCGTCCGACGGGCAGGAAGTCGACATCCTGTTTGCGGTCGTCGACTTCCTGCGCCGCGAATAGACCGCCGGGATCAGCCGCCAGGCGCGATGCGCTTCGCTTCGCGGTCGTAATCGTCATAGCCGAGCGTTTCGCGCAGCTCGGCCCCCGGCAGGGCACTTGCCGCCTCAGCCTTGCCTGCGACCAGTGCGGCAAGTCCGGCTTTCATGCCGGCGACGGCCGGCGACAGCATGCCGGTGGGATAGGTCCCGATCTTGTAGCCGGCGGCAAGCGCATCGGCCTGCGACGGGTAGGCCCGCCCCGCACCCGGCGACAGCACCGTGAAGGACGGCCGGCCCTTCGCCGCCGCCGTGGCGCGGCGGATCTCGGCGTCGTCGGCCGGGGAATCGAGGAACAGGATGTCGGCACCTTCGGCGACGAACATCTCGATGCGCGCGACCGCCTCGTCGATGCCCTGGGTCGGCCGGCAGTCGGTCCGCGCGAGGACGAGGATGCCCGATTCCTTCGCCGCCTCGATCGCCGCGCGGATCTTGATGCGCGCCTCGTCGCGCGGCAGGCAGGGCTTGCCGGCAGCCGTCATCGCGCGCGGCGTGATCTTGTCCTCGATCAGGATCGCGGCGGCACCGGCACGGCCATAGGCACGCACCGTGCGCTGGACGTTCATCGGGTTGCCGTACCCGTGATCCCCGTCGGCCAGCACGAGCGTTTCCGGCGCCGCGTTGTGGACCATGGTGAACGAGTCGAACATCTCGCCGAACGACACGAGATCGAGATCGGGTCCGCCGAGCCGGCTAGCCGCCACGCACGAACCGGAAAGGAACGCGGTCTTGAAGCCGGCTTTCGCGGAGAGCTTGGCGCTGAGCCCGTCCCAGACCGCCGGCATGACGACGAGACCGGGTTCGGCAAGATGGGCACGCATGCGTTCGGGAGGCGTCATCGGGGTTTCCTTCAGGTGATTTTTTGGAAGTTGTTGGCGTCCCCGAGAGGAATCGAACCTCCGACCTACAGTTTAGGAAACTGCCGCTCTATCCTGCTGAGCTACGGGGACGCGTTTCAGGGAGAATAGCCGGGCGATGGCGGGCTTGCCAGCGCGCTCAGGCCTGCACCGGCCGGGCGGTGTTCGCGCGCGCGTAGCCGTTGACGAAGCGCAGCGCCAGCACGGTCGAGGCGAGCACCAGCGCGATGCCGTAGATCGTCCCTTCCGGCATGCCGTGGTCGAGGAACCAGCCGAGGGCGAGCGGGGCGAGCATCGAGCCGATGTCGAGACCCGAATAGACGAGGCCGAACGTGCGCCCCGTCGCACCGCGCGGTGCCAGCTTCTTGATCAGGATGTCGCGCGCGGCCGACGTGATGCCCACCGAAATCCCGGCAAGCGCGAACAGGGCCATCGCCACCGCGAAGGGCGGCGACGCGGCGACCGACGCCGCGAGCAGGAAGGCGCCGCCCAGCAGGCCTACCGCGGCGACCCGTTCGTGGCGGTCGGTCGCGTCGGCGACGAAGCCGCCCGCCAGGATGCCGATCGCGTTGCCGACCAGATAGGCCGTCACCACCTGCGTCGCGACGCGGAAATCGACCGCATGGATCAGGGAAAGGCTGGCGGCCGCGAAAGACTGCACGCCCGCACCGGCCATCGCCGTCATCGTCAGATAGACGAACGCCGCCAGCATCGACGGCATGACGAACATCTTCGCGAAGCTCGAGACGATCTCGCCGATACCTTCCTTGGCGGCGGCGGCCGATGCGGCACCTTCGCCCAGCAGATCCCGGGCGAGGAACACGAACGCCGCCTGCATCAGCCCGTAAAGCCCGGCGACGATCAAAGCCGCCCGCCAGCCGATCGTGAAGCCGAGCAGCGACAGCAGCAGCGGCGAGACGACGTAGCCGAGCGTTCCGCCGAAGGCGTGGATCGAGAAGGCGCGGCCCGTGCGGCTGGGGTGCACGCGCGTGGCCAGGATCGCGAAATCGGCCGGATGGAACACCGAGTTCCCGAGCCCGGCGACGATCGCAAGCGGCAGGAACATCCAGAAGGCCGGCACGAAGGCGAGTGCGCCGGTCGCCAGCGACAGCGCCGTCATCCCCGCCGCGAGCACGCGCCGGCCGCCCCAACGGTCGACCGCCACGCCCACGAAGGTCTGGCCGATCCCCGACGCGAGGAAGAATGCCGCCACGACGCTGCCGAGAGCCGCGAAGCCCATGCCGAACTCGGCCTGCAGCAGCGGAAACATCGGCGGCAGGCAATACTGGAAAATGTGGCTGGTCGAATGCGCCAGCCCGATCGAACCGATGACGGCGGTATCGCGCCGCCGGATATCGGGACTGTCCGGCGGGACAGCGGCAGCCGTGTGTTGCTCGGAGACCATCTCGGGATTCCTGACTGGCGCCGGAAAGGCGCGCTAGAGGCGCTTGGCGCGTTCCATCGCCGCGACGAGGTGCGAGCGGATGCCCGGCTCCATCGCCGAATGGCCGGCATCGGGGACGATGACATAGCGGGCTTCCTGCCACGTCGCGGCCAGCCGGTCGGCCGTCAGGATCGGGCACACCATGTCGTAGCGCCCCTGCACGATCGTCGTCGGCACGTGGCGCACGCGCTCGACGCCGTCGAGCAGCTGGTTCTCGCCAAGGAAGATCGCGTTCCTGAAATAGTGCGCCTCGATGCGCGCGAGGCCCAGCGCCATGCGGTCTTCCGAGAAGGCCGAAACGGTCTCCGGGCTCGGCATCAGGGTCGAGCACGAACCTTCATACGCACTCCAGGCGCGTGCGGCCGGCAGATGGACGGCCGGGTCCGGGTCGACGAGACGGCGCCAGTAGCTGGCAAGCAGGTCACCGCGCTCGGATTCCGGCAGGAACCTGGAGAACGCATGCCAGGCTTCCGGAAAGACGTGCGCGATTCCGTAGAGGAACCAGTCGATCTCGACCTTGCGGCCAAGGAAGATGCCGCGCAGCGCCAGCGAACGCACATGGGCCGGATACGCCTGCGCATAGGCAAGGGCGAGCGTGGAGCCCCACGACCCGCCGAACACGTGCCACGCGTCGATCCCGAGATGGGTGCGCAACCGCTCCATGTCGTCGACAAGATGGGGCGTGGTGTTGTCGCGCGTCTCGCCATGCGGCGTCGACCGGCCGGAGCCGCGCTGGTCGAAAATCACGATGCGATAGTGCTGCGGATCGAAGAAACGCCGGTGTGCGGGTGTGGCGCCGGCACCCGGACCGCCGTGCAGGAACACCACCGGCGCACCACGCGGATTGCCGCTCTGCTCCCAGTACATCCGGTGGACGGAGTCCAGGGTCAACATGCCCGAGCCGTAGGGCTCGATCGGCGGGTAAAGGTCGGTGCGGGGGGCAGCATCGGGGGCGGGCATGACGGGACAATCGCGTAACGCCGGGCGTTCCGTCAATGGCATGCTGGGACCGGGTAGATTCCGAATCTTGACCGGCCCGCCCGGCGGGGGCAAGAGTCCGGACATGATCGAAAAACCCCGTCTGCGTGCTGGTCTTTTTGCCGCTTTTGTCGGCGTGTTCGCGGCGATCGGCCTTGCCGCCTGCGCCCAGAACGCGGCAACCGGCCGCAGCCAGTTCACCGCCTTCGTCCCGCCCGAGGAAGAGGCCAAGATCGGCCGCGAGCAGCATCCGCAGGTGCTGGCCGAGTTCGGCGGCGCCTACGACAGTCCCCGGCTCAAGGCCTATGTCCAGAAGCTCGGCGAAGCCCTCGTGGCGCGCAGCGAGAACGCCGGGCAGCCCTTCGTCTTCACGGTCATCAACAGCGACATCTACAACGCCTTCGCCCTGCCGGGCGGCTATGTCTACGTCACGCGGGGCCTGTTGGCGCTGATGTCGAACGAGGCGGAGTTCGCCTCGGTGGTCGGCCACGAGATCGGCCACGTCACCGCGCGCCACACGGCCGAGCGCGTCAGCCGCGGGCAGGCGGCAAGCATCTTCACCGGCATCCTGGGCATGGGCGTGGCCGTGCTGACCGGGTCGGCGGATGCGGGCAACCTCGCCACGCAGGCCGGCGAAGGCGGGTCGGCCGTCTGGCTTGCCGGCTTCTCGCGCGAGCAGGAGTTCGAGGCCGACAAGCTCGGCGTGCGCTACATGGCGGCCGAGGGCTACGACCCGCGCGAAGCCGCCGACATGCTCGCCAAGCTCGGCGAAGCTTCCACGCTGGAGGCCAAGGCGCTCGGCCGGCCGGCGGAAGCGGCCGACCAGTTCAGCATCCTGCAGTCCCACCCGCGCACCGCCGACCGTGTCGTCGCGGCGACCGACACGGCGCGCGACCAAGGCATGAAGGTGGCCGCCAACCCGCGCCTTGGCGAAAACGAGTATCTCGCCGCGATTGACGGCATGGCTTACGGCGGCGATGCGGATTCCGGGTTCACGCGCGCCAACACGTTCGTCCATCCCAAGCTGCGCATCCGCTTCGAGGCGCCGGCCGGCTTCCGCATCGCGAACGGCGAGGATGCCGTGCGCGCGATCGGGCCCGAGGGCGCTTCGATCAAGCTCGATTCCGCACCGGCCAGGGCCGGGACCGATCCGTCGGCGTATCTGACCGGCGTCTGGGCCAAGGGAGCGCCATTGCAGAACGTCGAGCGCATCACGATCAACGGCATGCAGGCCGCCACTGGCGCGTTGCCTCGCTTTCGCGGGCAGAGCGGCACGGCCGATCTGCGTCTGGTCGTGATCCGCCATCCCGACGGCACGTTCTACCGGATGGTGCTGGCCGCGCCCACGCAAGTCGCCGGGAAATACACCGAGGCATTCCGCCGCGCGACCTATTCGTTCCGCGCGCTGACCGAAGCGGAGGCCCGCAGCGCCGAGCCGATGCGCATCCGCATCGTCCAGGTGCGCGCGGGCGACACGCAGGAATCGATGGCACGCCGCATGGCCACGCAGGACGGGCTCGATCTGGACCGGTTCCGGATCTACAACGGGCTGAAGCCGGGCGAGGCGCTGACGCCGGGACGCCGCGTCAAGATCGTCGCCGACAAATAGGCGTCAGGCGACCTTCGCGGCACCCTTCTTGAGGATGGCCTCGGCCATCGCGACGGTGCGCTTGGCGCTGTCGACATGGAGCTGCTCGACGAGCTTGCCGTCGACGACGATCACGCCTTCCTTCTTCGCCGACGCGACTTCGAACGCCGCGATCACCTTGCGCGACCAGTCGACGTCGTCGGCCGACGGTCCGAACGCGGCGTTGCAGGCGGCAATCGTCTTGGGATGGATCAGCGTCTTGCCGTCGAACCCCATGTCGGCACCCTGCCGGCAGGCCGCCAGAAAGCCGGCCTCGTCGTTGAGGTCGAGATGCACGCCGTCGAGGATCGGCAGGCCGGCCGCGCGCGCGGCCAGCAGGCACAGGCCGAGCGACGGCATGATCGCCAGGCGTGCTTCCGAATGGCGCGCGCGCAGATCCTTGACGAGATCGGATGTCCCCATCACGAGGCAGCCCAGATGCGGGCTCGACAGCGCGATTTCCTGGGCGCGCAGCACGCCAAGCGGCGTCTCGATCATCGCCCACAGCATGACGTTCTCGGGCGCGCCGGCCGCCGCGAGGCGAAGTGCCGCGTCGCGCACTTCCTTGGCGCTCTCGACCTTGGGCAGCAGGACCGCCTGGCAGCCCGAACGCGCGGCGGCCTTGATATCGGCGGCGCCCAGCTTGTCGGACAGCGGGTTGATGCGTACGACCGTCTCGGCGCGATAGCCGCCCTGGCGCAGGGCCGCCATCGTCTGGTCGCGGGCGGCGTCCTTGCGGTCGGGATGGACGGCGTCCTCGAGGTCGAAAATCAGCACGTCGGCGTCGAGCGTGCGCGCCTTTTCGAGCGCGCGCGTGTTCGAGCCCGGAATGTAGAGCGCCGAGCGGCGCGCGACGGTACGGAATTCGGCCATTCGTTTCGACTGCCTCCCCTGGACCGCCCATCCTGTCAGCCTGCCGGGCGGTTTGCCAAGGGATTCGGCGCCGCGAACGCCCCCGAAGCCCTATCGCCAAAAGGCGATTCCCGATATGAGGGGCGGCATGCGCGTCCTGTCGATCCAGTCTTCCGTCGCCGCCGGTGCCGTGGGCAATTCGGCGGCAGTCTTCTGCCTCCAGCGCCTCGGCATCGACGTCGTGCGGCTCGACACCGTGCGCTTCTCCAACCATCCGGGCCATGGCGGCTTCGTCGGCGGACCGGCCGAGCCGGGCGAGCTTGCCCGGCTGGTCGAGGGGCTCGACGCGCGCGGCTTGCTCGCGGGAACCGACTGCGTGCTGTCGGGATATCTGGGAGCCGGCGAACAGGGGGCGGTCGTCGCCGACGCGGTGGCGCGTGCCCGAAGCGCCCGGACAGGGTGCCTCTATGCGCTCGATCCGGTGATGGGCGATCGCGGCCGCGTGTTCGTGCGCCCGGACGTGGTTGACGCGATCCGCGCCCTGGCACCGCTCGCCGACATCCTGTTCCCGAACGTCTTCGAGCTGGGGCTGCTGACCGGCCGGCCGACCGGCACGCTCGCCGAGGTGCGCGCCGCCGCCGACACCTTGCGCGCCGGCGGCACGCCAGACAGGATCGTGATCGTCACGTCGGTTCCCGATTCCGGCCGGCTCGGGACGCTGGCCTGCGATCGCGACGGCGACTTCATCGTGCGCGTCCCGCCGATCGACCATCCTGCCTTCGGGGCCGGTGACAGCTTCGCCGCCCTGTTCCTGGCCCGCTATCTCGCCACGCGCGACGTGGCCGGCGCCCTATCGATGGCGACATCGTCGGTGCATGCCGTCGTCGCCGCGACGGCCGTGAAGGGTGCCATCGATCTTGCCCTCGTCGCGTGCCAGCAGGCGCTGGCGGCCCCGCCGACCGTTTTCCCGGCCGAACGCCTGGCGCGCTGAGGGACCCGTCTGCATGTTCGAGTGGATCTTCCTCAAGGGTGCGATTGTCGGCATGCTGATCGCGGCACCCGTCGGGCCGATCAACGTGCTGGTGATCCGGCGCACGCTTGTTCACGGACGGCTGGCGGGATTCGCCTCCGGCCTCGGGGCAGCCGTCGCCGACACGATCTTCGGCGCCATCGCCGCGTTCGGCATCTCGATGCTGCAGTCGTTCCTCGAGCAGGAGCGCCAGATCCTGTCGCTCGTCGGCGCCGGCGTCCTTCTCGTGATGGGCGTGCGGCTGCTCCGCCGGCCGGCGCCGACGATCGCCGCGGGCCAGGATCCGACCAGCCTGTTCGCCGATTTCACGTCGACGCTGTTCTTGACGCTGACCAACCCGATCACGGTCCTGTCTTTCCTTGCGATCTTCGCCGCTTTCGGCGTGCGGGCGGACGGGCAGATCAGCATGGATGACTGGCTGCTGCTGGCCGGCGTGATGGCCGGCGCTTCGGCGTGGTGGCTCATCGTCGTCGAGGCCGTGTGCCTGTTCCGCGACCGCTTCACGACGACCGGGCTCACCTGGGCCAACCGGATCGCGGCGATCGTCATCCTCGTCTTCGCGGCGGCCGTCGCCGGCGAAGCCGTGCTGCGGGTCTTCAAGATCCTTTAGGCCGGAACCAGCTGGTCGAGAAGCCGCCAGAAGCGCGCGCGCACCTGCGCCTGGCGCGGATGCCAGCTTTCCGGACCCAGGAAACGCGGCCGATAGGTCGGCCCCGGCTCGATGTCGATCGTGCGGCGGGCCTCGCCGGGCTTCAGCGGCTGTTCGCGCGCGACCGTGCCGGGTGTGGCGAGCTGGCGGGCGATCTCGTCGTCGCCGGCCGCACAGATGTCGCGATCCTCGGGCCGGCGGGCGGCGGTCGACTGCTCCAGCGCCACGGCGGAGTTGCGCATGTAGGCGCGCCGGTCGGCCGGCCGGCCGCGCGCGAACTCCAGCCAGGCCTGTCGCGTCGACAGGATCTGGCGCACGCGCGCATCAGGGGCAGTCGCGTCGGCACACTTGGCGCCGTCCACGCCGATGGCCAGGACCGAATAGATCAGGACAAGGCCGGACTCCTCGCGCAATGCGTCGCTCCCCTGCCCTTCGCCGATCTGCCAGAGAAGATCGGCATAGGCGACCGCGATGACGTGCGGGGCGGCCGACTGCACGCGCGCCTGCGCCCAGCCGAGGATCGCGCGCGCTTCGGCGTTGTCGCGTGCGGCGAACATGCGCTGGGTGACTTCACGATATTGTCCGGTGGCATAGAGCCGGTCGAGCTCGGCAAGCGCCGGCGATTGCGCGCCGGCAGGCGACGCCAACAGGAGAAGTAGGGCGACGAGCGCCTTCATTCCTGCTCGGCAAGCGCCAGGGCAAGGACCACGATCGGCGCCGACGAGGCAGTGCGAAGATTGTCGGCGGCAATCCACATGGCGAGGCCGTTTGGCACCGACGGATCGTCGCGAAGGCGGCTGACATAGACCTTCTGCTCGCCCTGCGTTTCCAGCGGCGTCACGAAGGCTTCCTCGGCGCGATGGTCGGTAACGGCGATCCCGTCGGTACGCATCAGCATCGAGCGGGCCTGCGCTATTCCCATCGGTTCGACGAACTCGACGACCGCCGCGATGCCGTGGCCCACGAAAGACGGGACGCGTACGCACGTGGCGATCGTGCCGATGTCGCCGGCAAGGATCTTGCGTGGCTCCATCGCCAGCGCCCGCTCCTCGGTCGTCCGCCCGTCGGCCTCGAAGCTGCCGCACTGGGGGATCACGTTGAACGCGATCTGCTTGGCGAAGTTGGCCCGCTCGAGCGGCTGGTTGACATAGACGTTGCGCGTCTGGCTGAACAACTCGTCCATCGCGGCACGCCCGGCTTCCGAGACGCACTGGTAGGTCGAGACGATCATGCGCCGTGCCGTCGCCGCCCGGTGTAGCGGTGCCAGCACCTGGGTGAGCATCGTCACGCACGCACCGGGCACCGACACGATGCGCCGCTTGGCGCGTGCCAGCGTGGCCGCGTCGTCGTTCACGCCGGCGACGATCAGCGGCACGTCGACATCCATGCGGAAATGCGACGACGTGTCGATGACCCAGGCGCCCGCCTTGGCCGCACGCGGCACGTTGGCGGCCGAGACGGCGGGTGCGGTGCAGAAGATCGCGACCTGGGTGCCCGAGAAATCGTATGTCGCCAGTTCGTCGGTCTTCACGTCGGCATTCTCGCCGAAGGAAAGCGTCACGCCGACCGAGCGTTCGGAAGCCAGGGCCGCCACTTCGCCCGCGTCCACGCCGCGCGCGGCGAGTTCCTGAAGGATCTCGCGCCCGATCGTGCCGGTCGCACCCACCACCGCAATTCGCTTTGCCATCTATTCCCCGCTTGTCAGCCGTGCCGCCGCAACCTTATGCCACGACGGCGTGGCGGATGTTTGTCACAAATTTTTAATATTCCTCAAGGACTTGGAAACACCCGACCATCGTCCTAAATTTGCCCGGCCGCGTCACCGATCCGACATGAGGCATGCCATGAAGCGAACAGAAGATAAGCCCGCGGCCGAGGAAGTCCTGTTCTTCCGGCGCTGGCTTGCCAATCCGATGAAGGTCGGCGCCGTGCTGCCGTCGTCGCCGGCGCTCGCCCGGCTGGTCGCGCGCCAGGTCCATGCGGGTCCCGACCAGTGCGTGGTCGAACTCGGGCCGGGAACCGGCCCCGTGACGAAGGCGCTGCTCGCCGCCGGCGTGCCGGCCGACCGGCTGTTCGTCGTCGAGATCGATGCGGCCCTGTGCGCGCATCTGCGCCGCGAGTTTCCCGCGGTCAACGTCATCCAGGGCGACGCGACGCGTCTCAAGGATCTGCTGCCGGCAGAATGGGTCGGCAAAGTCGCCTGCGTCATCTCCGGCATCCCGATGCTGCCGCTGCCGGTCGAGGTGCAGCGCGCACTGATCGACGCCGCTTTCGAGGTGATGGCCCCGGGCGGCGACATCCTGCAGTACACCTATTCGCTGGCCTCGCCGATCAAGGAGAAGCCGCTGGGCCTCAAAGGCCAGCGCAAGGGCATCGCGATGCTGAACTTTCCGCCGGCCTGGGTATGGAGCTATCTGCCCGAAGCGGCCTGAATCTCAGGCCGCCAGCGCGTCGAGTTCCTTGAGGAGCGCGTCGCCCATCTGGGTGGTCGACACGACATTGCTGCCCGGCGACGCGATGTCGCGCGTGCGCAGGCCCTTGGCGAGCACGTTCTTGGCCGCCTGCTCGACCAGATCGGCATCGGCCGCAAGGTCGAACGAATAGCGCAGCATCATCGCGAACGACAGCAGCGTGGCCAGCGGGTTGGCCATGTCCTTGCCGGCGATGTCGGGTGCGGAACCGTGCACGGGCTCGTAGAGCGCCTTGCGCCGGCCGGTCGGGTCGGGTGCCCCCAGCGAGGCCGACGGCAGCATGCCGAGCGAGCCCGTCAGCATCGCCGCACAGTCCGACAGCATGTCGCCGAACAGGTTGTCGGTGACGATCACGTCGAACTGCTTGGGCTGGCGGACGAGCTGCATGGCGCAGTTGTCGGCGTACATGTGCTCGAGCTTGACGTCGGGATACTCGGCCTTGTGCAGGGCCGTCACGACCTCGCGCCACAGCACGCCGGTGTGCATGACATTGGCCTTCTCGACCGAATGCACCTTGTTGGAACGCTTGCGTGCCAGTTCGAAGGCCACGCGCGCGATGCGCTGGATCTCCGAGGTCGTATAGACCTGCGTGTCGATCGCCTTCTTCTGGCCGTCGGGCAAAGTCGTCACGCCGCGCGGTTCGCCGAAATAGACCCCGCCCGTCAGCTCGCGCAGGATCAGGATGTCGAGACCGGCGACCAGCTCGCGCTTCAGCGACGAGGCGTCGGCAAGCGCTTCGAACACGATCGCCGGGCGCAGGTTGGCGAAGAGATCCATCTCCTTGCGCAGGCGCAGCAAGCCGCGCTCGGGCTTCTTGTCGAAGGGCAGGTTGTCCCATTGCGGACCGCCGACGGCGCCGAACAGCGTGGCATCGCAGTTCTGCGCCAGCTCCATCGTCGCATCGGTCAGCGGCGTGCCGTGCTTCTCGTACGAAGCGCCGCCAACCAGCCCTTCCTTGACGTCGAACGACACGGTGCGGCGCTTGTCGAACCAGTCGACGACGCGGCGCACCTGGTGCATCGCCTCGGGGCCGATGCCGTCGCCGGGAAGGACAAGGAGCTTGCGGTTGGATGCCATTTCGTCTCTCCGGTACTTGATTTCAGCGGGCAGCCGCGAGCCAGGGCTGCGACGTGCGTTGCTTGGCTTCGTAGGCGTCGATGTGCGTGGCCTTCTCGAGGGTCAGCGCGATGTCGTCGAGGCCATTGAGCAGGCAGTGCTTGCGGAACGGGTCGATCTCGAACTTCACGGCACCGCCGTCTGGCCCCTTGATCTCCTGCTTTTCGAGGTCGACCGTCAGCGTGGCGTTCGAGCCGCGCTGCGCGTCGTCCATCAGCTTGTCGAGATCTTCCTTCGACACCTTGATGGGCAGGATGCCGTTCTTGAAGCAGTTGTTGTAGAAGATGTCGGCGAACGACGTGCTGATCACGCAGCGGATGCCGAAATCGAGCAGTGCCCACGGAGCATGTTCGCGCGACGAGCCGCAGCCGAAATTGTCGCCCGCGACCAGCACCTGCGCCTTGCGATAGGCCGGCTTGTTGAGCACGAATTCCGGACGTTCCTTGCCGTCGGGCGTGAAGCGCATCTCCTCGAACAGCGCCGAGCCCAGCCCGGTGCGCTTGATCGTCTTGAGGTGCTGCTTGGGGATGATCATGTCGGTATCGATGTTGATCATCGGCAGCGGAGCCGCGACGCCCGTGAGAACCGTGAACTTGTCCATGTCGTTCTCCCCTTCGTAACCCGGATTTACGCCCGCACGCAGCGCGTGCCGACGAGGATGTCGTGGAAGGCCTGTCCCGTGCCATTGATCGCGGCAAGTGCGTAGCCGATGCCCGTCGACAGGATCTCGCAGACCTTCAGGAACTGGCGCGCGAACGAGCGGCCGAGGCCGATCCGCCGCCCCTCGAGATCGACGACGCGCACGCCGAAGGCGCGCTTGCCGGGCGAGGCCTGCCAGCGCGAGCTTTCGAACAGCGCGAAATAGACGAACGGCAGCAGCGCCACGAGCCCTTGCGTGGCCACAAGCCGCACGAGGCCGCGCAGGTTGCGCGCGACGAGAAGTTCGGAATGGACCGGCTCGATGCGGCCGTCGTCGTGCCGGATCTCGCCCGCGGCGACCGCCCAGACGCGGATCGAGCCGTCGGCATGCACGCGCGTCTCGCGCAGCAGATCGATGATGCGATGCCCGCCGCCGTCGACGAGGCGTTCGTCCTCGCGCGCGGCCGGCGTGCGCTCGATCGAGACGACCGGGCTTTCGCGCCAGAAAGGGTAGAAGAAATCGCCCATGCTCGAACGGCTCGTGCTGTTGGCGGTCGAAATCAACGCGAAGACGAGGGCCGCGAGAATCGCGGCGTCCAGTCCCAATGCCGCCAGCCTGCGGCCGAACGGGGCGACGTCGGCCGTCGCCCGCGCCGGCTGCACGGCCAGCAGGAAGTTCAACGCGCGAACTCGCGCACGTCCGTCAGTCGCCCGGTCACCGCGGCCGCGGCCGCCATGCCCGGTGACAGCAGGTGCGTGCGCCCGCCTCGGCCCTGGCGCCCCTCGAAGTTGCGGTTCGAGGTGGACGCACAGCGCTCGCCCGGCTCCAGCTTGTCGGCGTTCATGGCAAGGCACATCGAGCAGCCCGGCTCGCGCCATTCGAAGCCGGCCTCGATCAGCACCTTGTCGATGCCTTCGCGCTCGGCCTGTTCCTTGACCAGGCCCGAGCCCGGCACGACCATCGCCTGCACGTTGCCCGCGACCTTGCGGCCCTTGGCGATGGCGGCGACCGCGCGCAGGTCCTCGATGCGGCCGTTCGTGCAGCTGCCGATGAAGACCTTGTCGATCTTGACCTCGGCGAGCTTCATGCCGGGCTTGAGGCCCATGTATTCGAGCGAGCGGATGATGGCCGCACGCTTGCCTTCGTCCGCCACGTCGGCCGGATCCGGCACGACCGCGCCGATCGGCAGCACGTCTTCGGGCGAGGTGCCCCACGTGACCATCGGCGGGATGTCCTTGGCGTCGAGGAAGATCTCCTTGTCGTACTTGGCGCCTTCGTCCGACGGCAGCGTCTTCCAGTAGGCGACGGCCGCTTCCCATGCGGCACCCTTGGGTGCGGACGGGCGGCCCTTCACGTACTCGAAGGTCTTCTCGTCGGGGGCGACGAGACCGGCGCGCGCACCGCCCTCGATCGTCATGTTGCAGACCGTCATGCGGCCTTCCATCGACAGCTCGCGGATGACCGACCCGGCAAACTCGATCACGTGGCCGGTCCCGCCGGCCGTGCCGATCTTGCCGATGATCGCCAGGATCACGTCCTTGGCGGTCACGCCGGGGCCGACGGTGCCGTCGACCGTGACGCGCATATTCTTGGCCGGGCGCTGCACGAGCGTCTGGGTGGCGAGCACGTGCTCGACCTCCGACGTGCCGATGCCGAAGGCGAGGGCGCCGAAGGCACCGTGCGTGGCGGTGTGGCTGTCGCCGCACACGATCGTGGTGCCCGGCAGCGTCAGGCCCTGCTCCGGCCCGATGATGTGCACGATGCCCTGGCGCACATCGTCCATGCCGTAATAGACGACGCCGAAATCCTTCGCGTTCTTCTCGAGCGTTTCGACCTGGATGCGGCTTTCCGGATCGGCGATGCCCTTCGAGCGATCCGTCGTCGGCACGTTGTGGTCGGCGACCGCGACGGTCGCATCGGGGCGACGGACCTTGCGGCCAGTCATGCGCAGGCCCTCGAAGGCCTGCGGGCTCGTCACCTCGTGCACGAGGTGCCGGTCGATGTAGAGCACGCAGGTGCCGTCGTCCTGGCGGTGGACGACATGGTTGTCCCAGATCTTGTCGAACAACGTGCGTGGCTTGGTCATCGATGCTCCTCCCGACTGCTTGTCGACCTCCGGCCGGGCCGCCCGGGCTGTCCCAGTGCGGCCCGCTGCCGGCGGCTTACTTCTTTTCGGCCGGCGTTTCCGTCGCGGCGGCCTCGAGATCGGCTGCCGACAGGTCGGCGGCCGAGGCGGCCATGCCGCCCGTCTTCTCGAGAATGCGGGCCGACTTGCCCGTGCGGCCACGCAGGTAATAGAGCTTGGCGCGGCGCACGTCGCCGCGGCGCACCACCTCGATGCCGCCCAGGCGCGGCGAGTAGAGCGGGAACACGCGCTCGACGCCTTCGCCGAACGAGATCTTGCGCACCGTGAAGTTCGAGCTGATGCCCGAGTTCTTGCGCGCGATGCACACGCCTTCGAAGGTCTGCAGGCGCTCGCGCGTCCCTTCCAGCACCTTCACCTGCACGCGCAGCGTATCGCCGGGCGCGAAGTCGGGCACCTTGCGGGCGGCGACGAGCTTGCCGATCTGCTCCTTCTCGAGCGTTTCAATGATGTGCGACATGGTCTTCTCCTCTTCGATCTTCAGTGTTGGGTACGTGCCTGGCGCTTGGCCCACATGTCGGGGCGTCGCTCGGCGGTGAGGCGCTCGGCCTCTTCCCGCCGCCAGGCGCGGATTTTCGCGTGATTGCCGGAGGTCAGCACCGCCGGCACTTCGCGGTCCTGCCAGATGGCCGGCCGCGTGTAGTGCGGATATTCCAGAAGTCCGTCCTCGAAACTCTCCTCGCCCAGCGATTCGGCCGCACCCAGAACGCCGGGCAGCAGCCGCACGCAGGCGTCGATCAGGCACATCGCCGCGGGCTCGCCGCCCGACAGCACGAAATCGCCGATCGAGATCTCTTCCAGCTCGCGCGCCTCGAGCACGCGCGCGTCGATCCCTTCGAAGCGGCCGCACAGCAGCACCACGCCGGGACCGGCGGCAAGCTCGCGCGCCCGGTCCTGCGTGAAGGGTTTGCCGCGGGGCGAAAGGCAGATCGCGACGGCACCTTCCGGCGCTTTCGCGATGGCAACGCCAAGTGCGGCATCGACCACGTCGGGCTTCATCACCATTCCCGGCCCGCCGCCGAACGGCAGGTCGTCGACGGTGCGATGCCTGTCGGCGGCGAAGTCGCGGATATCGACGGTCTCGAGCGACCATGCGCCGTCGGCGATGGCGCGCCCGGGAATGGACGCGCCCAGCGGACCCGGGAACATGCCCGGATACAGCGTCAGCACGACGGCACGCCACGGCGCCTTCGCACCGTCCGTCCCGCCGTTCCCCGCCATGTCCGCGACTGCGCTCATTCGTCCTTACCGTCTTCCTTCGCCTCGACCTCGACCGGCGGATCGATCACGATCCGCCCGCCTTCGATATCGACTGTCGGCACCACCTTCTTGGTGAACGGGTAGAGCAGGCTTGGCCCGCTTCCCGTATCGACCTCGACGATGTCGCCCGCCCCGTAGTTCGCGAGCCCCTTTACCGTTCCGAGCCTGACGCCCTTCGTGTCTTCGACCGAAAGGCCGATCAGGTCGGCGTGGAACCAGGTCTCGCTGCCCTTGGTCCGCTTGGGCTTCGCTCCCAGGGCCGCGCGCTCGACGTAGAGCCGCAGTCCCTTGAGCGCTTCGGCCGCGTTCCGGTCCTCGATTCCCTCGAGCCGGGCCACGACCAGCCCGCGGACCTCGCCCCGCACCCGGACGGTGAAGCGGCGCTTGCCGCTTTCGTCCGAAACGGGGCCGTAGGCCGCGACGTCCTTCGCGCGTTCGGTGAAGCTCTTGATCTTGACCTCGCCGCGCACGCCGTGGGGACCCACGACGGCGCCGACCAGGATCGGCTTCGCCTCGGCACCGGACGTCATGGCCTCAGGCCGCCGGTGCCGCCTCGGCGGTCTTCGCCGCGGCTTCCTCGGCTGCCTTCAGGCGCTCCTGGGCCTTCTTCTTCGGCGCCGACTTCTTCGGCGTCTCGCGGATCTCCGGCTTCGGCCCCAGCGACAGGGCGAAGAAGAAGTGCGCGACGCGCTCGGACGGCTGGGCGCCCTTCGACAGCCAGTACTTGGCGCGCTCGACGTCGATCACGACGCGCTTGGCGTCGCCCTTGGGAAGCATCGGGTCGTAGTAGCCGATCTTCTCGATGAAGCGGCCGTCGCGGGCCATGCGGCTGTCGGCGACGACGATCTTGTAGTGCGGGCGGTTCTTGGCACCGCCGCGGCTCATGCGAATCTTGACGGACATTGTCGGTTCGATCCTTTCGTTCAGGTCTTCGTTCTGTTCGGTTGCGCTATCTGCGGAAGAGGTTCCCGATCCCCGTCCGCATCATTCCCTTTTGGCCGAGCTTGCCCATCTGCTTCATGACGCGGCTCATCTCCATGAACTGCTTCACGAGGCGGTTGACCTCCTCGACCGTCGTTCCAGATCCCGACGCGATGCGCCGCTTGCGGCTGCCGTTGAGCAGCTTGGCGTCGCGCCGTTCCTTCTTCGTCATCGAGCGGATGATCGCCGACTGGCGGCCGACCACCTTCTCGTCCACGTTCGCGTTTGCGAGCTGTGCCTTCATCTTCTGCACGCCCGGCAGCATGTTCATCACGCCGCCCAGCCCGCCCATCTTCTTGAGCTGCTCGAGCTGCGAAAGCATGTCGTTGAAATCGAAATCGCCGGTCTTGATCTTGCGGGCGAGCTTCTCGGCGTCTTCGGCCTCGACGTTCTCCTGCGCCTTCTCGACGAGGCCGACGATGTCGCCCATGCCAAGGATGCGGCCGGCGATGCGGTCGGGATGGAAGACGTCGAGGGCGTCCATCTTTTCGCCAAGGCCGATGAACTTGATCGGCTTGCCGGTGACGGCGCGCATCGAGAGTGCGGCACCGCCGCGCTGGTCGCCGTCCACGCGCGTCATCACGATGCCGGTGATGCCGAGGCGCGTGTTGAACTGGGTGGCGGTGTTGACGGCGTCCTGGCCCGTCAGCGCGTCGACCACGAGCAGCGATTCGGTCGGGCCGACCGCGTCGCGCACGGATGCTGCTTCTTCCATCAACTCGTCGTCGATCGAAAGGCGGCCGGCGGTGTCGAGGATGACGACGTCGTAACCTTCGGTGCGGCCGGTCTCCATCGCGCGCTTCGCGATCGCGACGGGATCCTGGCCGGCGATGATGGGCAGCGTGGGCACCGACACTTGCGTGCCCAGGACGGCGAGCTGTTCCTGCGCTGCCGGGCGGCGCACGTCGAGCGAAGCGAGCAGGACCTTCTTGCGCTCCTTCTCGACCAGGCGCTTGGCGAGCTTGGCCGAGGTCGTGGTCTTGCCCGAGCCCTGCAGGCCGAGCATCAGGATCGCGACCGGCGGATTGGCGCGCAGGTTGATTTCGCTCGTCGTCGAGCCGAGCGTTTCGACCAGCTTGTCGTTGACGATCTTGACGACCATCTGGCCCGGCGTGACCGAGCGCACGACCTGCTGGCCGATCGCCTCGAGCTTCACGCCCGCGACGAAATCCTTGACGACCGAAAGGGCGACGTCGGCCTCGAGCAGCGCCACGCGCACCTCGCGCAGGGCCGCGTCGACATCGGCTTCGCCAAGCGCACCGCGCCCGCGCAGCTTGTCGAAGACAGACCCCAGCTTGGTGGATAGCGACTCGAACATCCCGACCCGAAAACCTTCCGAAAGCACAAAACGGAGCGGCCGCCGTGCGCGAAACTCGCGGACGGCGGGAGACCCGAAGGCCCAAGGGCGCAGATTTCCCCTGAACGGCCGCGGTTCTAGGCCCAAAGGCCGGGGGCGTCAAGAAGCCGGGGCGACACGTATATAGAGGGGTGCGGCACCGGCCCGGAAATTCCGATTAGTGCGTTGATTTATAACGTATTTACGGATTCCGCGTCGAAATCCGCTAAATTTCCTAAAATCTCACCCGCCAATGTCGCGTTGGCTAGACAAGGGCGGCGGCCGGGTCCTATATCCCCGGCCATGTCCGGTTTGCCCTTCCTGAAGATGCACGGCCTCGGCAACGACTTCGTCGTGGTCGATTCGCGCACGCAAAAATTCGCCCTCGATGCGGAGCGCGTGCGCGCCATCGCCGACCGCCACAAGGGCGTCGGGTTCGACCAGCTCGTCGTGCTGGAGCCCGCACCCGACAAGTCGGCCGACGTGTTCTTCCGCTTTCTCAATTCCGACGGCTCGGAAGCCGGTGCGTGCGGCAATGGCACGCGCTGTGTGGCCGATCTCGTCATGCGCGAGAAGAACTCCGCCGACCTGACGATCCAGACGCGCGCAGGGCTGCTCCGCTCGCGGCGCGAAGCGGGCGGCACCGTCAGCGTCGACATGGGCCCGGCGCGCATGGACTGGCGCGAGATCCCGCTGGCACAAGCCTGCGACACGCTGCATGTCCCGCTCGCGGTCGGCGTGCTCGTCGATCCGGTCGCGACGAGCATGGGCAATCCGCACGCGACCTTCTTCGTGCCGGATGCCGCCGCGGTCGATCTTGCGGCGCTCGGTCCACAGCTTGAAAATCATGCCATCTTTCCCGAGCGCGCGAATATCGGCGTGGCACAGATCCTCGATCCCGCCACGCTGCGCCTGCGCGTGTGGGAGCGCGGGGCCGGCATCACGCTTGCCTGCGGATCGGGGGCGTGTGCTGCGACCGTCGCGGCCGTGCGCCGCGGCCTGCTTGCCGGACGGCGTGCGCGCGTGATCGTCGACGGCAGCGAAGGCGATGCCGGCGCGCTCGAGATCGAATGGCGCGCGGACGGCCATGTGCTGATGGCCGGACCCGTCGCCCTCTCCTTTTCGGGCGTCTGGCCGGGATGAATTCGTCCCGCGTCGTCAATTTCGGTTGCCGGCTCAATGCCGCGGAGGCCGCGACGATCGAAGCGCTGCTGGCTGAGGCCGGCGACCGCGACACGCTCGTCGTCAACACGTGCGCGGTGACGCAGGAAGCCGAGCGCGATGCGCTCGTCGCCATCCGCCGGCTGAAGCGCGAGAAACCGGACGCGCGGATCGTCGTGACCGGCTGTGCCGCCCAGCTCGATCCGGCGCGCTATGAAGCGCTTGGCGAAGTCGATGCCGTGGTCGGCAACCGCGACAAGCTCGATGCCGCCGTCTGGCGCGCGCGCGCAAGTGCGGTCTCCGACATCATGGCGCGCCAGGACTTCGTCGCCAGCGACATCGGCCTCGCGCAGGGGCGCACGCGCGCCTTCATCGAAGTGCAACAGGGCTGCGACCATCGCTGCACATTCTGCGTCATCCCCTATGCGCGCGGTCCCTCGCGTTCTCTCGCAATCGACGGGGTGCGGGCGCGCGTCGCCCGGGCGGTCGCGGCCGGCCGGCGCGAGGTCGTGCTGACCGGGGTCGACCTCACCGCATGGGGCGGCGACTTGCCCGGCCGCCCGCGGCTCGGCGACCTGTGCGCCGCGATTCTTGCCGGCGCTCCGGATCTGGCGCGCCTGCGCCTGTCGTCGGTCGATCCGGCCGAACTGGACGACCGACTGTTCGATCTGATGGCGCACGAGCAGCGTTTCGCACCGTTCCTGCACCTTTCCGTGCAGGCCGGCGACGATCTGATCCTGAAGCGCATGAAGCGCCGGCACAGCCGTGCGCAGGTCCTTGCCGCAGTCGCGCGCGCGCGTGCGGCCCGGCCCGACATTGCCGTCGCGGCCGACCTGATCGCCGGCTTCCCCACCGAAAGCGAAGCCGCGTTCGAGAACACGCGCACCCTCGTCGACGAGATGGGTCTCGCCCACGCGCACGTTTTCGCCTATTCGCCCCGCCCCGGCACGCCGGCCGCGCGCATGCGCCCGTTGCCCGAAGCGACGGTGCGCGCCCGCGCGCGCCAGCTGCGCGAGACTGCCGCCGCAGCCCGGCAGCGCTATCTGGCCGCCCGGGTCGGTGGCGAGGCGGACGTGCTGGTCGAGAAGTCGGGCCGCGAGGGACTGGATGCGCAAGGGGCGCGCGTGCGCCTTGCCGATGCGCACCCGCGCGGCACGCTGCTGCGCGTGCGCGTCGTCGGGCACGAACCGGCCGGTCTTGTCGGGGTGCCCGCGTGAGCTGGCTCGACCGCCTCAAGGAAGGTCTTAAAAAATCCTCGGGCAAGCTCGTCGACGGTATCGGGCGCGCGCTCAATCTCGGCCGGCTCGACGCCGCATCGCTCGATGCGCTCGAGGAAGCGCTGATCGAAGCCGATCTCGGCCCGACGGTCGCGGCCCGGCTGGTCGAGCGCGTGCGCGCCCGCAAGCTGCCGGGCGACACGCCCTCGCTCGAAGTGCGGCGCATCCTCGCCGCCGAAATTGCGGCGATCCTCGCGCCGGTCGCGCGTAATTGGGCGCCCGATATGTCGCGTCGGCCGCACGTGGTGCTGGTCGTCGGCGTCAACGGCAGCGGCAAGACGACGACGATCGGCAAGATCGCGTCGTCGCTGCGCGCCGAAGGCAAGTCGGTGATGCTCGCCGCCGGCGATACCTTCCGCGCCGCCGCCGTGCGCCAGCTCGAGATCTGGGGCGAACGCGCCGGCGTGACAGTCGTCGCCGCGCGCGAGGGCGGCGATCCGGCGGCCCTCGCCTATGAAGCCCTTGAGAAGGCGCGCGCAGCGGATGTCGACGTGCTGCTGGTCGATACCGCAGGCCGGCTCCACAACAAGGCCGACCTGATGGACGAGCTCAAGAAAATCGTTCGCGTGATCAAGAAGCTGGATGCATCTGCACCGCACGACACGATGCTCGTCCTCGATGCGACGATCGGACAGAACGCATTGCAGCAAGTCGAGACGTTCAAGAGCATGGTCGACATCGATGCACTGGTCGTCACCAAGCTCGACGGCAGCGCCAAGGGCGGCGTTCTGGTCGCGATCGCGAATCGATTCGCGACTCCGACGGTGTTGATCGGTGTCGGCGAGGGAATCGACGACCTGAAATCGTTCGACGCGGAAAGTTTTTCAAAGAGCCTTCTCGACCTCGATACGTGAGGGAATCGCGCGTTGATTTTCATCACGCGCGCAAAATGCCGACATGCAAATTGTCTCGATTTTATTTGGGTTTTCTTGCTGTCTCTAACTAGCTGTAGAAGGTGGTTTGACGACTCCCGCAACAGCATGCGATGCCCCCTAACGATAGTGGGGTTGGCGATGTCAACCCCCCTCATATTGAATTTCCTTGACATGCCCTTGTTCAAAATGATGTTCTAGCGACGGTCGGATCGTCTCCAGGGAGGGCTCCAACTCCGTCGTAGGTCAAAAGGGCAGGGATTAAACACCCAGCTCCGCTCAGATCTCCGGCGCGCCTTTCCCGGTCCGACACCATCGGAAACAAGGAGTCACATCATGGCTGCGAAGAAAAAGGCTAAGAAGAAGGCCGCTAAGAAGAAGAAGTAAGCGGTTTTCGCTCAGTGCATTTGGGGGCGCGGGGGTTCTTCTCCCGCGCCCCTTCTGCGTTTTGGGGCTAGAATCCGCCTTCCGGGCACGCGGGAGCGGGAGCAGTTGGAAAAGATCGATCCGTCCGTCGCGGCCCTCGTCCTCCTCGCCGCCCTGATGCACGCGTCGTGGAACGCCGTCGTCAAGTCGGATCCCGATCGCCTCACCTCTTTCGGCGTCGTGATGCTCGTCGGCTGCATCATCGGCCTCGCGATGGCGCCTTTCGTCCCGTTTCCCGACGCCGCCGCCTGGCCCTATCTGCTCGGCTCCCTCGCGGTCCATCTTTTCTATTACGTGTTTTTGCTGCGCGCCTACGCGCTTGGCGACCTGTCGCTCGTCTACCCGATCGCGCGGGGACTCGGCCCCACCCTCGTCGCGATCATGTCGGGCACGCTGATCGGCGAGTTCCTGGATTTCCGCGAATCGGTCGGCGTGGTGCTTGTTTCGCTCGGCATTGCGGGACTTGCCTTCGCGCGCGGCATCCCGAATTTCGCCGAGCGGCGCGCGATCGGGCTTGCCATATGCACGGGCTTCACGATCGCGGCCTACACGGTCCTCGATGGCCTGGGTGCGCGTCTGTCGGGCAACGCGCTGTCCTACATCGTGTGGCTCAACCTCCTCGAGGGTCCGTGGATCTTCGTGTTCGCGATGTGGAAGCGCGGCCCCTCGATCTACCCTTACATGCGCCAGTACTGGTGGCGCGGCGCGGCCGGCGGCGTCGTCGCGACGATCGGCTATGGCATCGCGATCTGGGCGTCGAGCCTTGGCGCCATCGCACATGTCTCGGCGCTGCGCGAGACGTCGGTGCTGTTCGCCACGCTGATGGGCACGTTCCTGCTCGGCGAAAAATTCGGAAAGCTGCGGATCGTCGCGGCACTCGTGCTGGTCGCGGGCCTGCTCGCGATGAACTTCAGGATCGGCTGAAAGACATGCAAGACGAAGCGTCCCTGCGGCTCGGCATCTTCGTCGGCGTGCTCGCCTTGATGGCGCTGTGGGAAGCGCTGGCGCCCCGCCGCCCCGACGCGCCTTCGCGCGCGCGGCGCTGGCCGGCGAATCTCGCCTTCGCGATCCTGGGCGGTCTGGTCGCCCGCGTTGCCGTCCCTGGCGGGGCGGCCGCGTTTGCCGTCTACGCCCAGGCGCAGGGTTGGGGCCTGATCGGAATGTCCGGCCTGCCGGCCTGGGCCGCGTTCCTCGCCGGGCTTGTGGCACTCGACCTCGCGATCTATTTCCAGCATCGCGTGTTCCACGCGGTCCCCGCCTTCTGGGCACTGCACCGCATGCACCATTCCGACACCATGTTCGACACCACGACGGGCGTGCGCTTCCATCCGGTCGAGATCGGCTTGTCGCTGGCGATCAAGCTTGCCGTGATCGCCGCGACCGGCGCCCCGCCCGAGGCGGTCTTCGCCTTCGAAGTGCTACTCAACGCCAGTTCGCTGTTCAATCACGCCAATATCCGGATGCCGGCGGCCCTGGAAAGGGGCGTGCGGATGGTCCTGGTCACGCCGGACATGCACCGCATCCACCATTCGGTGCGGCGCGAGGAGACCGACAGCAATTTCGGATTTTCGGTCTCGTGGTGGGACCGCCTGTTCGGGACCTACCGTGCCGAGCCTGCCGACGGGCAGCTCGGCCTCACGATCGGACTGCCGACGTACCGCGATGCCGCAAGCCAAAGCCTGTGGCGCCTGCTGATACAGCCCTTCCGCAGGCTTCGATAGCCGTCGGAACGGTCAGATCAACAGGTCGACCAACGAGCCACGCGGCAAGGCGCGCGCGGGCATCGCTTCTTCGGCGAAGTTGGCCGCGATCGCCTCGCGGGCTTCGGGAATGCCGAAGGCGCGTGCCGGAACCGCGAAACCGACATCCGCCGCCTGCCCGCCGCGTCCGGAAAGGGTGGGCCGACCCGAGACGCGCCCGCCATCGGGACGCGGAAGGCCGTTTGCAATCGAAGATGTGCCAGCTTGAATCTGCATCATCCGCAATAAGAGCAAATTTGATTTAATTCTCCGTTAATTTCGAGTTTGCCATTCGCGAATGCCTGTTGGGCGAACAGTTGCGATGAAAATGCCACGCGCATTGCGAGCGAAGCATGTCGAATTGCCCCGCAATTTGTATGGTTTGGCAAATTGCAAATCGTCACGCGAAGATGTCACGCTCGGAATCGAATTCGTCCTGGAACGACTGCGTCCAACTGGATTCGTATGACGATCAGACTTAGACTTACTAATAGAACGTACGCGGATCCGGCGCGTCGAAGAATTTCGGTGGCGTTGACTAGATGACGATTCCTTTCGACAGCGAGCAGTTGCACGGGCTCCTGATTCTCGCCCAGGACAAGCGGCCGGATGCGCGCGCGCATCTGGCGGTGCGGATGGGCGACATGATCCTGGGCACCGATCTTGGCTCGATGTCGGCGCGCGAGCGCGAGCTTGCCGAGGAAATCCTCCAGCGCCTGCTCCACGATCTCGAGATGCCGATCCGCCGCGCCCTTGCCGAGCGCCTTGCCGCCGAAGGCGTCGCCCCTCGCCGCCTGATCGTCCAGCTCGCCAACGACCGGATCGAGGTCGCCTGGCCCGTCCTGCTGAAATCCGAACTGCTCGACGACGGCGAACTGCTCAACGTCATCCGCACGCGCACGTTCCAGCATCGCCTGGCTATCGCGCGGCGCGAGCACATCTCGGCCCCGGTCAGCGACGCGCTCGTGCGGCCCGGCGAGCAGGACGTCGTGCGCGCCGTCCTCGAGAACACGGGCGCCACCATCGCGACCGATACGTTCGAGACGCTGGTCGAAGTCTCGCACTCCGATGCCGATCTCCAGGAGATGATCCTGAAGCGCGAGGATCTCGATCCGCGCCTGGCCGGCCGGATGTATGGCTGGGTTTCCGAGGCGCTACGCCGGCACATCATCGAGAATTTCGAGATCGACCACTACCTGCTCGACAAGGCGATCGGCGATGCGTTGTCCGAAGTTGTCGCCGATCACGCGCGCGCGGCGGCCCTGAACGGGGTCCTTCTCAAGATCCGCGCCGCGATCGACCGGGACGATGTCCACGACCTGCAGATGCTGCTGCCGCTCGTGCGCGCGGGCGAACGCTCGCTGCTGGAAACGCTGTTTGCCAAGTTCGCGCGCGTGTCGGTCGCCACCGCGCGCCGCTGCCTCTACGAGCAGGGCGGCCGGGCGCTTGCCGTCGCCTGCAAGGGCTGCCATGTCGACAAGCCGCTGTTCACCGAATTTTTCATCGCCCTGCGCCAACTCGGCGGACCGACGGGCGGCCTGGTCAATCCGGGCGAGCTGTTCGACGCGCTGTCGTTCTTCGATGTCGTCGAGGAAAGCGTCGCCGAATCGCGCGTCGCCGCCTGGCGGCGCGGCGAGACGCGCGGACCGCTAGTCGACGACAGCATTGTCGCCAGCGAAGCGCGCCGCGAGGCACTGGTCCCGGCACCGACGCGCAAGATGCACGCGGGCGGAACGCCGCGGCGCAGCCCGCTCAAGCGGCTGAACTGAGCTAGGGCCGGACCGCGAGTGCCGCCACGCCCGGCAGCTCCTTGCCTTCGAGCCATTCAAGGAACGCCCCGCCGGCCGTCGAGACATAGCTGAACGAATCGACGGCACCGGCCTTCGCCAGGGCCGCGACCGTATCGCCGCCGCCGGCGACCGAAAGCAGCCGGCCGGCCTTCGTGCGCTCGGCCACGCCCCTTGCAAGGGCTGTCGTGCCCGCATCGAACGGCGCATGCTCGAAAGCGCCCACCGGCCCGTTCCAGACCAGCGTATGCGCGCCGTCGAAAATACGCAGCGTCTCGGCGACCGATAACGGACCGATATCGAGGATCATCTTGTCGGCCGGGATGCGGCCGATCGGCACGGTTTCGGCACCGGCCGAATCCGTCAATGCACCCGCGACGACCGCATCGACCGGCAGCACGATCTGTTTTCCCGAGGTTTCGGCATCCGCCATGATGCGCCGCGCCGTCTCGGCCATTTCCGATTCGCACAGCGACCGGCCGACCGAAATGCCCTTGGCATGCAGGAACGTGTTCGCCATGCCGCCGCCGATCGCCAGGATGTCGACGCGTGCGACGAGGTTTCCGATCAGGTCGAGCTTGGTGGAAATCTTGGAGCCGCCGATCACGGCCGCCACGGGTCGGCGCGGATGGTCGAGCGCCTTGCCGAGCGCTTCGAGCTCGGCCTGCATGGAAAGGCCGGCCGCACACGGCAAGACGTGCGCGATCCCCTCGGTCGATGCATGCGCGCGGTGCGCGCAGGAGAACGCGTCGTTGACGTAGATGTCGCCAAGTCCGGCCAAAGCCTTGACGAACGCCGGGTCGTTTTTCTCCTCGCCTGCGTGGAAGCGCAGGTTCTCGAGCAGCACGACCTCGCCGTCCTTCAACGCTTCGACGGCGGCCCGGGCGGCCGGGCCGATGCAATCTTCCGCGAAGGCGACCGGCCGGCCGATCGCCTTGGCGAGCGGGGCGACGAGCGGGCGCAAAGATTGGCTTTCATCGCGGCCCTTGGGCCGCCCGAAGTGCGACAGCACGACAACCCTGGCCCCCTTCCCGGCCAGTTCCGCAGCCGTGGGCGCGAAGCGTTCGATGCGCGTGGCATCGCTAACCGCCCCATCCTGCATGGGAACGTTGAGATCGGCGCGCACGAGCACGCGCTTGCCGGAAAAATCGAAATCGCCGAGGGTCTTGAATCGGGTCATGGTGCGGGCAATCCTGCGCTCGGCCGGGTATCGAGTCGCCCGGTCCTTCGCCTCTATCGCCCAACAGCAAGGATACCGCAATGTCCCAGCCGGCCAGCCCCCCCCTGCCGCGCGTTTTCGTCGCCATCGACCGGATGCGCACGGACGACGCCGCCGCCGATCTGGTGCGTTTGGGAGCGGACGGCTTCGCGCTGAAGCTCGGGCTCGAGTTCTTCGTCGCGAACGGGCCGGACGGCGTGCGAAAGGTTGCCGGTGCACGCCCGCTCTTCCTCGACCTCAAGCTTCACGACATCCCCAATACCGTGGCCGGCGGCGTGAAGGCGGCCGCCCTGTGCCGGCCGCGGTTCTTGACGGTACATGCAAGCGGCGGGCGCGCGATGCTGGTTGCCGCGCGCGATGCGGCCGCCCAGACCGGCCCCGACCGGCCGCTGCTGCTCGCGATCACGGTGCTGACCAGTCTCGACGACGCCGATCTCGACGCGGTCGGCCAGCGCGGGCCGTCCGGCGAACAGGCCCTGCGCCTCGCGATGCTCGCGCGCGAAGCGGGTATCGACGGCGTGGTCTGCTCGGCGCACGAGATAGCGCGCCTGCGCAAGGAAGTCGGCCCCGGCTTCAAGCTCGTGGTCCCGGGCATCCGGCCCGAATGGGCCGCCGCCGGCGACCAGAAGCGCGTGATGACGCCAGGCGAGGCGGTTTCGCTTGGTGCCGACCATCTGGTGATCGGCCGGCCGATCACCCAGGCGGCCGATCCGAAAGCGGCCCTGTCGCGCATCCTTGCGGAAATCGCGGCGTGACGGTCGAAACCAAGATCTGCGGCATCAATTCCGTGCCGGCAGCACAGGCCGCCGCGCGCGCGGCCTTCGCCGGATTCAACTTTTTCCCGCGCAGCCCGCGCAGCGTCACGCCAGCACAGGCGCGGTTTCTTGCCGGTCACCTGCCGGCCCGCGTGCGCCGCGTGGCGCTCGTCGTCGACCTCGACGATTCCGCCCTCGACGCGATCCTGTCGGCCTTCCGGCCGGACATCGTGCAGCTTCACGGGCACGAGACGCCGGCACGCACGGCCGAGATCCGCGCACGGACGAATCTGCCCGTCATGAAGGTACTCGGCGTCTCGACAGCGGCCGATCTCGACGGCGCCACGGCGTATCTCGACGTGGCCGACCGGCTGTTGTTCGACGCCAAGCCGCCCAAACGCGACGACGCGTTGCCCGGCGGCAACGCCGTCAGCTTCGACTGGACGCTGCTGGCCGGCCGGAAATGGACCCGGCCGTGGATGCTGGCCGGGGGCCTGACAGCGCAGAATGTCGCGGCCGCCATCCGCACGGCCGGGGCACCGGCCGTCGACGTCTCGTCGGGCGTGGAAGACCGGCCCGGGCACAAATCCCCGCGCCTGATCCGGCGGTTTCTGGCGGCCGTCCGGGCGGTCTGAGGTCGCTTGGCCCGGGCCAGCGGCTCGGCTATAACCGCGCGGCCATGAAACAGCTCAATTCCTTCCGCGCCGGACCCGACGAAACCGGGCATTTCGGCATCTTCGGCGGCCGCTACGTCTCCGAAACCCTGATGCCCCTCATCCTGGAGGTCGAGCGCGCCTATACGGCCGCCCGCAAGGACCCGGCCTTCCAGAAGGAGCTCGACTATTACCTCGCGCACTATGTCGGCCGGCCGTCGCCGCTGTGGCTGGCCGAGCGGCTGACCAAGGTGCTGGGCGGGGCCAAGATCTATCTGAAGCGCGACGAGCTCAACCACACGGGTGCCCACAAGATCAACAGCTGCATGGGCCAGATCCTGCTGGCCCAGCGCATGGGCAAGAAGCGCATCATCGCCGAGACCGGTGCCGGCCAGCATGGCGTGGCGACAGCAACGGTCTGCGCGCTGTTCGGCATGCCCTGCACCGTCTACATGGGTGCGACCGACATCGAGCGGCAAGCACCCAACGTGTTCCGCATGAAGCTGCTGGGTGCCGAAGTGAAGCCGGTCACGTCGGGCACGGGCACGCTCAAGGACGCGATGAACGAGGCGCTGCGCGACTGGGTCGCCAATGTCGAGGACACCTACTACATCATCGGCACCGTCGCAGGCCCGCATCCCTATCCGATGATGGTGCGCGACTTCCAGAGCGTGATCGGCCGCGAGACGCGCGAGCAGTTCATGGGCTTCGAAGGCCGCCTGCCCGACCTGCTGGTCGCGTGCATCGGCGGCGGCTCGAACGCGATGGGCCTGTTCCATCCGTTCCTCGACGACAAGGAAGTGGCGATGGACGCGGTCGAGGCGGCCGGCCTCGGTCTCGACAGCGGCAAGCATGCGGCCTCGCTGCAGGGCGGGCGTCCGGGCGTGCTCCACGGCAACCGCACCTTCCTGCTGATGAACGACGATGGCCAGATCGACGAGGCGCACTCGATCTCGGCGGGCCTCGACTATCCGGGCATCGGGCCCGAGCATTCGTGGCTGCACGACATCAAGCGCGTGAACTATGTGGCCGCGACCGACGACGAAGCCATCGAGGCCTTCAAGCTGCTGTCGCGCACCGAAGGCATCCTGCCGGCCCTCGAGCCGGCGCACGCGCTGGCGCATGTCGCGCGCATCGCGCCCAAACTGCCCAAGGACTATCTGATCGTGATGAATCTCTGCGGTCGCGGCGACAAGGACATCTTCACGATCGGCGAACGCCTCGGGGTGAAGCTGTGAGCCGCCTCGCCGGACGTTTCGCCGAGCTTGCCAGGGAAGGCCGCGCCGGCCTCGTCACGTACGTGATGGCCGGCGACCCGGATGCGGCAGGCGCACAGGCGATCCTCGACGGTCTGCCGGCCGCCGGCGCCGACGTGATCGAGCTTGGCCTGCCCTTTTCCGACCCGATGGCGGACGGCCCGGCGATCCAGGCCGCCGCACTTCGTGCGCTGAAGGCCGGCGCCTCGACCCGCAAGGCGCTCGACCAGCTCAAGAAGTTCCGCACGAAGGACACCGCCACGCCGGTCGTGCTGATGGGCTACTACAACCCGATCTACATCTACGGACCCGAGAAGTTCTGCAAGGACGCGGCGGCCGCCGGTGCCGACGGCCTGATCGTCGTCGACCTGCCGCCCGAAGAGGACGCCGAACTTCGTCCCTACGCGAAGGCTTCCGGTCTCGATCTCGTGCGCCTCGCCACGCCCACGACCGACGACAAGCGCTTGCCGATCGTTCTCGATGGGGCCTCCGGTTTCCTCTATTACGTCGCCGTGCTGGGCGTGACGGGGACCAAAGCGATCGTCAGTACGAAGGTGGCCGAAGCGGTCGCGCACATCCGCCGGTCGACGAAGCTTCCCGTCGCAGTCGGGTTTGGCATCAAGACGCCGGCCGACGCCGCCGCGATCGCGCGCGACGCGGATGCCGCCGTCGTCGGATCGGCGCTGGTGCAGAAGGTCGTCGAGACGGGGCCGGGCGATGCGGCATCGCGCGTGCATGGCCTGGTGCGCGAACTTTCCAAGGCCGTGCGCACGGCCCGCCAGAAGCAGAGCGCGTGAGGACCGGACGATGAGCTGGCTTACCAATTTCGTCCGCCCGAAGCTGCGCTCCCTCGTGCGCAAGACCGAGGTGCCGGACAATCTGTGGGACACGTGCCCGGCCTGCAGCAAGATGATCTTCCACCGCGACCTGGAGGCCAACCAGCGCGTCTGCCCGCATTGCGGCCACCACATGCGCCTGCCGGCCAAGCGCCGGCTCGAAACGCTGTTCGACGACGGGGCCTATGCGCGCATCGAGCTGCCGAAGGTGGCGCTCGACCCGCTCAAGTTCCGCGACCAGAAGAAATACACGGATCGCCTCAAGGCCGCGCGCGAGAAGACCGGCGAGCAGGACGCGATCCTGGTGGCGCACGGGCGCATCGGCGGCATGGGTGCGGTCGTCGCCGTCTTCGATTTCGAGTTCCAGGGCGGCTCGATGGGGCTTGCGGTGGGCGAAGGCCTCGTCGCGGCGGCCAAGCTCGCCGTCCTCCAGCAGTCGCCGCTGATCGTCATTCCGGCCTCGGGCGGGGCGCGCATGCAGGAAGGCATCCTGTCGCTGATGCAGATGCCGCGCAGCGTGATTGCGGCCGAGGAGGTCAAGGAAGCGGGCCTGCCCTATATCGTCGTGTTGACGGATCCCACGACCGGCGGCGTGTCGGCATCCTTCGCGATGCTCGGCGACATCGCGATCGCCGAGCCGGGTGCCACGATCGGGTTCGCCGGGGCCCGCGTCATCGAGGAGACGCTGCGCGAGAAGCTGCCGGCGGGATTCCAGAAGGCCGAGTACCTGCTCGAGCACGGCATGGTCGACATGGTCGTCCACCGCCACGAGCTGCGCGCCATGCTGGTGCGGCTGATCGGCCTGCTGACCGAGCCGCAGCCGCGCGCCGACGTTGTCAAGCTGCCCCAGCCGCAGCTCGAGATCCCGTCCGCCAAGGCGTGAGCGCCGATCCGATCCTGGAGCGCCTGAAGACGCTCCACCCCAAGGCCATCGACATGTCGCTCGACCGCGTGGTCGGGCTGATGAAGGCGCTCGGCGATCCGCAGGACGCCCTCGCCCCCGTCGTCCACGTCGCCGGCACCAACGGCAAGGGATCGACCATCGCGTGTCTGCGCGCGATGCTGGAAGCGGCGGGCAAGCGCGTCCATGTCTATACGTCGCCGCATCTCGTGCGCTTCAACGAACGCATCCGGCTGGCCGGATCGCTGATCGCGGACGGCGAGCTTTCGGCGATCCTCGAGGAGATCGAGCGGATCAACGCCGGCGCCCCGATCACGTTCTTCGAGGTGACGACCGCTGCCGCCTTCCTCGCCTTCGCGCGCCATCCGGCCGACTACGTGCTGCTGGAAACCGGCATGGGCGGGCGGCTCGACGCGACGAACCTTGTCCGCCGTCCGGCAGTGGTGGCGCAGACGCCGATCTCGTTCGACCACATGCAGTATCTGGGCGACACGCTGGCGCTGATCGCGGGCGAAAAGGCCGGGATCATGAAGCCGGGCGTGCCCACGGCGATCGGCGTTCAGCCGGCCGAAGCCGCCGCCGTCTTCGACCGGCGCGGCGCCGAACTCGGCGTGCCGCTGTTCCGGCACGGCCGGGAATGGAATTTCACGCGCACGCCGGGCGGCTTCAGCTATGCCGGCAAGGCCGTGCGCGAGCTGCCCGTACCGGCCCTGCCGGGACCGCACCAGTTCGACAATGCCGGTCTTGCGGTGGCCTGCGCCGAACTGCTCGGGCTTGGCGCATCTGCCATCGCGGCCGGCGTGGCTGGGGCGCAATGGCCCGCACGCCTGCAGCGCCTGACACGCGGACCCCTGGCCGGGCTTCTGCCCGCCGGGACGGCGCTGTTCCTCGACGGCGGCCACAACGATGCGGCCGGCGAGGCACTTGCGGGCTGGATCGCCGGGCGGAAGATCGATCTCGTCTTCGGGATGCTATCGACCAAGGATCCGGCAAGCTTCCTGCGGCACGTGGCACCCTTCGTGCGCCGGGTGCGCGCGATCCCGATTTCCGGCGAGCCGCTGTCGCGCCCGGCCGGCGAGATCGCCGCTGCCGCGCGCCAGGTCGGCATCGCCGACGTCGCCGAGGCCGCCAATGAGATGGCCGCGATCGCGTCGCTCGCGGCAGGTGCCGACGACAAGGTTCCCGTGCTGATCTGCGGCTCGCTCTATCTGTGCGGCCGGGTGCTCGGCGCCAACGGCTAGACGTCGTCGAAGAGCAGGCGCACGTAATTCCGGAAGTGCAGGACCTGCGCCGGCAGGATCGCCGGGTCCTTCATGAGCTTGCCCATCGTGATCCCGCCGTCGACGACGGTCACCGCCATGTCGGCAAGCGCTTCGAAATCCACCGGGATGCGCGGCGGATGCCCGGCCGCGATCGCCTCGAAGCGCGTGCGGAACCGCGCGCGCCAGCGCAGCGCCGACGAGCGCGTCAGTTCGCGCACGTCATGGCTGAAAAGCTGTTCCTGATAGCAGAATGAGGCGGCAAGGCACCCCGGATGCGCTTCCGGCAGGTTGCCGAGGGTTTCGGCGAACAGCTTTAGTCCGATCAGGAAGCCCTGCAGCGGATCGTCCGACAGCTCGTCGCCGCGCGCGAACAGCGTGTCGAGGATCACGGTGTCGCTCTCGAGATAACGCTCGATCAGCGCCTGCGCGAGCGCGTTCTTGTCCTTGAAGTGATAGAAGAACGCGCTTTTCGTGATGCCGACGCCGGCGATCAGCTCTTCGATCGACGTGGCGCCGAATCCCTTGTCGAGCACGGTCCGCTCGGCAAGCTCGAGAAGCCGCTCGCGCGCTTCGCCGCGGCGCAGGGTGGTCGGTTCGCGCATCGCGCTCCTATACCATAGGTACAGTTGTACGATGAAGATCGGGGTTACAGATAGCCGGACATCGATCAGCATATTGTTTTCGAACGACTATCACCGGTTCTTGAACTGCACCATGCGCCTTCTGGTGTAGGTCGGCCGCATGGCCGATAAGTCGCGTCCCACTTTTCCGGAGACCGCGAAATGACCTTCGACCTGCTTGGCAATCCCGTGTCCTATCCCGACCGCGATGCCGTCGCCGCCCTCGATGCGGCAGCCGACAAGTTTCTTGCCTACCGCGCCGATCCCTTCGCCGATGTCGACGCGATCCTGGCGCACCATCCGCACTTCCTTCTCGCGCACTGCTTCCGCGCGGGGCTGATCGCGACGGCGACCGACCGCATGTTCGACAGCGAACTGGCCAAGACGCTGGCCGCGGCGCGTGCGCTGGCCGCCGATGGCAACGACCGCGAACGCGGCCACATTGCCGCCCTCGATTCCTGGGCCGCCGGCGACTGGGCGCAGGCGACCGAGCTGTGGGGCCGCATCCTGCACGCCTTCCCGCGCGACACGCTGGCGCTGCAGCTCGCGCATCTGGGCGACTTCTTCAACGGCGCGTCGGCGATGCTGCGCGACCGGATCGCCGGCGTGCTGCCGGCATTCGAAGGCGACGTGCCGCGCGCCGGGTTCGTGCGCGGCATGCACGCCTTCGGACTCGAGGAGACCGGCGCGTTCGACGCCGCCGAGCGCGCGGGCCGCGCGTCGGTCGCCGCGAATCCGCAGGACGCCTGGGCCGTCCACGCGGTCGCGCACGTGCTGGAGATGCGCGGCGACGCCGCGGCGGGCATCGACTGGCTGGAATCGACCTCGGCCGGCTGGGCGCCGGACAACATGTTCTCGTTCCACAACTGGTGGCATCTGGCGCTTTGCCACCTCGACCGCGAGGAGATCGGCCAGGTGCTCGACCTCTACGACACGCGCGTCCGGCCGGCCGACAGCGATACGGTGCTCGAGCTGATCGATGCGACCGCGATGCTGTGGCGGCTGTTCGTGCGGGGCCACGAGACCGGCGGGCGCTTTGCGCCGGTCGCCGCACGCTGGGCGACGCGGGTCGAGCACGGGCTCTACGCGTTCAACGATGCCCACGCGACGATGGCCTTCGTCGGCGCCGGGCGGCTTGACCTCGCGCGCCGGCAGATCGCCACCCTGCGCGCCGCATGCGTCGGCGCCGGCACCAACGCGTCGATGTCGGCGATGAGCGGGCTCGACTTCGCCGAGGGCATGCTGGCGTTCGGCGAGGGCCGCCATGGCGCCTGCATCGACCATCTGCTGGCGATGCGCGCGCGTGCGGCGCGCTTCGGCGGCAGCCACGCGCAGCGGGACATCGTGCTGTGGACGCTGGTCGAGGCGGCGATCCGCGACGGCCAGGCCGGTGCCGCCCGCCTGTTCGCCGCCGAACGGCTGGCCGCCAAGCCGCACAGCCCGGTCAACCGCACCTGGGCCATGCGCGCGGCAGGCCTTGCGATGCGCGCGGCGGCATAGACCGACAGGGTGCAGAACCCGATTACGCCGGGTCGCGTTCTGCACTAATCTGGCCGGCATGGTGTTCGGCAAACTATTCGGCCTCAACCAAAGCAAGACGCAAGCGGCACTCGACAGGGGTGCGGGGGCCTTTCTGGCCGCCGCACCCGTCGGCTTCTACGCGCTCGATGCCGGCGGCCGCTTTGTCTTTGCCAATCCCGCTTTCGCCGAGATGATCGGCCGGCCGCTTGCCGAGATCGTCGGCGGCCTGCGCCTGCACGACGTGCTCGCCGAGCCGATCCCGGCGGGGACGGCCGCCTACGATCCGTTCGGCGGGCTCGGCCTGTCGAATGGCGACGTTCGGTTCCGCCATCTGGGCGGCGTGCCGACGCTCATCTCGATCGCCCAGACAAGCGATCCGGTCGCACCCGACGGCATCGTCGTGCGCGCGATGGCGCGCGATGCCGAGCCCGAGCGCGAGATGGCGACGGCACTCGCACGCAGCGAATTGGGTTTTCGGCGGTTTTTCGAGAACGCGCCGGTCGGCATCGCCCTTGTCGATCCCGACGGACGGCTGACCGAGACCAACCGCGCGTTCCAGCGCCTGACCGGTGCCGACCGCGAAGGGGCGGCCGGGCGGAACCTGACGATGTTCGTGGTGCCCGAGGAGCGCGGCGAACTGATCGGCAAACTGCGTCGGCTCGCCATCGCGTCGACGGGCAAGGGTGCCAGCGAGCGAGCGCCCGAGCACATCAACGTGCGGCTGGTGGGGGCGGACGGCAAGGAACGCATCGTCGCGACGTTCGCGCGCGCGCTCGACGAATCGGCCGGCGCGGACGGGGCCACGATCCTGCATTTCCTCGACATCAGCGAGCAGCGCCGGCTGGAGCAGCAGTTCGCCCAGTCGCAGAAGATGCAGGCAGTCGGCCAGCTCGCAGGCGGCGTCGCCCACGACTTCAACAACCTGCTGACCGCGATGATCGGGTTCTGCGACCTGCTGCTGCTGCGCCACCAGCCCGGCGACGCGTCCTTCGCCGACATCATGCAGATCCGCCAGAACGCCAACCGCGCGGCGAACCTGGTGCGCCAGCTCCTCGCCTTTTCGCGCCAGCAGACGTTGCAGCCCAAGGTGCTCGACGTCACCGACGCGCTGACCGAGCTTTCCCACCTGCTGCGCCGGCTGATCGGTGCCGCGATCGAGCTCAAGGTCGTGCACGCGCGCGACCTGTGGCTCGTGCGCGTCGACCAGGGCCAGCTCGAGCAGGTGATCATCAATCTCGCGGTCAACGCGCGCGACGCGATGCACAACGGCGGCACGCTGACGATCCGCACATCGAACGCGACCAAGACCGTGCCGGAGCGCTATGGCGACGAGGAGATTCCGCCCGGCGAATACGTGCGCGTCGACGTGGCGGATACCGGGACCGGCATCCCGCCCGACATCATCGGGCGCATCTTCGAGCCGTTCTTCTCGACCAAGGCGGTGGGGTCCGGCACGGGGCTGGGGCTCTCGACCGTCTACGGCATCGTGCGCCAGACCGGCGGCTTCGTGCAGGTCGACAGCGCGCCGGGCCGCGGATCGACCTTCACGTTGCTGCTGCCGCGCTGGACGGGTCCCGCACAGGAAGAAAGCGCCGACACCTCGCCCGCACGCCGGCGCGATCTTACCGGAGCCGGCACCGTGCTGCTGGTCGAGGACGAGGACGCCGTGCGCCTGTTCGGAGCACGTGCGCTGCGCAACAAGGGCTACAAGGTCGTCGAGGCGAAGACGGGCGATGCGGCCCTCGATATCGTGCGCGAGATCGGCGCCACCATCGACCTGATGATCACCGACGTCGTGATGCCGCAGATGGACGGCACGACGCTGATCCGCGAATCGCGCAAGCTGTTCCCGGCGCTGAAGATCGTGTGCATTTCTGGCTATGCCGAGGAGCAGTTCCGCCAGACGCTGGCGGGCTTCGACAATGTCCACTTCCTGCCCAAGCCCTTCAGCCTCGACCAGCTTGCGGCCAAGGCCAAGGAAGCGATGCGGCCCGGCAGCTAGATCTCGGCCATGTCCCATCTGCCGTCGTGCGGCAGCAGGTAGATCGGGACCGCATTGGCGAGCATCATCGACGGGCCAAGACCGAGCGCACGCCGCAGCGCCGAAAAAACGCCGCCGTGCGCGACGACGAGGACCGGACCCGGCCGGGCAAGTGCCCGACCCACACCGGCCTGCGCGCGCCGGCAGAACTCGACGAAGCTTTCCCCGCCCTCCGGTGTCTCCTCGCCGCGCTGCCATCGGGCGAGAAATCCCTCTTCGGGCGTGCCTTCGCGCACGCCCAGCGCGCACTCGGCAAGCCCGGCATCGAGTTCGACCGGCAAGCCAAGTGCGCGTGCCGCGAACTCCGCTGTGCGCAAGGCGCGCGACAGGGGGCTTGAAACGATCGTGGCGATGGGCAGGCCCGCGAGCCTCGCGGCGGCGGCCTGCGCCTGTGCGACGCCGGTCTCGTTGAGCGGTACGTCGATATTCCCCTGGAGCCGGTGCGCGCGGTTCCAGTCGGTCTCGCCGTGGCGCAGGAAATAGAAGGGGACGGGCGGGATATTCCCCGCACCGTCCCCGGTATCGTCGGCCGCGTGCCCCATCAGATCGTGCGCGCGACTTCCTCGACCTCGAAGCACTCGATCAGATCACCCTCGCGGATGTCCTCGTAGTTCTCGAATGCCATGCCGCACTCGTAGCCGTCCTGGACCTCGCGCACTTCTTCCTTGAAGCGGCGCAGCGTCTTGAGCGTGCCTTCGTGGATGACCGTCTGGTCGCGCAGCAGGCGGACCTTCGCCCCGCGCTTGACGATGCCTTCCACCACGCGGCAGCCGGCGACCTTGCCGACCTTGGTGATGTTGAAGACCTGGCGGATCTCCGCGTTGCCGAGGAACTTCTCCTTCAGCGTCGGCGAGAGCATGCCCGAGAGGGCCGCCTTGATCTCGTCGATCACGCCGTAGATGATCGAGTAGTAACGGATCTCGATGCCGTCGCGCTTTGCCATCTCGCGGGCCTGCGGGTTGGCACGCACGTTGAAGCCGATGATCACGCCCTGGCTTGCCTTGGCCAACGCGATGTCGCCTTCGGTGATGCCGCCCACGGCACCGTGCAGGATGCGCACCGCGACTTCGTCGGTGCGCAGCTTGGTGAGCGCCCCGACGATCGCCTCGAGCGAGCCCTGCACGTCGGTCTTCACGACGACCGCAAGCTCCTTGGCCTCGCCCTGCTGGATCTTGGTGAACATCTGCTCGAGCGTGCCGCGTGCCCGCGCCGTGGCCGTCGCATCGCGCGAACGGCGTTGGCGGAACTCGGTCACCTCGCGCGCGCGCGCATCGTTGTCGACGACCTGGAAGTCGTCGCCCGCCTGCGGCGTGCCGTTGAGGCCGATGACCTCGACCGGTGTGGACGGGCCGGCGGCGTCGATCTGGCGGCCGCGGTCGTCGACGAGGGCGCGCACGCGCCCCCATTCCTCGCCCGCGACGAAGATGTCGCCGACCTTGAGCGTGCCCTTCTGGACCAGCACGGTCGCGACCGGACCGCGGCCGCGCTCGAGCTTGGCTTCGACGATGGCACCTTGTGCCGCACGCTCGGGATTGGCGCGCAGCTCCAGGATTTCGGCCTGCAGCAGGATCGCTTCCTCGAGCTTGTCGAGACCGGTACGCGCCTTGGCGGAAACATCGATGCCCAGCGTGTCGCCGCCGTAGCCTTCGAGGGCCACGTCGTGCTGGAGGAGATCGCGCCGCACGCGGTCGGAGTCGGCGTCCGGCTTGTCGACCTTGTTGATCGCCACGATCATCGGGACGCCCGCCGCCTTGGCGTGCGCGATCGCCTCGACCGTCTGCGGCTGGATGCCGTCGTCGGCAGCCACGACCAGCACGACGATGTCGGTGACCTTGGCGCCGCGCGCACGCATGGCGGTGAACGCCTCGTGGCCCGGGGTGTCGAGGAACGTGATCGCCTGACCGCCCTTCAGCTTCACCTTGTAGGCGCCGATATGCTGCGTGATGCCGCCGGCCTCGTGCTTGGCGACGTCCGTCTCGCGCAACGCGTCGAGCAGCGAGGTCTTGCCGTGGTCGACGTGACCCATGATCGTGACGACCGGGGCGCGCGGCTGGAGCGCCACGTCGGTATCGGTGTTGCCTTCGAGGCCGATCTCGACGTCGGCTTCGGCCACGCGGATGACCTTGTGGCCGAACTCGGCCACGATCAGTTCTGCGGTGTCGGCGTCGACCGGCTCGTTGATCGTCGCCATGACGCCCATCTTCATCAGCGACTTGATGACGTCCACGCTGCGCTCGGCCATGCGGTTGGCGAGTTCCTGGACCGTGATCGCCTCGGGGATGACGACGTCGCGCACGACCTTGGCGGCCGGCCCCTGCTGGAACATGCGCGCGCGTTCCTTTTCGCGCGCGCGCTTCATCGCGGCGAGCGAACGCACGCGGATCGTTTCTTCGCTGTCGAGCGCCTGGGTGACCGAGATCTTGCCCTGGCGGCGTTCCTTGAGATCGCGCCCGCCTTCTGGTGCGGCCTTGTTGGGGGGGCGGAAGGCGCCCGGACGGCCGGGACCCTGGCCGGGACGGAAGGCGCCGGGACGGCGCGGGCGATCCTCGTCTTCGGCGGTCGCGGCGACCGCGGCCTTGACGGCCGGCGGCAGCGTGGCCGCGCGCGCGACTTCGGTCGCCTGCCGGCGCTTGTTCTCTTCTTCGTTGAGGCGCAGCGTCTCTTCTTCGGCGCGCTTCTTCTGCTCTTCGTCCGCCTTCTGGGCGACGACGTTGTCGACCTTCTTCTGGGCGACTTCCTCGGTCTTGCGCTTGGCGTCGTCCTCCGACTTGCGCTTCATGTCGGCTTCGATCAGGCGCGCTTCGTCCTCGTTGCGGCGCTTGGCCTCGACGTCGGCACGGATGGCGCTCTGGATCGCGCGCTGGCGCGCGGTGCGTTCCTCGTCGGTCAGCGTGCGCAGAACCTGCGGCTTGGCCGTCGGCGCCGGACCGGACGCGGCGGCGGCCTTCGTCGCGGCCGCCTCGGCGGCAGGAGTGGGTCCCGCGGCAGGTGCGGGTGCCGCACCCGGCACGCGCTTCTTGCGGACCTCGACCTGCACGGTCTTGGAGCGGCCATGCGGGAAGCTCTGGCGGACAGAACCTGCATCGCCGCCGGCACCGCCGGGCGAACGCAGTTCCAGCCGACCGCCGGACTTGCCGGCGAGAGCGAGCTTCTTCTTGGCGTCCTGGGGAGTTTCCTGATCCTTGGTGTCCGTCATATCTCGACCGTCGTTCGCTTTCATCCGTTGCTTTCGTTCGCGCGGTAACCCGCCAAACGCGCCAAATCCTCGCCAAGCCGTTGGGCGAGCGCACCCGGTGCGATCGCCGCATGCACCGCATGGTCCCGCCCGAAGGCTTCACCCATCTCGTTCGCCGTCAGCCCCGTGGCCACCGGAATTTCCGCACCGGCCAGCCGCGCGCGCTCGGCGTGCGAACCGTCGGATGCCGCCACGAGCAGCCCGCAGCGGCCTTTCTCGATCTTTTCCTTCACCTTGGCGAAACCCTGCGCGGCCTGGCCGGCGCGCCGGCACAGCGACAGCGTTTCGACCGCACGGCGCGCGAGCAGATGCCCGACGCGCTCCGGCAGGTCCGCCGCCGCTTTCGCGGGCTGGCGTGCCGCCTTGGCAAAGGCGTTCTTCTGCACCGCCTGGCGTACCGACGCGAAATCCGCCGTCACCCACAGGCCGCGTCCGGGCAGCTTGCCCGCCACGTCCGGAAACACCTCGCCGTTCGGCCCGACGACGAAGCGCACGAACGACTCGCGCGGACCCGTGCGGCCGCTGACGATGCAGCGGCGCAGCGGCCCGTCGGTGTCGGGCAGATCGTCGGCCAGGGGGGCCGGATCGAGGGCGAGGGCTTCGGTCACGTGCTTCCGTCTGTTCCTTACTTCTGTTTTTCTTCCGCGAACCAGTGCTCGCGCGCCTTCATGATGGTCGCGTTGGCGGTCTCTTCGTCCATCGCGTCCTTGCCGACGATCTCGATCAGCTCGTCGCCGGCGAGGTCGCCCAGGTCGTCGAGCGTCTTGACGCCCTTCTCGCCGAGCATGACCAGCATGGCGGGCGTGAAGACATCCATTCCGGCGATCTCGTCGACCACGCCGAGGCGCTTGCGCTCGGTCTCGAGGCGCTCGTGTTCCTTCTCGACGAAGTTCTCCGCGCGCGTCTTGAGCTCGGCGGCAACGCCTTCGTCGAACCCTTCGATGCCGGCCAGTTCGTCGGCGTCGACGACGGCGACTTCCTCGACCGTCGTGAAGCCTTCGGTGACGAGCAGGCCCGCGATGACGTCGTCGACGTCGAGCGCATCGACGAACACCTGCGAGCGCTCCTTGAATTCCTGCTGGCGGCGTTCGGATTCCTCGGCCTCGGTCAGGATGTCGATTGCCCAGCCGGTCAGCATGGAGGCAAGGCGCACATTCTGGCCGCGGCGGCCGATGGCCAGCGACAGCTGCTCGTCGGGGACGACCACCTCGATGCGGCGGGCTTCCTCGTCGAGCACGACCTTGGTGACTTCGGCCGGTGCCAGCGCATTGACGACGAACGTCGCCGGGTCGTTCGACCACGGGATGATGTCGATCTTCTCGCCCTGCTGCTCGGCGACGACGGCCTGCACGCGGCTGCCGCGCATGCCCACGCACGCGCCGACCGGGTCGATCGAGCTGTCGTGGCTGACGACGGCGATCTTGCCGCGGCTGCCCGGATCGCGGGCGACCGCCTTGATCTCGATGATGCCGTCATAGATTTCCGGCACTTCCTGCGCGAACAGCTTGGCGGTGAACTGCGGATGCGTGCGCGAAAGGAAGATCTGGGGACCGCGCGCTTCCTGGCGGACGTCGTAAATGTAGGCGCGCACGCGTTCCTGCGCCTTGAAGTTCTCGCGCGGGATCGTCTCGTCGCGCCGCAGGATCGCTTCGGCGCGGCCCAGGTCGACCGTGACGTTGCCGAACTCGACGCGCTTGACCAGGCCGTTGACGATCTCGCCCACGCGATCCTTGTACTCGTCGAACTGGCGCTGGCGCTCGGCCTCGCGCACGCGCTGGACGATGACCTGCTTGGCGGTCTGCGCCGCGATGCGGCCGAAATCGATCGGCGGCAGCGGGTCGGTCAGGTAGTCGCCGACCTTGGCGTCGGGATTCTTGCGCTGGGCTTCCTCGATCGACATCTCGGTCGCATCGTTGGTCACCGGATCGGCGACCAGGCGATAGCGCAGCAGCTGCATCTCGCCGTTGTCGCGGTCGATATGCGCGCGGATGTCGTGCTCGATGCCGTACTTCGCGCGGCCGGCCTTCTGGATGGCCTGCTCCATCGCTTCCAGCACCTGCTCGCGCTCGATGCCCTTCTCGCGGGCCACCGTGTCGGCGACCTGGAGCATTTCGATGCGGTTATAGGCGGTCGTGCGTTCCATGATCGGATCTCTCTCGGTCTCAGTCTTCGGTCAGTTGGCGGTCGCCGCGGCCTTCTCTTCGGCTTTCGTCGCGGCAATGAGTTCGTCGGTCAGCAGAAGTTTCGCGCGCGCGATCTCGGCGAGCGGAACTTCGGCAGGGCCTTCCTTGGTGTCGATGCGCACGCGGGCCTCGGCCACGCCCATCAGGCGGCCGGAAAAGCGCTTGCGGCCATCGAAGGGGATGCGCGTCTCGACCTTGGCGACGTGCCCGGCGAAGCGCTCGAAATCGACCGGCCGCACGAGCGGGCGGTCGATGCCGGGCGAGCTCACCTCGAGCACGTACTGCGAGGCGATCGGGTCCTCGACGTCGAGCTTGGCCGACAGCGCGCGCGACAGGTTCTCGCAATCCTCGACGCGCATCGCCTTGCGGTCCTTGCGCTCCGCCATGATCTGCAGGGTCGGCCGGTCGCGGCCCGTCACGACCACGCGCACCAGCTCGTAGCCGAGACCGTCGATGGTCGGGCTGACGATGTCTTCCAAGGCGCGCGCGCGTTCCATGGTCTTCGTGCGGACTCTGCGGTTGTCGTTGCGTGGAGGTTGAAGTTTCGCGGACGCCCGCGGCACAGCCGGGCGGGCAATAAAAAAGTGCGCCGGTTTGGGCGCACTTCCTATTGATGCCCGAGCCAAACCTCGGGAGTTATGACGGGCGGGAATATACGCTTTTCTGCGTTCGAATCAAGCTTTGAAGACATCCGGTCAACCTTTTGGTTTTTTTGAGTGAATTCGGCCTGCACCGAAGCCGTACAAACCGCCCCCGATGCGCTGCGACGGCCATTGGAAGCCCGTCGACACTGGGCTAAGTTCAGGTCCTGTCGTTCGAGTCGCCTGCGCGCGCTTTGCGTGCGGTGCCAGATGGATACGCAACGCATATGTCACAACGGTCGGCGATCGGTACCCTAGCGGCCGCGGCACTGGCGGTGGCCTTGCTGGGTGGCTGCGCCTCCCCGCCCGCGAATCAGGCCCTGCCGGCCGAAACGGGCGACAGCACGGCCCCGACCGCGTCGGGCAGTTTCCTTGCGGCACTTCACGCCCAGCGCCAGCGGGACGTCGCCGCCGCCGCGGAATACAGCGCCCGGGCGCTCGAAGCCGAGCCGGACAGCCTCGACTTCATGCTGCGCGCGCATTCGAGCCTGATCGAGGCCGGCCGCGTCGACGAAGCCGCGGCACTGGCCCGGCGCATCGTGCGCGTGAACGCGGGCTTCGCGCCCGCCCACCTGACGCTGGCGGTCGCCGAACTCAAGGCCGGGCTCAACGATGTCGCGCGCGCGCGTCTGATGGCGCTCCCGATCCAGGGCATCAACCGGATCGTCCACCCGCTGATGCTCGGCTGGATCGAGATGGCGCTCGACCGCCCCGCCGCCGCGGTCATCGCACTGCGCCCCGTTCAGGAAGTGCAGGGGTTCCGCTCGCTGCACGACTATCATGTCGGCCTGATCAACGAGCTTGCCGGCCGCTTCGCCGATGCCGAGGAAGCATACCGGCGCGCGCTCGAAGGCGACGGCGGGGCGCCGCCGCGCCTGATCGAGGCGTTCGGCGGGTTTCTCGAGCGCCGCGGCCGGGCACCGGAGGCGCGGGCACTCTATCTGCGCTTCCGCCCGCAGAACCCGGAATCGCCGGTGATCCGCCAAGGCCTGCTGCGCACGCTTGCCGGCGGGCCGCCCATCGCCCCGCCCCCGATTCCGGCTTCGACGCCGGTTGCGGGTGCCAGCGAAGCGCTGGCCAACCTCGCTGCGGCGTTCCGCCAGGACAACACGGTGGTCCTCGCACTCGGCTACGGACGCCTGGCGCTCTATCTGAAGCCCGACGATCCGGCGACGCTGTCGATCGTCGCGGATATTCTCGACCAGCTCGGCCAGCGCGCGGAGGCCGACAAGCTCTATGCCCGGGTCGATCCGGCGTCGATTCACGGCTTTGCCGCACGCCTTCGCATCGCCGAGAACCTGCACGAGACCGGCGAGACGAACGGTGCCGTGCGCGCCCTCGAACGGCTGGCCACGGACCGGCCGGACCGGATCGAACCGCTGATGACGATGGGCAGCGTGCTGCGCGAGAAAGAGCGCTTCGCCGAAGCGGCGGCGGCCTACGGGCGCGCGATCGAGCGCCTGGGCGCACCCGAGCCGCGGCACTGGACGCTGTTCTATATGCGCGGCATCGCCTTCGAGCGCGCCAAGAACTGGCCGGCGGCCGAACGCCACTTCAAGCGTGCGCTCGAACTCCAGCCCGACCAGCCCGACGTGCTGAACTACCTGGCCTACACATGGGTCGACAAGGGCCAGAACATCGCCGAAGCCGAGCGGATGCTGCGTCGCGCCGTGGAGCAGCGGCCGAATTCCGGCCAGATCGTCGACTCGCTGGGTTGGGCCTTTTTCCGGCTCGGGCGCTTCGAAGAAGCGGTTCCGCTGCTCGAGCGCGCGGTCGAACTCCTGCCGGAGGATGCCGTCATCCTCGATCATCTGGGCGATGCGCTGTGGCGCGTGGGTCGGCAGCTCGAGGCGGAGTTCCAGTGGCACCGTGCGTTGCGCAACAAGCCGGAGCCCGAGCTCAAGGTCGAGATCGAGAAGAAGCTGCGCGACGGCATGCAGCCGATTGCCGTGCCCGCCGCCGCTACGCGCTGACGATCAGGATCGCCACGCCGGCAAGCACGAGTGCCAGCCCCGCGATCTCGTTCGGCTTGACCGTCTGCTTGAACAGCCGCCGCCCCACCGCGAACGAGAACAGCACCTCGATCAGCCCGAGCGTGCGCACCGCTGCCGCCGTGGCGAGCGAGAACGCCGTGAACCATCCGGCAGAGGCGAAGGCACCCATGGCGCCGGCAAACAGCGATGGCCGCCACGCGGCGATCACGCGCCTGAGCGCCGGCCGGTCGGTGACGACGAGATAGGCGGTCAGCGTCGCGGCCTGCAGGCCGAGTGCCAGGACAAGTGCCGTAAGTGCGGCAAGCCAGAACAGCGGTTCGCCGAGCTTCAGGATGCCGCCGCGATAGAAGACCGCCGAAAGCGCGAACAGGCCCCCCGACAGGATCCCCAGTGCCGTCGCCCGCCAGTCGTGTCCGCCCTTGCGCCACGGATTCCCCGACATCGCGATGACGCCACTGCAGGCAAGCAGGATCGCGACGGCACTGGCGGGCGTGACCGGTTCTGCCAGCACGATCATCGCGAAGATCGCGACCTGGACCGGCTCGGTCTTCGTATAGGCGACCGCCAGCGCGAAAGACTGCGTGCGCATCGCCGCCAGCATCGACGCCGTCGCCAGGACCTGCGTGAGCGCGCCTGTCGCGATCCACCCGGCGGAATCGGCATCCGGCATCGGCGGCAGATGGCCGGCGGCAGCGCATCCCGCCGCGAACAGCGCGACGGCGAAGGGAAAGCCGTAGAGGAACCGCACATGCGTGGCACCGACGGTGCCGAGCGCCTCGGTCAGATGCCGCTGCATGGCGTTGCGCGCGGTCTGCGCGGCGGCCGCCAGCAGCGTGGCGGGTATCCAGAGCCAGAACCAGTCCTGCATGCGCGCACCTTAAGCCGTTGTTTGCACGATGCAAGCCGGTGGTACGGGGCGACGGTATACTTACGTATACCGGTTGATTAACCAAAAATTATGCACGTTGACGCATGTTGGACTGCAGACGGCGACGCTGGCACGCCACCCCCCGCCCCAGGCGATCAAACGGCCGGCATGATCGAGGAAAGCTCCATGAATTCGTTCATCAATCTGCGCATCTCCGCAAAGATCGCAGTCGTCGCGAGCTTCATGGCGCTGGTCAGCCTCGGGATCACGATTTTCGCCATCGACACGATGCGCTCCTACAACGCCTTCAACGACGCGACGGTCTCGGCTTCGCGCCGCTCGACGAGTGCCGAAAAGGTCAACGGCCTGATCAACGCGGTCGTGATGGACTCGCGCGGCGTCTACATGTCGCTGTCGACGGAAGAAGCGACCCGCTACGGCAACGGTATCCTCGCCTGGCTCAAGCAGCTCGATGCCGAGATGGCCAAGTGGGCCGCCGCGGTGAAGCCCGAACAGCGCGAAACTTTCGCCAAGGCGCAGGCCGAAACCAAGCGCTTCGTCGAGTTCCGCACCGAACTTGCCCGGCTCGGCCGCGAAGTGAGCCCTGCCAAGGGCCGCGAGTTCGGCGACAACGACGCCAACCGCTCGAACCGCCAGCAGCTCAACGCCTTCATCCAGCAGGTCGCCGCCAGCGACCAGGCCGAGATCGCGCGCCTCGATCAGGAACTGCATGCCTTCTATTCGACGCGCCTGCCCCTGCTGGTCGGCGGATCGCTCGCCGCCATCGCGATCGGACTTGCCGTCGCCCTCCTCGTCGCCCACCGCCTGATCGCCGGCCCGCTCGTGAAGCTTGGCGCCACGATCGAGAAGCTCGCCGCGGGCGACACCGACATCGTCGCCGAAGGTGCCGATCGCAAGGACGAAGTCGGCCGCATCGCGAAGACGCTCGAAGTCTTCAAGGCCGGCCTGATCGCGCAGCGCGACGCCCAGGAAAAGGAACGTGCCGACGTCGCCGCACGCGAGAAGCGCGCGCGCCTCATGATGGAGCTCATCAGCCAGTTCAACACCGACGTCACGCAGCGCCTCGCCGCCGTGGGCACCTCGGTCGAGGGCCTCAACGAATCCGCGACGACGATGAGCACGACGGCCGAAGAGACCGCGCGCCAGGCCAATGCCGTCGCGGCGGCCTCGGAAGAGGCGTCCACGAACGTCCAGACGGTGGCCTCGGCGACCGAAGAGCTGACGTCGTCGATCCGCGAGATCTCCTCGCAGGTGAGCTCGTCCTCCGAGATCGCACGCCGGGCGGTCGACCAGTCGACGCTCGCCAACACGAAGGTCCAGGGCCTGGCCGAAGCCGCCCAGCGCATCGGTGCCGTCGTCAAACTGATCAGCGACATCGCGAGCCAGACGAACCTGCTCGCCCTCAACGCGACGATCGAGGCCGCGCGCGCGGGCGATGCGGGCAAGGGCTTTGCCGTCGTCGCTTCGGAAGTGAAGAGTCTCGCCAACCAGACGGCCAAGGCGACCGAGGAAATCAGCCAGCAGATCGCCGAGATCCAGTCCGAGACGGGCGCTTCGGTCCAGGCGATCGAATCGATCGGCGGCACCATCCGGGAGATCGACCAGATCACCGCGGCGATCGCGGCGGCCATCGAGGAACAGGCGGCCGCCACGCAGGAGATCTCGCGCAACGTCCAGCAGGCGTCGGCCGGCACGCAGGAAGTGTCGTCGAACATCGTCGGCGTCAACGCGGCCGCCGATCAGAGCGGGCGGGTCGCGGGCAGCGTGCGCGAGGCCGCCGGGACGCTTTCGGGCGAAGCAAGCGCGCTGCGCAAGCGCATCGACGGGTTCCTTGGCGATGTCGCGGCGGCCTAGCGGCCCCGCGTTCAGCCTTCGCGCTTCAGCACGAACAGGCCCTGCTCGCCGAGCAGGTTGGCAAGCCGGCCCGGGGCGCGCAGCCCCTTGGGCCGGCCGGCCGCATCCAGCACCATGGCACTCTCGATCGTGACGCCGAGTGCTTCGCATAGCTCGACGAAATCGTCGATCGTGCACAGGTGGATGTTGGGCGTTTCGTACCAGGCCGCACTCAGCGAATCGGTCACCGGCATGCGCCCGCTCACGAGCAGGCGCACGCGCACGTGCCACACGCCGAAATTCGGGAACGAGACGACCGCCCGGCGCGCGATGCGCACGAGCTGGCCGAGCACGGCCTTTGGATCCCAAGTCGCCTGCAGCGTCTGCGATAGGATCGCGTAGTCGAAGCCGCCGGTCGGATAGTCCTTGAGGTCGGTGTCGGCATCGCCCTGGATGACCGACAGTCCCTGCGCCACGCATGCGTTGACGCCCGCCTGGCTGATCTCGATGCCGCGCGCGTCGACGTTCTTCTCGTGCGCCAGATAATCGAGCAGGGCGCCGTCGCCGCAGCCGATGTCGAGCACGCGGGTACCCGGCTCAATCATCTCGGCGATCGCCTGGAGATCGACGCGGATGGCCGAGCGCGGCCGGCCCTGGGCCGCCGCCGGCGGAGCCGAAGGATCGCTCATCGGAACTTCAGGCCGCGATGTTCGGCCGCCCCGTTGAGGAAGCCGCCGAGCACGGCGTGGAATTCCGGCTCGTCGAGCAGGAAGGCGTCGTGGCCCTTGTCCGACACGATCTCGACGAACGACACGTTGGCGGCCGCGGCGTTGAGCGCATGCACGAGTGCCCGGCTCTCCGAGGTCGGGAACAGCCAGTCGGACGTGAAGCTGACCACGCAGATACGCGTCTTGGTTCCGGTGAAGGCTTCGGCAAGCGAGCCGCCATGCTCGGCCTGCAGGTCGAAATAATCCATCGCGCGCGTGATGTAGAGATACGAGTTGGCGTCGAACCGGTCGACGAAGGTCGAGCCCTGGTGGCGCAGGTAGCTTTCGACCTGGAAGTCGGCATCGAAGCCGTAGGAGAGCTGCGCGCGGTTCTGCAGCCGGCGGCCGAACTTGCGATGCAGCGCCGTTTCGGAAAGATAGGTGATGTGCGCCGCCATCCGTGCGACGGCGAGTCCGCGGTTGGGCATGACGCCGGCGGGCTGGTAGGCCCCGTCGCGCCAGTCCGGATCGGCCATGATCGCCTGCCGGCCGACCTCGTTGAACGCGATGTTCTGCGCCGAGTGGCGATAGGACGTGGCGACGGGGACGGCCGCGAACACGCGCTCGGGATAGGCCGAGACCCATTCGAGCACCTGCATGCCGCCCATCGAGCCGCCGATCACGCAGAACAGCTTCTCGATGCCCAGATGGTCGATCAGGCGCGCCTGCGCCTTGACCATGTCGCCGATCGTGATGACCGGGAAATCGAGTCCCCAGGGCTTGCCGCTCGCCGGGTTGACGTCCTTGGGGCCGGTCGAACCCATGCAGCCGCCCAGCACGTTGGCGCACACGATGAAATAGCGCTCGGTGTCGAGCAGCTTGCCGGGGCCCACCAGCGTCTCCCACCAGCCCGGCTTGCCGGTGATCGGGTGGGTGTCGGCGACGAACTGGTCGCCGGTCAGCGCGTGGCAGACGAGAACCGCGTTCGAGCGGTCGGCATTGAGCGTGCCGTAGCTCTGGTAGGCGACCGTCACGGGCCCCAGCTCGACGCCCGAATCCAGCCGCAGCGGGTTCGCCGCGGGGATTTCGAAGCGTCTGCCGGGAAAATCCGGCGCGGTCGTGTCGACCGCCGCAATGCGGGGATTTGCGCTCACGGGCTCGATCTGGAACGGGTCCAAGTTGCGGCGAAACATGGGCCAAGCCCGGGACGGTTTCAAGCGCCGCCTTTTGGCCCCGGCGGGTCTCGACGGCCATTGCGCGGGCGGCGCGCGCTGCGCTATGCCTGCCAACCCGATGGCCCAGACGTCCCAATCCAGCCAGGCGCTTGCCGATCTGCGGCGGCGCCTCGATTCGATCGACGACCGCCTGCTCGACCTGCTGGCCGAGCGCGCGCGCGCGATGGACGACGTGCGCGCCGCAAAAGCTGCCGAAGGCGGCTCCGACCTGCGTCTTGCGCGGCCGGGGCGCGAGCTCACGATCCTGCGCCGCCTGACGGCCCGCATCAAAGGTCCGCTGCCGGCCGATCTGGTCGTCCGGCTCTGGCGCGACATCATGACGAGCTTCACGCGCCTGCAGGGCCCCTTCTCGGTCGCCGTCCTGCGCAACGAGTCCGACGCGTCGGTGATGGCATTGGCCCGCCAGCATTACGGCCAGTCGACGCCGCTGCTGACGGCGACCTCGCCGGCACAGGTCTTCGCGCGTCTCGACGACGGCCGCGCCCAGCTTGCCCTGTTGCCCACGCCCGAGGACGCGCCGGACCTGGACTGGTGGCGCAATCTCGACCCGACCGGCCTGCAGGTCGTCGCCCGCCTGCCGGTCGACGGGACCGAGACGCAGCCCGGCGCCCTCGTGATCGCCCGGCAGGCGTTCGAAGAGTCCGGCGTCGACCGCGGCCTTCTGATCGTCGTGGCAGAGACCGAGACGAGCCGCGCGAAGCTCGGTCGCGCCTTCGCACTGGCCGGCATCGGTCTAGCCGGCACGATCGCCGAGACCGAACGCGGTGGCCGCCAATGCTTCCTTGCCGTTACCGAGGCCTATGTCGCACCCGGCGACGCGCGGCTCGCGGCACTGTCGGATGTCGGCCTTTCGGTGAAGGTCGCCGGCGGCTACGCCGTGCCGCTTGGCCTTGCATCCGAGAAGGCGGCCCGGCGCGGCCCGGCAAGTTCCAAGGGAGCCTCCAGATGACGTCGCCCGTGCCCAAGCCCGGCATCCTCGAAATCTCGCCCTATGTCGGCGGCAAGTCGGCCGTGCCCGGCGGGAAAAAGCCGATCAAGCTGTCGTCGAACGAAGGCGCGCTCGGCCCCTCGCCCAAGGCGATCGAGGCAGCCACGCGCGCGGCCGGCGAGATGCACCGCTATCCCGACGGCAACGCGTCGGCCCTGCGCGCGGCGATCGGCAAGCGCTTCTCGCTCGATCCCGAGCGCATCGTGTGCGGTGCCGGCTCGGACGAGCTGATCGCCCTGCTGGTCAAGTCCTATGCCGGGCCCGGCGACGAGGTGCTCTACAGCCAGTACGGCTTCGTCATGTACCCGATCGCCGCGCACAGTGCGGGTGCCGTGCCCGTGCAGGCGGCCGAAAAAGGCTATCGCACCGACATCGACGCGCTGATCGCCAAGGCAGGGCCGAAGACGAAGATCTGCTTCGTCGCCAACCCGAACAATCCGACCGGCTCCTACGTCACCGGCACCGAGCTCAAGCGGCTGCGCGACGGCCTGCCGCCGCACGTGCTGCTGATCGTCGATGCGGCCTATGCCGAATATGTCAGCCGTAACGACTACACCGACGGCACCGAACTGGTCGATGCCGGCGAGAACACGGTCATGCTGCGCACCTTCTCGAAGATCTTCGCGCTGGGCGGCATGCGGCTTGGCTGGGCTTATGCGCCGGCGAAGATCGTCGACGTCCTCAATCGCGTGCGCGGGCCGTTCAATGTCGCCGCACCGGCCCAGGCCGCGGGCATCGCGGCACTCGAAGACCTTGCTTTCCAGGACAAGTGCCGCGCGCACAACGACCGCCTGCTGCCCTGGTTCGCGGACGAGGTCGCGAAGCTCGGCCTGAAGACGCTGCCGTCGGTCGGGAACTTCGTGATGGTCGAATTTCCCGCGACCGGCCGCCACACGGCGGCGGCGGCCAACGAGTTCCTGATGAGCCGCGCGATCATTCCGCGCGCGGTTGCCAATTACGGCCTGCCGGACCATCTGCGCGTGACGATCGGGACGGAAGACGAGATGAAGGCCGTCGTCGTCGCCCTCGCGGAGTTCCTCAAGTGAAGCCCGTCGTCAACACGCTCGCCATCATCGGCTTCGGGCTGATCGGCTCGTCGGTCGCGCGCGCCGCGCGCAAGACCGGTGCGGCCCGCCGCATCGTCGCATGCGACGCGAGTGCTGCCGCGCGACGCACGATCAAGCGTCTCGGTCTTGCCGACAGCGTCGTGGCCAGTCCCGCCGAAGCGGTGGCGGGTGCGGATGTCGTGATGATCTGCACGCCGATGTCGGCCTACGCACGCATCGCGCGCGCGATCGGGCCGAAGATGAAGTCGGGGGCCATCCTGACCGATGCGGGCTCGGTCAAGCGCGCGGCGATCGTCGATCTCGCTCCGTACTTGCGCAAGGACGTGCATTTGGTGCCCGCCCACCCGATCGCGGGCACCGAGAACTCCGGCCCCGAGTCGGGCTTTGCGGAGCTTTTCGCCGGCCGCTGGTGCATCGTGACACCCCTGCCGCGCACGCCCAAGGCGGCATCGGCGAAGGTCGATGCGCTGTGGAGACGCATGGGCAGCCGCATGACGCGCATGACGCCGCAGCACCATGATCGCGTGCTGGCGATCACCAGCCATGTGCCTCACCTGATCGCCTACACGATCGTCAATACCGCAAGCGATCTCGAAACGACGCTGCGCACCGAGGTGATCCGCTACTCCGCCTCCGGCTTTCGCGATTTCACGCGCGTGGCGGCGTCCCACCCGGTGATGTGGCGCGACATCTTCCTCGCCAACAAGGACGCGGTGCTCGAAATGCTCGGCCGCCTCTACGAGGACATCGCGCTGATGCAGAAGGCGATCCGCCACGATGAGGGCGATACGCTCGAACGCCTGTTCACCAAGGCCCGCCGGATCCGCCGCGGCGTCGTCGCGGCCAAACAGGACTGATTCTATTTAGCGAATCTCGATTGCGGCGCGCGTATGGCACGTGCGCCGGACGGCTCCCCATTCTGGTCACATTCATCCGGCAGCAAGGACGCTTCCGCGGCTTCGAACCCGGAGGCAGTCATGGATGCCACGCATCGCGACGCGTTCTTCCTCGATCTCGATGGAACGCTGATCGAAACGACGCCCGCGCCCGACGGGTCCCGCGCCGACGCGCGCGTGCGCGACGTGCTGCGCCGGCTCTCGCTCGCAACGCGCGGCGCCACGATGATCGTCAGTGGTCGTCCGATCGCGCGGATCGACGAGGCGCTGGCCTTGCGCCTGCCCGTCGCCGGCCAGTACGGCGCAGAAATCCGCTTCCTCAGTCCCGACTTCGACGACGTGCGCGTCGACGTGGCCGACTACCCGACCTTGCTGGCACGCTGCACCGATCTGGCGCGGCGCTGCGGCGATGCGCTGGTCGAGGCAAAGGACCCCACCGTGGCGCTTCACCTGCCGCACGCCCATCCTGACTTTCCTTCCCTCCTCGCCGGCATGCATGCCCTGGCTGCCGGTTCGGACGGCAGGCTGGCCTGCGTCGTTGCGCGCGATGCGGTCGAATTGCGGCCGGCCGATGTCAGCAAGGGAAAGGTGCTGACAGGCGCCGCCCTGTTCGAGCCGTTCGAGGGCCGTCGGCCCGTCTACATTGGCAACGATACGCCCGACACCGACGGCTTTCGCGCCGCGGAGGCGGGTGGCGGGTTCGGGGTTTCTGTCGGCACGGCGCACGCGGGTGCGCGCTACCACCTGTCCTCGGCCGGCGCACTGCTCGACGCGCTCAAGGCCGTTGCCGCGTCGGCGTGACCGCCTATCGCCGCCTGAAGCGCAGGATCGTCGGCTTGCGGCCTTCGCGCAGCGCCTTGGCGGCATAGCGCGTCTCGATCGCGTCGGGCGGATAGAGGCGCCAGTCGTCGGCCGCGCGCGCGGTCCACTCGAACGCCGGATGCACGGGCACGCGTTCGAGCATCCATAGCAGGTAGGGCTCGTCGTCGGTGGCAAGGCGCAGCTCGCCGCCGGGAAGCAGCAGACGCGCCGCCTCGTCGAGGAACGCGGCCTGGATCAGCCGGCGTTTGTGGTGGCGCTGCTTGGGCCACGGATCGGGATGCAGCACGAAGAGTTTCTCCAGCGATCGGTCGGCGAAGGCCGGCATGATCTCGCGCGCGTCGCCCTGATAGAGGCGGACATTGCCAAGGCCCCGCGCCTCGATGTGCTGGAGTGCGGAGACCATCCCGTTGACGAACGGCTCGGCGCCGACCAGCGCCACATCGGGATTGTTCGCCGCCTGGTGGGCAAGATGCTCGCCGCCGCCGAAGCCGATCTCGAGCCAGAGGGCGCGCGGGCGAAAGCCGAACAGCGCCGGGATATCGAACATTGCACCCGGTGCCGGCCGCGCGATCGACAGGCCGGGAAGCCGGCCTTCGATCAGCGTCTGCTGGTTGGGCTTGAGCTTGCGGCCGCGCCGCCGGCCGTAGGAATGGAGAAGGCGCCGGGGTTCGCCCGGCGCCTCGCCATTTCCGGTCTCGTCCGAAGGCGCGTTCAACGCGCGCCGAAGGCCGAGCGCAGTTCCTTGACCAGATCCGTACGCTCCCACGAGAAGCCGCCGTCCTTCTCCGGCTTGCGGCCGAAATGGCCGTAGCTGGAAGTGCGGCGGTAGATCGGGCGGTTGAGGCCCAGATGCTCGCGGATGCCGCGCGGCGTGAGGTTCACGAGCTCCTGCAGCACCTTGGAGAGCTTGTTCTCGTCCGCCTGGCCGGTGTTGTCGGTGTTGACGTAGACCGAGAGGGGCTTCGCCACGCCGATGGCGTAGGAGAGCTGGATCGTGCAGCGGTCGGCAAGGCCGGCCGCGACGACGTTCTTGGCGAGATAGCGAGCCACATAGGCGGCCGAACGGTCGACCTTCGTCGGATCCTTGCCCGAGAAGGCGCCGCCGCCGTGCGGCGAGGCACCGCCGTAGGTGTCGACGATGATCTTGCGCCCCGTGAGGCCGCAATCGCCGTCCGGGCCGCCGATGACGAAGTTGCCGGTCGGGTTCACGTAGAACTCGGTCTCCGGAATGCGCCAGCCCTTGGGCAGCACCTTCTGGACGTAGGGGCGCACGATCTCGCGCACGTCGTCCTGGTCGACCTTCGGCGAATGCTGCGTCGACACGACGATTGCGGTCGCCTCGACCGGCTTGCCGTTGACGTAACGCAGCGAGACCTGGCTCTTCGCGTCGGGCTCGAGATACTTCTCCTTGCCCGAATGGCGCGCCTCGGCCATCAGTTTCAGGATGTTGTGCGAATACTGCAGCGGGGCCGGCATCAGCTCTTCGGTCTCGTTCGTCGCGTAGCCGAACATGATGCCCTGGTCGCCGGCGCCTTCGTCCTTGTTGCCCTTGGCGTCGACGCCCATCGCGATGTCGGCCGACTGGCCGTGCAGCAGCACTTCGACCTTTGCCTTCTTCCAGTGGAAGCCCTTCTGCTCGTAGCCGATCTCGCGCACGGCGCCGCGCGCGAGCGCTTCGACGACCTTGGCGTTGACCTTGCCGCCCTTGAGCATCGGGGCCTTCGGCCCGCACTTGCGCGAATCGAGGCGGACCTCGCCGGCGATGACGATCCGGTTGGTCGTCACCAGCGTCTCGCAGGCGACGCGGGCATACGGGTCGAGTCCGAGGAACGCGTCGACGACGGCGTCGGAAATGCGGTCGGAGACCTTGTCGGGGTGGCCTTCGGACACGGACTCGCTGGTGAAGACGTACTCGCCCTTGCGCATGGGCTTACCTCCGAAAATGGGACATCTGGGGGCGGAACGGGGACGGCCGCCGACGGTGGGCCTTTTTGAACGCGCCTGCCCGGTCCGCCATTCCTCGGGGCGTCCGGGGCAGGCCCGAATGAGGGGGGTCTTGTGGCAAGGTTCGCCCCTGCCGTCAATATCGAACGGTTCAGGCCGCCAATTAGGACTTCTGCTTGGGCGGCCGGCCGCGCCGCGGCCGCGCGGTACCGCCCGGCTCCCCGTGGACACGCGCGACGGCCCGGATCGTGTTGACCATCTGGAGGCGGATCTTGCGTTCCGGGATCTCGTAATAGGCGCGCACCAGCTCGATCGTCTCGCGCCGCGCCATCGGATCGGCGCGGTAAACCGGGATCGGACCCTCGGCAACGCCATGGACATGCTTGCGGCCGTACGACAGCACGTCGGCCGGCATTTCCTCGAAGAAAAACTGGACGCTGGTGTCGAGGACCCGGGCCGCTTCGAAAAGGCGGGAAGCGGACATGCGGTTGGTGCCGCGTTCATTCTTCTGGATCTGCTGGAACGTGACGCCGAGAAGCTGGCCGATTTCCTGCTGGGACAGTCCCAGCATCGTACGCCGCTCTCGCAGCCGCTTGCCGACATGGATATCGATGGGATTGGGGCCCGGAGATGCACGTCCCCGTCGTCCACGGCGACCCGGCGGGTTGGCCCTTTGCTTTTCAGCCATGGGGTGGATGATCCGATCCGGAAAACGCGTTCCTGTCCGATTTGTTGTAATCGAACCGCTGCCGCTTGGGGAAGCCGCGATCGGCAAGACTACATACGATATTATGTCCGACGGTTCGAAATCCTTGCAACCATGAAGCCGATCGCCGCAATCGCCAATAGCAGGAGAAACAGGGCTACATTCCCAAGATGTGCAAACGGGGTCGGCATAATCGACCTCGGCAGGTCGGCATCGAGCACGCCGGTGTCGCCAAGCGCCAGCGCCGCGCGCGTCCGCCCGTAGGGATCGACGACGGCCGAGATCCCGCCGCCGGCCGACCGCACGAGTGCGAGCCCCTCTTCGACCGCACGCAGACGGGCGGCGGCGAAATGCTGGTAGGGACCTGCCGACTGGCCGAACCAGGAATCGTTCGTGAGGTTGAGAAGCATCTCGGCGCGCCCGCCGTCCGGAACGACCCGGCCAGGGAAGATGACCTCGTAGCAGATCAGCGGACTGGCAAGCGGCAGGCCGCGGATCGCGACGAGCTGCGGCCCCGGACCGGCGCTGAAATCGATGCCGCCCGGCACGATCCGGTCGATCGGCAGGAAATCGCGGAACGGCACGTATTCGCCGAACGGCACGAGATGGAACTTGTCGAACGTCGCGTGGATGACGCCGTCGCCATCCATCGCATGCAGCGAGTTCCATGCCCTTAGCGTGCCGTCGGCCGCACGCTCGAACCGCGGTGCCCCGGTGACGAGCATCCCGCCCGGGGGAACGGCGGCCGCGACCTGCGCGCGCCGGCGGGCGAGCGTCTCGTTGTCGCCCCAGATCGGAAAGGCGGTCGCCGTTTCCGACCAGATCGTGTGGGTCCGCGTCTCGAAGCCCGGTGCGCGCGTGAGTTCGATGATCCGGCGCAGGTTCGCCTCGCGCGCGTCGGGATCCCATTTCAGCGCCTGCGGCACGTTGGGCTGGACCAGCCGCAGCCGCACGTCGGCGACATTCTCGCTGCCCGCACCGGCAAGCCGGTAACTTCCCGCACCCCAGCCGGCCGCAAGCAGGACGGCGGCTGCCGATGTCGGCAGCCAGCGCAAGCGCCGGTCGGAAGACGCCAGGGTCGCGGGCAGCGCGCAGACCAGCACGCTCAGCGCCGACAGGCCGTACGCGCCGAACAGGGCCGCCCCCTGGATCATGGGCGCGCTTTCGACCCACATCGTCGCCGTCAGGTTCCACGGAAATCCGGTCAGCACATGTCCGCGCAGCCATTCCCCCAGCGCCCAGGCGACGGCCAGCGCGCAGATGCCCGTCACGCCACGCGACCGGCTCGCGCGCACGCCCAGCGTCGCCAGTCCGGCGAACACGCCAAGCACGCCCGCCAGGCCGAACACCGCGAACGGGATCATCCACCCCACGCGCTGCCATTCGATCAGCAACGCGTTGGCGACCCAGTAGAGCCCGACCGAGAAATGCCCGAAGCCGAACCACCAGCCGACGAGAAAAACGGCCAGTCCGGGCCGGCGCGCGCTCGTGGCGGCACCTTCGATCAGCCAGACGAGACCCGAGAACCCGACGACCGCGAGCGGCAGCAGGTGAAGCGGCGGAAGGGCAAGTGCGGCACCCGCACCAAGCAGGATCGCGACCGCGACGCGACGACGGCCGGCCAGCGCACGCACATGCGCCGCGATTTCAGGAAGGCCCATCGCGCGGGATGCCTAGCCGGATGGATCGTCGGACGGGCGGCGCGGTTCGACCCGGCGTGCCCGGAGCTTCTTGAGCCGTCGCGGATCGGCGTCGATCACCTCGAACTCGCAGCCTGCCGGATGCGTGACGATCTCGCCGCGGCCGGGCACGCGGCCCGACAGCGCCACGACCGCACCGCCGACCGTGTCGATGTCGGCGTCGCGGGCGGCGTCCTCGAGCGAGATCCCGGTCTGCGCCTCGAACTCCTCGATCGGGACGCGCGCGTCGATCTGGTAGCTGCCGTCGGGCAGCTTCTGCAGGCGCGGCCGGTCGTCGACGTCGTGCTCGTCCTCGATGTCGCCGACGATCGCCTCGACGACGTCCTCGATGGTCACGAGGCCGTCGATGCCGCCGTACTCGTCCACGACGAGGGCGAGGTGCGTGCGGCTCTTGCGCATCTCGAGCAGCAGGTCGAGCACGCGCATCGACGGGGCCACGAACAGCACGCGGCGCAGGATGTCGGCGATCTTGAAGGGGGTACCCGACTGCTGGATGCGCAGCACGTCCTTGACGTGGACGAAGCCCTGCACCTCGTCGAGCGTATCGCGGTAGACGGGGACCCGGCTGTGGGCCTCGCGCACGAGAAACGCGACCAGCGCCTCGAGCCCGATCCCCTGGTCCACCGCCACGATGTCGGCGCGCGGCACCATCACGTCGGCAGCCGACACCTCGCGCAGCCGCAGCACGTTGGCGAGGATCGCGCGCTCGGCCGCACCCATCGGTTCGGCGGGCGCTTCGCCTTCTTCGATGATCTCCTCGATGGTGTCGCGAAGCTGCTCTTCGGCCGCCCGGCCCTTCGGCCGCAGCATGTCGCGCAGGCGCCCGCGCAGCTTGTCGGTGAAAGTGGTGTCCGAATCGTTCATGCCGCCCCCCGCACGCGATAGGGATCCGCAACGCCCAGCCGGCGCAGCACGCGTCGTTCGCGCGCCTCCATGGCGAAGGCGTCGGCGTCCGTCTCGTGGTCGTAGCCCAGCAGATGCAGCGTCCCGTGCACGACCAGATGGCGCACGTGTGCGCCAAGGTCCTTGCGCTGTGCTCGCGCTTCTCGCGCGCAGGTCTCGAAGGCCAGCGCCACGTCGCCCAGAGCGCCGGCTTCATCGCCCGGGAACGACAGCACGTTTGTCGGCTTGTCCTTGCCGCGGAAGTCGCGGTTGAGCTGGCGCAGCAGGGCGTCGTCGCCCAGAGCGAACGTCACCGTGCCGGCGTCGCGACGGCCGTCGAGGGCGGCGCGTGCACCGCCGCGTACCAGCGCTTCGGCCTGATGCAGGCGGCGGCGCCAGCGCGGATCGAGGATGTCGACGCGGATGTTCGCGTTCATGGCCGGCGCTTGTCCACGCCCGCACCGTCGCGCGCGTCGTAGGCGTCGACGATCTTGGCGACGAGCGGATGGCGCACGACGTCCACGCTGTTGAAGCGCACGAGCCCGATGCCCCGCACGCCGTCGAGCGCTTCCAGCGCGTCGGCAAGGCCCGAGCGCGTGCCCGCCGGCAGATCGATCTGGCTGAGATCGCCCGTCACGACCATGCGGCTGCCCTCGCCCAGGCGCGTGAGAAACATCTTCATCTGCATGGGCGTGGTGTTCTGCGCCTCGTCGAGGATGGCGAAGGCGTTGGCAAGCGTGCGCCCGCGCATGAAGGCAAGCGGGGCGATCTCGATCTCGCCGGTGGCGAGGCGCTTGGTCACCTGTTCGCCCGGCAGCATGTCGTAGAGCGCGTCGTAGAGCGGGCGCAGATAGGGATCGACCTTCTCGCGAAGGTCTCCGGGCAGGAAGCCGAGCCGCTCGCCCGCCTCGACCGCCGGACGCGACAGGATGATGCGGTCGACCTTGCCCGAGGTGAGCGCATCGACCGCCATCGCGACGGCAAGGTACGTCTTGCCCGTACCCGCCGGGCCGATGCCGAAGACGAGCTCGTTGGTCTTGAGCGCCTTCAGATAGGCGCCCTGGTTCGCCGTGCGGGGCGCCACGCGACGCTTGCGCGTCGTGATCGCGAGATCCTCGGCGCCGAACAGGTCGAGCCCGGTCTCGCCGGTCGCCGGCGTGCAAAGACGCACGGCCGCCTCCACTTCGCCAAGATCGACGGTCATGCCCTTGCGCAGTTTCCCGTAGAGCGAGGTCAGCGCGTCGCGCGCCGACTCGGCGGCCGAATGCGGCCCCTGGATCCGGACCTGGTTGCCCCGCGAGGCGATGTTGACGCCGAGCAGCTGCTCGATGCGCGCAAGATGCCTGTCGTGCTCGCCGTAGAGCGGGGACAGAAGCGTGGTGTCGTCGAAGGCCAGGAGGATGGGACCGCTCAAGCCGACCGCCTTTCGCCGCCGTCGAGTTGCGAATCGACGATCGTCCCCGACAGCGAGTTGGGCGCGAGCGTCGTGATCTTCGTTGCAAGGACCCGGCCGGCGAAACCGGCGGGTGCCAGCGCATGCACGGCCTGAAGCCAGGGCGTCTTGCCGACGAGCTGGCCGGCATTGCGGCCCGCGCGCTCGTAGAGGACCGGAACGGTCCGGCCGAGCGTGGCCGCGTTGAACTCGTCCTGCTGGATCTTCAGCAGTGCCTGAAGTTCGGCCAGGCGCGCGTCCTTGACCGGCTCGGGAACCTGGCGCTCGATGAGGGCGGCGGGCGTGCCGGGGCGCGGGGAATACTTGAAGGAATAGGCTTGCGCGAACTTCACTTCGCGCACGAGATCGAGCGTGCGCGCGAAGTCGGCGTCGCTCTCGCCCGGGAACCCGACGATGAAATCGCTCGAGAATGCGAGGTCGCGCCGCGCCGCACGCAGCCGCGCGACGATGTCGAGGAACCGATCGACGGTATGGCCGCGGTTCATCGCGTCGAGCACCGTGTCGGAGCCGGACTGCACGGGCAGGTGCAGGAACGGCATCAGCTTGGGTTCCTCGGCATGCGCTTCGATCAGGCCGTCATTCATGTCGCGCGGATGGGAGGTCGTGTAACGCAGCCGTTCGAGCCCTTCGAGGCGTGCCAGCCGGCGCACAAGACTGCCGAGGTCTTCGCCGTCGCGGCCGTGCCAGGCGTTGACGTTCTGGCCGAGCAGCGTGATCTCGCGTGCACCCCCTTCCACGAGCGTGCGCGCCTCGCGCTCGATCGCGTCGGCCGGCCGCGAATATTCGGCGCCGCGGGTATAGGGCACGACGCAGAAGGTGCAGAACTTGTCGCAGCCTTCCTGCACGGTCAGGAACGCCGCCGGTCCCTGGTTGGACGAGGGCGACGGCAGGTGGTCGAACTTCACGTCGACGGGAAAATCCGTATCGAGGGCCGTACCGGTACCCCGCGCCGCGCGCGCGATCAGTTCGGGCAGCCGGTGATAGGCCTGGGGGCCGAGCACCACGTCGACATAGGGGGCGCGCGCGAGGATTTCGGCACCCTCGGCCTGCGCCACGCAGCCGGCCACCGCCAGCATCGTACCGTCGCGCTCCTTGAGCGGGCGCAGCCGGCCAAGCTCGGAGAACACCTTTTCGGAGGCCTTCTCGCGGATATGGCACGTGTTGAGAATGACGAGGTCGGCGCCTTCGGGCATGTCGACCGGCGCATAGCCCAGCGGCGCCAGGACATCCGCCATGCGGGCGGAGTCGTAGACGTTCATCTGGCAGCCGTAAGTCTTGATGTGGAGTTTCTTCACGCGGTTCGGCGACCCATGGTGGAATCTATCACCCCGGCCCCGCGAGCTTCAAGCCGCCCCCGCCAGGGGCCTCGAGGGCCGGCACGGACGGCGTTTCGCGCCCGGCATTGGCCGCGGCCAGCGAATGGCCGATCACGCGTTCGCAGTGCTGCGCCAGATGCTTGCGGGACCCTGCCGCTGCCAGCGACGTCGGCGCGTGGAAGATCACCTCGACCCCGATCCGTCCGAGACCGATGAAGGCCCACAGATGCGGCAGCAGCTCCATGTCGCCATACCACGCCACGGCCGGCCGCAGGGCCCGGCACAGCGGCATGCCGTCGAGCCGCGTATAGGCGATCGTGACCGGCTGGACGGCGACCGGCGGGCCGCCGGCGGCAGGCTCGGCCGCGGCAAAGAGCGCGCTCTTGAAGCGCTGCGCGCGGTTGCCGTCGCCGGTGGTCCCTTCGGCGAACAGCACGATGTTGCCGCCGCCCGCCAGGCGCTGCTGGAGCGCGTCGGCCTCGCGGCCGACCGCGCGCGCGCGTCTTGCGACGAAGACCGTGCGCTGCAACTTGGCAAGCCAGCCGAAAAACGGCCAGCCCGCGATCTCGGTCTTGGCGACGAAGCTGACCTCGGCAAGTGCGGAGAGCACGACGATGTCGAGATAGCTGACATGGTTGGCGACGAACAGCGTGGGCGACGCGGCGGCCGGCGCGCCCGTCACGCGGATCTCGAGGCCGAACAGGGCCGCACAGCGCGCATGATACCAGCGCGGCAAAGCGCGCGCCGCCGGCAGGTCGAGGGCGACGAGCAGGGCCTGCACCGGCATCAACGGCAACGTCAGGCCCACGTAGAGGCAGGCACGGACGAAAGCCAGCGCACTCGACCCGATGTCGCCCAACGCGCCTAGTCCGTCGTCGTGCCGCCGACCTGGCGGCTGTAGTGCTTGAAGTACTTGTCCGTCACGCTGTCGGTGACGACGAGGATGCAGACGTCGATGGTGTTGAACTCGCGGTCGATTACCGCACCTTCGCCGACGAACCCGCCGAGGCGCAGATAGCCCTTGATCAGCGGCGGCAGGGCCGCGATCGCGGTCCGCGCGTCGAAGGCCCGGATCGCGTCCTCGTGGCCGCCCGCACCCGCGGGCAGGATGTCCATCGCCACGCAATGTTCCGGCAGGGCGCGCACACGCAGGTTTTCAGGCGCCAGATGGTTGTGATGCAGGTAGGAAAGCGCTGCCGCGTGTGCCGCCGCATCGGTGCCCGGCAGGCTGGCGCAGCCGAACATCAGCTTGATGTCGTGGGCGAAGACATAGGCCGCGATGCCCTTCCACAGGAGCTGCATCGTCGGGCGATTGCGGTGCTCGGCGTCCACGCACGACCGGCCAAGCTCGAGATGCTCGCCCGGTATGGCAAGCAGGCGGGCGATATCGAATTCCGTCGCGGTATAGAATCCGTCATGGCGCTCGGCGACCGACCGGCGCAGCAGCCTGTAGGTTCCGACGATCGAATCCGGCCCTTCGCCCTTCGCATGGTCGATGACGAGCAGGTGGTCGCAATAGGCGTCGAACCGGTCCGCGTCGCGGCGCGTGGCACTCGCGGCGGCCGACGGGCGGGCGCCGAGTTCGTCGTAGAACACCCGGTAGCGCAGCGCCTGGGCCGCATCGATGTCGGCGGCGTCGCGCGCCAGGCGCACCTCGAGATTGCCGGAGCGCAGGGCATCGCCGAAGCCCAGGAGATCCTGGGCCTGCGTCTTGGGAAGTGCCTGAGCGTTCATTGCGATCGTTCCTTCTTGTCTGGAGGATCGGACTCGCGGGCACCAAGCGGAACGCCGAACAGTTCGAGGCGGTGGCCGACAAGCTCGTAGCCGAGCCGACGGGCCACCTCGCGCTGGAGGCGTTCGATTTCTTCGTTGTGGAATTCGATCACCGTGCCGCTCTTCACGTCGATCAGGTGATCGTGATGCTCTTCGGGCGCTTCTTCGTAGCGTGCGCGCCCGTCGCCGAAATCGAGTCGGGCGAGGATGTTCGCCTCCTCGAACAGCTTGACGGTCCGGTAGACCGTCGCGATCGAAATGCGCGGATCGATCGCTGCCGCACGCCGATAGACCTGCTCGACATCCGGATGGTCCATCGCTTCGGAAAGGACCCGTGCGATGACCCGGCGCTGGCCGGTCATCTTCAGGCCCTTCTCGACGCAAAGCTGTTCGATTCGCTGCGGCATCGACATCGTGCTCCTTGATCCTTCCGGCATGTCGACCGCTCTCCCCGTACCCGGAACCCGACTCGCCACATGCGAATCGACCCCGCGGACCGATCGGAACGGTGTACGCGCATTATATTGCGGTGCGATGACGGGACCAGTGCGGTTTTCCCGACTCCGTCAGCACCCCGAAACCGTCAGTCGCTGCCGCGACGGCGCTTGGACTTGGTGCCCAGACCCAGATCGCGCGCCAGCTGGCTGCGCTTCTTGGCGTAGTTCGGCGCCACCATCGGATAGTCCGGCGCCAGACCCCAGCGTTCGCGGTACTGCTCGGGCGACATGTTGTAGGCGGCCTTCAGGTGTCGCTTGAGCATCTTCAGTTTCTTGCCGTCCTCCAGACAGACGATGAAGTCGTTGGTCACCGAGCGCTTGATCGGCACGGCCGGTTGCGGCCGCTCGACCGGCGCCGCCGTGGTCCCGACGGTCGACAGCGTCTGGTAGACTTGGCGGATCAGGCCCGGCAGTTCATCCGTCGGCAGCGAATTCTTCGAGACATGGGCAGCGACAATATTCGCGGTCAACGCAAGAACATCATTGGACTTGAATTCAGACATTTTCGTGTTCCTCGGGAAATAGCGCCGGATCCGGCGGTAACGCCGGGTGTATAGAAAGATCGCGATTACTCGGCAAGTGGGAATAAGGGCAGTAGCTGTAAGAAAATTTTACTTAACTATATTAGCAGGTATTGCCGACATTGTCAGCGCCGCGACCCGCGAACCGGCCCCGCGCTGATAGTAATCGGCACGTCGCCCGACCAGCGCGAACCCGAGCCCGGCATAGAGCGCACGCGCGGCCGGATTGTCCTCGCCGACTTCGAGAAAGAGTGCCCGCGCACGCGGCACGCACGCTGCGACCGCCACGACGAGTGCGCGCCCGATGCCAAGGCGTCGTGCATTGGCAAGCGTGCCGATCGTGAGCAGCTCCGCCTCGTCGGCCGCGAGCCGGCCGAGTGCAAAACCCGCCGGCACGCCGTCGACCAAGGCAAGAAGCGCGAATACGCCGGGCGAGCGCAGCACCTCGCCCATCGCGTCGACGGACCAGCCATCGGCGAACGTCTCGCGATGCAGGGCGGACAGGAGTTCGGCATAGGCCCGGTCGACCGGATGGATCTCGATCATGGCCGCTTGGGCGTCGTCGTCGCGGGCGGGTGGATATAGAGCGGCACCAGCCGGCCGACCGGTTCGGCCGTGCGTGCGAGGCGCGCAAGGACGCGCGCGTCGGGGAGTGCCGGCCCTTCGGCAACGCGCGCCTGCTTGCCGGCACTGGCCAGTGCTGCCGCGAACTCGGCCGCGCGATCGCCGGCAACGAGGAACGCGTCGCCCGCCGGTGCAAAGCCAGCCGGGGATGCGGCGAACGGCGCTTCGTCGTCGAGCGCCACGAACGCCTCGGCGCGCTTGGAATCGAGCACGACGAGCCGCCGTTCGCCCGCAAGCAGGGGTTCGAGGCCGGCCGCGACGGCGGCAAAGCTCGTGATGCCGACCAGTGCCGCACCCGTGGCGAGACCCAGCCCCTGGGCGGCCGCAAGCCCGGCGCGCAGGCCCGTGAAGTGGCCGGGTCCCAGCGTCGTGGCGATGCGGGCGAGGCCTTGCGCCTCGAGCCCGGCCTCGGCGAGCACGTCGCCGATCATCGGCAGCAGCACTTCGGCATGGCCGCGCGCCATCTCGACGCGTCGCCAGGCAAGCACCTCGCCGTCGCGGGCCACGCACGCCGAAACGGCGGCAAAGGCGGTGTCGAAGGCGAGAATATTCATGCTAAACAGGCCCCATGACGCTCGTCGCCATTGCCCCGCCGGACTACGAAGTCGCGATCGATCTGCGCTACGCGACACCCGCCAACTTCACGGGAAAACCGGTCTATGCGCGCGCCGAGGCGTTCCTGCATGTCGACGCCGCGCGCCATATGGCGCGTGCGATCGAGCTTGCCGCGGCGCTCGGGCTGCGCTTCAAGATCTTCGACGCGTTCCGCCCGTCCGAAGCGCAGTGGAAGCTGTGGGATTTCAACCCCGATCCCGACTTCGTCGCCGATCCGCGGCGCGGCTCGCCCCATTCGCGCGGCGTGGCCGTCGATCTCACGCTCGTCGATGCGGCGAGCGGCGCCGAACTCGACATGGGCACCGAGTTCGACGCCTTCACCGAGCTGTCGTATCACGGCAGCACCGAAGTGGGCGTCGAGGCGCAGCGAAACCGGCACATGCTGCTCGGGCTCATGTCGGCGGCCGGCTGGGATTTCTATCGGCGCGAATGGTGGCACTATCAGCTCTTCGAATCGAGGCGCTATCCGGTGCTGTCCGACAGCGTGCTGACACCGGGCCTGATGGGTGCCGCCTGACGAAGGCGCATCCGGAGCGCGAATCGGGAGACGTAAGCTTGACCCGCCTTGCCGTAATCGTCAAAGGCTGGCCCCGCCTGTCCGAGACCTTCATCGCGCAGGAGCTTGTCGGGCTCGAGGAACGCGGGCTCGCACTCGAGCTCTGGTCGCTGCGCCATCCGACCGACACGCACCGGCATGCCCTTGCCGGTGCGCTCAAAGCCAAGGTCAATTACCTGCCCGAGTATCTGTGGCGCGAGCCGCTGCGCGTGCTCGCGGGCTGGTGGCGCGCACGCCGCCTGCCCGGCTACCCGGCCGCGCGCGCGACCTTCCTTTCGGATTGGCGGCGCGATCCCACACCCAACCGCGGCCGGCGCTTCGGTCAGGCGTGCGTGCTGGCGGCCGAGATGGGGCCGCAGACGGCACATCTCTACGCCCACTTCATCCATACGCCGGGATCGGTCGCGCGCTACGCGGCTTCCATTTGCGGGCTTGGCTGGTCGGCTTCGGCGCACGCCAAGGACATCTGGACCACGCCCGACTGGGAGAAGCGCGAGAAGCTCGCCGCGATGGCGTGGTGCACGACCTGCACGAAAGCGGGCTTCGACCATCTCGAAGCGCTCGGCCCCGGCAAGGTACGGCTCGTCTATCACGGGCTGGATTTCGCGCGCTGGCCCGATCCGCCCGCGCGGCCCGCGCGCGACGGGCGCGATCCGCGCGATCCGGTCGTCATCGTGTCGGTCGGCCGGCTCGTCGCCAAGAAGGGCTACGACGAACTGATCGCGGCACTTGCGCGCGTCGGCACATCGCGTGCGTGGCGCTTCGTGCATGTCGGCGGCGGACCGCTCAAGGCGGCACTGGACGCGCAGGCGCGGGCCGCCGGCATTGCCGACCGGATCGAGTGGCGGGGTGCACGCGACCAGGCCGACGTGCTGGCGACCTTGCGAAGCGCCGACCTGTTCGTGCTCGCAAGCCGCATCGCCGCCGACGGCGACCGCGACGGCCTGCCCAACGTGCTGATGGAAGCGGCAAGCCAGGGGCTGGCGCTTGTCGCGACCGATATCGCCGCGATCCCCGAACTGGTCGGCCCCGCAAGCGGCGTGCTCGTTCCGCCGGGCGATGTTCCGGCCCTGGCCGCGGCGATCGACGGGCTGCTTGGCGATCCGGCGCGGCGGATGGCCCTCGGCACGGCCGCCAACGACCGCGTGCGGCGCGACTTTCCCTTCGCGCGCGGATTGGAGACGCTGTACGACTTGCTCGACGCATGCGTATCGCCGCCTATGCCCCGCTGAAGCCGCCCGACCATCCGGTGCCCTCCGGCGACCGGCGCGTGGCGCGGCTGCTCGATGCGGCCCTGAGGCTCTCCGGCCACGACGTGGAATGGGCCGGTACCCTGCGCAGCCGCGACGGCACGGGCGATTCCGCACGCCAGTCGCGGCTGGCGAAGATCGGCGGCTATCTGGCCGGGCGCCTCGTCCGGCGCTGGCGATCCGGCCCGGCGCACCAGCGGCCCGATCTCTGGCTCACCTATCACCTCTATTACAAGGCGCCCGACCATCTCGGGCCGGCCGTCGCGCAAGCACTGGGCATTCCCTATGTCGTCGTCGAGGCGTCGGTCGCGATGAAGCGCGCCGGCGGCACGTGGGATCCCGGACATCGCGCCGTGCTGGCGGCACTGGCACGCGCCGATGGCGTCGTCTCGCTCAATCCGGGCGATGCCCCGGCTCTCGAGGCGCATCTTTCGCCTGCGGCAACGCGCGCACTCCTGCCGCCGTTCCTCGACGCCCGACCCTATGCCGCCGCCGCCGGCGCGCGCGACATGCATCGCGACGCGTGGGCCCGCCGGCTCAAGATCGACGCCGCCCGGCCGTGGCTGCTGGCCGTCGCCATGCAACGCGCCGGCGACAAGCTGCGTTCGTACGAGGTGCTCGCCCAGGCACTCGACCGGCTCGGCGGTGACGACTGGCAGCTCGTCACCGTTGGCGACGGACCGGCGCGCGCGCAAGTGGCCGCGGCGTTCGCTCCACTCGGTCCGCGCGTCGTGCAGGCGGGCCAGCTCGACGAGGCCTCGCTCGAAGGCCTGATGGCGGCAAGCGACCTGTTCGTCTGGCCGGCGATCAACGAGGCCTACGGCATGGCGATCCTCGAAGCGCAGGCAAGCGGCTTGCCCGTCGTCGCGGGTGCGGGACCGGGCGTGGCCGCAATCGTGGACGATGGTGCGACCGGCCGGCTCGTTCCCGCCGGCGATGCCGGTGCCTTCGCCGTCGCGGTCCGCGGATTGCTGGACGATCCCGGGCTTCGCGCGCGTTTCGGCCGAAACGCCGCCGCGAAGGTGGCGGCCACGCACGACCTTGCCGGGGCCGCTGCCCGGATCGATGCCGTGCTGGCCGGTTGCAGGGCCAGGCGTCGATGACCACGTACATCGCCTTCATGCGCCACGGTCCGACCGCGTGGAACGCGGCCAAGCGCCTGCAGGGGCGTGCGGACATCGAGATCGCGCCACGCTCGCTCGCCTTCCTGAAAGCGCGGCGTGTGCCCCGCGAGTTCGCCGACTGGCGCGTGCTGTGCTCGCCCTTGCAGCGTTGCCGGCAGACGGCCGAAGCGCTCGGCCTGTCGGCCGAGGTCGATCCGCGCCTGGTCGAGATGGACTGGGGCGCCTATGAAGGCCGCATGATCGAGCAGCTGCGCGCCGAACAGGGCGAGGCATTCGCGGCGAACGAGGCGCGCGGGCTCGACTTCACGCCGCCGCACGGGGAATCGCCGCGCATGGTGCAGGCGCGCGTGCTGCCGCTGCTGGCCGAGGTCGCGGCATCCGGCCGCTCCACGCTGTGCGTGACCCATCGCGGCGTGTTCCGCACGGTTTACGCCGCCGCACGCGGCTGGGACATGACCGGCGATCCGCCGGACAAGCTCGATCTCTACGCGCTGCATGTGTTTGCACTCGCCGCCGACGGCAAGCCGACGGTCGAATCCCTCAACCTCGCGCTGAAGCGGCGATGGCGAAAATCCTGATCCATGTCCAGCATCTGCTGGGGACGGGCCATGCGCGACGCATGGCATCGGTCGCGGCCGCTTGCGCCGACGCCGGCCACGCCGTGACGCTGGCGACCGGCGGCATGCCGCTCGATCTTGCCGCGGGCGGTGCACGATGCGTGCAGCTGCCGGCGTTGCGCGCGACCGACGCGACATTCGCCACGCTCGTCGATGCCGACGGGCACGCGATCGACGAGCGCTGGCGCGCGCGGCGTCTCGACGCGACGCTGACGCTGTTCGATTCCGTCCGGCCCGACCTGCTGATCGTCGAGCTCTATCCGTTCGGCCGCTCGATGCTGCGCTTCGAGCTCGAGCCGCTGCTGGCGCGTGCGGCGCAAATCGCGCGCCTGTGTTCGGTGCGCGACGTGCTGCAGCGGCCCGCTTCGCCCCGGGCCGAGGCGCGCGTCGAATCAGCACGGCGCTTCGACGCCATCCTCGTGCACGGCGATGCGGCCCTGCTCGCCCTTGCCGACAGCTGGCCCGAATGCGCCAGCCTCGGCGACCGGCTGCACTATACCGGCTACGTGGCCGGCGATCCGGGCGTGCCCGCCGCCGCGCGCGACGAGATCGTCGTTTCGGTCGGCGGCGGTGCTGCGGGCTCGCGGCTGATCGCGACGGCGCTGGCGCTTGCCGACCGGCGCGCGCATGCGGGCGAACGCTGGCGCATCCGGACCGGCGAAGGCGCCGCCGACGTGCACGCCGGCAATCCGCACATCGTCGTCGAGCCCAACGCGCGCGACTTTCCCGACCTGCTGGCGAACGCCCGCGTCTCGGTCAGCCAGGCCGGCTACAACACCTGCGTCGATCTGCTGCGGGCCGGCTGCCGGGCCGTGCTCGTGCCGTTCGCGCAAGGCCGCGAGCGCGAGCAGAAGATCCGGGCCGATGCCTTCGCGCGGCGCGGCTGGGCGGCCGTCTGCCCGGAATCCGATCTTTCGGTCGAGTCGCTTTCGGCCGCGATCGACGCCGCCCCGGTTCCGCCGGCGCATCGGATCGCTTGCGATGGAGCCCGGCAAACGGCCAAACTCCTGACACGATGGCTATGATCCCGCCGCCGGCCGACTGGGCCGATCTCGACCGCACGCTCGATGCCTATGCCGCCGCCGGCCGGACGGCGACGTGGTGGTGGCGCGACGACGACGCGACGGAGCCGACACCCGCACTCGACCGGCTGCTGACGCTTGCCCCCGACGTGCCGCTGGTCCTGGCCGTGATCCCGGCCCGCGCGAAGCCCGAGCTGACGAAGCACCTTGCGGACGCGAAGCTGGCGCGCGTGTGCCTGCATGGCTGGAACCACTGGAACCATGCCCCGCCGGGCGAATCGAAGGCCGAACTGGGCGCCCACCGGCCGACGGCGCTGGTGCTGGGCGAACTGGCGCGCGGCTGGATGCGGCTCACACAGCTCTTTCCGCAGGCGATGACGCTGCTGGTCCCGCCGCACAACCGCATCGCCCCCGCCGTCGCGGCCGGCCTGCGCGGCGCCGGGATCCGCGCGCTGTCGACATATGGTGCGCGCAAGAACGTGCCCGCCGGTATCGCGCAGACGAACACGCACGCCGACATCATGGACTGGAACACGCGCGCCTTCCTCGGCGAAGGTCTCGCCCTGGGTGCCGTGGTGGCGCACCTGAAGGCGCGGCTCGACCGGACGGCCGATCCCGACGAGGCGACCGGCGTGCTGAGCCACCATCTTGCCCACGACGAAGGCGCATGGAAGTTCCTCGGCGCGCTTTTCGCCCGCCTCAAGGCGCATCGCGCGGCCAAGGCACTCGATCCACTCGACGTCTTCGCGGCATCGGCATGAACCGGCTTGTCTATCCCGGCCGCGCGATCTACGGCGACTATGCGCGCGCGGCGGTCGGCCTTGTCTTCACGCTCGGGCCGGCCCTTGCGATCGGCCAGTGGAGCTACGCCCACTGGCTGCTGCTGCCGCTTGCCGCCCTGTTCGCCGTTTTCGCATTCCGCACCTGGAAACGTGCCCGGACCGTCATCGAATGGGACGACAAGGGTCTCTCGATTTCAGGCAGCGGGCGGGCTAGTCTGCCGTGGACGGAGCTGGTTTCGCTGAAGCTCGCCTTCTACGCGACGGGCCGCGACCGCACGGGGGGCTGGATGCAACTGACGCTACGCGGCAACGGCGCGAAGGCGCAGGCGGATTCGGGCGCGGAGGATTTCCCCGCGTTCGCCGCGCGCTGTGCGGCGGCCGCCCAGGCAAAGGGCCTCGACCTCGACGCCTCGACGCGCGCCAACCTCGCGTCGCTCGGCATCCGTCTTGCCGGGGAAACGGCATGAACCTGCTCGAGGTCCGCGACCTTGCGATCGATTTCCGCGTGCACAACACGCACGTGAAGGCGGTCGACGGCGTCGATTTCCGCGTAAGGCCCGGCACCACGGTCGCCATCGTCGGCGAATCCGGGTCGGGCAAGACCGTGATCAGCCAGTCGGCACTCGGCATCCTGCCCAAGGTCGGCCGGATCAGCCGCGGCTCGATGCTGTTCCGCGACCGCGGGCAGGAGATCGATCTTGCGAAGCTCGATCCCGACGGGGCGGAGTTCCGCAAGCTGCGCGGCGGGCGCATCTCGATCATCTTCCAGGAACCGATGACCTCGCTGTCGCCGCTGCACACGGTCGGCGACCAGATTTCCGAGGCCGTGCGCCTGCACCAGTCGAACGACCCGAAGGTCGCCCTCGAGCTTGCCGAGGACATGCTGCGCCGCGTGGGCTTCCCCAACCCGGCGAAGGCGCTGCTCACCTATCCCTTCGAGTTGTCGGGCGGACTTCGCCAGCGCGCGATGATCGCGATGGCGCTGGTGTGCCGGCCGGCCCTGCTGATCGCCGACGAGCCGACGACAGCACTCGACGTGACGATCCAGGCGCAGATCCTGAAGCTGCTGAAGGACCTGCAGCAGGATCTGGGCATGGCGATCCTGCTGATCACGCACGATCTGGGCGTCGTCGCCAACATGGCCGACGAGGTCGTCGTCATGTATCGCGGCCGCGTGATGGAATCGGGCACACGCGAGGACATCTTCCGCAAGCCCGAGCATCCCTACCTGAAGGCGCTGCTGCACGCAGTCCCGCGCTTCGACATGAAGCCGGGCGAGAAGCTGGTCCCGTTGCGCGAGATCAAGACCGACATCGGTTCGATGATGCGCAAGGGAACCGACATCTCCAACGCGCGCGTCGCCAACAAGGGGCCGGCACCCGGAGCGATCGACCGGCGCGCACCGGTGCTTTCGGTGCGCAACCTCAGCAAGAGCTACACGATCCGCAAGTCGGGCTTTCTGGGTGCGGGCAAGCCGCAGTCGGTGCTGGCGGTCGACGACGTCAGTTTCGACGTGTTCCGCGGCGAGTGCCTGGGGCTTGTCGGCGAATCCGGATGCGGCAAGACGACCGTGTCGAAGATGGTGATGCGTGCGCTGACGCCCGATTCCGGCAAGGTCGTGTTCGAAGGGCGCGACGTGCACACGCTGGAGGGCGACGATCTTTTCGCCTATCGCCGGCAGGTCCAGTTCGTGTTCCAGGACCCCTTCGGTTCGCTCAATCCGCGCATGACCGTCTTCGACATCGTCTCAGAACCGCTGGTCATCCATGCGGTCGGCGATGCCGCTTCGCGCCGTGCCACTGTCAGCGAACTGATGCGCGTGGTCGGCCTCGACGACCGGGCGCTCAACCGCTATCCGCACTCGTTCTCCGGCGGCCAGCGCCAGCGCATCGGCATCGCGCGCGCCCTGGCACTGGGCCCCGAACTGCTGCTGCTCGACGAGCCGGTCTCCGCCCTCGACGTGTCGATCCAGGCGCAGGTGCTGAACCTGCTCAAGGACCTCAAGAAGGCGCTCGGCCTCACCTACGTGTTCGTCAGCCACAATCTCGCGGTCGTCGACTACATGGCCGACCGCATCGCGGTGATGTGCGCGGGCCGCCTGGTCGAGGTCGCCCCGCGCGAAGCGCTCTTCAAGGCGCCGATCCATCCCTATACGCAGGCCCTGCTCGCGGCGGTCCCCGAGCCCGACATCGACCGCCCGCTCGATCTCACCGCACTCATGGAAGGCCGCGCCTCGATCCCGAGTGCCTGGCCCGCCCCCTTCACGATCGACGGCGTCGCCGATGTCGGCTTCATCGATCTGGGCCAAGGACACTATGTGCGTGCCGCAATCGGCACGACACCATCGACTTTGCGCGCGTGCGCGCGCCCGCGGGAGCTCGCATGAACGCTTCTTTCCGGATCCTCTCGATCCTCGCTTTCGCCTGTGCGGCCACGCTCGCGGCGGCAGCGCCCTATAAGGAAACGCCCTGGATGGAGGCCGACGTCGCCGCCGGCCGCTTCCCGCCGGTGGACAAGCGCCTGCCGGCCGAGCCGCTGGTGCTGGCGCCCAAGCGCGCCGACTGGGTGCCGGGGCGCCATGGCGGCGAGCTGCGCACGCTCGTCGGCCGCGCGCAGGACGTGCGGATGATGTCGGTCTTCGGCTATTCGCGGCTCGTCGGCTTCGACGCCGATCTCAAGCTGCGCCCCGACATCCTCCTGTCGGTCGAGAATGCGGGCGACCGGGTCTTCACGCTGCGTCTGCGCCCGGGCCATCGCTGGTCGGACGGCCGGCCCTTCTCGTCCGAGGATTTCCGCTACTACTGGGAGGACGTCGCCAACAGCAAGGACCTGTCGCCCGGCGGCCCGCCCAAGACGCTCATCGTCGACGGCAAGCCGCCGCAGGTGAGCTTCCCCGACGCGCACACGGTGCGCTACGCGTGGGACGCGCCCAACCCGTCTTTCCTGCCGGCGATCGCGGGACCGGCACCGCTCGTGATCTACCGGCCCTCGCACTACATGAAGGGATTCCACGCGCGCTACGCCGACCGCGAGGTGCTCGTACAGGCCGCCCGGCGGGCCAACGCGCGCAACTGGGCGCAGCTCCACAACCGGCTCGACAACCTGAACCGCAACGACAATCCGGACCTGCCCACGCTCGATCCGTGGGTCGTGCGCACGCGCGCACCGTCCGAGCGCTTCGTGTTCGAGCGCAACCCCTATTATCACCGCGTCGACGCCGAGGGTCGCCAGCTGCCCTATATCGACCGCGTCATCCTGAACGTCGCCGACGGCAAGATCCTGTCGGCGAAGACCGGCTCGGGCGAAGCCGACCTGCAGGCGCGCGGCCTCACCTTCGCGAACTACACGTTCCTGCGCCAGGCGGGCAAGCGCAACGAGTTCGAGACCGTGCTGTGGGACACGGCCAAGGGCGCGCAGATCGCCCTCTACCCCAATCTCAACGTCAACGATCCGGGCTGGCGCGCGTTGATGCGCGACCTGCGCTTCCGGCGCGCGCTGTCGCTGGCCATCGACCGCAAGGAAGTGAACCAGGTCGTCTATTTCGGCCTCGCGATCGAAGGGGCCAACACGGTGCTGCCCGGCAGCCCGATCTACGACGCGGCCTACCGCAACGCCTGGCACCGCTTCGACCTGCGCGAGGCCAACCGGCTGCTCGACGAGATCGGCCTGACGGCGCGCGATTCGCGCGGCGTGCGCATGATGCCGGACGGCCGCCCGCTCGAGATCGTCGTCGAGACCGCGGGCGAGGATGTCGAGCAGGTCGACGTGCTCGAGCTCGTCCACGATTCGTGGATGCGCGCGGGCGTGAAGCTCTATTCCCGCCCCCAGCAGCGCGAGATCTTCCGCAACCGGATCTTCGCCGGCGAGACGAAGATGAGCGTGTGGTTCGGCATCGAGAACGCGGTGGCGACCCCCGACTTCTCGCCCGAGGAACTCGCCCCGGTCTCCCAGCAGGGCCTGCAGTGGCCCAAATGGGGCCAGCATTTCGAGACGGGCGGCACGGCCGGCGAAGCGGTCGACATGCCGGCGGCCAAGGAGCTGATGGCGCTCAACGACGCGTGGCGTAAGTCCGCGGGCGAGGCGAGCCGCGCCGGGATCTGGCGCCGGATGCTGGCGATCCACGCCGAGAACGTGTTCTCGATCGGCATCGTGGCGAACGTGCGCCAGCCGGTCGTCATCTCCAAGCGCCTGCGCAACGTTCCGCGCCAGGGTGTGTGGAACTGGGATCCGGGCGCCTTCTTCGGCATCCACCACATGGACGCGTTCTGGTTCGACGATGCCCCGCAGCCGCACACGGCCGCGGCCCCCGCACGCTGAGGAAGGCGTAGACAGGTCACAGCATGTTCGCCTACCTCGTCCGCCGAATCCTCGTGATGGTGCCAACGCTGCTGGCCATCAGCGCCATCGTGTTCACGATCATCCAGCTGCCGCCGGGCGACTATCTCTCGACGCTGATCGCCGAGCTGCAGTCGCAGGGCGAAGCGGCGAATCTCGAGCGCATCGAGTTCCTGCGCCAGCAGTACGGGCTCGACCGCTCGCCGGTCGAACAGTATTTCCACTGGCTCTTCGGCATGCTGCACGGCGACCTCGGCTGGTCGTTCGAGTACAACCTGCCCGTCGCGCACGTCATCGGCGACCGGCTGCTGCTGTCGTTCCTCGTCGCGTTCGTGACCGTGCTCTTCACCTACGCGGTCGCATTCCCGATCGGGATCTACTCGGCCACGCACCAGTATTCGTGGGGCGACTACGGGCTCACGCTGGTCGGTTTCCTCGGCCTCGCCACGCCGTCGTTCCTGCTGGCGCTCGTGATGCTCTATCTCGCGAACATCTGGTTCGGCACATCGATCGGCGGCCTGATGGACCCGGAATACATCGACCAGCCGATGAGCTGGGGCAAGTTCGTGTCGGTGCTCGAGCATCTGTGGATCCCGGTCATCGTCATCGGCACGTCGGGCACGGCCGCGATGATCCGCCGGCTGCGCGCCAACCTGCTCGACGAGTTGCAGAAGCAGTACGTGACGACCGCGCGCGCCAAGGGCCTGCCGCCGCGCCGCGCACTCCTCAAGTATCCGCTGCGCATGTCGCTCAACCCCTTTATCTCCGACATCGGCGACCTGCTGCCGCACATGATCTCGGGTGCGGCCATCGTGTCGGTCGTCATGTCGCTGCCGACCAACGGGCCGATGCTGCTGGCAGCATTGCGCAGCCAGGACATGTATCTCGCCGGCTCGTTCCTGATGATCGAGGCGGTGCTGATCGTCGTGGGCGTGTTCCTGTCGGATCTGGCGCTTGCCGCACTCGATCCGCGCATCCGGCTGCATGGCGGGGCCACGAAATGAGCGACACCCTGCCCCACTACGTGCGCCGCGAGCCGTTCGACGCCTATGACGGCGAGAAGACGGACCCGGCGCTCGAAAGCTACTACATGGCCACGCAGTGGAAGCTGATGTGGTGGAAGCTGAAGCGCCACAAGCTCGCGGTCTGGTCGGGCGTTTTCCTGCTCGTGATGTACGCGTCGATCCTGATCAGCGAGATGATTGCACCCTACGCCATCGGCACGCGCAACACCGATTTCATCTATGCGCCGCCGCAGGCCGTGCATCTGTGGCACGACGGGCGGTTCGTCGGCCCGTTCGTCTACGGGCTCGACTACTCGCTCGACATGGACACGCTCAAGCGCAACTACGTGCCGAATCCAGACAAGGTCCAGCCGATCCGCTTCTTCTGCCGCGGCGACGGCTACGAGTGGATGGGCATGGTCGAAGGCAGCGTGCATATCGTCTGCCCGGCCGAGGGCGGCACGCTGTTCCTGCTCGGCACCGACCGGCTGGGGCGCGACATGTTCAGCCGGCTTGCCTACGGGACACGGATATCGCTCACGATCGGCCTGATCGGCGTGACGATCAAGTTCGTGCTCGGCATCGTGCTGGGCGGGCTTGCCGGCTATTATGGCGGCTGGGTCGACATGGTGATCCAGCGCGTGATCGAGATCATCCGCTCGTTCCCCGAACTGCCGCTGTGGATGGCGCTGTCGGCCTCGCTGCCGGTGTCGTGGAGCCCGCTCTACATCTATTTCGGCATCACGCTGATCCTGGGCCTCATCGGATGGACGGGGCTGGGGCGCGCGGTGCGCTCGAAGCTTTTGTCCTTGCGCGAAGAGGATTTCTGCACGGCCGCCAACCTGATGGGCGCCAAGCCCCGGCGCATCATCTTCCGCCATCTGGTGCCCAGCTTCATGAGCCACCTGATCGCGTCGGCCACACTCGCGATCCCGACGATGATCCTGGGCGAGACGGCGCTGTCCTTCTTGGGCCTTGGCCTGCGCCCGCCGATCACGTCGTGGGGCGTGCTGCTGACCGAGGCGCAGAACATCAATGTCGTGGCGCTCTATCCGTGGCTGCTGCTGCCGGTCTTCGCGGTGATCGCGACGGTGCTGGCGTTCAATTTCCTCGGCGACGGGCTGCGCGACGCGGCCGATCCCTACAAGTAGTCAGCTTTTGACCAGCCACAGGCTGGCGGGAAGTGCGCCCGCCGGCATCGGGATCGCGTCGAGGCCGCGCGCGGCGATCTCGCTGCCCATGTTGTGCCGGATCCACGCCGATCCCCAGACGAGATCGAAGGCGCTGCCGGCGAGCAGGCCCGCGACCGCGTTCTGTTCGTTGTAGCCGCGCCAGGCCCACGCCGCCGGATAGGGTTCGGGCAGGAAGATGTCGTGGAAATGCACGAGTGCGCCCGCCGGCAGCACGGGGAGCACGCGCGCGAGCACGTGATCGACATCCGTGCCGGGCATCAGGATGTGCGAGGAATCGACGAACAGCACGTCGCCGGCGACCAGCGTGTCGAGCGCGCATTCGGTTTCCTCGAGCCGGTGGCGATGCCATGTGACGCCAAGCCCGTCGAGCGAGGCACGCGGATCGGGATCGATGCAGGTGATCTGCGTCGCGAGTTTTCCGTCGGCGACGGCGCGCGCCATGAAGCGGGTCGAATGGCCCGAACCGATCTCGATTATTCGTCCGGGCTTGCGGTCGCGCACGAGCGCATAGGCGAATGCCGCGTCGAGCCCGGGGAACCAGTCTTGCGTCCAGCGCGGTGCCGGCGGCGGCACGTCGGCAAAGGAAAGCAGCGTGGCGCGGTGTGCCGCGATCGCGTCGAGGCCGCCCAGGAACGTCGCGCGCGCCGCCTCGAACCGGCGGGCAAGTGCGGGATATGCAGGCGGGGGGCGCACGCCGGCGGCATGGCGGTAGGGAATGAAGAAGCCGCGCGCCTGGCCGAAAAGCGTGGCGGCCTCGAACAGCAGACGGCGCAGGGCACTCACAGCGAGATCGTCTCGCCTTCTTTCGCGACGATCGTGCCCGGCCGCAGGGCTGCCGCCTCGGCGGCGATCTTGTCCATGAACGCGTCGTCGTGCGACGGGTCGTGATGGAAGATCGCCAGGCGCTTGGCACCCGCCTTCTCGACCAGGCGGATGCCTTCCTGCCAGGTCGAATGCCCCCAGCCGACATGGCCCGGGAATTCGGCATCGGTATAGGTGCTGTCGTAGATGACGAGATCGGCGCCGGCGATCAGGCCGAGGATGTTGGCGTCAAGCTTCCCCGGCACATGCTCGGTGTCGGTCACGTAGCACAGCGACTTGCCGGCGACCTCGATGCGATAGCCGGTGGCGCGGTTGGGATGGTTGAGAGCGGCGGTGCGGATCGTCACGCCCGGTGTCGGCTGCAGCGTGCTGCCGAGCGGGAAATCGGTGTAGCTGACGGCGGCACCGAAGATCTCGATCGGAATCGGGAACAGCGGGGCCTGCATCATCTTCGACAGCACGTCCTTCAGCGTGAGCTCGGGCGCCAGATGGGCGGCCCACAGGCGGAAGCGGTTGCGCTTGTCGTAGAGCGGGCTGAAGAACGGCAGGCCCTGGATGTGGTCGAAATGCGTGTGGGTGAAATACCAGTCGGCTTCGATCGGCGTGTCGGGGGCGGCAAGCGCGCGGCCGAGCGGCAGCAGGCCGGTGCCCGCGTCGAAGATCATCAGCCGGTCGGCGGCGCGCACTTCAAGGCATGGCGTGTTGCCGCCATAGCGCACGGTCGTCGGGCCGGGGCACGGGATCGAGCCACGCACGCCCCAGAACGTCACCGCCAGACCGTCGGGCGTCACCGGGACTTGTCCTTTTCACGCAGCACCAAGCGATATCCTCCCTGCACCGTCAGCAACAGGCGGGCGCGGGCCGGATCGCGCTCGATCTTCTGGCGCAGGCGGTAGACGTGCGTCTCCAGCGTGCGTGTCGATACCTTCGAATTATATCCCCAGACTGCCCGGAGCAAGTCTTCCCGCGCAAGCGGCTTGCCCCCGGCCTTGTGGAGCCTGTCGAGGAGGCCCGTTTCGGTCTCGGTCAGGCGGATTTCATTGCGGTTTTTCGGGTCGTGGAGCACGCGGCCGGCGGCCCGGAACTCGAATCCGCCGATTCGCGGGCGGCGCTGGCCGCCGGCAAGTTCGCGTACGGCAGCGGCCAGGACAGGGATCCGGACGGGTTTCGCAAGCACGGTGTCGGCGGCCGGGGCGGCGGCGATCCGGCCCGCGACCAGCAGGCACAGCGGGGCCGACATGACCTTGCGCATACGCGCGATGACGGCAGACGCCCGTTTGCCCAGCACGCCCCGGTCGACGACCGCCACGTCGAATCCGATGCCCCCGGCAAGGACCAGGGCCGCATCGGCCGCCGCCGTCACCTCGACGCGGAAACCGTGCGCGCGCAGCGCTTCGCCAAGGACAGGACCCAGGGCCGCATCGGCCAGAAGGAGGACTCGGATACCGCTCATCGCGGGCCCGAGTCTAGCAATTCGGGGTCAGAAAACAAAATGGGCCGCCGGGCGGAACCCGGCGGCCCATCCGTTGAAAAGCCGAGGCTTTAGAACTTCTTCGTCAGCGAAAGCGAGACCTGGCCCTTGGTCTGCTCATACGTGTCGGAGCCGAGGTTCACATTCGCGTTCGGCACCGCCACGTTGTCGATCCCGAGCGAGGAACCGCGCTTGATGTTGGTGTCCGAGTAGACCAGCGACGCCGTGAAGGCGAACGGCCACTCCATGTCGCGGGCGACGCCCACGTTCCACGTCGTGTAATCCGGCGTGCCCCAGCTGGCGTTGCGTTCGATCGTCTGGCGGCCGAGGCGCGCCGAGCCGAGGATCGACAACGGCAGCGGCACGTCGAAGCCGCCTTCGTAGTACATGGCCTTGCCCGAGCCGTAGGAGAAGTCCTTGGCGTAGTAGACCGAGCCGACGGCCGTCGCGAGGCCGAAATCGAAGGCGGCCTTGCCGTAGAGTTCGTTCCATTGCGGGTTGCCGTAGGTGTTCGGGCCGGCACCGATGTTCTGGTCAGCCGTGTTGCCCGGATAGGTGTAGCTGATGAACCCGAGATCGACCGAGAGGCCGGAGAGCGGGGTCTTCCAGCGCACGCCGCCGAAGAAGTCGAGTTCGCGCGGCTGGCGGATGTCGACCGTGCCGGCCGGGGTGTTGTTCGACGGGAACTTGGTCGTCGAGGCGAACATGCCGGCATAAGGCGTGAAGGCGCCGATCTCGTAGGTGTATTCGAGATTCGCCTGGATGGCCGGATCCTTGCGCGACTGCGAAATGCCGCGGAAGATGTAGTTGCTCGTGATCGTCACCGACGGCGCGAACGTCCCGACCGAAGTTTCAATCTGCGCCTGTGCCGGCGCGCTGACGGCGGCGATGCCGAAAACTGCGACAATTGCACCGAAATATGTCGAAATCCTAGACACTTGAAGCATTTTGACCCTCGTTTTGCCAAGTTTGCATATCCACCAGCAAGCCATGTTCCAGATGGCATGCGAATCGACCGGAAAGGTTCCGTTTCGGGTTTCTGTAACCTTGTTTCAAGGTCTGTGTTGCCGTCGGGTTACAGCCGGACGTCAGCCTGGCATCAAACGCTTTGGATCGTCGCCAGTGCCGCCTTGCCGACCGGATGCGTGAAGTCGGCAACCTTGTCGACGATGGTGAAATGATTGAGGCCGGGGGCCGGAACGACCGTGACTGCGGCCCCTGCCCTGCGCCAGGCGTGCACCAGATCGGCCTGCTGGCCGATGAAGGCGCCCAGTTCGTCGCCGCCGACGGTGACCTGCAGACGGGTGCAGGGCTGCGGTCGAAGTGCGAGCGGCGAATAAAGTGCGACCTCGCGTGCCGTCAGGCGCAGCACGGGCTGCTGGTAGCTGCGGCGCAACGGATCGAGATCGTAGACGCCCGACACGGAGAAGCATCCTGCGGGCCACACCGGCAGATCGTCCATCGTGCACAGCATCGTCGCGAGATGGCCGCCGGCGGAATGGCCGCCGACATGGATGCGTGCTGGATCGCAGCCCAGCCGTGGCGCCTCGCGCCACAGGAAATCGTACGCGGCGCGGATCTGGCGGACGATCGCCTCGACGCTCACGTCCGGGCACAATGAATAGTTGAGCGTGGCGTAGGCGATGCCGCGCGCGGCGAAGGCGGGTGCAAGGCCGCGCACGTCGCTCTTGTCGAGCGACTGCCAGTAGCCGCCATGGATGAAGACGAACAACGGGGCCCGTGCAGCCCCCTTGCGCGCGGGCACCAGCAGGTCGAGCGTCTGCTTGGGCCCGGGTCCGTATGGCAGATCGAGATGCCAGCCCGGCCGGGCCAGCGCCGCCTCGCCCGCCCGCACCCAGCCCGCGACGGTGGTGCCGAAATCCGGCCAGCGCGCGCGGTTGTTGAACAGCGCGTCGAGGGCGGCCTGGTCGTCAGGATACGCATAGGGTCTGTGCATCGTTCGCTTCCGCCTTGTTCAAGCCCCATTTCTGCGGCAATACAACGCCGATGGGTCCGTTTCGAAATATCACGCGCCGCAGCCTGCTTGGCGGCGCTCTCGCGTTCGTCGTAGCGCCATTCGTTGTAGCGCAGGGTCCCGCACGCGCGCAAAGCGGCGGGGCGCCTGCGGCCGCCGACAGCGCCGACATCGCGCGCGCGGAAGGCTATCTCGATTCGATCCGCACGCTCGAAGCGCGCTTCCTGCAGATCGGCCCCGACGGGTCGGTCGCCGAGGGCGGGTTCTTTTTGTCGCGGCCGGGCAAGCTCCGGCTCGATTACGACGCGCCAAATCCCAACCTGCTCGTGTCCGACGGCCGCGCATTCGTCCATATCGACCGGCACCTGAAGACGATCGCCTACCTGCCCATCAACTCGACGCCGGCGGGATTGCTGGTGCGCGAGCGCATCCAGCTGTCGGGCGACGTGCGCGTCGTCGCGATCGAACGCGGTCCGGCGGTGTTGCGCATTGCCCTCGTCCAGGCCGACGATCCGCGCGCCGGCCGCCTCGTCCTTGCCTTCAGCGAACGGCCCTTCGCGCTGGCCAGCTGGTCGTTCGTCGATTCCCAGGGCCAGACGACGCGCCTGACGCTGCTCGACCCCAAGGTCGGGCAGCCGATCGACCCGGCCCGCTTCGCCTTTGTCGATCCCAACCACGGCGCCGGCTCGAACCAGCAGGGCCGTTAGCGGCCGGACGGCAAAAGTGCGTCGGCAGAATCTGCCGGGCTGCCGGATTTTGTCGAACTAAGCTATTGATTTAAAACAGATATGACTTGGATTGGCGCTTGCATCGCCTGTCGCGATGAGCGATTCGATCAACTCAACGCCAGCGGCAGGCCCGCGCTTCGAGATCCGGCCCAGTCCGCTCAAGACCTGGAATCCGGACGCGCCGGACGAGTACGTCAATCTCGACGCCAAGCCGCTCGGCTTCGGCGACATTCTCGAGGCGTTCAACCCGCTCCAGCATCTGCCCGTCATCGGCTCGGTCTACCGCTCGGTGACCGGCGCGACCATCGAGCCGGCCGCGCGCGTGGTCGGCGGCCTGCTGTTCGGCGGGTTGTTCGGTGCGGCGAGTGCCGTCGTCAATTCGATCGTCGAAGGGATCAGCGGCAAGGATGTCGGCGAACATGTGATCGCGATGGTGTCGCCCGGGACGAACGCGCCGGTCCCGCCCCCGTCGGTCCCGTCGATGGGCGGCGATCCGCTTTCGCCGGCAAACTCGGGCGAACTTCATTTCGCTTCTTTCGGAGCCGGCGGCGCGCAAGGCGGATCTCTCGAACGCCAGGGCCTGCTGACGACCTGGATCGCGGCTGGTGCTTCGCCCGGAACCGACACGCCGCAGCCCGCACGCCCGACGCAGGATCCCGACATGCGGCTGGCGTGGCTCGATCCGTCGACCGCCCGGCCTGTCCAGACGGCAGGCGCCATCCCGGCATCTGCCGCGTTTCTCTCCGCCGCGATGCCGCCCATCGCGACACCCATTGCCGCAGCGCCAGTCGCCACGCCTGCCCCGCTGCCGGCGGCCGCCCCGGTCGCCGCCCCAGTTGCCGCCCCAGTTGCACAAGTCGCCGCGGCATCTGGCGAGATGCGTGCCATGCCGCTCGACTCGTATCGGGCGCGGGCGCACACGGTCATGGATGCGTCCACGCGCTCGCCGGCCGTCAACGACACGCTTGGACTTGGCCGCCGCGCGGAAGCCGCGCGCGCGCTTGCGACGTACCGGAGCCAGGCCCCGACGAACGCGCTGCCGGCCGCCCTGCAGGCGCAGGAGGCCTACGACAGTTCCGGCGAGTCCGCGCAGACGTTCTTCAGCGCGTCGATGGCGTTGGGCCTCGAGCGCTACCGCCAGCTCCAGCTCCAGCGCGACGAAGCGTCGAAGCGCGGGATCTGATCTTCTAGGCGCGCTGATCTTCTAGACACGTTTTCCGAAGATGGCGCTGCCCACGCGCACATGCGTGGCGCCCAGCGCCACCGCGGTCTCGAAATCGCCGCTCATGCCCATCGACAGGCCTGGAAGACCGTTCCGGCGCGCGATCTCGCGCAGCAGGGCGAAATGGGGGGCCGCCGGCTCGTCGGCCGGCGGGATGCACATCACGCCTTCGACGGCGAGCTTGTGCGCCGTGCGGCACTCGTCGAGGAACGCGTCGACCGATTCAGGCGCGATCCCGGCCTTCTGCGGCTCGGCACCCGTATTGACCTGGACGAAAAGGCGCGGCCGCCGCTCGGTGCGCGCGAACTCGGCTGCAAGAGCTGCCGCGAGCTTGGGCCGGTCGAGGGTCTGGATCGCGTCGAACGTGGCGACGGCTTCGCGCACCTTGTTGGATTGCAGCGGGCCGATCAGGTGCAGTTCGAATCGGGCACCGCCGGCGCGCAACGGCGCGTACTTGGCCATGGCTTCCTGCACGCGGTTCTCGCCGAACACGTGCTGGCCGGCGGCAAGTGCCGCTTCGACGTCTTCGACAGGATAGGTTTTCGCGACTGCGACGAGTGTGACGGCGCCGGGAAGCCGGCCGGCACGCCGGGCGGCATCGTCGATGCGCGCGCGGACGGATTCAAGCTGGGCGGCGATCATGGCCGCTTCCAGTAAAGCATCGGGCTCCAAAGGAAAAGGGGGCCCCAAAGAAAAAGGGGCAGCTTGCGCTGCCCCTTTCCCCACCGATCGATTTGGGTCGATCAGAACGCGAGGGTCAGACCCGAGATCACGCCATTGGCGCGCGACGAGTCAGCCGTGCCGAAGAAGTTGGCGTTGGTGCCAGCGCCTTCCTTGTACTTCACGGTGAAGACGCCGAGGTTCACGGCGACGCCCGGAGCAAGCGTGTAACGGCCCGAAGCGCTGAACGCGTCCATCTTGTCCTTGCCGTTGGCCTGCTGCGTGACGACACCGTTCGTGACGGTCGAGTGGTCGTTACGCGACGCGGTGTAGTTGACCGACACCGCGGCGGCGCCGAACACGTAGCCCGCACCGAGTTCGTACGAGTGGCCGTTGAAGTTCCGGAAGCCGTCGGCGAGGGCGGCCGCAGCCGTCGTCGTCGTGCCCGGAGCGATCACGCGCCAGTTGTCGACCTTCTGGTACGAACCGCCGAAGTCGAAGCCGGCGATCTGGAAGCCGAGACCGGCGTTCCACGAAGCAGGATCCTTCAGGCTGTTCTTGACGGCGTCCGAGAGACCGAAGCCCGACGGCTTGTCGAACGTCATGTAGCCGACGGCAGCGCGAACGCCGAGGCCGCCGAACGTGCGGACGAAGTTGACCGTGCCGGCCCAGCCGTTGTTGTACTGGGTGTTGATCGTGGCGAGGCCCTGACGGTACGACATTTCCGGCGTGTAGTTGACGCCAGCCTGGAAGCCTTCGATGCGCGGCGTGTAGTACACGATCTTGTTCGAAATGCCGTCGATATCCTGGCCCGTCGACGGGTTGGATGCCTGCGGCGACTGGGCGGAGACGCCAACGCGGTTGGTCGCGAATGCGCCCGCGTTGTTATCACCGTTGATCATGCCGCCGGTGAAGGCTTCGAAGCCGCCGACTGCCGACTGCGCGGTCACGTTTTCGGCGCCGCCGAGCTGGACCTGACCGAAGCTGCCTTCGATGAAGTTCCACATACGGCGGGTGATCGAGTTGCCCGTCGCCGTGTTGGCGTTCGGGTTGATCTGCCACACCGCGCCGGCCGACATGCCGGACGGCAGGGCCGCACGGAAGGTCAGGATGAGGCGGTTATCCGAGGCCTGGTCGACGCCGCTGCTGCGGATCGCGCCGGCAACGTTGTTCTGGTCCGTGTACTGGACGAACTGGCGCGCATAGCCGCCGACAGTCACGGCGAAGTTCGCCGAGCTGAACGGCTGGGCCGGCGACTGCGCAAAGGCCGGAGCCGTTGCCGCAGCGACCAGCGCCGTCGTCGCGAGAAGAAGCTTCTTCATACTTTTTTCTCCATGTTGAGGCCAGATTACGGCCGCGCGGTCGTGATCCGCCCGCTCGCGAGGTTTTTCGCCCATGGGCCCGTGAACGGTCAACCCGAATGCGGCCTTTTGCCGGAATTGGAAGCGGGTGTGTGGCCCGATTGCCACATGCCCCGGAACGGGGGGTACGCCAGTCACCCCGCGCAATTTGCAAAAACCCCATGTATTCGAGTGGGTTGACGGGGTGGGTTGCGACGGATGCCTGAATCGACTAAATAGGTGGAACTATTGGCATCCGGACGCGGGGGCCGCGTTGCCTGATGCGCCACGCCGATAATACAAGGTTTTATCATGCGAAATCCCGTTCTCGCCCTTTTCATCGGCACCGCGCTGGTCGCGCTTTCGGCCTGCGGCAGCCTCAAGGTTGAGGATAACTATCCTGTAAACGTGCCCGGGACCGACCGCCAGTATGCGCCGCGCGACCAGGTGGCGAAGGCCGGCGTGTTCGGCGAAGAAGGCCTGATGGGCCTTTTCGGCTCCAAGAAGGAAGAAGGCGGCGGGGGCGGCATCGGCGTCAACGCGCTGCTGTGGCGCGCGTCGCTCGACACGATCAACTTCATGCCGGTCACCTCGGCCGACCCGTTCGGGGGCGTGATCATCACCGACTGGTTCGCCCCGGCCGAGACGCCGAACGAACGCTTCAAGATGAATATCTACATCCTCGGCCGGGAACTGCGCGCCGACGGCATCAAGGCCGCCGTGTTCCGCCAGCGCCGCGACGCGACCGGCAACTGGGCCGATGCGGCCGTCGAGGCGCGCACGTCCACCGATGTCGAGAACGCGATCCTGACGCGCGCCCGCCAGATCCGGCAATCGGCAAGCAAGTAGGGCCGCGAGCAAGTAGGGCGGCGCGAAAGCGCCCTTCACAGACTCTTTCGCTTCGCCTATTCATGGCGGCCCTTTCGAGAAGGTCCGTCGACGAACATGGCCCGCTATAATTTCCGCGAAACCGAAACGACCTGGCAGAAGCGCTGGGAAGACGCACGCGCGTTCGAAGCGCATGTCGATCCATCGCGCCCCAAATATTACGTGCTCGAGATGTTTCCCTATCCGTCGGGGCGCATCCACATGGGCCATGTGCGCAACTACACGCTGGGCGACGTGGTCGCGCGCCATCGCCGGGCGCTGGGCTACAACGTGCTGCATCCGATGGGCTGGGACGCGTTCGGGCTGCCGGCGGAAAACGCCGCGCGCGACATGAAGATCCATCCGGCCAAGTGGACCTACGACAACATCGCCACGATGCGCGGCGAACTCAAGCGCATGGGCCTGTCGATCGACTGGTCGAAGGAGCTGGCGACCTGCCATCCGGGCTACTACGCCGCCCAGCAGAAGCTGTTCCTCGATTTCTTCGATGCCGGTCTCGTCCACCGCAAGGAAGCCTTCGTCAACTGGGACCCGGTCGACCAGACCGTGCTCGCCAACGAGCAGGTGATCGACGGCAAGGGCTGGCGCTCGGGCGCGGCGGTCGAGAAGAAGAAGCTGTCGCAATGGTTCTTCAAGATCACCGACTATGCCGACGAGCTGCTCGCGGCCCTGGGCACGCTCGACCGCTGGCCGGAGAAGGTCCGGCTGATGCAGGACCATTGGATCGGCAAATCGTCGGGCGCTTATGTGCGCTTCGCGCTGAAGGGCCGCGCCGAGCGCGTCGAGGTCTTCACGACGCGCCCCGACACGCTGTTCGGCGCCTCGTTCCTCGCCCTTTCGCCCGACCACAAGCTGACGGCCGAAATGGCCGCCACGAACCCGGCGCTGGCCGCATTCGTCGCCGAATGCCAGCACGCGGGCACGTCGGCCGCGGTCATCGAGCAGCTCGAGAAGAAGGGCTTCGACACAGGCCTCAAGGCCAAGCACCCCTTCCTTGAAGGCGTGGAGCTTCCGGTGTGGGTCGCCAACTTCGTGCTGATCGACTATGGCACCGGGGCCATCTTCGGCTGCCCGGCGCACGACCAGCGCGACTTCGATTTCGCCACCAAATACGGGCTTTCGATCCGCACCGTCGTGTCGCCGGACGGCGATGCGACCTTCAAGGTGGGGGCCGAGCCCTATGTCGGCCCCGGAAAGATCGTCAATTCGGGCTTTCTCGACGGGCTCGATGTCGAAGCGGCGAAGGCGTCGGTCGGTGCGAAGCTGAAAGCCGACGGCAACGGCGAGCCGACGACGATCTGGCGCCTGCGCGACTGGCTGATCAGCCGCCAGCGCTACTGGGGCTGCCCGATCCCGATCGTGCATTGCGATTCGTGCGGCGTGGTCCCGGTGAAGCCGGCCGACCTGCCCGTGAAACTGCCCGACGACGTCAGCTTCGAGAAGCCGGGCAATCCGCTCGACCATCATCCGACGTGGAAGCATGTCGGCTGCCCCAAATGCGGCAAGCCGGCGCGCCGCGAGACCGACACGTGCGACACGTTCGTCGACTCGTCGTGGTATTTCGCGCGCTTCTGCAGCCCGCGCGCCACCGAGCCGGTAACGCGCACGGCGGGCGATTACTGGATGCCGGTCGATCAATACGTCGGCGGCGTCGAGCACGCGATCCTGCATCTGCTCTATTCGCGCTTCTTCACGCGCGCGATGAAGAAGACGGGGCACGCCAACCTCGACGAGCCGTTCGCGGGCCTGTTCACGCAAGGCATGGTCTGCCACGAGAGCTACAAGTCCCAGGCGGGCAAGTGGCTCTATCCCGAGGAGATCGAGCGCAAGCAAGACGGCAGCGTGATCGAGACCGCGACGGGTGCGCCCGTCACGGTCGGCCGGCGCGAGGTCATGTCGAAATCGAAGAAGAACGTCGTCGCACCCGCGCGCATCATCGACGAATACGGTGCGGATACCGCGCGCCTTTTCATGCTGTCCGACAGCCCGCCCGAGCGCGATCTCGAATGGAGCGAAGCGGGCGTGGACGGCGCCTTCCGCTTCATCCAGCGCCTGTGGCGCGACGTGACGGAGCCGGAAATCCCGTTCGCCGCGAAGGGGGCCGCGAAGCCGAACGCGCTCGCACCGGCGGCCGAAGCGGCACTTCGCGCGGTCCACAAGACGGTCGCGTCGGTCACCGAAAATCTCGAAGGCTTCCGCTTCAACGTGGCGGTGGCGCAGATCCGCACGCTCGCCAACACGCTGGGCGAACTCGATCCGAAAGCCGAGGGCGCCGGCTGGGTCCGGCGCGAAGCCTACGAGACGCTGGTCCGGCTCGTCGGCCCGATGATCCCGCATGTCGCCGAGGCGATGTGGGCCGAGCTCGGCCATTCGACGATGCTGTGCAACGAAAGCTGGCCCAAGGCGGATGCCGCCCTGCTGGTCGACGAAAGCGTGACGCTGGCCGTTCAGGTCAACGGCAAGCTGCGCGGCACGATCGCGGTTCCGCGTGACGCGGCCGAGCAGGTGGCGAAGGACGCCGCCCTCGCGGTCCCCAACGTCCAGACCGCGATGGCCGGCAAGCCCGCCCGCAAGATCGTCGTCGTGCCAAACAAGATCGTGAATATCGTCGTCTAGCTCAGGTCCGCACGAGCCAGAACTGGTAGCCGCCGAACAGCGACGGATCGGCCTTCTCGACCGCTTCCCAGTTCGCGAGATCGGCGAACGTCGTTTCCTTGCGGAACCGCTTGGCGTAGGCGCGCGTCGCGGGCACGTCGTCGGAGCGCGCGGCCGCCTGGCCGAAGCCGAAATCGAAGCCGAGGAAGCGCACCGGCAGACCGTCGAGCAGCCGGCGGATGCCGGCGATGTCGAAGCGGTGCTCCATCACGTGGAAGCACAGGTCGCGCAGCAGGCTCGCACTGTGGAAATCCGGCCAGAGCGGCAGCTCGGCCTGCAACCGCTTGCCGAGTGCGCCGGACAGCACGTCGGCACGGAATGCGCGCAAGCCCGCCAGATCGGACCCGTAACCGCGCGCGGCGATGGCGGCGCGCGCCTCGACGACGGCCGCACGGCCATGCTCGCCATAGAGGCCCAGGCGCATGAAGCTGCCGGGGACGGTGACCGCGACGAGCGCTTCGAGACCGGCGCGCGGGCTTGCCATGTGGTGCAGCACGCCGATCGATTCGACATGGCCCCAGCTTGCGCCCAGCTTCGGCAGGTCGAGGATGTCGCCTTGCGAGAAATGGATGTTGGGCACGCCGATCGTCTCGGCCTTGACGAGGCCGTAGGCGAGCGAGGCGAGCGAGAGATCCACCGCCTCGACCTGCACGTCGGCATAGTTGGCCGCGACCGTCAGCGGATGCTGGCCCGTTCCGGCACCCGGCATCAGCACGCGCAGCGGGCTCGTGAAGACGGGGAAGGGACCCGCGAAGGCGAAGCGGCGCGAAAGCTCGGCACGGATGTCGAACGGCACGATGCGCCGCAGGTTCAGCCAGCGCGGATAGGGATTCGCCTCGTACATCGAGCGCACGGCAAGGCTGGTGCCATCGGCGATGGGCATCAGCGTGGGAATGCGCGACTGCGCGTTGCGCACGTTCTGGGGTGCGGTCAGCGTCGTGGCGACAAGCCCGGCAAGCTCGGGGAAATTGCCGGCCGCGGCATCCGGTGTCGCGTACATGGCACGTCGCGCAATGGCGAACGCGTCGCTGCCCAGCGCCGCCAGATCCGTCGCGTCGTCCTCGTCCTGCGGCCAGATGAACTCGTTGTTGTCGGCCTGGATCGCGAGTGCGAGGACGAGCGGCATCGCCGCCACCGGCATGTCGGGCGTGCAGAGTGCCCGGCGGACGCGGCACATGAACGCCTCGAAGACCGGATCGCGCACGATGCAGCACACGAGGGTCGCCAGCATCAGCCCGTCGCGCGCCATGGCGAGCAGCACGTCGCGGGCGGGGACCTGCTGCGGGTCGCCCATCCGGTATTTGCGCACGAGTTGGGCCGTGGCGGACTGCGACAGCGCGTCGGTGTTGGCACCGGGTGTCGCGAGTGCCGATTCGATCAGGCCCGCGAGACGCGGATGGAAGGCGGGCGTGCGCGCCATCTCGAGGATCGAAATCAACCCGTCGAGTGCGTCGAGCTGGAGCGGGTCGGCGGCAAGAATGGCGGCATAGGCCCCCAGCGCCCCGTCGAGGTCGCGGGATGCATGCAGGCGCCTTGCCTTGGCAAGCGCTTCGTCGATCTTCTGTTCCATCGCGCGCACGCTTAGCAAACTGCTATCATCCGCGCCATGAAGATCGACGCCCGCGCCATCGCCGGATTCGTCAAGCGACCGGACCCGGCCGCCCGCGTGGTGCTGCTTTTCGGCCCCGACGCGGGCCTCGTGCGCGAGCGCGCCGAGGCGATCGCGCGCACCGCCGTGCCCGATCTGGCCGATCCGTTCGCCGTGGCCGAGCTTTCGCCCGACACGCTGAAGGACGATCCCGCCCGCCTGTCCGACGAGGCGGCCGCCATCCCGATGCTGGGCGGACGGCGCCTTGTGCGCGTGCGCGGGGCCGGCAACGAATCGCTGGCCGCGGTCAAGAACCTGCTCGAAGACCCCAAGGGCGACGGGCTCGTCGTGATCGAGGCGGGCGAGCTTGAAAGCAAATCGGCCCTTCGCAAGCTGTGCGAGGCGGCCGACAACGCGGCATCCATCGCCTGCTATCGCGACGAAGGCGCCGATCTTTCGCGCACGATTTCCGACAGCCTTGCCGCGTGCGGCATTTCGGCCGAACCCGACGCGCTCGACTGGCTGGCGATGCGCCTTGGCGGCGACCGCGCCATCACGCGCAGCGAGATCGAGAAGCTGTCGCTCTATGTCGGCAGCGGCAAGCGCGCATCCGTGGACGACTGCGTGGCGATCATCGGCGATTCGGCCGACATCGATCTCGATGACCTCACGCGCGCCACGGCCGGCGGCGACATGAAATCGCTCGACCGCGCGTTCGGGCGGCTCGCCAGCGAAGGCGACAGTCCGATCATGGTGTTGCGCGCCATCGCGCGCCATTTCCAGCGCCTGCAGATGGCGCAGGGCGAGATGGCGCGTGGCCTTGATGCCGACGCCGCGATGGGCCGGCTGCGCCCGCCGGTCTTCTGGAAGGAGAAGGCGCCGTTCAAGACCCAGCTCGCGCGCTGGCCGCTGCCGCGCCTGACCGCGGCATTGGAACGCCTGCTGGAGGCCGAGATCCAGTGCAAGTCGTCCGGCATGCCCGCCGAGCTGGTCGCCCAGCGCTGCCTGATGGCGCTCGCCCAGATGGCCGCCCAGGCGGCCCGGCGTTAGGAATTCCCGGCAAATTTAGCGAAATCTTTACCTTTTGGCCGCTAAGCTCATCGAATCATGAGCATTGGGCCGTTTCGAACAGCCGGACAGATCGATGCCGTGCCGCGCGGTGCCTCGCGCGAGGTGGTCGACGCCATCCGCGACGCGAGCCAGCGCAGCGGCGTCGACTTCAAGTACATGCTCGCCAAGGCCCAGACCGAATCGAGCTTCGATCCGCGCGCCAAGGCGCGCACCTCGTCGGCTTCGGGCCTCTACCAGTTCATCGAGAGCACCTGGCTCAACACCGTGCGCCAGCACGGCGCCAAGCACGGGCTGGCCGACGCCGCTTCCCAGATCGAGGACGATTTCGCCGGCAATCCGCGCGTGCGCGATCCCGCGACACGGCGCAGCATCCTCGACCTGCGGTACGACCCGAAGACCGCCAGCGTGATGGCCGCCGAGTTCGCCAAGTCGAACCATGCCCAGCTCGAAAACGCGCTGGGCACGGGCGTCAGCTCGACCGATCTCTACCTCGCGCATTTCCTGGGTGCGGGCGGTGCCACGCGCTTCCTCGCGAGCCACCGCAACGATCCCCAGCGCATCGCGGCGACCCAGTTCCCGGAAGCGGCGGCCGCCAACCGCGGCGTGTTCTACGATCCGCAGTCGGGCCGTGCCCGCACGCTCGGACAGGTCTACGATTTCTTCGCGAAGAAAATGACGGGCGAGATCGCCACGGTCGACGCCGCCACGCTCGACGACCTGCCGGCCGCCCCGCAGATGGGTCCGCGCAAAGGCATGCCCGAGCTGCCCCCGCAGCTCCAGGCACTCGCCGCACAGTTCGGTCTCAAGGGCGCTTCGCTGAAGCCCGAAACCATCATGGCCATGGCGTTGCTGGCCGAGCCGCTCGTCGCCTCGGTGCGCGGCGGCAATTCGCTGTTCGATCAAGGCGGCAAGTCAAGCCGCGCAGGTGCGGGCAAGGTGTTCAACCCGGATATCGGGATCTAGGCCGCTATCCGAGCCGACGTCTGTCCGCCCAAGAAGTGGGGGAGACGATCATGAGCGTATCTTGTGCCGTTGGCGCATGGGCGATGATGGCCCTTGCGATGGACAAGGCGGACGAAATGAAGTTCGCCTGCTACCCGGACCGGAAGACCTGCGTCGAGATGATGGAAGGCCTCGCAAGGCGGACCAGGCGCGGCTTCGACAACGGCGTGGTGGGCTGCCGGTTCGAACGCGAAGCGGTCGTCGGATCGGAAAAGCTGCCGGAAACGGCGAAGCTCGACGACCGGCGCTAGGCCGCAAGTTCCGCTTCGAGCGCGATCACGAGAGCGATCAGCTCGTCGGCGACACGAAGCTGGTAGTCGTCGAACGCGGGCGCGGGCGCGCGCAGGTCGGGCGTGGGGTAGATGCCCTGGCGCCAGAGCAGCCGCTTGAAGAACAGGATCGATATCTCGAGGCTCTGGTTCGAGAAGGCGAGCACGGGCAGCAGCCGGCGGAAAAGGGCGATGGCGCCGTCGCGGTCGCCGGCCGCGTATTTGCGCAGGATCGCGACATAGACGATGTTGAACGCTGTGGGCATGAAGGCGTCCACGTTGCGGTCGAGCGCTTCGATGAGCTGCATGACCGCCCAGCCGCCCGACACGTGCGCCTTGCCACCCGTCGCCTGCTTCAGCGCCGTGTATTTCTGGCCGGCGTTCGCCGTCTCGATCTTCAGATAGCCGAACGCGTCGACCGCCTCGAACGCGGCGAGGATCGCCGGCAGCGGAGCGCCGGACCCGCTTGCGTCCCAGTCCTGGATCATGACCGGCGTGCCGGCCGCACGTGCCACGCCGGCGATGTCGGAAACGTACTGGTCTTGCGATTCGAACGGCATGTTCACGAGCACGATGTCGCAGCCCAGTTCCGCAAGCCGGCCGGCATGGCGGCAGCGTTCGGCTTGCGTGGGTGCCGAAGCGCCGCCGACCACCGATGCGCGGCCGCCGGCCGTGGCCACGACCGTGCGCACGATCGCGTCGCGCTCGTCGGGTGCCAGCTTCTGCACCTCGGCGGCAAGGGCGGGCACCAGGAACCCGACCACGCCCGCGTCGAGCGCGACCTCGACATGGCGCGCAAGCCCCGCGAGCGCGACGCTGCCGTCGGACGCGAAGGGCGTGTTGAGGGACGTGACGATCCCTTTCAAAGCCGGTCCGTTCATGGCGCGTTTTTCGCGGCCACGCGCGCGACGATCGCGGCGAGCCTGTCGAGCGCCATCGGCTTGGCGAACGTGCCGACAAGATCGAGCCCGTAGGCGGTCGCAAGCTTGGTCGCCGCCTCGCGCACGGTGTCGTCGGCACCCGAAAGGATCAGGACCGAGCCGCGGAAACGGTGGCGCGCGATCGCGCGCAGGAACTCGATCCCGTCCATGTCGGGCATGTTTAGATCGCAAACGAGGAGCAGGGGCGTGTCGCCCGCATCGGCGACCGCAAGCAGCGCTTCTGGCGCCGAAAGGCAGCTGCGCACGCGCGTCACGCCGAGCCGGCCGAGCGCTTTTTCCATGAAGCGGAGCGCGAAGGAATCGTCGTCGACGACCACGGCGGCGATGGCCGTGTTTCCGGCGGCGTCCGGTCGTGCGTTGTCCAAGCCCCACCCATCGGTCGAATGCGACGGGCGTATCCTACGACGGAGGCGGCGGTGCTGCCTACTCGCCGACGCCGACCACGTCGACGAGACCTTCGCGGATCGCGTCCGACAGCGCGTCGATGCCCTTGGAGAGTTCCTCGTGCGCCCGGCGCAGGCCGGAGAGTTCGTCGATGTTCACGCGGCCGACCGGCGAGCGGTTGGCACCCAGATCGACGACGCTGGCAAGATAGCGTGCGCGCGCACGCGCGGCATGCTGGATCGCCTGCTCGACTTCGCGCGCGCGCACGCGCGTGACGATCTCGCCGACGGCCTTGGCCTCTTCGGTCTTGGCGAGGTGCTCGATGGTCTTCAGGAAACGGCCGCGGCTCATCGGCTCCATCGCGTCGGGCGTGCGGCGGGGGCCGGCCTGCGGCTTGGGCTGGACCTGCGCCGAACCGCCGGCGGGGGCGGGCCCGCGCGGAACGAGATTGGTCGACGCGACGGCAAGCTGCGGACGGGCTGCGGGCAGTTGCTTGGCCGGCTGCGGTGCCGGTACCGGAGAGGGTGCCGCGACCACCGGAACAAGGCGCGGCTCGATGCGCATGCTGCTGCCGAAATGCGGGGTCTGCGAGGGCGGTGCGCCGGCGGCCTGGCCAGCGAGATCGAACAGGCCCTTGTGGGACGGAAGGTTTGCGGTGGCGGCTTGCGACATGATCGGCTCCGGGACGTGTTGCGATGCTTCTGTGCCTTCGCATCGCAAGCGCCGCGCCAACCTGTAAACATAATAATATCAATTGGTTGAAAGACATCACCAAGACCGATACCCGGCAGAAACCGGCCCTCCGCGGCAGGAACTGCCGGGCGATGTGATGCCTGTCACTGATCCCGCCTGTCGCACCCTGTTACATCTGCCGCCTTGAGATGCAACTTCTGGCACTCGATAGTCGGCCGTCCGACAGGTCCCCCCCGCCGTCATGAATGCTTCCCCTGCCAACCGGAATTTCGCGTGGCCGCTGCTTGCCTTGCTGCTGGCGGCGTTTGTCGTGTCGGAGGCGGCTTTCAACCTGCATCTGGTCGATACCGTCGCCGCCGCCGAGATCGACCCCGACAAGCTCGACATGCTGACGACGCTGGGCAAGCTGTCCGGGTCGTTCGGCCTGATCCTGTTCGCGGTCCGCCCGGTCCTGCAGCGGGCACGTCGCCTGCGCTGGCGCCATGCCGCCCTGTTCGGGGTCGCGTGGGCGGCCGCCTATGGCGGCCTGACGGTGGTCTACGAGACGGTCCTCGACCGCGTGCCGGTCGAAACGCAATACGAGGCGTTCCATCTGGCGCTCTACCGCGAAGCGGTGTTCGCCGGCATCGTCGAGAATGCCGATCTCAGGGCGGGCGACGGCAGGCTCGAGGATTCGCACCGTCTCGCACTCGTCAATCTGGCCGCGCGGATGACCGGCGACAAGCCGGAGATCCTCGTAATGCGCGACTGGCTGGCGCGCGGCGAGATGGCGCGGCTGGAGGGCGTGGCACTCGAGCCGCGCGCCGTGGCCGCACTTGCCCGCGCACGCGACGCCGGCGACGGCACGCTGCGCAACGCGACCGCCGCGATGTTCCTGCCGCCGATGTCGATGGCGCTGTCGCTGCTGGCGATCGTCGCCAACCTCGGCGCGCTCGCGGCCCTCGTGCTCGCGCGCGCCCGGCGCCGGCGCGTGCGCCGGCTGGCCGACATGGCGCCGTTGCTGGCGGTGGCACTGTTCCTGGTCTTCGCCGACCGGCCGCCCTTCGCGGCCGACAGCGGGAATTTCCGGCTCTATACGCAGCTCGAGAACCGGCTGGGCGTGCTGGGCTGGGTCTGGGGGCGCGCGATCAACGGCGAAGCCGCGATCCTGAAAATGACGGCGGCGGAAACGCCGGCACCCGCCGCGTGACGGTCAGTCCGGCTCGCGCTCGAGGCGGGCCAGCAGGTCGTCGAACTGGTCGAGCGACCCGTAATGCAGCACGAGCTCGCCCGCACCGCCCTTGCGGGGCTTGAGCTCGACCTTGAGGCCGAGCGATTCGGTCAGCCGCCGCTCGATCGCGCGCGTGTCGGCATCGCGCGCACCGGCACTGCCGCCACCTTTCAGCTTCTTCTTCGTTTGCGCCGGATCGGCCGCTTCCTTGAGGCGGGCCTGGGCGGCGCGCACGCTCAGATCCTCGCGCACGATGATGTCGGCAAACACCGCCGGATCCTTCGCGGTCAATGCGAGGCGCGCATGTGCGGGCGTAAGTTTGCCTTCGCCCAGCAGCTTCTGCGCCGATGCCGGCAGGTCGAGCAGGCGCAGCGTGTTGGCGACATGCGGCCGGCTCTTGCCCACTGCTTCCGCGACGCGCTCTTGCGTGAACTTCATCTCGTCCATCAGCCGGCGATAGCCGAGCGCCTCTTCGATGGCGTTGAGGTCCTGGCGCTGCAGGTTCTCGACGAGGGCGGCTTCCAGCGCTTCGCGGTCGGAAAGATCCTTCACGACCGCCGGGATCTCGTGGAGCTGGGCGGCTTGCGCGGCACGCCAGCGCCGCTCGCCGGCGATCAGCTCGTACGAGGTGGGATCCTTGGGATCGCGGCGCACGAGGATGGGGGCGAGCACGCCTTGCGCCTTGATCGATTCGGTGAGTTCGGCGAGTGCCGCCGCATCGAAATGGCGGCGCGGCTGGAAGCGGCCGGGATGGATCTTGCCCACCGGCAGGTTGCGCGTACCGCGCTGGGCATCGTTTGCGCCGGCCTGGCCGGGGTTGGGCGTGCCGAGCAGCGAGGAGAGGCCGCGGCCCAATCCCTTTTTTCCGTCGGCCGGCGTCATGCGGCGCGGTCCGTCGCGAGCATGCTTTCGCGCTTCAGCAGTTCGCTTGCCAGCATCACATAGGCCTGCGAGCCCGGGCAGCGCAGGTCGTAGAGCAGGACCGGCTTGCCATGCGACGGCGCTTCGGAGATGCGCACGTTGCGCGGGATCGCGGTCTCGTAGACGACGTCGCCGAAATGCTGGCGCACGTCGGCGGCGACCGCCTCGGAAAGGTTGTTGCGCTTGTCGAACATCGTCAGCACCACGCCCTGCAGGGTCAACCTGGGGTTGAAGCGGTCGCGCACGCGGTCGAGCGTGCGCATCAGGTTGGAAAGCCCTTCGAGCGCGAAGAACTCGCACTGCAACGGCACCAGCAACGCATCGGCAGCAACCAGCGCGTTGAGCGTCAGCAGCCCCAGCGACGGCGGGGCATCGATCATCACGTAGTCGAGATTCATGTTGGCCACCGCCTCGACCAGCGCGTCGGCGAGGCGGTATTCGCGCCGCTCGAGATCGACGAGCTCAAGTTCGGCCCCGGCAAGATCGGGCGTGGCCGGCATCACCGTCAGGCCCGGGATCATCGATTGCTGGATCGCCTCGCCCGGTGTCGCATTGCCGATCAGCACGTCGTAGGAACCGACCTCGCGCTGGTCGGCCGGGATGCCGAAGCCGGTCGAAGCATTGCCCTGCGGATCGAGATCGACGACGAGCACCTTCTTGCCGACGGCCGCGAGGGCGGTCGCAAGGTTGATCGCGGTCGTCGTCTTGCCGACCCCGCCCTTCTGGTTGGCGATCGCCAAGATGCGCGGCTTTTTGTGATTGTTGTCAGTCACTTGCGCGCGATTTCCCGAAGCGTGAAGAGGGCGGCGTCCGGTTCGGTCAGCGAAGCGGCAACGGCCACGCGCATATGCCACGCGCTTTCCGCCTGGGTCAATTCGGCTTTGTACGTCGCCCCCTTGAGAAACGTGCATAACCCGCCCGGCTCGAGCAGCGGCACGGCGAGTTCGAGCAGGTCGGTCAGCGGTGCGAGGGCGCGCGCCGTGACGGCCGCGACCTTGAGTTCGCCCGCCAGCCGCTCGGCGCGGGTGTTGTGGATCCGTACGTTCTTCGCACCGACCTCGCGCACGACCTCGATCTGGAACGCGCATTTGCGCGCGTCGGATTCGACCAGGTGGATGGTCTTCTCCGGCGCGCAGATCGCCAGCACAAGGCCCGGGAATCCGGCCCCGGCCCCCAGATCGGCGACCGTCGGCGCGTCGCCCAGCGTGGGCAGCACCTGCCAGGAATCGTAGAAATGGCGGATCCACACGTCCGGCAGCGTGGTCACCGAGACGAGATTGATCTTGGCCTGCCATTTTTCGAGAAGGCGTTGATATGTGACCAGTTTCTCGACTGTTTCTTGAGAAACACCGGTCTGCTTGGCGAAATCGGAGGGTTTCACGCTGCCCGCCTTGCGTGGCGCAGCAGGATTGTCAGTGCTGCCGGCGTTACGCCGGAAATACGGGCTGCCTGCCCCAGCGTGGCCGGGCGCACGGCGGCCAGCTTCTGGCGCATCTCATTCGACAGGGCCGTCAGCGCCGCATAGTCGAGATCGGCCGGCAGTTCGAGGCCTTCGTCGCGGCGGAACTCGCGGATGTCGGAATCCTGCCGGGCGAGATAGCCGCGATAGAGCGCGTCGATCCCGATCTGGCCGGCGATGTCCGGACGCAGCTCCCCCAGCTCCGGCCAGACCGCGACGAGGGAAGTCCAATCCACGCCGGGCAGCGCCAGAAGGTCGAGCGGCGAACGCGCGACCCCGTCCTGGTTGACCGCAAAGCCACGCTTGGCGAGCTTCGGGGGCGATTCCTTCAGCCGCTCGACCAGGGCGCGAGCCTCGGCAAGGCGGGCTTTCTTGTCGGTCCACGCGGAATGCCGGGCATTGCCAACGCAACCGGCCGCGATCCCGCGCTCGGTCAGGCGCTGGTCGGCATTGTCGGCGCGCAGGGTCAGGCGATATTCCGCGCGGCTCGTGAACATGCGGTAGGGCTCGCGCGTTCCCAGCGTGACCAGATCGTCGATCATCACGCCGATATACGCGTCCGCCCGGTCCAGCACGAACGGACCCGAGCCGCCAAGCGTCAGTGCCGCATTGAGCCCGGCAACCAGCCCTTGGGCGGCCGCTTCCTCGTAGCCGGTGGTCCCGTTGATCTGGCCGGCGAGATAGAGACCCGGCTGCCGGATCGTTTCCAGCGTGGGTTTGAGGGCGCGCGGGTCGATGAAATCGTACTCGATCGCGTAGCCCGGGCGCAGCATCGTGGCGTTCTCAAGCCCTTGGATCGTCTTGAGGATTTCGAGCTGGACGGAAGCGGGCAGGGACGTGGAAATGCCGTTCGGGTAGACCGTGTCGTCGTCCAGGCCCTCGGGTTCGAGGAAGATCTGGTGGCGCTCGCGCCCGGCGAAACGCACGACCTTGTCCTCGATCGACGGGCAATAGCGCGGCCCCACGCCCTCGATCTGGCCCGAATACATCGGCGCCTGATGCAGGTTCGCCCGGATGATGTCGTGCGTGGCGGGCGAGGTATAGGTGATGCCGCACGCGATCTGCGGCACGTCGATCCGGTCGGTCAGCGTCGAGAACGGCTCAGGCGGGTCGTCGGCCGGCTGCATCTCCAGCCCGGCCCAGCCGATCGTGCGCCCGTCGAGGCGCGGCGGCGTGCCGGTCTTGAGCCGGCCGAGCGGGAAGCCCAGCCGCGAAAGGGTTTCGGACAGGGCGAGCGACGGCTTTTCGCCGACCCGTCCGGCCGGGATCTTCTCGAGGCCGATATGGATGAGACCGCGCAGGAACGTGCCGGTCGTCAGCACGACGGCACCGCAGGAAAGCCGGACGCCGTCGGCCGTCAGCACGGCCGCCACGCGGCCGTCGGCGCCGATTTCCAGATCCGCCGCTTCACCCGGCCGGATCGACAGATTCGCCTGTCCGGCCAGCAATTGCTGGATCGCCAGGCGATAGAGCTTGCGATCCGCCTGCGCGCGCGGCCCGCGAACGGCGGGGCCCTTCGAGCGGTTGAGCATGCGGAACTGGATGCCGGCCCGATCGATCGCGCGCGCCATGATGCCGTCGAGCGCGTCGATCTCGCGCACCAGATGGCCCTTGCCGAGCCCGCCGATGGCCGGATTGCAGCTCATCTCGCCGATCTTCGCAGGATCGAGCGTCAGCAGCAGCGTGGCAGCACCCGCGCGCGCCGACGCAGCCGCGGCCTCGCAGCCGGCATGGCCGCCGCCGATCACGATCACATCGAAGTCGCGTTCGCGGTTCATCGGCGCAACCTAGGTAGTCGGCCGGGGTCCGTCAATTCGCGCGCGGCAGGGGGCGGGATGTTTCCCGGCAAACATCGGAAATTGGTTAATCAAATCATATGTTTGCATATTCATGGCGGATCGCATTTTGCAATTTATCTAAAATTATGAGTGTTATCAATTATTTATCCCGAGACAGAAAGGACACGCTGGATTATCTTTTGGGCATCGGACTTACCGACAGGGTCACCCGCAATGGAAACCTATCTGGTGCAGTTCTACAAAGCCGGCCTGCCGCAGAACGCGCCGGGCGCGCCGGTCTTTGCCGGGAACGATTTCTCGACCGCCGCCCAGGCCTACGACAAGGCCTCGCGCGAGATGGGTCCCGGCTGGGTCATCCTGTGGAACCAGAAGACGCGCATGAAACTGCAGAGCAAGCAGATCCTGCGCGCCGCCGCGATGGCCAAGTAAGCCTCTCTATTTGCCGATACAGAATTCGGCGAAGAGCAGGTCGAGCACGTCTTCAACACCCGTCCGGCCGACGATCCGGCCCAGCGCCTCGCTCGCGATGCGCAATTCCTCCGCGACAAGTTCCGCTTCGCCTAGCGTGCCGGCACGCGCAAGTGCCGCGCGCACGTCGACCAATGCTTCACGATGGCGCGCGCGCGTGACGAGCGGTGCCGCACCGTCGCCGTCGGAAAGTGCTGCCGCGGCGCGTGCCGCCAGCACGGATTCAAGTTCGCCGATCCCGGCACCCGTCAACGCCGATACGCATAGCCCCGCGCACGATTCGACGAGATCGGCCTTGTTGAACACGACGAGTCCGTCGCGCGCGTAGTCGGCAAGGCTTGCATCCGGGGCGCGGTCGCGCGCGTCGAGCACGACGAGCTTCAGGTCCGCTTCTTCGGCACGCCGGCGCGCGCGGCGCATGCCTTCGAGCTCGATCGCCGCGTGCGCACCGTCGGGCAAAACATCGCGCAGGCCCGCTGTGTCCCACAGCGTCACCGGCCAGCCGCCAAGATCCAGATGCACCTCGATCACGTCGCGCGTCGTGCCCGCCGTCTCGGAAACGATCGCCGCCTCGCGGCCCGCAAGCCGGTTCAGCAGGCTCGACTTGCCCGCGTTGGGCGCGCCCAGGATCGCCACCGTATAGCCCGCACGCAGCCGTTCGCCGCGCGCCGCCCCTGCAATCAAGGCTTGCAGATCGCCGTCGAGCCCGGCGAGCGGTGCGCGCATGCGCGCGATCAGGCCGCCGGGCACGTCGCCTTCGTCCGGAAAATCGATCTCGGCCTCGGCCTGTGCGCGCAGCCGCAGAACCCTGTCCCGCAAGCCTTCCACGGCGGTGCCCAACGCGCCGCCGAGCTGGCGCAACGCCTGCTGCGCCTGGCTTTTCGTTTCCGCCGCGATCAGGTCGGCGAGCGCTTCGACCTGCGCCAGATCGAGCTTGCCGGCATCGAAGGCGCGGCGCGCGAACTCCCCCGCCCGCGCCAGCCGCAGCCCCGGCTGCCGGCCCAGTGCTGCGAGCAGTGCGCCAAGCGTCGCGCGGCTGCCGTGGATGTGGAACTCGGCGACATCCTCGCCGGTGAAACTTGCAGGACCCGGGAACCACAGCACGAGCGCTTCGTCGATCGCGGCGCCGTCGGCCGGATCGGTAAGCTTCGCCATTGTCGCCATGCGCGGTGCGGGGACGTTTCCGGCAAGTGCCGCAAGGGCAGCGCGCGCCGCCGGCCCCGACACGCGCACGACCGCCACGCCGGCCTTGCCGGCGGCACTGGCGGGCGCATAGATCGTCGGGCGGTCCATCGTGTCGCCGGTCAGCCCTTGGGCTTGGGCGGGGCGCGGTCCTCGTATTTCAGCATCAGGCGCTCGACGCGCTTTCCCTGCTGCAGGTGGACCGACAGGATCTCGTCGATGTCCTCGCGCGTCTTGGGCGAATACCACACGCCCTCGGGATAGATCACGAGGGCGGGGCCGAATTCGCAGCGCTCGAGGCAGCCGGCCGTGTTGATCCGCGTCTCGGGCAGGCCCAGACCAAGTTCCTTGGCGCGCGCCTTCATGTAGTCGCGCAGCTTTTCCGAGCCCTTTTCCTTGCAGCAGCCGCGCGGATGGCCGGCCGGCCGCTCGTTCGTGCAGACGAAGACATGGGCGGTGTAGAAATGTTTGGGATCGCCGTCCACGTCACTTCGCCTTTTCGCGGTCGCCCGCGAGCGTCCAGAATTTCTGCATCTGGTCCCAGCCCGTCCCGGTGAACCACTGGCGCAGGACCGCTTCGGGCTCCATCGCCTTCATCGCGGTTTCGAGCCGGCCCGTCATCTGGCCCATCAGCGCTTCCTGCATGGGTTTGACGTCGGGCAGGCCCATGAAGACCCGGGCCTCTTCCGGCGTGCACTCGACATCGATTTTGATCTTCATCGGCGCGACCTCATATAGTCTTCGTCCCGACCTTACCCGCCCGGCACCCGCACCCGCAACCCGGGCCCGACGGGTCGGACGGGCGACGAACTTGCCAAAGGGCGGACACCGCCCTAAGTCGGACCGGCTCACGTTTTCCCGAGGAGGCCTCCCGCGATGGCGACACTCAGCGTTCCGGCCAAGACAGCGCATCCCAAATTCGGCGCGCGGTTCGATGCCTACCTCGCCCTTCCGCCGGGCGGCAAGGGACCGGGGCTCGTGCTGATCCAGGAGATCTTCGGCGTCAACCAGGTCATGCGCGACCTTGCCGACGGCTATGCACGCCAGGGCTATGTCGTCGCGTGCCCCGACATCTTCTGGCGCCAGGAGCCGGGCATCCAGATCACGGACAAGTCAGACGCCGAATGGGCGCGCGCGTTCGAACTGTTCAAGGGCTTCGATTTTGCACTCGGCGTCGAAGACCTCGTCGCCACATTGCGCACGCTGCGCGCGCACGCGGCCTGCACCGGCAAGGCCGGCACCGTCGGCTACTGCCTTGGCGGCAATCTCGCCTACCAGATGGCATGCCGCTCGGACGCCGACGCGTCGGTCAGCTTCTATGGCGTGGGTCTCGACGGCCTTCTCGATCTCGCCAAGGGCATCGCGAAACCGCTGCTGATGCATGTCGCCGAAAAAGACGGCTTCGTTCCGCCCGACGCACAGGCCAAGATCAAGGCCGGCCTTGCCGGCAATCCGCACGTGACGCTCCACGACTATGCCGGGCAGGACCACGCCTTCGCGCGCGTCGGCGGCAAGCACTACGACAAGGCCTCGGCCGATCTCGCCAACGGGCGGACGGCAGAGTTTTTCAAGAAGCATCTCGGCTGAAGGAGCACGAACGATGGCAAAAGCGATCCGCGTCCATAAACCCGGCGGCCCCGACGTGATGGTGTGGGAAGACGTCGAGATCGCGGCCCCCGGTGCGGGCGAGCTGCTGGTCCGGCACACCGCCATCGGCGTCAATTTCATCGACACCTATTTCCGCTCGGGCCTCTACCCGTCGCCGGCCCCGTTCTCGCCCGGCAACGAGGCGGCGGGCATCGTCGAGGCGGTCGGCACCGGCGTGACGGAATTCAAGACCGGCGACCGCGTCGCCTATGTGGCCGGACCCGGCACCTATGCCGAGAAGCGCCTGGTGCCCGCCGACCGCGTGGTCAAGCTGCCCGACGGCATCACCGAGAAACAGGCCGCCTCGATGATGCTGAAGGGCATGACCGTGCAGTACCTGCTGCGCCGGACCTACAAGGTCCAGAAGGGCGACACGATCCTGTTCCACGCGGCCGCCGGCGGCGTCGGCCTGATCGCCTGCCAGTGGGCCAGGCACCTGGGTGCGACCACCATCGGCACGGTCGGCTCGAAGGAGAAGGCCGAGCTTGCCAAGGCCCATGGCTGCCACCACACGGTGCTCTACCGCGATACAGACTTCGTCGCCGCGGTGAAGGGCCTCACGGCCAACGCGGGCGTGCCCGTGGTCTACGATTCGGTCGGCAAGGACACGCTGCTCAAATCGCTCGACTGCCTGAAGGCGCTGGGCATGCTCGTCACGTTCGGCCAGTCTTCCGGCCCCGCCGAGCCGCTCAATCTCGGCCTCCTGTCGGCAAAGGGCTCGCTCTACGTCACGCGCCCGACTCTCAACTCCTACATCGCCAAGCGCACCGACCTCGTCGCCACCGCCAACGACCTGTTCGATGTCGTCTCCAAGGGCATCGTCAAGATCGAGACCACAGCCGAGTACGCGCTGAAGGACGCCGTGCGCGCGCACCAGGACCTCGAAGGGCGCAAGACGACGGGCTCGGTGATTTTGGTGCCGTAGGCAGCGGCACACCGACCCAGCGACAAAGAACAGCCTTTACCACGTGACCGCTGCGGCATAGATTGCGCCTGAGAAACACAACTCAGGAATGCATACAATAATATGCCGAAGCCCTCGAAGGCCTGCGCCCAGATTCTTTGTGTCACTGCTGCAATCTTGCTCCTCGCGGGATGTACGACCATTCCACTTGGCGAAGGCAGCGAAGTCGCGCCCGATCCCGACAAGGCACTTGTGATCGTCGGCTACGGATTCACCGGCGAGCCCATCAAGGGCTTTCTTTTGAGCGCACGCTGCCCGGTCAACAGACGCCCGGTCGGATATACCGACAGTCTCGTCGTCGATATCGTTCGACTGGAACCCAACCCGACAAGTGGAGGTTCCGACGCGATTTCCGTGTCGGACGGACGCTGCGCGACCATGACGCCCGATGAACCCATCGGCTACAACTTCCTGCACCTGTCGCCCGGGCTCTATGCGATGACCGGGCTGGTGCCGCTCAGCCGGATCAGTTTCGTCCAGGACAAGATCAAGTACCGGCTCCCCTTTACCGACATGCGGCGGTTCCGCGTCAACGCCGGCGATGTCGTCTATCTGGGCGACGTCGTCGCCCATTACGATTCGACCCAGCGTTCTTCGGCCATTCCAGATGGTCTGCCGAATCGTACCGAGATCAGGCGCTCTGACGAAGCCGCAAAGGCTGAACTCGCACGGCGCAATGGACCGATCGACAAATTCCGCTACGTGCCGTTCACCTCGCAGTAGTCGGGTGCGCTCGTGGCCAACGCCTGCGAACGCGGAAGCGTGGCGGCTATGTCGATAACCAACTCACCACTCCGGCAGCATCCATGAACAGACGTTCCTTACTCACCTCCATTGTCGCAAGCGCGGCTGTAAGTTCGATCGGCGGATGCACCAGCGTGCCCAACTTCCATCCGCTCGACCCATCAGCCGACGTTGCGCCGCGTGACGGGAGAGTCCTGGTAATCTTGGGATTCTCGTATGTCGGACCGCTGTTCGGACCGGTAGGACCGCCATCATTACTCGCGATTGCGCGCGAATGCCCGGCGACTGACCCGTTCGGATTGGCGACACGTGCGGTTCCAATCACACGTGTGTCCGCCTCGGGAGGTCTCGAACTCGGGTTCAGCGCGACAGCCAATCAGGTCACCTGCGCACTCAAAACTCCCGACGAACCGATCAAGTACAATTTCCTGCACATGCTGCCCGGTGAATACGCCATCGAAGGTCTGAGATACGAACACGAGCCGGTCCGCATCAAGAACCGGCTCCGGACGCCGCTGCGCTTCCGGGTTACAGCCGGTGAAGTTCTCTATATCGGCGACATCCTGATCCGCACGTACTATCCGCCCTTAATCGAGCTCGGACGTTCGGACGCCGCCGTCAAGGCTGAGCTTGCGAAGCGCAAGGGGCCCGCCAACCAGCTGGTCGCGCGGATAATATCGGGGCCAGCAGGCATCGACTCCCCGACTTCCCTGTAGCCGTCAGTCTGCCACCCGCGACAGCGGCAACACGGCCGTCACGGTCGTGCCTTCGCCCTTCACGCTGGCGATGGAAAGCTCGCCGCCGTGGAGTTCCACCAGCTCCTTGCTGATCGACAGGCCGAGGCCGGTACCCTCGTGCCGGCGCGCCAGGCGCGAGTCGAGCTGGACGAACGGCTCCATCGCGGCGCGGGTTTCGGCTGGCGTCATGCCCACACCCGTATCCGCCACGCCGAAGCGGATCGCGTCGGCGTCCCGGCGCGCGAAAACGCGCACGCGCCCGCCGGGCAGCGTGAACTTGATCGCGTTCGACAGGAGGTTCATCAGCACCTGCTGCAGGCGCAGCGAGTCGCCGCGCACGCGCATCGCCGGGTCCGCGATGTCGGCGACGATCGTCAGCCCGGCCTTCGTCGCACTGGCCGCGAACAGCTTGATCGTCGCGCCGGCAAGCGACTCCATGTTGACCGGCACCTCCACCAGGTCGAGCCTTCCGGCGGCGATCTTGGACAGATCGAGAATGTCGTTGATCAGGTTCAGCAGGTGCGTGCCGCTGTTGCGGATGTCGGCGGCATACTCGAAATAGCGCGCGTCGTCGGGTCCGAACAGGCGGTTCTCGATGATCTCGGCGAAGCCGATGATCGCGTTGAGCGGCGTGCGCAGTTCGTGGCTCATCACCGCGAGGAACGCGCTTTTCGCCGCCGACGCAGCCTCGGCGGCCGACTTCGCTTCGTAGAGCTCGGTTTCCGCGCGCTTGCGTTCGGTGATGTCGGTAACGGTGCCTTCGTAGGCGAGGACGTTGCCGTCGGGATCGCGCACCAGCCAGCCGTTCTCGCTGACCCAGGCGCGCTCGCCCGTCGCGCGCCGTATCACTTCGGATTCGAAGTTCTTCACGTAGCCGTCGTGATGCAGCAGGCGCTGGTATTCGATCCGGCGGCCGGGAACGACGTACCAGCCCTTGCCCGAGACCTTCGCCTTCTCCACCGCCTCGAGCTGTTCGGCCTCGCTCGAGAACCCGTTGATGCGCGCGAGCGCCAGGTTCGAACGCAGCTGGATGCCGTCGGGGCGCGTGCGATAGATGCCGAAATCGGCGTTGTCGAACATCGAGCGGTAGTCCGCCTCGGCCTGTTCGGCCGCCCGCTTGGCTTTCGCGAGACCGACCTCGGCGAGGTGCCGTTCGGTGATGTCCTCGATCGTGCCCTCGTAGCAGAGCACGCTGCCGTCGGGCCGGCGCACGATCCAGCCGTTCTCCGAGACCCACACGCGCTCGCGCGTGCGGTGGCGGTAGACCTCGGCGACGAAGTTGGTGACGCGGCCGTCCCGCTCGATCTGGTCGCGGAACTCCTGCCGCCGGTTCGGGTCGACATACCATTCCCGCGCGATGTCGGTGACCGAAGCCAGCAGCTCGTCTTCGCTCGTATAGCCGTTGAACCGGACCAGTGCGGGGTTGGCGCGCAGCTGCCGGCCGTCGGGCGAGGAGCGGTAGAGCCCCAGGCTCGAATTCTCGAAGATCGAACGGTAGGCGACCTCGGCCTCGAACGCGCGGTCCTGCGCCTCGATCAGCGCCGTGACATCGACCATCGTGCCGAGGAACCGCTCGCGCCCGTCGGCGCCGACCTCGCGCACGGCCGTCTGGCTGAACCAGACGCGCTTGCCGTCCGGCCGCTTGCCTTCGCTGACGAATTCGGAAACCACGCCCTCGGCACGCAGCTTGGCGGCGAAGCGGTCGCGGTCGATGCGCCTTGCATAGAAACGGTCGCCGACATGGCCCGGCTCCGCGCGCATCGTCTGCGCGTCGGGATAGCCGAACATGTGGGCAAGATATTCGTTGGCGCGCAACAGCGCGCCGTCGCCGCTCGTCTCGTAGATCCCGATGCGGGCGGAGTCGAAAATCCGCCGATAGAACTCGCCGTCGCTGTCAGCCATTACCCGCGCCCCGGCCCGTAACCGGAGCGAGCATACCCCGTTATTCAGCCGGCGGCACGTCTTCGATCCGCGTCCAGACCGGCAGGCCCTTGCCGCGGACCAGGTCCGCCTCGCGGTCGGCGCCGGGCGAACGCGCGACGTGCAGGCACGCATCGCAGCGCCCTGCCAGAGCGAGCGAGATTTCCATCATCAACGGGTGCGAGTAGGGAAGCCCGGCGGCGTCGAGGACGGGCAGGGCCGCGTTGACGCCGATCACCGGGATATGGCCGAGTTTCGCGACAGCGACCGCCGCTTCGTTCATGCGCAGCAGGTTGGCTGCACGTCCTTCGGGCGTGGGCGCCGAATAGGGCCCGGCCACGAGGACGTGCAGCACCGCCATGTCAGGTATTCATAGCCTCGAAGAAGTCCTTATTGTTCTTCGAATGCTTGAGCTTGTCGATCAGGAACTCCATCGCGTCCGTGGTGCCCATCGGCATCAGGATGCGGCGCAGGACCCACATCTTCGACAGCACGGCCTTGTCGACCAGCAGCTCTTCCTTGCGCGTGCCCGACTTGGTGATGTCGATCGACGGGAAGGTGCGCTTGTCGGCGAGCTTGCGGTCGAGGATGATTTCCGAATTGCCCGTACCCTTGAACTCTTCGAAGATCACTTCGTCCATGCGGCTGCCGGTATCGATGAGGCCGGTGGCGATGATGGTCAGCGACCCGCCTTCCTCGATGTTGCGCGCGGCGCCGAAGAAGCGCTTCGGGCGCTGCAGCGCGTTGGCGTCCACGCCGCCCGTCAGCACCTTGCCGGACGAGGGGACGACCGTGTTGTAGGCGCGCGCCAGGCGCGTGATGGAGTCGAGCAGGATCACGACGTCGCGCTTGTGCTCGACCAGGCGCTTGGCCTTCTCGATCACCATCTCGGCGACCTGCACGTGGCGCACGGCCGGTTCGTCGAAGGTGGAGCTGACGACCTCGCCCTTGACCGAGCGGATCATGTCGGTGACTTCCTCGGGCCGCTCGTCGATGAGCAGCACGATGAGGTAGACCTCCGGGTGGTTCTGCGAGATCGAGTGCGCGATGTTCTGCAGCATCACGGTCTTGCCCACGCGCGGGGGCGCGATGATCAAGGCGCGCTGGCCCTTGCCGAGCGGGCAGACCAGATCGATGATCCGGCCCGTGATGTCGCGCCGCGTGGCGGGCGCGTTGTCGCGCTTGACGATCTCGGTGCGCCGCGCCGACAGCGTGCCCTTGAGCGCCACCGCTTCCTCGTCGCCCTGCGGGCGGCGGGCGGGCTTGGGCTTGGGCGGCGGCGGGACCTCGACCGGCTCATCGCCGAATTCGAGATTGAGCCGCGACGTCGGATAGAACGGCGTCAGGTTGTCGAAATTGATCCGGTGGCGCGCGACTTCCGGCTCGTCGAAATTGATCGTGCGCACGGCGGTGAGGGCGAAGTAGCGCTCGCCGTCCTTGGGGGCGCGGATCTGGCCTTCGACCGTGTCTCCGGTACGCAGGCCGTAGCGCCGGATGATCTGCGGCGTGACGTAGATGTCGTCGGGGCCGGGCAGGTAGTTCGATTCAGGGCTGCGCAGGAAGCCGAAGCCGTCGGAGAGCGTCTCGAGCACGCCATCGCCGTAGATGGCCACGTCGTTCTCGGCCATCCGCTTCAGGATGGCGAACATCATGTCCTGCTTGCGCAGGGCCGATGCGGCTTCGATCTGCAATTCTTCGGCGAAAGCCAGCAACTCTGCGGGCGTCTTGCGCTTCAATTCCTGGAGATTCATTCTTTTTTCTGGGGCTGGGTTGGGAAAGGGCCCGCGACCGGCTTGGGGCTTTCGGGCAAACCCAGACGACGTGCGTCTGTCGGTTCGCGGGGCAGCCTCGGAAATCGTCGTCGGGAAGGATCGGCCGGCACGTAAAAGCGGCCACGAGAACGGGCTATCCACCCGTCCGACCGCCAATCTAGCCGATCCCGGGGCGATGTCAATCGTCTTGGTTCAGAAGGGCTTTACGATCACCAGAAGCACGATGACGACCATCAGGACGGTCGGGACCTCGTTCTGCATCCGGTAGAAGCGGGCCGGATGCCGGTTCTTGTCGGCCGCGAAATCCTTGCGCCAGCGCGCCTGCAGGTGGTGGTGGAAGCTAAGTGCCAGCACCGCCGCGAGCTTGGCGTGCAGCCAGCCGCCCGCCCAGTCCTGCACGACCAGCAGGAGGCCGCCGAACAGCCATGTCGCTACCATCGCCGGGTTCATGATCGCGCGCAGCAGACGGCGCTCCATGACCTTGAACGTCTCCGACGTGTCGGACCCCGGCAGAGCCGCGCAGTGATAGACGAACAGGCGCGGCAGATAGAGCAGGCCCGCCATCCACGAGATCACCGAGACGACATGCAGCCACTTGATCCAGGCGTACCAGTCGTTGATCGTGTCGAAAACCGCGTCCAATTCTTCCTCCGGCCCGCACTTCGCGTCAGGAAACCGCAAGCGGGCATTTCCCGCAATCGCCCGGACACAGGCGCGTCCCGCCTTCGCCGGTGCCCGCCCGGGCCGGGCCACGCACGAACGATCGCACGACTTCGCCGAGGCCGCGGATGAAATCGGGATGCGTCGAGACGGTCGGCACACGGCTGTAGTGCGGCACGCCCAGCTCGGCCGCGCGCTCGCGATACTCGATATCGAGTTCGACGAGCGTCTCGGAATGCTCCGACACGAACGCGACCGGCACCACCACGACGGGCACCTTGTCGGCGGCGGCGCGCGCGATCTCTTCCTCGGTGCTCGGCCCGATCCATTCGAGCGGACCCACGCGGCTCTGGTAGCACACGACATGGTCGAGCCCGTCGATCGCGAGGCGTGCCACGACCGACGCGACGGTCATCTCGACCTGCACCTGGTAGGGGTCGCCCTGCGCCACGATCTTCTTGGGCAGCCCGTGGGCGGAGAACAGCACGCGCGGCTTGCCGTGCGCCTTCGCCTCGTCGTAGTGCGCGCCGATCAGGTCGGCGATCGCGGCCACGAACCCGGGCTGGCGCGGATAGCAGCACGCGAAGGCGGTCGGCACCGACAGGCCCTTCGCCCGGACCGCCTCGTCCCATGCCTTCTTCGAGCTTGCCGTGGTCGTCGTCGAATATTGCGGATAGAGCGGCAGCAGCACGATGCGGTCAGGTGCGAACGCGGCGACGTCGCGCACGACCTCGCCGGTCAGCGGGTGCCAGTAGCGCATCGCGGGAAAACAGCGGACCTCACCGAGATCGCGCAGGCTCGCCTCGAGTGCCTGCGCCTGCGCCATCGTGTTGGGCAGGATCGGCGAGCCGCCGCCCATCGCCGCATAGATGCCGCGCGCCTTGGCGGCACGCCGGTCGGAAATCATGCGCGCGACGAACCAGCGCAACGGGTTCGGCAGGCCGATGATCGCGCGATCGCTGAACAGGTTGAACAGGAACGGCCGCACGGACTCGAGGGCATCGGGCCCGCCGAGATTGAACAGGATGACGGCGATCTTCGGCATCCCGTCGCGCGCCTAGGCCTTGCGCGCGCGCCAGCTGCGGATCAGATCGGCAAGCCGGCCCACATTCTCCGGCGGGGTCTGCGGGATGACGCCGTGTCCGAGATTGAACACGAACGGACCCGACCCGAGCGCGTCGAGGATGCGCGTCGCGGCCCGGTCGAGCGCTTCGCCGCCGGCCGTCAACACGATCGGATCGAGATTGCCCTGCACGGTCGCGAGCTTCTGAAGCCGCTTTGCGAACTCCAGCGGGACGGCCGTATCGATGCCAAGCGCTGCCACGCCCGGGATCGCGGCGGCTTTCTCGTAGAGCAGCCCCGAGCCCTTCGGGAAGAAGATCACCGGGATCTCGGGATGCTTGGCCTTGAGTGCGGCCACGATCCTGGCGACCGGTGCCAGCACCCATTCGGCATATTCCAGCTCGGGCAGGATGCCGGCCCACGTGTCGAAGATCTGCAGCGCTTCGGCACCGGCCGCGACCTGGCGCAGCAGGTAGCCGGTCGTCGCCTCGACGAGCAGGTCGATGAGCCGGCGGAAGGCCGGCCGGTCGCGATAGGCCAGCAACCGCACGTTGGCGAAATCCTTGCTGGTCCCGCCTTCGACCATGTACGTCGCGACCGTCCAGGGGGCACCGGCAAAGCCGATCAATGTCGTTGTGCCGGGCAGGTTCGCGTGGACGCGCGATACGGTTTCGTAGACCGGCGCCACGCGCGTCTGGAAATCCGCCAGACCCGCTTCCAGCTTCGCGATGCCGGCCGCATCGCGCACGGCGTCGAGGACCGGGCCTTCGCCTTCGCGGAATTCGAGCCCCTGGCCGAGGCCGTAGGGAACCATCAGGATGTCTGAAAACAGGATCGCGGCATCCATCGAATAGCGCCGCAGCGGCTGCAGCGTGATCTCGCAGGCAAGATCGGGCCGGAGGCACAGATCGACGAAGCCGTTGGCCTGCGAACGCGTGGCGCGATACTCGGGCAGGTACCGGCCGGCCTGGCGCATCAGCCAGAAGCACGGGCGCTCGTGGATCTCGCCGGCAAGGCTGCGCACGAACGGTTTGGCCTGGGACGGGGACGGACGCGGCTGGATCATCTAGGCAAAACACCTCTGGGCGGAAAAGCGGGCGGAGTGTAGCCGCGAGACACGCCCTCTACCAAACAAGAATCTAAATACTTTCTAGGTAGTGGAGGTAGATGGGTGCCTGTGGATGCCGGGGAATCCATCTTGTCCCGGCTTCGTCCCCGTCGGGAAGCGCTTGGCCGGGAACTGTGGATGCCTGCCCGCGAACACCGGGAAAAGGCCGCAGTTGCGGAGCACCTGCCGCCCGGCATAGCGCGCATTGTTGCGTCTGAATTCCGGGGATAACCCCGCATCGAACGATTGTCCCCGCTATCCTTCCGGTTGGCAGGATTCGGTTCGCCCTGTGCTGAAGTGCCGCTTGGCGTGTATACGGTTTGGGGACCGATTTTCGACCCTGTGGATGAACAGCGACTTGTACCCCGGACTCACACCAATCCCCAGATGAAGCGCTTCCATCTCCACCTCGTTTCCGACGCGACCGGCGAGACCTTGAACTCGGTCGTGCGCGCGTGTCTCGTGCAGTTCGAGAACGTCGAACCGGTCGAACACATGTGGTCGATGATCCGCTCCGAGCGCCAGCTCGAGAAGGTGATGGCCGGCATCTCGGCGAACCCGGGCGTGGTGCTCTACACGATCATCGAGCAGAGCACGCGCGCCCAGCTCGAGACCGCGTGCCGTGCGCTGTCGATGCCGTGCATCCCCGTGCTCGATCCCACGATGGGGGCACTCACGAACTATCTGGGTCTCAAGACGCGCAATCTTCCCGGCCGCCAGCACGCGCTCGACGCCGACTATTTCCGCCGCATCGACGCGATCAACTGGGTGATGATCCACGACGACGGCCAGGCTGCGCACGGCCTCAACGAAGCCGAAGTCATCCTCGTGGGCGTGTCGCGCACGTCGAAGACGCCGACGTGCATCTATCTCGCCAATCGCGGCATCAAGGCCGCCAACGTCCCCTTCGTTCCCGGCGTAGCACTGCCTGACCAGATCGAGGAACTGCACGCCAAGGAAGACGGCCCGATGTTCGTGGGCCTCACCAACGATCCCAACCTGCTCGTGCAGCTGCGCCGCAACCGGCTCAACATGCTCAACGAGAGCCGCGAGACGGACTATACCGATCTCGACAAGGTGCGCAGCGAAGTGACCGAGGCGCGCCGCTTCTTTTCCGCGCGCGGCTGGCCGGTCATCGACGTGGCGCGCCGTTCGATCGAGGAAACGTCCGCGCAGATCATGACGATGGTCCAGGAGCGGCGCGAGAAGTCGGGGAAGAAGCCGGCATGACGCAGCTCTTCAACCCGGCGGCTCCGCCGGTGGTGCTTGCCTCGCAGAGCCGGTTCCGGCGCGAGATGCTCGAACGCGCGGGCCTCGTCTTCGCGGTCGAGCCCGCCCACGTGGACGAGGACGAGATCAAGCGCTCGATGCGCGCCGACGGTGCCGGCGTGGACGACGTCGCGATCAAGCTTGCCGAACACAAGGCGCGGCGCGTGGCCGTGCGCAACCCAGGCGCCATCGTCATCGGCTCGGACCAGATGCTCGACTGCAACGGCGTGTGGTTCGACAAGCCCGTCGACCGCGCGCATGCTGAAGCCCACCTGCGGGCACTTTCGGGCAAGACGCACCGGCTGGCGACGGCGGCCGTCGTGTTCCGCAACGGCCAGCGCGTCTGGCATCACGTGGAGCACGCGCGCCTGACCATGCGCCCGCTCGACGACGCGTTCATCGCCCGCTATCTCGATGCTGCTGGCGAGAACGCGTTCGCGTCCGTCGGCGCCTACCAGCTCGAAGGGCTGGGCGCGCAGCTCTTTTCGCGCGTCGAGGGCGACTTCTTCACGATCCTGGGGCTGCCGCTGCTGGCATTGCTGGGTTTCCTGCGCGCGCAGGGCGTGGTTCCGGAATGATGCGCGTGCTGGGCCTCACCGGCTCGATCGCGATGGGCAAGTCGACCGCGGCCCGGCTACTGCGCCGCATGCGGATTCCGGTCTACGATTCCGACGCCGAGATCCATGCACTTCTCGCCAAGGGCGGCGACGGCGTGGCGCCGGTCGATGCGGCTTTCCCCGGCACGGTGCGCGCCGGGGCGGTCGACCGCGCGGCGCTGGGTGCACGCGTCTTCGCCGATCCCGAAGCATTGCGCCGCCTCGAGGCGATCCTCCATCCGCTTGCCTGGCGCCGCCAGCGCGCGTTCCTCGCGCGCCACATGCGCGCGCGCACGAAGCTCGTGTGTCTCGACGTGCCCTTGCTCTATGAGACGATGGGCGAGCGCAACTGCGACCTTGTCGTCGTCGTGTCGGCCTCCGCCGCGATCCAGCGCCAGCGGGCCCTTGCCCGCCCCGGCATGACGCCCGCAAGGCTCGCCGGCATCCTTGCCCGCCAGATGCCCGACGCCAAGAAGCGTGCACTCGCCGATCTCGTCGCGGTGTCCGCCCTTGGCCAGCTCGCGACCTTGCGCACCCTTCGCAAAGCCGCGAGACTTGCCCGCACCCTCCCCCGCCGACGGAAGAACTGATGCGCGAAATCGTCCTCGACACCGAAACCACCGGGCTCGATCCCAAGAACCACCGCATCCTCGAGATCGCGTGCGTCGAGCTGGTCAATCACCTGCCGACAGGGGCGAAGTTCCACACGCTTGTCGATCCCGAAATGGACGTGCCGCCCGATTCCGCGGCCATCCACGGCATCACCAACGCCAAGCTGAAGGGTGCCCCCGTCTTCGCCGGAATCGTGTCGGAGTTCCTCGAATTCATCGGCGAGGCGCGGCTCGTCATCCACAATGCCGAGTTCGACGTCGGCTTCATCAATGCCGAACTCGCGCGTCTGGGCTTCCCGAAGATCCCGATCGCGCGTGCGCTCGACACGGTCCACATGGCGCGCAAGAAGTTCCCGGGCGCACCGGCGTCGCTCGACGCGCTGTGCAAGCGCTTCGGCATCGACAACGCGCACCGCACGCTGCACGGCGCGCTTCTCGACGCCGACCTGCTGGCGCAGGTCTATCTCGAACTGATCGGCGGCCGGCAGGCGGGCCTGCTGGGAACAGAACCGGCGCAAGCCAGCGGTGCCAAGCCCATCGTCGCCACGCTGCCCAAGGGGCCGGCGCGCGCGCCGCGACCGCACGGTCCCACCGAGGCCGAAGCCGCGGCGCATGCCGCCATGCTCGCGAAACTCAAAAGCCCGGTCTGGCTGAACTGATCAGTTCGGCAGGATGATCTTCGACGTGGGGCCCGTGGCCGAAGGTGCGGGTGCGTCGGTGCGTTCGGCCAGGCGCTTCCTGTAGAGCTCGACGAAATCGACGGGCTGGAGGAGCAGCGGCGGGAAACCGCCCTCGCGCGTGGAGTCCGCCACGATGTTGCGCGCGAACGGGAACAGCAGGCGCGGGCACTCGATCATCAGGAACGGCCCCAGATGCTCCTGCGGCAATCCCGAGACCTGGAAGACGCCGGCATAGAGGCACTCGATGACGAAGACGGTTTCCTCGCCGCTGCGCGCGGACGCCTCGATCGACAGTTCGACCTCGTAGACGTCCTGGCCCATCGGGCGCGCTTCGACCTTCACGTCGGCGCCGACCTGCGGGTTCTTGTCCTGCGCCAGGAAGATGTCGGGTGCGCGCGGGCTCTCGAAGGACAGGTCCTTGAGATACTGGGCGAGAACGCCGAACACCGGGCCTGGGGCGGCGTTGTTCGCGGGATCGGTCATGGGACGGGCAACTCCGGTCGGAGGAAAGACCGGCGGGGGTTAACACGAACCGGCGGACCGGCTCAATCGCCGAATTGGAGGCGCACGATCTCGGCGTTCTTCGCCTCGTAACCGGTCAGCGCCCGGATGAAGCCCCAGTGCGTGACCACGGCCACGTCGCCGCGGTCGGCAAGCCCGAGCGCCCGGGCGCGGAAGCGCATCCCGCGCGCGACGATCTCGTCCTCGGTCTCGTCGCGGCCGAGGCCGACATGGTCGTGCCACCACGGATCGCCGAGATGGCCGAAATCGAGATCGGGAAAGCGGCGCCGGAGTTCGGCCGGCGGCGAGCCGATGTCGCAGTGGAAGGCCGCCCGCTCGCCGACCAGCGGATCGACGCTGATGGCAAGGCCGAGCTCGCCCGCGATGATCCGGGCGGTTTCGAGGGCCCGCGTATAGGGGCTGGCGATCAGCCGGCGCACGCCGTGGCCGGCGAGGGCGGCCGCCGCCTCCAGCGCCTGGGCCTTGCCAAGCTCGGTCAGGCGCGGATCGGGGATGCCCGGATCGACACGCGTGCGCGAATAGACGGCATTGAATTCGGATTGGCCGTGTCGGATCAGGAGCATGCGAGGGGGCCAAAGACCCTTGTGGGAGCCGGACGGGGGCAGAAATACCGGCCAAGCCGCTTGTTCCCGGCCCCGGCCACGCTTATTTATAGCAGGACAGGGCGGGAAATCACCCGCTACTCCCCCTTTTTCCGGCAAAGCGGCGCAAGATGGGCGACATGGCGTTTATGGACATCCTTCTATTCGCGGCCGTCGCGGCGTTCCTGATCCTGCGTCTGCGCAGCATCCTGGGCAAGCGCACGGGGGCGGAGGATTCCGAACGCTGGCGTGCCCGCCCGCCCGAGCGCACGCTCGATCGCGCCGACAAGGTTCCCGACAACGTCACGCCGTTTCCCGGCGCCCCGCGTCCGGCCGATGCCGCTCCGGCGGAAGAGGCGGAGATCCCCGCCGGCAACCCCGCCCTCAAGGCCGGCTACGACGCGATCCGCCGCGCCGACGCGTCGTTCTCGCCGGTCGAGTTCGTGCAGGGTGCGCGCGGTGCCTTCGAGATGATCGTGCAGGCCTTCGCGCAGGGCGACACCGCCACGCTGAAGCCGCTGCTCGCCGCCGACGTCTACGAAGGGTTCGCCACCGCCATCCGCGAGCGGCTCGCCGCCAAGCACACGCTGGAAACCACGCTCGTGGGCATCCGCAGCGCCGAGATCGTCGACGCGCGCATGGAAGGCCGCACGGCGAGCGTGACAGTCAAGTTCGTCACCGAGCAGGTCAACGTCACGCGCGATGCCGAAGGCAACGTCGTCGACGGCGAGGCGGCCAAGGTCACGGTGCTTACCGATCTGTGGACCTTCGCGCGCGACACGCGCAACCGCGATCCGAACTGGGCGCTCGTGCGCACCGAGGAACCGAGCTAGCGCTTGCGCGCTTTCGCCGCCTTCCTGCTGGCGCTTGCACTCGCGTCGTGTGCCGGAAAACCGCCGGCACCGGCGCCGGCCCCCGAACCGCCTGCACGCCTTGTCCTGGCCCCCGCGAGTTTCGCCGAGCTGCCGGGCTGGAACGCCGACCGGCACGCCGAAGCGCTGCCGGCCTTGCGCCGCACCTGCGCGCGCCTTGCGCGCCTGGCCGACACGCAGACCATCGGGACCGACGCGCTCGCCGGGCGCGTCGCCGACTGGCGTGCGGTCTGTGCCGGTTCGCAGAACCTGCCGCTGGGTGATGCGCGCGCGTTCTTCGAGGCGAACTTCCGGCCGTTCGCGCTGGCCAACAACGCCGAACAGGCGGGCCTGTTCACCGGTTATTACGAGCCCGAGCTGCGCGGCAGCCTCGTGCGCACGCCCCGATATTCGATCCCGCTCCATGGCCGGCCCGACGATCTCGTCACCGTCGATCTGGGCGCCTTCCGCGAAGAGCTGCGCGGCCAGCGCATCGCGGGCCGCGTGGAATCCGGTGCCCTTCGCCCCTACGAGCCGCGCGCGCGTATTGTCGAAGGCGCGTTGGGCCCGCGCGGCAAGCCGGTCGTCTGGGTCGACGATCCGACCGAGGCGTTCTTCCTCGAAGTGCAGGGTTCGGGGCGCGTCGTGCTCGACGACGGGCGCATCCTGCGCGTGGGCTTCGCCGCCCAGAACGGGCACCCTTACGTGCCCATCGGACGTACGCTGATCGAGCGCGGCGCGCTGACGCGCGAAACCGTATCGATGCAGAGCATCAAGGCGTGGCTCGCCGCCAATCCGGCGGAGGCCGCCGCGATCCGCAATTCCAATCCGTCCTATGTGTTCTTCCGTCTGCTCGAAGGCGACGGGCCGCTGGGCAGCGAAGGCGTGGCACTCACCCCCGGCCGCTCGCTGGCGGTCGACCGCAACTTCCTGCCGATGGGCGTGCCGGTCTTCCTCGATGCCGACGATCCGCTCGACCCGGCCGCGCGCGTGCAGCGCCTCTTGATGGCGCAGGACACCGGCGGGGCCATCCGCGGCCCGGTGCGTGGCGACGTGTTCTGGGGTGCCGGGTCCGACGCCGAAGCGCGCGCGGGCCGCATGCGCTCGACGGGCAGGGCCTGGCTTCTGCTGCCGCGCGAAGTGGCGGAGCGACGGCTGCGCGGCTCCTGATCAGTCCGTGATCTCGATATGCGGCGCGTCCGCCGCGACGCGGTCGAGCCAGGCGCGCACGTTCGGATACGGGGCAAGCGCGAAGCCGCCTTCTTCCGCGACATGCGTGTAGGCGTAGAGGGCCAAGTCCGCGACCGTCGGCCGTGAGCCGACGAAGTAAGGCCGCGTGGCGAGGTGGGTTTCCATCACGCCGAGGGCAGCCTCCCCCTGCGGGCGCTTCATCTCGATGAGCTGGGCACGCAACGGCGTGATCTCGATTCCATGCGAGATCCAGTGGCGCACGGTCGCGATGTTCGGCTCGTGGCTGTACTGCTCGAAGAACATCCACTGCATGACTTGCGCGAATTCGAGCCGGTCGTCGGGCAGCCAGGGCGTGCCCTTGGCGAGCCAGCACAGGATCGCGTTCGATTCCGCGATGTACATGCCGTCGTCGAGCCGCAGCAGCGGCACGCGCCCGTTCGGATTGCGCGCGAGGAAATCCGGCGTGCGCGTCGCGCCTGCGTCGAGATCGACGATCGTGCGCGTATAGGCCAAGCCGAGCTTGTGCATCATCAGCCGGCATTTATAGGCGTTGCCCGAGTACGGGCAGTCGAAAAGCTCGATCATGGGCAGATGATCCGGCAACCGGCCCGGTTCGCACAAACGGGTTTTTCGAAGCCAAGACCAAGCTATACTTGGCCTCATGTCCGCCCGTCGCCTGCCGCCGCTCAATGCCCTGCGCGCCTTCGAGGTGGCCGCGCGCAATGGCGGCTTCACCGCGGCGGCGCGCGAGCTTTCGGTATCGCCGGCCGCGATCAGCCAGCATGTCGCGGCGCTCGAAGCGCATCTGGGCGTCAAGCTGTTCCGCCGGATGGCGCGCGGGCTCGATCTGACCGACGCGGGCCGCGCCTATCTGCCGGGGCTGGAGGAAGGCTTCGCCACGCTGGCGGCCGCGACGGCCGACCTGCGCGGCCGGCCGCGCGCGGGCCGGCTCGTCGTCTCGGCGCTGCCCTCGTTCGCGACGGGCTGGCTGGTGCCGCGCCTGCCGGATTTCCGCCGCCGCTATCCGGAGATCGACGTGGTGCTGCGCTCGGAAGGACGCTTCGTCGATTTCGCGCGCGACGCGGTCGATCTGGCGATCCGCTACATGAAGGAGCCGCCGGCCGCCTTGCGTGCCGACCGGCTGCTGGCGGAATCGCTGTTCCTGTGCGCCGCCCCCGCACTTGCGCAAGGCCTGCGCCGGCCGGCCGATCTTGCGAAGGCGACCCTCCTGCACGATTCCAGCATCGGGCGCAGCGAGCCGCGGCTGGGCTGGGAACCGTGGCTCGACCTGCTCGGCCTGCCATCGGGCCTTGCCGCGCGCGGCCCCGGCTTCTCGGATTCGAGTGCCCTCTACGTGGCCGCGCGCCTCGGGCATGGCGTGGCGGTCGGGCGCAGCGCGCCGCTTGCAGACGACGTCGCGGCCGGCCGGCTCGCCAGGCTCTTCGATCTCGAACTGCCGTCGGGCTTCGCCTACTGGGTCGTGGCGCCGAAAGCGGGCAAGGAAGACCCCCGCGTTTCGGCCTTCCGAAGCTGGGTCCTCGACGCGCGCAGCCCCGCGTTGCTATAGAAAGTCCCTGTCCGCCGCGAGGAACGCATCCAATGACCGTCATCACGAACATCGAAGACCTGCGCGTCCTTGCGCAAAGGCGCGTGCCGCGCATGTTCTACGATTATGCGGATTCCGGTGCCTGGACCGAGCAGACCTACCGCGCCAACTCGAGCGACTTCGCGAAGATCCGCCTGCGCCAGCGCGTGGCCGTCAACATGGACAACCGCACGCTCGCCACGAAGATGGCCGGGCAGGACGTGTCGATGCCCGTGGCGCTGGCCCCCACCGGTCTCACCGGCATGCAGCATGCCGACGGCGAGATCCTGGCGGCGCGCGCCGCCGCGAAGTTCGGCGTGCCGTTCACGCTGTCGACGATGAGCATCTGCTCGATCGAGGACGTGGCGGCCAACACCGACAAGCCGTTCTGGTTCCAGCTCTACGTGCTGCGCGACCGCGATTTCATCAAGCGCCTGATCGAGCGCGCGAAGGCGGCCAAGTGCTCGGCCCTCGTGCTGACGCTCGATCTCCAGATCCTCGGCCAGCGCCACAAGGACCTGCGCAACGGCCTGTCGGCCCCGCCCAAGCTCACGCTTCCCAACATCGTCAACATGATGACCAAGCCCGGCTGGTGCCTGGGCATGCTGGGCACCAAGCGCCGCGGCTTCGGCAACATCGTGGGCCACGTGCAGGGCGTGGCCGACATGTCGTCGCTGTCGTCGTGGACGGCCTCGCAGTTCGACCCGCGTCTGTCGTGGGACGACGTCAAATGGATCAAGGATCTGTGGGGCGGCAAGCTGATCTTGAAGGGTATCCTCGACGAGGAGGACGCAGTACTCGCGGCCAACTCCGGTGCCGATGCGCTGATCGTTTCGAACCATGGCGGCCGCCAGCTCGATGGTGCCCTGTCGTCGATCGCCAAGCTCGCCCCCATCGTCGATGCGGTCGGCAGCAAGATCGAAGTGCATTTCGACGGCGGCATCCGCTCGGGCCAGGACGTGCTGAAGGCACTCGCACTGGGCGCCAAGGGAACCTATATCGGCCGCGCGTTCCTCTACGGGCTCGGGGCGATGGGCGAGGCGGGTGTCACCAAGGCGCTCGAGATCATCCGCAAGGAACTCGACATCACGATGGCGTTCTGCGGCAAGACCGACGCGCGCACGATCGACCGCGGCGAACTGATCGTGGCCGACGACGTGCGCCGGGAATTCGGCCTGGCGAAATAGGCGGGCGATGGCGCGGCGCACCGCCACGGTCCCCGACGCGCACCTGTTCGAGATCGCCATGCGCGACGTGGTGCCGCTGAAGCGGCGCAAGGCGCGCGCGAAGCCGGCGGCGGCACCCGTTGTTGTCGCCGAACCGTCACCCGTATCCGTCATGCGGGGCACCGCCTATGTGCCGCTGCCCGTGCAAGCGCCGCCGCCGCGCGCCCCGTCACGCAAGGCACCCGAACCCGGTCTCGACAAGAACACCGCGCGCCGCTTCGAGCGCGGCGAGCTGCCCATCGACAGCGCCATCGACCTGCATGGCCTGACGCAGGCGCGCGCGCACGAAGCACTCGACCGGTTCATCGCCGGTGCGGTGAAGGCGGGTGCGCGCGTGCTGATCGTCGTCACCGGCAAGGGCAAGCAGGGCGAAGGCGTGCTGCGCCGCCAGGTGCCCGAGTGGCTGAAGCTCGGGCCGCATGCGTCGCGGATTCTCCGACTGGCAACGGCGCGCGTGCAGCATGGCGGCGAGGGTGCCTATTACGTCCTGCTCAGGCGGAACCGATGACACCCTTCGGCCAGAAGGTACGCGACCTGCGCAAGGCGCGCGGCATCACGATGAAGCAGATGGCCGCCGATCTCGACATCAGTCAGGCCTATCTCTCGGCCCTCGAACACGGCCATCGCGGCCAGCCGTCGCCGGCCCTCGTCGTGCAGATCTGCGAATACTTCCATCTCATCTGGGACGATTTCGAGGAGATCCACCGCCTCGCCGGAATCTCGCATCCGCGGATCGTCGTCGACACGCGCGGGCTGGATGCGCGCAAGACCGAACTTGCCAACCTGCTGGCAGAGCGCATTTCCGGCCTGTCGGACGGTGACACCGAAGACCTGCTGAAGCGCCTCAAAAGCGTGCAGACCGTTGCCAAAAAGCCACTAACACGTTGATTTAGTTTGCCATTCTTTCGCCACATCGCCGGGCTTGAATAACGGCACTGGCAACCATGCGAAGGAGAATCTCCATGCGCAACGCTGCTCTTGCACTCGCCCTCGGTGCGGCCCTGGCAACCAGCGCCTGCTCCGGGATGAACCATACCGAACAGCGCACGCTCTCCGGTGCGGCGATCGGTGCAGCCGTCGGCACCGGCATCGGCGCGCTCTCGGGCGGCCTCGACATGGGGACGGGTGCCCTGATCGGTGCGGGCGTGGGTGCGGCCGGTGGCTACATCGTCGACCGGATCGAGACGAAGAAGAAGTAGCCGACCGACTTTTTCCCTCTGGAAACTGACCCGTCAGGACCAGGTCCCGGCCCTGACGGGTCTTTTTTCGTCTACAGGATGAACTTCGACAAATCCGCGTTCTTCGCGAGGTCGGCCACCTTTTCGCGCACGTAGGCCGCGTCGATGGCGATGGCTTCGCCGCCGCGGTCCGACGCCGTGAAGCTGATCTCCTCGAGCAGGCGTTCGAGGATCGTGTGCAGGCGGCGCGCCCCGATGTTCTCCACGCCGCGATTGACGTCGGCGGCAAGGCCCGCGATCGCGTCGATGGCGTCGTCGCCGAAGCTCAGTGCCACTTCCTCGGTCTTCAGCAGCGCCACGTACTGCTTGATCAGGCTGTTCTCGGGCTCGCGCAGGATGCGCACGAAATCGTCCTTCTCGAGGCCCTTGAGTTCCACGCGGATCGGCAGGCGGCCCTGCAACTCGGGCAGCAGGTCCGACGGTTTCGCCACGTGGAAGGCGCCCGACGCGATGAACAGGACGTGGTCGGTCTTGACCGGCCCATGCTTGGTCGAGACCGTCGTGCCTTCGATCAGCGGCAGCAGGTCACGCTGCACGCCTTCGCGGCTGACGTCGGCCCCGCCCATGCGATCGCCGCGCCCGCAGATCTTGTCGATCTCGTCGATGAACACGATGCCGTTCTGCTCGACCGCGAGCTTGGCCTCTTTCAGCACGCGCTCCTGGTCGACCAGCTTGTCGGCCTCTTCCTGCAGCAGCACGCCGTGGCTTTCGCCGACCTTCATCTTGCGCGCCTTGGTGCGCCCGCCGAAGGCCTTGGACAGCATGTCGGAGAGATTGACCATGCCCATCTGGCCGCCCGGCATCCCGGGCACGTCCATCATCGGCATCTGCAGGCCGCCGGCATTGTCGGCGACTTGGAGTTCGATCTCGCGGTCGGCGAGCTGGCCCTCGCGCAGCATCTTGCGGAATTTCTGGCGGGTGTCGGCCGACGCGTTGGCGCCCACCAGCGCTTCGAGCACGCGCTCCTCGGCCGCCAGTTCGGCCTTCGCCTCGACCTCCTTGCGCAGGCGGTCGCGCGTCATCTGCAACGCGATCTCCATCAGGTCGCGCACGATCTGCTCGACGTCGCGCCCGACATAGCCCACTTCCGTGAACTTGGTCGCCTCGACCTTGATGAAGGGGGCCTGCGCCAGCTTCGCCAGCCGGCGCGCGATCTCGGTCTTGCCGCAGCCGGTGGGCCCGATCATCAGGATGTTCTTGGGCAGCACTTCGTCGCGCAGCTCAGGGCTGAGCTGCAAACGGCGCCAGCGGTTGCGCAGCGCCACCGCGACCGCGCGCTTGGCGTCGTTCTGGCCGACGATGAATCGGTCGAGTTCGGAAACGATCTCGCGCGGGGAGAAGGCCGGCTGGCTCATAGTTCCTCGATGGTCAGGTTGCCGTTGGTGTAGACGCAGATCTGGCCCGCGATCTTCAGCGAGCGTTCGGCGATCTCGCGTGCGGTTAGCTCGGTCGCACCGACGAGGGCACGCGCGGCCGAAAGCGCGAAGGAGCCGCCCGAGCCGATGCCGATGAGCCCGTCCTCGGGCTCCAGCACGTCGCCCGTACCGGTCAGAACGAGGCTGACCTGCTTGTCGGCGACGGCCATCATGGCTTCGAGCCGGCGCAGGTAGCGGTCGGTGCGCCAGTCCTTGGCGAGCTCGACGCACGCGCGCATGAGCTGGTCGGGGTGCTTCTCGAGCTTGGCTTCCAGCCGCTCGAACAGCGTGAAGGCATCGGCCGTGGCGCCGGCGAAGCCGCCGATCACGTTGCCGCCGCCGAGCCTTCGCACCTTGCGGGCGTTGGATTTGATGATCGTGGCGCCCAGGCTCACCTGCCCGTCGCCCGCGATCACGACCTTGCCCGCCCGGCGGACGGCGAGGATCGTGGTGCCGTGCCAGGTCTCGTTCCGGTTGGAATCCATGGGGGAAATCGCCTTTCTCTCCAGCCCCTTCGATGTAGGGGTGCCCGCCCCCCGGATCAAGCGGCGGGGACTTATCTGTGGTCCGGGCTGCCGTTCGTCTGGTAAATATCGACGGTTATGGCCGAACCCAAACCCACCGTCTATCCGTTCCCTTCGCCGCGCCGGGCCACGGTCAAGCGCGCCACGAAGGAGACCCAGATCGAAGCCACCGTCAATCTCGACGGGTCGGGCGTCTACGACGTTTCGACCGGCATCGGTTTCCTCGATCACATGGTCGAGCAGCTCTCGCGCCACTCGCTGATCGACATCCAGCTGCGCGCCAAGGGCGACCTGCACATCGATTTCCACCACACGACCGAAGACGTGGGCATCGCACTGGGCGAAGCCGTGTCGAAGGCGCTGGGCGAGCGCAAGGGCATCGTGCGCTACGGCGACGCGATGATCCCGATGGACGAAACGCTCACGCGCGTGGCGCTCGACGCGTCGAACCGCCCCTACCTCATCTGGAAGGTCGCGTTCACGCGCCCCAAGCTTGGCGACATGGACACCGAGCTGTTCAAGGAATGGTTCCAGGCCTTCGCGCAGAACGCCGGCCTCACGCTGCATGTCGAGAACCTGTACGGCGAGAACAACCACCACATCGTCGAATCCTGCTTCAAGGGACTGGCCCGCGCGCTGCGCGCGGCCGTGACGATCGATCCGCGCAAGGCCGACGCGATCCCGTCGACCAAGGGCGTGCTCGGCGGCGGCTCGGCCGACGGCGTCGACGTGTGATGGGACAGAAACGCTACTCGGTGCATCTGAGCCCGTTTGCCGCCGGTCCCGACCGCGACGCGACGTTCGTGCGCGACGGCTTCAGTTGGGCGGCCTTGCTGTTCGGCCCGTTCTGGGCGCTGTGGCACCGGCTGTGGTGGGTGGCGCTCGGCATGTTCGCCATTGCCCTTGGCCTCGCGGCGCTTGAAACGCTGCTGCCGCTCGATCCGGCCGCGGGCAGCATCATCTGGACCGCGATCTCGGTGATCTTCGGCTTCGAGGGCAACGACTGGCGCCGGGCGGGTCTGGCCGCGCGCGGTTTCGTCGAGCGCGGCCCGGTCAGCGGCGGCGATATCGGCGAGGCCGAATTGCGCTGGTTCTCGGCGCACGCATGAACATCGTCGTCGTCGATTACGGGTCGGGCAACCTGCGCTCGGCCGCCAAGGCATTCGAGCGCCAGGCGGGCCCGGGCCATGTCGTGGACATCACCGCCGACCCCGACACCGTACGCAAGGCCGACCGCGTCGTGCTGCCGGGGCAAGGCGCGTTCGGCGACTGTGCGGCCGGCCTGCGCGCCGTTCCCGGCATGGTCGCCGCACTCGAAGAAGCGGTCCTGAAACGCGCCGTGCCGTTCTTCGGCATCTGCGTGGGCATGCAGCTTCTGGCCACTGTCGGGCTCGAATACGGCACGCATGCGGGGCTGGGGTGGATCGCCGGCGAGACGCGGCGCATGACGCCGGCCGATCCGAATTTGAAACTTCCGCAACTGGGGTGGAACGCGCTCGATTTCCGCGAACACGCGCTGACCGCCGGTTGGCCGAAGGACGCGCACGTCTATTTCGCGAACTCGTACCATTTCGTCCCTGCCGACAACGCGCGCGTGTTCGCGACCGCCGACTATGGCGGGCCGATCGTCGCCGCGGTGCTGCAGGACAACATCTTCGGCACGCAGTTCCATCCCGAGAAGAGCCAGGCCATCGGCCTCCGGCTCGTATCGAACTTCCTTGCGTGGAATCCATGATCCTGTTCCCGGCCATCGACCTCAAGGGCGGCAAGTGCGTGCGCCTGCTGCGTGGCGACATGGACGCCGCCACCACGTTCAACGAGGATCCCGCCGACCAGGCGCGCAAGTTCGAAGCCGCCGGCTGCCGCTGGATCCACGTCGTCGATCTCGACGGTGCCTTCGCTGGTGCTCCGGTCAACGCGCCCGCCGTGCGCGCGATCCTCGCTGCCGTGAAGGTTCCAGTACAGCTCGGTGGCGGCATTCGCGATGCGGCGGGTATCGCCGCGTGGCTTGAGGCTGGCATCAATCGCGTGATCCTCGGCACCGTGGCGCTGCGTGACCCTGATCTGGTGAAGCGGGCCTGCAAGGACTGGCCGGGACGCATCGTCGTGGGTATCGACGCGCGCGGCGGGCGTGTGGCGGTCGAAGGCTGGGCCGAGACGTCCGACGTGCTGGCGGTGGACCTTGCAAAGAAGTTCGCCGACGCCGGTGTGGCCGCCATCGTCTACACCGACATCGAGCGCGACGGCGCCATGGGCGGGCCCAATGTCGAGGCGACGGCGGCGCTTGCGAAATCGTCCGGCATCCCGGTCATCGCGTCGGGCGGCGTTTCCTCGCTCGACGACCTGCGGGCGCTGAAGGCACATGCGGCCGACGGGATCGTCGGCGTGATCTCGGGTCGCGCGCTCTATGACGGGCGGATCGATCTCGGCCAGGCCGTCCGCCTGCTGGATGCCGTCTGATGCTCAAGATCCGCATCATCCCGTGCCTCGACGTCAAGAACGGCCGCGTGGTCAAGGGCGTCAATTTCGTCGATCTCGTCGACGCGGGCGATCCGGTGGAAGCGGCCGCCGCCTACGACGCGGCGGGTGCCGACGAGCTTTGCTTCCTCGACATCGCGGCGAGCCACGAGAACCGCGAGACGATCTACGACGTGGTGGCACGCACGGCCGCGCGCTGCTTCATGCCGCTGACCGTGGGCGGCGGCGTACGCGGCGTGGACGACATCCGCAAGCTCTTGCTCGCCGGGGCCGACAAAGCCTCGATCAACACCGCGGCCGTCACGCGGCCCGAATTCGTGCGCGAGGCGGCCGAGAAGTTCGGCAGCCAGTGCGTGACCGTCGCGGTCGACGCCAAGCGCGTGGCGGGCGGCCGGTTCGAGGTCTTCACCCATGGCGGGCGCAACCCAACGGGGCTGGAAGCCATCGGCTGGGCCAGGCGCATGGTCGAGCTGGGGGCGGGGGAGATCCTGCTGACCTCGATGGACCGCGACGGCACCAAGGCCGGCTACGACACGGAGCTGACCCGCGCCATCGCCGACGCGGTCTCGGTCCCGGTCATCGCGTCGGGCGGCGTGGGCACGCTCGACCATTTCACCGACGGCGTGCGCGAGGGCCATGCGGCCGCATTGCTGGCCGCTTCGGTCTTCCATTTCGGTACGTACACGATCGCCCAAGTGAAGGCGCATCTGGCCGCCGCAGGCGTGCCGGTGCGCCCGGCTTGAGTTCGCGGCCCCGCTCTGCCATTTTCAGGGCATGGCCATGAACCCGACGCCCCCGAATGCCGACGACGTGATCCTGCGGCTCTACCGCACGATCGAGAGCCGGCGCAATGCCGATCCCGAAGTCTCGCACACGGCCAAGCTCTTCCAGAAGGGCACCAAGAAGATCGCGCAGAAGGTCGGCGAGGAAGCGGTCGAGGTCGTCATCGAGGCGATCCGCAACAACCGCAAGCGCCTCGTCGACGAGAGCGCGGACCTCATGTACCACCTGCTCGTGCTGTGGGCCGACGCGCATATCGAGCCGCACGAGATCTGGGACGAGCTGTCGCGCCGGGCCGGCCTCTCGGGCGTGGCCGAGAAGGCGTCGCGCGATCCCGACAAGGACGATTGAGCCCGGGGACCGCGCGATGGCCTACGATCCGAACAACGTGTTCGCGAAGATCCTGCGCGGCGAGATCCCGTGCAAGAAGGTCTACGAGAACGAGCACGTGCTCGCCTTCCACGACATTGCCCCGCAGACGCCCGTCCATGTGCTGGTGATCCCGAAGGGTGCCTACGTGTCGATGGACGATTTCACCGCCAACGCCAGCGTGGCCGAGCAGGGCGCGTTCCTGAAGGCCGTGGGCGACGTGGCGCGCCTTGTCGGCGTGGCTGATGCGGGCTACCGCGTGCTGTCCAACTGCGGCGTCGAGGGCAACCAGGAAGTGCCGCATCTGCACATGCACATTTTCGGCGGCAAGCCGCTCGGCCGGATGATCGGCAAGTAGCTTTTCGCGCCGGCTAGAACTCCTCGTCCCAGTCGCCGTCGCGAAGCGCCGCCTTGCCGGCGGGGGCAGGTGTCTTGGCCGGCCTGGTTTTTTCGGGCGCCGGTTTGGGTGTCGCTGCAGGCGGAGCACTGCCGCCGTCGCTGCGGAAGCTCGACACCACGCCGACGAGCTGGCCCGCCTGTTCGGCAAGCGAAGCGGCCGACGCCGAGCTTTCCTCGACCAGGGCCGCGTTCTGCTGCGTGGCCGCGTCGAGATCGCCCAGCGCCTTGTTGATCTCGGTGATGCTGCGCGACTGCTCGCGGCTGCCCGCCGCGATCTCGGGTGCGATCTCCGCCACGCGGCGCACGATGTCGACGATGCCCGACAGCGCTTCGCCCGCACCGCCGGCGAGCTTCACGCCCTGGCCGACCTCGCGCGTGCTCTGCGCGATCAGTTCGCGGATCTGCTGGGAAGCCTGGCGCGAGCGGTCGGCGAGCGAACGCACCTCCTGCGCCACGACCGCGAAGCCCTTGCCGGACTCGCCCGCGCGCGCCGCCTCGACCGCGGCATTGAGGGCGAGCAGCTTGGTCTGGAACGAGATCTCCTCCATCACCTGGATGATCTCGGCGATTCGCGAGGACGACACCTCGATGCCCGACATGGCCGAGACCACGCTGGAGACCGCGTTGCCGCCGCTCTCCGCGCGCGCCAGCGCGTCAGCGGCGAGCTTGCGCGCCTGCTCGGAGTTCTGCGCGTTCATCGATACGGTTGCCGAGATCTCGGCCATCGTCGCGACCGTCTGCTGCAGCGCCGAGGCCTGCCGTTCGGTGCGCGTGGCAAGATCGTTGCTGCCCTGCGAGATCTCGCTCGCCGCCGCCCGGATCGCGTCGACCGACTCGGCGACCTGCTCTGCGGTCGTCGACAGGCGCACGAGCATCGCCTTCTCCTTTTCCTGGAGTGCGCGCTGGGCTTCCGAGTTCTGGCGGAGCACTTCGACCGAGCGCATCAGGCCGCCGATTTCGTCGGCGCGTCCCGTACCCGCGATCTCGATATCAAGCTTGCCTTCGGCGATCCGGGTGGTCGTCGCTTCCGCCGTGCCGATGTCGCGCGTGACGCGCCCGACGATGCGCCACATCGCGAAGAACAGCACGAGGATCATGACGCTGAGCAGGGCGGACTCGAGCTGGAAGCGCTGCGTGCGCGCCTTCAGCCGCGATTCGAGACTTGCATCGAGCTGCTGGGACAGCGTGCGCCAGCCCTCGAGCAGCGCGTCGAGAAACGCCTCGTCGTCGGCGACGACGAGCGGAGCGGCAGGCAGGCTCTTGAGCGCGGCGTCGAACGCGCCTTCGAAGCGCTGGCTGCGGTCCTGGAGCGCCATTCCGCGCGCGACGCGCTGCTCCCAGCCGCGCCCGGCCGTATCGACCTTCGTGGCGCGCACGGCGTTGCGCAGCTGGCGGCGCAGGATCTCCTGGACCGCGCCCTTCTGCTGCTGCAGCCCGTCGAGCTGCGCCTGCAGGGCCTGGGCCGACGTCGAGGCGGCACCGAGCGTCTCGTCGAGCAGGAACAGGCGACCCATCAGGTAGGCGCGGCTCATCAGCAGGTTCGGGAACACGTCGAACTGGTTGACCATCATCAGCACGACGTCGGTCTCCGTATCGCCCAACAGGTTGAACGCGTCGGCCGAGCCGTAGGCGATCTCACGGTACTGCGCGAAGGAGGCCTCGTGGATCTGGACGATGCTCGAAACCGTCAGGTCGTTGCCCGGCTGGAGCGCCAGGACCCTGTCGATCGCCGGCTTCGCCGCGGCGAGTGCATCGACGCCGTGGCCGTGGGATGCGCGCAGCCGTTTGTCCGCGGCGGCGAGACTTTCCAGCGACTTGCGGATCTGGTCCTTGTGCCGGGTCACGGCGCCGCGATCGAAGTTCGCCGTCACGACCCCTTTCAGCAGGGCGACCTTGTGCCGGTAGAGCCCTTCACCCAGATCGCGCAGCGGCGTCACATAGATGCCGCCGGCCGTGACCTGCTCCATGAGCTTGAGCTCGCCCCAGCTGCGATAGCTCATCGTGGCGAACATGCCGCCGGCCACCAGGGCGGCGGCACAGATCAGGCCCGTCAGCTTCGTCGAAATCTTCATCTGCGATCGCCTTCGTGGGAGTGCATGCGGATCAGGTGAGCTGGCCGAGGACGTGGACGACGCGCTGCTTGAGCGCTTCGAGCGAGACGGGCTTGACCACGTAGCCGTTGACGCCGGCCTGCAGCACCGACGTGACCGTCTCCTTGTCGGCGTTGCCGGTAACCATGATCACGGGCACGCGCTTGAGGACCGGGTGCATGCGCATGTTCTTGAGCAGGTCGAGCCCGGACCCGTTGTCCATGTTGAAGTCGGAGATGACGAGGTTGTAGGGGCGCATCGCCAGTTCCTTGAGCGCGTCGGTTCCGCTCGGGGCTTCGTCGATCGATTCGAATCCCAGCTTGCGCAGGTAGCTGCGCACGAGGCCGCGCATGCTGGGCTGGTCGTCGACGACGAGGACGCGTAGCGATCTTGCGGCAGGCATGTTCAGTTAACTCCGTCCGGGGTTGTGGCGGGTTCAAGCATCGCCGCGGCGATGCGCGACAGCGGAAGTTCGAGCCGGGCAGCACCGGCTTCGGCGGCCGCGCGCGGCATGCCGTAGACGACCGACGTGGCGGCGTCCTGCGCGATGGTGAGGGCGCCGGCGTCGCGCATGGCCTTGAGGCCGAGCACGCCGTCGCGCCCCATGCCGGTGAGGATGATGCCCGCCGCGCGCCGGCCGAAGGGGGCGAGCGAACGGAACAGCCGGTCGATCGACGGCAGGTGCCCGGATTCCGCCGGACCGTCGACCAGCCGGCACACCGGCCGGCCGGCGGCATCGCGCGCGACCTCAAGATGCTGGCCGCCGCGCCCGACATGCACGCTACCCGGCAGGATCGCGGCACCGTCGGCCGCCTCGACCACCTTCAGCGCCAGCGTGGCGTCGAGGCGGGCGGCGAACCGGCCGGTGAAGTTCGCCGGCAGATGCTGGACGACGACGATGCCCGGTGCATCGGTCGGTACGGCCGCGAGGATCTCGCCGATCGCCTCGACCCCGCCGGTGGATGCGCCGATCGCGACGACGTCGAGATGGCCGAAGCGCGTCGGCTCGCCGGCGACGGCTGCGGCGGGTGCGGAAGCCGGCCGTGCCGACGGCATGCCGCGCACGCGCGCGGCCGCGGCCGTCTTCACCTTCGTGCAGATCTCGAGCTTCAGCTGGTCGAAGGATTCGCTCAGGCGCTGCGTGGGCTTGGCGACATAGTCGACCGCACCCAGCTCCAGCGCGCGCAGCGTGGTGTCGGCCCCGTCCTGGGTCAGCGTCGAGATCATCACGACCGGCATCGGGCGCATGCGCATCAGCCGTTCGAGGAACTCGATGCCGTTCATTCGCGGCATCTCCACGTCGAGCGTCAGCACGTCGGGATTGAGAAGCTTGATCTTGTCGCGCGCGATGATCGGGTCGGGTGCCGTGCCCACGACCTCGAGATCGGGGTCGGCCGAAAGGATGCCCGTCAGCATCTCGCGCACGAGTGCCGAATCGTCGATGATGAGGACGCGTGCCGGCCGACGTCCGGTGGCCGGGGACTCAGATCCTGACATAACTGCTCGAAACCTCTATCCGCTTGATGGGCATGTCCTCGGTGCGCGCGATTTCCGAATGGCCGAGGCACAGGATGCCCCCGACCTTCAGCAGGCGCGCAAGCCGCTTGATGATTTTCGTCTGGTCGTCCGGTGCCAGATAGATCAGCACGTTGCGGCAGAAGATCGCGTCGAAGGGGCCGCGCATCGGCCATTCGCCGCCGATCAGGTTGTGGTAGCGGAAGCGCACGAGATCGCGCGGAAGCCCGGTCACGGTCGACGTGCCGTCGGCCTCCTGCGTCATGTAGGGCCTGGCGAAGCGCGGCAGATGGCCGACGTCTTCGGGCGCATAGCGGCCGACCGATGCGGCTTCCAGCACCGTGCGGTCCACGTCGGTTGCCAGCACGCGCGCGTCGATCTCGGGCCGCCCCTGCTTGAGGTGCGCCACCAGCATCGCCATCGAATAGGGTTCCTGGCCGGCGGCGCACGCGGCCGACCACAGGCGCATGCGCTTGACGCCGCGCCCGAACGCCTCTTCCAGATGGCGCGACAGCAGCTTGAAATGGTGGATCTCGCGGAAGAAGCGCGAATGGTTGGTCGTCAGCAGCGCCACGACGCGTTCCCACTCGGCGTCGTGCGGATCGGCAAGATGCTCGCGGTAGCGCGCGAACGTGTCGAACCCCAGCTCGCGCACGCGCGGTGCCAGCCGCCTGAACACCAGTGCCGCCTTCGCGTCGGGCAGCACGACGCCGATGCGCTGGCGCACGCCGTCGGCGAAGAACCGCATGTCGCGGGCCTCGAAGGCGGGGCCGGCCGCCGTCGATGCGGCGGCGATGTCGCGAAGTGCCGGTTCGGTCATGCAGCCCGTTCCGTCATGCAAGTGGCCCCGCCGGCTCGACGCCGTCCGGAAACGCTTCCGTCACCAGCCGGTCGACGTCGGTCACGCCCAGGATGCGTTCCTCGGCGAAGACGACGCCCGACATGAACGGCGTGGCGTCGCCGCCCTCGATCTTGGGCATCGGCGCCATGTTGTCGGGCCGCGCGTTGACGATGTCGGTCACCGAATCGACGAGCAGCCCGACCGAGCGGGAATCCTCGCCGCGCACGATCACGACGACATGGCGTGCCCCCGGCTCGGTCATCCCGCGCCCGAGGCGGGCGGCCACGTCGTAGACGGGCACGATCTCGCCGCGGATGTTGACGATGCCGCGCACGTAAGCCGGCGTGTGCGGCACCGACGTGGGCTCGGTCCACGTGCGGAACTCGACGACGCGTTCGATCGGGATCAGGAACGTGTGCGCGCCGATCTCGAACGTGACGAACTGCGATTCGGGGCCCTCGCTGCCGGCCTGCTTCTGGCGATCGGTTTCCATCGGCTCCATTTTTTTCATCCCGCGTTCGCGCCGGCTTCGGCCCGGGGCCGCCGCGCCATCACCGCACCCAGGGCCGGAAGATCGAGGATCAGTGCCGGCCGCCCGTCGCCAAGGATCGTGGCGCCGGAAATGCCGCGGACCTTGCGGTAGTTGCGCTCCAGGCTCTTCACCACGACCGGCTCCTGGCCGATCAGGTCGTCGACCTGCAATGCGAGCAGCTCGCCGCCCGCCGGCTTGACGATGACGAGGATGCCGCGCGTGGGATCCTCCACGGCACCCGGCACCGAGAATTCCGTGCCCAGCGACAGGATGCGCAGCATCGAGCCGCGCCAGGCGAGCAGCGTGTTCTGCCCGTCCATGCGCACGAGGGCCGCGGCCTGCGGGCGCAGGCTCTCGATGATGGCGCTGGTCGGGATCAGGTAGCTGTGCAGCCCCACGAGCGTCACCATCGCGTCGAGGATGGCCAGCGACAGCGGCAGGTGGAGCGAGAAGGTGGTGCCAAGACCGGTGCGCGACACGAGCCCGACCTGCCCGCCCATCTCGGCGATGGTCGCGCGCACGGCATCCATGCCCACGCCGCGCCCGGAGACCGACGTGACCGCCTCGGCGGTGGAAAAGCCGGGCACGAACAGCAGGTCGTCGATCTCCTGGTCGCTCAAGGCGGCCCCTTGTGCGACAAGCCCGCGCTCGATCGCCTTGGCGAGCACGCGCGGCCGGTTGACGCCGGCCCCGTCGTCGGAAAGCTCGATGGCCACGTGCGTGCCGCGCTGTTCGGCGCTGAGCTTCAGGAGCCCGACCGGGTCCTTGCCGGCGGCGAGGCGCTTTTCGGCAGACTCGATCCCGTGATCGATCGAGTTGCGGATCAGGTGCGTGAGCGGTTCGCTCAGCCGCTCGACGACGGTCTTGTCGATCTCCGTGCCTTCGCCCGAGACCTCGAGCCGGATGCGCTTGCCGGTGGATTTCTCCAGATCGCGCACCAGCGCCCCGAAACGCGAGAACACGACCTTCAGCGGCTGCGCGCGGATCGACGTCGCGGCGTCGGCCAGATCGCGGATGTGCTGCGACATCTCGTCGAGGGCGCGGAACAGGCGGCGGTGCTTCTCGGTGTCGAGGTCGCTTGCCTGGCGCGCGAGGAAAGCCTGCGTGATGATGAGCTCGCCCACCATGTTGCCCAGCCGTTCGAGCTTGGGCACGTCGACGCGCACCGTGGCGACCGGCTTCTCGCGCCGCGCGTCGGGTGCTTGTGCCGCAGGTTCCGCTGCCGGTGCTGCCGCCGTCGCTGCCACCGCCGCCGCCGCCACGACGGGCTCGGGTACCGCTTCGGGTTCGGGTGGCGTGAGGTCCTCGATCGCGACATCGGCCAGGTCGTCGATCATCTCGACGATTTCGTCGATGTCGGCGCGCGGTGCGGACGATTCGAGATTCACGGTCCAGCGGAAATGGCACACGGCCGGATCGAGCGCTTCGAGGGCCGGCAGGCCGGACGCGTCGATCTCGACCGACACGCTGCCGAGTGCTTTCAGATTGGCGATGACGCGCAGCGGATCGACGCCGGCCAGCATCATGCGCGGGCCGGGTGCAAGGACGATGCGGTATTGGCGCTGCGGTGCGGCCGGCAGTTCGTCGAACACGATCCCGGCGGTCGGATCGGCGGCGGCGGGTTCGGGTTCCGCTTCGCCTGGTGCGGCTTCGAGCCCGGCCGCCTTGCGCAGGGCCGTGAAGGCCGCGTCGTAACGCTGGGGTGGGGCCGGCGTGCCGTGCTGGGCCTCGTCGACCAGCATGCGCAGCACGTCCACGCCGTCGAACAGCAGGTCGATGGCGGCGGCGTCGAGCGTGGCCTTGCCCTTGCGCAGCAGGTCCATGAAGGATTCGAACGCGTGCGCGAACTTCGCCAGCCGGTCGAGGCCGAAGGCGCCGGCCCCGCCCTTGATCGAATGGACCGCGCGGAACAGCGCGTTGATCGCGTCGTCGGGCGCCCCGCCGGCGCGCAGCGTCTCGACGCTCTGTTCGGCACTGGCGACCAGCTCCTCGCATTCGAGGAAAAAGATGCGCTGGAGATCTTCTTCTTCCGAGCTCATCGCGCCGCTAACCCGCGACCGCGATGCGCGACATCAGCGAGCCGAACAGCCCGAGATCCTCGTAGGCCGAACAAAGCGCGTCGGACGGCTCGACGAGACCGAAGGCAAGCTCGCGCGCCCCGAACGCGACGGCGGCGGATTCGACGAGCTGGACGAGGGCGGTCGACGGCTCGTGGACATGGCGCGCGTCGAGATGGACGGCTTGGCCGGCTGCCAGCCTGTCGAGCAGGACCGTCTTCAGGCTGCCGAGCGCGGCCAATTCGCCGGTCGCGGGAAGCTCCAACCGGTCGATTGCCGAATCGCCCCCCATAAAACCTCCATCACACACAAGAATTGTATATGGCGGGAGTCGCGTCGGACAAGCTTTCCGGCACCCGGGGCCGGGTCGCTTAACTATTTAATTTCAATTTGCGAATCGCACCCGCCGGTAGCCCAGCGCCTCGGCCACGTGGGTGCGCGACGGGGTGCGGGCGGCATCGAGGTCGGCGAGCGTGCGCGCGACGCGCATCACGCGGTGGTAGCCGCGCGCCGACAGGCGCATGCGCTCGGCCGCCTCGTCGAGCAGGCGCCGTCCGGCGGGCTCGGGGGCGGCAAGTTCCTCGAGCGCGCGGCCGTCGAGTTCGGCGTTGGAGCGCGGGCGGTTCCCGGCCGGCAGCGACGCGAAACGTTCATGCTGGCGGTTGCGCGCTTCGGCCACGCGGTCGGCGACTTCGGCCGTCCCCTCGGCCGGCGGCGGCAGCGACAGGTCGCGCGCATGCACCGGGGGCACGTCGACATGCAGGTCGATGCGGTCGAACAGCGGGCCGGAGATGCGCGACTGGTACTCCGAAGCACATTTGGGGGCGCGCCCGCAGGCCTGCACCGGATCGTCGAGATGGCCGCAGCGGCACGGGTTCATCGCCGCGACGAGCTGCACGCGCGCCGGATAGGCGACATGCGCCTGTGCGCGCGCGACGATGGCGCGGCCCGTTTCCAGCGGCTGGCGCAGCGCTTCGAGGGCCGCGCGCGGAAACTCCGGCAGCTCGTCGAGGAACAGCACGCCCAGATGCGCGAGGCTGACCTCGCCGGGTTTGGCGCGCGGGCCGCCTGGAAACTCCCAAAGTATTCGCCCGAGATTTACGCCGCTACGGCATACGAAATGACTGAGAAATCGCATTTTGAAACCAATAGTCATTGCACTAGATAGAAAATACCCTCAAGATAACGCACGAGTTAGGAAAACCCATGATCCCTCGCCGCAAAGTTCCTGTCGGACGCCTTCAGCCGACCGCTCGTATTCCTGGATTCGCAAATGAATCCATTGAGGTAGAAGGGCCGCTTGAGCAGGATTTCGTGCTGCTGACAAAATTCGATCCCTTGACTCTGGATATTCGCAGCCAGCCTTTCACGCTGCATTACAAACACCCGTCAGGGCGAACGTATAATTGCACCCCCGATTTCATCGTCTCGAGGCTTCAGGGGCCGATCGACAACCGCGAGATCAAGGCTGTCGTTTACGAGGTCCGTCGGAAGGAGGACGCCGATATGGCAGATCCGACTTTTGCTGCGCGATTCAAGGCGGTTTCCAATCACTGCCGTAAGTTCGGTGTCACGCATGAAATTGTGACTGAGGATGAAATACGAATCCCGAAGCTCGAAAATGCAAAGCTGCTTCTACCACACGCCCACGCGGAGATACCCGAGGGCGTTATCAAGACGGCGTGTATGCTTGCAAAAACGAAAGATGGGATTCCGTTCGGCCAACTCTTGACCAAGACCAGGGAGGCCGTGAAGACGCCAGGGAACGTCAAGGCATCTCTATATTGGATTCTTTTGAATCGATTTCTCGTGTGGGATGTCGAAAAGAAACTCACCTCGGAATCGCTGATTTACGATTGGGAAATATGGCCGGGATCACGATCGAAGCGGGCACGCGCGTAAAAGTCGGCGCAAGGGCCGGCCAAATCCTCTATCGCGTCGGTTCGACGGAGGTAATGGTCGATTTCGACAATGGCGAAAAGAGGATCGTTGCAATAACGAAACTCAAGTCGCCACTCGAATCCGTCGACAGATCACTTCCATTAAGCGAGACGCTGAACGAAAAGCAGCGCGCCGCCACCGTCAAACTGATGGATGCGCTCTTGCCGCTGGCAAGACTTCGTCGTATCCCAGGGAAATTGATGGCCGAAAAGGAAAAGGAAGTCGGCCTAGATAGAACAAACATTCGCCGAAGGCTGAATAGATGGCGCGAGACGAATAGCAGTTTTGCGTTCGCGCCACCCATGCGGCCAGGGGGAAAGGGTAAATGGAGACTCGATCCTAAAACTGATGCAGTCATCACTGCAAAAATCAATTCCGACTATCTGACAGACCGGCGGATATCGATAAAGCATCTCTACAAAAGTATCGTTGAGGCGTGCAATGCGGTCGGCGCACCCAAGCCAAATATCAAAACGGTCACGCGACGGGTCGCAGTTATTCCAGGTAGAAACAAAGTTAGAAAAAGATCCGGATATTCCGAGGCACACGCGATTTACGAACTTAACAAGGGTACCTTCCCGGATGCGACCCGCATTCTCGAAGTCGTGCAAATCGATCATACGGAGTCCGACGTAATTCTGGTCGATGAAGTTTATTATCGGCCGATTGGCCGCGCGACGATTACAGCGGCTGTCGATGTCTACACGGGAATGTGCGTTGGCTTGCTGGTCGGCTTGAATAAGCCGTCGGCCGACGTAGTTGGTATGTGTCTCTTCAGATGCATGATGCCGAAGGACGAGTATCTGAAGTCGATCGGTGTGGTTGCTGTTTGGCCGATATGGGGCACGCCTTACATTCTTCACTCGGACAATGGCTCGGATTTGAGGTCGCACTCTCTATCGGAAAGTCTGAGAGAACTCGACATCCAACAGAAGTTCAGGCCGGTCGGAGCACCTCGATTCGGCGGCCATGTCGAAAGCTTCATGAAATTGATTAGTGATGAACTCCACTCGTTACCCGGAACGACCAAGGCGAATATCGAAAAGCGTGGAAATTACGACAGTGAAGGTAAAGCCGTTCTCACAGTACGCGCTCTGGAGAAGATCCTGATCAGCAAGATCTGCGTTGAATATCACAATAGTCCATTGAACGGCGGATTGACGCCGCTACAGCATTTCGACTTGGCGGTTAAGAACGAGAACTACTTCTCTGATCGATTCCAGCGTATGTACGCTACATACGAAGAGAAAGAAGCTCTGCGAATCGGCCTGCTCCCTCTCAAACTTGTCACCGTTCAGAAGTATGGAATTCGACTAAATCTTTTGAAGTATACCGATCCGATCCTTAGCAAATGGGTATTGCAAAAGAATCCGACGAGAGAGGATGGTAAGTTCATTGTCAGAAGAGATCCGACCGATTATTCGCCCATTTATTTTCTCCATCCGGAGAAAAAGCGCTATTTTCCCATCAGCTTTGCAAACCCGGCCAACCCGAGAATTAGCGATCCCATCTACAAAGAAGCCTATGACGCGTTAGACAAGGCGCAGGTCGGAAAAAAGACCGAAGAAGCCCTCATTGCGCACATTCGCCTGAAGCAGCAAATTATCGTCGAAGAAACGAAGAAAACAAGAGATGCAAAGCGCGCCAGGCGGCAAGCGGAAGCTTCGCGGACGTCACCACCGGATCTGCAGATACGCAAGAATGATCCTAACAAGCCAAGTATTCCCGATCGGCAACCGCCTCAGGACGATATCGAGATCAAGCCATTTGACGAAGAAGACGAATAGCCATGTCTCATCTCAATGAAAAGACCGCCAAGATCGCCTCTTTAAGCGCTTCTGAGCGAAAGCTGTATATAGAAACGGAAGAAATTTGGATTCCCTATGACCGCGCAAAGGAGATTCTAAAACGGCTTCAAACTAGCTTGGATCGCGAAGGTTCAAGACGAGATCATCTGGCCATAGTTGCTCATACCGGAAACGGAAAAACCTACACAATTAATGAATTCTTGAAGCGCGCGCGCAAAAAATACCTCGAGAAGCATCCGGATAAATCGTTCCCCGTCATTCGGATTCAGCAACCACCTCAACCCAGTGAAGGTCGCCTCTACACCGCGTTGCTTGTTGCCACTAATTCGCCTCATCGTGCGAGCGATAATGTTGCACGAAAATTTGCACAGGTGGTCAAGGTGCTCTCGGGCGGCGGCATAAAGATGATTGTAATTGACGATCTACACGATGGATTCAAAGGCCAAGATTTGGCTAAACGGCAATACTTGGCTGTGCTGCGGCACTTGATGGAAAGTACGGGTGTTACGATCGTCATGGCCGGGGTTGAGACAGTTCTCGAGTACCTTGATTATGACGAACAAATCAGACGCCGCGTGGACGTCATCGAACTGCCGCGCTGGAATCCGGATGTACAGTTTCGGCGTCTGCTTGCTTCGTTCGAGGAGCAAATCCCGCTCAGACGGAAGTCCAATCTGGCCAACCCGGGACTCTCCAGTCTGATCTGCAGTCTCGGCGAAGGGTTGCTGTTTCCCATCTGGAAGCTGCTCGAGAAAGCCAGCATGTATGCAATCGACAGCGGCAAGGAATGCATCGACGAAGAAGTGATCCGAGAATGCGGTTGGGTTAGGGTCAGCGACAAGATGAAGGCCGCAGGAAAACGACTGAATTAACGACGAACTTGCCGAACGTCATTCGGCGGATGCGTTTGGCCCAAAATAGAACCGCGGGGGTCTGGCAGCATGATTCAACATCCCCCTGATCGCCGCGCTCCCAATGGATCGCTGGACGGTCGCATTGGCGAGGCCAAGAATCGTGCTTTTGGCTGCGTCCGTCGCGACATCCAGTGCCAGATCTTCAGCCTGTTCGTGCGATTGCGGCTCATCCAGCCGCAGATAGCTATCACCCAGCAGATGGTTCAGGGTGAAATCCGTTAGCTGTTGCTGGGCCGATATCGTCGTGGAGATCAGCCTCCCGCCAGAAAACCATCTGAACGCGCCGTAGTTCGCGCCTTTGGTATGCGACAGCGAATAGCCGGATGTCGTCGTTCCGATGCTGATGATCCTGATCTCTTCTTGCGGGATCTCAAGATAGTATCGCGCTTCATGCAGGGCGCAGAAATCCGGCGCGTTGGCGAAGATCCCGCCGTCGACAAAAAGTGAATCCTTGACGGAGGCCATTGGGAAATAAGTAGGCGCCGCCGATGTCGCCATCGCGATATCGGTCATGTGCAATGCATGATCGACGACAAAAGCATTGTGATGCGGCGTCTTGAATATCTGGATGGCGCCTTTCGTCATGTTGACGGCCGGCACGATGACACGATGCCTAGCATTGCCGAGCAGCGTATCCTTTCCGAGCATCGATTCGATCGTACGTCGGAGTTCAACCCCGTCGTACTTCGGCTTGCAAAACGACCTGCGGAAGTCGAGCGCGATCTGGAGCCAGTTTTTGGGGCGAGGCCGATTCGAAAAAATAGCTTTGCCGCGCTCGCCGAACATGTCTCGCATCTGCGCGGCGGGGACCTCAGCCGAAAGTCCAAGCGCCAGAATTCCTCCAACCGATGTGCCCGCAAGCAGATCAAAGCACTTGGCGAGCGGCTTGCCGGCGGCCTTCTCGAGCTCGGCCAGGATGTGGGCAGTATAGAGCCCCCGGAACCCGCCGCCGGAAAGTGCGAGAATCTGAAAGGTCATATGGCCTTGCGCCCGCTCAAGTTGATGAGACCATTGAACGATACCTCTGATTCCAATTTTTTGCTGCCACTCTTGCGGATGATATAATCGGGCGAAGTCGCCGAGTCGCTAACCCCGCATAAGCGGCGCCTTATATGAATTCACCTTATAATTGATGCGAGGTAGCCGTGGCTAACGTTTGCAAACTCCTACACAACTCCCCCGACAAGGACGATCTGCTCCAGCAGCTCAATATCACCTCGAAGGAAAGGGGGAAGCTCCTTGATGCACGCCGCAAGATCAGGGCATTCCTGACCAAGGCCTTCAAGGACGCGATCAGGAAGGCGGATCTTGAATTCTCGCCGAAGTTCAACACGCAGGGGAGTTTCATCTACGAAACCCTCAACCGTGGCGAACGGATGCCGCCCCAGCACATTGATCTCGACGATGGCTGCTATATTCCCTTGACCTTCGCTAAGCTCAAGCAGCCGGCCGAGACGTCCAGACTCTTCTTCCGCGCCGCTGATGCCGCCTTGCAGAAGCTCGCGGATGACGAGGGATGGGAATACGTCGGAAACAAACCGACGTGCTGCCGAGTCGTTCTCGACAAAACGTCCCATATCGACGTTCCGCTCTATACGATTCCCGACGGTGAATTCGGGTTGATGAAGGCGCTGGCCTCTCAGCGCGCCCTGACGACCGATTCGATGGACGAGTTTCCTTTCCTGCGGATTGGCGCAGACGGTGTCAGGATCCTGCCGTCTGACAAGGTGCTGCTGGCGCATCGCACGGAAAACTGGATCCCGTCGGACCCACGCAAGATCTATGAGTGGTTCGAAGACTTCGTGGCCGTGTATGGACCGATCGTTCGTCGTGTCTGCCGATATCTCAAGGCGTGGCGTGATCACCGCGACGAACTGAGCAAGGTTTCCTCATTGTCATTGATGGCGTGTGTTTACTGGGCGTTCGACGAAGTTGGCCGCTGGCGCGTTCCGACTCGCGATGACGAGGCTATGGCGCTTGTCGCGTCGAAGATGTCGGCCCTGTATTCGGGCCGGCTGGATAACCCGGCCGACCGGAGCGAAGACCTTGCGCGCGAAGATAAGCTGCCGGCCGAGACCAGGGCGAAGGTTATCGAACTCTCGGCTCATCTTCATGAGCGTCTCGACACGATTCTTCGCAGCAGCGCCGACGCCAATCATGCTGTCTCGGAGATGAGAAAGTTGTTTGGCGACCGGTTCCCCATCCGGCCGGACCTTGTCGGTGTCGGAACTGCCGCGGCGACGGTCTTGTCGGCGCCCCCGATCAAGGTGCCGCAGCGCAAGGTGGAGAATTCGCATCTCGGATAAATCGTCGCGGCTCGGCCTAGTCGACGACGCATTTCGTCAGCGGGGTTTCAGGAGGGATAACAGCCAAACTGGCCGGCGGGTCTATGCCGGCAAGCTTCGCTGCGCAAGTAAAGACGTCGACATTCTCTGTGCGGTGGACGATCTCGAGTTCGTCAATCACCCGACAATCTATGTCGCCGAAGGCGCAAGCATTCCCGATGGCCTCCTTCCCCATCTCGGAAGCGATCGGGAATTTTGCTACCTCGAAAGGGGTAGTGAGGTTCTTGATCGGTACAATCCTGGTGGAATGATCCTCTATTGCCTGAAGAGAGCCGAAGAAGCGCTGGAAAAAGCAATTGGCGGGAAGTTCGATATCGACGTAGCCGCCGAGTTTGCCGCCTACTGGTCTATCGAGCGGATCCTGACGAACGTCGACAACAAGAATATTGGCAACTCTGCCGTTATCGTGTCGGTCGATGTCGAGGCAGGATCGAAGAAGTCGATGCAGATGTATCTCGTCGACAAGGACGGTCTGCCTGGCGCGCTTACCAAGCGGCAAACAAAGCTGAAGCCCGAGATGTGCCATATCCTGCAAACCGCCAAGGTGGTCACCGCCGTTGTAGGCGATGCGAATTGGCCCCCAGAGAACCTCGGGAGCCTTCTCACCTGGCTGAAAGACTATATCCCGGGCATCGAATCGGAATGGCAACGGATCTGTAGGTCTGGCGATGGCTATTTCTGGTGGATTGCTCTGAAGGCATCGAACGGCATGTTTCTCGCGCGAATCGAGTCACCAAAATCCATGCAGACCCCGGAATTCCTCAAATCACGCCGGGGGCAACTGCCGCTCTTCATGGCTCGGAATGCTGATAAGGCGCCAGTTAGGCGTTACACCGGCTATCCCGTGGATGCCGAATACGTGTTCGGGCGGAACCTGCATGGTATGCAAAACCTCTCCGACAAGAAGATCTTTCTTATCGGTTGCGGCACCATCGGTGGGTACCTTGCCCAATTCCTGGCTGTGAGCGGTGCCGGTATTGGGTCAAAAGGCGAGCTGACGCTCGTCGACCACGATCAGTTTTCCAGCTCAAATCTCGGCCGCCACATCCTCGGTATCGAGGACGTGGAGAAGTTCAAAGCCATAGCCTTGGCCGATCATCTTCGGCGAACCGTTCCTTATGTAAAAATCCGACCGATCACCGAGAACGCACTGAAATTGCTCGATTCGCTTTCCAACTACGATCTGGTGATTGATGCGACAGGCGCCGAAGCGTTCTCCATTTCCCTCAACGAACACGCCGTGAAGAACCGCCCCAAATTCCCGCCCGTTCTGCATGTATGGATCACGGCCGGCGGAGGGGCCGCGGCGGCGCTATTCTGCGACAGCCGGGAGCAAGCCTGTTTCAAATGTCTCAGGCCGGACCTGAACAGTCCGCCGCGCTATCGAATAGCCAGGAACAATGACGAGTTCGTACGCAACCGGTCCTGTGGCGACTCGCCATATATCCCGTTCCCGGTTTCAAGCTCTACCCAAGCCGCGTCAATGGCGCTTGAAATATGCTTGGGGTGGGCGAACCGGAAAATCGGACATCGATTCAGGGTGCGGACGTTCGATGAAGCGCGGGCATTTCTTGTCGAGGACAGGAATGTGAAGCCGGCCGAAAATTGCCCTGCATGTCGGAGTTGATTGCCCTGAGAGCCGATTACGGTCCGATCGTGTTGGTTCCGCACAGGATCATCACTCGCATGCGCCGTTACCAGCGATCGGCTGAAGCCGAACTCGAGGCTGGCGGAATATTCGTGGGATCCTATCGCGCGCGAAATCTTGAAATTGTCGATTGCACGGAACCGATGTCGCGCGACGTTCGCCGTCGATATTCGTTCGAACGGAAAGATAAGGCACATGCTGATCTGTCCGACAGAAGATGGATCAAGAGCGGCCAGAAAGAGACATTTGTCGGCGAATGGCACACGCATCCTGAAGCTGACCCAGTTCCGTCAATGATCGACTTGTCTACCTGGCAGACGGCGATCAAGAAGCACGGTCCACTCCCTCTCTTCTTCTCCATCTGTGGAACGCGGCGGACGCGGTTTTGGCTTGGGACACCCGACCGGATCACCCGTATCGAGCAGATCTAGTGGTCCTGTGAAATTGAAGTTATATCCATAGATGCCCGATCGATCAGGCATCGGCATCAAATATTGAAATGATCGATCCAGCCCTAGATGATTGTCGGTATTGACTAACGTTCCGACGTCATCCTCGCCCGAGTTGCGATCGTGCATAGTGGAGAATTCCAGTACCGAACCCTTCCCGAGAAGGGCGAATCCCTCACCTCATGGTTGGTCAGGATTTCGCATCGGTTTGCCCTCAGGCCGTATTCGTTCGGATTGATCATGTGGCGCGGCGTCGCAATCTGGAACCGCGACATCGACGGATTGTCGAACCCGATCATCTGGAAGAGGCTTGCCGAAGCAAATCGGGTTTCGCCGGCCACGGCGCACGGTACGACGATCTCCTCTCTCGCGGGCCGCGTTTTTGATCAACACGTCCCGAACGGGAAGACGAAGCATCTTCTCAGGCTCGGGGTCTTCCATCGCAGCCGGAGGCGATATGGGCAACAGTTCTGCCCTCACTGCCTGGCAAGCGATTCTGATCCCTACTATCGCCTCAACTGGCGGCTTGCCTTCACGGTCGCCTGTACGATCCATCGCCGCGCGATGCTCGACAGGTGCCAGTCGTGCGGACATCCCGTCGAATTCCATCGAGGCGACCCACTGAAGACTTCGATCATTCAGTGTCACGCATGCGGGGGGCGACTGGATCGTCAGAGGTCGCCGACGGTTTCGCCGGTCGTTCTCGATCTCCAAGCGTACCTCGAATCGGCGATCTCCAATAGTCACGCCCAGTTTTCGAACATATCTCGCTTCAGATCCGTCGATTTGCTGTCCGTCTATTCCCAGATTCTTCGGGTCGTATCGACCGGTTCCAGATCGCAATCTCTCAGAAATACCCTTTCATCGGTCTATGGAACCGATCCAACGCCATTGAAGTTTCAAACAGGCGCCCTTGAGGCCGAGTCCCTCGACGTCGAGAATCGCATCCGTCTTGCTGAAATGTGTGCACCGCTCCTACTCGATTGGCCAGGGCGCTTCATTGATGCTTGTGTAAAGGCAGGATTCTGGAAGAGCTGGGCACTTCGTGACGGCAAGGATTTGCCCGGAGAGTACGAGCACGTCGCCCGCGTTTACCTCGACGGCACTGCTTATCTGTCCAGCAGAACGAGGAACAGGATATCGATGCAAGCCGCGGTTATACATAACCAAAATACGGCATCTACACCGGGACGTTCACGCGGCAGGGTCATCTTCAAATCGATGCGACCAGAAGCGAAATCTTCTGCACTGATCAAAGTCGCCACCGATCTAGGTCAGTCGTCCGAGGTAAGCCGAAGAACTATGAAAAGCTAAGTCGATTTGATTCTGGGATCAGGAAATTTCGGCTCAACTCTAAGGACAAAACAGAAATTAACTATCCATTTGATATAATTTTATACTTCCCGGAAGCGAATTTGATTAATCCTCCTTTCGAGAGAAGAAAAATCCTGTCGACACGGCGGACTGCTGACATCGCCAGGCAACTATTGAATGCCGATCCCCGATTTGGGGTCGCCTTCGATTGGAGTGGAGGCGGGAATAGCCGGTAGGACCATCCACGAATGGCGTACTTATCCCGCGCCGATCTCCGGCCGATCATGATCGCTCCATCATGAATCGACGGATTTCTACTGATGGCGGCCTCAAAGTTTTCAAGAAATGCGTTGTCAAGCTCGGCGCCTACGGCAGGGGGCGGCGACCTAAGCATCGGCTCGCAACTTGTCGGGAGTTGGGTGCCGGTATAGAGGCATGCAATTATTGGTATTTGGCTTGATTTATTTCTCGCCAAAGATACAAAGATACCGTCGACGTGATCCATGCTCTCATGCCTTTCAACGACAGGTCTAGCGGCTGATCGATGATTTATTTGTTCCCTATTCGTGTTGCCGTGTACCTGATCGTCGGTGTTCCGCTGATTGTATCTTATGCGATCAGCGAGGGCTTGAGTCTATTCTATTCAAACGTGCACGTGTCATTTTACGTGCTCTATTATGCCTCGGTGGCGACATTCGTAGCCATTGGAATAGCCGCCCACCATGTCTGGAAAACGAGCCCACGTATTCAGGCGGCCTACTTCCCGTATATAGGAGGCATTTGGACCGGCAAGTTGCGCTTTGTTCGCAGCATCCCGCCAGGAAATGGTCGGGCGATAGATTCCAATCAAACCAATGGATCAGCGAATCAATTCGAAGAGACCCGCTACTGCGATATGACGATCAATCATAATTTGCTGAGTATCAAGATTGTTCTGAAAACCGAAGAATCCATCTCTGAAACGATCTTCGTCTCGCCTCGTCGCGAGGTCGGAAACGATCAGAGGCGCATCTACTACATTTATAACAATGAGCGTAATCCGGGCGTTCTGAATCCCGGCCACAACTACCGGGGAGCGGCTGCATTAGAGATCGTTTCGCCAGCCTACGAGCTCCTTCGTGGCGAATATTTCACGGACCAAAGACGTGGCGGAAAGCTCGATGCCATACTGAAATCCAAGCATCCGAAATGGGCATTCTGGAAGTAGACAAGATTTCGGAATACTCGATCTGAAAGGTCGCAGTTATGGGCATCTCTTCCAGGCTGTTCTACGACGCGAACGATGCCGAGAAGCAGACGCTTTATCGGCGATGCACCCTCTCGCAAGAGCAGCTCGATGAACAGATGGAGCGGTGGAACGACCTTGCTGAGTTTCTCGTCGACGATTTAAGCCGGCAAACCGGGCATGAAACTGACAGTTGGCTACAGGGTTCTTACAAGTTCCGTACTCAGATTCGACCGCTTCGGATGAGTGGAGAATTCGACATCGATCTCGGCTTCTACTTCATCTGCAAGAAGGGCGCTGAAGCAAGTTTGAAGGATCACGCTTATTTCAAGGAAGAGGTGCGAAAAAGCATTACAAGATTCGCCAAATCGATACCGGATGAAATCCCTGGTGACGCCGAGGTGAAGCCTAGATGCATTCGCATCCGCTATAAGAACCACTTCCACATCGACGTTCCCGTTTACGTTCGCTACGAGAGTGACCTGTCAGTAATGCTGGCGGGAGTTGAGGGTTGGGAAGATAGCGATCCCAAGGCGGTCTATCGTTGGTATAAGAAGACCCTTGCGCCGGAAAAACGCGCTATTGCTCGTCGGCACATCAAATATCTCAAGCTCTGGGCGACGCTCCGTTTGGCCGAAGATGTCAGGCCATCCTCGATCATGATCACGGTCCTGATCTCCCAGATTGTCGCCAGAACCGACATCAAATGTCTCGAGCAGGATGACGATGCGTTCCGACATATCGTCGCTGAAATTGCCGAGCAATTGAGCAGAAGTCCCGCTGTCAGAAACCCGGTAAATACCGCCGAAGACCTCAACAGGCTGGGAGTGGACAAAACGGAGGACTTGGTTGGCGAGTTGTCGAAGCTCGAAATCCTGGCGGAACAAGCCCTAGGGCACAGTTCGGAATTGCAGGCTGCTGATGCCTGGCAGGAAGTCTTTTCGCATCACTTTCCATTTCCCGAGGTTGTCGAGATCGACTCCAAGGGGGTGCCGGTTTCCGTGCAATCCGGTCTACCTGCGGTGATTTTTAAACCGGAGGTTGAAGTTATCGCGACGCCTCGTAATAATGCTGCAGGCCCAAGAATTCGAGGAGTGAACGGGATTGTTTCCGTTCCAAAGAATTGCACTTTGACCTTCCGACTATTGAATTCGGGAGCGTTACCGTCCGGCAGTACCGTTAGCTGGATTGTTCGTAACGAAGGTCTTGAAGCCGAACTCAAGAACGATCTTGGCCACGAAAATAAGCCGGGGATCGTCACTACTGACACTACGGCTTACAAGGGAACGCACCATATGGACTGCCTGGTCAGAAAGGACGGATTTTTAATTGGGCTTCGCCGTGTTCCGGTCCAAATCATCGGAGTTTCTATGCCACTCAGGAATGCTGTTCAAAACAGGTGGCGCAGCATCATACGCGCAAAAAGGTAGATATTTGCCTTGGAGTCCGGGTGAAAAAATCCGAAGCCAAAAGCCTTGTCAAAAGCCTTTGCCACGTCTGGCGAAAGGATGCCGATCTTGATGCCCACAAAACCGAGGATCTTAGATTTTCGGATTTTCTATCTTGGCTGAAGACGCATCATCCAGATTGTCTAGCATTCCGCAGCACCTTGTCACCGGTGTTTGACATCGAGCTTTGGTTTGATCAGGAGTTCAATCAAATCTGGCGGCATTAATTACAGCAGGCCAGTACGAGTTATCGCTATATCGTTGGAAACATATACATACTCATACCTAATCCGGACTTGCCACTTTCATCGGCAAGCCTGATCTCCCAAGTGACAAGCTACGCAATCGGCGAGCCCGAAACGCTAACACTCTATTTCACGGCGGCGTCGATCAGCCTGGACGAAGCTGGGCTAGAAAATCAGCCACTTGCCGGTGGCCTATTGAAAGTCGAAAGCGAATCCATGCGCATCCCTGTTTGTCGAATCAGGGGTTAACGGAGCAATTTTTCGACCCTCGACCTCCAACTCTGGCGTCATTAAATTCCAAGCAATTCCTTTCTGACTTTCTACCTGCACCTAGCTCTTCACTGCGCCCGCTGTTAACCCCTGGACGAAATAGCGCTGAAGGATGCCGAATACGACCACCGCCGGCAGGGCCGCAAGGATCGAGGCGGCCATAGCGCCGGCCCAGTCCTGCTGCATCTCGCCAAAGAAGGCGAGCAATAGGCCGGGGCCGATCGTGCGCGAGTCGTCGCGCGTGATGAGCGTAAGCGAATAGAGCAGGTCGTTCCACGCCCACATGAACGAGTAAATGCCGACGGCGATCAGGGCCGGACCGGAGAGCGGCAACACGATGCGCATCAGAATCCGCAGTTCGCTAGCACCGTCGATGCGCGCGGCTTCGATGAGTTCGTCCGGAAGGCGCATGAAGAACGAGAACAGGATGTAGATTGCCGCCGGCAGCGCGAAGACGATATATGCGATCGTCAGGCCGCCTAGCGTGTTGAGAAGGTCGAGCGCCTGCAGCAGCGAATAGATGCTGATGAGGATCACAGCGAAGGGAAACATCTGCGCCGAAATCATCAGGTACATCAGCGGCTTGCGTGCGAAGAACCGGTACTTCGCGAAGCCGTAGGCCGCGAGCGCGGCAATCGCCGTCGTCAGCAGCGCCGATCCGCCTGCCGTGACCAAGCTGTTGCGCAGGTAGAGCGGCAAGTCGGACTGGATCCAAGCGCGCCGGAAATTGTCGAGAGTCGGCGTGAACGGAACCAGCGTGGGAAACTGGACGAACACCTCGTTCTGCGGACGGAACGATGTGGCGACCATCCAGTAGACGGGGAAAAACAGAAATACGAGCAGGGCCACGAACAAAGCGCCGCGAAACAGCACGACGCCGCGCCTGCGCGAGGTGAAAACGACAGGCGCCATCATTCCTGATCCTTCAGCAGCATGCGAAGGTAGACGATGGCAATTCCCGCGATCGTCGCGAACCATACGAGGCCGATGGCCGCAGCCATGCCGAGATTCCACTGCTCGAACGCACGCCGGTAGACTTCGATGGAAAGTACTGTCGTCGCGCGCACGGGCCCGCCAGCCGTCATCGCGTAGATCACGTCGAAGACCTGCAGGTTGCCCATCGCCTGCAGGACGAGAACGATGCCGAGCGTACGCGAGATGTGCGGCATCACGACATGGCGCAGCACGGCACCGTCCCCAGCCCCGTCCAGGCGTGCCGCCTCCACCTGTTCGACGGGCAGCGACTGGAGTGCCGCCAGTACGAACAGCATCACGATCGGCGTACTTAGCCACGCCTTGGCAAGAATGACTGCGGCAAGCGCGCCGTTGCCGGTCGACAGCCAGAAGAAGGGCTGCTGCATGACGCCGAGCGTCATCAGGAACGCATTGACCACACCGTACTGGCCATGGAACAGCCAAGCCCACAGGAAGGCAGTGACCGTACTCGGCAGGACCCACGGGAGAAGCGAGGCCGCACGCACGACGGCGCGACCGCCGAACGGCTCGTTGAGGAAAAGCGCGTAAAGCGTGCCGAGAAACGCCGTGAGGCTGGTCGTCGCAGCGACATAGATCACGGTCGTGCGCCACGACTGCCAGAATGTCGTCTCTCGCCACAATGTCTCCAGATTCCGCAGCCCCACGAAGACTGGTTCGGCGGATTCGATCCGGTATTCGTGGAGCGCGAAATAGACGGATGCGAGGAACGGCCCAAGGATCAACACCACAAATCCGGTGAGCGCCGGCACGGTCAGGCCGAAGCCGAACCATGCCTGCGCCCGCCCGAGTCCGCCCGACCGTGCTACAGTGATGCCGCCCACAGACATCAGGTTTTCGGCCCGATTTCCGTCAGACGCTTCGACATCGAGCCGATCGCCTCAGCGGCCGTCTTCTGGCCGAGCATCGCTGCGACGATCTCCTCGCCGATAACGTCGCGCAATTGTGGTCCGTTCGAGAACTGTGCGACCTCGTCAGCCCGCGCGAACTTCGACAGGGCCACCCACTCGGTCACGTAGCTGTCCGAGGCAAGGGTATCGAGGGCGGCCTTGGTGGTCGGGAAAACGCCTGCCGTCCGGAAATAGGCGAGTTGGGTATCCGGCTTCGCCAGATGTGTGACGAACTTGCCGACCGGGCCGTCGACCGACGGTTTGGCGCCGCCGAAATCCGGAAATGCCAACAGGTGTGACCACTGGATCGAAACCGGATCGTCGCCGCGCTTGACCACCGGTGTCGCCATGGGCGCGATGAACCTGTCGTAGGCCTCGCCTTGGCCGGATTGGGCACGCGCGAAGGCACGAGCCAGCGGCGGATCGGGATAGAAGGCGACCAATTCCTGCGCGAAGAGCCGCCGGAAATCGAACCGGTCGTTGCCCGGCACGATCAAGCCTTCCTTGGTCATCGTCGCCAACAGGCCGAGCGCCTGGCGTGCGGCATCGCTGTCGATCGTGACTTTTCCGCCCGCGTCAAAGAACTTCGCGCCGAATTGCCAGAAGAAGAGCTGCGTCTCGAGCTGGGTCAGCGACAAATTCTTCGTCGTGATGCCGAGTGGGCTGGAGTTGGGCTTGGCCTTCTTGATCTTGCGCATCGTGTCGAGAAGCTCGTCCATCGTCTCGGGTTTGCGCACGCCAACCTCGGCCAGGAGCTTGGTATTGGCCACCAGCCCGGTCGAACCCGACACCCACGGCACGCCGTAGCGTCCGCCACGCACGCGCGCCTGGGCGACCGAGTTGGGATGGAACGTCCTGTCGATGAAGTCAGCGCCGAAGATCCTGTCGACATCAACCATCCCGCCGGCTGCGACGAACGTCGCCAGCCAGCGCTCCTGCATCTGAATCACGTCGGTCCGCTGGTTCGAACGCTTGCGCAGAAAGACGGTTGTCTCCATCTGCCCGAACGGTACGCCGACCGTCTCGAATCTGATGGCCGGGTTCGTCTTCTTGAAATCGTCGAACACGCCGTCGAGGAAGGGCTTGCTGCCGGCCTCGGTATGGCTCCAGCCCAGATAGGTGAGGCTGTCGCCGGCCTGTGCCCGAGCAAGCGAGGGCATCGCCAGGGCGGTACCGGTGGCGAGAAGGGCCTGGCGCCGAGTAAGTTTGCTGTTCATCTGCGTTCCTCCGGGTTCTGTTTTCAGGTAAGGCCGGCATCGACCACGTAGCTCTGCGCGGTGCAGCCGCGCGCATTGTCGGACGCGAGGAAGAGGACCATCTGCGCGATGTCCCAGCCGTCGAGGCGTTGGTGGATCGCCTGTGCGGCCAGGATCTGTTCGACGCGCTCGGGCGTCTGCCACAGGCGGCGCTGGCGTTCGGTATCGATCGCACCCGGCACCACGCCGACGACGCGCACGCCTGCAGGCCCCAGTTCGCGGGCGAGGCCGCGCACCATCGCCTCGACGCCGCCCTTGGCCACGAGATATCCGGCCATGGCGGGCGAGCCGCGGCGCGCCGTGATCGAGCCGAGCATGACGACGATGCCCGATCCCTGTGCGGTCATCGCGCGGGCCGCGGCCTGTGCGCAGAAGAACTGGTGGTCGAGATTGATCGCCAGCGTGTGCCGCCAGGAATCCGGCGTGACGTCCGACCAGGCGTGGCGCGTGTCGTTCGCCGCATTGGTCACCATCACGTCGATGCGCCCGGCATCGGACACGGCCTGCATGGCCGCGGCGCGCGCGGCCGGATCGGCAAGATCGGCCAGACGCACCGAAAGCCGTGCGCCCGGGTTCGCGGCACGCAGCGCATCGGCCGCAGCTTCGTCGATGTCGATCGCCTCGACGAGGCAGTCCTGCGCAAGAAAAGCCTCGACGATGCACCGGCCGATGCCCGACGCACCGCCCGTGACGACCACGCGCCGGCCGGCGAGACTCGGCAGCGACATCTGCGATTTCGCGTTCATCCCGCCCCCACGACTTTCGAAGGGTCGGTCGGTGCCAGCGGCGGGAAATGCACGCCGCGCTGGCCCGAAAGGCCCCGGTTCGGCTTCCGGTCGTCCGGCGCATCCGGCTCGCCGACAAGCCGTCCGTCCTTCACGAACCCGGCATCCGAACCGTAGAGCTCGGCGAGCAGCGCGGCCTTCAACCTGTCGAGCATCGGGCGGAACGCCGGATCGGCCGCACGGTCGTGCAGTTCCTTGGGATCTTCGGCGATGTCGAAAAGCTGGAAGAAATTGCCCGCCGGGTACCAGATCAGCTTGTTGCGTCCGTCATGGACCATGCGCGTCGCCTTCCTGCCCACGAGCGATTCGCAATAGAGCGTCTCGCGCCGGGCCCCGGCCACCATCGAACGCCCTTCGCAGCTTGCCGGCACCGGCAGTCCGCACAGGCCCAGCAGTGTGGGCATCACGTCCTGCAACCCGACGAGCCGGTCGTCGACCCTGCCCGCAAGGCCGGCATCCGCCGCAGTACCCACGAGGATCATCGGGATGCCGACCGAGCCTTCATACATCAGCCGCTTGGCGTAAAGGCCGTGGGTGCCCAGCATGTCGCCATGGTCGCCCGTGAAGAGGATCACGGTATCGTCGAGCAGCTCTTCCTCGCGCAGCGTGCCGATCAGGATGCGTATTTGGTGGTCGATATGCGTGCACTGCGCGTAGAACGCGCGCAGCATGTCGGCATGCTCGGCCGGCTTCAGTTGCGGCCAGAAGGCGCGCGCGGCGCGCAGCGCGTGCGGCAGGCGTGCGGGATCGGCCGCCCAGGCGCCCATCGGCGGCAGCTCGATCTTCCGGTCGCGGTAGCGCTCGACATAGCTCGCCAGCGGCACGATCGGCGGATGGGGATGCGTATACGAGACGTGCCAGAGCGCCGGGCGCGTGGGATCGCGCCGCCTGATCGTGCGCGCGGCCGTCGCGGTCGTCCAGTTCGTGACGTGCAGCTCCTCGGGCAGGTGCCAGGGGCGCCAGCCATATTCGTTGTTGCTCATGCCGTGCATGAACTGCTGGCCGGCATGGCCGCGGTCGGCGAGGAATATCTCGTAGTCGTCGACGGCCCCCAGATGGCTGCGGCCTTCCTCGGCGATCAGCGCGTCGTCGAAGCCGATGCGGTCGCGCTGCGGATAGACATGCAGCTTGCCGACCGCGAAGCTCTGGTAGCCGGCGGCACCGAAGCAGCCGGCAAGCGTGGGCATGCCGGCCGGCATCGGCAGCGCGGTCTGGAATTCGCGGTCGCCGTGCTTGCGCGGGCTCGTCCCCGTCATCATCGAGCGGCGTGCCGGAATGCAGATCGGCGTCTCGGAATAGGCGCGCGTGAAGCGAGTGCCCACCGCCGCGAGCGCGTCGAGCGTGGGGGTCTCGACCGTCGGATGGCCCGCGACTCCCATTAGCGATGCCGGCCACTGGTCGACCGACACGAAAAGAACGTTCGGCCGTCTGGCCGATTCCGACCGCTCCATGATGCGTCTCCCCCTTGATCCTTGGGGCGATGCTCGGCTAATGAAAGACTATCTTACAATCAATAATTTTTATAATTGGAAGTGATAGGGACCGCCAATGGACCGACGCCAGCTTGCCTCTTTCGTCACCCTCGCGGACGACCTGCATTTCTCAAAGGCCGCCGCGCGGCTGAACATCACACAGCCCGCGCTCAGCCATCAGATCGCCCGGCTCGAGACCGTGCTCGGCGTGCGCCTGTTTTCACGCGGCCCCAAGCACGTCGCCCTTACCGATGCCGGACGCGTCTTCCTTGAGGAAGCCAACGAGACGCTCCGCAGTATGGATCGCGCCGTCACCATGGCGAGGCGCGCGCAGGCTGGGCAGATCGGCCGGCTGTCTGTTGCGTTCGTCGAAGCGGCCCCATTCAACATCCTGCCTAAGCTGATCTCGGCCTACAGCGAGGCGATGCCGGCGGTTATGGTCGCCTTGCAGGAGATGGTGACCGGCGAGCAGGTTTCGGCGATCGGGGATGGGCGTGTGGACGTAGGCCTTGTGCGGCCTCTCAATCTCGGCCGGGCGATCACGCACACGCTGATTTACAGCGAGCCCTACATAGTCGCTCTCCCCCGCCTCCATCGGTTGGCGCGGTTGCGCGAGATTCCGCTTGCAGCACTTAACGGCGAGCACCTCATCACAACGCCGGCTGGCAAGCGCCGCTATATCGAAAGTCGTTTCCGCGCGCGGCTCGAAGCCGCTGGCGTCCAACTCGAGATTGTCCAGGAGGTGAACCAACTACATGCGATGATCGGGCTGGTGGGCGCTGCCCTTGGTGTGGCGTTCGTGCCGACGTCAGTGGCGCGCCTTCGGCTTGACGGCGTTGTCTACCGTCCGCTCGCTGCCGCTGACACGCCGAACGCCGAACTTGCCATCGCCTGGCGCGCGGGCAACAGCTCGCGCACGCTCGAGCGTTTCATCGCGGTGGCCCGACAGTTCGCGGCGGCGCGCTAGAATTTCGGGCCCATCGGTGCATGTCCGACTTTCCTGTGCAGCGGATCATCGAATAGGCGGCTATCTTCTTGAGGGTTTCGTCGAGTTGCACCTTCAGCTTACGACCAAGATAGCCTCGATCGTCTATCGGTGCCGATCGGGCGATATCAAGATCGGAAGCCATCGCTCTTTTAGTATCCTTTGAGATGGCTACCGCCAGTAACCTGTATATCGGCGCCAGCAATGAAGCTCCCGGTGGCCTGAGCCCCTGAACTCACCCGGTTGAGGGTAAAGTCTGTTCCGTATTTGACGGTGCCCCGGATTCCCAACCAGCTCGGGAGCGAGCTTCGAGCCCTTTTGGTCCTGCCCCGAACTTAGGTCCGTTCTCTAAGGAAATGGAATGGAAACCAAGAGTAACGAGAATCAGATGTACCCCCAACGCAATGCCATCAGATTAAGCGGCTTAGCGATATCCAAAAGTCCGGCGCGCGCCAGCGGATGCATCGGCTTCAGGGGGTGACGTACGGCTTCACTCTTGATCACCTTACCCTCCTTCATCGCCACCTTTGTCGCGCGCAGGCCACACTGCCGGTTCTCGTAGTTGATCAGCGGCAGGATCCGCGAATAGGCGGCATAAGCTTCCTTCCGGCGGCCAGCGAGGAAATCGACCACGACAGGGCGGATCAGATCGGGCAGCAGCGCACTTGCCATCGTGCCAGTGGCACCCGCATCGAGATCGGCCATCAGCGTGATCGATTCCTCTCCGTCGAAAGGGCCGACGATGCCCTTGCCGCCGAGTTCGATCATGCTGCGCAGCTTGTCGGCCGCGAACGGCACTTCGATCTTGAAGTAGCACACACTCGGTATTTCCTTGGCCATCCGCGCAAGGAAGGAAGCCGACAGCGTGACGCCGCTAAGCGGCGCGTCCTGGACCATGATCGGCAGCCCACTTGCCTCGGCGACTGCAGCGAAATGCTCGAGGATCCCGGACTCGTCGGCGCGAAGCGCCGTGCCATGATAGGGCGGCATCAGCATAAGCATCTTGGCACCCGCCTTGGCGGCCTTGCGGCTTCGCTCTGCGGCGATCCTTGTGCTGAAGTGGCTGGTGGTAACGATCACCGGAAGGCGGCCGGCCACATGCGTCAGGCAGACGTCCAGCAGCGTGTCGCGCTCGTGGTCGGTCAGCAGGAACTGCTCGGAATAGTTCGCAAGGATGCAGATGCCATCGACGCCCTGGTCGATCATGCAATCGAGCACGCGTCGCTGACCATCGAGATCGAGGTCGCCGTTTTCGTGGAACGGTGTCGGGGCGATCGGGAACATTCCCGTGTAGCGCGGAAAGGTCGGTGCCAAGGTCGTTCCCCCGGTTTGTTCTGCCATTGGTAATGGTCGCGTTGTTGTGGTGATCCAGGTCAGCCGAGTTCGCGAAGCCGGCCGAATATATCGACAACCAGTTTTGGCAAATTGAGTGGCATCAAATCTCAATCGCTCGGGTCATTGCTGGCACGCGGTATGTGGGCGCCTCCGGTTGCCTGAATCGTGGTTCCGGTTACGAACGCCGAGGCATTTGATGCAAGAAACAACGCTGCGCCGACAATGTCCTCGGGTTGACCGGCGCGCCGCATCGGATTTGCGCGTCGGGTAAGCCGAGTCCAATTGTCCATGCTCTCGGCCCTACGAAAGGCATTTCTGTCGGTTTCGATCAGGCCCGGCGCGATGTTGTTGACCGTGATTCCGAATGGCGCATTCTCGCCTGCAAGATTGCGAACAAGATTCTCGATCGCGGACTTTGTCATCGCATACACCGGCATCTCAATCGACGGTGCCGATTCCTGAACGCTGCCAATATTGATGACTCGTCCGAAGCCTCGCGACCGCATCCCGGGAATGAGCTTCTGAAGCGTTTCGATGTTGGACGTGAGATTGACTTGGAACTGACGGCCGATGTCTTCGGGCGGCATCTCCAGGAAGGGCTTATGAACTTGGATCGAAGCGCTCAAGACGACGATATCAATGCCTCCGAGCTGCCGCTCGGCGGTTTCCGCCATGGTTGCGGCTGCTCCCGGAATCGTAAGATCGGCCTCGATGGCGTTGACACGACGCCCGGAACTAGCGACTTGCCGATGAAGTTTGTCGGCAGCGTCGCCGTTTTGGGCAGCCAGATCGGCAGTTCGCGCAAAGCTGAACGCAACATCAGCCCCGTTTTCGGCAAAAGCTAAGACGATTGCGGCAGCAATCCCGCGACTTCCACCCGTCACGAGCACGCGGCGCCCAGCGAGATCGACTTTGAGGTCACGCGATCCCATCAGTTGTCCACCCGTTTGTGGCTGATAGCCACCATGTCGAGAGAAATACCGATCCCTGGTCCCATCGGTATGGCAGAACGACCCTCGACCGGATTCGGAAGGCCTCCGGAAACTATGCTGAAGAAAAGCGGGCTCTCGGCAAATTGGAATTCCAAAAACGGGAAGTTGGATAGTTGGGTGCTCACGTGCAGACTATGGGCATGGGCAACTGGACCGCTCGGATTGTGCGGCGAACAAGCTGTTCCGCGCGACGCCGCGGCATCGCCAACGCGCAACATCTCATCGACTCCTCCGACATATTTGATGTCCGGCATGATCACGTCGTAGACCCGGGCTTCCAGAAACGGCAGGAACCCAGCAAGACCGATCAAAGTTTCACAACCAGCAAGCCGGATTCCGGCGTCGTTGGCGCGGGCTCGCAGATTGCGTAGCGAAGTAAAGTTGTCAGCTACTTCGATCAGAGGGCATTCGAGCCAGTAGGGTTGGATCGATCTGAGTTCACCCAGCAAGTCGGAAGCTGCTGCCTCTGTCAGGCGCCAATGACAATCGATCATCAAATCGACATCCATCCCGATGGCGTCTCGTACCGCCAGAATACGCTGCACACCTTCATCGAACAGCTTTCGGCCAGCCAAGGTATTTAGTTGATCGGGCCGTACATGGTCGAACGGAGCGATCTTTATCGCTCCGAAACCGCATGCCACAGCATCTGCGGCCCGTTTTGCAAAGCCTTCGGCGCTACGATCCTTGGTGCCGCGGTTGATATTGGCGTAGAGCCGGACGCCCTCTTGGCGATCTCTATCGCCAAGGATGTCAGCAAGGGGTCTTCCTAACTTCTGCGCCTCGATATCCCTAAGCGCTTGATCAATGCCACTGACGGCAGCAGCATCATCGAGTTTGAAACCTGGCCTTGCCCGCATCGATTCGAAGCTCGGCGCTGCCTTGTCACCGATGAATTCAGGCGCAATACGAGTAATGATATCCCGGACTTCCTGATGTCTTCCCTCAAGCGTGCCTTCGCCCCAGCCGACTCTTCCGTCAGAGTCCGCGATTCGAATGAAGTTCCAGACAGTCTTCTCGGATACTTTGAAACTGATCGACGAAATTTCTGCGATAGTCATGACTTCCCGCTTTGTCACGAAGCGCGTCCTTGCATCCGCTCCAAAAGCTGATTCTTGGCCTTCGCGGAATGGACCGCCGCAACGGCCGCAGCGAATTCTGCGTCTCTCTTTTCGAGTGCATGAATGATCTGATGGTGATCTGCGATGACGCCGGCGGCGCGGTTCTCGCCGTATTCGTACTTGTTCCACAGGGCAATTATCAGACCCCAGTGACGGTCCAAGATTTCCGAAGCTTCGGGATTCCCGGCCGCAGAATTTATGATCCGATGGAATTCGTGATTGTCGGAGAGGGCGCCCTTGTAGTCTTTGGCCGCGATCGCGCGTTCGTAGGTAGCTTGAACCGCTTTGAGCTCGACGATCTGATGGGGTTCGATCCGCTCTGCCGCACGGCGGACAAGCATCGATTCGATTGCGACCCGCACATCGAAGACATTGCGGACGAAATCAACATCGACGCCCCTCACGCGCGCGCCCCGATTCGGTGTCAAAACCACGAGGCCTTCGCCCTCCAGGCGCCGGAGTGCTTCCCGAATTGGCATGTGGCCAGCGTCATAGCGCGATGCCAGCAAATCGAGGGTCAGCCGGCTGCCTAGCGGCAATTCACCCGATAGAATCTGGTCGCGGATACGATCACCGATATCGATTTCGGCTGTTCGATTGATTTGGAACATGAAATTAGGATTATCGAAATCTGCAGCTTTGATCAAACCATTTTTATGCGCCGCTTATATCTTGCTTCTAATGAGGCTATTTTACCTATTGAATTAATGTTTGATCAAAGTTTATTGACTGGCCATCACCATATCGCTAAAGGTGGCGCAGTTCGGGCCATGCCCGACTCAAGTCAGAGCCCGTACAAATCGGGCATTTCAGATCGGGAGGCTCGCAAATGCGCGCACTTACACGTCGGGACAGCTTGATCCTGCCTGTGGCAACGGCAGCAGTTGGAATGCTGGGCTTTAGTGCCGGAGCGCGATCCGCGACGCGCATGAGCCAGCTTGTTGTCGGATGCGTGACGGATATTGTTGCGCCGGATCCCAACATCATCACGGTTGCGCAGTTTCCATTTACCGACAACGTGTTCGATCCGCTAATTCGGTATGACGCCGCGTTGAACATCCAGCCGGCTCTTGCGACCGGCTGGACCTGGAATGCCAACAAAACCCAACTGACGCTCAAGCTTCGCCAGGGGATCAAGTTCCACTCCGGTAATCCGTTCACCGCCGCCGACGTCATTTTCACGCTCGAGCGTGTCCAGAACCCCGCCATCGGTTCCGGTCAATTGGTTGCAATGTCGAAGTGGGTCAAGAACACGGAAACGCCTGACCCGCACACGCTCATTCTCAATTTCCATGTGCCGCGACCGAACTTCATGGACGCGCTCAGCCTGATGTATATCGCCGACAGCGTCGTGCTGGCGAAGGGCGACCCAGCGAAAAATGTCAGCGGCACCGGGGCCTACAAAGTGACCCAGTGGCGTCCAGGACAGGGCTACGATCTGGCCCGCTATCAGGACCATTGGGCCACAGCCATGGGCCCGGAGAAGATCGTATGCCAGGTAATCTCGGACGCGCAGGCGCTATCGGCCCAGCTCAGGTCGGGCGCCATTCACTGCGCCCAGGGCCTCGACGAACGCGCCGTTTCGCTCTTCCAGCGCGACAACAAATACAAGATCGTTCGCAACGATCTGGGCCCCGAATTCTATTACATGGGCATGAACGTCAAGGCGGCCCCGTTCGACAATAAGAAGGTCCGTCAGGCATTCACCTACGCTTTGAACCGGAAGCGATTCGTGGAATCGACACTGCGTGGCTTCGGTGAGGCGACCGCTGCACCGTGGCCGCCTCAGTCTCCCGCGTATGATCCGGCATCGCGGGATGCTTACGGATTCGACCTCGAGAAGTCACGAATCCTGCTCAAGGAATCCGGCGTCAGCAACATCAAGGCGACCATGATGGTCTGCACAGCATGGCCGCCGCTGCTCGAACAAGCTCAGCAGTATCAGGCCGATTTGGCCCAGATCGGAGTTACGCTCGAACTCGAGGTCGTGGACATCGGCCGGTGGTCGCAACGGCTTCTCCGGGAGCATTCAGCCAGTATCTGGACCGGCGCATTCGGATTCTCCGGCTACAGCCCGGAATCACTGTTCGCGATGGCAGCCCCGTGGCGGGTCGAGAACAACATGTCCGAGTTCCAAAGCGATGAACTGACCCAGATGATCGGTGAAGCACTTGTCGAGCCTGATGCCGCCACTCGTCTAAATCGAGTGAAGGCGATCACCGCATTCTTCATGAATGAGGCAGTTTGCACGAATGCCATATCCCGTCGCGTTCCCCTGCTGGTCATGGCACCAGGTGTGAGCGGGCCTAGTTTCCGGGTTGGCGGTCAGATCTCATTTGCGGATGTAGTGTCGGGCACTTAGAGCGAGCAGAAGGGCCAGATGACACGGTACATACTTTCGAGACTCTTGAAATCACTGCCCGTGGTTCTGGTTTCGTCGTTCATCGTATTCCTGCTCTTGAAACTGGTCCCCGGTGATCCGGCCCAGATCAGAGCAGGAATCGATGCATCTCCCGAGCAGATTGAGTCAGTCCGTGTCCAACTCGGTCTGAGTGGAACTTTGTTCGAGCAATTCGTCCGCTGGCTGGAGCTCGCGGTAACTGGCGATCTTGGGCAATCGTTCATCAGCCGTTCGCCCGTTGGCGGCCTTATCCTCCAGCGGCTGCCGGCAACATTGGAACTGGCGGCCTTGGCGATTTTCCTGGTCGCCACATTGGGCACCCTTTTGGGAGTCACAGCAGCGGTGAATGCCAGAACACGTGTCGACGCATCGATCACCGTCGCGTCGGCGCTCATGATCAGCATCCCCGACTATTGGCTCGCCACGATCGGGATCCTGTTCTTCGCGGTTTGGCTAGGGGTGCTACCTCCGGGCGGCTATGTTTCGACACTCGAGAACCCGAGCTTGGCCCTGCATCATCTGATTCTGCCCATCCTTGCGCTGATTACGCGCCCTACGGCCGTAATTGCTCGGTTTGCCAGAGCTGCTGTTCTAGATGTCTCGCGTAATGAATTTGTCTGGACGGCAAGGTCTAAAGGCTTGCCCGAATGGCGAGTCATACTCCTTCACATCGTGCCGAACGCTCTTGTCCCGGTGATCACTATTCTAGCCGTTCAGTTCGGTCAGATGCTCGGGTCGACCGTAGTAATCGAAGCCTTATTCGGATGGCCAGGACTTGGCGGCCTCCTTGTCAACTCAATCCGGGCACGCGACTACACGGTTATCCAAGGCGCCATGTTGTTGCTCGTGATTTCCTTCATCGTCATCAATCTGGTTGCCGACCTGCTCTACGCTTGGCTTGATCCGCGTATCCGGATTGGGAGTCCGGGATGATATTCAATTGGCTTTCTTCGGGCAGCTCGAGTCTTCGTAAACAGTATTCCGACCACACGATCGCTCGGCTGCTACGCCATCGCCTTGGAAGCGTCGGTTTCTTTGTCGTAGCATCGGCTGTGTTGCTAGCGATTTTTGCACCGTTTGTTGCGCCTTACGATCCCGCATTCCAGGACATGGCCTCGGAGCTGATGCCGCCGTCTGCGGAATATTGGTTTGGCACGGACCAATACGGTCGGGACATCCTGTCCAGAGTAGTCTTCGGTACACGAATCGCCATTGTCGTCGGTGGATCGGCTGCACTAATCGGTGGCATAGTCGGGGTACTGATCGGCCTGCTTGCAGGTTATTACGGCGGTGCTGCCGATGCGATCATCATGCGTAGCCTCGACATCATCCTTGCCTTCCCGAGCGTACTTCTAGCGTTACTGCTGGTCGTGATCATGGGGGCTGGCACGGTTACAGTGAGCTTGGCGCTTGCAACCAGCGCGATTCCCATTTTTGGACGCCTGACAAGAGCAAGTGTTCTCCAGCTCCGTTCTCAGGAATATGTGTTGGCGGCGAAACTCTTTGGATCCTCCGGCCCAAGGATCATGCTCACGCATCTATTGCGAAACAGTGCCAGCCCGATACTCGTGCAAGCAAGTCTGGTCGTCGGCGTTTCGGTACTTCTGGAATCGACGTTGTCGTTTCTTGGTCTCGGCATTCAGCCGCCGACGGCGTCTTGGGGCCTGATGCTTAATGAGAGCCGAGCATTCCTCGACTTTGCGCCCTGGTTTGCGATCGCCCCTGGGGTCGCGCTGACGATATTTCTCGTCGGTCTTGTCCTGTTGGCAGACGCATTGCGCGATGTTCTCGACGTCGGCGACGTCCCAGGTTCGATGCAATGAACGCGATCATTTCAGCACAAGCGAATGATCCCGCGACGAAGTCTGATCCCGTATTGACGGTCAAAAATCTTCGTGTCGATCTCGGTTCCTCCCAAGGCGCTTTTGTAGTGGACGGAATCTCGTTCGACATATCGGCCGGCGAGGTCCTCGGAATCGTGGGTGAATCTGGCTCTGGCAAAAGCGTGACCGTTCGCTCTCTCATTGGATTGATCGCGGCGCCCCTGAAAGTCACGCGCGGCCAGGCAATCTTCGAAGGCAATGATCTGTTTACGCTTCGATCGAAGGATTTGAAGAATGTGCGCGGCGGCCGTATCGGTATGGTCTTTCAGGATCCGTTGGCATCCTTGAATCCCCTGCAGAGATGCGGTGACCAGATCGACGAAATGCTCCGAATACACAGCGATCTCACGCGTGATGAACGCCGACGGAAAGTCATCGAATTGTTCGGCGCAGTCGGAATTCCTGATCCGACAACACGCGTCGATCAGTATCCGCACGAATTCTCGGGCGGCATGCGGCAACGCGTGATGATCGCAATGGCGATCGCGAATTCACCGGCCTTGGTGATCGCGGATGAACCGACCACCGCCCTTGACGTCACGATCCAGGCACAGGTGATGGAGCTGTTTCGGAAGATCGGCCGCCAGAATGGGCGTTCGATGATCTTGGTTTCACACGATCTCGGGTTGATCGCGGAGAATTGCGACCGGATACTCGTTCTCTATTCCGGCCGGACGATGGAAGTCGGGCCGGCAGCCATGGTCCTGCGGCGGCCGGCGCACCCCTACACACGTGCTCTACTCGATGCGCGGCCCAAGCTCGACCGCAAGGAGGAGTTTCTGGCGACCATTCCGGGTAGACCGCCGTCGCTCGGCAGTAGGCCTCCCGGATGTCCATTCCATCCCCGGTGTACCTTGGCTAAAGGTCGCGAGCTGTGTGCACGTGAAGTCCCAGAACTAAGGACGGTCCCCGGACTGCAGAGCTCCACTGCATGTCATTTCGCCCATGAGCTGGTCGACGGTGTTGTTGCGTCGACGAAGAAGGTGGGCGCGTTATGACCGAGCAGTTTTTAAAAGTAAGCAATCTCACAAAGGGCTTTCCAATCCGTGGCCGCGGTGGCCGTGTCGTGCGGGCGGTCTCCGATGTGAATCTATCGATTCCAAAGGGCCTAACCGTCGGGCTCGTTGGCGAGTCAGGTTGCGGGAAGACTACGCTCGGCCGCATGATTGTCGGCCTGATTGAGCCTGATCAGGGCGAAATCAAGCTGAAGGGTGAGAATGTGATCCGGGCGCGCGGCAAAGAGCTCGCTGCCTTTCGTCGGTCCGTTCAGATGGTGTTCCAGGATCCGTATTCATCGCTCGATCCGCGAATGAATGTCGAAAGTCTGGTCGCCGAACCACTAAACGTGCAGCGAATCGGGACACGTGAATCCCGTCGAGAGCGCGTCAAGGAACTGCTCGAATTGGTGGGAATTTCGCCGGACCTGATGCAACGGCGGCCCGCAGTATTGTCTGGCGGCCAGAGGCAGCGCATCGGCATCGCGCGGGCGTTGGCGTTGGAACCCGAGCTGTTGGTATTGGACGAGCCGGTCGCGTCGTTGGACGTAAGTATCCAGGCTCAGATCATCAATGTTCTGCGCGAACTGCAGCAACGCCTCAAACTGACCTACATCTTCATTTCCCACGACCTGAGCGCGGTCCGGCATATCTGTGACATGGTGGCCGTGATGTATCTTGGCCGCATCGTAGAAATGGGGCCTGTCGAGACGATCTTTTCGTCTCCTGCGCATCCCTATACGAAGGCTCTATTGTCCGCAGTTCCGCGCGTCGAATCCGGCACCTCATCCCGCATAGTACTTGCCGGAGATGTCGCAAATCCAAGCGCACCACCTTCCGGATGCGCGTTCCACCCTCGTTGTTGGAAATGCGAGGCAGTCTGCAAGCAGGAGCGCCCGGAGCTTGTTACGCAACCAAGCTCAGACGCACTGGCGGCCTGCCATTTTCCTTTCACCTTGACCGATGCGTCGGCGCAAGCAGTTAATTTGTTTTCGTGAGGAATGTCGAAAAGGCTGGTGAGAACCATGCAACGGCGCTCGGTGACGGTACCGAACGTTGGGTAACTCTCCGGCAAGGATCAAGTAGTGTTCGTGGCCTTTTGATTACGCCACCTGAGTTAGACTCGGAAAAGCCACTCATATTTGTCCATGGTGGAGGTTGGATCGGTGGCTCACCGGAGCACTTCCGCGCTGTCGCCTGTCGGATAGCGCTACAAGCAAAACGACCAGTTCTCTCCGTCGAGTATGCACTGGCACCTCAAAAACCTTATCCGGCCGCGATAAACGACGTGGTTTTGGCCTGCAATGCCCTGTCATCCGAAGATCGGCTTGCGGGAATTATTGGTGGAAGTGCAGGTGCGCAGATTGCACTTGCTGCGATGATGAAGCTTCGGGATTTGAGCTCGCCTATTCCGCGTGCGGCGGTGTTTTTCAATGGTGCCTTCGCGATGTCGACAGACAGCGAGACGCACCGACTCTATGGCAATGGTTCAACGACGCTTACAACAGACTATATGCGTGAGTGCATTGCCGCCTACGGAGTTGCGCAAGCAGACGACCAGCGATACGGCGATCTCACACTTGCGGATCTAAGTGGATTATCCCCGCTCTGGATTGCCTGCGGTGACCATGATCCACTTCTCGCGGATAGCCTGACCGTCTATCGCCGAGCAGTTGCGTCAGGTAATTCATCTCGTCTTCAGGTCATCCCCGGACGCGAACACGGATTTATCAATAACTGGAGTGTGGATCGACGAGCTGATGACGCAATTTCCGATGCTGTCGATTGGCTTAGAGGGCATATTGGGTAAGATTCTAACGAATGCAGGCCAGAACCTCGGCTCACTCCTTCCTCTGTCGAGCAAGCACCAAGGAATCACCGTTCCTGTGATCGAATACCAGTTTGAGTGTCACTCTTGTGCAGGTGTCCACGAAACCCGGGGCAGGCCAACGCCTTCGTTTGGAAACGCGATGTCGCTCTCGCTGGCTAGCGGGTGTCGTCGTCGCGCCGAACGCTGTCCCCCGGCTCTGCATCCGGCGCATCGCCGACGCAAATTTCGACTTCGAACGTAATCCCGTCGCCCGTCGCCGTCGGCTGAACTTCGGCATTCGTCCCGTCCGGATTGCGCCCCGTCGAGCATGGCTCGACACTGAGCACGCCGTTTCCCGGACGAAGATCGCGCCAAAGCTGGAGCCAAGGCAGAGTCGTCGCGTTCCAACGAAACTCTATCTCGATCCCGCCGCCGCCCCTCACACCGCAGGCGGCGCGATCGCCTTTCGCCGGATACAGTTTCGACGGCAACGCCGCAGATTCTCGTTGCGGCAACCGCCCTGATACATCCGCACCGTCGAATAGGATGCTCGTGCCCGCGCGATGGAGCGGATAGCCCAGATTAAAATGATAGAGCGTCATGATCGGCAGCGGTGTCGGGCCGACGATCTCGACGCGATCGACGATACGGATCGTTGCACCGCCGATCGGCGCCTCGATCCGTCGGCGTACCCGATGGCCGCCTGCGCCGAACGCCCAGACCACCGCCTCGCCCTCGCAATAGAGAATTGGCTCGGTTGCGTCCCAAGCTTCGCCGTATCCGATCAAGCGGGCTGGCATAAACGGCGCGGAACCGTGCATCGGCTTGCCGTCCGCAGGCTGGCGGATATGATCGAAGCCGCAAGTATTAAGGAATCCGCCAAAGGCGCGGCCGAAATCGCGCCCGCCGCGCGTCGGCGACAGCAGCGGCCGAAACCCGGCAGGGCTTTGCCAAGCGATCTGCGCACCGCGCCAGGACAGCGTGCCGATATCGAGCAATCGACCCGGAAATATCCAAAAATCGAGGCCACCGCCCGTCGAGAACGCCAAGGCCTCCACGCCCGATTCCGCGCCATCGGCTAGCACGATGCGGCGGACCGACGCGATTTGGCGCGGATCGCCAACGAAATCGCGCGGCGTATGTTCGCCCCGCATCGCTATTGCCGTTCAATGCGCGCGCCGGCCGCATCGAACAGGTGCCAGCCTTCCGATCCGAGGCGGATATGGAGCTTGTCGCCGGTCGCGACGATATGTCCTTCGACTTTCAGATCGGCCGGAAGTTTGACTACCAATTGCCAAGCGCCGGCCCTCGCCAATGCATAGGCGTCGGACCCGGTATACTCGACAGCGGCGACGGTCGCGGCCAACGCGCCCGGAGCAGGGCCAGAAAGCAATTCGAATGCTTCGGGACGTGCCCCAAGCGCGGTCGCCTTTTCGTAGCCCGCACCCGCCATCGGCAGCTCCAGATCACCGAACCAGCACCGGCCGTCCCGAACGGCCGCAAGGCCATCGAAAATGTTGATTTCGGGCGACCCGATGAACGTCGCGACGAACCGGTTCTTCGGCCGTTCGTATATCTCGCGCGGCGCGCCGATCTGCTGAATCCGTCCCCGATCGAGCAGCACGATGCGATCAGCCATCGTCATCGCCTCGATCTGGTCGTGAGTCACGAGAATCGACGTCGCCTTCAATCGATCGTGCAATTCGCGCAACTCGAGACGCGTGCGCGCGCGTAGCTTGGCGTCAAGATTCGATAAGGGCTCGTCGAATAAGAAGACGCGCGGCTGGCGTACAATCGCACGACCCATCGCCACCCGCTGGCGCTGACCGCCCGAAAGCTGTCCTGGCTTTCGCCCTTCGAGACCTTCGAGCGAGAGCATCCGTAGTGCGTTCGAGAGCCGCTCACGGACCACGGCTTCAGGCGTGCCACGCATGCGCAGCGCGAAAGTCATGTTCTCCGCGACCGTCATATGTGGGTAAAGCGCGTAGGACTGGAACACCATTGCCATATCTCGGTCGCCAGCGTCGCGAGCCGTCACATCCTCTCCGTCGATACTCACCGCGCCGCCGTCGATCCTTTCGAGCCCCGCGATCATCCGCAACAACGTCGACTTTCCGCTGCCCGACGGCCCCACGAGCACTACGAATTCGCCGCTGCGGATATCCAGATCGAGCGGCGGAATCACTTCGAATCCACCGTAGAACTTCCGGAGCTCTCGGAGTGAAAGATCAGACATCAGCGACACCTGGAAGCGCTAGGGTAAATTTGTGCGGCCGTCTCATTTCACGGCACCCGCGAGAAGGCCGCGCACGATGAACTTCTGGCCGACGAGGATCAGGATCAGAGCCGGCACGATCGACAGCATTGTGCCAGCGGCCATCTCGCCATACTTGATGTCGTATTCCTGTGCGAAGGTAGAGATCGCGACCGGCACTGTCATCGTCGCGCGCGACGAAAGCGTCAATGAGATCGCAAAGTCGCTCCAGGAGAAGATGAAGGTCAGCGCCGTCGCCGCGATCATGCCGCCGCGCACCAGCGGAAACGCGATCCGCCAGAATATCTGCGCGTTGGTGCATCCATCCATCCGCGCCGCCTGAATCAGCTCGCGCGGCAGAGCGCCGACGAAACTCATCATCAGGAACAGCGCCATCGGCAGGTTGTGGACGGCGTGCGTCGCGACGAGCGCGGCATAGGTGCCATGCAGACCGATCGAGGAAAACATCAGATACCACGACCCGACGAAAGTTAGCGTGGGTAACATATGGAACATCAGCGCCCATCCCAGCACGGCCCAGCGCACCCAGGGACGGACCTCCAGGCTCGCGAGCGTGAATGCCGCCATTGTCGCGATCACGATTACGATCGCCGTGGAGAGGAGTCCGATCAGCGTGCTGTTGAACAAATTGACGAGGAACTCTGATTGGCGGGAAAACAGCAATTCCTCGAAATTGTCCAGAGTCAGAGGCGAAAGCGTGGCGCCCGTGATTATGTCGATCTTGTATTTGAACGCGTTCGACAAGACCCACAGCGTCGGTCCCAAGATAACGAGCGCATAGCCCCACGCGGCCATGTTGGCGAGCGCGCGCGTGCCGAGACGGGATTTCATATCGACGCCGCTTTCTTCGTGGCACGGCGTTGGGCATAGCCGCGGGCGAGAATGATGATCAAACTGATCGCGAACAGCGTCACGATCGACATCGCGGAGCCGTAGCCGACCTGATCTTGACGGAAGAAAGTACGGTAGATCGAAAAATTGACGACTTCGGTAGCCGTTCCCGGTCCGCCTGATGTCAACAGATAGACTTCGTCAAACACCTTAAAAGTCAGAATTATACGAAAAAGCAGCGTCACGACAATCGTCGGCATCATCATCGGCAATATGACATGACGTATTTCCTGCCAGCGCAAACGCGTATCCATTCGCGCCGCCTCTAATACCTCCTCGTCGAGGGATTCGAGCCCGGCGAGCATTAGCAGAAAAACGAAAGGCGTCCAGTGCCAGATATCGACGAAAATCACGGAGGCGAGCGCCAAATTCGGATTACCCAACCAGTCGACCGGACCGAAACCCAGCAAGCCCAACAGCGCATTCCCAAGCCCGAACTCGCGCCCCATGATCAAGCGCCACATCGTGCCAATGACAATCGGCGGCACGACGATGGGGAGAAGAAAGATCGCGGTCAAGGCGGAACGTCCGAATACCCCCGAAGTCTTGACGGCCAGAGCTATCGAGAATCCGATGACCATCTGGAACCCGACCGCGACCATGGCGAAAATCAGCGTATTGCGCACACCGTCCCAGAAAATCTGCTCCGCCAGGAACAAACGCTGGAAATTCTCCAAGCCGACGAACTCGAAATTCGAGGCGCCTTGCTTCCATTCGACGTGAAATAGACTCAAACCCAGCAGATTGAGGACAGGAAACGCCGTCAGGACGACGAAAAGCAGTACGACCGGCGTCAGCGAGATTGCGATCCAGCGCCTATTGCGCGCGGCTTTCTCAGTGAGTCGCTTGGAATTCATGAGGAGGTATCCATCGCGCGCGAGTCGCGGGCGCGGGGGCGATCCGGTTTCCACACCATCACAACTCCGGAAGGCGAGTGACGGCGAAGCCGCCGCGTTCCAGAATTCGCGCGAGGTCGGACGCCGCCTGGTTGAGCGCTTTGGCTGGCGTCATTTCTCCGATCACCGCGCGGTTGAGGCTCAGCGCCATCGCATCCGAGGTTTCGACCGCCTGAGCGAAGGGCAGCCCCATCACCGCATGCTCGGCGTTGCGCGAGAAAGCTTCTATGAAGCGGAACGCGTCGCCGCCGCCCAGATCGGCGCTGGAGATGTCGCCGCGCACAGGCACACCGCCGGCGCGCACGTAGTCCACCTGTCGCTGCTTCGCCGCAAACCAGTCGAGGAACGCCAAAGCGGCCTTCTGTTTCTCCGGCGTAACGTTCTTTGGCACGCCGGCGATCCAATGTCCGGCACTGGACGCGACCGTGCCGTTCGGACCCGAAGGCAAAAGCGCCGCATTGATCTTGCCCACGACGCGCGATGCCTTGGGGTCCTCGAGCTGCCCCCATGCCGCGATGACGGCAATCGCCTGGGCGGTCCGACCGGTCGCCAAAAGTTGGATCAATTCGCCCTGCGCGATATTCCCCGGCCCTGGCGGTCCGGATTCGGTCGCGAGCTTCACGTAGACTTCAAGCGCCTTCAGGGCCTTTGGGCTGTTGACGACAACCTCCGCCTTGCCGGCGCCGATGATATTCACGAAGGCGGCGTCGTGGCTGAATAGATAGGGCGTGAAGTTGTAGACGATCGAATCGCGGGCGGCGCGCGGCGTGAAGCCATAGTACTTGCCGCCTTTATGGATCGCCTGCGCGTTCGCGACGAGATCGTCCCACGTTTTGGGCGGCTTGAGGCCGCGCTCTGCATAGGCATCGACGTTGTAGAAGAGGACTTGGACATTGCCGTTGACCGGCACGCCCATAAGCGCACCGTTCGCGGAAAATGTACCGGTCGAGGCGCTCCAATGGGTGGTATTCCCGAACGTCAGAACGCCCTCCGGCAGCTTGTAGCCGGCGCGAATGTCGGTCAGCGGCACCAAGAATCCGCCCGAGTAGATCTCGGCGAGCCACAGCGAGTTGATATTGACGATGTCGTATTCGCCTTGCGGACCGCGCACAGAGTTGCGGATTTTCTCAAGCAAGCCGCCGAATGGCAGCACGTCGAGCTTGACCTTGTTGCCGGTCGCCTTTTCGTAGGCGTCGACTTCCGCGACGAATGATTTGAGCCAGGGCGATTGATTGATCGCCATGGTGATGGGCGGCTGGTTTTGCGCGAACGCCGATCCGGCGGCGAGCGCCAACGTACCCGCCAGCGCGCCGCGCCGCGTCACGGCACCAAAGACGGCCTTGAATTTTTCGACCAACATGGCTTCTCCTCCCATTCGGGTTTTATTCAGCCGCAAGCGCCAACCACTCGAAATACTCCCGCGGCGCATCATGCGCGCGCAGCAGCCGGATCGCGGCTTCCTTCAGCTTCGTTTCGACCGGCGGCAGGTCGATCGGGTTCAGTTGGCTGGGATCGCGTGCGTTGTCGTAGATCGCCGATTTGAAACCCGCTTGGCTACGGCTGTTCGCGCCCGGCGGCCGTCGCGCTTCGTTGAGCGCGCTGTAGCGCATCAGTTTCAGACCCTTGGTGAAATCGAACGGCCCGGCCAGCGTTGCCGTCTTCAACTCGTTGGCGTTGAAGAACCCAGCCAGATGCGTTGGCATCAGCGTGTATTCTCCCAGCGTCTCGTCGTAAAGGTCACGCGGATAGCGGAAATAGCTGTACGTCCCGTCGGTGATGCCGATCGGACCGCCGAACATGCCGAAAATGATGGCCTCGCGACCCGGAGCCCCAGCGATCAGCGGCAGCAGGGAACTTCCCGTCGTTTCGGGTGGACTGGGAAGGCCGAAGATGTCCAGAATCGTCGGCATCAGATCGGTCGTCTGCGAGAGCGCCCGCACACGGGTGCCGGCACGCGCCTCATGATCCGGATGATGGACGATCGTCGGAATATGAGAGATTTCCTCGTAGTAGGGCGTCTGGTTCTTACCCCACCAATCGTGCTCGCTGAGCAGAAAGCCGTGATCCGTGGTCAGGATCAGGCACGTATCCCTCCACATGTCGTGCGCGTCGAAATAGTCGAGCAGCTTGCCGAAATAGGCGTCGCACATTGCAACCAGGGCCGCGTAATTCGCGCGGATCTCCGCGATCTCCAGTTTGTTTTCCCGGACTGGCCCATATTTCGGCCAGTCGAGGATCGGGCCGTTATAGGCGGTACGATACGCCTCCTTGAATCGGTCGGGCGCGTGGAACGGTTCGTGCGGATCGAAGCATTCGAGATGCAGCATCCAATCATTGGCGCCGCGATTCACGTCAAGAAAGCGAAAGGCACGCTCGAAACATTGCGGGCCGGGAAAATCCGCCTCCGCCACGATCTTCTCGCGGTTAATCTGGTTCTGACGGCGCACAAAGTCACCGGGTGCGTTGTAGTGATGATCGGAATATTTTTCCTTGAAGCGCTCGATCGGCGGCTTGACCATCGCGACCCAGGGATCGTTCTCCTGGCCGCGCACGAATTCCCAAGTGTTGTAGCGGCTATGATAGGTGGCGCCACCGTCCTCGAAGTAGTGGAAGTGGTCGCTTATCAGATGGCTGTATATTCCGGCCTTCTTCAGGATCTCGGGCAGCGAATTGTCGAAAGGCTCCAACGGCCCCCAGGAGCGGTGCATGAAGTTGAGCCGCCCGGTATGAATGTCGCGGCGTGCGGGCATGCACGGCAGCGACCCGGCATAGTGATTGTCGAACGTCGCCGCGCGGCGCGCGAACCGGTCGAAATTCGGCGTGGCGATCTGCGTGCCGCCATAGCAGCCCAACGCAAGTCGATTGAGCGAATCGAAAAGCACGAAAACGGCGCGCATCGGCGTCCCTCCCAGGACGCTCCTTTTCTAGCCGCCCGGCCAGATTTGGGTAATATTTTCGTCGATATGAGATATAACTGAAATCGATGGAACAGATTTGGCGCATCCAGCATTTCCTGGCGGTCGCGGAGCATGGGAGCGTGCAAGGTGCCGCGCGCAGGCTGAACATCAGCCAGCCTGCACTGTCGAAGTCATTGCAACTGCTCGAAGAACATTTGCGCACGCCGCTGTTCGACCGTTCCGCGCGCGGGGTTGTGTTGACCGAGATGGGGCAGGTCTTCTATCGACGCGCGCGCACGATTCAGGGCGAATGGAACGGGTCGCTGATGGAACTGACCGCCACGCGCGACGGCGCACGTGGCGAACTGCGCATCGGCATCGGCCCCACCTATGCGTCGGTGTTCATGCCCAGCATTCTGGCGCGGCTGGCGCGCGACTATCCCAATCTGCACGTTTCGGTGCGCATCGGCGTCGGCGCGCTGTTGCTTCCCGCTCTACATGCGGGGGAGATCAGCCTCTATGCCGGCGGCCTGGCTAAGGAGCCGATATCGGGCGAAGGGCTGGACGAATTGTTCCTCTACGATCAAGCCAATTGCGTCGTCGCCGCGCGGCAATCGTCGCTCGCACGCTTAGCCGAAGCGCCGTTGGGCGAGATCGCCCGCAGGCCTTGGGTGATGCTCAGCTATGATACGCTCACGCGTGCGCAAATCGAACGGGTGTTCAGCGCCAACGGCATAACGCCGCCACGCGACACGGTCACGACCGAGTCGCTCGACCTGGCGCTGAAGCTTGTGCGCAACGATGGATTCCTGACAAGCCTGCCCAAGCCACTACTCCGCCCCAGCGTCACCCCCGGCTTGCAGGCGTTGAACGTGCGCGGCTATGACTGGACAATCCGCAGCGGCGTGACGTATCGCGCGTCAATGCGAACGCTTGCGCCGGTTCGTATGATACTGTCGGCGCTCAAGAACGATGTCGCCACGCTCGGGCTCGGCGCCGGCAAGGCGCGGTCTTCAGGACGCGGCGCATGAGCGAGCGAAGCGTCCTGTCCCCCGTCAGCGCCCATACGACAGCCTGAGCAGTTTGCGTAATGGAGGGTTTTCGACTCATCGTCACGGTTGAAAGAGACTGTCCGTCGGCAGAACAATCGGGGCAGTTTGAGGCTGCTGCTAACAGAGGCTTCGGTACATCTGGGTTGGCAGTTTAGGCGGTCGCTTGCCGGTGCAGCAAGCGGCGGTACTCGATGGTCCTGCGCTTGATCGCTTCCCTCCTTTCCAGAATGGCCTGCCCGCGCCTCGTGTGGGCGTCGGTCAGCGTGAGGTTGCCGAGGCTTTCGTGGTATCGGCAGTGGTTGTAGTGATCGACCAAGCAGCCGATCTTGACTTCGAGATCACCGGGCAAAGTAGTTCTCGAACAGTATCCGGTGTGTCGGCGGTTTCGAGCAGCCATTAGCCGAATCCCTTCTCGGCATTAAGCGTCCTTCCGCTCATTTTGGGTTTCTGCCTTGCGGGCTTGCTCCTTCGTGTCACTCTTTTGGCCACCTTTTTCTTTGCCACTTGAACTCTCCCGCCACGGTGCTGCTGCAGTTGCACGAGACCGCCAGGTCTCAAATATACTGGCAACAGCGGCGGTATCGCCGCGACTCGCAGCCGAAATGGCCTCTACGGCCGCAGCCCAGCTTGCCGCATCGTGTGCCGCTGCATGAACATGCGCTCGCTCCTGCTTTTCGAGCACATAGCGAAGATCTGTACCTTTTATGCCGTGCTCATTTGCTTCGCGTAGCAAGAGAGAATCAACCGGCATTTTCAGCATTTCAAAGGTAAACCGCTCGACACTCGAGAACTCGAGGAGGACCATCAGCCATTGCCAATCATGTGAAGGGGCATCCGAAAGGATTCTCTCACCGTCGAGATCCCTATTGAGATTTGCGACAACCTCGTCGATTGGCATTCCCCGCTGCTCAAGAAGCTCACGTGATATGCCATGGATGCTCTGGGAAACAGGATCCCATTTCGTATGAGCGATCAGTTCATCGGTCGGCCTTATTAGATAGGCACGACATTCTCCGTCTGAGCGTGCCCAGCCAATCTCGATCGGGTATCCGTCCACCAACGATGAAACTTCTATATCGATGATGACCATGCGAATCTCTTCTGAATGCCTTAGTCGTTGCTCGGCCCAATTCGTCGTTCCGTCCGCTTGATTGCGCTTACAATGACTCCGTGCTGATCACTTGAATCCGACCATGTGGGGCTATTCCGCTAGGAATCGCGCGGCTTGCCAATGATGTGCTGCGTCCGCCGGCATGTGGACTCGCACATTCGGAACTATCCCAGCCCTCTGTCGGATGGCGTTGGCCATCCCGTCCGCTAGGCGTTTCGAGTCCTCCGCGATTTGTGCAATGGACTGAGCTGCGGCCATGTCCAATCCACTAATGATTTTCTCAGAAAGTGCGACCCCGCTTTTATCGACCAGACGCCAGTTTCGGTCGAGATTCCAATCTTGCCCGCGATAATTCGTGAGGTTCGTTCGCGCGATCTCCCGCGCATGTCGCTGGCAGCGGGCGCAGTAGTACCCTCTGCCGTCCCACGTATGGATCATCCCCGGTTCTCCACATTCTTCGCAGATAACGGCGGAACTTCTTTCTGCTTCGCCGATGCGCGCTTGTATGCGGCCCAGAAGTTCGGACGGCAGCTTAGTTTTGCCCGCGAGGTAGAATCGCAATGCACCGAACTTCTCCTTGATTTGCACGACCTCGACTTTTCGCCTACCCGTTATGACATCAAGATCGGCAATGAGCGTATCGATCAGTTTGTTCCAGCCGGCGCCGCAGTCGCGCGTTGGAAGCGGGCGTTTGAGCATACTGAGTCTCCAATCTTCATGCCGATCGCAAATGTGCGGCAGCACACATGAGTTGCGTCAGTTCAGAGCAGTACGTCGCCACTTCAGCTCGATCGCCAGGACCTGCTCGGCCATCACAGAGATGTTCCGCGGGGACGCACCTTTGGACATTGCATTAATGAGTGCCGTGTGGACTTCAGGCTCCAGCGTCGGCATTGCCCCTTCCGGCCAGCCATAGCGAGCTGCCAGGTCCTTGAGTACTGTCTCGACGATTTGCCGCGCCGCGGAGACCGGTGGTGGCGGCATATGGATGACCCGTAGACGTGACAAAAGCGGCCGTCCGAGGAGCTGGACGTCATTCGCTGTGAGGATCCAGTTCACGTAGGAGAGGTCGACATTCGTGGTTAGAGCTTCGTCGTAGAAGCGGGCCCGTGTCTCGGGCTCCAGCATCGTCAGAAGCGTTGCCGTGATCCGGCCATTCCGATAGCCACCACCTGCTTTGTCGATCTCGTCGAGCAGGACGATCGGGTTTGCCACTTCCGTCTCACGAAGTATCTCGATGACGCGGGCCGGATGGGCTGTGTTCCAGCCGCGCGCTGTCCCGGAGAAATCCCGATTGTCAGTCGAGCCGCCGGTATTGACGATCCGGATCGGCACACCGGTGAGTTCCGCCAGGCGCCGGGCGAAGCGGGTCTTTCCGATTCCAGGTGACCCGACCAGTAGCAGGGGCGGTAGCGACAGCCACGGCTTATTGGAGGCAATAGACAGGGTCAATGCGGTCTCGATGTCCGTGAGCAGGTCGTCCGCCCACGGATATTCGGATCGAAGGGCATCGAGCAGCGCTTTGGCATGGTTCGGAGTCAGGTCTCCCTGAAGCTGGAGGGGCTCCGTCAGGCACCGATACTTGTCGGAGCTTCCGTTCTCTGACTTCCACTTCGGGAGTACGCTCTCGATGAGGGTCACTCTCCGCTCGTTTCGCTCGATCTGACGGCGTATTTCGGAGATTTTCCCATTGTCGGCCGCACTCGAGGCCTTCTCGATCCGCGAGAGCGCTTCTTGCGGGAAGCCAAAGTTCTCATTGAATTTCATGGAATCTGCCGCTTTGAGCCAGCCGGTCGCCCGCAGGAGGAGCATGCGCTGGTTCGGCGGGTCCTTGAACTGCGCGCGCTGCATGAGGATCCCTGCCAGGGTGAGGCAAGCGATTGGGTTGTTCTGGAGCGCCAGATAGACAAGGCAGGCGATATAGAGTCCTGGGCGATTGGCTTTGCGGAACTCGAGCGCCCGCTCCAGCGTCTTGGCCTCGTCGTCAAATACCTCGATGCCGGCCAGTGACGGGTGGTCCATGAGCGCCCGCCCAAAGTGGCGGGCTCGCATGATGCCAATTTCATTGATGCTGGGCGGGCGGACCCAGTAGGCAAACCTCACGAAGTCGGATTCGTAGTGCGGGATGTACATGCTACTTCTCCATATCGGAGGGCTTGTCATGCGCCCTCTCTTTGAAGGGGTGTTTGGTGCCTGAGGGAGGCCAACTGGACGCCCGATTGAGTAGGTGTGTGCTGACCCAGGCTCCGCAGCGATCCTCGCGGGAGGTCGTTGCCCAGACTGCTTTGAGCTCGAAGTCGTCCGACCCAAAGAGGACGATCTGGCTGCGCGGCGGCGCATATCGGCACAGGCCGCGAGTGCCGGTTTCATTCGGTTCCCAGTTGCGGCAGGTCTGGCAGGTCACGGTCACTTTTGGCTCCCGACAATGAGGGGGCATCCAATTTAGATCTGATTGTTCGCTATATGTTCTCAACTCGCCGAAAGAGTCAAGGCATTGATTTTATTGGATTTATATATATACGTCTCGTAATTCACGAGCGAACAAACTTAAGGAATTCGTGAAACGCGCATCGACACGGCACAAGGCTTTTGGCCTAGTGAATGGCTTTATCGCTATGCGGCGGCGAGCCGGCGCGGCCATTTCGGCAAATCACAGGCTGCGCGGGAATTACGGTCACCGAGGCGCGCGGGCTTCTCGATCTCGCCGCCGATTAGAAAATCGGAACCGACTCAGGCTCAGTTCTCACTTCCGTATATCCAACATCAGTCCATCCAGATTGTTGAAAAGGAATGGGCCAATTGCGTTGGCAAGACCATCTACGCTTTGCCGTGTCTCGTAATGGGGAAATTTGAGTGACGTCAATCCGAGGCTGTTCGGCAAATCTTTTGCGAGTCGGCGACTTTCCGAGTTCGCAAGAATTAAGAGAAATTGATCTAGCATTTCGGGTTTGATCTCAGCCTGGCTGTTCAAACTGAACGTGAAAAGGCAATAATTGTCGTTCTCAGAAAACCGCTCAACCTCGATCGCGTACGCAAATTTTTTATTATTTTTGAACTGCACGCATAGTGCGCGACGAACGAACGTTTTCCCCCGAATCCTTTTCGTCGACCATTTGTGCCGCGCTTCACCGGACTTGGGATAGAACTGACATAGTTGAGCGGTCTTATCGCCGCGCCTTACGCCCGATGCGGCGGGTCTATCCGATTTCACCGAGCAAACTTCGAATTTCAAATCCTCTTGTATCTTCAGGGCAGCATCCCAGAGAATTTTAATTTCCCGCAAAGAATCGAATTCCTGATTATCAGCCTGATCTACTTCCAACCCAGAGATCCTTCCGTTATTGCCTACCGCCTCTCCTGTCGAAGATGCTTTCGGCTTATCTCCTCCGATAACCTTCTTGTTGTCGGTTTCGTAGTCGTCGGTTGATTCTTCGATCTTTAAGACCTCGATCTTAGCAACCCCCAATTCTGGCTCCGGAAGCTGAACTGTATATTTCGCCGAAGCGCGCGCCGTCTTGGGCCCTTCTACCGATTCGATCTCTTCGCCGATGGTAGCAGTAACGGCACCCGGATACATGTTCTTGCGTTGATCGTAGTCAGTTTGCCTCTTGATGCTTTGGCACTCGAGAATATCGATCCTGTTGAACGAAGGGTGATGATTCGTTTCGAGTATCCCCTGCACGAAAAACGCATACACTTTATTTCCAAGATCCAACATGTGGCCAATCGACCGAAACTTATCGCCGGTCTTCCAGAAAAATTTGCCTTTGAGAAATTCCCCATCTTTAATCGGTTCGCCGTACTCATCGACAGATCGCCGAACGGCGCTCCAACCGCTTTGCGAAAACTCTGAAGCCAGACCGGTGTCATAGGCCGTTGCAAGAGCTTGAGCCTCATCGGTCGTCAGTGATCTCGATTTTGGAACCGACGATCTCAGCGTTACGACCCGTTTGCCGTCGATATCCTGAGACCGCACGTGAGTGGCCAGATCATCCATCGTCCGATGCGTAATTTTGACGGCAAGACGAGTTGTCTTCGCGAACGTAAATCGAAAGAGCTCTATAGGCGGAATGAAAATCTTGAAATTCGGATTGTTCTTAATGTCGATACTGAACACTGGCATCCGTGAATAGGCCCTGAGGGATCGAAAGAGCCTCAGGGGGTCTTTGAAATTTTCGAAATCCGCCAGTTCGATCTGGGGAACAGTTTCCGCATTGAACAAATTGAGTGTGTTGATTTCCTTTTCGCCAAACTCGACAGGATTAATGATCTGGATGAAGTGTTCGCCCGCCCGAATCTTGCTTACCCAAATGCTGCCAGGAATTAAGTACGGAAGTTCGCCAATTCCTATTCGTTTGGTGTGAATTTCATATTGGCCCCTTCGGGCGTCTATGCTCGAAAACACCGCGTCGACCATGTGCTGAGAACCGCCTTTGGGCATTGAATAAATCTTGCCCAAGAACATCAGCTCCCACCGCTTGCCAGTGCGACCGTTCCAATCGACCTTATACTTCAGCAATGCCAGCCCCGTTCCGATCTCGCAGGACACAACTATCGGAAGAATACTGAAAACGTTCGAAAAATCGACTCGACAATTAAGTTCAGGAGACAAATGTCTAATAGATCGATTATTTAGCCATTATATTTCGATATGTTATTAATTATTTCGGGCATCAATATAGGATTTCGGGCAATATCTTTGTCCGTTTCCACCGCCGCCGATCAGCGCCACGTGGCTGGCGGTGTGGTGCGGGTCGCGGAACGGGCGGCTGCTCGCGATGCGCCCGTCGCCGAGCAGGCCCGCAAGCGACTGCACGGTCGAGATCTCCAGCGCTTCGGCCGCCGTCAGCGGCGGCAGCAGGCCCGGCAGGCAGCGCGCCAGCATCGACTTGCCGGCCCCCGGCGGGCCGACCATCAAGAGGTTGTGGCCGCCGGCGGCCGCCACTTCGAGGGCCCGCTTGGCGGTCTCCTGTCCCTTGACGTCGCGAAGATCGGGGCCGGGCACGCGCGCGACCCCATGGCGCGGCTGCGGGCGGGCCAGAAGTTGGGCACCACGCAGATGGTTGAGCAGCGACAGCAGCGTGGGCGGGGCGACGATCTCGAAGTCGCGCGCGTCGGCCGCCCACGCGGCTTCGCCGCCGCAGGCTTCCGGGCACACGAGCCCCAGATCGCGGCCGTGTGCCGCCATCGCCGCGAGCAGCACGCCGGGTACGGGCAGGATGCGCGCGTCAAGCGTCAGTTCGCCGAGCACGACGTAGCGAGCGACCTGCTCGGCCGCGACCGCGCCCATCGCGACGAGCAGGCCAAGGGCGATGGGAAGATCAAAGTGCGCACCCTCCTTGGCAAGGTCGGCGGGGGCGAGGTTGACGGTGATGCGCTTGCCCGGCAACGCGAGCCCGATCGCCGCAAGGGCGGCACGCACGCGCTCCTTGCTTTCCTTGACCGCACTGTCCGGCAGCCCCACCACGGCGAAGGCAGGGGCCCCCGACGCGACCTGCACCTGCACGTCGACGGCAACCGTCTCGACCCCGTGGAACGCAACCGTGCCGACGCGCGCGACCATACAAATTTGCCGTCCAGAAATTGCAGAGGATCGTTTCTACAATTTCAGATGTGACGTGACAACAAACCGCGCAGGATCCCGGATCGGGCGCCGGCAGGCGGTTGCCGGCGTGCGGCATCGCATCGAACGTGCAGATCGCGGTACCCCGGCGCGTCAGCAAGCATCACGGCTAACGCTTTCTTTAACGAATTGAGCGAGAATCCGGTTTCTTCCACATCGCGCAGGACCCCGGAAATGCTTCCACGCATTCTTCCGTCCGGCCGTCGCCCGCAAACCATCCGCTTCTGGCTGGGATGGCTGGCGTTCGCCTGCATCCTGCCGTCCGCCCTGGTCACCTCGTATCTGATCTACGGCGCCTACGTGGCCGGCCGCCAGGACCTGCAGGACGCCAACGTCGTGACGGCGCGCGCCCTCTTGCAGGCAGTCGACCGCGAACTCACCAGTTCGATCGCGGCTCTCTACGGGCTTGCCAGTTCGCCCTATCTGCTGACGGGCGAGTTCGAAAAATTCCATGCGCAGGCCAGGCACGCGCTGCCCAACCTGCCGGGCAGCAACGTGGCGCTCGTCGCCGCCGACGGGCGGGCGATCCTCAACACGGTCGTCGCGTACGGCACGCCGCTTCCGCCGCCGAATCCCGACGCGCGGACGGACCGGGTGTTCCGCCACGGCAAGCCGGTCATCAGCGATCTCTTCGTCGGCGCCACCACGAAGCGGCCGACCGTCGCGATCGCCATCCCGGTCCTCGTCGGCGGCGCCGTCGAATACGGCCTCGTCTTCGGGATCCTGCCGCAGCGCTTCTCGGAGATCCTGAAGCGCCAGCAGCTTCCCGTGCGCGGCCTTGCGGCGATCCTCGATTCGAGCGGGACCGTCGTCGCCCGTTCGGAAAGAGAGGACGAATTCGTCGGCAGGAAAGGCAATCCCCTGATGCTGGATGCCATCCGCGCGCACGGCGAGGGAACGATCGAGGCGCACTCGCTCGAAGGCATACCCGCGTTCATCGGGTACAGCCGCTCGCCGACCACCGGATGGTCGGTCGCGATCGGCACGCCGACCGACGACCTCGTCGCGGAGCTCCGGCGTTCGTTCGCCATCTACCTGCTGACGGTGGTGCTCGTCGTCGTCCTCGGCGCCGTGGGCGCCACCGCGATCAGCCGGCGCATCAGCAGCGCCATCAAGGCCGTCGTCGCACCCGCCTTCGAGGTGGCGAGCGATCCGACGACGCGGATCCCCGAGGGTCCGATCCTGGAGGTCAACGATCTGGGCCATGCCCTGGGCATCGCCGCGCGGACGATCGCCGAGCGCGTGCGCGAGCGCGACGAGGCCGAGCGCCTGGAGCGCGAGGCCGGCGAGGCCAACCGCGCGAAGTCGAAGTTCCTCACGCTGATGAGCCACGAGCTGCGCACGCCGCTCAACAGCATCCTCGGTTTCTCCCAGCTGCTGGTCATCCCGAAATTCGGCGAGCTGGACGCCCGGCAGCGCGAATATGTCGGGCACATCCTGGCGAGCGGCAACCACCTGCTGCGGCTGATCAGCGACATCCTCGATCTCAGCCGGATCGACGCGCAGAAACTCGAGATCTCGGCCGAGCCGGTCGACCTGCTGCCGCTGCTGGCCTCGGTCGCCGCCTCGCTCCAGCCCGCGGCGCAGACCGCCGGCGTGTCGCTGGTGCCGGTACCGGCGAACCAGACGCTGCCGACGGTGCACGCCGACCGGCTGCGCCTGTCGCAGATCCTGATCAATCTTGGTTCGAACGCAATCAAGTATAACCGGCGCGGCGGCACCGTCGTCCTCGGGTTCGAACGCCCGGCCGCCGGGACGGTGCGCATCTTCGTGGACGACGACGGCATCGGCATCGCGCCCGACAAGCAGGACGAGCTCTTCCGGCCCTTCAGCCGGCTCGGTGCCGAACGGACCGGCATCGAGGGGACGGGCGTGGGGCTGGCGCTGAGCAAGCAGCTGGCCGAGCTGATGGGCGGGGCCATCGGCATGACGAGCGTGCCCGGCCGCGGCAGCCGCTTCTGGCTCGATCTGCCCGAGCATCGACCGGCGGCTTGACGCCCCGAGACGAACGGCGCGACGGTGGGCGGCAAGCCGCGACCGGCGGGCGAGGGGGACCAGGATGGTCGACTTCAGGAATTTCAGGATCGCCACGAAGATCCTGGCGCTCGCCGGCTTCATGGCGCTGGTCGTCGTCGCGATCGCGTTCGTCACGGTCGACACGATGCGCACCTACAACGGCTTCAACCAGGCGCTGGTCAGCGCCTCGCGCCGCGCCACCGCTGCCGAGCGGGTGAACGGCCTGATCAACGCCGTGGTGATGGAATCGCGCGGCGTCTACATGTCGCTGACGCCGGACGAGTCGAAAGCCTATTCCGCCGCCATCGTCCACACGCTCGGGCTGCTGGACGCGGAGATCGAGCGCTGGTCGCTGTCGATCACGCCCGAACAGCGCGAGACCTTCGCCGAGGTCCGCGCGGAAACGCGGCGGTTCCACGAATTCCGCACCGAGCTGGCGCGCCTCGGCACCGAGGTGGGTGCCGCCGCAGGCCGCGAGCTGGGCGACAACGAGGCCAACCGCGTGAACCGGCGCCGGCTCAACAGCTTCATCCAGCAGGTCGCGGCGATCGACCTTGCCGAGATCGCGCGCCTCGAAATGGCGCTTTCCGAATTTTACCGCACGCGGCTGCCGCTCATCGTCGGCGGTTCGTTCGGCCTGCTGTGCGTCGGGCTCTTCGCGGCCCTGCTGCTGGCGAAGCGCCACATCGCGACACCGCTCGAACGGCTCGACGCGACGATCGGGCGGCTGGCCGCCGGCGACACGGATGTCGTGCCCGAGGGCACCGACCGCAACGACGAGATCGGCCATATCGCGCGCACGCTCGACGTCTTCAAGGAAAGCCTGATCGCCAGGCGCGAGCTTGCCGAGACGCGCGAGGCGCTTGCGCGCGGCGAACGGATGGCCTCGCTCGGCTCGCTCGTCGCCGGCGTGGCGCACGAGGTCAACACCCCGCTGGGCGTGGCGATGACGGGCGTGTCGCTCCACCAGGAGCAGTTCGCCGAGATGCGCCGCGTCTTCGAGGCCAACCAGCTCGCCCGGTCGCGTTTCGACGAATTCCTCGCGCGCGGCGTCCAGACCCTCGACCTCGTCGGGCGCAACCTGCGCCGTGCGGCCGAGCTCATCCAGACCTTCAAGCAGGTGTCGGCCGACCAGACCGGCGACCAGCGCCGCCGGTTCGCGGTGAAGGACTATCTGGCCGACGTCGTGGGAAGTCTCCAGCCGGCGATCAAGCGCACCGCGCACCGCGTCGAGGTGCAAGGGCTGGGCGACGTCGCCATCGACTCCTATCCCGGTGCGCTGGCGCAGATCGCGACCAACCTCGTCACCAACGCGCTGATGCATGCCTTCGACGGGCGCGACACGCCGGGCGCAATCGCGTTCGAGGTGGACTGGCGCGGCGCGGACGCGCGCATCGTCTATCGCGACGACGGCTGCGGCATCGACGCGCGCACGCTCGGGCGGGTCCTCGAACCGTTCTTCACGACCCGGCGCGGGACCGGCGGCACCGGTCTTGGCCTGACGATCGTCCATAATCTCGTCACCCACCGTCTGGGCGGGACAATGTCGATGCGCAGCGCGCCCGGCCAAGGCCTTGAAATCGAAATCCTTCTGCCGCGATCGGCGCCGGTGCCGGCGGGCGAGACGGCGGCCGCCGGACCGGCCGGCCGTTAACACGATCTTCATCCGCGACGACCTACTTTCGTAGTTCAACACCGGTCCGGAACCGCGGCGCACCCCCCGCCATTTTGGCGAGCACCGCCAGCCCGGAAGGAGATTGCAGGTTGGACGAGCTGTTCGCACCGGAAGCGCTCGATCCCGGGCCGTCGCGCAATGCGTCGGGCCGGACGTGGCGCGTGCTCGTCGTCGACGACGATCCCGAAGTGCATGCCGTCACCGAGCTGGCGCTGCGCGGCTTCGAGTTCGACGGCATGCCGATCGAGCTGCTGTCCGTCCATTCCGCCGCCGAGGCCCGCGAATTCCTGCGCTCGGAGCGGCGGCACCGGATCGCGCTGATCCTGCTCGACGTCGTCATGGAAACCGAGCATGCCGGGCTCGATCTCGTGCGCTTCGTGCGCGAGGAGATGAAGAACTCGGTCGTGCGGATCTGCCTGCGCACCGGCCAGCCCGGCAGTGCGCCCGAGCGCGCGGTGATCGCCGGCTACGACATCAACGACTACAAGTCCAAGACCGAGCTGTCCGCCCAGCGCCTGTTCACGACCGTGCTGGCGTCCTTGCGCGCCTATCGCGACATCGTGGCGCTCGAGCGCGGCCGGCGCGGCCTCGAACATATCCTGATGGCCACGCCCGACCTGTTCGACGCGCGCTCGCTCGGTTCCTTCGCGTCCGGCGCGCTCGAGCAGCTGATGGCGATGATCCGCTCGGAGAACAGCGCCGTCTACGTGAAGGGCCGCGCGATGGCGCTGGTCCGGCGCTCGGCCGATTACGAGGTGCTCGCCGGCATCGGCGACTACCGCCATTCGGTCGGCAAGTCCGCGCGCGAAACGCTGCCCGCGCGCATCGTCGACGGGCTGCGGCTGGCCGACGGGGCGGCCGGGGCGATCGTCGGCGACGGCTGGCTTGCCGTCGGCGCCATGTGCGGGACCGAGAACACGATATTGCATCTGGAAGTCGACGGGCCGGTCGACGCCGTCGACAGGCGGCTGGTCGAGGTGTTCGCGCGCCAGATGGGCCTCGCCTTTTCCAACATCCGGCTCAACGAATCGATCGCCGAAACCCAGCGCCAGCTCGTCCTGGTCCTTTCCGAGGCGATCGAGGCGCGCTCGCGCGAGACCGGCAACCACGTGCGCCGCGTGGCGCACGGCTCCCGGCTGCTGGCGGAACTGGCGGGCCTTTCGCCGGCCGACCAGGCGACCCTCGAAGTGGCGGCACCGCTGCACGACATCGGCAAGATCACGATTCCGGACGCGATCCTCACCAAGCCCGGCAAGCTCGACCCCGCCGAGTGGGAGACGATGAAGACCCACGCCGCCGCCGGGGCGGACATGCTGTCCAAATCCGACGGGCCGTTCTTCCGCGCGGGCGCCACGATCGCCCTCCAGCACCACGAGAAATGGGACGGCAGCGGCTACCCGGCCGGCCTTGCCGGCGAGGACATCCACATTTTCGGGCGCATCGTGGCGCTCATCGACGTGTTCGACGCGCTCTCGTCGGCGCGCTGCTACAAGGCGGCGTGGCCGGCCGCACAGGCGGCCGAGCATATCGCCAAGGAAGCGGGCCGGCATTTCGATCCGCGGCTGGTACGGCTGTTCGTCGACAATCTCGACCGCTTCGCCGCGATCCGCGAGATCTATCCGGACACGCCTTGAAGAAGGCGGCGGCCTGACGGCCGCCGCCCGTTCTTCAAGCAGCGACTGCCAGCGCCGGCACTCCTTCTTCCGCATCCAGCGTCACCGCGACCGCATGCACGACGGCGGCGATGCGCACGGCGGCCTGGATCGCGGCGGGTTCGATGCCGCCCAGGCGCACGGCCTTCTCGTGGCTGTCCATGCACATGCCGCAGCCGTTGATGGCCGACACGGCAAGGCTGAGCAGCTCGAACTCCGCATGCGCGATGCCGGGCTTGGCCATCGCGGTCATGCGCAGCTTGGCCGGCATCGTCGCATAGTCCGGCGCCGACACCAGATGCGTGAAGCGGTAGTAGATGTTGTTCATGCCCATCAGCGACACCGCGATCTTCGCCGCGCCGAGCTGTTCGGCCGTCAGCGACGGGCCGAACTCGGCGAGCAGCGCATCGCGCACCTGGGGCTGGCGCACGGCCAGCCCCGCGGTGACGAACAACAGGGCGCGAAGCTCCGGCGACACGGCCGTCTCGGCCGCGAGCGACGAGAGGTTGAGCTTCAGGTCCTTGGCATAGTCGGGCAGGGCCGACTTCAGGTTCTCGATCGTCATTGTCGTTCTCCGGTGCGGATAGTTCAGGCGGCCTTCAGGACGTCTTCGCCCTTCTGCCAGTTGCACGGGCACAGCTCGTCGGTCTGCAGCGCGTCGAGCACGCGCATCACCTCGGCCGGGTTGCGGCCCACGTTGAGGTCGTTGACCGACACGAAGCGGATGATGCCTTCCGGATCGACGACGAACGTGGCGCGCATCGCGACACCCTCGTTCTTGTCGAGCACGCCCAGCGCCGTCGACAGCTCGCGCTTGACGTCGGCCAGCATCGCGAAGGGCAGGGTCTTGAGGTCGGCATGGTTCTGGCGCCAGGCGAGATGGACGAACTCGCTGTCGATCGACACGCCGTAGACGACCGCGTCGCGCTCGTTGAAGTCCTTGTTGAGCTTGCCGAAGGCGGCGATCTCGGTCGGGCAGACGAACGTGAAGTCCTTGGGCCAGAAGAACACGATCTTCCACTTGCCCTTGTCGGACTGGGAATTGACCTGGGTGAAGGCGGTCTTCGGGTCCGTCGAGACGACGGCCTTGAGGTCGAATTCGGGGAACTTGTCGCCGATGGTCAGCATGGGATGATCTCCGTAGGGTTTCGGGCGGCCTGTTGATTCTGGGTGCCCGGCGAGGCGGAAACTCGCAGCTTGCGTCTGATCGGTCCAACGCATTAAACTGTCCTCAATTATCGAGGAAAACGATGATCCACCTGCCCACGCTGCGCCAGCTCCGCCATTTCGCCTGCCTTGCCGACACGCTCAATTTCGGGCGTGCCGCACGCCAGGCGAACGTCACGCAATCCACGCTGTCGGCAAGCCTGCAGGAGCTGGAGGCGACGCTGGGTGCCGCCCTCGTCGACCGGACGCGCCGGCGCGTGGACCTCACGCCGCTGGGCGAGCGCATCCTCGTGCGCGCGCGCCGCGTGCTGGCCGATGCCGAGGAGCTGGCGCTGGAAGCGCGGGGGGCCGGCGAGCCGCTGGCCGGCGAGCTGCGTCTGGGCGTCATCCCCAGCGTCAGCCCGTTCTGGATGCCGCAGGCGTTGCCCGCGCTGCGCAAGGCCTACCCGAAGCTGAAGCTCTATCTGGTCGAGGACCTGACCGAGCGGCTGGTCGAGAAGCTGGGGAATGGAACGCTGGATGCGGCCCTGCTCGCCTTGCCGTGCGAATGCGGCCCCAACGACAGCTATCCGCTGGGCCGCGACCCGTTCCGCCTGATCGTGCGGCGCGACCATGCACTTGCCGGCAAGCGCACCGTCCCGACGCGCGAGATCCGCGCACAGAAGCTGCTGCTGCTCGCCGACGGCCACTGCATGAAGAAGCATGCGCTCGCCGCGTGCGGCCTGCGCGCCAGCCGCGATCCCGACCCGTTCGCCGCCACGTCGCTCTTCACGCTCGTGCAGATGGTCGACAACGGTCTCGGCGTCACGCTGCTGCCGCAGATGGCGATCGATGCGGGACTTTTGAAGGGTACCGATCTCGTGTCGGTCGCGGTCGAGGACGATCCGGCGCGCGACCTCGGCCTTGTCTGGCGCAAGGGCACGTCGCGCCGGGCGGAGTTCGAGCTGCTGGGCGCGGCCCTCGCCAAGGCCACGCGCGAGTCGGGGCGCGATTCACGCAAAGGCACTTCGCGCGTATAGTTGCGGGGCTGGAGTCGCCCCCTGAGCCGTTTGTTCCGGAATCTGCCGTACCGTCTCGCCGCGATCGGGCTCGTTGCCCTGTCGATGGCGGCGTGCGCGCCGCGCCTGCCCCCGCCGGTCGAGCCGCCACCGCCACCGCCGCCCGCGGCCGATCCCGCACTGGACTGCTTTGCCGCCCTCGAGCGTACCGGTGCCGCGTTCGAGCGCCGGAACACCGTGCAGACGCGCGAAGGCTGCCGCGTGGACGAAGCGGTGATGCTGGAGCGCGCCACCATCCCGCTCAGCCGGCCCGCCTTGATGACCTGCCCGCTGGCGCACGCACTCCTCGCGTTCGAGCGCGAGATCGTGCAGCCCGCCGCGATGCGCCATTTCGGCAAGCCGGTCGTGCAGATCGTCCATTACGGCAGCTACGTGTGCAAGCCGCAGACCGGGCGTGCCAGCCGCCTGTCCGAACACGCGTTCGGCCGCGCCCTCGATGTCGGCGGCTTCGAGCTGGAGGGCAAGACGATGGTCAACGTGCGCCAGCACTGGACCGACCGCGGCTCGCGCGGCGCTTTCCTGCGCGACGTGGCGCAAGGGGCGTGCCGCCACTTCAACATCGTGCTGACGCCCAAGACCGACGCCGCCCACGCCAACCACCTGCATCTCGACATCGGAAGGTTCAAGAAGTGCGATGCGTGAAAGGTAATTACCAACTACTATTGGATGTATTGTTTTCCTGATTTGTGCACCTTATGGTCGTGTCTCGTTTCCCGCCAGGCGAGCGACCATGACCGAAACATCGACGGCCCCGACCTTCGAACCGCCGGAAGGCCTGACCCGGCTGGTCATCCGCGGCGCGCTGCTCAGTCTTGTGACACTGGGGCTCTATCGACCGTGGGCCTGGCTGTCATGGTATCGCGAGATATTCGGAGCAATCCGAATACTGGGTGATCCGCTTGTGCATCGCGGCTCCGCCGCTGAGTACGTCGCGCGCGTAAGCGTTTTCTGGACTGCACTCGTTGGCGGATTCTTGAGCCCGGACAATAGCTCGCTCCTGCTCGACCCGATGGGACAGCCCGACCCGCTCGGCTGGGCAATCTATCTCGGCGGCGTCCTTGCACTTGGCAACGCGATAAAAAATTCAATCCTGCATTTCTCCACTTCGGAAACGACGTGGCGCAACTCGCCGGTATCATTGCTGGAAAAGTCGGAGCGCAGGACGGAGCGCACCGGTGTCGTGGCAGCTATTTGGATCTGTGGCTACCTTGCACTTGCTGTTGGATACCTCCTTATTGCCGACTGGTATTTCGCCTATGGCAGCGAGGGCGTAGTCCGCCTTTTCTTCCTGATGTCGCCATTCTCCGGGACACCTGTGCCTGGAATGATGCTGTGCCACTTCGCATTTGGCCTGATCTGCATTGCACTCAATACGCTGGAATTCTCCAGTCGATGCGCAAGCTCACAGGCATCTCGTTATGGCGACATGCGAATGGTCGTGAATGTCCCGATCACAGCGTATGTCACGGTCTCGACTGCGGCTTCGATTGCGATCATCGCGACTTTCGTTGGACTGCTGTTCACGGCCTCGCATCTCGCCGATCTGCTTCCACATACGCCGACAGCGCGGATCAGCGTGTTCGGTGTCGTCGTCGCCATCACCGCTACGGTACGGGCAATCGTTCGAGAGGCTTGGCTGGAACCATGGAAAGTCGCCTACATTCTGGATCATGTCCGTCTCGAAAAAATACCGCGCCGAGACACCACTCAACCGTCCTAGTCAACGCGTAAGCGCATCCGCCAGCGCCCTTGCCGCCGCCGGCAGGCCGGCGAAGTCGCGCGCGCATAGGGTCAGGTGGCGGACCATCCAGGCGTCGCCCAGTTCCACGATGGCGATGCGCGCGGCGCGCTGGCAGCGGCGCGCGGCGGTGACCGGCACGATGCCCACGCCAACGCCCGCACCTGCCAGCCGGCACACGGCGTCGAAATCGCGCACGCGCGCGCGGTAGCGCGGCGTGTGGCCGCCCCGCGCGACGTACTGGCCGATATAGGTGCTCAGCGCCGCGTCGGTCGCGAGCGCCACGAAGGGCCGTGCCGCCACGTCGGCGAACATTGGCTTCCTGCGGCGCGCGAGCCGGTCGGCTGCCGGAACGACCGCGACGAGGCGGTCGATGCGGAAGGGGTGCCTCTGCAAGCTGCCGAGATCGACCGAGTCGGCCGCGATCCCGAGATCGACGATGCCTTGCGCCACCATCGTCGGGATCGCGTAGCTGGCAGCTTCCTCGATGGCGACATCGATGCGCGGGTGCGTGGCAAGGAAGCGTGCCAGCACCTCGGGCAGGAACTCGGTCAAGGCCGCGGTGTTGCAGGCCAGCCGCACGCGCGCGTTGAGACCGCCGGCATGCTCGCCGACCGCGGCGCGCAAGGCTTCCATCCGGTCGAGCACGCCGCGCGCATGGTGGAGCAGGGCAAGGCCCGCGTCGGTGGGGGCGATCCCGCGCCGGCCGCGCGTCAGCAGCGCCACCTTCGCGTCGGCTTCCATTGCCGCGATGCGTGCACTGGCCGATGCGAGCGCGAGGCCCGCGCGCTTCGCCCCCAACGTGATCGAGCCCGCGTCGGCAACCGCGACGAACAGGCGCAGGTCGGCAAGATCGAAGCGCATCCGGGTCCTCCCTCGTGCCTTCGGTCTGGCCGAAGGCTCGGTTCGCAACTTCCAGATTGTCCGATTGCGCGGCGGCGGGCAATGTCGCGCCCATGCCCGACCTTTCCCTGATCCTCCTCGTTCTCGGCGCCTTCGCGCTTGCCGGATTCGTCAAGGGCGTGGTGGGCCTCGGCCTGCCGACGATCTCGATGGGGCTGTTGAGCCTCGCCCTTGCCCCGGCGCAGTCGGCGGCGTTGCTTGTCGTGCCGTCGCTGGTGACCAACGTGTGGCAGCTCTGGGCGGGCCCCGATTTCCGCGCACTGATCGCGCGGCTGTGGCCGATGATGGCGGCGGTGTGCGTGGGCGTGGCACTTGGCGGCGGCTGGCTTGCCGGCGAGAACGCGCTGGCGGCACGCGTGGCACTCGGCCTGTGCGTGGCGGCCTATGCGGCGCTAAGCCTGACGGCGTTCCGCTTCCATGTGCCGCCGCATCTGGAGAAATGGCTGGGTGCGCCCGTCGGCCTCGCGACCGGTCTCGTCACGGCGGCGACCGGCATCTTCGTGCTGCCGGCCGTGCCCTATCTCCAGTCGCTCGGGCTTGCGAAGGAAGACCTCATCCAGGCGCTCGGCCTGTCGTTCCTCGTCTCGACCGTGGCGCTGGGGCTCGGGCTTGCCAACGACGGCGTGTTCGACACCGCGAACGTCATCGGTTCGGCCGCAGCGCTGCTGCCGGCCCTCGGCGGGATGTGGCTCGGCACGGCCTTGCGCCACAAGCTGCCAGCCGAAGGCTTCCGCCGCTGGTTCCTGATCGGGCTGCTGGCGCTGGGGCTCTATCTGATGGCGCGCGGGCTTGCCTGAAATCCTGCTTCAATTTCCAATCAATCTTCGATAAGTACGCACGATCCCGTACACGCAATGGACGAGTTTTGTATGCCGCCCGATGACGCTGTCGTGTCCGACCCCGCCGCCGTCGAACCTGCGCTACGCTACGTGCCGCGAGCCGGACTCTTCCGGCTCGTCGTCGTCGCGACGCTGCTGAATGTCCTGACACTGTATTTCTACCGCTTCTGGGCGCGCACGCGCTGGCGCCGGCAGATCTGGGGAAGCATCCTGCTGCGCGGCGATCCGCTCGAATATCACGGCACCGGCTTCGAACTGTTCAAGGGATTCCTCGTGGCAATGGCAGTCGTGGCGCCGGTGCTGATCGGCGTCAATGTCTTCGGCGAGTTCCTGGGAGCGCACTCGAGTTACCTGACGGTCCCGGTCCTCGGCTTCCTGGCAATGACCGCGCAGTTCTATGCCTGGAAATACCGCGTCTCGCGGACCGCCTGGCGCGGCATCCGGTTCGGCTTCGACGGGACATTCCGGAGCTACCTGTCGACGATCGCTCAGGCGCTCGGTTGGATGATCGGGACAGGCTTCATAATGTACCCCATGTACCGAATTCTGCTTCGCAAGCGGCTCATGTCGATGACGAGCTTCGGGAACCGCCGGTTCACCTGCGAAATCGACGAGATGATGCCCCTGTATGTGCGCTGGGCGGTCGTCTGGCTGGGATATCTCGCCTGCCTCGGCTACGCCGGCGCGTACAGCGACCAAATTTCACGACTTTTCGACGCCCAGCAGCGGGCTGCAGCGGCGGCAGAGATCGTCTGGTGGCCACTGGCGGTGGCCGTCGCGACGATCATTTGTGGCTACCTCGCATACCGTGTCGCCGAATTCCGGGTCGTGGCGGGCGGACTGGGGCTCGGTGATGTCCGCTTCGCCTCGCGCGCCCGTCCTTTGGCGGTCGGCGGGCGCATCGCTCTCGGGATCGTGGCCGTCCTGCTGGCCTGCGCGGCGATCATCGTCGGGCTGCTCTATGCCACATATCTGATAGTCGGCAACACGCAGTTCCCGAGAGATGGAGATATTCTCACCTTATTGATTTTCGGCGCGGTCGCGATTGTCTATTTCGTGCTCTACCTGTGCGCCGCCGTCATCCGGGGCGCCTGGATCGAACCGTCGATCATCCGCCATTTCATCTCGACGCTGGCCGTCGAGAATGCCGGGGCGCTCGATGCGGTCGCCGCCGGCGCGCAAGACAACCTCACGCGCGGCGAGGGCCTCGCCGATTCGTTCGATGTCGGCATCGCCTGAACCCTCCGAGGACTGGCCGGTCCGCTATCTGGACGGCGTGCGCGCGGCCCCGCACGAAGCGCGCGCGCGGATCGCCGGGGGCCGGCTCGAGCTTTCCGGTACCGACACCGGCACAGTGTACTGGCCCCTTATTGAAGTGCGCGTGCTTGAAACGCCCGACGGCGCGCTGCCCGGCGTGCTGGCGCCCGATCCGGACACGTCGGCGCGCATCCTGTTCGCCGATCCGTCGCTCGTCGCGGCACTCGAAGCCGCCACGCCGCGGCGGGGCTGGCTCGGGCGGATCGACTGGCCGGTCGCCCGCCAGGTCGCGCTGTGGACCGGCGGCGCCGTCGCCAGCATCCTGTTCGTGCTGTTCGTCGCGATTCCGCTGGCGGCCGAGCGGCTGGTCGCGCTGATCCCGGCGGATTTCGAGCGGCGCTTCGGCGCCGAGGTGGTCGACGCACTCGCCGGCTCGATCGCGCGCGACCGCAAGAAGCCGTTCTGCGCCGGGAATTCGCCGCCCCCGCTGCTGGCCGAGATCGCGCGACGCCTCGAGGACCGGGCGGACCTTGGCGGGCGGTTGACCATCCGCATCGTCGACTCGCCGGTCATCAACGCGTTCACGGGTCCGGGCGGCCAGATCGTCATCCTGCGCGGCCTGCTCGAACTCGCGCAGTCACCCGAAGAACTGATCGGCGTGCTCGCGCACGAAGTGGCGCACGCCGAGCGGCGCGACCCGATGCGCGGCATGATCCGCAGCGTGGCGACCGGTGCCATCGTCGGCCTTGTCTTCGGGGATCCGATCTTCTTCTCGTCGGCCGCCGCGTTCGCCACGCTCTATATCGGCATCAGCTACAGCCGCGAAGTGGAGACCGCGACCGACGCGCGCGCGTTCGAGCTTCTCGCCGGCCTGGGCGTGCCGTCGGCACCGCTCGGCGCGATCCTCGTGCGGATGGAAAAAGCCGCCGGCATCCCGACGTCGGGGCTGCTTGCGCACCTGTCGACGCATCCGCCGACGGCCGAGCGCATGGCGGCGGCCGCGGCGGCACCGGCTTCGACCCGGCCGAAATGGGAGATCGACGGGCCGGACTGGCGCGCGCTGAAGGCGGCCTGCCCCTAGAGCTTCGCTTCGATCGCGTTCCAGATCGACGCGGCGAGGTCGGTGCCGTCGAAGCGTTTCACTTCCTGGATGCCGGTGGGCGAGGTGACGTTGATCTCGGTGAGATACTCGCCGATCACGTCGATGCCGACGAAGATCTGGCCGCGCTTCTTCAGCTCCGGCCCGATCGTCTCGCAGATTTCCATCTCGCGCTTCGTCAGCGCCGTCTTCACGGCCGTGCCGCCGACATGCATGTTGGCGCGCGCCTCGCCGGCGGCGGGCACGCGGTTGATGGCCCCTTCCGCCTTGCCGTCGACCAGGATGATGCGCTTGTCGCCCTGGCGCACGGCGGGTTCGTAGCGCTGGATCATCAAGGGTTCGCGGCTGGCGTGCGTGAACATCTCGATCAGCGCCGTCAGGTTCTCGTCGTCGGGCTTGACGCGGAAGACGCCGGCCCCGCCGTTGCCGAACAGCGGCTTGACGATGATGTCCTTGAACTCTTTCCGGAACTCGAGGATCTCGGCGGTGTCCGACGTCACCAGCGTAGGCGGCATCAAGTGCGGGAAATGCGTGACGAACAGCTTTTCCGGCGAATTGCGCACATGCGCCGGGTCGTTGACGACCAGCGTCTTGGGATGGATGTGCTCCAGGATGTGCGTGGCGGTGATGTACGCCATGTCGAAGGGCGGGTCCTGGCGCATCAGGATCACGTCGACCTTGGCAAGGTCGATCGTCTCGGGGGCGCCGAACGTGAAATGGTTGCCCTTCTCGCGGCGCACGGTCACCGGATGCGCCTTCGCGTAGATCTTCTCCTTGCCGCGCATGGAAAGGTGGCGCACGAGATAATGGTAGAGCGTGTAGCCGCGCGCCTGCGCTTCCAGCATCAGTGCGAAGCTCGAATCCCCGTCGATGTTGATCGGACCCATCGGGTCCATCTGCACGGCACACACGCGCGACATGTAAGCTGTTCCTTCAGTTCAGGCGGCTCTTGAGCGCCTGGATCTCCATCGCGATGCGGTCCTTCGCACCGGTGGCCCCGACAAGGGCGTGAGCCTGCTCCAAACACATCACGCCGGCGCGCAGATTGTCGAGTCCGACATGCACGAAGCCGGCCTCGTGCCACAGGGCCGGATCGGCGGGGGCGAGCATCAGCATGCGCTCGAGCGTGGCCAGCACGCCGCGGAAATCCTCGGCTTTCATCAGGCGCATCTTGATGTTGTTCTGCAGGCGCAGCAGCACCGTGCGGTCGGGCACGCTCGCGTAATGGTGGTTCTGCAGCTCGGCGTCCGGCCCTTCGAGGCGTTTGAGCAGGCCGCGCAGCGCCTTGGTTTCCAGCGTCGCCCCGCCGTTGAACGGATCGAGGATCGCGCGCCCGTCCGGCCCGTCGACGCGGATCAGGAAATGCGCCGGGAACGCGAGGCCCGATGCCGCCCAGCCTTGTGCACGCGCGGCATGGATCCACAGGATCGCGAGCGCGACCGGCAGGCCGCGCCGCCGGTCGATCACGCCGGCAAGGTCGGCATTGCGCAGGTCGTCGTAGGAATCGCGGTCGCCGCGATAGCCCAGCCGCTCGACCAGCGCTTCGCGCAACGCCGCCACGCGCGCGGCGAGATTGTCGGGCCGCCCCTGCGCTTCGGCCGCCACGCACGTGGCGATCTCGGAGAGGTGCGCGCGATAGGGGGCAAGGTCGAGCTGCGGGCGGGCGGCGGCCGAAAGGGCAAGGGCCGTGTCGGCGAGCGCGATGTCCTGCTCGCCCGCGCGCGCCGCATGCACCAGCGTGCGCTCGGCCTCGGCCGGCGCACCGGCGACCAGGCGATAGGGCGGGTTCACGACGCGGCGGGGCCTGCGTCGGCGCCGGGGGGTGCGCGAAAGCGGCGCGGATCGTCGCGGGCGATCGCGTGGCTGACCACGCGCCGGACATTGGCAAGGTTGCGTGCCACGCTGAGCACGCGGTCGAGCTCGGCCTGGTCGGCCCACACGCCGAGGATATAGACCGTGCCGTTGACGACCTCGACCGTGTAGTTGGCCGAATTGATGCCCTTGGCGAACAGCAGGCGCGAGCGCAGCTCGTTGGCCGACCACACGTCCTTGGCATAGGCCTTGACGCCGCCGGCGTCGGTCACTTCGATCTCGTTGATGATCTCGCGGATGCCGCTGGCCTTCCACGCCAGGCGCACGGCCTCGGCGCGCGTGTCGGGATTCGTCACGGCCCCGGTCAGCAGCACGCGGCCTTCGTAGATCTGCGTGGAGATCGACGAGAAGATCTCGGTGTTGGAGCGCTCCTGGAACCAGTAGTGGTTGATCTCGAGCGCGATGCCGTTGTCGGTGACCGCACCGCGCACGCCGCGGTCCTGCATGGCGGCCCCGCCGACGGCGGCACCGGCCCCCACGGCCGCACCCACGCAGCCCTGCAGCATCAAGCCGCCCGCCACGAGGCCGGCCGCCAGAACGCGACGATGGAATCGGGTCCGTGCTGTCATGTGCATGCTCCCTGAGCCTTTTTCATTTAGGGATTCCCCTTTATTTAGGGTGCCGGCGCGAGTCGCGCCAAGCATCTTTCACGTGCCGGGGCCAGCTTCCGGGGGCCACCAGCACCAGGTCGAATCTAATCTCGAATGCGGCGAATTGAGGGCGCGCGGCAAGATACTGTTCTGCCGCGCGTTCGATGCGCGCGCATTGGGCAGGGTGTAGCGATTCGGCCGCATCGTCGGCATTGTTCCGCGCCTTCACCTCGACGAAGGCGAGCGTGCGCCCGCGCCGGGCCACGAGATCGACCTGCCCCGCCGGCAGGCGCAGGTCGCGCGCCACGATCCGCCAGCCGGCCAGGCGCAGCCGCCACGCCGCCAGCGTCTCGGCCAGCCGGCCGCGCCGCGCGGCGGCGACGTGCCGGGCCGACTTCATCGTTTCGATTTGCCCGAAAGTTCGAGGGCGCGCGCATAGACCTGCCGGCGCGGCAGGCCGGTCGCCGCGGCGATGCGGTCGGCGGCATCGCGCACGCCCAGCGTGGCGAGCGCTTCGCGGATCTTCGCGTCGAGCAGCGCCGGATCGGGTTCGCCTTGTGTGGTTTCGCCCGGCGGACCGACGACGAGCACGACCTCGCCCAGTGTCTCGTGTGCCGCATAGTGCGCGGCAAGCGTGGCGAGCGAGCCCGCGCGCCGTTCCTCGTGCCGCTTGGTGAGCTCGCGCAACACGCAGGCCGGCCGGTCGCCCAGCACCTCGGCCATCGCCGCCAGCGTTTCGGCCGTGCGGTGCGGGGCTTCGAACGCCACCAGCGTCGCCTTCACGTCGCGGAACTCGGCCAGCCTTCGCGCGCGCGGGCCGGTCTTCGGCGGCAGGAATCCGAGGAACAGGAACGGCTCGGCCGGCAGGCCCGACAACGCCACTGCCGTCGCGATGGCCGACGGGCCGGGCACGATGGTGACCGGCACGCCCGCCGCTTCGGCCGCGCGCACGAGGGCCGCTCCCGGATCGGCAATGCCCGGCATGCCGGCATCCGACACGAACGCGACGACGCGTGTCCGCGCCGCGTCGGCGAGTTTGGCGCCCATCGCATTGCTCGCACGCTCGTCGCAGCGCACGAGCTTGGGCGCCGGGATGGCAAGAGCCGACAGCAGCCGGCGGGCGACGCGCGTGTCTTCCGCCGCGATGACCGATGCGGCGGCGAGAACAAGTCGCATGCGCGCCGACACGTCGCCCAGATTGCCGATCGGCGTGCCGACGAGATAGAGACCGGGTGCCATCGCGATGGGCGCTGGATTGTCTGCGGCCATCTCGCTAGGTTCGAACGCATCGTCCGCGTCGTCGTCAGGGCCCATCATTTCGGGAGCCGTCATCGTGCGTTCCGTTCCGCTTTTCATTGTCGCCGCCGCCGCCGCCCTGTTGCTGGGCGGATGCGAGAATTCCGGCGCGCTCAAGGAGAGGGTAACGGGCATTTTCGGTCAGGGCCAGCCGGCTGCCGACGCCGCCACCGCCCGCCGCGACCCCGCCACGCGCAATCCGAACAGCTGGAACCACCGCCCGCCGCACAATCGCCGGTCGCGACCGCAATCGATCCGGCCGCCGCCGCCGAGGCCGCGCGCCTGGCACGCACCGGCGCGCCGCGCGTCGCATTGCTGCTGCCGCTGACGGGACCCAACGCGGCAGTGGGTGCCGCCCTGCTCGATGCGGCCACGCAGGCCGTGTTCGACGTCGCCGACGAGGATTTCGTGCTGCTCGTGCGCGACACCGCCGGCACGCCGCAAGGGGCGCTGGCCGCGTTCGAATGGGCACTGGCGCAGGAAGCGCGCCTCGTCATCGGTCCGCTGCTGGGGGCCGAGACGGCGGCCGTCGCACCGGCGGCGCGCGCGGCGGGCATCGCCCTTCTCAGCCTTTCCAATGACCGCGCGGTCGCGGCCCCCGGCGTGTTCACGCTTGGCATCGCCCCGCAGGACGCGATTTCGCGCACGATCGAATATGCGCGCGCGCGCGGCCTCGAACGGTTCGCCGCGTTGCTGCCCAACAACGCGCTGGGGAGTGCGGCCGAACGTTCGCTTGCGCACGTCGCTGGCGGCGACGGGCGGCGAGCTCGTGCGCATCGAACGCTACGACGCGAGCGCGCTGGATTTCGCGCCCGCCGTGCGCCGGCTCGGCCAGCTTGCCGGCCCGCCGCCGCGCCTGGCGCGCGGCGAAGTGGGCCCGCCGCCGCCCGATCTCGATTTCGAAGCGGTCCTGCTGCCCGATTTCGGCGACCGGCTCATCCAGGTCGTGGCCCAGCTGCACGGGCACGAGATCGACCCCGCGCGCGTCAAGTATCTGGGGATCCCGCTGTGGGACGATCCGCGCACGCTGCGCGAATCCTCGCTGCAGGGCGCCTGGTTCGCCAACACCGCACAGCCCGCGCGCCTCGTGTTCGAGGACCGCTATCGCGGTGCCTTCGGCCGCCCGGCTCCGCGCGTGGCGAGCCTTGCCTATGACGGCGTGGCACTCGCCGCGATCCTGGCGCACGGCAAGGGCCCGGCCGGGGCGGATTTCTCGCTCGAAACGCTGACCGCCAATTCCGGCTTCGCCGGCGTGGACGGCATCTTCCGTCTCAACCCCGGTGGAATCGTCGAACGCGGCTTTGCCGTGCTCGAAGTGCGGCGCGAAGGGGCACGGCTGCTGGCACCCGCACCCGAGACGTTCGAAGCGCCGACGAACTGAAGGGAGCTCCAGGATGCCGACCGGAACCGTCCGCCTCCACCGCGTGCTGCGCGCCAAGCCCTGCGAAGGTCTATCGCGCGTTCCTCGATGCCGACGCGCTGGCGCGCTGGCTGCCGCCCTACGGCTTCCTGTGCAAGGTCGACCGGATCGATGCCCGGGTCGGCGGCAGCTTCCGCATGACGTTCATCAACTTCACCAGCGGCAACGGCCATTCCTTCGGCGGCGAGTATCTCGAACTCGTGCCGGGCGAACGCCTGCGCTACACCGACCGCTTCGACGACCCCAACCTGCCCGGCGAGATGACCGTCACGATCACGCTGAAGCCGGTGCTGTGCGGCACGGACCTTACCGCCGTGCAGGAGGGCATCCCCGAAGCGATCCCCACCGAGATGTGTTACCTCGGCTGGCAGGAATCGCTGGAGCCAACTTGCGCATCTGGTGGAGCCGGAGATACCGGGGTGAGGGCGGAGGGGCCGCATCATGGAGGACATAAGAAGGAAGAACATTTTCAGCCGTTCATGGAAGCGGTCGGGACGTGTCTGCTGGGGATGGGCACGATCTCTGGAACTATAGTGCCATCGATAGTGCCGTCATGCCCGGGAAATTGACTGGGCGGGAGATCAAACCTGAGTGCTTGTGTAACAATGCAATTAGTCAGTCTCATTACTGGCAAAACATCAAGGCGATAGCGGCCCTTTGATTGTCAGAGCTAAATTTTCCATCTGAATGACTATGCGCAGAAACTGCAATAAGTTTATGGGCAGTCGCGTGACTGAGGTGGCGGACCAGCGCTAATCGCCTCATCCGATTTCAGAATGCTTGGCTTGTGGGCGGTGGTGAGATTAAAGGAAAGGTATCTCGTTACGAAGGTTGAGGCCGATGGTCGATTTAGCTCTGTCGCACGAGATTGATTCTCTTCGCCGAGTACAAATTGCTAGACGCACAATCGATTTCCAAAACATTAAAGAATGCAGATCATAGCTCAACGTTGGCGCGTCAAAGGCTCTGTGCTGATCCCATATTCGGTCAACAGTATAGTGAGTTTCACTGGACTCAGCTTTCCCAGACTGTTGGTGAAGTCGTCAGGTCAGTTCACGGCAACGCTTCAACTCATGCCGACGATGTTTAAGGATGCCGCTATCGAGATCAAACAATGCTTGCGAAGAGACGAGCGTGCCGATGCGCCGTATCCGAGTGCTTCGGCATAGTGCAGAAGAATTGAGAAGTAGGCGGGGCCGAAGCATTGCGGCCTCGCGCTTTCTCAAAGTCTTGAATGCCCAGGTCAAGCCCGGGCATGACGGCTAAAGAGAGCGTGACAGGTCTATTTTCTTGACAACCGGCGCGTGCTTTTATATATTCCCCGCAGGTTTCGCGTGCTCTTTGAAACGGTGAATATGCTGCGTCCATGCCGGCAGGTCGAGGCCGGACGAGATGCCGTGTTTCCGCAAAATTCGCGTCTCCTCGAATGCAGGTGATGTCTCCGTCTCATCGACATGTCGCAGGTGGATCAAGCATTTGGCGAGGAGACGGTAACGTTACCGTCTCGTCTTTTTTGCGGCAGCAAAGTTTGGTTGACGGCTTTCGTTTTCCGTCAACGTCAACACGAGATCCAAGCAGGTCAACGACTTGGCGTGTTGACGGTCAACTGCCGTCAACGTCCGTCAACGTCCGTCAACTAGCCGCGAAGTGCCGCCAGCAATCCGTTCAGCACCTTGCGGCCCTGGGCGGTCGCGGCAATACCTGTCTGCGTGCGCGCGATGAAGCCGTCGCGGATCATGCGCTCCACGCGCGCCGTGTCGAGCGCTTCGGGGCTTTCGAGAGCGGCACCGGTCATGCGTTCGAAGCGCGCGGCGTCGATGCCCTCGGTGATGCGCAGGCCCATCATCAGCGCCTCGTCCACGCATGTCGTCTGTTCGAGCACTGTCTGCTCGGCGGTGGCGTGCCCCTGCTTGGCGACGTCGGCGAGCCACGTCTCGGGCGCTTTCTGCTGGCGCGTGGCCACGCGCCGTCCGTCGAGCGTCAGGCGGCCATGCGCACCGGGACCCACGCCGACATAATCCTCGTAATGCCAGTAGACGAGATTGTGGCGCGAGGCTTGCCCCGCGCGCGCGTGGTTCGAGATCTCGTAGGCCGGCATCTCGGCGGCTTCGAGGATGCTCTGGGTCACGTCGTAGAGACGTTCCTGGTCGTTCTCGTGGGGAAGTGAATAGTCGCCACGATCGAACAGCGTCTTGAACTGCGTGCCCGCCTCGATCGTCAGCTGGTAGACCGAAAGATGGGTGGGGCGCAGGTCGAGGGCCGCCTTCAGTTCGCGCGACCAGTCTTCCACCGTCTGGCCCGGCCTTGCGTAGATCAGATCGAACGAGAAACGGTCGAACAGTTTCGCAGCACGGTCGATGGCGCGGCACGCCTCGCGGCTGTCATGGCCGCGGCCGAGGAACTTCAACGCCTTGTCGTCGAGCGACTGCACGCCGATCGACAGCCGGTTGATGCCGGCGGACTTGAACGCGGCGAAGCGTTCGGCCTCGGCGGAATTGGGATTGGCTTCGAGCGTGATCTCCGGATCGTCGGCGATCGCCCAGCGCGTCGCGATGCGCTCGATGATGGCGCCGGCGATGTGCGGGTCCATCAGCGACGGCGTGCCGCCGCCGAAGAAAACGGACGTCACCTGCCGGCCCGGCGTCAACGCCGCGAAATGGTCGATCTCGGCCAGCAGGGCGGTCTTCCACGCATCGGCGTCGATCTTCTCGCGCACATGGCTGTTGAAGTCGCAGTACGGGCATTTCGACTTGCAGAACGGCCAGTGGACGTAAACCGCGAAGGTCATGGGCCCACCGGGTTCATGGCAGGCAGGCGGCCTTGAACTTGTCGAACGCGATGGCGCGGTGGCTCATCGTGTGCTTCTTCGCCGGGTCCATCTCGCCGAAGGTCAGCGTCTCGCCGTCGGGCATGAAGACCGGATCGTAGCCGAAGCCCAGGACCCCTCGCGGCGGCCACACCAGCGTGCCGCGCACTTCGCCGCGGAACGTCTCGGCATGCCCGTCGGGCCAAGCGATCGACAGCACCGAAACGAAACGCCCGCTGCGGTCGGCGGCCCCGTCGAGGGCCGCTTCCACCATGCGCATGGCGCGCGCCCAGTCGCGCTTGGGTCCCGCCCAGTTCGCCGTGTAGACGCCCGGATCGCCGTCGAGGGCGGCCACGCACAGGCCGCTGTCGTCGGCCAGGGAAGGCAGGCCGGTGGCCGTCGCCGTGTGGCGGGCCTTCAGTTCCGCGTTCGCCTCGAAGGTCGTGCCGGTCTCGTCGGGTTCGGAAACGCCGAGGGAGGCGGCCGAAACGCAGTCGAGCCCGAAGGGCCGCAGCAGGTCGGCCATCTCGGCAAGCTTGCCCTTGTTGTGCGTGGCGACGACGAGCTTGTCGCCCGTCAGACGGCGCCGGTCCATGCGGCCACCGCCTTCTTCTGGAGGGCGACGAGTTCGGTCACGCCCTTGCGCGCCAGTGCCAGCATCGCGAGGAGCTGTTCTTCGGCGAACGGATCGCGCTCGGCGGTCCCTTGCACTTCCACGAGCTTGCCGTCGCCGGTCATCACGAAATTGGCGTCGACGTCGCACGCACTGTCCTCGGCATAGTCGAGATCGAGCACGCTCTTGCCCTTCGAGATGCCGCACGACACGGCCGCGACATGGTCGCGGATCGGGAATCCGGCAAGCCCCTTGGCCTTCACCAGCGGGAAGATCGCCTGATGCAACGCGACCCACGCGCCGGTGATCGCGGCGGTGCGCGTGCCACCATCGGCCTGCAGCACGTCGCAGTCGATCTTGATCTGGCGCTCGCCCAGCATCTTCATGTCGGTGACGGAGCGCAAGGAACGCCCGACCAGGCGCTGGATCTCCTGCGTGCGGCCCGACTGCTTGCCGCGCGCGGCCTCGCGGTCGGTGCGCGTGTGGGTCGAGCGCGGCAGCATGCCGTATTCGGCCGTGACCCAGCCCTGGCCGGAGTTGCGCAGGAACGGCGGCACCTTCTCCTCCAGCGAGGCGGTGACCAGCACGTGCGTGTCGCCGAAGCGCACGAGGCACGATCCCTCCGCGTGCTTGGCGAAGCCCGGCTCGAGGCTGACTTCACGCATCTGGTCGGCAGGACGGCCCGAAGGGCGCATGGGAGATCTCTTTCGGCGGGAAGGGGGTTCGACGGGCCGGAACCTAGTCCGGGGTGCGTTGACACGCAAGGCATCGTCCCACTCGTCACCCCCGGGCTTGACCCGGGGGTCTACGACTTGCTTCGCAATCGAAGTCGTGGATGCCCGGGTCAAGCCCGGGCATGACGGATCGGGGGCGCGTTGACACGCAAGGCGGGCGGTGACTAGCTATTCCCCATGAGCCGTTCTCCGATCGTCCCGTTCGAGCGCAAGCCCGTTTCCGCCGCCGCCGCCGCCACAAGCGAACGCGCGCAGAGTGCGGTGTCCGCGATGGACGAGCGTTCGCGCGAGGTCTTCCGGCGCATCGTCGAAGCCTATGTCGAGACCGGCGAGCCGGTCGGTTCGCGCACGCTGTCGCGCCAGCTTCCCGACCAGATCTCGCCCGCCACGATCCGCAACGTGATGGCCGACCTGCAGGATCTGGGGCTCCTCTATTCGCCGCACACGTCGGCCGGCCGGCTGCCGACCGATCTTGGCCTGCGGCTGTTCGTCGACGGGCTGCTCGAAGTGGGGCGGCTTTCCAGCGACGAGCGCGAGAAGATCGAAGCGCAGTGCGCGGCCGGCGGGCGCGCGGTCGGCCAGGTGCTCGAACAGGCGAGCACGCTGCTTGCGGGCTTGGGCCGCGGAGCCGGCCTCGTCATCGCGCCCAAGTCGGATGCGCCCTTGAAGCATGTCGAGTTCGTGCCGCTCGGGCCGGGGCGCACGCTTGTCGTGCTCGTGACCGAGCGCGGTCTCGTCGAGAACCGCGTCATCGAAACGCCGCTTGGCCTGACGCCGCAGCAGCTCGTGCAGGCCTCGAACTTCCTGTCCGCCCAGCTCACCGGGCGCACGCTCGTGGAAGCGCGCGAGGACGTGCTGAAGCGGTTGGAGCAGTCGCGCGCCGAGCTCGACCAGCTTTCCCAGAAGGTCGTCGAACAGGGCCTCGCCGTGTGGTCCACACCCGAGAAATCGGTCGGCACCGAGGGCTATCTGATCGTGCGCGGTCAGGCGAAGCTGCTCGAGGACGTCCACGCGATGGAGGATCTCGAGCGCATCCGCCGGCTGTTCGAAGCGCTCGAACAGCACCAGTCGATGGCGCGCATCCTCGAACAGGCGCAAGGGGCCGAAGGCGTGCAGATCTTCATCGGCGCGCAGAACGAGCTGTTCGGCCTGTCGGGCTGCACCACCATCGTCGCCCCCTATCGCGACGCGCAGGAGCGCATCGTGGGCGCCATCGGCGTCGTGGGGCCCACGCGCCTCAACTATGCGCGCATCATCCCGATGGTCGACTACACGGCGCGCGTCGTCGGCCGGCTGGTCGGCTGAAATCAACCCTTGCGTCCGCGCGGGATTTCGCCCAAATGCCGGGCGGAACGAATGATGATGGAACGCACCCGATGACCGAGCCGACCAACGAACCGATTCCCGAGACTCCGGCGGCCGAAGCGCCGGCCCCGGCCGATCCATTGGCCGAAGCACTGGCGAAGATCGCTACCCTCGAAGCCGATACGGCGAAGGCCAAGGACGCGGCGCTGCGCGCGATGGCCGACGCCGAGAACATGCGCAAGCGCGCCGATCGCGAGATCGTCGATCGCGAGAAATACGCGGTCGGCAGTTTCGCCAAGGCGCTGCTTGCTGTTTCGGACAATCTGCGTCGGGCACTCGATGCCGTGTCGGCCGAAGCGCGCGCGGCCGATCCGCATCTGGCCAAACTTGCCGAGGGCGTCGAGCTTACCGAGCGCGAGCTGCTCGCCGCGTTCGAGCGCAACGGCGTGATGAAGATCGATGCCGCCGGCAAGCCGTTCGATCCGGCCCTGCATCAGGCGGTGGCCCAGGTCGATGCGCCGGGCGTTGCCGCCGGCAGCGTCGTGCAGGTCTTCCAGCCCGGCTACACGATCCACGGAAGGCTGCTGCGCGAGGCGATGGTCACGGTCGCCAAGGGCGCGCCGCCCGCCGGCATCGACACGACCGCCTGAACGCGCAAACGGCTTCGCCCGCGCGGAGGCATGGCGCCCCGGCGCGGGTCTGAAGCTCTATACGGTGCCCTTACGCGCTCTGGCGGAACGCGCCGGATTTGCCACCCACATCGATCGGTTCGTAGGCCTTGCTGACCACGCTGGGGACCAGGCTCGGCGCAAGCTCGGCAGCCGTGGCACCCGAAGCGGGGCCAAAGATGCGCGCGATGCGCGTCTGGTAGCGCGGATCAACGACATCCACGAACGCGTCGAACGTCCCCTGGATCAAGCCGGATTTCGTCGCCAGCTGGCGCGGTTCGGCCACGGAGACCTCGTCGCGGTCCGCACGCGCCCGCTGGGCGCGCGAAGCCTCGGCTGCCCGGGCGGATTCCGCCGCCTGGGTTTTTACCTGGTCTGTCGTGGTCGAGTTCTGCGCTTGCGACGTCCGCTGGCCCGGAAGGCTCAACGGAGGACGGCTTTCACCCACAAGGGGCGAAGGCGGCACAACACCGACATTCTGAACGGTCGTCATAACACGGAACCTCGCTTCTCGAAGTTCTGAGGGGCCCGGCGGCAGCTTCCGTCATGGTTAACGGAACGTGAAGCACTGCAACCGAGAATTCCTCACGGTCTTTATAGGCAGCCTGCGCAAGTAAGTCAAGAAATTTTACTGAATGCCTGGCCAGCCCCGCACCGGCCGGAATTCGGCTTTGACCGTTGCGAAGCCGCGGGCACCTGCCTATATCGCTGTCGAAGGTAGGGTCTTCCGGGAAGGCCTTACGTCGAGCGACCAACCCAAGACGGGGTCTCCCCGTGCCGATGCCTCAACGGGTCGGCCACAAGAGACTGCTGCAAAGCGAGGATTTCATGAGCAAAGTCATCGGTATCGACCTCGGCACGACCAATTCCTGCGTCGCCGTGATGGAAGGATCGACCCCGAAGGTCATCCCCAACGCCGAAGGTGCCAACACCACCCCGTCGATCGTCGCGTTCGCGGACTCCGGCGAGCGCCTCGTCGGCCAGCCTGCCAAGCGCCAGTCGGTGACCAACCCGACCGAGACGTTCTACGCGATCAAGCGCCTGATCGGCCGCCGCTTCGAAGACCCGATGGTCGCGAAGGACACGGGCCTCGTCCCGTACAAGATCGTCAAGGCCGACAACGGCGACGCGTGGGTCGACTCGCGCGGCAAGAAATATTCGCCCTCGCAGATCTCCGCCTTCACGCTGATGAAGATGAAGGAGACCGCCGAAGCCTATCTGGGCGAGACGGTCACGCAGGCCGTCATCACCGTGCCGGCGTACTTCAACGACAGCCAGCGCCAGGCCACCAAGGACGCCGGCAAGATCGCCGGCCTCGAAGTGCTGCGCATCATCAACGAGCCGACGGCGGCCGCACTCGCCTACGGCCTCGAGAAGAAGAAGGCCGGCACGATCGCGGTCTACGATCTTGGCGGCGGCACGTTCGACGTGTCGGTGCTCGAGATCGGCGACGGCGTGTTCGAGGTCAAGTCCACGAACGGCGACACGTTCCTGGGCGGCGAAGACTTCGACAAGGAAATCATCGATTACCTCGCCAGCGAGTTCAAGAAGGAGCAGGGCATCGACCTGCGCTCCGACAAGCTCGCCCTCCAGCGGCTGAAGGAAGCCGCCGAGAAGGCGAAGATCGAGCTCTCCAGCGCCGTGCAGACGGAAGTGAACCTGCCCTTCATCACTGCCGACGCGTCGGGCCCGAAGCATCTCAACATCAAGCTCACGCGCGCCAAGCTCGAAAGCCTGGTCGATACGCTGATCCAGCGCACGATCGAGCCGTGCCGCAACGCGCTGAAGGACGCCGGCCTCAAGGCCAGCGAGATCGACGAGGTCGTCCTCGTCGGCGGCATGACGCGCATGCCCAAGGTCATCGAGACCGTGAAGCAGTTCTTCGGGCGCGAGCCGCATCGCGGCGTCAACCCCGACGAAGTGGTCGCGATCGGTGCGGCCATCCAGGCCGGCGTGCTCAAGGGCGACGTCAAGGACGTGCTGCTGCTCGACGTGACCCCGCTGTCGCTGGGCATCGAGACGCTGGGCGGCGTGTTCACGCGCCTGATCGACCGCAACACCACGATCCCGACGCGCAAGAGCCAGGTCTTCTCGACCGCCGAGGACAGCCAGAGTGCGGTGACCATCCGCGTGTTCCAGGGCGAGCGCGAGATGGCGTCCGACAACAAGGCGCTCGGCCAGTTCGACCTGGTCGGCCTGCCGCCGGCCCCGCGCGGCGTGCCGCAGATCGAGGTCACGTTCGACATCGACGCCAACGGCATCGTGCAGGTCTCGGCCAAGGACAAGGGGACCGGCAAGGAACAGCAGATCCGCATCCAGGCTTCCGGCGGCCTTTCCGACGCCGAGATCCAGAAGATGGTCAAGGACGCCGAGGCGAACGCCGCGGAAGACAAGAAGAAGCGCGATCTGGTCGAGGCGAAGAACCGTGCGGAAAGCATGGTCCACGACACCGAGAAGAACGTGAAGGATCACGGCGACAAGCTCGGGGCCGAGGACAAGGCCGCCATCGAGACGGCGATCGCAGATCTCAAGACCGCCAAGGACGGCACCGATGCCGAAGACATCAAGGCCAAGACCGAGGCACTGATGCAGGCATCGATGAAGCTCGGCGAGGCGATGTACAAGGCCTCGCAGGCCGAAGGTGCCGCACCCGGCGCCGGTGCGGGTCCGGAAGCGGCGGCCGGTCCGTCGGCCGGTGCGGCCAAGGACGAGAAGGTCGTCGACGCCACGTTCGAAGACCTTTCGGACAAGAACAAGAAGGCCTAAAGGATCGGGCTTCGGGGCGCGGGCGGTGCGGATTTCGCATCGCCTGCAGCCTTAGCCTGACCATCGGAGATCCGCGGCGTGGCGAAGCAGGATTATTACGAGCTGCTGGGAGTGGCCAAGGGGGCGTCGGCCGACGACCTCAAGAAGGCCTATCGCAAGCTCGCCATGCAGTTCCACCCGGACAAGAACCCGGGCGACAAGAAGGCCGAGACCAAGTTCAAGGAAATCAGCGAAGCCTACGACGTCCTGAAGGACGACCAGAAGCGCGCGGCCTATGACCGCTTCGGCCATGCCGCCTTCGAGGGCGGTGCTGGCGGCCCGGGCGGACGCGCCGGCGGTTTCGATTTCGGCGGCGGCGGTGCCGGCGGTTTCGCCGACATCTTCGACGAGATGTTCGGCGAGTTCATGGGCGGCGGGCGGCGCGGCGCTGGCCCGCAGCGCGGCGCCGATCTTCGCTACAATCTCGAGATCTCGCTCGAAGACGCCTATCACGGCAAGCAGGCCACGGTGCGCGTCGCGTCGTTGCATGCCTGCGAGACGTGCCATGGCTCGGGTGCCGAAGCCGGCTCCAAGCCCGCGACGTGCCCGACCTGCCGCGGCCAGGGCAAGGTGCGCGCCCAGCAGGGCTTCTTCACGATCGAGCGCAGCTGCCCGCAATGCGGCGGCGCCGGCCAGATCATCGAGAAGCCGTGCAAGACCTGCCAGGGCCAGGGCCGCACGCGCAAGGAGCGCACGCTGTCGGTCAACATCCCGGCGGGCGTCGAGGACGGCACGCGCATCCGGCTTGCCGGCGAGGGCGAGGCGGGCATGCGCGGCTCGCCGCAGGGCGACCTCTACCTGTTCCTCTCGATCAAGCAGCACAAGCTCTTCCATCGCGAAGGCTCGGACATCTATTGCCGCGTGCCGATCCCGATGACGACGGCGGCACTCGGCGGCTCGATCGAAGTGCCGACGGTCGACGGCGGGCGCGCGAAGGTGACGATCCCGGCCGGTGCGCAGACCGGCCAGCAGTTCCGTCTCAAGGGCAAGGGCATGTCGGTGCTGCGCAGTGCCGCGCGCGGCGACATGTTCATCGAATCGATGGTCGAAACGCCGGTCAACCTCACCAAGAAGCAGCAGGACCTGCTGCGCGATTTCGAAGGCAGCGGCGGCGGCAACAAGAGCCACAGCCCGGAGAGTGCGAGTTTCTTCGCCAAGGTGAAGGAACTGTGGGACGACCTGCGCGGCTAGTCCGGCGTCGGCATGGTCAGGCCGATACCCTTGCCGACGCGCTCCAGATCGCAGCCCGCGAAACTGTCGGGATCGATCTGGCTGATCGCATAGGACCGCTTGTCGAGCGTGGGCGATTGCGCGAACAGATCGCCTCGCTTCCAATTGTCGTCGAGCCCGTGATCGAGAATGAGGCCAAGCACGGATGTCGCGTCGCCCGACGCGGGGCCGACCGGTAGCAGCAGGCGTTCGAACGCCACGGGTCGGACCCGCCCCCAGACGCCGACGCGGATCGAATAGACCGGTACGCGCGCACTCGCCACGCGGTCATAGACCGCCAGCGTGCGCGCCAGCAGGTCGGGTGGCGCGATCTCTTCGAGGCGCTTGCCGATCTTCGAGCCGCCGTCGGTGTATTCGACATCGTCGCCCTGATAGGTCATCCGGAAAATGCGCGGCCGCTTGCCTTCGGTATCGGGCTCGATGCTGTAGAGCAGCATGTTCGACCACCAGCGACCCCATTCTTCGGGGTGGAACCGGTCGCGCGACAGGATCGGCTGGCCATCGCGCTTGGCCGCCCACAAGGCGCCGAAGGCGCGCATCCTCGGGCTCCAGATATGGTCGGCCGACAGGGATGTGGGTGGAAAATCGGTCATCGTGCGGGAATTGTCGCCGATCCGGCATATCGAATTCAACTCGCATGCCCGAGGAATCGGGTCGACCGGCACGACGGGACCCTCGCGCCTTACGTCACCACGAGATAGTCCATCGACGACAGCACGCCGCGCAGGCAGTGCAGGATCGCGTCGATGGCGCGGCTCTCGTCGCCGTCGCGGAACCCGACATAGACGCGCCCGTATTCGACCGGCGGATCGGTCTCGAGGATCACGAGCGAGCCGTCGGCGAGCTGCGGCTCGACCATCTTGTGCGGCAGCACGCCCACCGCCACGCCCGACGCGATCAGGTGCGCCGAGACCGAGACGCTCGAGCACATGTCGACGCGCGCGGGCTCGATGCCGGCGGTCGCGAACCAGTCCTGCGTCTGGCGGAACATCGCCGACGGCGGCGGGTTCGACACGATCGGGATGTTCCGCAGATCGGCCGGCCGCACCCGGCCCGAAAGGCCCCACGCCGGCGCTGCCATGAACGAGGTCGGCTGGAGGCCGAGCGGCAGCAGCCGCACGCCCGAATGGCCGACCGGATTGACGAGGATCGCAAGGTCGAGATTGTGGCGGGCGAGTTCGGGCTCGAGTGCCGCCGTCGTCGCCACCGCGAACTCGGGGCGCAGGTGCGGATAGTCGGCGCGCAACGCCCCCATCAGCGGCGCAAGACACACCATCGCGACACCTTCGGCGCAGCCCACGCGCACGACGCCGGCGACCGGCGCCTGGCCGGCGGGCGGCTCGCGGATGCGGTCGACCTCGCGCAGCACGGTCTTGGCGCGCGCGAGCAGGCTGAGACCACTGGCGGTCGGCCGGATGCCGCGCCCGGCGCGCTCGAAGACCTGCACGCCGAGCGCCTCCTCGAGACCGCGCAGGCGCAGCGACACGGTCGGCTGGGCCAGATGGAGCTGGCGTGCCGCCGCCTGGACCGAGCCGAGTTCGACCGCCCACAGGAACGCTTCGAGCTGTGCCAGCGTCAGACGCATAGGTTTTTTTAATGTATCGACGTTGAATAATCCAATTGGATTTGCAGTATTTACCGGAGCTAAGTCAACGGCCTGTCAGCGACTTCCAGCCCGTGCGTGCCGATGGCTTCCCCGCTTGCGTCCCAGATCGTCCGAATCGACGGCTATGAACTGTCCTGCCCGCTCCCCGAACGGATCGGGAATTCGCGCGGATTTTTTGAAAGCCGCGGGGCCCTTCTCGTGGCCGTCACGACCCGCGAAGGCGTCACCGGCTGGGGCGAGACCTGGGCCTATCCGGGGGCCGCGTCCGACATCGTGCGAAGGCAGCTCGCCCCCCATCTTGTCGGCCAGGACGCGTCGGCCCCGCGCCGCCTGCACGACCTGATGATGCGCAGATTGCCCGAGCGCCATGGCGTGCCGCTGATGGCGGTCAGTGCCCTCGACATCGCGGCATGGGACGCGGCCGCGCGCACCGCGCGCCAGCCGCTGCACGCCTACCTCGGCGGTGCGGTGCGCGAGCGCGTCTTCGCCTATGTCAGCGGTCCGTTCCTGAAGCCGGGGGCCGATCCCTATCGCGACTATTTCCCCGACATCGACGGCTATCTCGCTGCCGGCTTCCGCGCGATCAAGCTGCGGCTGGGCACGTCGCCGGAAATCGACGGCGCGATCGCGCGCCGCGTGCGCGAGCGCATCGGCGCGAAAATGCCGCTGATGGTCGATCTCAACCAGGGCTTCACGTTCGGCCCGGCCGCCGACCTCGCACACCGCCTCGTCGAATGCGACGTGCGCTGGCTGGAAGAGCCGATGGCCCACGACAACATCGCAGCATATCGCCGGCTTGCCGACCAGGTGCGCATCCCGCTTGCCGGCGGCGAGTCGCTGTTCGGCGTGCAGGCCTTCCGCGATGTCGTCGGAGCGGGCGTCCTCGGCTATCTGCAGCCCGATCTGGCCTTGTGCGGCGGCATCACCGAGGGGCTGAAGATCGCCGCCCTCGCCGAGGCCTTCGACATCGCACTCGTGCCGCATGTGTGGGGGACGGCCGTCAACTTCAACGCGTCGCTGCACTTCGCTTCGATCCTGCCCGGCCGCCCGGGCCACGCGATGCCTTGCCCGCTGTTCGAGTACGACTCCTCGTACAACCCGCTGCGCACGATGTGCGGCGACTGCCCGGTCGACGATGCCGGAACGGTCGCCGTTCCCGACGGACCGGGACTGGGACTCGAGCTCGGCCCCGAACGATTCGCCCCCCATCTCGTCGAAAGCTGGACGGTGCAATAGCGCCGCCCGACCGTTCAAAAAAACAAACCGGAGGAAACCCACATGTCGAAAACAAGCTATCTCGCGGCAGCGATGCTCGCAGCCGGAATCCTGTTCGCGCAGGAAGCAGCGGCTCAGGCGCCCAAGGTCCTCAATCTCGGTTTCGTCGGCCGCCAGACGGCGCCCGAAGGCATCGCGCTGACGTCGATGGCCGAGAAGGTCAAGCAGCGCACGGCCGGTCGCGTCGACATCCGCCTGCATCCGGGCGGCGCGCTCGGCGGCGACCGCGAGGTGATCGAGGGCGTCCAGATCGGCACGGTCGAGATGACGATCTCGTCGACCTCGATCTTCGCCAATTTCGTGCCCGACGTGCAGGTGCTCGACATCCCGTTCCTGTTCCGCGATTTCGACCACGCGCAGGGCGTGCTCGACGGCGCGTTCGGCAAGGAGCTTCTCGCCAAGTTCGACGCGCGCGGCTTCAAGGGGCTGGCGCTGGGCGGCATCGGCTTCCGCCAGCTCACCAACAGCAAGCGTCCGGTCACCGGCGTCGACGACGTGAAGGGCCTCAAGATCCGCACGCAGGAAAACCCGATCCACATCCAGGTCTGGCGCGCACTCGGCGCCCAGCCCACGCCGATGGCGATCCCCGAGGTCTTCACGGCCCTCCAGCAGGGCGTGATGGACGGCCAGGAAAACCCGATCGGCGCCATCATCAACAACCGCTTCGGCCAGGTGCAGAAGTACCTGACGATCTCCAACCACGCCTTCACGCCGGTAGCCCTCGTGATCTCGCCTGCCGCGTTCGCTTCGCTCTCGCCGGCCGACCGTCAGGTGCTCCAGGAAGAGGCGACCGCGGCGATGGCCGTGTGCAAGGACGAGGTCGCCAAGGTGGAGAAGACCGGCGTGGACACGCTGCGCGGCCTCGGCATGCAGGTCGTCGAGAAGGTCGACACCTCGAAGTTCCAGGCCGTCCTTGCCCCGACCTTCGCCGATCTTGCCAAGCGCTTCGGCGAAGCGACGATCACCCGCATCAAGGACCACAAGTGACAAAAGCCGTCGTGGCCGCCCCGGCGGTCCGGCTGCTGCTGGCGGTCGAGCGCGCGGTCACCCGGGCCAGCGTGTTCGCGGCGTGCTGCCTTCTGGCAGCCGCCGCGGCCGTCGGCTTCTATCAGGTGCTCGCGCGCTTCCTGCTGGCCGAGCCGGTCACCTGGTCGGAAACGGCGGTGCGCGTGCTGCTGATCTGGATGGCGTATCTGGGCCTGTGCGGCGCCATGCGGGCGGGCGCACTCGTCTCGGTCGACGTCCTCTACAAGGCCTGCCGCGGCAGGGCACGCCGCGTGCTCGAGGCCGCGATCACGCTTTCCACGCTTTCCCTGCTCGCGATCCTCGTCTGGTACGGCGCGATCCTCACCGGACGCGTCCGCTTCCAGACGCTCGCGGGCCTTGAAGTGCCGGTGAGCTGGGCCTACGCAGCGATCCCGACCGGTGCCGCGATCTCGATCCTCGCCGTCCTCGCGCACTATTTCGATCCCAGGCGCGAAGACCTCGAGTCAGCGGTCTAGGGGAGTCGCACGATGGCCCCCACGATGCTGATCACGATGTGCGTCCTGCTGATGCTGTCGATCCCGGTCGCGATCTCGATCGGGCTTGCGGCCATCGCGGGCATGGGTGCCTTCACGTCGCTGCCGATGATCCTCGTGGCGCAGCAGGCCTTCGCCGCCCTCGACAAGTTCCCGCTCGCTGCCGTGCCGTTCTTCATCCTGGCGGGCAACCTGATGGGCGAGGGCGGCATCTCGGCCCGGCTGGTCGACTTCGCCAAGTGCCTGGTGGGCGGCGTGCAGGGCGGGCTTGCCTGCACCTGCATCCTCACCTGCATGATCTTCGCCGCCGTGTCGGGATCGAGCGTGGCGACGACGTTCGCCATCGGCGCCATCCTGATCCCGGCGATGGTGCGCCACGGGTATCCGGTGTCGTTCGCCGCCTCGCTGCAGGCGACTGCTGCCGAACTTGGCGTCATCATCCCGCCGTCGATCCCGCTGATCCTCTACGGCGTGGCGGCCGAAGTGTCGATCGGCGAGCTGTTCGTCGCCGGCTTTGGCCCCGGCTTCCTGATCGGCGGGGCGCTGATGGCGTTCGTCTATGTCTGGTGCCGCCTGCGCGGCTACGGCATGCGCGATGCCGAGGGCCGCGAGCCGCTGCTGCTCGCCACGCGCCGGGCGGGGCTGGCACTGCTGATGCCGGTCATCATCCTGGGCGGCATCTATGGCGGCATCTTCACGCCGACCGAAGCCTCCATCGTGGCGGTGTTCTACGCGCTGTTCGTCAGCTGCTTCGTCTACCGCGAGCTTGGCCTGCGCCAGGTCTATGCGGTGCTGGAGAAGTCGGTCATCTCGTCGGCGGTGATCATGTTCATCATCGCGATGGCCGGCCTGTTCAGCTTCCTGCTGACCCGCGCGGGCATCCCGGCGCAGATCGGCGCCTGGATCGTGGCGAATTTCGACGAAGGCTGGGCGTTCCTGCTGGCGGTCAACGCCTTCCTGTTCATCATCGGCATGTTCATCGAGACGTCGGCCTCGATCATCGTGCTGGCACCCATCCTCGCACCCGTCGCCGCCCAGCTCGGCATCGATCCGGTGCATTTCGGGCTCGTGATGGTGGTCAACCTGGCACTGGGCATGATCACCCCGCCCTTCGGCGTCAACCTGTTCGCGGCGTGTGCCGTGGCGCGCATCTCGCTCAACGAGATCACCAAATCGCTCGGCCATTTCGTGCTGGTGATCCTTGCCTGCCTGATGGTCATCACCTACGTGCCGTCGATCTCGCTGGCGCTGCGCGACTTGCTGTACTGAGGGCCGTCCGGCGGGAATTATGGCGGCCGGATGGCCGTTCTTCCCGCGCGATCCGGTCGCCGTCCCGGCACCGGCATGCTATTGGCTGGCCATGCTCGCCCTGATCCGCCTCGCGCGGCCCAAGCACTGGATCAAGAACGCCTTCGTCGTCGCCCCGCTGTTCTTCACGCCGGGCGCGCTCAATGCGGCGAACCTGCAGGCCGTGGCGCTGGCATTCGCCGCATTCTGTCTCGCGGCGTCGGCAATCTATGTCGTCAACGACTGGTTCGACCGGACCGCCGACCGGCTGCATCCGGAAAAGCGCCACCGGCCGATCGCGTCGGGGGCCGTGACGGGGGCTGCCGCCCTGGCCTTCGCGTTGCTTCTGGCGGCGGCTTGCGTGGCGGCAGCACTGACGTTGCCGCCACACTTCCAGAAGCTGCTGGCCTTCTATGTGGTGCTCAATCTCGTCTACTCGACCTGGCTCAAGCACGTGAGCCTGCTCGACGTGCTGATCGTCGCGGCGGGCTTCGTGCTGCGCGTCGAGGCGGGGGCGGCGGCGATCGGCATCGTGCCGACGGTGTGGATCGTCGTGTGCACGGGGCTGCTGGCGCTGTTCCTGGCACTTGCCAAGCGGCGCGACGATCTGACCGGGGCCCTCGACGTGGCGCACCGCAAGTCGCTTGCGGGCTACAACCTGCGCTTCGTCGACACGGCCCTTGGCGTCGTGCTGGGCGCCTTGCTCGTCAGCTACGTGATCTACACGACCGACGCCAACGTGATCCGGCGCTACGGCACCGACCGCCTTTATCTGACCGTACCGTTCGTCGTGGCCGGCGTGCTGCGCTACCTGCAGATCGCCCTGGTCGAGGAGCGCGCGGGCTCGCCCACCGACCTTGCCGTCGGCGACCGGTTTCTTCTCGTCTGCGTGCTGGGCTGGATCGCCGTCTTCGGCTATCTGATCTACGCATGACCGTGCGCTGGAAGGAAATCGGGCTCGAAGGCTGGGGACGCGGGACCGCTGCCACCGGCCTTGCCGCACGTCCGGAGCGTCGGGCCGGCGTGGGCGAAGCGCTTGCTGCCGCCCGTGCCGCCGGCAGCGTCGTGCTGGCGCGCGGGGCCGGGCGCGCCTATGGCGATGCGGCAAGGCCCGCCGGCGGCCGCGCGATCCTGACCGCGCGCCTCGACCGGATGCTGGCCTTCGATCCTTCGACCGGCATCCTCGAATGCGAGCCGGGGGTCACGTTCCGGGCGCTCGTCGACACGTTCGTGCCGCGCGGCTTCGTGCCGCCGGTCTCGCCGGGCACGGCGTGGGTCACCGTGGGCGGGGCCATCGCCGCCGACGTGCACGGCAAGAACCACGACCGCCACGGCTCGTTCGGCGACCATGTCGAATGGCTCGACGTGATGCTGGCCGACGGCCGCACGCTGCGCGCATCGATGAAGGACAACACCGATCTCTTCCGCGCCACGATCGGCGGCATGGGATTGAACGGCATCGTCGTGCGTGCCGCGTTCCGGATGCTGCCGGGCACGGGCCGGCTTGCCGTGCGCACGCGGCGCATCGCCGGTCTCGACGGCTTCTTCGCCGCGTTCGCCGAGGCGCGCGCCGCCAGCACCTTTTCGGTCGGCTGGGTCGACGCGCTGGCGCGCGGGAAAAACCTGGGCCGCGGCATTTTCGAGACGGCCGAATTCATGCCCACCGCCGGAGCGGTACCGCAACCGCGCAAGCCCTTGCCCGTGCCGTTCGACCTGCCCGGTTTCGCGCTTTCGTCGGCCAGCATCCGCGTGTTCAACGAGATCTATTTCCGTCGCGTGCCCGCTGCGGGTCGCGAATCGACGCGTGGCCTCGACGCGTTCTTCTATCCGCTCGACAGTCTTTCGGGCTGGAACCGGCTCTACGGCAAGCGCGGCTTCTACCAGTTCCAGTCGGTGGTGCCCGATGCGGGTGCCCATGCTGCCACGCGCGCGATGCTCGACGCGATCTCCGCCGGCGGCAACGCCTCGTTCCTTGCCGTGCTGAAGACGCTGGGCGGGGAAGGGCGCGGGCATCTCTCGTTCCCGATGCGCGGCGTGACACTCGCCCTCGACATTCCGCGCGCGTCGGGTGCCGACGAACTGATGGCCCGCCTCGAACGGATCGCGCGCGATGCCGGCGGGCGCATCTATCTTGCCAAGGACGCGACGATGTCGGCCGACACGTTCGCGGCCACATATCCCGGGCTGCCGGATTTCGAGTCCGCCCTCGCGAAATACGATCCGCAAGGCGCGTTCGCGTCCGACCAGTCGCGCCGGCTCGGCATCGGGCGGAGGCCGGTATGAGCGGCGTGTGGATCGTGCTGGGTGCCACGTCCGCCATCGCGCGGGAATTCGCGCGTGCGGCCGCGAAAGGCGGGTCCGACGTGCTGCTCGCCGCGCGCGATCTCGACGATGCCAGTGCGACGGCCGCCGACATCGCGCTGCGCACGGGACAGCGCTGCGAAGCGGTCAAGTTCGACGCGAGCGACACGCACGCCCACGCCGAGCTCGTCGCGTGGGTGCTGGAATTCGCCGCCGGCGCACCCCTCAGCGTGTTCCTCGCCTTCGGCGCGATGCCCGAGCAGGCGGCGATCGATGCCGACCCGGCGCTGATCGGCCCGACGGTGGCGACGAATTTCACGAACGCCGCCGGGATCCTGCATCGCCTCGCGCCCGTGCTGGAAGCGCAAGGGTCGGGTGCGGTCGTGGCGCTGGGCTCGGTCGCCGGCGATCGCGGCCGGCTCAAGAACTATGTCTATGGTGCCGCCAAGGCCGGCCTGCATGCCTATCTTCAAGGACTGCGCGCGCGGCTGGTCCGCAAGGGCGTGCATGTCGTCACGCTGAAGCCGGGCTTCGTCGATACCGCGATGACGTGGGGCCTGCCGGGGATGTTCCTCGTGGCACCGCCCGAAGCGATCGCGCAGGCAGCACTGGCGGCGGTGGCGAAGAAGCGCGACATCGTCTATGCGCCGCTGTTCTGGTGGGGCATCATGACGATCATCCGGCACATCCCGGAACGCATCTTCAAGAAGCTGAACATCTGACGGGACAGGGGACGGGCGGCATGGCGATCAGGATCGGCGTTGTCGGGGCGGGCGGGCGCATGGGCCAGATGCTGGTGCGCGAGATCGTCGCCACGCAAGGGGCCGCGTTCGGCGGCGGCACGGAAAACCCGTCGAGCCCTGCGCTCGGCCGCGATGCGGGCGAGGTCGCGGGCCTGGGAGCACTTCAGTCGAAGCTGGGCGCCGATCCCGCGTCGCTGTTCGCCGCGTGCGATGCCGTGATCGATTTCACGGCACCGGCGGCGAGCGTGGCGCATGCCGGATTCGCGGCGGCCGGCAAGAAGATCCTCGTGCTCGGGACCACGGGTCTTTCGGCCGACGACCAGAAGAAGATCGACGCGGCGGCGAAGACGGCGACCATCGTTCAGGCGACGAATTTCTCGCTCGGCGTCAATCTCGCCTTCGCCCTGGTCGAGGAAGCAGCACGCCGTCTCGGGCCCGATTACGACATCGAGATTTTCGAAGCCCACCACAAGCACAAGGTCGACGCGCCTTCGGGCACGGCGCTGTCGCTGGGCCGTTCGGCCGCCAAGGGCCGCGGGCTCGATTTCGCGAAGGACACGGTGCGCAGCCGCGACGGGCACACCGGTGCACGGCCGCAGGGCCCCATCGGCTTTTCGGTCGCGCGCGGCGGTTCGGAAATCGGCGAGCACACCGTGATGTTCATGGGCGACGGCGAGCGGCTGGAGATCGCGCACAAGGCGCAGGGAAGGCAGGTCTATGCCAAGGGGGCCGTGCGCGCCGCCCTGTGGGCGGCCGGCAAGGGCCCCGGCCTCTATTCGATGCGCGACGTGCTCGGGCTCTGATCGTGCTGACCGTCTGGGGCCGCGCCTCCTCATCCAACGTGCAGGCACTGATGTGGTGCATCGGCGAGCTTGGCCTGCCGGTGAAGCGCATCGATGCCGGCTTCACGTACGGCGTGGTCGACACGCCGGAGTTCCTTGCGATGAACCCGAACGGCACGGTGCCCGTGCTGGTCGACGGCGATGATCCGCCGCTGTGGGAAACCGGTGCCATCCTGCGCCATCTGTGCGCGCGCCATGCGAAAGCGCCTTTCTGGCCGGCCGAGGGAATTGCCCGCGCGCAGGTCGACATGTGGGCCGAGTGGGCGAAGATCAACATCACGCTCGGCTTTACGGCGCCCGTCTTCTGGCGCGTCGTGCGCACGTCGGCCGCGAAGCGCGATCCGGCCGCCATCGCGCTTGCGGTCGAAGCACTTGCAAAGAAACTCGCGATCGCCGAAGCGCGGCTGGCGAAGGACGCGTTCCTCGCCGGACCGGATTTCACGCTGGCCGATATCCAGTTCGGCCACGTGCTCTACCGCTATTACGACATCGACATCGCGCGCCCGGCGTTTCCGGCCCTGCGCCGGTACTATGACCGGCTCGCACAGCGCGCGGCATTCCGCGAACACGTGATGATATCCTACGAGGAACTGCGCGTTCCCTGACGCCAGTGCTTGAGCGCTTCTTCGAGCGTGCGGGCAAGTTGCGTGCGTTCGCCCGCACCCAGGAACGCACCCACGACCGTCGACTTGCCGTGGCTGCGCAGGCGCACGAGCGGGGCGCCCGCACCCTGGTCGGCCAGTTCGACTTTGAGCCAGTAGGGTTCGAGCTGGCGGCGTTCCCGTCGTCCCCAGCGGTCGGTGCGCTCGATCTCGAAGCGGTCCGCGTGCAGCGTCAGGCGCTCGCGCGCCCGGCCGCGCGCGAAACTCACGCGCAACGCGATCCACACCAGCAGCACGTCGAGGCCCAGGAACCCGACGACCGGCCATGCGCCCACGGCGACGAACGCGGCCCCTGCCGCAAAGCTGACGGCGACCAGCAGCCCCATCAGGATCGCGAAGCCGCGCCGGCTCAAAGAGCGGTGCGGACGCAGCGTGAGATCGAGGAGCGGGGCGGTCATGGCGTGCCGAGGATAGCGCGTTCCGCTTGACCGCGAAACGCCGGCGCCGTATCGCCAAGGACGATGAAGAAAGCCGACATCCAGGAATTCTACGTCCGCCTCGCCGCGCGCACGCCCGAGCCGGAGACCGAGCTCGAATGGGGCAATCCCTACCAGCTGCTCGTCGCGGTCGTGCTGTCGGCGCAGGCGACGGACGTGGGCGTCAACAAGGCGACGCGCGCGCTGTTCGCGAAAGTGAAGACGCCGGCCGAGATACTCGCCCTCGGCCTTGAAGCCGTGCGCGAGCACGTCAAGACGATCGGGCTGTTCAACACCAAGGCGAAGAACGTCATCGCGCTCTCCGAGATCCTCGTGCGCGAGCATGGCGGCGAAATCCCGCGCTCGCGCGAAGCGCTCGAAGCGCTCCCCGGCGTGGGCCGCAAGACCGCGAACGTCGTGCTCAACGTCGCGTTCGGCGAGCCGACCATCGCGGTCGACACGCACATCTTCCGCGTGGGCAACCGCACCGGCCTTGCCAAAGGCAGGACGCCGCGCGAGGTCGAGGACGGCCTCGTGAAGGACACGCCCGACGAATTCCGCCGCCACGCGCATCACTGGCTGATCCTGCACGGGCGCTATGTCTGCAAGGCGCGCAAGCCCGAATGCTGGCGCTGCACCGTGGCGTCGATCTGCGCCTACCGGCCGAAATCGAAGCCGGTCGGCGACTGACCTAGCCGCGCTTTTCCGCGACGAGGCGCGTCAGGCACGTGTCGGCCGAGGCCGGCCGGCCGGCGAAATTGCGCGCGTCGACATGCGCCACGCGCTGGCTGCTGTCGGCATCGCGATAGATGAAGAGTTCGAGGAAACACTCGGTCGCGCGATAGCGCCAGACTTCCGCCGGGCCGTCGCGACGCACGAAACCGGCCGGTCCGAAGCGTGCGGTCACATCCTCGCGCGTGAGGCCGATCAGGGCGCGCGCACCCGTCGCGGCGGGTACGGCAGCTGCCTGCGGCGGACCGCCGGCGACCGGCGGCGGTGCGGCGGCAGGTTCAGCCGCCGGCGGGGCCGCGACCGCGACGGGTTGCGGCGGGCTGCCGGCGCAGGCCCCCAGAATCGAAATGGCGGCACCCGCAAGCGCGGATGCCGCCATGCGATGAAACGCAGTCAATTTCAGCCGCCGATCTCAGCCACCGTCGCTGGCGTCCGACTTGTCGAGCTTGCTCGTGTCGACCTGGACCTCGCCGGCGATCTGGCCGCCTTCCTCGATCTCGATCCGGCCATAGCGCACGGTGCCCGTGACCTTGCCGGTCGAGCGGATCCACAGCTTCTGGCGCACGGTGAGCGTGCCTTCGAAGGTGCCGGCGATCTCGGCGTGCTCGATCTCGGCCATGCCCTTGAACACGCCGCTCTCGGCGATCTCGATGAAGCGGCTTTCCGACAGCGAGGCCTCGACGCGGCCCTCGACGACCAGCCGTTCGCACGACGTGATCTGGCCCGAGAGCACGATCTCGCGCCCGACGATCAGCTTGCGGCCTTCGACCGGATCGCTGGCGACGCGCGCGGTCACGGCCGTGGTGCGGGTTGCCGTGGGTGCGATGGGGCCGGCGACGGAGCGCGCGAGCGCGCCGGGCGACGGCGGGCTCGGGCGCGGGAAGGGACGCGACGGGATCGCCTCGGCTTCCGGCTCGGCCGACGTGCCCGTGGCTTCGGCGTCCGCAGGCTTCGAGTCGTCGGTATCGTCTTTCTTGCGACGGAACATAAGTCCGGTTCCTTCCTCAATGGTCCTGGCCGACCGCTTGCGCGCGGCGCCAGGCTTCGATCAGATGCGTCGTCGTCGCGACCGCGACGACAGGGGCGGCGAGATTGACGACCGGGATCGTCGACAGCGCCGCAAAGGCCGCACCGGCAAGCCAGGCCTGGCCCCGCCGGTCGCGCCAAAGACGGCGCGCATCGTGCGAATCGAGCCGCCGCGCCGCGCTCATGGTGACGTATTCGCGGGCCAGAAGAAAGCCGTTCGTCGCCAGGAACACCACGAGGTTGAGCCCCGGCACGAGGTAGAGCGGCAGCACCACGAGGTTGAGCGCCACCGCCGTGGCCACGAGCCGCAAGGCCCCGCCGATTTCGGCCAGGGCACTGCGCTTCTGGGGTGCGGGCAGCCCGGGATAGTGGCGCGCGTCGACGGCCGCGGCCACGTCTTCGAGGAACACGCCCAGGAACGCGGCCACGACGCTGGGAAAGATGACGATCGACAGGACGAGGGCCGCGATCCCGCCCAGCGCCCCGGTCCCGGTGTCGAGCCAGCCGTTCTCGAAGAAGCGGGTATTGGCGAGCAGCCAGCCGATGCCGGCCCACAGGACGGCGAAGGCGGCAAGCGTCAGGCCGAGGCTCTTGAGCAGCGGTTTGCGCAGACGCGGATCGCCAAGCTGGCCTACGGCCAGCGCGCCCGCGCGCAGCACCCCCATCGGCGAATCGGACATGCCCATCGTGTCCGACAGGGAGCCAGACCTTTATGGCATTGGCAAGGCAGGCATATTCGCCCGGCGAATGGGCGCTTGTGCGGCGCAACAGGGATGGCTATTTTCCGCGCCAACCAGCTCCCCCCACCGGAGTCGCAAGTGACAAACGCCAGCTACGACGTGCTCGGCATCGGCAACGCCATTGTCGACGTGATCGCCCGCGCCGACGACGCCTTTCTCGCCGCCAACGGCCTTGGCAAGGGCGCCATGACGCTGATCGACGAGGCGCGTGCCGAAGCGCTCTACGCCCTGATGGGCCCGGGGCGCGAAAGCTCGGGCGGCTCGGCCGGCAACACGATCGCCGGGATCGCCAGCCTCGGCGGCAAGGCCGCCTATATCGGCCTCGTGCGCGACGACCAGCTCGGCGGCATCTTCCGCCACGATATCCGTGCCGCCGGCGTGGCATTCGACACGCCCGCCGCCAAGGCCGGCCCGTCGACCGCGCGCTGCCTGATCTTCGTCACGCCGGACGCGCAGCGCACGATGCAGACCTATCTGGGCGCGTGCGTCGAGCTCGGCCCCGAGCAGGTCGACGAGAAGCAGGTCGCCGCCGCCCAGATCACGTATCTCGAAGGCTATCTGTGGGACAAGCCGGCCGCCAAGGACGCGTTCCGCAAGGCCGCCGAAGTCGCGCACAAGGCCGGCCGCAAGGTCTCGCTCACGCTGTCGGACTCGTTCTGCGTGGGCCGCCACCGCGCCGAGTTCCGCGATCTGGTCGACAACCATGTCGACGTGCTGTTCGCCAACGAAGCCGAGATCCTGTCGCTCTACGAGACCACGAAGTTCGAGGATGTCCTTCCCCACCTGCGCGCCAAGAAGTCGCGCATCGCTGCCGTGACGCGCTCGGAAAAGGGTTCGGTCGCCATCGGCAACGGTGAAGTGCACGCCGTGCCGGCACTGGCCGGCGTCAAGGTCGTCGACACGACCGGGGCGGGCGATCTCTACGCGTCGGGTTTCCTGCACGGCCTCACGACGGCCAAAGACCTCGCGACCTGCGCCAAGCTCGGCTCGATCTGTGCTGGCGAAATCATTTCACATTATGGCGCCCGGCCGGAGGTCTCGCTGCGCGACCTCGCCGCGCGTAACCTGGCGGCCTGAAAAAAATGGAACTCCGTAACCTAGCCATCATCGCCCACGTCGACCACGGCAAGACCACGCTCGTCGACCAGCTCCTCAAGCAGTCCGGCACCTTCCGGGCGAACGAGAAGGTCGCCGAACGCGCGATGGACTCCAACGATCTCGAGCGCGAGCGCGGCATCACCATCCTTGCCAAGTGCACGTCGGTGACGTGGAAGGACGTGCGCCTCAACATCGTCGACACGCCCGGCCACGCCGATTTCGGCGGCGAGGTCGAGCGCATCATGTCGATGGTCGACGGCGTCGTCGTGCTGGTGGACGCGGCCGAGGGCGCCATGCCCCAGACCAAGTTCGTCACGATGAAGGCGCTGGCCCGCGGACTTCGCCCCATCGTCGTCATCAACAAGGTCGACCGGCAGGACGCGCGCGCCACGGAAGTCCTCAACGAGGTCTTCGACCTGTTCGCGGCGCTGGGTGCCGACGACGACCAGCTCGACTTCCCCACGCTGTTCGCGTCCGGCCGTTCGGGCTGGGCGGCGGAATCGCTCGAAGCGCCGCGCGAGAACCTCGCCCCGCTCTTCGATCTCATCGTCAAGCACGTCAAGGCGCCCAAGGCCGACACGAGCGGGCCGTTCCGCATGCTGGCGACGACGCTGGAGTACGACCCCTATGTCGGGCGCATCCTGACGGGACGCATCTATTCGGGCGTGGCCAAGACCAACATGGCGATCAAGTCGCTGTCGCGCGACGGCAAGGTGCTGGAAGACGGCCGCCTCACGCGCCTGCTCTCGTTCCGCGGGCTCGAGCGCGTGCCGGTCGATTCGGCCGAAGCGGGCGATATCGTCGCCATCGCGGGCCTCACGCAGACGACCGTGGCCGACACGCTGTGCCAGATCGACGTGACCGAGCCGATCCCGTCGCTGCCCATCGATCCGCCGACGCTGGCGATGACCTTCTCGGTCAACGATTCGCCGCTTGCCGGGCGCGAAGGCACCAAGGTGACGACCCGCATGATCCGCGACCGGCTGTTCCGCGAATCGGAAGGCAATGTCGCCATCCGCGTGCGCGAGACCGACAGCGGCGAGGCCTACGAAGTGGCGGGCCGCGGCGAACTGCAGCTCGGCGTGCTGATCGAGCAGATGCGCCGCGAAGGCTTCGAGCTTTCGGTCGGCCGTCCGCGCGTGCTGATCAAGACAGACGACGAGGGCAACAAGCTCGAGCCGATCGAGGAAGTGCAGGTCGACGTCGACGAGAACTATGCGGGCGTGGTGGTCGAGAAGCTCGGCCGCCGGCGCGGCGAGATGACCGACATGCGTCCGTCGGGCGGCGCCAAGGTGCGCGTCACGTTCCACGTGCCCTCGCGCGGCCTGATCGGCTACCACGGCGAGTTCCTGTCGGACACGCGCGGCACCGGCATCATGAACAAGATCTTCCACAGCTACGCGCCGTGGAAGGGCAACATCGAGGGCCGTCACACCGGCGTGCTGATCTCGAACGCGTCCGGCACGGCCGTGACGTTCGCGCTGTGGAACCTCGAGGACCGCGGGCCGATGATGATCCAGCCCGGCGTGCCGGTGTACGAGGGCATGATCATCGGCGAGCACACGCGCGACAACGATCTCGAAGTCAACCCGATGAAGGCCAAGAAGCTCACCAACGTCCGCGCCGCCGGCAAGGACGAGGCGGTGGTGCTCCAGACACCGCGCATCCTGACGCTCGAGCAGGCCATCGCCTACATCAACGACGACGAGATCGTCGAGGTGACACCCAAGTCGATCCGCCTGCGCAAGAAGCTGCTGGATCCCAACGCGCGCAAGCGCGCCGACCGCGCGGCCGAGGTCGAGGCGGGCTGATCAGCCTTCGGCCGTCGGGGCGGCGTCGATCGCCGAAAACAGCATGTTGATCCGCTCGCCGTCGTCCGACAGCGGCAGGATCAGGCGCTCGTAGCGCCAGTTCTGGAACCTGGCGCCGAAATCGAGATCGCGGCGCAAGGGCACGCGCGTCTCGAGCACCGTCGTCAGCGACAAGCGGATCATCTCGCGCACTTCCGCCGAGGGATATTCATCGAGCGTGCGCCCGGTCATGTCGACGCCGAACACGTTCGCGGTGTGCGTGGCATCCACGCGGAAGCGGAAGTTTCCGCACGGCATCACCTCGTGCAGCGTGACGAATCCCAGCATCCAGGGAATGTCCACCGGATCGATGTCGCGCCGGGCCGGCATCTCGCGCGTGCCGCGCCGTCCGTCCCAGTAGCTGTAGAAACGGCGCAGGCGGTTGCCGCGCAGCGTGTCGGGATCGAACTCGATGTCGGGAAGCGTGCTTGTCGGCAATTTCATTTGTAGCACCTGAAATGCCACGGGAACGGAGACTATCACGTTTCGCCGCGCGTTTGAATCAACGGCGCACGCAATATTTCTCGACGCGATTCGCGCACCGCGTAAACTGCCTTCGTCCCTTTTCCGATTCGCGAAAAATTGTGCTGTGACAGATCCGGCTCCGACATCGTGGCGCGCTTCACTTGCCGTCTATCTGCGGCCAAGGCTGCTCGCCGTGCTGTTCATGGGGTTCTCCTCGGGCCTGCCCTTGCCGCTTACATTCGGCACGCTGTCGTTCTGGCTGGCCGAATCGGGTGTAAGCCGCACGACGATCGGCGTGCTTGCGCTCGTGGGCACGGCATACTCTTTGAAGTTCCTGTGGGCGCCGCTGATCGACCGGCTGCCGCTGGGTGCATTCAGCCGCCGGCTCGGCCGCCGGCGGGCGTGGGCACTGGCGATCCAGGCCCTGCTGGCCGTCGCGATCTTCTGTCTGGGCCTGACCGATCCGACGCTCGATCCCTGGCCGACGGCCCTCGTCGCGGTCGTCATCGCGTTCCTATCGGCCAGCCAGGACATCGTCATCGACGCCTACCGCATCGAGATCCTGGAACCCGACGAGCAGGGGGCCGGTGCCGCCGCCACGCAGTGGGGCTACCGGTTCGGCCTGATGGCGTCGTCGGCGGGCGCCCTGTTCGCGGCCGAATACGCGGGCTGGAGCTTCGCCTTCACGCTGATGGCCTGCCTGATGGCCGTGGGTGCCGCGACCGTGTGGCTGACTCGCGAGCCGCCGGCCTCGGCCGCCGTCGCCGCCGCACTGCCCGGCGACACGGCCGCCCAGAAGATTCTCGCCTTCGTGCGCATCGCGGTGGTCGGGCCGTTCGCCGAGTTCGCCTCGCGCCCGTCGTGGCTGCTCATCGTCGTGTTCGTCGTGCTCTACAAGTTCGGCGACGCGCTCGCGGGCGTGATGGCCAATCCGTTCTACGTCGCGATGGGATTCAGCCGCGTCGAGGTCGCGTCGATCTCGAAGATATTCGGCGTCTTCACCACGCTCGCCGGCGTGGCGGCCGGCGGTGCCGTCGTGCACCGCTACGGGCTCTACAAGTCGCTGCTGGTCTGCGGCGTGCTGCAGGCGGCGTCGAACCTGATGTACGTCGTGCAGGCGTGGGTCGGCTACGACACGACGCTGCTCGCCTTCACGATCGCGTTCGAGAACTTCACCGGCGGCATGGGTTCGGCGGCGTTCGTCGCGTACCTGTCGGGCCTGTGCAACATCGCCTTCACAGCCACGCAGTATGCGCTGCTGTCGAGCCTTGCCACCGTCGGGCGCACGACGCTGGCGGCCTCCGGCGGCTGGCTCTCGGAGCAGCTCGACTGGATGATGTTCTTCGCGCTGACGACGCTGGCGGCGTTGCCCGGCATCGTAATGGTCGCGTGGCTGATGCGCCGCTTCCCGGGGACGCGGCTGCCGAACGCCGCGCCGAACCTGGCCGACGGCTAGTTCCGACCGGTCACGGCTTCGCCGCGAGCGCTTCCAGTGCCGCATCCACGGCGTCGACGGGGATGAGATCCATCGAATCGCCGCCGAAGTCGCGCGCGAGGATCGTGCGCAGGATCGGCGTCTGCGGCGGAGCCTTCTCCATCTTCGTCGGACCCCAGAGGGACAGGAGCGGCACGCCGCCGGCCGCCAGCAGGTGCCCGCCGCCGCTGTCGTTGGCGACGGCCGCGCGCAGGCGCGCAGCCAGCGCGATCGTCAGAAGCGGACTTTTCCCGACGGCATCGGGCGTCGTCTCCTGCAACGCGAAGCGCGCTTCGGGGAGCGTTGCCCGCAGCCCCTCGTGCCAGGACGCCTCGTCCGGGCCGAGGATGAAGACCGGCACCCGGCCCCGGGCCATCTGGCGGCGCGCGATCTCGACGAAACGGTCGAGCGGCCAGCATTTGTGGCGCCCGCCGGCACCCGGCGACAGGCCGACATAGGCCGGTCCTGCGGGCAGCAGGCTCGCTGCGCGTTCTTCGAACCGGGCGGGAAGATCCTGCGCCCATTGCTCATCGACCTTGCGCCCGCTCGCGATCTCGATCAGGTCGAGAATCTGGCGGATCATGGTCGTGGGCTTGCGGTACCCGCGCGGCGGACGCAGCGACGAGAACGCGAAGCCGGCTGCCGCCGAAACGAACGTTCCGCAACCGATCCGGCGCAGGATGAGCGTCGTCAGGACGCGGCGCTGCGTGTCGATGACGAGATCGAAGTGCCGTCCGGGCAGCGGCCGGCGGAGCAGCTCGCCCCAGTGCGTGCCGATGCCCGCCTCCTGGATGACCTCGTCGATCTGGCCGTCGACCAGGGGCGCCAGCGGGCCGGCGAAGGCGGTCTTTCCCTTGCCGGCGAGCCAGGTGATCCGCGCCTCGGGGTATGTCGCCCGCAGCGCGCGCACGAACGGCAGCTTCATCAGCGCATCGCCGACGAGATCGAGACCGACATAGACCAAAATCGTGTCGTAGGAACGCATGGGCGTCCCGTTTACCATGGCGCACGGCAAAAGTGCCACGCCGCGATTGGCGGTGCCCGGGTCGGTTCCGCCGTCTCCGTGTATACTGTGATGCAACATCAGCAAAGCGCCGGTTCCCATGTCGATCCGCAATCTGGACAAGCTGCTGGCGCCCAAATCGGTCGCACTGATCGGTGCGACGCCGAAGCCCGGATCGGTCGGTGCCGTGCTCGCGCGCAATCTCTTCCATGCCGGCTTCGCCGGCCCGATCCTGCCGGTCAATCCCAAATACGACGCCATCGAGGGCGTCTTCGCCTACCGCGACGTGGCAAGCCTGCCCACGGTGCCCGATCTTGCCGTCATCTGCACGCCGCCGGAAACCGTTCCCGGCCTGATCGGCGAGCTGGGTGCGCGCGGCTGCAAGGCCGCGATCGTCATCACCGCGGGCTTCGGCGAACTGGGCGAGGGGCGCGGCAAGGAGCTCGAACGCGCGATGCTCGAAGCCGCACGGCCCCACCTGATGCGCATCGTCGGGCCGAACTGCCTTGGCGTGATGGTGCCCGGCATCGGCCTCAACGCGACCTTCGCGCACGTGGTGCCGCCCAAGGGCGACCTTGCCTTCGTCACGCAGTCCGGCGCCATGGCGACGACGGTGGTGGACTGGGCGATGCCGCGCAAGATCGGCTTCTCGCAGGTCGTCTCGCTGGGCGACATGACCGACGTGGATTTCGGCGACATGCTCGACTGGCTGGCCAACGACGGCCACACGCGCGCGGTCCTGCTCTATATCGAGGCCGTCACGCACGCGCGCAAGTTCATGAGTGCGGCGCGCGCGGCCGCACGCCTCAAGCCCGTCATCGTCATCAAGGCGGGCCGCCATGCCGAAGCGGCCAAGGCGGCCGCCTCGCATACCGGCGCACTCGCGGGCGCCGACGCCGTCTACGACGCGGCGTTCCGGCGCGCGGGCATGCTGCGGGTCTACGACGTGGACGAGCTGTTCGACGCGGTCGCCACGCTTGCGGCCCCGCCCGTCGGCGGCGGCGACAGGCTGGCGATCCTCACCAACGGCGGCGGGCTCGGCGTGCTGGCGACCGACGCGCTGATGGACGAGGCGGGCCATCTCGCCACGCTCGACGCGGCGACGATCAAGCGTCTGGACAGCGTGCTGCCCAAGACCTGGTCGAAGGGCAATCCGGTCGACATCATCGGCGATGCCGACGGGGCGCGCTACCAGGCGGCCCTTGCGGCCCTGCTTGCGGCTCCCGACGTGGATGCGATCCTGGCGCTCAACTGTCCGACGGCGATCGCCTCGTCGGTCGAGGCAGCCGAAGCGGTCGTCGAGATAGCGGCGGGCGCGCGCGTGCCGATCCTCGCCTCGTGGCTCGGCGGAACCGAGAACGCGCTTGCCGCACGCGCGCGCTTCGCCGATGCGCAAATTCCCAGCTTCGACACGCCGGACAAGGCGGTGCGCGGATTCATGCATCTCGTGCGCTACCGGCGCGCTCAGGAAAACCTGATGGAGGTGCCCGACGCGGCACCGGAAAACCTGGCACCCGACGCGGCCGGTGCGCGTGCCGCGGTCGCCGCGGCGCTTGCCGCCGGCCTCGAATGGCTGCCGGACCCCGACGTGCGCACGGTGCTGGCGGGCTACGGCTTCACGCTGCCCAAGGGCGAGCTTGCCCGCGATGCGGCGGGTGCGGCGGCCGCGGCCGCGCGCATCGGCGGGCGCGTGGCGCTCAAGATCGTGTCGCCGCAGGTGCTGCACAAGTCCGACTTCGGCGGCGTGGCGCTCGATCTCGACGGGCCGCAGGCAGTCGAGCTGGCCGCACATGCGATGGCGGCCCGGGTGTGCGCGAAGATCCCGGCGGCCGAGATACGCGGCTTCCTCGTGCAGGAGATGGTGCGCCGGCCCGACGCGCACGAGCTGATCCTGGGGGCAAGCGAGGACCGCCAGTTCGGGCCCGCCATCCTGTTCGGCCAGGGCGGCACGGCCGTCGAGGTGATGGCGGATACCGCGATGGCGCTGCCGCCGCTCAACGTCAAGCTCGCGCGCGAACTCATCGCCGCGACGCGCGTCTCACGCCTGCTGAAAGGCTATCGCGACCGGCCGGCGGCCAATCTCGCGGCGGTCGAGCTGGCGCTGGTGCGCCTGTCGCAGCTCGTCTGCGATCTCGACGCGGTCGCCGAGATCGACATCAATCCGCTGCTCGTGGATGCCCGGGACGCGATCGTGCTCGACGCGCGCATCCGCGTGCGGGCACCCGCCAGCTTCGTGCACGCGGCACGCCTGGCGATCGAGCCCTATCCGTCCGACCTGGTCGAGACGATCCTGGTCGACGGGGTGGGGCCGGCCCTGCTGCGCCCCATCCGCCCGGAAGACGGCCCGCTGATCGAAGCGCTGGTCGACCGGATGGATGCCGAGGACCGGCGCATGCGCTTCTTCGCCCCGGTCAAGCAGCTCTCCCGCGCCCAGCTCGCCCGCCTCACGCAGATCGACTACGACCGCGAGATGGCCTTCGTGTGCGAATCGCTGATCCTCGGGGTCGGGCTGCTCGGCGTGGTGCGCATCGTCGCGGACCCCGACCGCGTGCGCGCCGAGTATGCGATCGCCGTCCGGTCCGATCTGAAGGGTATCGGCCTCGGCTGGCGGCTGATGGTGCGCATCCTCGATTATTGCCGGGCGCGCGGGGTGGGCGAGATCTTCGGCGAGGTCATGCGGGAGAATCACAAGATGATCGAATTGTGTCGGGCGCTCGGATTCACGATTTCGGCCTCGCCGGATGCCCCGGAACTGGTCCACGCGCACCGGACGACCGCCGACTGGCCGGGGACGGCAAATACCGCGGCGAAGCCGGCGAAACCGGGTTAACCATTGGCCGCGCAAGCTGCTTGCGCGCCCGGGCACCCAGCCTATATCTATCCTAGAAGCGAGCGGCCGCAGCAGGTCGTCCCCCGAGGCCCGTACGGACGGAAACGCGAATTGTTCTCTCTTGAACCCCTCCTCATCTCGGGCCGCGAGGTCCTGCCCATCGTCGAAGGCGGCAAGGGCGTGTCGGTCTCGAACGGCGAAAGCTCGGGTGCGTGGGCCGCGGCCGGCGGCGTCGGCACCTTTTCGGGCGTCAACGCCGACCATCTGGACGCCAACGGCGAAGTCGTGCGCCAGATCTATCGCGGCAAGACGCGCCGCGAGCGGCACGACGAGCTGATCGCCTATGCGGTCAAGGGGGCGTTGCACCAGGCGCGCGTGGCGCGCGACATGGCGGGTCCCAACGGCCGCGTCCACATGAACATCCTGTGGGAGATGGGTGGGGCGGAGCCGATCCTCGAGGCGGTGCTCGAGAAGTCGCAGGGCCTGATCCACGGCGTCACGTGCGGCGCCGGCATGCCCTACAAGATCGCCGAGATCTGCGCCAAGTACGGCGCCTACTACTATCCGATCATCTCGTCCGCGCGCGCCTTCCGCGCGCTGTGGAAGCGCGCCTATCACCGCTTCAGCGAACTGCTGGGCGGCGTGGTCTACGAGGATCCGTGGCTGGCCGGCGGCCACAACGGCCTTTCCAACGCCGAAGATCCGCGCAAGCCCGAAGCGCCGCTGCCGCGCGTGATCGAGCTGCGCAAGCAGATGAACGAATTCGGCCTCACCCGCACGCCGATCATCATGGCCGGCGGCGTGTGGCGGCTCGACGAGTGGAAAGACTTCATCGGCAATCCCGACGTGGGTCCGTGCGCCTTCCAGTTCGGCACGCGCCCGCTGCTGACCAAGGAAAGCCCGATCTCCGACGAATGGAAGCACCGCCTGCTGACGCTGAAGCCGGGCGACGTGCTGCTGCACCGTTTCTCGCCGACCGGTTTCTATTCGTCGGCCGTGCGCAACCCCTTCCTCAACGAACTCGAAGAGCGTTCGGCCCGCCAGGTCGCCTACCAGATGCATCCCGTGGGCGAACACGACCAGCCCTTCCCGGTGGGCGCACGCGGCCGGCTCGTCTATCTGTCGGCGCAGGACAAGGTGCATGCCGAGGCGTGGGTCGCGGCCGGCTACACCGAAGCGCTGCGCACGCCCGATTCGACGCTCATTTTCGTCGATCCGGCGCGCTCGGAAGAGATCCACCGCGACCAGGTCAACTGCATGGGGTGTCTCTCGGCCTGCGCCTTCTCGAACTGGCAGCAGAACGACGAAGGCACGACGGGCAAGAAGGCCGATCCGCGCAGCTTCTGCATCCAGAAGACGCTGCAGGACATCAGCCACGGCGCCGATGTCGAGGCCCAGCTGATGTTCGCCGGGCACAACGCGTACCGCTTCGCGTCCGATCCGTTCTACCGCAACGGCTATATCCCGACGGTCAAGGAACTCGTCGAGCGCATCGCGACGGGTGCGTGAACTAGCCCGGCTCGCCGTCGAGGCGGGCTTTGTCGAGCGCGCGCAGGCCGTTGGCGCGCATCACCGCGCGCACGTCGCGCACGTAATCCATCCGGCGCTCGGAATAACGCTGCAGGTGCTGGGCCAGCGCGTGGCCGTCGTGCGGCTTGCCTTCGCCGCGGGCCGCGGCGCGCGCGCGGCGGAACTCGCCATAGGCGCGGTGCGTGTTGAGATTGAGCGCATAGGCGGCGACCGCATCGGGCAGGGCGGCGAACCGGCGCACGCGCCCGTCGTCGTCCTCGTCGCGGTAGATCATCTGGCCGAACAGCGCGTGGCCGGCCTGGGCGGGGCGGCTGGTGCCCCAGCCGGTTTCCAGCGCCGCCTGGGCGATCGCCAGCGAGACCGGGACCGCGTCGACCTTGCGAAGAAGTTCGCGCGGCCGGTCGGCGGGAACCTCGTAGCGTTCGGCGGTCTCGGCCAGGAACGCCTGGTCGATCAGGCCGGGCATTTCGCCCGCCGCGATGTCCGCATAGATCGTCTCGAGCCGCGCGCGGTCGGCGAGGATGCGCTCGTTCTCCAGCAGCAGCAGCGGCAGCAGCGACTTGATGAACACCGCCTTGCGCAGGTCCGACGATTCGAGTGCCGCCAGATCGCGCGGCAGCCGTTCGACGACCATGCGCGGAACCGGGTCGTTGGCGGTCTTGGTGTCCTCGAGCAGGTAGCCGCGCCCGACGAACAGCGCGTAGAGATCGTCCGCCGCCATCAGGCTGACGCGCGTGACGCGTTCGACGGCGACCGGAACAAGGGCCGTCTCGGGCTCGAACAGCTCGAGGGGACCGCGCCAGGTCTCGACGGGCGGGCGCACCCGGTCGCCGGTGCCCACGGCAAGGGCCAGCGGCAGGATCGCGGCCAGCACGAGACCGGCAAGCAGGACCTGCAGGGTCCGCGGCTGCGGCACGATTTCGGGCGAATCGACGGCAAAGCCGTCTGACGCCGCGTGGCGGGCGGGTTGGATCATCTCTGGAATGCGGAACCGGGGTGGCGGGGGCGCCCTCAGGCGACCGCGCGGACCTCGACGATTTCGGGGATGTAGTGGCGCAGCATGTTCTCGATGCCCATCTTGAGCGTGGCCGTCGAGGACGGGCAGCCCGAGCAGGAACCCTGCATGTGGAGATAGACGATCCCGTCCTCGTATTTCTGGAACAGGATGTCGCCGCCGTCCTGCGCCACGGCCGGGCGCACGCGGGTGTCGAGAAGCTCGATGATCTGCTGCACGAGCTCGCCGTCGCCTTCGGCCGCTTCGCCGTGCGCCGTCTCGCCGCCGTCGGCCAGGGCCGGGGCGCCGGACGTGAAGTGCTCCATGATGGCGCCCAGCAGGGCCGGCTTCATCAGGTGCCAGTCCTTGTCGTCGAGCTTGGTCACGGTGACGAAATCGGTGCCCAGGAACACGCCCGAAACGCCCTCGACGCCGAACAGCTTGGCGGCCAGCGGCGAGCGGGCAGCCGCTTCGTCGGCCGACTTGAAATCCGCCGAACCGGCCGTCAAGACCTCGCGGCCCGGTAGGAATTTGAGGGTCGCCGGATTGGGCGTGGTTTCGGTCTGGATGAACATTTGCGTAAAACTCCCGGGACGGGCAGCGGTGGCGCTGCAGGGGGTCTGTGCGGTAGGGTTGGAAATGGGCCGAAAGGTGGGGTCTGTCAAGGCCGCGGCTACAACATATTGAAATATAGGAACTTTTCTTGAGCGACTCTCCTTCGCAACTGCAGCAAAACCGGCCCGCAGGCATCCATGGCCGGCGCCGCTTCAAGCGCCCGGAACCGGCCCGCCCGAAGACCGCATCGCTCGCCACGATCAAGGCGTGGCTGCGCGGGCCGGCCCACGCGGTCGGGAGTCCCATCAAGCTGGTCGACGGGCTGTGCTGGCGGATGGTCGCCGCCGGCCTGCCGATCGACCGGGCCGGGATCACGGTCGCGCTGCTCCACCCGCAGTTTTCCGGCTACGGCATCCGCTGGTGGCGCGACATCGGGGAGTCGGAGGAAGCGCTGGTCGAGCACGAGGTCAGCCGGACCGAGGTCTACCGGACGAGCCCCTTCCCCCCGGTCGTCGAGCGCGGCGAGACCGTGCGCGAGCGCATCGACCCGCGCGCCAACGAATACCGGTTCCCGATCCTTGGCGATCTCGCGGCCCAGGGTTACACGGACTACATCGTCCATCCGATCCGCCTGCAGGGCTTCGCCCCGACCGACGACCGGCGGCGTTTCCAGGCCTGCAACTGGGCGACCAAGCAGCAAGGCGGCTTCACCGACGCCGACATCGCCGCCCTCGAGACGGTCGCCGAGGAATTCGCCGGCCCGCTGGCCCTCGTCACAGAACGGCGCATCTCGCGCGACCTGCTGTCGCTCTATCTGGGCCGGTCGACCGGCCCGCGCGTGCTGTCGGGCGAGATCCGCCGCGGCTCCGGCGAGGCGATCCGTGCCGCGATCCTCGCCACCGACATGCGCGGCTTCACCGCCCTCAACGACCGGCTGCCGGCAGACAAGGTCATCGAACTCCTGAACGCGTGGTTCGAGCGCCAGGTCGCCGCCGTGCATGCCCATGGCGGCGAGGTGCTGAAGTTCGTCGGCGACGGCATGCTGGCGATCTTCCCGATCGCCGACGTCGAGTTCGCGCGCATGTCGGCGCGCGGCGCACTGGGTGCGGCGCGCGACGCGCTGGCGGCGGCGCATGCGATGGACGCCGATCCCGCTTTCGCCCATGCCCGCCCGCTGGCGGCCGTCGCGGCCCTGCACACGGGCGAGATCTTCCACGGCAATATCGGCGCACCTGACCGGCTCGACTTCACGGCGATCGGCCCGTCGGTCAACGTGGTCACGCGGCTGGAAAGCCTCGCCAAGACGCTGGGCAAGGAACTGATCGTGTCGGCCGCCTTCGCCGAGATATGCCCCGAGCCGCTCGTCTCGCTCGGCCGCCATGCGCTGAAGGGCGTGGCCGAACCGGTCGAGGCGTTCACCTGCCCGACCGTGAAGCCGGCCTGACGGTCAGGTAATCGCGTCGACTTCCTCGTCGGCAAGACTGCCGGGCACGATCGTGAGCGGGACGCGCAGCTTGCTCGCGTACTTGCCGGTCAGCGCCGCGATCAGCGGCCCCGGTCCCTTCGCGGTGGTGCTCGCACCCAGGACGAGGACCGAGATCGACGGCTCCTCGTCCAGCAGCTTCAGCAACTCGTCGCGCGGGTCGCCCTCGCGCACGTGCAGCATCGGCATCTGGCCCGACTGCTCGCGCACGAGGCTCGAAAGCTCCTGCAGTTTCGCCTCGGCTTCCTGGCGACGCTCCTCGCGCATCAGTTCGCCCACGCCGACCCATTCCGACGCCTCGGCCGGCTCGGTCACGTAGAGCATCGCCACGCGGCCGCCGGAATGGCGCGCACGCCGGCAGGCGAAACGCAGCGCCACCTTGAGCTCGGGCGTCTGGTCGGCGACGACGAGGAACACGCGCTGGGTCTGTTGCTGTCGGGTCGGCATGGCTTGTCTCCCGCTTTCAGCTATTTCCTGAAGATGAGGCCGGCGGCCCAGCCGGCCGATACGGCGAGAAGGATCGCGATCAGGCCGTAGAGTGCGGCCCATTCGTGCGCGAAATCGTAGACGTCGGCACCGAAGCCGACCTTGCTGACGAACATCGGCGTGGTCTGTGCGGCGATGACCTGGCCGCCGCGGATCAGAAGCACTTCGACCGAGTAGTTGCCGGTCGGCACGTTGGCCGGGAACAGGATGCGCGTGCGGAACAGCCGGGGCCCGAGGAAATTCACGCGGCCGACCTCCGGCTCGTAGAGTTTCTGCGCCTCCTTGTTGCGCACCATGCCGGCGCGGAAGGCGGCGAGCTCTTCCGAGCCGACCTCGCGCTGGGGGGCAAGGCGCAGGAAGTCGACGCCGATCTGGTGGCGCTGGCGCAGCGCCAGCGGAACGAAATCGGCGAGCGGCTTGGACGACGCGATCCGGTAGAAGGTCGGCACGCCGGAAAAGCGCAGCTCGTCGCGGTTGATCCAGATGCCCGCGACGCGCGCCTTGCGGCGCACCGAGGTCTCGCCCTCCGGCCCACGCACGATGACCACGACGTCGCCTTCGCCCTCGGTGGCGCCGAACAGCAGCAGCTCGGTGCCGGCAAAGCCGGTCGTGATCGCGATCAGGTGGCTCGACAGGTCGGCGATCAGCGCCTGCGCGCGCGCAGGGCCGGACGCAAGCAGGACGAAAGCGGCAAGGAGGAGGGCGCGGATCACGGCGTTTCGTCCTTCAAGGGTCCGGTCACGTCGAACCGGATCGAGTAGATGTCGTCCGGCTGGCGCACGAGGCCCACACCGAGGCCGATGGCGACGGCGAGCACGAGGAGGGCGAGCAGGATGCGCAGGCGTGCAGCACCCAGCTTCGCGCCGAGGCGCGCGCCATAAGGGGCCGCGACCACGCCGCCGGCGATCAGCAGTGCTGCGAGCACGATGTCGACCGTGTGGTGCGACCACGCCTGCAGGAACGTGACGTTGGCCGAAACGAACAGGATCTGGAACAGCGACGTGCCCACGACGGTCGTCGTGGGCATCGCCAGCAAGTAGATCATCGCGGGCACGAGAAGGAAGCCGCCGCCGACACCCATCAGGCCGGTCAGCACGCCGACGAAGAAGCCCAGCAGGACCGGCGTCAGCGCGCTCGTCTCGATGCCCGAACGCGGGAACGACATGCGCCACGGCAGGTTCGCCCCCACCGCCACGCGCGCCGCGTCCGCCTTGCGCACGCCCGGCAGCATCGCGCGCACGCTCTCGGCGAACATCATCGCGCCGACCGAGCCCAGCAGCACGACATAGGAAAGGGCGACGACCAGGTCGATCTGGCCCATGGCGCTGAGGATACCGAAGAGCCCGACGCTTGCACCCGAGCCGACCAGCCCGCCGGCCAGCAGCAGGAGCCCCATCTTCACGTCGAGCGTGCCGCGCTTCCAGTGCGCGAGCGCGCCCGACGCCGACGAGGCGATGACGGTGTTGGCCCCCGTCGCCGCCGCGATCGCCGGCGGCACGCCGAGAAAGATGAGCAGCGGCGTTATGAGGAACCCGCCGCCCACGCCGAACAGGCCCGACAGCAGGCCCACGCCGCCGCCGATGCCCACGAGCAGCACGCCGTCGATCGCGGTCTCGGCCATCGGCAGATAGACGGGGACCAGCGCCATGTCAGTGTCTCCCTCCGACCGGGTTGCCGATCGAGTAGAGATCCCCGGGCGTCGAGACGAGATCGAACAGCAGCTTCACCGCCACTGCCAGCACGAGGAGCGCGAGCAGTCCGCGCAGCTGCTCGCCGCGCAGCTTGGCGCCCGCGCGCGCGCCGAACTGGGCGCCGACCACGCCGCCGACGAGCAGCAGCAGGGCAAGGAAGATGTCGACCGTGAAGTTCTGCCAGGCCTGCAGGAACGTGACGTTGGCCGTGACGAACACGATCTGGAACAGCGACGTGCCGATGACGACCGACGTGGGCATGCCGAGCAGGTAGATCATCGCCGGCACCATGATGAAGCCGCCGCCCACGCCCATCAGGGCCGAGAGCACGCCCACGAAAGCGCCGATCGAGAACGGGGCGAGCGCGCTGATATAGAGCTTGGAGCGCGGAAAACGCATCTTGAAGGGCAGGCCATGGAACCAGGTGTGCGCATGCAGGCGCGCGTGCACGGGGCCGGCCCCGCTGCGCCGCAGGCGCGCGCGGCTGTGCGCCGTGCGCAGCGATTCCACCAGCATCAGCGAGCCGATCACGCCCAGCACGATCACGAAGGCGAGCGAGATCACCAGGTCGATCTGGCCGAGGCCCTGCAGGATCTTGAAGATCTGCACGCCGATCGTCGATCCGACGAGGCCGCCGGCCAGCAGCACGCCGCCCATGCGGAAATCGACGTTGCCGCGCCGCATGTGGGCGATGACGCCCGAGACCGACGCCGCGACGATCTGGGCGGCTTCCGATCCGACCGCGACGGTCGCCGGGATGCCGATGAAGATGAGGAGCGGCGTCATCAGGAATCCGCCGCCCACGCCGAACAGGCCCGAGAGGAAGCCAACGCCGCCTCCCAGAAGCAGCAGCACGAAAATGTCGACCGATATTTCGGCAATCGGCAGGTAGATCAGCACGAGACTGCAGGCGCCTCCGGAACGAGTCCGAAGAATGCGCCTGCCTTAACCGCCGGGCAAGCGGTTAGGGCCGCAGGAAGCCGACCAGATCGTAGATTTCGCGGATATGGCGCTGGGCGATGGCGCCCGCCCGGTCGGCACCGCGGCGCAGGATCGCGTCGATGCTGGCCGGATCGGCCATCAGGCGGTTCATCTCGGCCGTGATCGGCGACAGCACCGCCACGGCCACGTCGGCAAGCGCCCCCTTGAAGGTCGAGAACTGCGCGCCGGCGAATTCGAGGACGACCGCTTCGAGCGACTTGTCGGTGAGGGCCGCATAGATGCCGAGCAGGTTCTCGGCCTCGGGCCGGCCTTCCAGCCCCTTGAGCGAATCCGGCAGCTCGAGCGGGTCGGTCTTGGCGCGGCGGACCTTCTGGGCGATGGCGTCGGCATCGTCGGTGAGGTTGATGCGGCTCTGCTCGGAAGGCTCGGACTTGCTCATCTTGCGCGTGCCGTCGCGCAGGCTCATCACGCGCGTGGCGGTGCCGAAGATCTGCGGCTCGGGCAGCGGGAAATATTCGACGTTGTAGCGCCGGTTGAAGGCGCCCGCGATGTCGCGCGCCAGCTCCAGATGCTGTTTCTGGTCCTCTCCGACGGGCACATGCGTCGCCTTGTAGGCGAGGATGTCGGCCGCCATCAGCACGGGATAGGCGTAGAGGCCGAGGCCCGCGTCGTCGCGCTGCTTGCCCGCCTTCTCCTTGAACTGGGTCATGCGGTTGAGCCAGCCCAGCGGCGTCATGCAGCCCAGCGTCCAGGCAAGCTCGGCATGGGTCGAGACGGTCGACTGGTTGAAGATCGTGCAGGCCTCGGGGTCGATGCCGCAGGCGATATAGGCCGCCGTGACCTCGCGGGTCGCCTTTATCAGGGCCGCCGGCTCCTGCGGCACCGTGATCGCGTGCAGGTCGACGATGCAGAAGATGCACTCGAAGTCGCGCTGCAGCTTCACCCAGTTGCGGATGGCGCCCAGGTAGTTGCCCAGATGCAGGTTGCCGGTGGGCTGGATGCCCGAAAAGATGCGGTTCATGACGGGCGGGTTTATCGCCGCTCGGCCGCCACTTATCAAGACCGGCGTGCGAAAATCGCCCTTATATCGCCCGGCAGGGCCGCGCGCGTCGCCAGTGCCGCCAGGCCGTAGCCGGCAAGCCCCAGTCCGATCAGTCCGCCAAGCGCCATGTAGCGCGAGGCGCCCTGCGGCTCGAGGAACGGGGCCGCCACCCCGAGGGCCAGCCACAGCAGGACCGCCATCGCGGCGGTCGCGGCCAACTGGCGCGGCAGACGCGCGCGCAATCGTGCGTCTGCCAAAAAGTGTCCGCTGCGGGCAAGGGCGCGCCACAGCAGCACGGCGTTGAGCGTGGCCGAAAATGCCGTCGCCGCCGCCAGCCCGACATGCCCGACATACTGCATGGCCGTGAAGCCCACGATCGTGTTCACGACCACGCACAGCACGGCGATCTTGACCGGCGTTTTCGTGTCTTCGCGCGCGTAGAAGGCCGGGGCCAGCACCTTGACCGCGACATAGGCCGGCAGGCCGAGCGTATAGGCGATGAGGGCCGCCGAACTTGCCCGCACGTCGGCCGGCGTGAAGGCGCCGCGCTCGAACAGCGCGCCCACGATGGGCCCTGCCAGCACGATCAGGGCCGCAGCCGCCGGCAGCGTCAGCAGCATGGCCGCTTCCAGAGCCCGGTTCTGCGTGACCTGTGCATCGGCAAGTTCGCCGGTGCGGACCTGGCGCGACAGGCGCGGCAGCAGGGCGGTACCGATGGCGATGCCGATCACGGCCAGCGGCAGTTCGTAGACGCGGTCGGCGTAATAGAGCCAGCTGATCGATCCCGCCGACAGCAGCGAGGCCATGACGATGTCGATCACGAGATTGATCTGGGCCGCCCCGGAACCCAGCGCCACCGGGAGCATGCGCTTCAGCAGCGTCTTCACCTCGATCGACACGCGCGGGACGGGCAGGCGCAGTGCCATGCCGGCCCGCCGGCAGGCCCAGGCGAGGAACAGGAACTGCGCGAGCCCCGCCGCCAGCACGCCCCACGACAGCGCGTGGCCCGGCGTGGGAAGGGTTCCGACGAGTGCCAGCAGCCCGCCGATCATGCACAGGTTCAAGAGGATCGGAGTCGCCGCGACGGCGGCGAAGCGGTCGAGCGAGTTCAGCACGCCGCCCTGCAGCGAGACGAGGCTGATGAACAGCAGATAGGGAAACGTGATGCGCGCGAACTCGACCGCGAGCGTGGCGCGCGCCGGATCGCCCGCGAAGCCCGGCGCGATGACCGCGATGATCCACGGCATCGCGAACTCCGCGACGGCGGTCAGCGCGAACAGCACGACCAGCAGGACGGCAAGCGTGGACTGCGCGAAGTCGCGCGCGGCGACGGGCCCTCGCACCGCCAGCATGCCGGCGAACATCGGCACGAAGGCGGAAGCGAACGCGCCCTCGGCGAACAGCCGGCGGAAGAAGTTGGGGAACTTGAACGCGACGAAGAACGCGTCGGCGACTGGCCCGGCACCCAGATATGCCGCCACCAGCATGTCGCGCACGAAGCCCAGCACGCGGCTGGCCATCGTGTAGAAGCCGACGGTGGCGATGGGCCGTGCGAGCGACATCGAAGCTTTCAGCGCTTGGGTCCGCTCGGGCCCGCCGAAAGACCCCACAGCGCCAGCCACGGCGCCCAGGCCTGGCGCGTGATGTCGAGCCACAGCGTCATCGGATCGAGACCGGCCCCGCCGGGGCCGGGCAGCGACAGCATCTCGTTCATGCCCGGCAGGTTCGGGGCACCCTTGATGAGCAGGCCGATCGTCTCGGGCCCGCTTGCATCAGCCGGCCGGTGGACGATCTCCAGCGTCATGCCCGGCAGCGTGGCGCGTGCGCGGATCTCGTCGGGTGGGGAGGGGGCCATCTTGCTACTCCGCTGCTTTGGTGGCGACGGTCTTGCGGATCCGCGGCGGCTCGACGGGCGCGTCGGGATCCGCGATGGCCGAGAGCATCGTCGTGCGGATGCGCGCGAGCTTCGATTCCTCGAGGATCTTCTGGCCGAAGATGTCGACCACGTAGAAGACGTCGACCGCGCGTTCGCCGTAGGTCGTGATCTTGGCCGTGCGGATCGACAGGCCGAGTGCCGTGATCGCGGCCGTCACGTCGTAGAGGAAGCCCACGCGGTCGCGGCCGTTGACCTCGATCAGCGTGTGGTACTTCGACGCCGAATTGTCGATCAGCACGCGCGGCGGCACGGTGAACACGCGCATGCGGCTGGGGATTGCCGGGCGTCTGTCGAGATGCTCGCGCAGGCGCAGGCGCCCGCCCAGCGCGTGCTCGATATGCGTGGAAAGGCGCGCGAGCTTCTCCGGCCGGTCGTAGGCCGAAGGCTGTCCGTCGAGATCGCCCGAGACCGCCTGGATCGAGAACGTGTCGAGTGCGCGGCCGTTCGACAGCGTGAAGACGTTGGCTGCCACGATGTTGGCGCCCGCCACGGCGATGGCGCCGGCGATGCGCGCGAACAGGCCGGGATGGTCGTCGGTATAGATCGTGATCTCGGTGATGGCGCGCGCCCGGTCGATGCGCGTGTCGATGGCGAGCGGCAGCTGTGCCCGCTCGGCCTCGCGCACGAAGCGCGCGTGGCGCGCCTGGGTGCCCGCATCCAGCGACAGCCAGTAGGCCGGATAGCCGAGGCCCGCGTACCAGGCGAAGTCCTTCTCGCTCCAGTCCTTGAGCTCTTCCTTGAGGCGGGCCTGCGCCGCCGCGACGCGCTGCAGCGTGCCGCTCTCGCCGAAATTGCCGGCGAGCGCTTCCGTGGCGCGGTAGTAGAGCTCGCGCAGCAACGCGGCCTTCCAGTTGTTCCACACGCCGGGGCCCACCGCGCGGATGTCGGCGACCGTCAGGCACAAGAGCAGGCGCAGGCGCTCGGGGCTCTGCACGTGTTCGATGAAGGCGCGGATCGCCTGCGGGTCCTGGATGTCGCGCTTGAAGGCGGTGGCCGACATCCACAGGTGCGCGCGCACCAGCCATGCGGCCGTCTCGGTCTCTTCCTCGCTGAGGCCCAGGCGCGGCCCGAGCTTCATCGCGATTTCCGCACCCAGCACCGCATGGTCACCGCCGCGGCCCTTGGCGATGTCATGCAGGAAAATCGCGAGGTAGAGCGCGCGGCGCGATTCGATCTGGTGGATCACTTCGCTCGCCAGCGGATGGTCGGCCTTGAGCTGGCCCGCCTCGATGCGGTGCAGGATGCCGATCGCGAAGATCGTGTGCTCGTCGACCGTATACACGTGATACATGTCGTGCTGCATCTGGGCCACGACGCGCCCGAAATCCGGGATGAATCGCCCGAACACGCCCGCCTCGTTGAGCCGGCGCAACGCGATCTCGGCGCGGCTGTCGGTCAGGATTTCCATGAACAGCCGGTTGGCTTCCGGATTGGCACGCAAGGTCCCGTCGACCAGCCGCAGCGACTGGCGGATCAGGCGCAGCGCATAGGGATGCACGTCGAGATCGTTCTCCTGCGCCACGCGGAACAGGCGCAGGAAATTGACCGGATCCTTCTCGAACGCGTCGCCGCGCGCCACGGTGATGCGCCCGCTCTCGATCGCGAAGCGCCCGTCGTCGAGCTTGATCCCGCCGCGCTTGAACAGCTTGCCGACCGTGCCCACGTCGAAGCGCGCCTTCTTGCCTTCCTCGATCTCGAGGGCCGAGCAGAAGATGCGCGTGAGATCGCCCACGTCCTTGGCGACGAGGAAATAGTGCTTCATGAAGCGCTCGACGCCGCGCGTCCCGCGATGGTCGGTGTAGCCCATGCGCCGGCCGATCTCGCCCTGCACGTCGAAGGTCAGCCGGTCCTCGGGGCGTCCCGTCACGTAATGCAGGTGGCAGCGCACGCTCCACAGGAATTCCTGGCACTTGTCGAATTTCGCGGCCTCCTCGGCCGTGAAAACGCCCTTCAGCACCAGGTCCGATACCTGCTCGACCCTGTGCAGGTACTTGCCGATCCAGAACAGCGTGTGCAGGTCGCGAAGCCCGCCCTTGCCGTCCTTGACGTTGGGTTCGAGCACGTAGCGCGAATCGCCGGTGCGCTGGTGGCGCTGGTTGCGCTCCTCGAGCTTGGCCTCGACGAACTCCGCCGCCGTGCCCTTGGCGACCTCTGTGAAGAAGCGCTTCTTGAGTTCCGCGAACAGCTTGTCGTCGCCCCACAAATAGCGGCTTTCGAGCAGGGCCGTGCGGATCGTGTAGTCCTCGCGCGCCAGGCGCAGGCACTCCTCGATCGAGCGGGTCGCGTGGCCCACCTTCAGGCCCATGTCCCACAGCATGTAGAGCTCGAACTCGACCATCTGCTCGATGCGCGGGTTCGACTTGTAGGGGCGCACGAACAGCAGGTCGATGTCCGACTGCGGCGACATCTCGGCGCGGCCATAGCCGCCGACCGCGGCGATCGTCACGCGCTCGGCCATCGTCGGGTTGGCGACCGGATAGACGTGGCGCTCGGCGAAGTCGTAGACGAGGCGCACGAGCTGGTCGATCAGGAAGGCGTTGGCGCGCATCGTCTGGCCGCCGGTGGCCGTACGCGATTCGAAACGCTCGCGGATCTCCGCGCGGCCGTCGGCCAAGGCCGCCTTCAGCGCCTCGAGGGCGCGCGAACGGCGCAGCTCCGGCTTGCCCTCGGTCGCTTCGGCGATCTCGGCAAGGCGCGCGTCGACCGTACGGCGGTCGAGGATCGCGCGCTGGTTGGCGATCTCGCGGGGCAGGACGTCGAGTTCCATGGCACGTATATAGTCGGATTCCCGACCCGCCGGGAGGCTTTCGAATTGCGCCACTTTTTTGCCCTGATCGTCCTGCTCGCCGCCGCCTGCACGCCTGAATCCGGCCCTTCGGTGACTGCCGAACTTGCCGGCGGCGGACGGCGGATCGAGATCCGCGCGCGCGACCCGTTGCCGCTGTCGGCGGCCCGCCTCGTCCTGCCCGACGGAACGCGGGTCGAGGCCGAGCGGATCACCGGCGACGGCGGGCCGGACCGGCCGGCATTCGGCATCGGCATTTCGGGCGGTTCGTCCTCGGGCATCGATGCCGGCATCGGCCTCTCGGTCCCGCTCGGCAGCGCACGCGCACCTTCATTGGCGCAATCCGGTGCGCGCATCTGGGTGCCCGATCCCGATGCCTGGCCGCAGCTTGCCCCGCGCGCGGTGCTGGAGCTCGATTTCGGCCGTGCACCAGGCGAAACGCGGCGGGTGGAAATGCCGGCGCCGGGGCGCTAGGTTCGGGGCCATGGAAACCCGATTCGCCCGCCGCACGCTCCTCGGTTCGCTTCTTGCCCTCGCCGCAGCACCGGCCGCAGCGCAGGGTCCCGAGCTTTCCGCCGCTACGCGCACACGCTCGGGCCTCGGCATCCTCGACATTCGCGAAGGAACCGGCGAGGCGGCCTCCGCCGGCCGCACCGCGCGCGTCCACTACACCGGTTGGCTGCTGGAGAACGGGGCGCGCGGCAAGAAGTTCGACTCCTCGCGCGACCGTGGCCAGCCCTTCGAATTCCCGCTCGGCGCCGGGCGGGTCATCAAGGGCTGGGACGAGGGTGTCGCGTCCATGAAGGTCGGCGGCCAGCGCACGCTGGTGATACCGGCCGACCTCGGCTACGGCGCGCGCGGGGCGGGGAACGCGATCCCACCCAATTCGGTGTTGGTTTTCGACGTCGAGCTGCTCGGCCTGCGCTAGGATCGCGCCCAAGGGAAAACCCTCGGGAGGAAACGATGTCGCCGATCCGGATCGCCGTACTCGCATTCGCAGCCCTGCTGCTTGCCGCACCCGCCACCGCCCAGCGCCCGCCGATCCAGACGACCAAGGTCGCGGGCACCGACAACGTCTACATCTTCCGCAACGGCGGCCATCAGGCGATGTTCGTCGTCACGCCCGAAGGCGTGATCGCGACCGACCCGGTCGCCTACGGCAAGCCCGACGGCGGCCGGCAGTATCTCGAAGAGATCCGCAAGGTGACCGACAAGCCGGTCAAGTACGTGATCTACAGCCACCATCATTTCGACCACATCGCCGGCGGCAAGGCGTTCAAGGACGCCGGTGCGGTCTTCATCGCGCACCGCAACGCGGCGGTGCGGCTGAAGGCGCTCAAGGATCCGCATACGGTTCTGCCCGACCAGTCGTTCTCGAAATTCCGCACGGTCGAGCTTGGCGGCACCAAGCTCGAGCTGCGCTATCTGGGCGTCAACCATTCGGACTCCACGCTCGTGATGCGCCTGCCGAAGGAAAAGATCATCTTCCTCGTCGACACGATCCCGGTCGGGCAGATGCCCGCGCGCGGCTTCATCGACATCGATCCGCTGAAGACCGAGACGTTCATCGAAGACGTCCTCAAGATGGACTGGGAGCGCATGATCCCCGGCCATCCCGGTCCCGGCGACCGGCTCGGCACCAAGCAGGACGCGCGCGACATGCTCGAGCTGTTGCGCGACGCGTCGGCCACGATGAAGGTGCTCGCCCAGGCCGGCAAATGCTGGGACACGGCGGAAAAGGAATTCGCGCTGCCGAAATACAAGGACTGGCCCGGCTACGAAGCCGGCCTGCCCTTCGTCGCGCGCCGCTATTGCGGCGTGTGGGGCCGCGGGACCTGAGCTAGTTGCCGGCGAGGGCGGCGCGCACGCCGCGCCACAGCGCGGTCGTCTGGGCGCCACCCGGATCGCGCGCACCGCCGCGCGCGGCGAGGTGCACCATCACGAGTCGTGCGGCCGGATCGACATAGACGGTCTGGCCGTAAACGCCCTGCAGCGCGAACGTGCGACCCGGACCCGGGAAGATCCAGGTCTGGTAGCCGTAGCCGAAATAGCGCGTCGCCGTTCCCGGTGCCAGGTGTCGCCGGCGCGGATCGACCGACGTCGCCGCGACCACCCAGTCGCGCGGCACGATCTGCCGTCCGTTCCACGCACCGTCATGCGCGAGCATCAGGCCCAGTCGCGCCCAGTCGCGCAAGGTGGCCTGGAAGCAGCAATAGGCGGACTCGGCACCTGCACGGTCGATGACCCAGCTGGCACCCGCTTCCGCGCCGAGCGGTCGCCACAGCTTTTCGCCCGCATAGTCGCCGAGCGTTCGCCCGGTAACGGCCGCGAGAATGGCGCCCAGCGTCTGGGTCTCGGCCCCCGCGTAGTAAAAGCGCGTGTCGGGCGGCGCGATGCGCACGTTGAACTGGCGCAGGATGCCCGGCCCGCCGGGCCCCACACCCAGGAACGTGTCGCGCGCGAGGCGCGCGGCATCGTCGTTGCCGTCGTAATCCTCGCGATACTGCACGCCCGACGACATCGACAGCAATGCGCGGATCGGCGTGCGGCCGTATTCGCTGCCCTTGAGCTCGGGCACGTAGGTTTCGGCCGTGTCGTCGAGCGAACGGATGCGCCCTTCCGACACGGCGATGCCGAACAGCATCGCGGTGATCGTCTTGGCCATCGAGAACGACGTGAAACGCGTGTCCTCGCGCCGCGCGTAGCGGTAGCGCTCGACGAGGATCGTGTCGCCCTTGGCGATCAGCAGCGCGGTCGTCGGATTGTTCGCGAGATAGTGGTCGATGTCGCGCCGGCCGGACGGCGTCTCGTAAAGGATCCCCGGTTCCGGAGCGCGACGCAGCGCCGAAGGCTGCGCGGGGGCCGCGATGGCGCGTGCGGCATAGACTTGGTCGTAGGCCGAGAACGTGCCGACCAGTTCCCGCCGCTCGACCCGGCGCCCGCGCTGGGCGCGCGGATAGTCCGCTCCCCTGCCCAGCGCTTCGCCATCCCATCCGCCCGCATCGAAGACGGGCCCGACATGCCCGGCCGGCGTCGGTGCCGGGGGCGGCTCGGCCGGCGCGCAGGCCGCGAGTGCCAGAACCAACGCGAGGGGCAGTGCCTGCTTCATGCCGCCCGCATTATACCGAGCGCGTGATGCCGCCGTCGACGCGCAGGTTCTGCCCGGTGATGTAGCCGGCGTCTTCCGACAGCAGGAACGCCGCGGTCTTGGCGATCTCGGCAGTCTTGCCGTAGCGGCCCATCGGGATCTTCGGCAGCAGCGCTTCCTTGACGGGCAGCGAATCGATGAAGCCGGGCAGCAGGTTGTTCATCCGGATGCCGGCCTTCGCGTAGCGGTCGGCATAGAGCTTGGCGAAGGCGCCCAATCCTGCGCGCAGCGTGCAGGAAATCGGGAAGATGAGGTCGGGCTCGAACGCGGCGAAGGTCGAGATGTTGACCCACGCCCCGCTGCCCTGCTTCTCCATGATCGGCGTGACCATGCGCGCGAGTTTCACGACGTTGAGGATGATGAGGTCGAGACCCGTGCGCCACGCCGCATCGTCGAGCGCAAGCAGGTCGCCCTTGGGCGGATGGCCCGTGGACGTGACCACGCCGTCGATGCGGCCCCACTTTTCCATCGCCGCGTCGACGAGGCGTTGCAGGTCGGCGGTCTCGACGACCGAACCGGTGACACCCACGCCGCCAAGTTCTTTGGCGAGCTTTTCCGCACCGCCCGACGGCGACAGCAGCGCCACCTGCCAGCCGCGCGCGACGAGCTCGCGCGCGCACGCGGCCCCCATTCCCTTGCCGGCACCGGTAAGCAGCGCGACCTTCATGTCTGGGACTCCTTCGTGAGGATGGATCGGAGCGCGTAGAGCGCATCGAGCGCCTGTTTGGGCGCAAGCTCGTCGGGATTGATCGCGGCGAGCGCTTCGGCAAGTGCCGATTTTTCCGCGCGCACCGGCCCCGACGCAGGCCGCGCGGAGAACAGCGGCAGGTCGTCGGCCATCTTGGCAAGATTGCGCTGCTCGCCGCCCTGTTCGAGCGAGGCGAGCACGGCTTCGGCGCGCGCCACGGCCGCCGCCGGCAGGCCTGCGAGCTTCGCGACATGGATGCCGTAGGAGCGGTCGGCCGTTCCCGCCGCGACCTCGTGCAGGAACACGACCTCGCCCTTCCATTCCTTCACGCGCATCGTGCGGCACGAAAGCCCGGGGAGCTTCGCGGCCAACGCCGTCAGCTCGTGATAGTGCGTGGCGAACAGGGCCCGGCACGCGTTGACGCCGTGCAGATGTTCCACACACGCCCACGCGATCGAAAGGCCGTCGTAGGTCGCGGTCCCGCGCCCGATCTCGTCAAGGATCACCAGCGAGTGCCGCGTGGCGAGATTGAGGATCGCCGCGGTCTCGACCATCTCGACCATGAAGGTCGAGCGGCCGCGCGCGAGATCGTCGGCGGCACCCACGCGGCTGAACAGCCGGTCGACCACGCCAATGCGTGCCTTCTTCGCCGGCACGAACGCGCCCGTCTGGGCGAGCACCGCGATCAGCGCGTTCTGGCGCAGGAAGGTCGATTTGCCGGCCATGTTGGGCCCGGTGACCAGCCACAGGAACTGGCCGTCTTCGGCATCGAGCGTGCAGTCGTTGGCGACGAAGCCCGCACTCTGCTGGGCCAGTGCCGCCTCGACGACCGGATGGCGCCCGCCTTCGATCGCGAAGACGCGGCTTGCATCCACGACGGGGCGGCACCAGTCGCGGTCGACGGCAAGATCGGCAAGGGAAGCGGACACGTCGAGCCTTGCGAGTGCCTGTGCCGCCAGCCCGACCGGACCGGCATGGTCGAGCGTGGTGCGCGTGAGATCCGCGAAGATCGAAAGTTCCAGCGCCAGCGCCTTGTCGCGCGCCCCGGTGACGGCACTTTCAAGCTCGCCCAGCTCGACGGTCGTGAAGCGCACCGCGCCCGCCATCGTCTGGCGGTGGATGAACATGCCGCCCGGCTTCAGCAGCTTGTCGGCCTGGGTGGAGTTGACCTCGATGAAATAGCCGATGACGTTGTTGTGCTTGATGCGCAGCTGCGAAATGCCGGTCTCGTCGGCATAGCGCTGCTGGAGGGCGGCGACCAACCGGCGGCTTTCGTCGCGCAGTTCCAGATGCCGGTCGAGATCGGCCGCGTAGCCCGGCCGGATGAAGCCGCCGTCGCGCGGATCGAGCGGCAGGTCGGCGGCAAGCGCGGATTCGAGCTTCTCGACGAGTGCGCCGTGATTTCCCAGCTCGCCAAGTGCGGCACCGATGCCTGCGGGAACCGCATCGAGCGGCTGGGGTGCGACGTGGGCGCGTACCTGCGGCAGCTTCGCCAGTCCCTGCGCGATGGCAGCCAGGTCGCGCGGGCCGCCGCGACCGAGTGCCAGGCGCTGCAACGCGCGCTCCAGATCGGGAAAGCCCTTCAGTGCGTCGCGCAAGGCATCGCGCGCGCGTGAGGCTTCGACGAAATAGCCGACCATGTCGAGGCGTTCGCCGATGGCGAGGGGATCGGCAAGCGGGGCGGCGAGGCGGGCGGCAAGCATGCGTGCCCCGGCCGCCGTCAGCGTGCGGTCGATGGTGGCGAGCAGCGAGCCCTTGCGCTCGCCGGTCTGCGTCTCGCCAAGCTCGAGCGAGCGGCGCGTCGCGGGATCGATCTCCATCGCGTCGGATGCCGACAGGCGCTGCGGCGGCAGGAAGCGCGGCAGCTTGCCCTTCTGCGTGAGCTCGACATAGTCGACGAGCGCGCCGGCCGCGGCGATCTCGGCGCGCGCGAAAGTGCCGAACCCGTCGAGCGACTTCACGGCATAGAGCGCTTCCAGCCGCCTTCGCGCGTTTTCGCTGTCGAAACGCGCGGAGGGCAGCGGCGTGAGGCGCTGCTTCAGCGGTTCGAGGGCCGCAAGCATGTCGTCGCGCGCGGTCAGCCGGTCGGCAAGAAGCAGTTCGCCCGGCGCCACGCGCGCGAGGGCGGCCGCCAGCGAAGGCACTGCCACGCTCTCGATGCGGAAATCGCCGGTCGACATGTCGAGCCACGCAAGTCCCAAGGCCCCGCCGGCTTCGGCGAGGCAGGCAAGGAAGTTGTTGGCACGCGCGTCGAGCAGCGAATCTTCAGTCAGCGTGCCGGGCGTGACGACGCGCACCACGTCGCGGCGCACGAGCGTCTTGCCGCCGCCGCGCTTCTTGGCTTCGGCGGCATCCTCGATCTGCTCGCAGATGGCGACGCGGAACCCTTGCCGGATCAGGCGGGCCAGATATGCCTCGTGCGCATGCCACGGAACGCCGCACATCGGGATCTGGTTGCCCGCATGTTGACCACGCTTGGTCAGCGTGATGTCGAGCGCCTTGGATGCTGCAACTGCGTCTTCGAAGAAAAGCTCGTAGAAATCGCCCATGCGATAAAAAAGTAGGCAACCGGGATACTGGCGCTTCAGCTCCAGGTACTGCGTCATCATCGGGGTGGTCTGGGCGTCGAGTTCTGACATTGCAGTGCAGCAATCTTTTTGCGGTCGAGAGTTTTGACGGCGAGCGGATGTTCCCCGTACCATAGCCACCTCAAAAAAGCAGCGGGCACGCCCCCGCGCAAGCCGCGACGATTTCAGGGAAAGAAAACGCCACATGTCGAACGACGCCACAGGCCCGGTGACCGAGCAGGAATCGCTGCTGTTCCATCACCAGGGCGGCAAGGCCGGCAAGATCGAAATCAACGCGACGAAACCGCTGACGACCCAGCGCGATCTTTCTCTCGCCTACTCGCCCGGCGTGGCATGGCCCTGCCTGCACATCGCGAAGAACCCGGACGCGGCCTACGACTACACGTCCAAGGGCAATCTCGTCGCCGTCATCTCGAACGGCACGGCCGTGCTCGGCCTTGGCGATCTGGGCGCACTCGGCGGCAAGCCGGTGATGGAGGGCAAGGCCGTGCTCTTCAAGCGCTTCGCCGACGTCGACGCGATCGACATCGAGGTCGACACCAAGGACGTCGACCAGTTCGTCAACTGCGTGCGCTATATCGGCGTCACGTTCGGCGGCATCAATCTCGAGGACATCAAGGCACCCGAGTGCTTCGTCATCGAGCAGCGCCTGCGCGAGCTTCTCGACATCCCGGTCTTCCACGACGACCAGCACGGCACCGCGATCGTCGCGGCCGCCGGCCTCATCAATTCGCTGGATCTCACGAACCGCGACATCCGCACGACGAAGATGGTCATCAACGGTGCCGGGTCCGCCGGCATCGCGTGCGCCGAGCTCGTCAAGGCGATGGGCATGCCGCACGAGAACGTCATCCTGTGCGACACCAAGGGCGTCATCTACCAGGGCCGCACGGAATCGATGAACCAGTGGAAGTCGGCGCATGCCGTGCCGACGAAGGCGCGCACGCTCGCCCAGGCCATGGAAGGCGTCGACGTCGTGTTCGGCCTGTCGGCCAAGGGGGCGATCACGCAGGACATGGTCCGCGCGATGGCGCCCAAGCCCATCATCTTCGCGATGGCCAATCCCGATCCCGAGATCACGCCGGAAGAAGCCAAGGAAGCGCGACCCGACTGCATCATCGCAACCGGCCGCTCGGACTACCCGAACCAGGTCAACAACGTGCTCGGCTTCCCGTTCATCTTCCGGGGTGCGCTGGACGTGCGCGCGCGCACGATCAACGAGGAGATGAAGGTCGCCGCCGCGCGCGCCATCGCCATCCTCGCGCGCGAGGACGTGCCCGACGATCTCGATGCCGCCTACGCCAACCAGCGCCTGCGCTACGGCCCGGAATACATCATCCCGGTCCCGTTCGATCCGCGCCTGATCTCGGTGGTGCCTGCCGCCGTCGCCAAGGCGGCGATGGAATCGGGCGTGGCGCGCAAGCCCATCGCCGACATGAACGCCTACCGCCACGCGCTGAGCCTGCGCCGCGATCCCACGGCCGCCATGCTCGACCGCATCTTCGAGACGGTGCGCGCCAACCCGCGCCGTGTGGCTTTCGCCGAAGGCGAGGACGAGAAGATGATCCGTGCCGCGATCTCGTACCGCAACGCCGGTTACGGCACGCCGGTGCTGATCGGCCGCGAGAAGACGATCGAAGAAGTGATGAAGGGGATGGGGCTGACGCAGTCGGCCAAGGAGCTGGGCCTCGAGATCCACAACGCGCGCCTGTCGAACGAGAACAAGCGCTATGTCGAGCATCTCTATTCGCGCCTGCGCCGGCAGGGCTTCCTGCAGCGCGACTGCCAGCGCCTGATCAACCAGGACCGCAACGCGTTCGCCGCCACGATGGTCGCGGTCGGCGACGTCGACGCGATGGTGACGGGCACGACGCGCAGCTACTATCAGGCGCTCGACGACGTTCGTCGCGTGATCGACGTCGAGAAGGGCAAGCGCTGCATCGGCATCTCGATCATGATGACCAAGGAGCGCACCGTGTTCGTCGCCGACGCGACGGTGACGGAACTGCCCAACGCGCGCGACATGGCCGAGATCGCCATCGCCGCCGCTGCCGCCGCAAGGCGCCTGGGGCACGAGCCGCGCGTGGCGCTGTGCTCGTTCACGAACTTCGGCAACCCGCACCGCGAGAAGGGAAGCCAGGTCCGCGAGGCCGTGCAGGAGCTCGAACGCATGTCCGACAGCGGGCGCAAGCTCGACTTCGAGTTCGACGGCGAGATGGGCCCCGACGTGGCGCTCGACTACGACCTGATGCGCAACCTCTACCCGTTCTGCCGCCTCACGGGGCCGGCCAACGTGCTGGTGATGCCGGGCCTGCACTCGGCGAACATCTCCTCCAAGCTCGTCCAGAAGCTCGGCAACTGCACGATGCTGGGGCCGATCCTGATCGGGCTCACCAAGCCCGCCCAGATCGTCCAGATCGGCGCGCCGGTCGGCGAGATCGTCAACATGGCGGCCCTTTCCGCCTACCAGTCGATCGTGCGGTAGCTTCCCCGCGCATCCGGCACGATGGCCCGCGTCGCATTCACCGGGAACCTGAAGAGGCATGTCGAGTGCCCGACGGCGCGCGTCGCCGGGGCGACGGTCGGTGCCGTGCTGGAAAACCTGTTTGCCGAGAATCCGCGCCTGCGCTCCTACGTCGTCGATGACCAGGGCCGCATCCGCAAGCACGTGAACGTCTATATCAACGATGCACGGGCAGAGCTTGCCGATCCGGTCGGGCCGGACGACGAGATCTTCGTGTTCCAGGCCCTGTCGGGCGGCTGAGAGGAGTAGAAAAATGGGCAAGCGAATCCTCGTGGCCACGCGCAAGGGCCTGTTCGACGTAAGGCGCGCGGCATCGGGCTGGCGCATCGCGCGCACGGCCTTCCTGGGCGACATCCTTTCGCAGGCGATGCGCGATCCGCGCGACGGCGCGCTCTATGCGGCGCAGTCGCTCGGCCATTTCGGCGTGAAGCTCCAGCGCTCGACCGACGAAGGGAAGAGCTGGAAGGAAGTCACCGCTCCCGCTTTCGCGAAGACGGAGTCGAAAGACGGCGCGAAGGACGGGCCGAACGTCGAGTATCTCTTCTCGATCGAGACGGGCGGCAAGGACGAGCCCGGCGTGCTGTGGTGCGGCACCGTCTCGGGCGGGCTCTTCCGTTCGGCCGATCGCGGCGAGAGCTGGACGCTCAACGAAGGCCTGTGGAACCAGCCGTCGCGCAAGGAATGGGGCGGGGGCGGTTTCAATGTCGACAAGCCGGGCATCGACTCGATCCTCGTCGATCCGCGCGATTCGAAGAAGATCGTCGTGGGGATCTCCACCGGCGGCGTGTGGCAGACGAAAGACGGCGGCAAGACCTGGCGCGTCACGTCGAAGGGTCTTTATGCCGAATACATGCCGCCGGCCCGGCGCGAGGATCCTTTCATGCAGGACGTGCACCGCATCGCGCGCTGTACGTCCTCGCCCGACGTGCTGTGGCTGCAGCATCACAACGGCGTGTTCCGCTCGACCGACGGCGGCGAGACCTGGAAAGAGGTGACGGCGATCAGGCCCGCGAAGTTCGGCTTCGCGGTCGCGGCCCATCCCAAGGACGCCGATACGGCGTGGTTCGTTCCTGGCGTGAAGGACGAATGCCGCATTCCGGTCGGCGGCAAGATGGTCGTCGCGCGCACGCGCGATGCGGCAAAGAGCTTCAAGGTCCTGACGAAGGGCCTGCCGCAGAAGCACGCCTACGATCTCGTGCTGCGTCACGGGCTCGACGTCGACGCGACAGGCAAGTGCCTGGCGATGGGCTCGTCGACGGGCCACCTGTGGGTGTCGGAGAACGGCGGCAACTCGTGGAAGCTCGTCGCCGGGAATCTCCCGCCGATCGCGAGCGTGCGTTTCGCCTGACCTGAAACGAAGCGGGCCCGAAACGGAAAAACCCGCCGGTCGCCCGGCGGGTTTTCCAAAGGGTCGGTCCGGGGAGGTTTCCGCTAGACCAGGATGTCGACGTTCTGCCCGCGGCCGGAACCGCTGGGGGCCGCCGGGCTCGTCTGCGACGTCTCCTCGGTGCGGCTGCCCGTGCTGGCCGACGCGCGGGTCTCGTCGGCGGGATCGGAATTCGAGACGGCCGCGACCTGGGCGCCGCCGCCGGCGACCGGCGGAAGGGTGGAGGTCGAACTCGAGGAAATCGATGAAGCCATTTCAAATCGCCTCTTCTGGACGCGGGATTATCCCTGTTTATACGCCACAATGGCCCGGCCGGCAAACGGCAGGCCCCTGCGCTTGACGCAAGGCGGGGCGTCCTTCACAAGCGGAGCGGTCATGGATCGAAACGGCCTCTCGGGCGATTTCTGGGTCTCGCTGGCGGCACTCGCCGCACCGACGGCGGCCGTCCTCGGTACGTTCGCATATATCCACGCGATTCCATGGACTTCGGCGGTTGCCGGCATCGGTGCGACGGTGCTCGTGACGGCCTTCCTGCTGGCGCGGCACCTGCGCGCACTGTCCCGGCACGCGCGCCGGCTCGACGAACTGGCCAAGGGCGAACCCCCGGACGCGATGGCGCTGTCGGCCGAGGATGGGCCGACCGCTCCGCTCGCCGAGGCGGTCGCGCGCCTCGAACGCGCCCTGCCCGAGCGCGTGCAGCCGATGGCGAGCGAGGCGGCCCTCGAATCGATCGTCGACGCACTTCCCTATGCGATCCTGCAGATCGACGCCGACGAGCAGATCGCGCGCGCGAACACCGCCGCGCGTGCCCTGTTCGGCGACGGGCTGGAGGAAAAGCCGCTCCTTGCCTATCTGCGCGATCCCGGTGTCCTCGATGCGCTCGTCCTTGCCCTCGAAGGCGGCTATCCCGATGCGGTCGACGTGCACCTGGCCGGGTCCGTCGAGCGGGCATTGCGCGTGCGCGCCGTCCCGCTGCCGCGCGGCGTGGGATCGCGGCCCGCCGCCCTGCTCGCGATCGCCGACGTGACCTCGGTCCGGCAGGCCGAGCGCATGCGGCGCGACTTCGTCGCCAATGTCAGCCACGAGCTGCGCACGCCGCTCGCCACGCTGGTCGGCTTCATCGAGACCCTGCAGGGGCCGGCGCGCGACGATGCCGACGCGCGCGAACGCTTCCTTGCCATCATGGGCACGCAGACCGCGCGCATGACGCGCATCGTCAAGGACCTGCTGTCGCTGTCCAAGATCGAGGAAGCCGAGCACACGCCGCCGGCGACGCGCGTGGATGCCGGGCGCATCCTTGCCGGCACGCTCGACGCGCTTGCCATCGCGGCGAAGGAGAAGGGTACGGCCATCGCGGTCGACATCGCCGCCGACCTGCCGCCGGTCACCGGCGACGGCGACCAGCTTGCGCAGGTGTTCCAGAACCTGGTCGACAACGCGATCAAGTACGGGCGTGCCGGTGGCACCGTGCGCGTGGCCGCCCGACCCGCGGCTTCCCTGCCGCCGGGCTTCGTGGCGCGCGCGAAAAGCTATGTCGAGATCCGCGTGGCCGACGACGGCGAGGGCATCGCGCGCGAACACCTGCCGCGCCTGACCGAGCGCTTCTACCGCGTGGATGCCGGCCGATCGCGCGACATGGGCGGGACGGGGCTCGGGCTTGCCATCGTCAAGCACATCGTCAACCGCCATCGCGGCACGCTCGATATCGAAAGCGAGATCGGCCGCGGCACGACCTTCACGGTCTACCTGCCGGTGGCGTGAGCCGGCCTATTCGAATCCACAATGCCGGCGCTGCGACACGCTGAGCGTGCCGGTGAGCCGTTCCACGAAGGACCGGGCTTCCGCCGCATTGCGGGTGTCGCTGCACACTGCTGCCGTATAGACGGTCTCGAGCGCCAGCGGATCGGGAAGGGGGCCGACGAAGACGGCACCCGGCGTGTCGAGAATCTCGGTCGCCTGCGTGCAGCCGAGGGGGTTGCGTGCCGTCGAGGCGGCCAATGCCCGCATGGCGGTCGACCCGTTGGGATGCACGCGCCTGGCGCCCGCGACCAAAGCCGCGATGCCGAGCCGTTCGAGGATCTTCGCGAAGTGGATGCCGGCGGTGGCGAGTGCGGGATCGGGAAAATGGATCTCGTCGGCGGCAAGCAGTGCCGCGCGCAGCGCTTCGGCTGTGCCGATGTCGGGAACGGCATCGCCGGTGCGCACGGCGACCGCCGTGCGTACCCGGCCGAGATCGGCGACCGTGTCGCCAAGGACAGTGCCCAGCCGCATGAGGTCGTCGACGATCGGGCGCGTCAGGATCACGATGTCGGCGGCGTGGCCGGCACCCAGCTTCTCGCGCATGGCACCGACGGCACCGAACTCGCCGCGCACTTGCGTGCCGGTTTCGGCCGAGAACGCGTCGGCGAGCGACCTCACCAGGCCGTGGGCGGCGCCGCCGCTGAGGAGCGAGATGTACGACATCGGTCGGCCTTTCAGGTGATGGCGGCGCGCGCGCGACGGCGGCGGAACGCCGCGACGGCCGGCCAGACGAGGGTCGCGACAAGCGCGCACGACAGGATCGCGGAGATCGGCCGCTCGACGAAGATCGCGGGGCTGCCGAGCGACAGCAGCAGCGACTGGCGCAGCGAGCTTTCCAGCAGCGGTGCAAGCACGAGGGCGAGGACAAGCGGTGCACGGGGAAAATCGAGCTTGATCATCAGCCAGCCCACGGCGCCGAAGATCAGCGCCACGATCACGGGGAACAGGCTGAGCGAGCTCGAATACGCGCCGAACAGCGAGACCGCGAGGATCGCCGGCGCCAGATAGGCGTAGGGGATCCGCAGCAAGGAGGCGAAGAGGGGTGCGAGCGGCAGGTTGATCACCAGCAGCACGAGATTGCCCAGGAACATGCTGGCCATCAGCCCCCAGACGAGGTCGGGCTGCTCGGTCATCAGCCCGGGTCCGGGCCGGATGCCGAGCAGGATCAGGGCCGCCAGCAGGACCGCGGTGCTCGTCGAGCCGGGGATGCCGAGGGCGAGCATGGGTGCAAGCGCGCTCTGTGCGGCCGAATTGTTCGCCGATTCCGCCGCCGCGAGACCGTCGATGGCGCCGTTGCCGAAGCGCTCGGGCTTGCGGCTGAAGCGCCGTTCGGTGACGTAGGCCATCATCGACGCGATCGTCGGCCCCGCCCCCGGCATGACGCCGACGATGAACCCCACCAGGGTCCCCCGCACGATCGCGAAGCGGCTGTCCGTCCATTCCTCGGCGGTGATCCACATGTCGCGCAGGCGCGTGCGGATCGGCTGGATGGCATGCACGCGTTCGAGCGACGCGAGGATCTCGGCGATCCCGAACAGGCCGATCGCCACCGGCAGGAAGTCGATCCCCTCGATCAGCTGCGACACGCCGAAGGTCAGGCGCGGCATGCCGACGATCGGATCGACGCCGACCAGCGCGATCGTCAGGCCGACCGCGGCGGCGAGCAGTGCCTTGACCGCCGAGGCGCTGCCGAGGCTGGCGGTGGCGCAGATGCCCAGTGCCGCGAGCAGGAAATACTCGGGCGAGCTGAAATTGAGGGCGAACTCGCTGAGCGGCGGTGCGACGAACACCAGTGCGGTCACCGACGCGATGCCGGCGACGAACGAACCGATGGCCGCGACGCTGAGGGCGGCCCCCGCGCGGCCCTTGCGGGCGAGCTGGTGGCCGTCGACGGCGGTCATCAGGCTCGACGATTCGCCGGGCACGTTGACGAGGACCGAGGTCAGCGTCCCGCCATACATGCCGCCATACATGATGCCGGCAAGCATGATGACGCCGGAGACCGGCGCCATCGAATAGGTGAAGGGCAGCAGCAGCGCCATGCCGGCCGCCGGCCCGATTCCCGGCAGCGCGCCGATGATCTGGCCGAGCACCACGCCGAGGACGAGGAAGAACAGGTTGGCCGGCGTCGTCGCGACGGCGAAGCCCTGCCAGAGGAGGTCGAGATTTTCCATGCCGGATCTAGAATCCCCACGGGCCCTTGGGCAGCGGCAAAGCCAGCCAGCGTGCGAACACCAGCCACAGGAACGCGACGCTGGCGGCCGTCGCACCGAGGCCCGTGATCACGGGGCGGCGCAGGATGACCACGGTGATGAAGGCGACCATCGCCGCCGCCGCCGCGAGCATGCCGGCGACCGGAACCAGCAGCGCGAACGCGACCAGTGTGGCGTAGACGGAAGCGACCCGGCGCAGGCCCGGACCTTCGGGCCATCCCTCGGCCAGCGGCGCATCGCGCCCCTGAAAGATCTGGACGAGCAATGCCACCGCGAGCCCGGCCGCACCGACGCCGACGAGGAGCGGGAAAAAGGCAGGCCCGGCCGTGAAGCCGTCCCAGACGTCGAGATGGGCGGTGTCGGCGACGACCGTCGCCGACACGCCCAGGACCGCAAAGGCGGCGACGGCGACGCTCAGCCGCATGGCGGACCTTCGCGTCGTACCGCCGCCCGTTGCCTCACTTCGCCAGTCCGACGTCGCGCATCAGGTCGCCGTAGAGCTTGGCGAGCTCCGCGTGACGCGCCTTGATGCGGTCGAGGCCGTAGTACTCGCTGCGCTGGAACTTCGACTTGACCGAGTCCTGCCACTGCTTGGACGCGACGACTTTGCGCATCACGCCGTCCCACCACACTGCGACCTGCGGATCGACGCCGCCCGGCAGCGCCATGCCCCAGGACTGGCCGAACTCGATGTCGTAGCCCTGTTCCTTGGCGGTCGGGACGTCCTTGTACTCCGGCTCGGTCCGGCGCTGGGCCGCGAGCACGGCCAGCGGCTTGGCACGGCCGGTGCTGATCAGCGGCACGCCTTCCTCGAGGGTGGCGAAGACGCCCTCGACATTGCCGCCCATGAAGGTCGAGAGCGCGACCGAGCCGCTGTCGAAGGGAACGTAGGTGAGCTGCACGCCGCCCGCCTTCATGAACAGCGCCGTCGCCAGATGGTCGGTGCCGCCGGCCTGCGCGCCGGCGATGCGGATCTGGCGGGGGGCGGCCTTCGCCGCCGCCATGAAGCCCTGCAGGTTCTGGTAGGGCGCGTTGGGGCGCACAAGGAACACGAGGTCGGACTGGATGAAGTCGGCGACCGGCACGAGACGGTCGAGGACCGACGGCGTGCCCTGCATCATCGGCGTCGTGAAGCTCGACTGGTTGAGCGTCAGCACGAGGTTCTGGTCGCCGCTGCGCCCGAGCACGTGGTTGTAGCTGGTCGCGCCCGAGCCGCCGGGCCGGTTCTGGATGACGATCGGGACCGACGTGATCTTCTCGTCGGCGATGACCTTGGCGACGAAGCGCATCACGACGTCCGGCGAGCCGCCGGGGCTGGCGCCGACCGAGATGTCGATCGGTCCCGCAGGCTGCTTGCCCTGGGCGAGAGCGGGGGTGGTCGGGGTGCCGAACGCCAGAGCTGCGGCGAGGCCGAGCCCGGCCGCGGCGCGGGCGGACAGGATGCCGGAAAAGCGGGTCATGGTTTTCCTCCCAATATTCTTGTGACGGCTTCGTCGAAAATCGGTTCGGTGACCCCGGTTGACAACTAGCGTATGTTCACAAGAGGTTTGCAGATCCTGCAAACCGGATCGAAATGCCGACGGAGCTGCAATGGGTCGATCCAAGATCGTCGGGGTGCTGCCCCGGCTGCCGCTCGAAGTGCTGCGCTACGTCGTGCTGATCGCCGACCACGGCTCGACCGTCGCGGCGGCACAGCTCGCGAACCTCACCTCGCCGTCGCTCAGCCGGAAGATCGCCCAGCTCGAGCACGAACTCGGCTGCCGGCTGTTCGAGCGCCACTCGCGCGGCATGCGGCCGACCGATGCGGGCTACCTCGTGGTGGCGGCCGCGCGCGACATGATCGCGCGCATGGAGCGCCTCGCCACCGACATCGACGACGCGGACTCGACTGAACGCGGCACCGTGAAGGTCTTCGTGTCGCAGTCGCTCGTCGAGCACTTCCTGATGCCCCAGGTCGTGCGGACGGCGGGGCTCTATCCGAACGTGAAGTTCGACGTCGTGGTCGCTGCCGGCCGGCAGGCCGAGCGCGCACTCGTCGAGGACAGCGGCGACTTCGCCCTGATCCTCACGGTGCCGCGACACGCCGACATCGAGATCGTCGCCGAGCGCGGCAACCGCGTCGCGGTGCTGGTGAGCCCGAACCACCCGCTCGCCACGCGCCGGCGCATCGACGCCACGGAGCTTGCCGCCGTGCCCTTCGCGGCCCTGCCGGCCTCGTATTCGAGCCGGCTCGCGTTCAATTCGCTGCTGCCCGACGCGATGGCCGGCATGCAGCCGCAGCTCACCGTCAATTCGATCGCGGCCCTGAAGGCTTACGCGCTGTCGGGCGTGGGGGCGGCCATTGTTCCGGAGCTGACGCTGCACGGCACGCGCTCGGAAGAACGTCTCGTGATGGTCGATCTCGCGGGTGCCGAAAAGACCGATACGCGGATGTGCCTGTGCCGCCGCCGCTCGCGCACGCTCGGCAGTGCCGCCAAGCGGCTGCTCGCGGATCTCGCGCGGTCGTTCAAGAGCATCGAGGCCGGCGTCTTCCGCTGATCATCCTCACGCCTTGCAGAAACCGCAAAGCGAATGCACCCGTCAGGCGACGGCGAATGCGGCCCCGACCGCCCGGGGATCGTCGGTGATGATGCTGTCCACGCCCCACGCGACCAGCTCGCGCGCGCGTTCGGGTTCGTTGACCGTCCACACCAGCGCCTTCAGGCCCGCGGCCTTGATGTCGCGCACCTGTTGGCGGGTCAGCAGCTTCCAGCCCGGATGCACGGCAACGCAGCCCAGCGCTTCGACGTCGGCCCGCCACGTCTTGCCGAGTTCCTCGGCCAGATAGCCGCGCGGGATATGCGGGGCGGCGTCGCGTGCGGCTTCCAGCGACGCGCGCTTGAAGCTCGACAATACGGGCACGGGTGCCGTCTTCGGCCAGTGGCGGTCGATCAGTTCGCAGCAAGCGCGCGCGGTCTCGGCCTCGCGGCCGGGGCACGGCTTGACCTCGATGTTGAAGCCCATGCCCAGTTCCATGAACAGCGCCATCGATTCGACCAGCGTGGGGATGCGCTCGCCGGCGAACTCGGGGGCGAACCACTTGCCGGCGTCGAGCGCCTTGAGCTCGGCCAGCGTGCGGTCCGCGACGTTGCCCTTGCCGTCGGTCGTCCGCTCGAGCGTGGCGTCGTGCAGGATGATGACGTGGCCGTCCTTCGTCAGCTTGGCGTCGAACTCGACCCAGCTTGCCCCGTCTTCGTGCGCGCGGCGGAACGCGACGAGCGTGTTCTCCGGCGTGACGGCCTTGGCGCCGCGGTGGCCGACGATGCGGGGAGGATTGGCTTGCATTGCGTGTCCTTGAAAGAAAAACCCCCCGCCGGAATCCGTGTCCGGCGGGGGGTTCGGGTCGTTTCGGCCGTGGCCGCCCTTACTCGGCGGGGTTGGGCTTCTTGTCGAACTGGTCGGAGATGTCCGCACCGGTCGCCTGGTCGACGCGGCGCATCGACAGCTTGACCTTGCCGCGGTCGTCGAAGCCGATCAGCTTGACCTTGACGCTGTCGCCGACCTTGACGATGTCGCCGGTCTTCTCGACGCGGCGCGGGGCCAGCTCCGAGATGTGGACCAGACCGTCCTTCGAGCCCATGAAGTTCACGAAGGCGCCGAAGTCCATGATCTTGACGACCTTGCCGGTGTAGATGGCGCCCATCTCGGGCTCCGACACGATGCCCTTGATCCAGTCGATCGCCTTCTTGGCGTTCTCTTCGGAAACCGAGGCGACCTTGATCGTGCCGTCGTCCTCGATGTCGATCTTGCAGCCCGTGACTTCGACGATCTCGCGGATGACCTTGCCGCCCGTGCCGATGACTTCACGGATCTTGTCCTTCGGAACCGTGAAGGTCGTGATGCGCGGCGCGTTCTTCGAGACTTCCGAGCGCGGATCGTGCAGGCCCTTGGCCATCTCGCCCAGGATGTGCAGGCGGCCGTCCTTGGCCTGGCCGAGCGCGATCTTCATGATGTTCTCGTCGATCGACGTGATCTTGAGATCCATCTGGAGCGCCGTGACGCCCTTTTCCGTGCCGGCGACCTTGAAGTCCATGTCGCCGAGATGGTCCTCGTCGCCGAGGATGTCGGTGAGCACGGCGAAGGCGCGGTCTTCCTTGATGAGACCCATCGCGATGCCGGCGACCGGGCGCGGCAGCGGGACGCCGGCGTCCATCAGCGACATCGACGAGCCGCAGACCGTGGCCATCGACGACGAACCGTTGGACTCGGTGATCTCCGACACGACGCGGATCGTGTAGGGGAACTTGTCCTTGGGCGGGAGCAGCGGACGGATCGCGCGCCAGGCGAGCTTGCCGTGGCCGATTTCGCGACGGCCGGGCGAGCCCATGCGCTTGGCTTCACCCACCGAGTAGGGGGGGAAGTTGTAGTGCAGCATGAAGTGTTCGCGGTATTCGCCCTCGAGCGCGTCGATGATCTGCTCGTCGTCGCCCGTACCCAGCGTCGTCACGACGACGGCCTGGGTCTCGCCGCGGGTGAACAGCGCCGAGCCGTGCGTGCGCGGCAGGAAGCCCACTTCCGTCACGATCGGACGGACGGTCTTCGTGTCGCGGCCGTCGATGCGCCGGCCCGTGTCGAGGATCGCGTCGCGCACGACCTTGGCCTCGAGCTCCTCGAACTGCGCGCCGAACACGGCGGCTTCTTCGGGGATGTCCTTGAACTTCTCGGCGGCTGCCTTCTTGATGGCCGAAACCTTGTCGCGGCGCGCGAACTTGACCGGATCGGTGTAGGCCTTGGCGAGATCGGCCGAGAACGCGGCGAGCTTCGACTTGACCGAGGCGACGGCGGGCGAGGCCGGAACCAGCGGCCACGGGTCCTTGGCGGCCGTCTCGGCGAGGCTGATGATCATGTCGATGACCGGCTGGAACGACTTGTGGCCGAACGTCACGGCGCCGAGCATCACTTCCTCGGTCAGCTCCTTGGCTTCCGATTCGACCATCAGCACGCCGTCCTTGGTGCCGGCGACGATGAGGTCGAGGTCCGAGGTGGCCATCTCGGTCTGCAGCGGGTTGATCTTGAATTCGCCGCCGAACACGCCGACGCGTGCCGCACCGATCGGGCCCATGAACGGGATGCCCGAGATCGTGAGCGCCGCCGAGCAGCCGACCATCGCGACGATGTCGGGATCGTTCTCGAGATCGTGGCTCAGCACGGTCGCGATGACCTGCACTTCGTTGCGGAAGCCCTCGGGGAACAGCGGACGGACCGGACGGTCGATGAGGCGCGAGGTCAGCGTCTCCTTCTCGGTCGGGCGGCCTTCGCGCTTGAAGAAGCCGCCGGGGATCTTGCCCGCGGCGAAGGTCTTCTCCTGGTAGTGGACGGTCAGGGGGAAGAAGTCCTGGCCGGGCTTGGCGGACTTGGCGCCGACGACCGTGCACAGCACGACCGTGTCGCCATACGTCGCCATGACGGCGCCGTCGGCCTGACGCGCGACCTTGCCGGTTTCGAGGATGAGCTTGCGCCCGCCCCACATCATTTCCTTGCGAACGACATCGAACATTTTTCTACTCTCTTTCTTGCCGCGTACGGACCCGCCGGCGCGCACCCGTTGATGCGCGCGACGTGGTGCCGGTCGCGAATGCCCGGATGGCACTCGCCCCAACCGACACCGCCCCAGTTTTTCGGGACGTCGGATTATCGATGCGCGGCGTCGTACGATGGACCGCCGCGCGGGGATTTGGTTCTGAAGGGTCGGAAACGAAGACGCGCCGCACCGGCACCCGCCTCGGGTGCATGCGCGGCGCGTCGTTCGGGATTGCAGTCTTCAAGCGATGGGCTTCAAGCGGCCGGCTTCAGCGGCGCAGCTCGAGGCGCCCGATCAGCGTCTCGTAGCGCTTGGTGTCCTTGCGCTTGAGATAGTCGAGCAGGGCACGACGCTGGCCGACCATCATCAGCAGGCCGCGGCGCGAATGGAAATCCTTCTTGTGCGTCGTCAGGTGCTCGGAGAGCTCCTTGATACGCTCGGACAGCAGGGCGACCTGCACTTCCGGGGAACCCGTATCGCCCTTCTTGATGGCGTACGAGGATACGATCGCGCTCTTGCGCTCGGCGTTCATCGACATCGGTCACTCCTTGGACCCTAGAGGTTGAAGACGCGCGCGGGACGGAGAAAACCGTCGCCCCCCTCGGCGAGTGCGACGAGCTTGCCGTCGGTGAAGACAGCCAGCGTGCCGGGCTCGGGCGGGGAATGTTCCGCGCGGGGGTCTCGCAAGACGCGTCCCTGTCGAAGGGCAGCGGCTTCTTCCGCGGTCAGGGCCAGAGCCGGGATGTCGTCCAGCACGGTCTCGACCGGGGCGAGGGCCCCAAAGCGGGCGGGACTATGCCCAAAGCCCTCCAGCTTTTCCAGTGAAATAGCCGATTCGATGCGGAACCGGCCCACCGCCGTCCGGCGCAGCGCCGTGACATGCCCGACGGTGCCCAAGGCGACCGCCAGGTCCCGCGCCAGGCTGCGCACATAGGTGCCGGAGCCGCAGGAAAGCCGCAGGCGGGCCTCGTCCGGCGACGGCATTTCAAGCAGTTCCAGCTTGTGAATCAGCACCTTGCGCGATTTCATCGCGACTTCCTCGCCGGCCCGGGCAAGAGCATAGGCGCGCATCCCCTCGATCTTGATCGCCGAATAGACCGGCGGGGTCTGGTCGATCTCGCCCGTGAAGGCAGGCAGGGCCGCCGCAATGGAGCCCTGCGCCGGGCGGGCATCGCTGGTGGCCGTGACCGCGCCCTCGGCATCGTCGCTGGCCGTGGCGATCCCCCAGCGGACCGTGAACTCGTATTCCTTCGTGCCGTCGGCGAAGTGCGCCAGCGTCTTGGTGGCTTCGCCCAACGCGATGGGCAGCACGCCCGAGGCGAGCGGGTCGAGCGTGCCGGCATGCCCGCCCTTGGCCGCGTTGAAGATCCGCTTCACGCGGCCCAGCGCCTGCGTGGAGGACGGGCCGACCGGCTTGTCGAGGATGACCCAGCCGTCGACCTTCTCGCGCGTCGACTTCCCGCTCACTTCTTGCGCGGCTTGCGCTTGGGCGCTGGCGGCGGCGGAACGCTCACGTCCATCGCGACCTTAGGGTCGCGGAAGGCGCGGTCGATCTTCTCGGCATGCTCGAACGCGGTGTCGCGCCGGAAATGCCATTCGGGCGCCTGGCGCAGATCCACGCGCCGCGCGATCTCGTGGCGGATATAGGCGCGTGCCCGGCCCAGCGCCGTGATCGCCGTCTCGACATTGCCGCCGCCCAGCGTGGTGACGAACGCGGTCGCGTGCTTGAGGTCGGGGGTCGCGCGCACTTCGCTGACGGTGATCGATACGCCCTGCAGGTCGGGATCGCGGAAATGCCCGTCGAGCAAAACTTCCGTAAGTGCCCGGCGCAGCGCCTCGCCCACGCGCAGCTGGCGCTGGGAAGGGCCGTCGGAATTTTCGCGATCGCGATCCATGATCTACTTCTTCACGTCCACGATCGTGCGGCCCTTGATCCGGCCGGCGACGATGTCGTCGGCGCGGTGGCGCAGGTCGTTGAGGCCGCACACGGCGAGCGCTTCGCCGGGCAGGCCGTCAGGCAGCAAGGCTGCGAGCTTGCGCCAGGCGGCCTCGCGCTCGGCCATCGGGCATTGCGACGAATCGATGCCGATCAGGCGCACGCCGCGCAGGATGAACGGCATCACCGTGGTCGGAAGGTCCGCCCCGCCGGCAAGTCCGCATGCGGCGACGGCACCGCGCCGCGCCATGCCGGCGAGCACGCCGGCCAGCGTCGTCGAGCCGACCGTGTCGATCGCGGCGCCCCAGCGCTCGCTTTCGAGCGGCCGGCCGGGTCTGGAAAGTTCGGCGCGGTCGATGACCGACGTGGCACCCAGCGATTTGAGATAGGCGTCGAGTTCGCGCCGCCCGGTGGAGGCCACGACCTTGTGGCCAAGCTTGGCGAGCAGTGCCACGGCGATGGACCCCACGCCGCCGGCAGCCCCGGTCACCAGCACCTCGCGCTCGCGTCGCATGCCGTTGGCTTCGAGCGCATGCACGCACATCATCGCGGTCAGGCCGGCCGTGCCCATCGACATGGCCCATTTCTCGTCGGTGCCGGCCGGCAGCTTGACGAGCCATTCGGCCTTGGCGCGCGCCTTCTCGGCCATGCCGCCCCAGTAGTTTTCGCCCACGCCCCAGCCGGTCAGGATCACGCGGTCGCCGGGCTTGAACGACGTCGACGTCGAGCTTTCGACCGTGCCGGCCCAATCGACGCCCGGCACCATCGGGAAGCTGCGCACGATCTTGCCCTTGTCGGCGATGGCAAGGCCGTCCTTGTAATTCAGCGACGAATACGCGACCGCGACCGTCACGTCGCCTTCGGGCAGCGCCGAATCCTCGAGTGACGCGATCTTCGCGCTGAACTTGCCGTCCTGCCGTTCGAGTAGGAGTGCTCGGAACATGCTTCGTGGGTACTCCGCTTTGCCTATGAGTCCGTCGGGCGGCCGCTTTCGTCAAGTCTTGCGTCCGGTCCCGCCAGCCGCCATGTTCGGGACCGGTCGCCCCCTTGAAAAAGCTCCTCGTCTTTTCCCTGAAGCTCGCGGTCTCGCTTGGCCTGATCGCCTGGCTTGCCGCGCGCGTCGATCTTGCACCGCTTGGCGCACGCCTTGGTGCCGCCGATGCGGGCTGGACGCTGGCAGCACTCGGCGCTTTTGCGGCCCAGCTTCTCGTCGCGGCCGTGCGCTGGGCACGCATCCAGCAGGCCATCGAGGCACCCCTTGGCGTGCGCGATGCCATCGAGCTTGCGCTGATCGGCCAGTTCTTCAGCCAGACGCTGCCCTCGGCCATCGGCGGGGATGCCGTGCGCGCCGCCCTTGCGGCACGCCGCGGCCTGCCGGCCACGCGCGCCGCCAGCGGCGTGCTGGTCGACCGGGGTACGGCACTCGTCGTGCTGGTCGCGATCATCGCCCTGTGCCTGCCGCTGACGGCGACAGTGGCACCCGATCCCGCCCTGCTCATCCTCCTCGGCGCGCTCGTGGCCGGAACGCTGTCCGGCCTCGGCCTGCTGGCGCTCGCCGAGCGCCACCTGCTGAGCCGGTTCGCGCCGGGCCGGATCGTGAGTTTCGCCACCGCGCTGGCCGGCGACCTGCGCGCGGCGCTTTTGCGGCCCGACATCGTGGCGCTGGCGGTGGCCGTGCATCTGGGCGTGATCGCGACGATGTGGCTGCTGGCGCAGGCATTGGGCATCGCGGCCGGCTTCGCGGCGTGCCTGGTCCTTGTCCCGCCCATCGTGCTCTTGACCACGCTGCCGATCTCGCTCGCCGGCTGGGGTGTGCGCGAAGGGGCAGCCGTGGCAGGATTTGCGCTGGTCGGCGTGCCGGCGGGCGAAGCCCTCGCGCTATCGGTCGCCTTCGGGCTGACGCAGATCGCTGCCGGCCTGCCGGGTCTCGTCCTCTGGCTCAAAGGGCGCTGAACATGGATGCCAACCGCGTCATCGACTGGCTGCTCGAAGAAGCGGCCCATCTTCCCGACATGGGCGTGCTGATCGAGCAGCTTGCCGGCAAGCTGCTGGCCGAAGGCGTGCCGGTCGCGCGGGTCGCCTCGATCGTCGAGACGCTGCATCCGCGCTTCGTGGGCGCCATGCGCGTGTGGGAGCAGGGCAGCGACATGCGCCTGCGCCGCGCCACGTTCGACGATCCCGTCATCACGCACGCGACGAAAATCTACTCCGTCGACGTGCTGCAGGAAACCGGCGCCGAGTTCGAGCGCTACCTCGACGATCCGGAAATCGAGAAATACGACCTGCTGCCGGGACTTCGCGACGATGGCCACACCCACTACCTGATGATGCCGCTCAAGTTCCGCAACGAGCCGCTGAACGGCATTTCCTATTCCACGCGCGAGCCGGGTGGTTTCTCGCCCGCACACCTCGCCCTGCTGCGCGCGATCCGCCCGACCCTCGCCGCGGTGATGAACATCCAGGCCGTCCACCGCATGTGGTCGGAAATCCTGAAGGCCTATGTGGGCTCGGAGCCCGCCGAGCGCATCCTCAAGGGCGCCATAAGGCGCGGCGACGTGAAGCGCATCCGCGCGGCCCTGTTCGTCAGCGACCTGCGCGGCTTCACGGTGCTCGCCAACGCCGGCACACCCGAGGCGACGGTCGCCGCGATCAACGCCTATCTCGACCGCGTCGTACCGGCCATCGTGGCCGAGGGCGGCGAAGTGCTGAAATTCATGGGCGACGGCGTGCTCGCCATCTTTCCGATCACCGACGCGCGCGATGCGAAGGCCGCCTGTGCCGCCGCACTTGCGGCGGCGAAAGCCGCGCTGGCGTCCGACGATGCCGGCGGCGGACGCGTGGGCATGGCGCTGCATGTCGGCGAGGTCGCGTATGGAAACATCGGTGCGGGCGACCGGCTCGACTTCACGATCATCGGGCGCGACGTCAACCTGCTCGCGCGCATCGAGAAGCTGTGCGGCGCCCTCGAAGAGCCCATCGTGATGTCGGGCGACTTCGCTGCCCTCGTCGAGGGACCGCTGCGCGCCCTTGGCGAATTCGAATTGAAGGGCTTCGCAGACCGGATGGCGGTCCACGCGCCACGATTGTAGTCTTTCATTTCGAACTGGCCTGCCCGGTCGTGCATGGTATTTTCCGACCGCATGATCCGCCTTTCTCCCGAACAGACCGCCGCACTCGACCAGCCGATCCTGGCCGCGCTCAAGACCGGCCACCGCCATCTGGCACTGCGCGGGAAAACCGTGCTGCGCTATCCCGCCGAGATCTCGCCGTTCGCGGCGTTCCTCGAGGAAACGCCGGCAGCACGTCGCGAACTGCGCGACGTCGCGGGTACGGGCCCGGTCGGTCTGCTCTATCCCGACGGGACCGATCCCGCCCCGGTCGACGGGCTCGAGATCCGGGCCGCCGCGCGGATCCTGCAGATGATCGCGACCGACTTGCCCGCCGCCGATCCCGCCTTCGCGCCCCAAACGCTCGGGCCCGCCGACGTGCCTGAAATGCTGGAGCTGACCGCGCTGACCAAGCCCGGTCCGTTCTTTTCGCGCACGCACGAGCTTGGCCGCTATATCGGCATCCGCGCCGGTGCACGGCTTGCGGCGATGGCGGGCGAACGCATGCGGCCCGCGGGCTTCACCGAGATAAGCGCGGTGTGCGTCCATCCCGACTTTCGCGGCAAGGGCCATGCGCTCGCACTGGTCAAATCGCTGATGGCAAGCATTGCCGCGCGCGGCGAGCGGCCGTTCCTGCATCTCTATGCCGACAACCCTTCGGCGCGCACGCTCTACGAGCGGCTCGGTTTCGTTCCGCGCACGACGTTCAATTTCGTCGTAATGCAGGCGCCCTAGGCCACCGCCAGCTTAGCCGGCCCCGCCGGCGACTTCGTCACGTGCCAGAACGCCGTGTGGAAGGCCTTCAGCCCCGGCCGGTGGCCGATGCTGACGATGGCCGTGTGCGGCAGGCGTTCGGCCAGCAACGCATAGACATGCGCTTCGGTCGCTTCGTCCAATGCCGCCGTCGCCTCATCGAGAAACAGGAAGGCGGGCTTGGCGAGAAGTGCGCGCCCCACCGCGAGGCGCTGCTGCTCGCCCGGCGACAGGCGCTGGCCCCAGTGCGCCACCTCGTCGAGCCGGCCGGCAAGATCTGGCAGGCGCACGTCTTCGAGCGTGGCGCTGAGCGTGGCGTCGTCGGCCCCGCCGGCATGCGGATAGAGCAGCGCTTCGCGCAAGCTGCCGATCGGCATGTAGGGTTTCTGCGGCAAGAACAGGATGCCGGTGCGTTCCGGCATCGCGATCTTGCCGCGGCCGAACGGCCAGATGCCGGCGAACACGCGGAACAGCGTGCTCTTGCCCGAGCCTGAATCGCCGGTCAGCAGGATGCGCGCCCCCGGTGCAACGCGCGCGGTCGCACCCGCGATCAGCGTGGCCCCGCCCGGCAGGCCGACATCGACGCCGTCGATGGCGAGCGTCCCGTCCTTCGACGTTTCCTCGACGAGCGGGGACACGCGCGCGGCGGCTTCGGCCGCCGCGACCGCGGCCTCGAAATCGAGCAGCCGGTCGACGACCGATTTCCAGTCGGCGAGCTGCGAATAGGCCTGCACGAAGAACGACAAGGCACCCTGCACCTGGCCGAAGGCGGAGGCGGTCTGCATCAGCCCGCCCAGCTGCATGGCGCCCGAGAAATAGCGTGGGGCCGCGACGATGAACGGGAAAACGATGGCAAGCTGCCCGAACAGGCTGGTGAACAGGTTGAGCTTCAGCCCCGCCCACATCAGCGCGTACCAGTTGGATGCCACGCCCGCGAAGCGGCGCAGGAAGTTCTCGCGCTCGCGCCCCTCGCCGCCATAGAGCGCCACCTGCTCGGCATTCTCGCGCAGACGGACGAGCGCGAAGCGGAAATCCGCCTCGTAGCGCTGCTGGGCGTAGTTGAGCGGGACGAGCGGCTTTCCCACCAGATGCGTGAGCCACGTGCCGAGCACGGCATAGACGAGGGCGAACCACACCATGTAGCCCGGAATCGCGATCTCGGTGCCGAATAGCGTCATCGTGAAGTCGCCCGACAGGCCCCACAGGATGGTGAGGAACGCCGCGAGCGTCAGCACCGCGTTGATGAGCTGCGTGACCAGCCCCAGCGTCGTCGAAACGAACAGCCGCACGTCGTCGGCGATGCGCTGGTCGGGGTTGTCGGTCTCGGCGCCGGTCACCTGGAAGCGGTAATAGGCGCGGGCCGTGAGCCAGCTGTCGACATAGCGTTTCGTCAGCCACGCGCGCCAGCGGATCTGGAGCCACAGGCTGAAATAGCGCGTGGCGACGAAGTTCGCGATGAACAGCACGGCCAGCCAGCCGAACACGCCGAACTGCGTCCAGAACGTCGCCTCGTCCTTCTCCTGCAGCGCGTTGTAGAATTCGTTGTTCCACGAATTGAACAGCACCTCGAGATAGACGCCGCCGATCGTGAGCGCGAGCACGACCGCGAACAGGCCGCGCGCGGCCCAGCGGTCCTCGGCGAACCAGTAGGGTCGGGTCAGGCGCCACAGGCGCACGAGGAACGTCGCAAGCCCGACATGCGGGCGCGGTGTGTCTTGCATGATCCGTATGTCTCCTAGGATGCCTGCCACCCTAGCGCTGCCGCTTCGCGCGCGGCAAGCGCCGCTCAGGACGGGATTTCCCGCATCCCGTCGGGGTCCGCCAGCCGGTGCAATCTCTGGCCGGCCAGCTTCGCGAAGCGCAGCACCAGCGCCTTGCGCCGCGCGGGCACGAGCTTCGGCAGGATCCGGAATTCGCGCGCGATGACCGCATCGTAGGCGTCGGCGACGATCAGGCCGGCTTCGGGCGGCAGCAGGGCCACCGGGAAATCGGCGGGAACCGCGAAGGCGAACAGGTCGCACCAGTCGAGATATTCGGCCCATTTGCGGTCGGACCGGAAATCGGCGGCCGACGACTTGATCTCGACGACCAGCACGCGCGAATCTTCCGAAAGGGCAAGCAGGTCGGCCCGCCGTCCGCTGGCGAGCGGGAACTCGGGCAGGGATGTCCAGCCCAGCCGCGCCAGCAGCCGGCCGGTCCCGCGCGCGACGGCGCGCGCGACCGGGCCGTCGGCCGCCTGGTCGTTCACATGAAGCCGGCCTGGCGCATCAGCACGAACAGGTCGCGCTGGGCGCGCGCCTTCTCGGCCGGGTCGACGATGTCGGCCACGACCTCGTTCTCGAAATTCTGGCGCTTGAGCATGCCCACAATGATCTCGCGCGCCAGGTTCGACGCCTTGCCCGGCGGCAGCGAGGTGGGCAGGCACATCTTCATCAGCATCATCGTGCGCATGCGCAGGGGTCGTGCCGGATCGTCGATCTTCTCGAGGATGCGCTCGGACTTGACGAAATGGACGAGCAGGTCGTCGAGGCGCGTGCAGATGCGCTCGACATGCTCGAGCGGCAGGGGGGCGCGGCGGATCTCGTTCCACACCAGCGTGATGCCGGCCATCTTCTCGTTGGGCGGGACGCGCGCCTTGACGATGTCGGAGATCGACTCGACCTTGACCAGCACGTCGTCGATCAGCCCGAACGTCTCCTCGGGATATTGCTGGCCGGTCGGCGACTGCGTCAGCGCGATCAGGAAGCGCGTCTTGCGCACGGGATTGAGCATCACCATGCAGATCCAGGTCGCCGCCGCCCGGTAGCCGGCGGCTCCGCCGCGGTTGAGGATGCGCATCTTGCGCTGGACGAGCGCGTCGATCATGTCGGTGCCGCCGAAGATCGCGTCGTTGTCCGGCACCAGCCGGTCGAGCAGCAGGCGGAAGCTCGGCACTTCCTGCTCGGGATCGGAACGCACCAGCGGATTGGCGCCGGCAAGCTGCAGGCGCACGCGCTCGACCAGCACGCGCCCGCAATTGGGCAGGCGGCCGCTGGCGATCAGCCGGCCGATCTTGGCCATGCGGTCTTCCTCGCCGCCGGCAGCGGCGGCTCCGCCGGCACCCGGCGGCGGGGCTTCCCAGCGCCCTTGCGCCAGATCGAGCAGCTTGCTGACCGCGGCCATCAGGCTGGGCTGCTCGCCGAGCAGGTCCTGGATGACGCTGCTGGTCCCCAGCACGTCGCACACGAAATCGTCGAGCAGGCGCGCGGCCTCGTCGTCCTGGCTGTCCTCGACCCACATCAGCGAGCGGTCGAGCTTGCCAAGATAGCTGCGGATGTCGATCAGCTCGCGGCTGACCGCCACGCGGAACAGGTAGTTCGCGTTCTCCGGATCGTCGCCGGCGCGCGGTGCGATCTTCGCGATCATCTGGTCGACGCCGATCTGCTTGATCGACGGGAGCTGGAGGGTCTCGACATCCTTCGCGCGCTTGGTGAGCTCGCCCAGGAACCCGTAGAGCGCGTCGCGGCGCTGGATGACGGTGCCGGCCGCCGGCCCCGAGGCGGCCTGCAGCGTGGCGAGCTGGCCGACCGCACTGGTCATCAGCGAGTCGGAATCCTGGACGCGCTTGATCTCGCGGTAATTGTGCAGGATCTCGATGGGCGTCAGGTTCTGCTTGTCGAGATACTGGCGGAAGAGCCGGTTGAGGGCCATGCGCGCGGGCAGTTCGCAGCATTCGCCGGCGGTCTGGCAGACCGGCGCGCTGTCGATCTGGCCGATCGTGATCTTCTCTTCCTTCTTTTCCTTCACCTTGGTGAAGACGATCGCCTCGGTATTCGACGAACGCCCTTCGCGCTCGCGCACGACCTTGACGCCGAGGATCTCTTTCTTTTCGAGCAGCTTGCGCGCGTAGGCCTCGGCCTCCGTCTGATTGGGAATGCTGGTCTCGATGACCCAGCGGTTCTCCTTCAGGCAATGGACTTCGAAGCTTTCTTTTCTGCTGAACAGGGCCAAGGCGTCTCTCCGCGAAGACGGGCATATTAACTGTTGGCTCTTCTCCGATACAATGGTGCGATGCTCGAGATCGAACGTATCCCCTGCCGGACGGATAACTATATCTGGCTGGTCCATGAGCCGGAGACCGGGGCCGTCGCCGTCGTCGACCCGGCCGATGCCGAGCCGGTCGAGGCAAGGCTGGTCGCCCGGGGCTTCATCCTCACCCATATCTTGAATACCCATCACCACGACGACCATGTCGGCGGAAATCTTGCGCTTAAGCAGCGCTGGGGCTGCACGATCGTCGGGCCGCAGGCCGATGCCGCCCGAATCCCGGGAATCGACGTGGCCGTCGCCGACGGCGACACGTACCGGCTGGGCGAGGCTGCCGCCCGGGTTTTCGACGTGCCGGGCCACACGCGCGGCCATATCGCGTTCTGGTTTTCCGCCGAAAAGGCGCTGTTCTGCGGCGACACGCTGTTTGCACTTGGCTGCGGCCGGCTGTTCGAGGGCACGCCGGCGCAGATGTGGAACTCGCTGGGCAAGCTGCGCGCCCTGCCGGACGACACCCAGGTCTATTGCGCGCACGAATACACCCAGAGCAACGCGCGATTCGCGCTGTCGGTCGATGGCGGCAACGCCGATCTCGTCGCGCGCGCGAAGGACGTGGACGCGGCGCGCGCGCAGGGCCTTGCGACCGTGCCGTCGCTGCTGGGCCTCGAGAAGCGCACCAATCCGTTCCTGCGTGCCGACGATGCGGGCCTGGCGCAGGCGATGGGGCTTGCCGGATCTTCGCCCGACGCGGTGTTCGCCGCCGTGCGGGGTGCGAAGGACCGCTTCTGAGCATTCCCGACGGGGTTGTGGCCCCGGACGCGGAAAGTCTATAAGACGCCCTTATTCGAATTAGCCGCCGCCGGGGCCTTGACCGACGTGACCAGCGAATACCGCATCGTGTTCTTCGACGACCGCGAACTTGTCGTGGCGCTGATCGAGCATGCGCGCACGCAAGGCACCAAGCTGCCGCCGGGCCAGGCGACCCGGCTGTCGATCGACCGCGAGACCTTCACGGTGAAGCTGTTCTTCCGCAAGAAGGGCGCCGACGCCGTGTCGGTCGAGTTCCATTCGGCGGCATTGGCGCAGGCCCTGATCCGGCACTGCAAGAAGACCGGCATCCCGCTGCCGGTGAAGGCGAACAAGGAGCTGCGCCTGGTCGACGACCGCGTTGCCTTCGTCGTCGAACTCTCGCGCCCGCCGACCGAGTCGCTGATCCCGATCGAGTACGTCTAAGCCTCGAACACCATGGCGCCACCCAGTGCTTCGCTGAGCGCCACGACGCGGCCCTTCGCGACTTCGCGGCCCTCGGGCGCCTTCGCGAGATCGGCGCAGCCCAGCACGTAGCCGGCGATCCAGGGCAGGCACGGCGGTTCGATGCCCAGATAGGCGCGCATGGCGGCCGGATCGCGGAACACGAGTTCGCCGCGCGCGGTCGCGAGCGACGGCACCCCTTCATGGCTGCCGGCAACAAGCCCGGTGTAGCGGGCAAAGCGCGCGACCGCTTCGGCCGGATCGGCGACGCAAAGCTCGACGCGGCGCAAGGCCGTGGCGCCGTTCGCATGGGCGAGCCATCGCTTCTGCCACAGATGTTCGGGCGTGATCTGCTCGACGAACTGCACGCGGCCTTCCGCCATCGTGCCGGCGGCGGTGCGCACGACCGTGAAGCGCGCGCGCTGCTCGCCTTCGGGCGTGCCGATCAGGCGGCTGAGCGCCACGGGTTCGAGCGGATTGAAGCCTTGTGTGGCCAGCCTTGCGTGGTCGGCGGCGGGGGTGGCCGTGCCGAACGCGATCAGGTGCACGCCCACGTAACGCGCGATGCCGGCGCGCAGCGTGGCGGCGTTGGGCGTCTCGGCGGTGGGGGCGAGGAACTCGAGATAGCCCTTTTCCAGCATCACGCAGTGATTGCCGGTCCCGGCGGGCACCGGCGGGTCGCCGGTGCTCTGTGCCGAAAAGGGCGTGACCGTGAAGCCGAGGGCGGCAAGGGCCGTCGCCGCCGCGGGTGCCGCGGGCACCCAGTGCGCGACGTGGTCGAGGACGAGATCGCCCGGTGCAGGTCGCTGGTTCATGCCCCCAGCGTAACCACGCCGTCGCGGTGCGTGAAGCGCCGCCGGACGCAGTCGTAGCGCATCAGGTCTTCGCCGATGGCCACGGGACCGGCGAAGCCGCCCGCGACCTCGTCCATCAGCCGGTGGCGGTCGAAGCGCGTGGGCACGAAATGGTTGAGGATCAGCACGCGCACGCCCGCCTCCTGCGCCACGCGGCCGACCTGGTCTGACGGCGTGTGATACGAGGCGACCGCCGCCACCGTCTCGGCTGTGCGTATACCGGCGACGACCGGCATCTCGGCATGCAGGAAGCATTCGTGGACGAGCGCATCGGCGCCTTTCGCCGCTTCGATCAAGGCCGGGCAATACGCCGTGTCGCCGCTGAACGCGACCTTGCGGCCGTCCGCTTCGAACACATAGCCGAAGGCGTGCTTGACGGGCTGGTGGGCGACCGCGACCGCGGTCACGCGCACGCCGCCTTCATCCCAGACCGTGCCGGCGCCGATCTCGGTCACGTCCATGTCGAATCCGGACGTCGACGCGCGTTTCTCGTGCGAGATGCGTTGTGCGCGCTCGGTCGCCCACAGCGCCATCGTGCCGTCGACGAACGCCTTCGTGCCCGGCGGGCCGAACACGCGCCACGGCCGCGTGCGCCCCTGATGCCAGGCCGAGATCACGAGCTGGTAGAAATCGACCAGATGGTCGGTGTGCAGATGCGTGAGGAAAAGGGCGTCGAGTGCTGCCCCCTTCGTTCCCGCCTCGACGAGGCGCTGGGTGACGCCCGAGCCGCAATCGACGAGGAACGTGAGGCCGCGCGCGAGAAGAAGGTTCGCCGGCCCGCGCCGCTCGGGGTCGCATTGCGGGCAGCCGGTGCCCAGCAGCACGAGTTCCATGTGCTCAGCCGTAGAAATAGCGCGGCAGCAGCATCACGAAGTCGGGCCAGTAGGTGACGAGGCCGAGCGTGGCGAGCAGCGGCACCAGGAACGGCAGGCACGCCTTGGTCGTGCGCTCGAAGCTGATGTTGGCGATGCGCGCGAGGATGTAGAGCACCATGCCGACCGGCGGCGTGAGCAGCCCGATCATCAGGTTCAGCACCATGATCAGGCCGAAATGCACCGGGTCGACGCCGATCTGCGTCATCAGCGGCAGCAGCACCGGCACCAGGATCGTGATCGCGGCGATCGTTTCCATGAAGCAGCCGACGACCAGCAGGAACAGGTTGACGAGCAGCAGGATGGCCCACGGTTCGGTCGTGATCGACAGTACGAGGCCGGCAACCTCGTCGGTCACCTTCGTGGTCGTGATGATGTAGCCGAAGATCGAAGCACCCGCGACGATGAACAGGATGATCGCCGTCGTCTCGACCGTTTCCATCGACACGCGGATGAGGCCGCGGATCGACAGCGTGCGGTAGACGAAAAGGCCGAGCACGAGCGCATAGGCCGTGGCGGCGATGGCCGCCTCGGTCGGCGTGAACAGGCCCGAGGTCATGCCGCCGATCAGCAGCACCGGCGTCATCAGCGGCAGGAACGCGCGCTTGAAGGTGTAGGCGAGCCTGGCCCATTCGAACGTGGCGTCGCGCTTGAAGCCGCGCACATGCGCGTACCAGGCGACCATGCACATCATCGTGCCGGCCATCAGCAGGCCCGGCAGCAGGCCCGCCGCGAAGAGCTGGCCGATCGAGCAGTTGGCCATCACGCCGTAGATGACCATCGGCAGCGACGGCGGGATGATCGGCCCGATGGTGGAGGAGGCGCCCGTGATGCCGACGGCGAAATCCACGTCGTAGCCGTGGTCGCGCATCGCCTTGATCTCGATGTTGCCAAGGCCGCCCGCGTCGGCGACCGCCGTGCCCGACATGCCCGCGAAGATGACCGAGCCCACGACGTTGACGTGCCCGAGCCCGCCCTTGAGCCAGCCCACGAGGGCGAGCGCGAAATCGTAGATGCGCGCGGTGATGCCGCCCGAGTTCATCAGCGAGCCCGCCATGATGAAGAACGGGATCGCCAGCAGCGGGAACGAGTCGACGCCCGACACCATCCGGTGCAGGACGACAAGATGCGGAGACACGTCCTCGGCCATGACGTAGAGCAGCGATGCGCCGCCAAGGGCGATGGCCACCGGCACGCCGACCGTCAGCAGCGCCACGAACGAGATCATCAGGAAAGCGGTCACTGGTGGCGCCCCTCGACATTGACGCGGGTAAGCGGGCTGTCGCCGTCGCGCCAGTGGCGGAGTGCCACCTGCACGGCGCGCACCGCCATCAGCGCGAAGCCGAACGTCGCGATGCCGAACACGATGCTCATCGGCCAGTCGATCACGACCATGCGCTGGTTATGCATGATCTCGGTCACCTTCCAGCACAGCCACGCGGCGTAGCCCAGGAACAGCACGCGCACGACATCGACCCCGACCGACAGCCAGTTGCCGACGTCGCGCGGCAGATAGACGTAGAGGAACTCGACATGGATGTGGCTGGTCTTGCGCATCGCCATGCCGCCGCCCACGAAGCACACGCAGATCAGCAGGTAGCGCGCGATCTCCTCGGTCCAGGCGATCGAGTCGTTGAGCACGTAGCGCGAGAAGAACTGCAGGAACACGACGAAGGCGAGCACCCAGAAGAAGACGAAGGCCGCCCAGTCCTCGGGCCCGTAGCTCGACAGCTCAGGATCGGGCGCGTCGGCCAGCCCCAGGATCGGGTCGCCCAGATCGGGCCCGGTCTTGTCGTTCGTCACGGATTTCACCTTGTCGCGGAAAGAAGGGCGGGCGGCATCCCCTTGGGGGTGCCGCCCGCCGGGTCGTCAGCTGCCGCTCTTGCCCAGAGCCTGCAGGCGGTCGTAGTGGGCCTTGGTCCAGCCCGCACCGGCCGCGGCGTCGTTGTGCAGCGGCTGCGCCGCCTGGATGAAGGCGGCCGTGTTGGGCGTGACGACCGTCTTGCCCTGCGCCTTGAACCACTCGGGAAGCTGCTGTTCGGACGTACGGATCGCGTCGGTGGCGCGGCCGGCGGCCTCGCGGAACACGGCCGTGAACGTTTCCTTCTCGGCGGCACTGAGGCGGTTCCACAGCGTCGGGCCGATGACGGTCACGAGGCTTTCGAAGATGTGCGAGGTGAGGTTGATGTGCGTCTGCACCTCGTAGAACTTCTTGGCCTGGATCGTCGGCAGCGGGTTCTCCTGCGCGTCGACGGTCTTGTTCTGGAGGGCCAGATACACTTCCGCGAACGCGATCGGCGTGGCGTTCGCACCCACCGCCTTGGCGTACATCAGGTAGAGCGGCGCCTGGGGAACGCGCAGCTTCATGCCGCGCATGTCGGCCGGCGTGTTGATCGCCTTGTTGGCCGTCGTGTGGCGGGCCCCGTAGTAGGTCAGCGCCACGACCTTGTTCTTGGTCTTCTGGTCGTAGCCGTCGGCCAGTTCCTTGAACAGGTCCGAGGTCGAGTACGCCTTCCAGTGGTTGAAGTCGCGGAACATGTAGGGCGCGTTCGAGATCGCGATGGGCGGATGCGAAGCGCCCGCGAAGGCGGCCCCGGTATAGATCATGTCGATCGTGCCCAGCGGCAGCGCCTGGTTGATCTGCTGCTCGTTGCCGAGTGCCGACGCCGGATGCACGTCGATGGCGAACTTGTTGTTCGTGCGCTTCTGGATTTCCTGTGCGGCCCACACCGCTTCGGTGTGATAGGGCTCGTTGGTCTCGTAGACATGGGCGAACTTGAGGCGCTGCTGGGCATCGGCTGCACCGATCCCCCAGGCGACGGCCAGTCCGACGGCCAGTGCGGCCACGCGCGCGTGTTTGGTGTGCATGCGAATTCCTCCCTCATGCGTGTCGCGCGGATTTTCCCGTCGCGAATACCGGGGTATCCTAGCGACCGGAACCGCCCTTGTCATGGGCTCAAAAAGCGGGGGAACTGCCTAAATGTCGCGCATCGTCCGGATCGAAATCCGCCAGGTCGACCTCGTACCTCCGGTCGTAAGGACAGACGCCATCCAATCCTTCGTGCGCCAGGAAACGCCGATGGTGCGGATCTGGGACGCCGACGGCGCCGTGGGCACGGGCTACAGCTACACGATCGGCACGGGCGGCTCGGCCGTGATGGCGATGCTGCGCGACTGTCTGGGGCCGTATCTGCTGGGCAAGGACGCGGACGCCATCGAGGGCATCTGGAACGGCATGCTCTTCCACACGCACGCGACCACGGTGGGCGCCATCACGTCGCTGGCGATGGCGGCGATCGACACGGCCTTGTGGGACCTGCGCTGCCGGCGCGCGAAGCTGCCGCTGCACTTGGCCGCCGGCGGGGCCAAGACGCGCATCCCGGTCTACACGACCGAGGGTGGCTGGCTGCACCATCCCCCCGAACAGCTCGTCGACGAGACGCTGAAGGCGCGCGAACAGGGCTTCGCGGGCGCCAAGCTCAAGGTCGGCAAGCCTTCGGGTGCCGAAGACCGCAGGCGCCTTGCGGCCGTGCGCGCGGCCGTGGGGCCCGGCTTCTGCCTGATGGTCGATGCCAACCAGCGCTTCACGGCGGCCGAAGCGCTGCGCCGCGCCCTGCTGTGGGCCGATCTCGATCTCGACTGGTTCGAGGAGCCGCTGCCCGCCGACGACGTGGACGGCCACGTGCGCCTGCAGGCCGGCACGCAGATCCCGATCGCGGTGGGCGAGTCGCTCTATTCGCCCGGCCAGTTCGCGGACTACCTGAAGCGCAACGCCTGCGGCATCGTTCAGGTGGACGTGGCGCGCATCGGCGGCATCACGCCGTGGCTGAAGGTCGCGCACATGGCCGAGTGCTGCAACGTGGCCGTCGCCCCGCACTTCCTGATGGAGCTGCACCTCGCACTCGTGTGCGCCGTGCCCAACTCGGCCTGGCTCGAATACATCCCGCAGCTCGACGCCGTCGCCCCCAGCCCCGTGCACGTCGCCGACGGCCACGTGGCACCGGCGACCACGCCGGGCCTCGGCATCGAATGGGACTGGCCGTCGGTCGAGAAGCTGACGGTCGCGGGTTCGGTGGCGGCAATTGAGTAGTGCCCGCACAAGTCCAAATTGAATCGTCGACCAATATTTGACATTCGGCGAGATATGCATACTAAATTATAATTGAAAAAATACACAACCAGAAAATATTAAATCTCAAGGGTGCTGGAATGCTTTTCAATCCAAATCAAGGTAGCTTTCTTCGTTTGGGCCGCAGGTACGCAGAGCGGACAAAGGATATTGCGTTTTGGATTGGCGCGGGGATTAGCCAGCCAGCAGGCTTGCCTTCATGGTCAGAACTTCGTGACATTTTAGCCGATGAAGCTAAGCAAGAATTGTTGACTGCTGAAGCGTCAAAAGTAGATGAGATTGAAGACAGATTAGAGCGTCTTGGATCGGATGCGTCTCTTTGGGATTCCTTCGAGACATTGCGGGATGTTCTCGGGGCTGCAAAATATCGATCGGCGATTCGAGAGGTGTTTGAGAAGGCCGAACGTGTTGATCCACCTAGAGTGTATGAAGAGCTTTGGAAGCTTGACGGCGTTAAGAGTGTTCTGACTTTGAATATCGATGGAATGGCCCGTCGTTCCCATCGCCTTATTCGTTCGCACGAAGATTCGATGGAGTTTTCCGGTAAAGATGCGGGTCCGTATATTCATCGGGTTTCTCAGAGAAAGCCGTTCATCGCAAATCTCCATGGCGTTCATGAAAACGCTGACTCATGGGTGTTTACTAAAGGTGATTTGAGTCATCTCCTTTCAAATAGCCAGTACCGGCAATTTATCGACTACATTCTCAAAGATTTGACCATTGTTTTTCTCGGGATTTCAGCCGACGACTTAGCGGTTGGTGGCTTCCTTGAGGAAATGACAAGAAGTCATGTTGATCTCGACCAACATTTTTGGATTACGAGCAGGAATGATGGGACTACCGCTAAATGGGCGGCAAAAACACAGCTTCAGGTTATAAATTATCAGCCAACCAGAGCTTCAGACGACACAATTGATCACACTACGGCAATAGTTGAGATTCTCGAAAGTCTCAAAAACTTTGTATCTCGCGATTCTGCCGCGCCAGCAGTTGTAGGGTCCGTCGCTAGAAGCACAAAGATCCGCACGCCGAAAGAACTTATTGAACTAGACAATGACGACCAACTTCGAGGTGAACTTGCGGGATACGCCAGAGATATATTGGCCCGCAATTCTGGAAATACTGATTCAGCCGAGTATAAAGAATTTCTAAAGAAGTACTCTAGAGCGGTTTATATGTCTTGGCATGTCACAACAGAGGCTCCATCGAACGTATTTCTTGGATATGTGGTTAGGGAAAAGATATCCAGCAACCCCTTCTCTTCAATCTGGCGAATCTCGGATTCGGAGAGCAATGACTACGCACTAAAGATCATTAAGATCGAGAATTTGGAAAAAGGCCCTCAACTTGAGAGCTTCCGGCGGGGTGTACAATCTCTACGTTATCTAACAAAAGCTAAAGTCCCCGGTACGGCGGAAATAGTGGATGCAGTTGAGATTCCATCATGCATGATTATGAAGTTTGTCGACGGAGCCAATTTGGCGCAAATCGCGCTGGATAGTAAATTTGACTTTTGGCTCGACGGCATAAAAGTTCTCTGCAACGTATGCGATCATATTGAGAACTCCCACGCGCTGCCTGAAAGCGTGTTGCATAGAGATGTGAGACCTTCAAACATTATGGTTCCCAGATTTTATTGGGATGAAGAAGCATGTGAAGCATTCGAAGGAGGTTCCCGGCATAGTGTTACGTTATTGAACTATGACATGTCTTGGCATTCGAATGCCCAAGGCGAGAGCATTTCCGGTAGTACTGACGAGGCGGCATATTACGCACCCGAGCAGCTTCCTGATGGAAACGCAGAAGCAGCAAGATCAGCACTTGTTGACTCATATGGAATTGGAATGACGGCGTACTTTTGCGCGACTGGTAAGCCCCCGCCAAGTGGCGGAAGCAAGTCTTTAGATTGGTTGGGTTTGATTTCTAGCGGTGTCAGGCAAGATCCAAAGGTCAAATGGAAATCTGCAGCTGCGCGTCTTCGTTGGTTGATTCGAAGCTCTACCAATCCAGAATCACAGCTTAGAATAACTGTCCGGACTTTTGGGGCAATCCTCTCGCAAATCGACCGCGCATTGGGAGGAAAGCTCACTTCAATAACCCCGGATATTTGCGCCGAAGAGCTATTTGCTCGTGCATTCGACAATAGCTATCTATCAAGCGACGATGGTGCAACTTTCACTCGTATTGGAAGACCGGGGCGGCTCTGTGCTCTGAAGGGGAGCATAAAAAGTAACTCGGTACTTCTGACGTTCCACAATCAATTAAATCCCGAGGCAGATTGGTCAAAAGTCGAGAAAACGTGGCCAGATCGACTGGCATCCGCGGTGGGGATACTTGAAAATGATGGGTGGGCAATTGGACCTGGAACCAAGTACGTGAACAAAACAATTTATCTTGAAGCCTCAAAAGACGTCGGTGGCATTCTAGCCAACCTTGACAAAACGGCTGAACGTCTGGGGAAAGCAGTGGAAATGATTCGCCTCGACTGAATAGGGGCCGACCGTGGCGGGATCGAAGATGGCGATCCCCTCACCCTAGCCCTCTCCCGCAAGGGGAGAGGGCTAGGGTGAGGCGTCAGGGCGCCAGCCACACGCCCGCGAGGTCCTGGCCGAGCAGGTGCGAGGGCGTGATGTCCCAGCCGCGCACGTTGGACGCGAGCGGGATGATGCGCGTGAACCAGAACAGCGGCACCGTGTAGGCCATGTCCATCAGCTGGATCTGGAAGTCGCGCACCAGCGCCTTGCGCTTGTTGAAGTCGGTCTCGCGCTCCTGCCGGTCGAAGATCTCGTCGAGGCGCCGGTCGAGATGGCGGCTGACGTTGAATCCCGGCACGCGGTCGAACGAGATGAAGCGGCGCAGCTGGAAGTTCGGCTCGTCGGCGAACTCGGTCGTGAAATCGAGCATCACCTGGAACGCCCCCGACGTGCGCGCGCCGAAATAGGTGGCACGCTCGGCCTGGCGCTGCTCGACAGTCACGCCGATCTGGCGCCATTGGTCGATCAGCCACACGCCGACGGTCGGGAAGGGCGGCAGCGACATCGAGATCATCTCGAATTTGAGGTTCGACTGGCCCGCCTCGGCAAGCAGCTTGCGCGCCTCGGCCCGGTTGCGCGCCATGTCGCGGCCCATGCCGGGATATGTCGCCAGCTCGGCTTCGGTCGGCGCATAGGCATAGCCCGGGCGCAGCAGCGAGCCGGTCGACATCACCTGCGACACGCGTGCCAGCGACGGGGCCGAGCCGAACCGGTCGAGCGCGAGGCTCAGCGCCCGGCGCACGCGCACGTCGTCGAACGGCTTCTGCTCGATGTTGAACGACAGGATCAGGCCCGACAGCCACGGCGCTTCCTGGAAGGTCACCTTGGGGCCGGCGACGCGCGCCTTCTCGGCCGGGCTGATGCCGCGGAACTCGGCCATCACCTGGCCGCCCTGCACGGCGTTGAGCATGGCCGCACCGCTCATCGTCGTGGCGCGGAAGCCATCGAGATGCGGCAATCCGGCACGGAAATAGCCGTCGAAGCGCTTGCCGGCCCAGTGCGAGCCGGGAACGCGCTCGCCGAACACGAACGGGCCCGAGCCCATCACCTGCTTCTCGGGATAGCGCGGGTCCTGCGCCAGCTTCGCTGCCGAGTAGATGCAGTTGAAGGGCGCGGCGAGGTAGGTCATGAACGCCGGGTTCGGATTGTTGAGCCTGAACACCACCGTGTCGGGTGCCGGGGCTTCGACCGAAGCCACGTCGGCGAAATGGTCGCGCCGCGCCGAGCGCGCACCGGTGACCGGCGTCTTGATGCGATCGAAGCTCGCCTTGACGTCGGCCGAGGTCAGCGCCGAGCCGTCATGGAACTTGATCGGCTGGACGAGCTTGAACGTATAGGTCTTGCCGTCGGGCGAGACGGTCCATTCCTTGGCCACGTCGCCGACGATCTCGGGATATTTCGGCGGGTTGAATTTCACCAGCGTCGAATAGTGCGGCGCCAGGTGGTGGACGACCGCGAAGTTCGTCGCCGCATGGCAGTCGGTCGTGTCCGGCTCGCCGCCGACCGCGAAGATGAATTCGCCCCCGCGGCGCGGCTGTTCTTGTGCCGCCGAAACGGAAACGAAGGCCACGGCGGCGATTGCCGCCGTTGCGATGATGCGTGCGAACATGCGTTCCTCCCCAGAACGGAATCTTGGCGGCGACGATACCGCGAGAAGCGTCAGCTGTTCCAGCCCGGATGTGGGCGCCAACGGTCGGGTGCGTCAGCGCCGGTCCCCGACCCCGCGCCCGGTTGCCGCCAGTTCGTCCATGAACGGCGGCAGCGTCCGGCCGATGCCGCGCAGCCAGCGCGCCATCGCACCGGCCACCTGCCGCACGGCCTCGCGCCGCATCATGCGTGCGCGCCAGGCCAGCAGGCGCGGCGTCTGCTCGGCACCTGTTTCGGCCATCGGCGCGCCCATGCGGGCGCCGAAAATCTGCGCCATGAAAAACGCGATGTCGGCGAAGCTGTAGGTCTCGCCGGCCAGCCAGTCGCGGCCGTCGGCCAGCGCCGCTTCCAGTTTCGCGTAGAAGGTCGCCACCGCCGCGCGGGCGGCGATGGCGGCGGGATCGTCGGGCGTCTGCTGCAGGCCCATCAGGCGGACGATCGGCGGGAAATACACTTCGTCGGATTCATGCTCCAGCAGGCGGGCGCGGGCGCGGGCAGCAATCTCGCGCGGCCAGAGCGGCGGGTCGGGCGTCAGGTCTTCCAGATATTCGAAGATCTGCGTCGAGTCGTACAATTCCAGCGCGCCGTGGATCAACACCGGCACCTGGCGTTTCGGATTGATGCGCAGCACATCCGGATGCTTGGGCTCGTACAGCCGCGTCATCTCGAAGGGCACCATCACCAGATCGACGGCGAGGCCCTTCTCCAGCGCGGCGATCTGCACCTTCGCGCCGAACATGCTCAAGGGACCGGAATAGAGCGTGATTGCTGCCATCTCGACGAATCCGCAGGACGCGTCAGCTGTTCCAGCCCGGATGTGGGCGCCACTGGTAGGGCGCTTCGAGCCGCGAAACTTCCTCCGCGGTCAGGGCCGGCATGTCGGCCGCCGCCGCCGCCTCGTCGAGCTGGTCGAGCTTCGTCGCCCCCATGATCGGGGCCGCCATATAGGATTTCGACCACAGCCACAGGAAGGCGACCTGCGTGGGCTTGACGCCGCGCGAAGCGGCGATGGCCTTGAGCTCGTCGACGATCTTCCAGTCGCAGTCGCGCCACGCGTCGGGCTTCGCACCCGCGTCGTTCTTCGAACGCTCGGTCTCGCCGCCGCCGCCACGCACCCGGTTGCCGGCAAGGAAACCGCGCGCCAGCGGCGAATAGGGGATGAGCCCCACGCCCTCGGCCGCGCACATCGCGTTCATCTCGCGCTCTTCCTCGCGCTGGATCAGGTTGTGCAGGTTCTGCATGGCGATGGGGCGGGCGTAGCCGTGCCGGTCGGCGAGCGCGATCATCTGGGCGAATTTCCACGCCGGCATCGTCGAGCCGCCGATATAGCGCACCTTGCCGGCGCGCACGATGCCGTCGAGCGTGTACATGAACTCCTCGACCGGCGTGTGCGGATCGAGCCGGTGGACCTGGTAGACGTCGATATGGTCGGTCTTCAGGCGCTTCAGCTGCGCGTCGATGCCGGCCAGCAGGTGCTTGGCGCCCAGCCCGACCGCGTTGGGCCCGTCGCCCATCTTGAGGCCGATCTTGGTCGAGAGCACGATCTCGTCGCGCGGCGCATAGGTCATCAGCGTCTCGCCCATGATCGTCTCGGACGCACCGAGGTTGTAGGCGTCGGCCGTGTCGAAGAAATTGATGCCGCGATCCAGCGCCCGCTTGAAAAATGGCGTGCTGTCGCCGGCATCGAAGCCCGCCCACGCACGCCGGCCGCGTGCCCCCCACGAATTTCCGCCAAGGCACACGCGGCTTACCATCAGGCCGGAACGGCCGAGCGGAACGTATTTCATGGGGCGGGACTCCTCGAATTTCCGGAATTGTGCAGGCAAGGCTAGCCCGGCAGTTGCCGCCCGCCAAGCCGCGCGCGATGATGGCAGCCATGAACGACACGACACCCTGGGCGCCGCACGGCGCCGAACGCACCGGCTTCGTCGAGCGGCCGGGTGCACGCATCTATTACGAGGTCGCGGGCGACGGCCCGGCGCTGGTCTTCGCGCACGGGCTGGGCGGCAACCATCTGTCGTGGTGGCAGCAGGTGCCGTTCTTCCGGCTGCGTCACACCTGCGTGACCTTCTCCCATCGCGGCTTCGCGCCGTCGACGGTGGCGGGTACGAAACCCGATCCGGCGGATTTCGCCGGCGACCTCGAAGCATTGACGGCCCATCTGGGCATCGAGCGCTTCGCCATCGTGGCGCAGTCGATGGGCGGGTGGACCGCGCTTGAATTCGCGCTGCGCCATCCCGCACGCGTCGAGGCCATGGTGCTGGCGGCGACGAGCGGCACGCTCGATCCGGCCCAGGCCGATCCCGCGAAATTCGCCGAATGGAGCAACCGGGCGGTCGCGGTCAATGCCGACCTGCGCATGCGCGCGATCCATCCGGCCCTTGGTGCCGCGATGGCCGAGGCGAACCCGGCCATGCACCATCTGTATCGCGGCATGGACGCGCTCGCGACCAGCCTGCCCAAGGACGATCTGCGCGCGCGCATCGTCAAGATGCGCACCCGCAAGCTTGCCGACGTGGCGAACCTGAAGGTGCCCACGCTGTTCCTCACCGGCAGTTCCGACATGGTCTTCCCGTCTTTCGCGGCACCGATCCTCGCCAAGGGCTTCCCCGACGCGCGGCACATGTCGTTCGAAGGAGCGGGCCACTCCGCCTATTTCGAGGTGCCCGACGCGTTCAACCGCGCGGTCGCGGCGTTCCTCGCAAGATGAACGAGCCGATCCTCTATCGCCGGCCGGTGGCGATCTCGCGCGAGGCGCACGCCACCAAGCGCTATACGGCCCCGGTCGGCTTCGGCTTCGCGCGCGAAACCAACGCCGTGCCGCTGGGGGCGGCCGAAGCCGAAGTGGCCGCGCGCCACTATCCGCTCGTCTTCGCGGCCGCCGAACCGGGCGGGCTGATCGCGTTGCTCGGCGTGGAGAAGGGCCGCAACCTCTTCGTCGACGAGGCGGGCGACTGGCGGCCGGGCAGCTACGTGCCGGCCTATGTGCGCCGCTATCCCTTCGCCTTCGCCCAGCTCGCCGACCAACTCGTGCTGTGCGTGGACGAGGCGGCCGACGCGATCGGCGATGCCGGCATCCCGCTGTTCGACGGCGAGAAGCCAACGCCGCTCGTCGAGCAGGCGCTTGCCTTCTCGCGCGAGTTCCAGGTGCAGGCCGATGCCGCCCAGGCCTTCGCCGCCGCGTGCGCCAGTGCGGGCCTGCTCGCCGACCACCGCGCGGAATTCGCGCTCACCGACGGGCGCAAGATCGTGCTCGGCGGCTTCCGCATCCTCGATCGCGCGAAGTTCGACACGCTCCCCGACGCCGCCTTCATCGACTGGCGCAAACGCGGCTGGCTCGCCGTCGCCTACGCCCACTTCGCCTCGATGAATTCCTGGGCCAACCTCATCGACCGCGCGTCGATGGCGGCGTGAGACCCCCTTCACCCTAGCCCTCTCCCCGGAGGGGAGAGGGGACTCGACCGGTGCGGTCCCCTCTCCCGCGCGCGGGAGAGGGTTAGGGTGAGGGCCTTATGGGTCTAAATTCTTGACAACCTGTGCGGGTTCCGGCATGCTCGGAACCGTCGGAACGTGCTCTTTGACAAGTGAATATGTTGCTGGTTCGCTCGGCATACAAAGCGCGTGAAAAAGCACGTTGCAGGTTACAACCTTTGAATTTCGACGGGATAAACAGGTTACCGTAACCTGTCGTAACCTGTTCTTTTTACTTCTCCGCCATCGCGAAGACCTCGCCGGTCTCGCCTTCGCGCAGCCGGTCGAGATGGTATTCGGCGAGCGCGTCGTCGGGGTAGCGCTGCGCGAGGTCCTCGAACGCGGCGAGTGCCGCCGGGTCCTTCGCCTTCAGGAGTTCGAACGCGGCGAGATAGAGCTTCGTGTTCTCGTCGTTTGCGCGCGCGCCGGTCAGCGGCTCGAAGACATGGATGGGCTCGCTCTTGCCCTTGACGATCACGCCGCCCACCTTGCGGCACGGGATCTCGGGGCTCGCGTCGCGCGTCTGCTGCGTGATCAGGATGCGTGTACCGAAGTACTTGTTGAGGCCTTCGAGCCGGGCGGCCGTGTTCACCGCATCGCCAAGCGCTTTATACTCGTAACGGTCGAGCGAACCGAAATTTCCGACGTTCGCCTCGGCCGTGTGCACGCCGATGCGCGTCATGCCCATGTCCACGCCCTTCTCGCGCTCGCCCGCGCGGAACGCTTCGGAGAACGTGTCGATGTCGAGCGCGGCTTTCAGCGCCAGCTTCGCGTGGTCGGGCTGCTCGCGCGGCGCGTTGAACATCGCGTAGATCGCGTCGCCGGTGAACTGGTTGATCGTGCCGCCGTACTTCCAGATCTCGCGGCAGCCGCCGTCGAGATAGCGGTTGAGCACGTCGGCGAGATGGGCGGCCTCGAGCTTTTCCGACAGCGTCGTGAAGCCCTGCACGTCGGTGAAGATCAGCGACATCGGCCGGCGGCTCGCCGAAAGATCGAGCTTCTTGGGATCCTTGACGATCTCGTTCAGCAGCTCGGCCGACACGTATTTGCTGAACACGCCCTGGATGAACTTCTTCTGCTGGCGTTCTTCGCGCCCCGACCATGCGTCGGACAGCCACAGCGCCATGCCCAGCGCCACGATCGGCTCGATCAGCGGGACAAGCAGGTTGCGCCCGCCGGTCATCGCCTCGACCAGCGGCACGAAGGGATGGTCGGCCTTGAACAGGTACCAGCCCGCCGCCCACAGCAGCACGACCGCGAGCGTGGCGCCGCCCAGCCGCACCGAGATCGGCACGCCGGTGCTGCCGAGTGCCGCACCGATCAACGCGAGCAGCGCCAGCGTCACGAGATGCGGCACGAAGGCGCGCTCCTCGGGCGCCACGCGCATCTCCAGCATCTGCGCCAGGATGTGCGCCTGGATCACGATCCCGGCCATGCGGTTGTCGCCCACGTCGCGGCCGATCGAGAACGGCGTGCGATAGCGGTCGGTCAGCGACAGGTTGGCACCCACCAGCACGATCTTGTTCTTGAACCACGCTTCCGGCAGCACGCGCACGGCGTGCGCCGGGAATTCGCGGAAGGGCTGCGTGGCGCTGTCGGGCTCGCCGCGCCAGGCGATGATGCTCTGCTTGTCGGGGATCGTCGCGCCCAGCAGCTGGGCCACGCGGGCCGCGACGTTGGGCACGTAGGTGCCGTCCTTGACGTGGCGCGGCGGCGGCACGAAGCGGATGATGCCGTCGGTCTTGTCGGGCTCGATGTCGGCAAGGCCGCGCCAGGCCGGCTTCACGAAATCGTCGAGATAGGCGAGCTGCTCGTCGGTCACGTAGGTGGGCGAATCCGAGTAGCTGATCGAGAACGGGATCGTCAGTTCCGCCAGTGCCTCGCGAAGCTCGTCGTCCTTGTCTTCCTCGGTCTCCTGGTCGAAGAGCACGTCGATCAGGATCGCCTTGGCGCCCTTGGCCGCGATCGCGCGCACCGTGTCGGCAAGGAACTTGCGGTCGACCGGCGAGCGGTAGGGAAACGACGACAGTGTTTCTTCCGTGATCGCCGCCACGACGATGTCGGGGTGCTGCGGCTCGGGCGGCGACATGTTCGCGATGCGGAAATCGCGCGTCCAGCGTTCGGCCGTGCCCAGGAACGGGAAGAAATAGAAGATGCCGAACGTGACGGACCCGGCGATGGCCGCGATGACGAGCGTCGTGGCGACGCGCTTGACGACGGCCGCTGCTTCCATCGTCAACCCCCGGCCCTTATCTTCAACGTTGCGCTTCGCGTACCAGTGCCCGCGCCTGGTCCTCGCAGCCCTTCTCGATCATCCAGGCCGCCTGCAGCACCGGATCGGCGAAGCCCGCCGGCATCCGGTGGATCGTCACGTTGGCGGGATTGCCGCCGACGTCGAACACATACGAGCCGCCGTCGGCAAGCGGGATGCGGCCGGCGAGCGCCAGCCGGTCGGTCTCGGCCGGCCACGTGCCCTTGGCGCGCCAGCTGCGGTCGGCGGGCTCGATGGCAAGCTCGGTGTTCGCGGCGAATTTCGGTCCCCACAGCACCGGCACGCCGCTGGCCTGGAGGCAGCGCGCACCCGAACGGCCCACGTCCACGAGCCACGGCTCGGGCAGTTCGGCCGCGTCGCCCGCGGCGCGCACGACACCGAGCTGGGCCGTGCCGGAGCCGCGCTGGTTCATCAGGTTCTTGAGCGCGTCGCCCATGCTGGCGGTCTGGCCGGCGGCGGGGGCCGGCGCTTCTTCATAGGGGCCGCGCAGCTTGACCGTGCGCCCGTCGGCCGCGATCAGCGTCACGCGCTGGCCGGCGGCAAGCTGCAGCACCTTCGTGCCGTCGACCTTGGCACCCGGGGCGAGTTCCACGCCCTTGGCCTCGACCACGACAAGCTCGTTCGCCCCGGCCCCCGGGGAAAAGAGGGGCGGGACACCGATCAGCAGGCCGAGGAGGAGGGGCCACGCGTTGCGCATGGCGTACATATTAGCTCGGGTTGCCCGCCGGCGCCACCGCCGCCCCGTCGCCCTGCAGCACGAACGCCCCCCAGAAGAACGGGTGGGAGGTGGCCGGCACGTCGGCCAGCGCCATCTGTGCCGCGCGCAGGGCCGGCGCGATCCCGCGCTTGAGGTCACCGCCCAGCCGCTCGAACATGCCCGTGGTCAGCGCCACGGTCTGCTGCGAGGGGACCTGCCAGTGCGTCACCAGCAGGTTTCGGGCCCCTGCGAAGAAGAACGCCTCGGCAAGGCCCGACAGCGATTCCCCGCCCAGCCGTTCGCCCGACGCGGCCGTATTGCACGCCGACAGCACGACGAGATCGGCGTCCAGGCGCAGGCTCGCGATCTCGCCGGCTTCCAGCAGGCCGTCGACCAGCGGGTCGCTCACGTCGGTTGCCGGTGCGGACATCGCAAGGCCGGGCTGGGCCTGGCAGCGCAGCTCGCCCGGCAGCAGCCCGTGCGTGGCGAAGTAGACGACGCGATAGCGGTCGAGCTGGCGGCTACGCAGGTTGGCGGCCGTGGCGTTGGCCCCCAGCAGCAGCGAATCGCTGCCGGCATTGAGCGTGGCGGCCACGCGGCGCACTTCGTCGGCCGTCTCGGGCAACGGGGCAAGGGCCCGGATCAGCGCCGAAGGTACCGCCCCTTCGGTGCGGCACGCACCGGCAAGGGCGCCAAGCCCGCCCGGCGCACCGCCGGCGAAATCGGGATTGGCCAGCGCGAGCAGCGGCTCGGGCGCCGACGGCCGGCGGGCGAGTGCGCGCAGCTCGAGGAACGCGCGCACCGACGGCGGGTTGGAAATCGCCACGCGGCGGGCAAGCCACGCCACGCGCGAATAGTCGCCGGCCGGAGCCGCCGCCGGCGGTGCCGCGGCAAGGATGCCGAAGGGCAGGCTCGCGAGTGCCCCGTTGGCCACGACATAGAGCTGCTCGATGCCGGCAAGCTCGGCCTCGAGCGGACCCACGAGCGTGCGGTAGAGCCGGTGGGAAAGTGCGGTGTCGAACGGGGCGACGTTGCGATCGCGGATCTCGAAAGCGCCGCGCAGCGCCTTGACCTGCTCGGCGAGCTGTACTTCGTCGGTGTCGAGCTTGACCGCGACGACGCCCGACGCGCGCACGAGGAACGCGAACGCGCCGTCCGGCCCGACCGCATAGACGGCCAACGCCTCGCGCGGGCCTAGCGCCTTGGCGAGCGTGGCCGGATCGACGGGCTTGGGCGACACCAGCCGCTCGAAACCGGGAGCGGCCGTCTCGATCTCGGCATTGAGGGCGGCGATGCGCTGGTTCTGCTGGCCCAGCTCGCCGCGCAGACGCTCGACGCGGGCGGCATCGCGCGACTGATTGGGCCGGCCCAGTTCGCCGGCGAGGTCGACCTGCAGCCGGTCGCGCCGGCGCGTGGCCTCGCCATGGTCGCGCACCAGGGCCGCGATGCGCGGATCGTCGGCTGCCACGCGCTGGGCGGTGCGCGCGACGGCACGGCCCATCGTGCCCTCGCGCATCAGCTGCACGGCGGCGAACATCTCGGCATGCAGGGCGGCGGCCTCGGCCGGCACGCGGCGGCCTTGCGCTTCGCCTGCCTCCAGGAAGGGCCGGATCTGGTCGAAATTGAGATTGCGCGTCGGCGTTTCGGCCACGATGAGGCGCAAGGCGCCGCGATAGTTCCCGATCGATTCCGGATAGCGGCCGTCGGCCGACTGCGCGCGGCCCAGCGCCATCAGCCCCTGCGCCACCGGCCAGCCCGTGCCGAACACGCGCAAGCGCAACTCGGCGGCCGACGCGAGCAGCCGTTCGGCATTGCGGAAATCGCCGCGCGCGGCGAGCACCTCGCCAAGTTGCCCGATCGCCTGCGGCTGCCACCAGGCCGGCAGGCCCGGCGTGCGGTCGACGATGCGGCGCGCTTCGAGCGCATGGGCTTCCGCACCGGCAAGGTCGCCGGTGCGCAGCGCCATCGCCGACGCGAACATCAGCGCGTGCGCCAGTTCCGCCTGCAGGAAGACGGCCCCGCCGAAGATCGACCCGCCGCCGCCCGCGTCGAGCCCGGCGGGAATGCCGCCGCCGAGCCGCTCGATCAGGTCGCGCCGGCGCTGGATCGTGTCGCGCGCCACCGCCAGCGCCCGGTCGAACTGGCGCTGGTTGGCCGCATGCATGCCCAGATAGCCCAGATAGCGCGGATACTCGCCCGGATCGGGCGACTTGATGACGAGCGCTTCGGCGCGCCGGAAGAACGCGTCCGCTTCCTCGCCGCGCCCCTGGTTCGAGATCTCCATCGCCAGCAGCGTCAGCGTCGTGCCGATGCCGGCATGCTCGGCGCCGAGGGCCGCGGTCTGCAGCTCGAGTGCACGCCGGTAGGCCGTCTCGGCGCCCGCGTGGTTGCCGGTGCTGTTGTAGAGGCGCGCGAGCTCGACGAAATCCTGATAGGCGCCGGCGGAATCGCCGGCGAGCGCCGTGCCGCCGCCGAAAACCTGTTCGAGCTTCGCCGTCAGCGCCTGGCGCTCGGCGGGTACAAGCGGGGCGACGTCGCGCGCGGCCGTGCCCGGCAGCCCCTGGCGCATCGCATGGGCGAGGGCCGGAATAGCCGACGGCTGGCCTTCGCCGAACGCCAGCGCGTCGCCCGCCGCGAGGCCCGCCACCAGATAGGGCCAGCCGCCGTCCTTCAGCGCGCAGCGCGCCACCAGCAGTTCGGGTTCGGCTTGCGTGGCGATCCATTGCGGCGTTTCGCACGTGGCGCGCGTACCCAGTGCCCGCATCGGGGCGCTTGATTCCAGTGCTTGCGCGAAATGCGCCTGACGTGCCGGCCCGTCGGCAGGGGCGCCGCGCTGCGCGCCGAGCTGGACGACCGATCCCGCGACGCGCGCACTGCCCGTGCAGGTGATGTCGAGAACGGGCGTATCGGTGCGCGACTGGCCCCGGCGCGGCTCGGCGCGGCAGGCATCGCCCGACAGGTTCTCGCCCGCCGCGCGCGACAGGCCCGTGCCGCTTCCCGCCGACTGGCAGCCGGAAACGGCGGCCGTGCCGGCCAGCAATGCGGCAACAAGCAAGCGCGCGCGAAAGGGCTGCATCGCGCTAGCCGGCCGGTGCGGGCGGCAGGCGCCGGCGCGTGTAGTCGCACAGCATGTTGAACAGCGCGCGCAGCATCGGGTCCTTGATGCCGTAGCTTTCGACCACTTCCGGGCGCGGCAGCATCAGGCGCGCGTGGCGGTCCTGCACGGTCTCTTCGTTGGAAAGGCCGGCCTTCGCGCGCATCTCGAAGGGCACGGTCGAGCGCACGTACTCCATCAGCGAGGTGGCGAGCCGCATCAGGTCGGGATCGAGCATCATCATGCGCTGCGTGAGCTGCTGGCTGTTGATGACCACGCACACCGTGTCTTCGCCCGCGACGGCGGTCGCCATGCGCGGGCTGCCGTCGAGGATCGCCATCTCGCCGAACAGCGCGCCGGAACCCAGGCTCGCCACGATGATCGGCGCCTCGGTCCCCATCTTCAGGATCAGCACCTTGCCCTTTTCGACGAGAAACGCCTCGAGCCCCGGATCGCCTTCCTTGAACAGGACCTTGCCCTTGGGGAACGTGCGCTTGAACATCGCGTCTAGAAGTCGCCCTTCCGGATCTGGAACACGTCGGGCGTCTGCGGATCGCGGATGTACGAGATCTGCAGGACCGGCGGGCCGGCCGGCTTCTGGCCCTCGGGTGCGGCCACGCCGCCCAGCACGACGATCGTGCGCCGGCCTTGCGAGTCGTCGCCGCGGAACATCACGATCGATCCGTCCGCCTGCTGGGCGCCGGCGACAATCGTCTCGGGCTTGTACCCCACGCCCGCCAGATAGCCCTGCAGCATGCGCGCGAACTCGACCGCCTGTCCGGGTGCAAGCTGCGGGTTGACCGAGCCGCCCCACGTCACGGTGACCGCGACGAGCTGCTTGGTGCGGAAGCCGATCACGTAGGCGACCTGCGCCGGGCCGCTGTTGGGCAGCAGGTCGTTCACCGTGACCGCAAGGATCTGCGTGCGTTCGACCGCGTTGTCGGCCGTCTCGATCTTGTCGGGCCCGAGGCTGAAATCCTTGCGGATCGCCTGGCGGACCTGTTCGGCCGTCATGCCGAAATTGGCCGAGCGGAATCCGTTGAGCTTGAACTCCGCCGCTGCCGCGGGTGCGGCGGGCGCCGCCGGCGGGGGGGGCTGGCGTTGCTGGGCATCGGCAGGGCCGGCGGCGACGAGCAAGCCGGCCAGAATCGCGCCGGAAATTGCGGATTTGGCTGAAAACGGGGGGATGGACATGGATTTTCCTCGCAAGGAGTCAATTAGCGCCGATCCATTCAATCCACAAGATTTAACGAATACCGACGCTTGCCGGGTACCTCGAATTGTCAAAAGTCCGTCCGGTCGTGTACTACGGTTGTCAGGACGATGGCCGACTCGAAACGACCCGCCCGACTGGTAATCCGTGCCTTTTTGCTGCTGCTTCTCGCGGTCGCGCCGACCCATGCCCAGGCCCAGCTCGTGCTGCCGCCGGCCGCCGAGCCACGGATTCCCGGCCGCGGCCTGCCGGTTCCCGAAGCCGAGCTCGAACTGTCGATCCCGGCCCAGCCGCGGGCACCCGACCGGCGGGCGGTCGACGAATTGCGCTTTCCCATTTCGCGAATCACGGTCGAGGGCTCGACCGTCTACAGCCCGGCCCAGCTTTCCGCCTTCACCCAGCCGCTGATCGGCCAGACGCTCGGCCTGTCGGCGATCACGGCGGTGGCCGAGGCGATCGAGAACCGCTACCGGGCCGACGGCTATGTGCTTTCGCGTGCCTTCGTGCCGCCGCAGCGCGTGGGCGACGGCACGTTCCGCATCCAGGTCGTAGAGGGCTTTCTTTCCGAGATCGAGTTCGACGGCGGTTCGGATTCCGCGCGCGCGCGCATCCGCGCCTATCTGCGCCGCGCCTTCGAAGGACGGCCCGCCAACCTCGCGGCCATCGAACGCGGGCTGCTGCTTGCCGGCGATCTTGCGGGCGTCAGTGCCGCAGGCACGCTTGCCCCCGGCAAGGAGCCGGGTTCGTCCAACCTCCTCGTGCGGATCGAGGAGAAGACGGTGCAGTCGAGCGTGACGGTGTCGAACCGCGCGTCGAAGTTCCAGGGGCCGGTCACCGTCTATGCCGAAACGTCGTTCAACGGCCTGCTCGGCCTGAACGAGCAGCTGACGATCGGCGGCTCGACGGTCCCGTCCCGGCACAGCAACCGCGAACTGCGCCAGGGCGTGTTCCGCTACACCCAGCCGATCGGCGACGACGGGCTCGTGTTCGGCTGGGACACCACCTATTCGTGGGGCTGGCCCGGCCACACGCTGAAGGCGCTGCAGGTCCACACGACCGCCTGGCGCCTGGGGCCGCGCCTTTCCTATCCGGTCATCCGCTCGCGGCGCGTCAATCTCGTGTTCGACACGTCGGCCTACGTCTCGCGCACCGCGACGTTCGTGCGCGGCGATCCCCTGACGCGCGACCGCTACCTCGCGACCGACGCGCGGCTGACATTCTCGCATCTGGGCTTCATGCAGGGTGCCACGGTGCTGTCGGCGGGCATCGTCCGGGGCATCATCGGGCTGGGCACCGAGAACCCGAACGACCTGCAGCACAGCCGCTCCGACGCGCAGCCGCAATTCACCAAGTTCACCGGCGAGATCCGGCGCATCCAGCTCCTGAGCGACGACTTCACCGCCCAGTGGACGCTGGCCGGCCAGGCGACACGCAACCGGCTCTATTCGGGCGAGGAGTTCTCGCTTGGCGGCGGGCGCTTCGGGCGCGGCTACGATCCGTCGGAGATCACGGGTGTCAACGGTGCCGGCTCGGCGCTCGACATCCGCTACGGCGATCTCGCCACGGCCGGCTGGCAGCCTTACGTCTTCTACGACTATGGCTGGGCGTGGAACCGGCGCGGCAGCGGTTCGTCGTTCACGCAGACGCTCGCGTCGGCTGGCGTGGGCATCAAGGTGGCGCACGACAACTGGCTGTCGTCGGGGCTGGAGCTCGCCCAGCCGCTGACCCGCGTGCCCTCGCTCACCGAGGGCGAGCGGCCGCTGCGCATCTACTGGGACGTGTCGATGCGCTTCTAGCGCCTCACGACCGTGGCTTCACGCTGATCGCGTTCGGGAAGAACAGCGATTCGCCGCCGATCTTGTAATCCGCGATCGTGCGCTGCCCGTCGGGGCCGACGAGCCAGTCGATGAAGGCCTGGCCCATTTCCTTTTTCACGCCGGCATGGCGCGCAGGATTCACGAGGATCACGCCGTACTGGTTGAACAGCTTCTCGTCGCCCTGCACGAGGATATCGAGCTCGCCCCGGTTCTTGAAGTTGAGCCACGTCGCGCGGTCGGCGAGGATATAGGCGTTCATGCCCGTCGCGGTGTTGAGTGCCGGGCCCATGCCTTGGCCGACGTCGCGATACCAGGTCCCCTTCGTCGCGGCGAGATCGACCTTCGCGTCCTGCCAGTAGCGCAGCTCGGCGGCATGCGTGCCCGACTTGTCGCCGCGCGACACGAAGGGCGCCTGTGTGGCCTGGATGCGCCGGAACGCCTCGAGGATGTCCTTGAGGCCGGCGGCCTTCGCCGGATCCGCCTTCGGGCCGATCACGACGAAGTCGTTGTACATGACCTGGGTACGCGAGACGCCGAAGCCTTCGGCGACGAACTTCTCCTCCGCGACCTTGTCGTGGACGAACACGACGTCGGCGTCGCCGCGACGGCCCACGTCGAGCGCCTGCCCGGTGCCCAGCGCCACGACGCGCACGTCGATGCCCGAGGCGCGCTTGAAGGCCGGCAGCAGGTGGCCGAACAGCCCCGACTGGTCGGTCGACGTCGTCGACGCGACCGTGATGAAGCGCTCCTGCGCGTGTGCTGGAGCGGCGCCAAGCAGCAGGACGCCAAGAAGGATCCGACGAAGCATCACCATGGCAGTTCTCCTTTGAGGAAAGCGGCGGCCTCATGCGTGACCGGCGTGCGGAAAAAGGCGTCGACCGCAGCGCGTTCGGCGATGCGGCCGTTGTGGACGAACACGATCTCGTCGCCGATGCGGCGTGCCTGGCCGAGATTGTGGGTGGTCATCACGATCTTGGTGCCTTCGGCCGCCATCGCGAGCACGATCTCCTCGACCGCAAGGGAGGCGCCGGGATCGAGGCTTGCGGTCGGCTCGTCGAGGAACAGGATCTTGGGCGCGAGCGTCCAGGCGCGCGCCAGCGCCACGCGCTGCTGCTCGCCGCCCGACAACACGCGCGCGGGCCGATCCGACAGATGTGCAAGTCCCACGCGCGCGAGCATCTCGCGTGCTTTCGCCTCGCGCTCGGCACGGCCCACGCCGCGAAGCTTCAGCCCGTAGGCGACGTTGGCCAGTACCGAGCGGCGCAGCATCGACGGGCGCTGGAAGACCATCGCCTGCTTTCCTGCCGGGTCGCCGGCCCATGCAAGCGTGCCGCCCGTGGGCGACACCAGCCCGTGGCACAGGCGCAGCAGCATGCTCTTGCCCGCCCCGTTCGGTCCGACGATCACGGTGCGGATGCCCGCTTCAAGGCGCAGGCTGAAATCGGAAACGATTTTCGTGCCGCCGATCGCAAGCGTCACCCTGTCGAGCGTGAGGGGGAGGATCGCCATCAGCCGTACCGCCGTGCGGCCGTTTCGCGGATCCAGCCGGCCGCCGCGTTGACGGCCAGGACCGTGGCGATCAGGACGATGCCGAGTCCGAGGGCGAGCGGCAGGTCGCCCTTGCTGGTTTCGAGTGCGATCGCCGTCGTCATCGTGCGCGTCACACCATCAATGTTGCCGCCGACGATCATCACGGCACCCACCTCGGCACTGGCGCGTCCGAATCCGGCGAGCACGACCGTGAAAAGCGCGAAGCGCGAATCCCACAGCAGCGTGGCGGCCGATTGCGCGAGGCTCGCGTCGAGCGAGCGCAGCTGTTCGCCATGCTCGGCCCATGCGTCCTCGACGACCTGGCGGGTGAGGGCCGCGAGGATCGGCACGATCAGGATCGTCTGCGCGAACACCATGGCGCCGGGCGTGAACAGCAGGCCGAGCGCGCCCAGCGGCCCGGCGCGCGACAGCAGCAGGTAGACGACAAGGCCCACGACGACCGGCGGCAGGCCCATCATCGCATTGAGCGCCACGATCGCGGCGCGCCGGCCGGGAAAGCGCGCCAGCGCCACCAGCGCGCCCAGCGGCAGGCCAATGGCCGCCGCGATCAGCGTGGCGGCGAGGCTCACTTCGAGCGACAGCAGGACGATGGCGAACAGCCGCAGGTCGCCGGCCGCCAGCATGCCGGCAGCGGTCGCGAGAGCGTCGGAAAAGGTCTGCATGGCGGCGGGATGGTCGGGCAGCCCCCCGGCGCCGTCAATCGCCCCGCCCGGGTCCATTTGCAGGTTTCCGCAGGAAAATGCATAGTCGGTGCCGGCAATGCCGGAAGCGATCCTCACCACCGCAGAAGTCGCCGCCTATCTGCGGCTCAAGGAGCGCACGATCTACGAACTCGTGCGCACGCGGCGCATCCCGTGCGCGCGGATCGGCGGGAAGTGGCTGTTCCCGCGCGCCCTCATCGATGCATGGATCCTCAAGCATACCGAGTTCGGCGATTCGGGCGTGACCGCGGCGCCCGCACCGCCGATCCTGGCCGGCAGCCACGATCCGCTGCTCGAATGGGCGCTGCGCCGGTCGCGTTCGGGCCTTGCCACGATGGCGCACGGCTCGCTCGACGGGATCGACGCGCTTCGCGACGGTGGCGCGATGGTCGCGGCCCTCCACATCGTCGATCCCGACAGCGGCGACTTCAACGCGCCGGCGCTTGCCGCCGCGATGCCCGGTCAGGACATCGTGGCGATCGGCTGGGCGTGGCGCCAGCAGGGGCTGCTCGTTGCCAAGGGAAACCCCAGGCGCCTGCGCAAGCTTGCCGACCTCAAGCGGCGCAAGGCGCGGATCGTGCTGCGCCAACCGCAGGCGGGCAGCCACGTGCTGTTCTTGCATCTGCTCGCCGAGGCGGGGATCCGTCTCGACACGCTCGATGCGCCGGACGTGCCGGCGCTCAACGAGACCGAGATCGCCGCTGCCGTGCGCGAAGGGCGCGCCGATGCCGGCTTCGGCGTCGCCGCGTCGGCCGGCCAGCTCGGCATCGATTTCGTGCCGCTGTTCCGCGAGCGCTTCGATCTTGCCATGCGCCGGCGCGATTTCTTCGAACCGCCCGTGCAGCGCCTGCTCGCCTTCGCGCGCGGGCCCGAGTGCCGGCGCCATGCCGACCGGCTCGGCGGCTACGATCTTTCGCGGCTCGGCGAGATCGTCCTCAACCAGTAGCGCTTCAGAACGCTTCCGCGCGCGCGGCCGGCCAGCTCTTCGCGAAGGCCGGATGGTCGGTGCCGTCGAGAATCTCGCCCGGCTTCACGAATCGGTAGACCTCGGCGAACGTGGCGCACTGCTCGGGCCCGAGGCGGCGCGAGATGTGGTGGGGCCTGAGCTCGCTGGGATGGGAAAGTCCCGCCGCCGCGATCACCTCGGCAAGTGCCGTCACGGTCGACTTGTGGAACTGCGCCACGCGCTGGGCCTTGTCGGGCACGACGAGGGCGCGCTGGCGCGACTTGTCCTGCGTGGCTACGCCGGTCGGGCACGTATCGGTGTGGCAGCTCAGCGACTGGATGCAGCCGACGGCGAACATGAAGCCGCGCGCCGCGTTGCACCAGTCGGCACCCAGCGCCATCACGCGCGCCATGTCGAAGGCCGACGTGATCTTGCCGCCCGCACCGATCTTGATGCGTTCGCGGATACCCAGCCCGACCAGTGCGTTGTGCACGAACACCAGCCCGTCGCGCAGCGGCGTGCCGATATGGTCGAGGAACTCGAGCGGGGCGGCGCCCGTGCCGCCTTCCGAACCGTCGACGACGATGAAGTCGGGATAGATGCCCGTCTGCAGCATCGCCTTGCAGATGCCGAGGAACTCGGTCGGATGGCCGATGCACATCTTGAAGCCGACGGGTTTGCCGCCGGAAAGCTCGCGCAGCTGCTTGATGAAGCCGACGAGGCCCAGCGGCGTGGAGAACGCCGGATGGCTCGCCGGCGAGATGCAGTCCACGCCCTGCGGTACGCCGCGCGCCGCGGCGATCTCGGCCGAGACCTTCGCTCCCGGCAGCACGCCGCCATGGCCGGGCTTGGCCCCCTGGCTAAGCTTGATCTCGATCATCTTGACCTGCGGCGCTTTCGCCTGGTCGGCGAAGCGTTCCGGCGAAAAGCTGCCGTCCGGGTTGCGGCAGCCGAAATAGCCGCTGCCGATTTCCCAGACGATGTCGCCGCCGAATTCCTGATGATACTGGCTGAAGCCGCCTTCGCCGGTATCGTGCGCGAATCCGCCCATGGCCGCACCCCGGTTGAGGGCGCGGATCGCATTCGCCGAAAGCGAGCCGAAGCTCATCGCCGAGATGTTGAAGACCGAGGCCGAATAGGGCTGGCTGCAGTCCGGCCCGCCGATCTGGATGCGGAACGGCTCGCCCGAATGGTGCTTGGGTGCCAGCGAATGGTTCATCCACTCGAAGCCGGACGCGTAGACATCGCTCATCGTGCCGAACGGGCGCTTGTCGAGATCGGACTTGGCGCGCTGGTAGACGATCGACCGCTTGTTGCGGTTGAACGGCATGCCGTCGAGGTCGCTCTCGAGGAAGTACTGCCGGATCTCCGGCCGGATCTCCTCGAGGAGGAACCGGATATGGGCGGCGATGGGATAGTTGCGCAGCAGGCTGCGCTGGGTCTGGGTTATGTCCCGCGTCCCGATGACCGCAAGGACGGCCGCGATCGCGAAGGGCAGCAGGAACCACGTGTCGCGCAGGCTCGCCAGCGCGAACACCACCGTCGCGATCAGGCTCAGCGTGTAGATGATGTATCGCGGCGTGAAAGCGAGAAAGACGAGTTTCAACGGCGAGATCGACGGCTCGGCGACTTTCACGGCGTGACTCCCCTGGATCGGCCCGATTCCGGCCTTGTTCCGGCAAGTCTATCGGAGATCGCCGATTCCGCCAACTTTGCGGCTATCATGTCCCGATGAATGGACACGTCGTCGCCGTGGCCGCGCGCGCCGGGCATCTGTTTTCCAAAGATATCCGCGCGTCGATCCGTCTCGTCGCCGGGGAGGGTGTAGCCGGGGACGCGCATCGCGGCGTCACGGTCAAGCACCGCAGCCGCGTGGCACGCGACCCGACAGTCCCCAACCTGCGTCAGGTCCACCTGATCCACGCCGAACTGTTCGACGAGCTCAGGGGTCGCGGCTTCGAGATCGCCCCGGGCGACATCGGCGAGAACGTGACGACGCGCGGGCTCGACCTGCTTGGCCTTGGCATCGGCACGGTGCTGGAGATCGGCCCGGCGGTGCGCCTCGAAGTGACCGGCCTGCGCAATCCTTGCCGGCAGCTCGACGATTTCCGCCCCGGGCTGATGCAGGCCGTCCTCGACCGCGATGCGCACGGTGCATTGATACGCAAGGCCGGCATCATGGCGGTCGTGCGCGAAGGCGGCGAGGTGCACGCAGGCGACGCGATCCGGGCGCTGGCTCCCGACGGCCCCTTCCGGGCACTGGTGCCGGTCTAGATCTTCCGCTGTTCGAGTGGCGGCAGGTATTTGTCGCTCCAGACCTTGTCGGAGGCGACGACGGCAGGCAGCTGCATGCCCTTGGCCAGCAGCTCGATCGACTTCTGCAGCCGGGGGATCTCGATCTGGCCGAGACCGAGTTTCGCGGTCTCCGGCCCCATGACCTGGTTCTCGAGGATCCATTTGAGCCGGTCGCGTTCGATGTCCTTGTTGATGAGCCCGTCGGCCTTGAACAGCGATTCGGTGACAGCGACCGGATCGGCGGCGGCATCGCGCCAGCCCTTCATCGTCGCGCGCAGGAAGCCGGGGATCGACGCCTCGTTCTCGCGCAGGAACTTGCGGCTGACGATCACGGTGTTCGAGTAGAGATCGAGCCCGTGCTTCGAATAGAGCATGATCGAGATGTCCTCGAACTTCACGCCGAGGCCGCGCAGGTTGAGCCATACGGTCGAGTCGAAGCCGGTGACCGCGTCGACTTCCTTGCGCATGAACACCGCCTCGCGCAGGCGCAGGTCCACGTTGTTGAACTTGACGCCGGCCGGATCGAGCCCGTTGGCGCGGAAGAACACCGGGAACAGGCGGAACGCGTTGTCGGTGAGCGGGCCGCCGACCGTGCGGCCGACGAGGTCGGCCGGCTTTTCGATTTTCGAGCTCTTCCACGAGACGATCGCGGCCGGGGTCGAACGGTAGACGTTGAAGACCGCCAGCGGCGTCGAATCGGGATTCTTGAGGTGCCACTCGGCAAGGGCCGGAAGATCGCCGAAACCCAGGTCGTAGGTGTCGGTCGCCACGCGCTGCATGGCGTCGGCACCGGCGGCCGGATCCATCGAAACGATGCGGATGCCTTCCTGCGCGTAGTAGCCCTTTTCCATCGCGTGGATGAAGGGCGAATTGGTGCCGTTGCGCGGCAGGTTCAGCGTGAAGCGCACCGGCACCTGTGCGCTTTGTGCGAACACATGGGGGGCGGCAAGGCCCGAAAAAGCGGCACCGACCGCTGCGGATTTCAGGAACGTCCGGCGCTCGAACTTGTAAATCGTGGCCATCGTCGTTCTCCCGGTCTGTGAAGATCGGGAGAACGACGCAAGGGGCGTGCCAGTATCAGTGGTTATCGCGCGGCGTGCCGGAGGTCTGGGCGATCTTCTGGTACTTGACCGCCGGCTTGAGTGTCATGCCCTCGCTCAGCTGGTCGACCATCGAGCGCTGGATCTCCTGCCACGGCGTCTGGCTGGCCGGGTAGGGGAAGCCGCCCTTGGCCGCCAGCTCGGCATGCCGCTTCTTGATCTCTTCTGGCGGCAGCAGGATGTCGGCCGTGCGCTTGTTGAGATCGATGCGGATGCGGTCGCCGGTGCGCAGGATCCCGAGGCCGCCGCCGGCTGCCGCTTCGGGCGAGGCGTTGAGGATCGAGGGCGTGCCGGACGTGCCCGACTGCCGCCCGTCGCCGATGCACGGCAACGACAGCACGCCGCGCCGGATAAGCGCTGCCGGCGGCTGCATGTTCACGACTTCGGCCGCACCGGGATAGCCGATGGGGCCGACACCGCGGATGATCAGGATCGTGTGCTCGTCGATGCCGAGGGCCGGATCGTCCAGACGGTGGTGATAATCCTCCGGCCCCTCGAACACAGCGACCTTGCCTTCGAAGGCGTTGGGATCCTTCGGGTTCGAGAGATAGCGGTCCTGGAATTCCTTCGAGATCACGCTCGTCTTCATGATGGCACTGTCGAAGAGCGTGCCCTTCAGGTTGAGGAAGCCCGCGTTCTTGCGCAGCGGATTGTCCCAGCTGCGGATCACGTCCGGGTCGCCGGATTTCGCACCCTTGCAGTTCTCGCCGATCGATTTGCCGGAAACCGTCATCGCCTTCTCATGGATCTTGCCGTGCTTCATAAGCTCGGCGATCACCGCCGGCAGGCCGCCCGCGCGGTAATATTCTTCGGCCAGATACTCGCCCGCCGGCTGAAGGTTGACGAGCAGCGGGATGTCGAAGCCGTGCTTCTCCCAGTCCGCGACGTCGAGCTTCACGCCCATGTGCTTGGCGATCGCGTTGACATGCACGGGCGCGTTGGTCGAGCCGCCGATCGCCGTATTGGCGACGATGACGTTCTCGAAGGCTTCGCGCGTCATGATGTCGGACGGCTTCAGGTCCTCGGCGACCATCGCGACGATGCGCCGGCCGGTCTCGTAGGCGATCTGGCCGCGCTCGCGGTAGGGAGCCGGGATCGCTGCCGAGCCGGGCAGGCACATGCCGAGCGCTTCGGAAAGCGAGTTCATCGTCGATGCCGTGCCCATCGTGTTGCAGTGGCCGTTCGAGGGGGCCGACGAGCTGACGATGTCGATGAACTGCTCGTAGGTGATGTCGCCCGCGGCGTGGCGCTCGCGCGCCTTCCAGACGACCATGCCGGAACCCACGCGTTCCTTGCCGTTCCAGCCGTTCAGCATCGGCCCCACGTTGAGGCCGATCGCCGGGATGTTGACGGTGGCCGCCGCCATCAGCAGGGCGGGCGTGGTCTTGTCGCAGCCCGTCGTCAGCACGACGCCGTCGATCGGGTAACCGAACAGCACTTCGACCAGCGACAGGTACGAGAGGTTCCGGTCGAGGTTCGCGGTCGGGCGCTTGCCGGTTTCCTGGATCGGATGGCACGGAAATTCGAAGCACACGCCGCCGGCCGCGAGGATGCCCTCGCGCACGCGCTTGGCGAGCTCGAGATGGTGACGGTTGCACGGCGACAGGTCCGAACCCGTCTGCGCGATGCCGATGATCGGCTTGCCCGACTTGAGCTCGTCGAGCGTCATTCCGAAATTGAGATACCGCTCGAGATAGAGAGCGGTCATGCCGGGGTTCTCGGGATTGTTGAACCACTGGCGGGACCGTAGTGGGCGCTTCAAGGCTTCCTCCGTCTGGATGTTGCCGGTCCGTTGGCGCGTGGCCGGCGTTTTGTGGCGTATCGACGCGACACAATAGAACGTTGCCCGCGCGAAGCAATCGCTTCCGCGCGCGTGCGGACGACGACGCCCCGCCTACTTGGAAGCGAGGACCAGGGCCGGATCGGGCCGGGACCGCTGGCGCGACGCGTCGGCCGGCGGTGCGCCCGTCGAACTGCGCGCCACGAGCGAGGACAGCAGCATGACCTTGCACGGCGCCTCGCTCTTGCGCCGCGCGTCGCCGACCTTGCGGAACAGGTGGTCGGTCGTGACGAGCGCCAGTTCGCGCACCGGCAGCGACAGGGTCGTGATTCCCTGGCCGCACCAGCGCAGCATCGGCCCGTCGCTGAAGCCGACGAACGACATCTCGCCGGGCACGTCGATGCCGCGCTGGCGGATGCAGTCATAAGCACCCACGCAGATCCGTGCACCAGCCGTCACCACGGCCGTCGGCCGTGCACCCGACGACAGGATGGCGTCCATCGCGGCATAACCGAATTCGGCGTCGCAGCTGCCCGCGTGGACGAGCGCTTCGTCGACCGCGATGCCGGCATCCTCCAGCGTCCGCCGGAAGCCGTTGAGCCGCGCGCGGCCGGTGGAGATCTCCAGCGTCGAGCCGACATAGGCGATCCGCCGGTGGCCGAGCCCGATCAGGTGCTCGGCGGCGAGCCGCATCGCCTGCGCGTCGTCGATGCCGAACCAGTCGGACTCGACATTCGGATCGCTGCGGACGAACTGGATGTGCGGCGTCGTGCGCATCAGCCGCCGCGTTTCGGGTGCCGGCGAGATCGACGGGATCATGATCACGCCGAGTGCGCGCGCCGAGCGCAGGTTGCGCAGGTGGTGCAGCTCGAGATCGGCGTTGTCGTCGGTGACGGCGAGGACGAGCTGGGCGCCGCGCTCCTGGCAGCAGTCGGCGATCGCCTTGGCAGCAGTCGAGTAGAAGTCGTTTTCGATGTCGGGAAGAAGCAGCCCGACGATCGAACTGGTGCCGCTGCGCATGGTGCGTGCCGCGAGGTCGACGACGTAGCCATGCCGTTCCGCCGCGGCGCGCACGCGCGCGCGGGTCTTCTGGCTGATGCGCGGCGAACCGGCGAGGGCACGGGACACGGTCGCGACGGAGAGGTCGAGTGCGAGCGCGAGGTCCTTCATCTTCATCTGACGTGCCATGCGTTCCCCGATCCGTTCGCGCAATCGTTTGCACAAAATGCCATAGGCGGCAAGCCAGCTTGTTCGCAGGCCTAGCTGCCAACAGGCTCGATTCCGCAGCATTTTGGTATTATTCTTTGCGGGTTGCCTGCTTGCAACATCCTGTTTGTGCAAACGGTTGTCTTCATTAATCGTTTGATTTAGAACATAATTTTGTTACTACATATTTATATTGACCGCAATCGATTACGCATTCATCGTGCGCCAATCAAGAAAGCCGCCGGGAACGTCCCGCGTGGATTCACAAGGGGGGAGCATGCTGACCAAGGGAATTTCGCGCCGTTCGTTGCTCGTGGCGGGTACCGCCGCGGCAGGGCTTTCGGCGATCGCGGCTCCGGCCGTCGTGCGCGCGCAGCAGAAATTCGTCTGCCGGATGGGCCATTCCGAAGCGATCGGCTCGCCGCTGACGATGGCGTTCGAATCGTGGACCAAGATCCTCAACGAGAAGAGCGGCGGGCGCATCGACGCGCAGCACTTCCCGGCCAGCCAGCTCGGCAGCTACACCCAGAATATCGAGCAGAACCGCCTGGGCACGATCCAGGTCACGACCGGCGGCCCGGATACAGAGGAAGCGGTCGCTCCTGAGATCGCGGCCACAGGCGGTGCACCCGGCTTCATCTTCAAGGACGAGGCCCACGTCGACAAGGTGCTGCAGGGCGAGATCGGCAAGGAAGTCTCGCGCATCGCGCGCCAGAAGACCGGCGTCGAGTTCGTCGACTATGGCGAGGTCGGCTTCCGCCACGTGCTTTCCAAGCGCCCGGTGAAGGCCCTCGCCGACCTCAAGGGCCTGAAGATCCGCGTTCCCGAACTGAAGATCTGGGTCGATTTCTGGAAGGCGCTCGGCGCCAACCCGACGCCGCTGGCCTATGCCGAACAGTACAGCGCGCTGTCGACCGGCCTGATCGACTCGCTCGAAGCCGACGTGTTCTCGATCAAGGGCTTCAAGTGGGGCGAGCAGGCCAAGCACATGACGCTGACGAACCACTGGTTCCTGCCCAAGGCCACGCGCGTCAACGCGCGCTGGCTCGACTCGCTGCCGGCCGACCTGCAGGCACTGGTCCGCGACACCGCAAAGACGGTGTTCGCCGAGCAGCGCCGCCAGAACCGCGCCAACACCGCCGCGACGCTCGCCGAACTGAAGGCGTCCGGCATCACGGTCTATACGCTGTCCGACATCCCCGCCTGGGCGAAAGCGACGGAGTCGCTGTTCGCCGAGTTCGGCAGCAAGAGCCCGGCGACGAAGATGATGATCGACAAGATCCGCGCGCTCGCCTGAGTCCCTCGGAACGGGGCGGGGAGGCGATTGCCTTCCCGCCACCGTCCGAACGAACGTACCTTCGAAAGCAGACAAGAAATGAATCAGGAAGCGGATGCGGGCACTTTGCCCGCAGGCGGACTCGCGCAGACGATGGGGCGGGTCTCGCTGGCGATCGACCGCACGGTCGAGACACTCGCCGTCGCCGCCCTCGTCGGCACGATCTCCATCGCCCTGCTGCAGGTCTTCTGCCGCTACGTGCTCAACAGCGCGCTGAGCTGGCCCGAAGAGATGGCGCGCTTCGCGTTCGTCTGGTTCGTCTTCCTGGGTGCGGCACTCGTCACGCGTCGCGCCCGCCACATCACCATCGACATGCTGCCCCGTTCGCTGTCGCCGGACGCGCTGCGGACGCATGCGTTCGTCGTGCGCGTGATCTCGGCATCCTGCGCGATCTTCCTCGTCACCTGCGGCGGCAGCCTCGTGTCGCAGGCAAGCTACATCTCGCCCGCCCTCCAGTGGAACTACGCGTATCTCTATCTTGCCGTACCTACGGGTGCGGGACTGGCGCTGCTATTCCTGGCCCTCGAGCCGGTTGCCGGATTCCGGAATGTCTGGACGGGTGCGGCTGCGACGGCAACGGGTATCGCGCTCTACTACGTTATGGAAAGCACCGTCGGATCGACCTTCATCGGGTCGTTCGGCGTCGTCGCACCGCTCGTCGTCATCGCGATCGGCCTGATGCTGGCCGGCATCCCGATCTTCGATTCGCTCGTCTTCGGCACGTTCGTGGCGTTCCTGCCGCAGGGCCCGCTCGCGCTTCTGCCGGTGCCGCAGGGCCTGACGAACTCGATGGACTATCTGCTGCTGTCGATCCCGTTCTTCATGCTCGCCGGCGGATTGATGAATGTCGGTGGCATCACCGAGAAACTGATTGCACTGGCTTCCTCGCTCGTCGGCCATTTCCGGGGCGGACTCGCCCACGTCAACGTCCTGACGAACACGTTGATGGGCGGCGTTTCCGGCTCGTCGACCGCCGACGCCGCAGCGATCGCCAAGACGATGGTGCCGGAGATGGAGCGGCGCGGCTATCCCAAGCCGTTCGGCGTGGCCCTGACGAGCTCCGGCTCGATCCTGGCGAACATGATCCCGCCCAGCCTCGGTCTCATCATCTTCGGCGCACTTGCGAGCGTGTCGGTCGGCGCGCTGTTCACGGCGACGATCGTGCCAGGCCTTTTGATGGCGCTGACGCTGTCGATCGTCGTGCATTTCGAATGCGTGCGCCGGAAAATCGGCGACAGTGGCGCGCGGGCAAGCTGGAGTGCGCGCGGCAGCGCGTTCCGGCAGTCGCTTCCGGCCCTCGTCCTGCCGATCCTGATCGTCGGCGGCATCCGGTACGGAGTGTTCTCGGCGACCGAGGCGGGTGCGGTCGCCGTGCTCTACGCGCTGGTCTGCGGCCTGTGGATCTACCGCACGGCGAACGGGTCGTCGCTGCTGCATGCCTTGCGCGAATCGCTGATCGAGACCACGACCGTCCTTGCCGTGATCGCGGCGTCGGCACCGTTCGCCTACGCGCTTATCATCGAGCAGGTCCCGCAGAAGATGACGATGATCCTCGGCACGCTGTCGGCGAGCTGGGTGCTCCTGCTGCTGGCGATCAACCTGTTCCTGCTGTTCGTCGGACTGGCGATGGAGATGATCGCCTCTATGGTCATCCTCGTGCCGCTGCTGGTGCCGGTCCTCAAGGCGGCGAACGTCGATCTCGTCCATTTTGGCGTCGTCATGGTCGCCAACCTGTGCATCGGCGCGCTGACGCCGCCGCTCGCGGTCCTCGTGTTCACGGCGGCCCAAGTGACCAACACGCCGATCCATCTGGCCTATCGCGCATGCTGGCCGTTCATGATCGGCCTGCTGATCTGGCTGGCGGTGATCACGTTCGTGCCGGCGCTCAGCCTCGTGCCGGTCCGGATATTCGGGATCTGAACGATGGTCGACGAATTCACGCTGACGGACGATGCGCTCGCCCTTCCGCCCGGCGCCATCGCACGTACGCACCGCCAGATCCTGCGCCATCGCGGCAGGCCAGTGCTCGGCCTCACGCAGGGCCGCATGCGGCCCTATGCCTATCCGGTCTTCACGCCGGCCGGCTTCGCGGTGACCTCGGAAAGCCCCGCGGACCATCCGCACCACAATTCGCTGTGGATCGCGGCCGACCACATGCACGCGCGCTTTCCCGTCGGCGGCGACCGCTACGAGGAGTACACGTACAACTTCTATGTCGACGAGACGTTCCAGGGCCGCGCACCCGGGACGCTGCTGCTGAAATCCACCGAGCTGTCGCACGATCCGCTCGGCAACGCGGTGCTGGCGCAGACCGTCGAGTGGCGCGGCCCCGTCGAATGGGGTGCGGCATCGGGCCGGCTGGTCGCGCGCGAAGACCGCCGTCTGACGGTCCGTGTCGCGGGCAACGCCAACATCATCGATGTCGACTCCACCCTGCATACCGACAGCTGGGACATCGCCATCGGCCCGACGCGACACGCCTACTTCAACGTGCGCGTCGCCGACAGCATGGTTGCCTCGCTCGGCGGCACGGTGCGCGACGATCGCGGGCGCACTGGCGGCGAGGCCGTGAGCGGCGTAGGTGCAAGCTGGGTCGACTTTTCCGGCCCCGTCGGCGGCGGCAATGTCGCCGGGCTGACGGTCTTCCCCGATCCGCGCGACCACGAGGAGGCGTCGTGGTTCGTCGCCGACTGGGGTGCGGTCAGCGTCGGCGCTTTCCGTCTTCGCCAGCGTCTGCTGCGCAAGGGCGAGCCGGTGCGCGCGCGCTATCGCGTGATCGCGCACGACGGTGCGGCGAGCGATGCCGCGATCGACGCGTGGCGCGCGGCATTCCTGGCCGGCAGATGAAAGCCGTCCTGCCCTACGACGCGTCGCCCGCGGTGCGCCGCATCCTGGAAGGCGTGGACCGGCGACATCTCGGGATCGCCATCGTCGACGAGCGCGACGAAGCCGGCCTGAAACGCGAGATCGCCGACGCGCAGGTCCTGCTGCACGTGCTGTCGCCGGTCACCGCCGCGATCATGTCTGCGGCACCGTCGCTGAAGCTCGTCCAGAAGATCGGCGTCGGCGTCGACGCGATCGACCGCGAACACGCGAAGCGCAACGGCATCGCCGTGTGCAACATGCCCGGCACCAACACCGCTGCGGTTGCCGAGCTGGCGCTTGGCCTGATGCTGGCTTGCCTGCGGCGGATCCCCGTCATCGATGCCGACCTGCGCGCCGGCAAGGGCTGGCCGGCGGCGCAGACCCATCTGGACGCCGCGGCCGAGATCGACGGGGCCTGCGTCGGGCTGATCGGCTATGGCGCGGTCGCGCGGCGGCTGGCGGGCGTGCTTCGGGCGATGGGTGCGAGCGTGATCGCGCATTCGCCGCGCGCGAAGGACGCCGACGTCGAACTGGTGGCGCTCGACGACCTGCTCGCGCGGTCCGACATCGTTTCGCTGCATGTACCCTTGACGCCCGAGACGCGCAACCTGCTGGATGCCGGTCGGCTCGCGCGGCTGAAGCGCGGTGCCATCATTGTCAACACGGCACGCGGACCGCTGATCGACGAAGGCGCCCTTGTTGCGGCCCTGCGCACGGGCCATGTGGCCGCTGCCGGACTCGACGTGTTCGCGCAGGAACCCGCCCGGGCCGACAACCCGCTTTTCGTGCTGCCGAACGTCGTGGCGACGCCGCATATCGCCTGGATGACCGCCGGCACCTGGAAGCGCAGCGTGGCCGTCATCGTCGAGAACTGCCGGCGGCTTGCCGCCGGCGAACCCCTGCTCCACCGCGTCGCATGAGCGCTGAACCCGAACTCATGCCGACCGACGGGATCGCAGCCCTGCTGCGCGCGGGCGGGCTCGTCCCGGCCGGTGTCGAAGTGCGCTTCGAACCGTTGACTGGCGGAGTCGCGTCCGACATCTGGCGGGTCGATGCGGGTACGCGCAGCTTCGCGGTCAAGCGTGCCTTGCCCAAGCTCAGGGTCGCCGCCGACTGGCGCGCACCGGTCAGCCGCAACGCTGCCGAGGCGGACTGGCTGCGCATCGCGGCCCGGATCGTGCCCGGCTGCGCGCCGGAGATCCTGTTCCACGATCCGGCATCCGGCCTGTTCGCGATGGATTTTCTGCCGCCGGACCGGTACCCGGTCTGGAAATCCCAACTGCGCGACGGACAAGTCGACATCGCGTTCGCGGGTTCCGTCGGGAAGGCGCTTGCCCGCATCCATGCCGCGACTGCCGGCGACGCCAGCGTCGCGAAGCGCTTCGCGCTCGATGACACGTTCCACGCGATCCGGCTGGAGCCCTATCTCGAGGCGACCGCCGCCCGGCATCCGGCAGTGGCCGAACGCCTGTTCGCGCTGTCGCGCCGCACGCTCGCCTGCCATCAGGCACTCGTGCATGGCGACGTCAGCCCGAAGAACATCCTTGCCGGCCCGACGGGTCCCGTCTTCCTCGATGCCGAATGCGCCTGGTACGGCGATCCGGCGTTCGATCTCGCCTTCTGTCTCAATCATCTTCTGCTCAAATGCGTGTGGAACCGTGCGGCGACCGGGCCGCTGCTCGCCGCGTTCGACGCGCTCAAGGCCGCCTATTTCCAAGGGCCGGGCGATCGCGAGATAGAGACGCGCACGGCACACCTGCTGCCGGCCCTGCTGCTGGCGCGCATCGACGGCAAGTCGCCGGTCGAGTACATCGTGCGGGACGATGATCGCGATCTGGTGCGCGGCGTCGCGATCCCGCTCGTCGCACGACCGCCCGAATCGCTTGGTGCGGTCCGCGATGCATGGGCCGCGCGGCTCGCACAGACAGGACGGAGCGGCACATGACGAAGATCGCATCGGTGCATGGACGGCGCGTGTGGGACTCGCGCGGCCGGCTGACGGTCGAAGCCGAGGTGACGCTTGCGGGCGGTGCGGTCGGCCGGGCGATCGCACCCGCGGGCGCTTCGATGGGCTCGGGCGAGGCGGCTGACTTGCGCGACGGCGGGACGGCGTTCGAAGGGCTCGACGTGCGCAAGGCGGTCGCCAATGTCGACGGCGAGATCGCGGCAGCGCTCAAGGGGTGCGATGCGTCGGATCAGGCGGCCATCGACGCGATCCTGATCGAACTCGACGGCACCGCGCAGAAGAAGCGTCTGGGCGGCAATGCGGTCATCGCCGTGTCGATGGCCGTGCTTCACGCCGCCGCTGCTGACGCCAGCGTGCCGCTCTTCGCGCATCTGGCCAGGGGACGGCCCATGCGAATCCCGCTGCCCGAGATCCAGATCTTCGGCGGCGGCGCCCATGCCGGCCGGCGCGTCGACGTGCAGGATTTCCTCGTCGTGTGCCCGTCGGCCGGCAGCTTTGCCGAAGCGCTCGACCGCACGGCCGAGGTCTATCACGCCGCGCGTCGGCTGCTGCGCGACAGCGGCCGCACGCAAGGCGTGGCCGACGAAGGTGGCCACTGGCCTGCCTTCGCGACGAACGAGGAAGGCCTCGACCTGCTCGTGACCGCGATCGAGAAAGCCGGCTACACGCCCGGCCACGAGGTACACATTGCACTCGACATCGCGGCTTCCGAGTTCGGCCGCAAGGGCCGCTACAAGCTTGGACTGGAGAATCGGGAACTCGACAGCGACGCGATGTGCGAGATGATGGTCCGCTGGGTCGAACGCTATCCGATCCTGTCGATCGAAGACCCGCTTGCCGAGGACGATCCGGAGGGCTTCCGCAAGTTCACGAAAGCCGTCGGCAGCCGCGTGCAGGTGGTCGGCGACGACCTGCTGGTGACCGATCCTGCCCGCGTGGCGGATGCGGCACGCCGCGGGCTCGTCAACTGCGCGCTGATCAAGCCCAACCAGATCGGCACGGTGACGCAGACGCTGGCCGCACTCGAAGCTGCGAACGCTGGCGGCATCGCCGCCATCGTGTCGGCCCGCTCGGGCGAGACGGAAGACACGACGATCGCGCATCTCGCGGTCGGCTGGAACGCCGGCCAGATAAAGGTCGGTTCGATCACGCGCGGCGAGCGCACCGCGAAATGGAACGAGCTTCTGCGGCTTGAAGAACATCTGGCCGGCAAGGCCGCCTTTGCGGGATGGGGTGCATTGCCCGTCCCGAAGACCTGACAGGAAAGCCGCACCATGCGCATCGTCCGCTATGCCGATCCTGAAATCCGCCATGGCCTTCTCGACCGCGACGGCACGATCCGCCAGCTCGCCGGCTCGCCGTTCGAAAGCCTTGTCCCGAACGGCAGGACCGCGCATGTGAGCCAGGTCCGGCTCCTGTCACCGGTCGTGCCGAGAAACATCTACGGCGCCGGTCTCAACTACGTGAACCATGCGCGCGAGATGAACCTGCCGTTGCCGGCCGTCCCGATGCTGTTCATGAAACCGGCCTCGGCGGTGATCGGGCCGGACGATCCCATCGTCTATCCGCGCGAAGGCGAGAACGTCCATTTCGAGGCCGAAGTCGCCGTCGTGATCGGCAAGGGTGGGCGCCGCATCGCGGAGAAGGACGCGCGCGAACACATCCTCGGCTACACCTGCGGCAACGACGTCAGCGAGCGGGTGATCCAGGCGGCCGAGATGAAGCAGGGCTGTCTCGTCATCGGCAAGGCGTTCGACAGCTTCAATCCGCTCGGCCCGGCGATCGAGACCGATCTCGATCCGGCCGACATCGAGATCATCGCGCGGGTCAACGGCGTCGAGCGCCAGCATTCGAACACGTCCGACCTCGTCTATTCGATCGCCCGGCTCGTGGCGCATATCAGCAGCGCCATCACGCTGCTGCCGGGCGACGTCATCATGACCGGCACGCCGTCGGGCGTGGGCCCGGTCCGGCCCGGCGACACGGTCGAGATCGAGATCCCCGAGGTCGGCATCCTGCGCAATCCGGTGGTCGCCGAATGAACGGGGAGAAGCATCGCGTGAACAAGATCGAAGGTCGCCCCGTGCGCATTGCCGTCGTCGGGCTCGGCATGGCATCCAAGCCGCATGTGCTCGCCCTCAAGGATCTCGCCGACGGGCGGGTCGAGGTGCGTGGTGTCTACGGGCGCGATGCGGCACGCCGCCAGGCGTTCGCGCGCACGCACGGCCTGCCGGAAGCGACGAGCCTCGAAGCGCTTGCCGCCGATCCGGCACTCGATGCCGTGCTGCTGCTCACTCCGCCCAACGCGCGCCTCGATGCCGTGCGCCTGTTCGCGGATGCCGGCAAGCAGATCCTGATGGAGAAGCCCGTCGAGCGGACGACGAAGGCGGCCGAGGAGATCGTCGCCATCGCCGAGCGTGCCGGCGTGGCGCTCGGCATCGTGTTCCAGCATCGACTGCGGCCGGCCTCGCTGGCGCTGAAGGCGCTGCTGGAAAGCGGGCGGCTCGGCCGCATCGGCCTGGTCCGGCTCGAAGTGCCGTGGTGGCGGCCGCAGGCCTATTACGACGAACCGGGGCGCGGCACGCATGCGCGCGACGGCGGCGGCGTGCTGATCTCCCAGGCGATCCACGCGCTCGACCTGATGCTGTCGCTGCTGGGGCCGATCGACGAGGTGCAGGCGCTGGCCGGCACCACGAGCCTGCACCGGATGGAAACCGAAGACTTCGCCGCCGCAGGCGTGCGATTCCGGATGGGCGCGCAAGGCTCGATCATGGCCACGACCGCAGCCTATCCCGGCGATTCCGAGACGCTGGCGATCCATGCCGAGCACGGTTCGGCGATCTTCCGCGGCGGCAGCCTGTCGGTCTCGTGGCGCGACGGCCGGGTCGAGGAAATCGGCCAGAAGCAGGCGACCGGCGGCGGTGCCGATCCGATGGCCTTCGACCATGGCGCCCATCGCGCCGTGATCGAGGATTTCGCCGCCGCGATCGCGGCAGGGCGCGCCCCTTCGATCACCGGACGCTCGGCACTCGAGGTCCATCGCCTGATCGACGCGATCCTCGATTCCGCGCGCACCGGTACGCGCGTGCGCGTCGCGGGTTCCGGCGCATGAGTGCTGGCGGCAAGCTTCGCGTCGGCGTTCTCGGCATCGACCATCGCCACATCTACGGCATGCTGCAGGGCATGCTCGATGCCGGCTGCGAGGCCGCGGCGTGGTGGACCGAAGGCGAACCGATCCCGGCCGCCGGATTCCGCGAGCGCTTCCCCAAGGTGCCGCGCGTGGCCGACCGGCGTGCGATCCTCGAGGACGCGACGATCGACCTGGTGCTGATCGCATCGGTGCCGTCGACGCGCGCCGAGCTTGCCATCGCCGCGATGGTGCACGGCAAGGACGTGATGGTCGACAAGCCCGGCTGCGTTTCGACCGGGCAACTGGCCGCACTCCGCAAGTCGGTGGGCGAGACCGGCCGCATCTGGTCGGTCAACTTCTCCGAACGTTTCGAGGTTCCGGCTGTGACGATGGCGGCCGATCTCGTCGCGGCTGGCGCCATCGGGCGCGTCGTGCAGACCGTGGGGCTGGGGCCGCACCGGCACAACGCGCATTTGCGCCCGGCGTGGTTCTACGACCGCGCGGCGCATGGCGGCATCCTGTGCGATATCGGCTCGCACCAGATCGACCAGTTCCTGTTCTTCACCGGATCGACGACCGCCCGTATCGTTTCGGCCGACTCCGACAACTACGCCAACCCCGCCCATCCCGGCTTCGAGGATTTCGGCGAGATCGTGCTGAAAAGCGATCAGGGGCGCGGCTATATCCGGGTCGACTGGTATACGCCCGACGCGTTGCCCACGTGGGGTGACGGCCGCCTCGTCCTGCTCGGCACCGAAGGCACGATCGAGCTTCGCAAATATGTCGATGTCGGCGGCGCGCCCGGCACCGACCACCTGTTCCTCGTCAACGGCAGCCGCTGCGAGCGCATCGACGCAAGCCGGGCCGGCATGCCTTATTTCACGCGCTTTGCCGCCGACATCCGCGAGCGCACGCAGACGGCGATGGTCCAGTCGCACGCGTTCACGGTGACGGAACTGGCGCTGGAAGCGCAGGCGATGGCCGACGCGAAGCGGCGCTAGCCGCCCCTGGCGCCTTGCAGGAATCCGAGGATCGCCTGCTGCTGCTTGTTGGCGATGCCCACACCCTGCTGGGCAAGATCGATGCGCGCGCGTGCGGCGATCGCCATCGCCTGTGCCTTGCCGATGTCGGCGTCGGCGAGTGCCCCAAGGCCGGTGACGATCGCGTCCATCGACACGCGCGCGTTCTGCGCCACCGACTCGAGCGTGCGCGTGCGCTCGGCGTAGTAACCCATATGGACCCCGAGAAGCTCCTGCGCGTAATCGACGGCCGTCAGCGCCGTCGCCGTCGGCGTGATCGACCAGGGATTGAGACCGAGGCCCGTCGTCGTCGCGTCGACCGTGCGGATCGAGGTCTGGTTGCCCTGCGGGTCCGCGATGACCTTGTAGCTGCCGGTGGGCTGCGCGCTGGGTGCGCCGACGAGCGTGGGCATGACGAACTCGAGCGTGAAGGACCATGCCGTGCCGACCGACCCGCCATCCATTTCCACGTCGATGCTGGCGGGCGCGCCGCCGGCATAATCGAAGGTGAGCACGCCCGAGCCGGAAACGAGACCGCCGGTCGTGGCGACCGTCCCGCCGTTATAGACGAGTGCGGCACCATCGGGTGCGCCGTACATCTCGTAGCGCAGCACGACGGTGCCGGGCGTCCCCAGAGGCAGCGGATACGTCGTGGTGCTGAGCCCGAAGCCGCCTGCCGAACTCGCCGGTGCGCCCAGCGAAACGCTGCCGGTGTTCGGCGCCGTCGACGAGCCGATGTCGCCCTGTGATAGCAAGTTCGTGTCGTTGACCGTCGACGTCGCCACGACGGAGTTGATCTGTGCCAGGAGCTGGTTGGCCTCGTTGTTGTAGATCGCCTGCTGGCCGGGACCGGTCGCACCGGCATAGGCGATGACGGTCGCCTTCAGCTGGTTGACGAGGTCCGAGATCGACTTGAGGGCGACCGACGCGCCGGTGACCGCGGCCGTCGCCGGGCCCTGGGCGCGCATGACCTGTTCCCAGCTCTGGACGTCGGCGCGGTGCTGCTGGGAAACAGCGAAGATGGCGGCGTCGTCCGACGCGTCCGCGACCTCAAGTCCCGTCTGGATCCGCTTTTCGGCGCGGTCAGCCGTCGTCCGCGCCGTATTCAACGCGCCGAGGGCCGAGTAAAGCTGGGCGTTCGTGTTGACGGAGTTCGACATGCTCGCTCCCGAATCGGACGCGGCACCGCAATTGTCATACATAATATGTATACAACCGCAAAATCGTCAAATGCAGGGGGCCCACCGGGCCAAACCAGGCAAATCAGGGGGAAATTGGCGCGCCCGGCGCGACTCGAACGCGCGACCTTCAGCTTCGGAGGCTGACACTCTATCCAACTGAGCTACGGGCGCTCACCGGCCGGGAAACTAGCCGAAAGCCTCTCGTGGTGCAATCGGAGGAATCGGCGGGCCGGACCTAGGCCGCCAGCGTCGGCCCCTTGTCCTTGACCGTGATGCGCCACAGCGTGCGCGCCGTGGTCGGATCAGGCAGCGGGGCCTGGTGCAGCAGGCAGCAATTGTCCCAGATCACCACGTCGCCGACGCGGTAGGGGTGCTGGTAGAGATACTTGGGCTGCGTGGCGTGGACCTTGAGCGTGTCGAGCAGCTTCACGGCCTCGGAATCGTCCATGCCCTCGATCCCGAACGAGCTGCCGGAAATCGAGTAGAGCGTCTTGCGGCCGGTGCGCGGATGGCTGCGAACGACCGGGTGGCGGACCCAGTCGAGCCGGGCCTTCTGGTCCTGATTGAGGGGAGAGGCCACGGTGCGCGTCGTCTCGTCGAGATTGTCGCGGTTGCCGTAATGGTGCCGGCCAACCAGCCCGTCGATGCGCTTCTTGAGGGCGGGATCGAGATCCTCCCACGCCTGGCGCTGGTTGGCGAAGGTCGTGCCGAGATTGACGCCGCTCGCCGGCATCTGGATCGCATAGAGCATCGTGCAGCGTGCCGGCACGTCGAGATAGGAATAGTCGGTGTGGAAGTACGAGCCGGCATCTTCCAGCCCGACCGGCCGCCCGGCGTGCCGGACATTGGACAGGATCAGGATGTCCGCACTTGCCGGATGGTGGAACTGGTCGATCACGTGCGGCTCGGGCCGGCCCCAGCGCCGCGCGAAATCCGTGAACGCCGCCGGCGTCAGCGTCTGGCCGGGCAGCACGACGACGAGATGGTCGTCGAGCGCCGTCTCGATCGCCGCGACGGTGGCGTCGTCGAGCGGCCTGCCGAGATCCACGCCGGCGATTTCGGCGCCCAGAACCGGGGACAGCGGCTTGACGGTCAGCATGATGTCTCTCCCTAGAGTCCGCTGGCGAGAAACCCGCCATCGACGCGGATCGTCTCGCCGGTCACGTAGCCGGCGGCATCCGAGCAAAGATAGATCGCCGCGCCGACAAGTTCGTCGACTTCGCCGAAACGGCCCATCGGCGTGCGCGACAGGGCCAGCGCCTTGCGTTCGGGCGCCATCTTGTCGCGGTTGAGCTCGGTCATGAAGAAGCCGGGGGCCAGCGCGTTGACGCGCACGCCCTTCGTCGCCCATTCGGCCGCCAGCGTCTCGGTGAGGCTGACGACCGCCGTCTTGGAAAGTCCGTAGAGCGCGCTGCGCGGCCAGCCGCGATAGCTCGACAGCGATCCGATATTGAGGATGGCGCCCCTGCCGCGGCCAAGCATGTGGTGGCCCGCTTCCTGGCACGCGACGAAAACCGAGCGTAGGTTCGTGCCCACGACCTCGTCCCAGTCGGCCGACGTGAACTCGATCGCGGGTTTCAGCGTCGTCATGCCCTGGCAGTTGACGAGGATGTCGAGATGCCCGAGCCGGGCGAGCACGGCGCCGATCAGGCCGCGGATGGCGCCGTCCGCACGCACGTCGGCGGCGATGCCCGAGGCGGGTCCATGCCGCTTCAGGTCTTCGACCGCGGCGGCAAGCTTCGTCTCGTTCTTGCCGGCGACGACGACGGTCGCACCGGACTGCAGGAAGCCCGTCGCGATCGCCTTGCCGATGCCGCTGGTGCCGCCGATGACAAGCGCGTGCCGGCCGGCAAGGGAGAAGCGTTCGGCGGGCGTCATCGCAGGAACTCCGGCGAGATCAGGGACGGAAGGAACAGGACCAGGCCTGGCCACAGGATCAGCAGCGCCAGCACGGCCAGCATCGGTATGAGCATGATCATCGTGTCCTTGATCGCGTCGACCATGCGTATCCCGGCGATCGAGCACGCGATCATCAGGCACAGGCCGTAGGGCGGCGTCACGAGGCCGAAGGCGAGCGAGACGATGCCGATCATCGCGAAATGGACGGGATCGATCTGCACGGCCTGGGCCAGCGGCTGAAGGATGCTGCCCACGATGATGATCGCGGGGATCGCGTCGAGGAAGCAGCCGACCACGAGGAAGACGCCGGAAATGAAGAACCCGGTGGCGATCGGTCCCATGCCCCATGTGGAAACGCCGGCAAGGATCGCCTTGGGGATCTGGTAGTAGGCAAGCAGCCAGCCGAACGCGCTGGCCGTGCCCACGCAGAACAGCGCGATGCCGGCGAGCTTGCCGGTGTCGAGCAGCGCGCTGTAAAGGCCCTTGGCGTCCATCTCGCGATAGACGAACAGCGACAGGGCGCCCGCATATAGAACGGCGATGCAGGCGGACTCGGTCGCCGTGAACCAGCCGAAGATCTTGCCGCCGATGATGATGAACGGCGTGGTCAGCGCCGGCAGCGAGACCATCAGCGCGGCAAACATCTCGCCCCAGGTCGAGCGCGGATAGGTGGGATAGCCGCGGATCTTGGCGTAAGCGTGGACGGTGCCCATCTGGGCGAGACCGATCAGCAGTCCGGGGATGATGCCGGCCAGAAACAGGGCACCGATCGAAACCGTCAGCACGCCGCCCCACACGATCATCAGGATCGAGGGCGGGATGATGACCGCGAGCACGGCGGATACGGCGGTGATGGCGACCGAGAAGCTGTCGTCGTAGCCCTCCTTGCGCTGGGCCTCGATGAAGATCTTCGACTGGCTGGCCGCATCCGCTGTCGACGAACCGGAAATTCCGGCAAAGAAGATCGACAGCACGACGTTGATCTGCGCGAGTCCGCCCGGAAAATGCCCGACCAGGGCACGCGACAGGCGCACGAGCCTGTCGGTGATGCCGCCCACGTTCATCAGGTTGGCCGTGAGCAGGAAGAACGGCACGGCCAGCAGGATGAACGAGTTGTAGGCGTTGAACGTCTCCTGGACGAGCGTCATGGCCGACAGGCGCGGCTCGATCAGCAGGATCGGCAGGCACGCGAGACCGAGCGCGAAAGCCACGGGCACGCGCAAGAACAAGCCGAGGAAGAACAGCCCGAACAGGATCCAGGACGCGTCGGACGGCGTGAGGACGGAGCCCATCATGGCGCGTTGCCTCCGGCGATCGTGCGCAGGTCGTCGACGACCTGCTCGCCGAGGAAGGCGATCCAAGTGAAGCCGGTGATCGGCCAGGCGATGTGGATGAGCCACAGCGGCAGCTCTGCGAGCTCCGAGAAGCGGAACCACGCGAAGCGCGTGAACTCGATGCCCGACCAAAGGAAGACGAAGGCGAACACCAGCACGCAGAGCTTGGACAGCAGCTTCACCGCCGCTTCGGCGCGCCGCGACATCTGCGGCCACAGATCGACCTCGAAATGCGTCGCCTCGCGCACGCCGATCATCGCGCCGACCATGATCGTCCAGACGAACAGGAAGCGCGCCATCTCCTCGGTCCAGATATAGGACGGGATCAGCGCGGTGAAGCGCGAGAAGATCTGCAGCGTGACGGGAATGATCAGGATCGCGACGGAAACGACGAGCAGGAACGAAAGGAACCGGCTGTAGGCGTCCGTGATCCGGCGCCAAAGCCCCGGCGCGCCGGCTTGTTGTCCAAGCATCGAAAAGCCCCCACGTAAAACAGCGCCGCGGCCGGTTTCCCGGCCGCGGCGGTCGTCATGTCCAGATCAGCGAAGCGCGTTGATCTGCGCGAAGATCTTGTCCGCGTCCACTTCCTTGGCGTAGGCGGCGATCACGGGATCGACGAGCTTCTTCATCTCGGCGCGGTCGGCGAAGGGCACGCGCTTCAGCTTGCCGGCTTTCTCCAGCGCGTCGAGCTTGGCGGCGTCTTCCGACGACTCGATCTGCCGGCCATGCGCGCCGGCTTCCTTGCCCGCCTTGACGATCGCGGCCTGCAGGTCGGCCGGCAGCGACTTGAACGTCTTGGCCGAGAAGCAGAGCGGCCGGATCGTGATCGCGTGCTCGGTGATCGCCAGATGCGGGGCGACTTCGAAGAACTTCATCTGCTCGACGCCGGCCGCTTCGTTTTCACCCGCGGCGATGACGCCGTTCTGGATGGCGTTGTAGACCTCGTTGTAGGCGATGACGGTCGGCGCCATGCCGGCCGCCTGGAACGTGCGGCTCCAGATCGGTGCACCCTGGACGCGCACCTTCAGGCCCTTCATCTCCGCCATGTTGCGTACGGGCTTGTTGACGAAGATGTTGCGCGTGCCGCCGCCGGCATAGCCGATCAGCATGACTTCGGCCTTCTGCGCGACCTCGTCGGCGATCGGCTTCAGCAGGTCGGCGTCGAGCACCTTGTTCCAGTGCGCGATGTCGCGGAAGATGAACGGCGCGTCGATGAAAGGTGCCGCCTTCGAGAAGGTCGACATGTGCGCCGGCGAGACGATCGCGTAATCGACGGCACGGCCCTGCGCCATGTACTCGAAATACTGCTTCTCGAGACCGAGTTCGCTGTTGCGGTGGAGCACGAAGTTGATCGGCTTGCCGTAATACCGCTTCACGAGCTCTTCGAACTTGAGCATCGCCTTGTTGAAAGCGTGGTCGTCGTTGAACTGCGTGGCGCCGTGCAGCGTGATGACCTGCTGCGCCTTGGCGATCCCGCCGCCGCCCAGCACGATCGCCACACCCGCCGCGAGGCCGAAAAGGGCCGATTTCAGACGTTTCATTTGACGTTCCTCCCATGGGATCGATGGCGGTTTTGAGCCGTTCGTGCCGACACACCGTTTTCGGTTGTGCGGCGCCATTCGATCGGCCCGACTGTCCCTTGGGTGCCGGGTAGAGTCAACAGGAAGTGGGCACTAAGTGTTGCAGTGCAGCGTGCCTACCGGCGTGCCGGTACCAGCGCACGCCAGATCCGGTGCGCGAGTGCCACCACGACAACCGCACCTTGCGCGTACAGCTCCGTGCGGTCGAGGCGCACGGCAAGCGCATAGTGCCACCAGCCCGCCACGGCAGCCGGATAGACGAGCAGGTGCAGGCATCGCCAGACGGCCATGCCGAGCCGCCGGCGCGCATAGTCGTTCGATGTCGCCGCGAGCGGGACCATCAGGAGCGTGGCCATAAGGCCAAGCAGCAGAAAAAGCCGCGCGAGCTCTTCGAGCAGGAAAGGCCAGTCGAAGGCGTACTGGCGCGTCCAGAACCAGACATGTGCGAAGGCGTAGAGTGCTGCCCCCAGCCCGAGTGCCCGGCGCGACGGCTCGATCCAGCGCCACCCGCTCAGTGCCACGAAGGGCGAGACCGCGAGTGCCACTACGGTCAGGCGCATCGCCCAAAGTCCGGATTCGCGCACCGCGAAGCGCCACGGCGATGCGTCGTAGGCACCCGACCACAAGCCGCCCAGAAGCAGCGCGCCCGGCATCGCGACCAGCAGCCACGCGACCGCTTCGGTGCGCGCCGGAATCATCGCGGCTTCGCGCGCGCGAGGATCCAGTCAGCGATGTCGGCGTGCACGCGACCGCGCTGGCGGTCGCGCAGCAGCATGTGGAAGCCGGCGGGATAGGTGACGACCTGCCGGTCGGCGGGCGGGGCCGGCGGCAGGCTTGCCAGCATCGTCGCCATCGGCCCGCTCGGAACGAGCGAATCCTGCGCGCCGACCAGGATCAGCACGGGGCGCACGAGGTGCGGTGCCGACGCAAGGCTTTCGTCCATGAGATCGATGAGACCTTTGAGCGTGTCGACGCGCGTGCGCTTGCGCACCAAGGGATCGGCCGAAAACTCGCGCAGCATCTCGTAATTGTCGGACGGCTGGATGCCGGGGACCGAGACCGTCGGCGCAATGCCCGGGACCGTGTTGTAGAGAAGCCAGAGCCACCAGCGCTCGAAGGCCAGCAGTGTCGAACGCCCGCGGACGGCGGGGGCGACGAGGACCGAGCCGGTCGCCGCGTCGAGCCGTCCGCGCGCCAGTGCCGCCATCGCGACCGCTCCGCCCATGCTTTCGCCGACGACGAATACGGGCGCCTCGGGATGGCGCGCCACAAGCAGGGCAAGCGCTGCCGCGAGATCCTCGACCAGCGTGTCGGTCCCAGGCCAGATTCCCGGATTCGGCGCACGGCCGAAGCCGCGCTGGTCGTAGGCATAGGTGGCGATGTCGCGTGCGGACCAGCTGTCCGCCGGCATCGTCCAGGCGCGCGAATGGTCGTTGAAGCCGTGCAGCGCCACGACCACGGCCCTGGGCGTCCCGCCCGCCGCCGGCCAGACGCGATAGGGCAGGCCGGTGCCATCGGCCATCTCGAAGGCGTCGCCGGTCATGCGCGGGAGCTGGATGTCGGGGCCGCGCGGCGCAAGCATCGGCGTGCAGGCACCCAGTGCCAGTGCCGCGAGCAGGACGAGCAGGCGCTTCATCGCGTCGTCAGGCCGCGGCTGGCGCGCTGCGCACGAGCTGAAGGAAAAGGTCCTCGAGGTCGCTTTCGCGTGTCGAGATGTCGACGATCGCGATGCCCTCGCCGCGGATCGCGGCGAGCAGGTCGTCCACGCGCGTGCGGCTCGGCCGGTACTGCATCACGAGCGTGCGTGCCCCGGCGAGCGTGACGGCGAACGGGGCAAGCGCCGAAGGGACCGCGCCGAGATCGCAGTCGATCGTCACGCGCATTTCCTTGGCGTCGAGGCGCGCGAGCAAGGCGGCCTTCGTGTCGCATGCGACGACGCGGCCATGATTGATGATCGCGATGCGGTCGCAGAGCTCTTCGGCTTCCTGCAGGTAGTGCGTCGTCAACACCACGGTCGTTCCAGCCGCGTTGAGTTCGCGCACGTAGCGCCACAGGCTCTGGCGAAGCTCGATATCCACGCCCGCCGTCGGCTCGTCGAGCACAAGGACCGGCGGCGCATGGACGAGCGCCTTGGCCACGAGCAGGCGCCGGCGCATGCCGCCGGACAAGGTGCGCGCATAGGCGTCCGCCTTGTCGGCAAGGCCGACGGCCGCAAGGATTTCCGCCGTCCGCCGCTCGGCCTTCGGCACGCCATAGAGGCCGGCCTGCAGTTCGAGCAGTTCGCGCGGCGTGAAGAAGGCGTCGAGGTTGAGTTCCTGCGGCACGATGCCGATGGCGCCGCGACTGCCGCGCGGATCGACATCGATGTCGATGTCCCAGATGCGCGCGCGGCCGCCGGTCTTGTTGACGAGGCCGGCGAGAATGTTGATCAGCGTCGATTTGCCGGCACCGTTGGGACCGAGCAGCCCGAAAATCTCGCCGCGCGGCACGGCGAGATCGACCCGGTCGAGCGCCGTCTTGGCCGGCATCGAGCCGCGCGCGGCATAGATCTTCGTCAGACCCTCGATTTCGAGGGCATTGACGGGAACCGGGGGCGGGGGTTGCTTCGCTGATTGCATCGGGGCGTGCATTGGGTATCATCCGCGCCTCGACAGGGTCAAACATTCCGGAAGTAGCGAACATGGCCAGCCCCGCAACGACAACCTCGCCCCCCGAAACGGTCACGGTCGAATCGACCACGGTCGCGTGCGACGGCACGGGTGGTGCCCTCGGCCATCCGCGGGTCTACCTGACCATGGCGGCCGGCGACTCCGTCGAATGCCCCTATTGCGACCGCAAATACGTGCTGAAGCCCGGCAGCCCGCGCGGCGGCCACTGAGCACCGGCAGTTGAGCAAGACAAAGTCCCGCGCCCGCGTCTGTCTGGTCGACGGATCGGGGTTCATCTTCCGCGCCTACCACGCTTTGCCGCCGCTCACGCGGCCAGACGGCACGCCGGTGGGTGCCGTGATGGGCTTCTGCAATATGGTCTCGCGCCTGATCGAGACGCATGCCGGCGACCGCATCGCGATCATCTTCGACACCTCGCGCGTCAGCTTCCGCAACGAGATCTACCCCCAGTACAAGGCCCACCGGCCCGATCCGCCGGAAGACCTGGTGCCGCAGTTCGCGCTCGTGCGCGATGCCACGCGCGCCTTCGACCTGCCGGCGATCGAACTTGCCGGCTTCGAGGCCGACGACCTGATCGCCACCTATGCGCGCCTCGCCGTCGAAGCGGGCGACGAGGTCGTCATCGTCAGTTCCGACAAGGACCTGATGCAGCTCGTGCGGCCCGGCGTGGCGATGCTCGATCCCATCAAGCAGAAGACCATCGGCGAAGCCGAGGTCTTCGAGAAATTCGGCGTCAAGCCCGACCGGGTGGTCGACGTGCAGGCCCTGGCCGGCGATTCGACCGACAACGTGCCCGGCGTGCCGGGCATCGGCGTCAAGACGGCGGCCGAACTGATCAACACCTACGGCGATCTGGACACGCTTCTGAAGCGTGCCGGCGAGATCAAACAGCCCAAGCGGCGCGAGAGCCTGCTGGCCAACAGGGAGCTGGCACTCGTCTCGCGCGAACTCGTGCGCCTCAAGGACGACGTCGCCGTACCGGTACCGCTCGACGCGTTGACGCTGAAGCGGCCCGATGCCGAAAAGCTGCGCGGCTTCCTGCAGGCGCAAGGCTTCCGCACGACTCTGTCGCGGCTCGAGGCGGCGGGACTGCTGACCGGCGGAACGGATGCGCCGCCGCCTGCACCCTCGTCAGCACCGTCGGTGTCGGCGGCACCTGCAGCACCCGAAAAGGCCGACAGCCCGGCTCGATACGAGCTCGTGCAGGACCTGAAGTCGCTCGATGCGTGGATCGCGCGCGCGACGGCAGCCGGGGCCTGCGCCATCGATACCGAGACAACCTCGCTCGACGCGCTCAATGCTTCATTGGTCGGCGTGTCGCTGTGCGTCGAGCCGGGCCATGCCTGCTACATCCCGGTCGCCCACGTGTCGGCGGGTTCGGCCGCTGCCGCCGGCGGCCTCGATTTCGGCTCGGCAGGCAAACTCGTCGAGGGCCAGATCCCGCGCGACGAGGTGCTCAAGCGCCTCGCACCCCTGCTCGCCGATCCGGCGACGCTGAAGATCGGCCACAACATCAAGTACGACATCCAGGTCTTTTCGCGCCACGGGCTTACCGAGGTCGCCAGCATCGACGACACGATGCTGATCTCCTATGTCCTCGAGGCAGGCGCGCACGGCCATGGCATGGATGCGCTCGCCGAGCTGCATCTCGGGCACAAGACGATCGCCTACGACGAGGTGACGGGGACCGGCAAGGCGCGCATCTCGTTCGCTGAGGTGCCGCTCGACAAGGCGCGCGACTATGCGGCCGAGGACGCCGAAGTCACGCTGCGCCTGCACCGCACGCTGAAGCCGCGGCTGGTCGAGCAAGGGCTGCTGACCGTCTACGAGACGATCGAGCGTCCGCTGGTTCCGGTCGTCGTCGCGATGGAGGCCGAGGGCATCACGGTCGACCGCGCGGCGCTGCAGCGCCTGTCCAACGAGTTCGCGCTGCGTCTCGACGAACTGGAAAAGTCGATCCACAAGGAAGCCGGCCATCCGTTCAATGTCGGCAGCCCCGCACAGCTCGGCAAGGTCATGTTCGACGAGCTGGGTCTGACGCTGCCCGATGGCCGGACGCCGTCGAAGACCAAGACCGGCGCCTACGCGACCGGTGCCGACATCCTCGATGATCTCGCCGCGACGGGGCACAAGCTGCCGCAGATGGTGCTCGACTGGCGCCAGCTCGCGAAGCTCAAATCGACCTACACCGACGCTCTCGTCGAGGCGATCGATCCGCGCACGAAGCGCGTGCACACGAGCTTCGCGCTTGCCGCCGCATCGACCGGCCGGCTGTCGTCGACCGATCCCAACCTGCAGAATATCCCGGTTCGCAACGAGGAAGGCCGCAAGATCCGCGAAGCCTTCGTGCCGGCGGCCGGCAGGACGCTTCTGTCGTTCGACTACTCGCAGATCGAGCTGCGCCTGCTGGCGCACGTTGCCGACATCGAATCGCTGAAGGACGCCTTCCGCAAGGGCCAGGACATCCACGCGACGACGGCATCGGAAATGTTCGGCGTGCCGCTCGACAAGATGGACAAGGAAACGCGCCGGCGCGCCAAGGCGATCAATTTCGGCATCATCTACGGCATCTCGGCCTTCGGCTTGGCGCGCCAGCTTTCCATTCCGCAGGGCGAGGCGCGCGCCTATATCGAGGCGTATTTCAAGCGCTATCCCGGCATCCGGGCCTACATGGATCGCACCAAGAAGGAGGCGCACCAGCAGGGCTACGTCTCCACGCCATTCGGCCGGCGCATCTGGCTGCCGGAGATCGGCTCGAAGAATCCGGCGATGCGCTCATTCGCCGAGCGCGCGGCGATCAACGCACCCATCCAGGGCGGTGCCGCCGACATCATCAAGCGCGCGATGATTCGCATTCCGGCAGCACTGGCGGCTGCAAAGCTCGACGCGCGGCTGCTGCTGCAGGTGCATGACGAACTTCTGTTCGAGGTCGATCCGGCCGAGCAGGACCGGACGGTAGCCCTCGTCAGCGGGCTCATGGCGAATGCCGCGGAACCGGCCGTGCAGCTCTCGGTCAAGCTCCAGGTGGACTGGGGTGCCGGCCCGAACTGGTCGGCAGCGCATTGATTCGACGGGGATTCCGGCGCCAGCTTGGCCGGACCCGGCCTTTGATATAAGATGCCATCCATGAGCTATCAGGTGATGCCTTCCGTGTTCTCGCCGAACACGGCGCAGGTCTACAAGCATCCGATCGCCGCACCCGCCGTGCAGGCGGACATCAATTCGCGCGCCGAGAGCGTGCGGCGCGAGCCGAACGCGAACGCCCCGGCGCCGCTGCCACCGTCGTCGGCATCGTTCGGTTCCGGCACCTATTCGTTCTTTGCCTGAGCCGATGGCCGAGCTTTACCCCCTTCCCAAGGTCATCTCGCCGGTGTCGCCGACCGGGGGATCGCCCGCGCGGATCGAGCGCGACGCCCAGCGCGCCCAGCCGCCGCCGCCACCGGCCCAGGCGGCCCCGGTGCCGACGAACCAGACGTCGAACACGACCGCCACACGCGGTAACAACGTTAACATTCAAGCCTGATCCGGACTGTCCGAACCGGGATTGCTTAACGCGTTGGTAACGGTTGCGTAGCCATGCTGCCCCGCATGTCAGAAACCGCGACGATTTCCGATCCACGCTCGGCCCTCCACGCCATCGACCGGCGCATGGTGGAGCTGTGGCGCGAGGGCGCCTGGTTCGTCGCCGGCTGGACGCTCGACAAGGAAGACCTCGTCGTGGCGATGGCGCAGATCGCCGACCTGCCACAACTGGCCGACGCAGAACCCGCCTTGCTGCGCGGCGACCCGCTCGACGCGAAGGCGCTGATCAAGGTGGCGCAGCGCGCGAACCTGCGCATCGATTCGATCCCGGCCGGCGGCTGGTGGACGACGCCGCAGATGAAAGCGGCGCTTGCCCAGAGCGTCCAGCGCTACGCGATCCGCCGTTCCCCGTTCCACGCGATGGGCCGCATCGAGATCGACGGGTTCGCCCGCCTCGCCACGGCCGAGCAGATCGCCCAGCTCGCGACACTCTCCTACTCGATCAACATCGCGGCCCGCCGCATCGCCGATCTCGGTTCCGAGATCGATCTGGGTCGCAGTGCCACGGCCGCGGGCTACCGGTTGTGGAACCGGCGCCAGGGCTACCGCGCGGACATCGACCTCTTCTGCCTGATCGCCCTTGCACTTGCCGAGAACGGTCTGGCACGCGCGCGCGACGCGCGCACGGCACCCGTCGTGAAGGCCGCCTTCACCGTCGGGGCCGGCTGGGAGTTCTCGTTGCCGCGCGGCGGCGCAAGCCCGGTCATCCACAACGACGTGCTCGGTGAGGTGCGAGATCTCGTCACCCAGCTTGTCGATGCCGCGTTGCCGGGCCAGATCCTGATCGGCTCCTTCGACCGGCCGATGGTTGAAGGCCCGCCGCTGTTCGGCAACATCTACCGCAATCTCGACGCGCCCCGTTTCATGGGGCTATCCCAGCGCCGCCTGCAGGATTTCGACAACGTGCTGCTCGGCACCGAGAAGGTATCGAGCCTGAAGCTCTATCTGACCGGCGACGAGATCGGGCCGGGGACGTTCGACATCAAGGCGTTCCGGTATCCGATCCGCACCGACGTTTCGCTGGATGCTTTCAACGTCAAGCTCAACATCCACCGTCCCGACCAGACGCCGTTCTTCTTCGGCCTGCAGCACCGAGACCTTGCGGACGTGGCGCCGGCGCATGCGTATTTCGCAGAGAACGCGCCGCGCGAATTCGTCCTTAAAGAATAGCTCTCAGCCCGCCGCCCGCGCGCGCTTGACCAGCCGCACGAGCTCGACCCGCGCCGTCTCGGGATCGTGCACGGGCTTGTCGAAGGCAAGACGCGCGCTTTCGCCGCGAACCGCCTCGCGCAGGTCGAAGCCTTCCGGATCCACGCCGGTCATCGACCAGTCGCCGGCCGCTCGGCCCGCAAGCTTCGTCGCGTAGAGTGCGACGGCGTCCGCATGGTCGGCGTTCATGTGTGCGATCACGTCTGTCTCGCCGGCGGCGAGATCGCCTGCGCCTGATGCGTCGAACGCGAACGCGTCGAACCAGCGGATGCGCCCGAAGCCGGCGACGAGGTGTGCCCGTCCCGGTGCCACCGTCCAGAAGGCGAAGTCCTTGAAACCGGCGTACATGCGCGCACCCGGAAAGCGCGCGAGATAACGCTCGGCGATCCGGGCGTCGGACGTCGGCCGGGCGGTCCCCTGCAGGCTGACGCGCGGGCCGGTCAACGGCTCGGCGAGGCCCGCCGTGCCGTCGAACAACAGCGAGCAGCGCGGGTCGGCGAGCAGGTTCTTGGTGTGGTCGGCGAGGGTGGAAATCAGCAGGATCGGGCTGGCGTCGTGGTCGAAGGCGACCTGGACGAGGCTGGCATAAGGGGCACCCGACTCGGGCGTATCGGCGCGCGCGACGGCGGCAAGGGCCGCCCGGTCGCAGCCGCGCGCCACCTGCCGGGCAAGGAGTAGCGGATCGGGGACTGGGGCTTGTGCCGGTTCGGCGGTCGACATGCGTGCGATTCTCCCTATAGTGCGCGCATCGATTATCGGATGCTTCGGCGCGTCCGGAAACGGGCAAAACGCCGCCCAATTTGGGCCGCATTCGGGCACCAGATTGTAGGCCTCACCCACTGCCCGCAATTCCGGACATTCCGAGGACCCGATCCGCCATGGCCCTCTCGCTCAAGATCGAAACGATGACCCCCAGCCCGGCTCCGCAAGCGACCATCGCCCTCGTCGACGACGACCGCAACATCCTCGCCTCCGTTTCGGTCGCCCTTGAAGCCGAAGGCTTCAAGGTGCGCAGCTGGACCGACGGCACCGAGGCGCTGAAAGTGTTGCTGGCCGAGCCGCCGGACCTCGCGATCCTCGACATCAAGATGCCGCGCATGGACGGCATGCAGCTGCTCGAGCGCATCCGCGCGCATTCGCGCCTGCCGGTGATCTTCCTCACGTCGAAGGACGACGAGGTGGACGAGGTGATGGGCCTGCGCCTGGGTGCGGACGACTACATCACCAAGCCCTTCTCGCAGCGCCTGCTGGTCGAGCGCATCCGCGCCCTGCTGCGCCGCCAGGCCGCGAACCGCGCGGCGGATTCCGGCGAAGCGCCCTCGGCGACCGCCGAGCCGCCGATGGTGCGCGGCGAGCTTGCCCTCGATCCCGAACGGCATTTGTGCACGTGGAAGGGCCAGCCGGTGACGCTGACCGTCACCGAGTTCATGCTGCTGAAAGCGCTCGCCCAGCGTCCGGGCCTCGTCAAGAGCCGCGACCAGCTGATGGACCTTGCCTACGGCGAGTCGATCTACGTCGACGACCGCACGATCGACAGCCACGTCAAGCGCCTGCGCAAGAAGTTCAAGGCCGTCGACGCGGATTTCACGCAGATCGAGACGCTCTACGGCCTGGGGTATCGTTACAAGGAGAAGTAGGGGCGGGGGCCGCATCGGCGCCTAAGGGCGCTGGGCCCATTTGGGCTTCGGAATGTCGCCCCACCATGAGTCGGGGACGAGTTCGACAGGCAGGCAACCGTGCGCGCCTCCGGAGGCAGAAGCACTGAACCCAAGCACCCGACCGGGCGCGGCAAGACACCACGCTGCGGCGGCCGGTGTCGTCCAGCCGTCACCGACCAAGAGTCCGCCGCGCGCCACCTTGCCGTCACCCTCGAGAAATTCGCGGCTCGACTTCCATAGGACCGGCACGGTCCGGATGCAGAGCTTTCGTGCCAGCGCGACAAACCTGTCCGAAATGCGGCCTTCGTCCGGCAGTTCGCGACGGTAGGAAGTCAGGATGCTGGTGCCTGTCCATGTCTCGACGCGTGGCGCATCGGGTTCCGTGCGCCATTCCGCCGGTCGTGCATTCGGGCCGTACCAGACAGGAAACCGTAGGCGCGGCGACAGATAGCGTGACCAGGTCCATCGCAATTTCTGCGTTGGACCTTTGATACGAACCAGATTGGGTATCCAGCCATCATATGGGACAAACGCACCTACGTGATTGCGGATCGTTGGATCGTCAAGACGATCGAGAATCCGGATTGTAGGCTTCTCTTCTAGATCATCTGTTTTCTCGAAGGTTTCATAGAACATGATTTTCGGGAATGCCTTGCGCAGCAGGACGGCATATCGCTGCGCGTCGTCGATCATCCAGTAGACTTCCTGTCGCCGGCCGGCATTCGGAATGACCGCTGGAGTCGGGCCTTCACGGCGCATTTCATCGAAATCCATCGCTTCATTCTTCCCGGATTTTGCGCAACCGGTCACGCAATTTGCTTACCGCATCGCGGATCATTGGCCGTACGAGCGCGCGATACTCTTCTTCGCTTTGCCCTTCAAGCATCTTCGGCAAGTCACCCATGACGTCGTCGCCAAGCTTTCCCTTCAGACGCGCGAGAGCTGCCCGCTCGCGCTTCGTCAGCGATCCGTCAGCTTTTCGACTTGTCGTGTTGAATTGGATGGATGCCTTGTCGTCTTTGATGCCCTCGGCGCGGTGGGACGTATCCGGCCGATTGAACGTACCGTCATCGTGCCAGATCGTCTCTTCCTTCTGGTGTACTTCTTCTTCACCTTCGATGGATCCGCCGCCGGTATGAACGATATCTTCCGGAATGTCGGAATCATCGATCGCATCTCTGATCTCTTGGATGGCGATATTGGTTCCTTTCACCGTCCACTTGGTTCCCCGCTTGTCGTCGTAGCGGGCCTCGAGGATATTCGGGAACAGTTCAGCGACGATTCCGTCGACGATCTGCTTGCGGCGCTCTCCCGGCTTCGCCGGGAACGTCTCGATACCATCCGAAGCCTTCGGCGTTTCCGCTGGATGGCCGGTATGCGTCGGCCCGGCGATGGCCGTCGGGATCTCCTCGTACCCCGGCCGCGTACGCGTCGGATCGTCGGGCGGGACGAGTGGCGGCGGTGAGCCCGGGACTTCGCCCGGACTCAATGCTTTGCGCGTGCCTTCTGCCGCATTCATGACGCTGGCCAACGTGCCGATTCCGAGCAATCCCAGTATTCCGGCGTCAACAATCTCGCCGACCTGAGCCACCTGGACCGTGCCGAGCGGCTGGCCGCCCTGCATCTTGATCTGAAGCCTGTCGCGCTGGGCCTTCGTCATTCCGTCGTAGATGTAGCCGGCGAACCGGCCGCCGAGGCCCGGCGAGGCGTCATCGAGCTTCAGCGTGAGGTCGCGGACTTCGGCGAGCGCGTTCTTGCCGCCCTGGTCGATGGCGTCGCGCATCAGCGGCGCGTAGCCCTCGATGTCGCCGGTGCGCAGCATCGCGCGCACGAGGCGGACGTTCGACGCGTCGGCTTCCTGGTCGATCTCCGGCAGCCCGGGGATCTGCGACAGGTCGACGGCGGGCTTGCGCCACGCGATGGTCCCGGGATCGTCGTCGCCGACGCCGTTTTGATGCGCGTCGATGTCCTCGACCGTCGGCGGCTCGTGGCCGTCGAACAGGTTGGCGAACGAATCGCGCATGTGGCTGATCGTCGGGCCGCCGGGGCGCAATGCGCCGTCGACCTTCAGGCCGTTGCGCTTCTGGTAGCTGCGGATCCCCTGATCGAGCGCGCCGCCCCAGTAGCCGGTCGGGCCCTGGAAGCGCTCCATCGGAAAATCCCCGCTGTTGGCGAGGATCGCTTCGAGCTTGGCGATGTCCGGGCGCGTGCTCGGATGGCCGGGGCCGACCCAGTCGTCGAGGTCGAACCAGCCACCGGCGCCGGCGCCCGGGGTCGACGGGCGGCGGCGGGGTGCGTAAGGGGTCAGAAGATTCTCAGGCGACTGAAGCATGGTTCTCTCCACATCCGAAGGTGGAGAGAACGTCTAAAGAACAATCAGAAAAGCGTCAAGGTATACAATCTTATGCCGGGTGAGTATTCCCGGAGCCTGGAATTCGCGCCGCAATCTCGCCACGGCCTTCGCTAAAATGCCAGCCATGGCCGTCCGGTTCGGTTTCCGCCGAAGTTTCTCGCCGCTCACCCGGCGCATCCTGTTCTTGAACATGCTGCCGCTGCTTCTGCTGGCGGCGGGCGTGCTCTATCTCGACGATTTCCGCCGCGGCCTGATCGAGTCCGAGCTGCAGGCCCTGTCCACCCAAAGCCAGATCATCGCGGCGGCACTGGGCGAGGCGGCCGTCTCGGTCGCCGATCCGGACGACGAGGAGCGCGACGACCGACTTGCTCCCGACGTCGCGCGCCAGATCCTGCGCCGTCTCGTCGAGCCGACGCGCGTGCGCGCCCGCCTGTTCGACTTCACCGGGATGCTGCTGGCCGACACCCGTGTGTTGGGGCAGGGCAGCCTCGCGGTCGAAGTCGAGATCCTGCCGCCGCCCGAGCCCGCGGCGCCGCTGCCCGGCCGCACGGTCGACGCGCTGTCGGACTTTTTCGGCGGCGGGCTTGCCGGCAATCTCAACCTGCCGCTCTATCGCGAGCGGCGCGATCCGGTCGCCCTCGACTACGAGGAAGCGATCGCGGCCCTCGTCGGCGACGGTGGACGGGCGGTGCGGCGGACCGCAAGCGGCCAGGTCCTGCTGTCGGTCGCCGTTCCGGTCCAGCGCTTCAAGCAGGTGCTGGGCGCCCTGATGCTGTCGAGCGACGGGCGCAACATCGAGGTCGCGCTGCGCACCGTGCGGCGCGACATCCTGCGGGTTGCGGGCGTCACGCTTCTGCTGACCGTCCTGTTGTCGCTCTATCTTGCCGGCACGATCGCGCGACCGATCCGCCGGCTCGCGCGGGCCGCCGACCGGGTGCGCACCGGCGGGACACGCGCGCGGATCGGCGGCACGCTGGGGGCGGGGGCGGCACTCGCCGGCGCCATTCCCGACCTGTCGGCGCGCGGCGATGAAATCGGCGACCTGTCCGCGGCCCTGCGGGAGATGACCGACGCGCTGTCGCGCCGCCTTGACGCCATCGACCGGTTCGCGGCCGACGTCGCGCACGAGCTCAAGAACCCGCTGACGTCGCTCAAGAGTGCCGTCGAGACGGCCGCACGGGTTCCCGACCTTGCCGTCCGCGAGAAGCTGATGGCCATCGTGCTCGACGACGTCGCAAGGCTCGACCGGCTGATCACCGACATCGCTGGAGCCTCGCGTCTGGATGCCGAACTCAGCCGCACCAATGCCGAGCCCGTCGATCTTTCCGAAGTGCTCGGCGGGCTGGTCGACGCGCTTTCTGCCGTCGCCAAGCCCGACCAGGCGAAGCCCGTCCTGACCCGGGCCGGCGCCGGCCCGTTCGCCGTGATGGGCATCGCCGACCGGCTCGGCCAGGTCTTCCGCAATGTGATCGCGAATGCGCAGTCTTTCAGCCCGCCCGGGGCCGAGGTCCGGATCGCCGTGGGCCGGGCGGGCGAGTTTGTCACCGTGACAATCGACGACGACGGCCCCGGCATACCGGCCGACAAGCTCGAATCGATCTTCGAAAGGTTCTATTCCGAGCGCCCGGCGGCCGAAAAATTCGGAACCCACTCCGGTCTGGGCCTGTCGATCTCCCGTCAGATCGTCGAAGCCCACGGCGGCGTGATCGAGGCCGAAAATCGCCATGATTCCAATGGGGAAATCCGTGGCGCCCGATTCCGGATCCGGCTTCCGGCTGCGTAAAGCCGTAAAATTCGCGGTATTTAAATACCTAAAAATACCTTGCTTGGAATTTGTGCAGTGCAAAGAGTCAAGATTGACATCGATTCGGAACAGCCGCAGTTTATTGCCGCGTGACGGACCCGCTCACTCTTCAGGTTCATGGCACCTGTGTCGTTCTTGCCGAGATTGGCGTTTTATTGTGCGGACCGTCGGGCAGCGGAAAATCGGACCTCGCGCTGCGGCTCGTCGATGGCGGGGCTCGGCTGGTGGCCGATGACAGGGTCGATCTCGAACGGCGCGGCAACGCGATCTGGGCAACCGCTCCCGGCAATATTGCCGGTCTGTTGGAAGTAAGAGGCATCGGAATCGTGCATCTCGACGGCGTTGAAGGGGCCTGCGCGGACAGCGCGAAGCTGGGGCTGGTCGTCGACCTGACGGATCGTACGGCCATCGACCGGCTGCCCGAGGCGTCGACCCGCGACCTGCTCGGCGTCAAGCTGCCGCGACTTGCCCTCGACCCCTGGGCCGCGTCGGCGGCCGCCAAACTGCGCATCGCGGCCGGCCTTGCCCGACAGGGCAAGCTGTTCGCGCACTGACAGGCTCGGGGCTTGGCCGCATCATGATCGTTCCCTTGCCCGTCGCGACACCGCAGACCGCCCTGACGCCGCGCCGGCGCATCGCGCTCGTGACCGGCCTTTCCGGTGCCGGCCGCTCGACCGCCATGCGGGCTCTCGAGGATGCCGGCTACGAAGCGGTCGACAACCTGCCCCTTACGCTGCTCGCGAGCCTCGTCCTTTCCGAGACAGATTCGACCCACGCCCGCCCGGTCGCCATCGGTGTCGATACGCGCACGCGCGATTTCGGCGTCGACGCGCTGGTGGCCGCGATCGACCGGCTCCTGGGCGAACAGGGCCTCGACGTACGCCTGCTCTATCTCGACTGCGACGACGAGACGCTCGCGCGCCGATACACCGAAACGCGCCGGCGCCATCCGCTGGCGACTGATCGGCCGCTGGTCGACGGCATCAAGGCCGAACGGCGCCTGCTCGAGCCGTTGCGCGCGCGCGCCGACCGGGTCATCGACACGGCAGCGCTTTCGGCCAACCAGCTCAAGCGCCTCGTGCAGGACGATTTCGCGCTCGACGCGCCGGCGGGCCTGGCGCTGTCGATCATAAGTTTCGCCTACCGCAACGGGCTGCCGCGCGAAGCGGATCTCGTGTTCGACGTCCGCTTCCTGTCGAATCCGCACTACCGGCCCGACCTCAAGCCGCTGACCGGCAAGGATGCCGAAGTGGCGCGCTTCGTCGAACGCGACCCGGGCTTCCACGCATTCTTCGACGGCCTCAGCGACATGATCGTGGCGCTGCTGCCGCGCTTCGAGGCCGAAGGGAAATCCTATCTCACCGTCGCCGTCGGCTGCACCGGCGGGCGGCATCGCTCGGTCTTCGTCGCCGAACGCCTCGCCGAGCGCCTCACCCAGGGCGGGCGACGCGTCAACCTCGTCCACCGCGATCTCGACCGGAGCTTCGCATGAAGCTAGTTTCCGGCTCCGCGCAACACGCGAAAGAAGGCACGTCTCAAATGATCGGACTCGTTCTCGTGACCCACGGCCGCCTGGCCGCCGAATTCGTCTCGGCGCTCGAGCACGTGGTGGGGCCGCAGCGCAACGTCGCTTCCGTCTGCATCGGCCCCGAAGACGACATGGAGATGCGCCGCAACGAGATATTGGCCGCCGTCGCGCGCTGCGATACCGGTGCCGGCGTGGTCGTGCTGACCGACATGTTCGGCGGTACACCGTCCAACCTCGCCATCTCGATCATGGATCGCGCGCGCATCGAGGTGATCGCCGGCGTCAACCTGCCGATGCTGATCAAGCTTGCCAGCGTGCGCAACACCGAGCCGCTCGCCGCCGCCGTCCAGGCGGCGCGCGAAGCCGGCCGCAAATACATCAACGTCGCCTCGCAGCTCCTGGCCGGCGATATCAAGCCCGCCGCGGGGGCGCGATGAACGATGCGGCCGCACCCGGCGGCCTCGTCGTCACGCGGGACTGCGAGATCCTGAACAAGCGCGGCCTGCACGCGCGCGCCGCGGCCAAGTTCGTCAAGCTCGCCGGCCAGTTCGCCTCATCCACGCATGTCACCAAGGGCGGCACGACCGTCTCGGGGCTTTCGATCATGGGGCTGATGATGCTGGCGGCGGCACCCGGCTGCACGGTCGAGGTGCGTGCCGAAGGTCCGGACGCGCGCGAAGCCGTCGACGCGATCGCGGCGCTGATCGCGGCGAGGTTCGACGAGGAATGACGCTGCGCAATCCCAAGGCGGCGAAGCCCCGCAGCCGGCGTCCCGGCGGCGACGGCCAGACCGTGTTCCAGGGTCTGGGCGTGGCGCCCGGCGTGGCGATCGGCCCTGCCCATGTCCACGGCATCGAACTGCCCGCCTTCGCGGAGTGCGCCATCGCACCCGACCAGGCCGAGGGCGAACGCAACCGCTTCCGTGCGGCGGTCGAAGCCAGCAAGAAGCAGCTTTCCAAGCTCAAGCAGAAGACCGCCGGCCTGCCGCCGGCCGCGGCCGAGGAACTCGGCTATCTGCTCGACGCGCACGTGCAGATGCTCTCCCAGTCGCGCCTCGTGCGCGGCGTGGAAAAGCGCATCGTGGAGAATCTCGCCACGGCCGAAACCGCCGTGCGCGCCGAGGCCGAGGCGATCGCGGAAGCCTTCGAGGCGATGGAGGATTCCTACCTCGCCCAGCGCGTGCAGGACGTGCGCGAAGTGGGTGCGCGTCTCGTGCGCAACCTCACGCAGACGCCGTGGGGCGCCTTCAAGAACCTGCCGGAAGGTGCCATCGTCGTCGCCGAGGAGATCACGCCCGCCGATACGGCCGTGATGGACCCCGCCATCGTCGGCGGCTTCGCGACTGTCATCGGCGGTGCGGAAGGCCACACCGCGATCATGGCGCGCGCTCTGGGCCTGCCGGCCGTGCTCGGCGTGGCCGACCTCGTGGGTGCGGTGCGGACCGGCGACACGATCATCATCGACGGCAACGAAGGCAAGGTCATTGCGCGGCCGACGGCGGCCACGCTCGAACGCTACGAGAAGCGCCGCCTCGAATACGCCAAGGAAGAGCGCCAGCTTGCACGACTTTCCAAGCTGCCGTCCGTCAGCAAGGACGGGATTGAGTTCGCGCTCGGGGCCAATCTCGAGTTGCCGCGCGAAGTCGAGCAGGCGCTGGCGGCGGGTGCCGCGTCGATCGGCCTGCTGCGCAGCGAATTCCTGTTTATGAACCGCAACGACGTGCCCGACGAGGAGGAGCAGTACCAGCAGCTCGCCGAGATCGTGAAGGGCATGGCCGGACGTGTCGTGACCGTGCGCACGCTGGATGTGGGCGGCGAGAAGCTGGCTTCCGCACTTGGCGACCTTTCGCCCGGACCCAACCCCGCCCTCGGCCTGCGCGCGATCCGCCTGTCGCTTGCGCGCCCCGAGCTGCTCGATGCGCAACTTGCCGCGATCCTTCGTGCGGGCGCGCATGGGCCGCTGCGCATCCTCGTGCCCATGGTCGCCACGGTCGACGAGATGAAGCAGGTGCGCGATGCCGTCGGCAAGGCCGCGCGCCGGCTCGTACGCAAGGGGATCGCCATCGCCGATCCGCTGCCTCCGCTGGGCGCCATGATCGAGATTCCCGCTGCCGCCCTTGCCGCCGACGCGCTGGCGCGGGTGTGCGATTTCCTGGCACTGGGTACCAACGACCTGACGATGTACGCCCTCGCCATCGACCGTGGCGACGAGCAGGTGGCGCATCTCTACAACCCGCTCCATCCGGCCGTGCTCCGCCTGATCCAGTTCACGGCGGAGGCGGCCCTGCGCAACCGCATCCCGGTGTCGATCTGCGGAGAGATCGCCGGCGATCCGCGCTATACGGCCCTGCTGGCCGGCCTCGGCATCCGCGAATTCTCGATGTCGCCGATCAAGATTCCGCGCGTCAAGAACCGGGTGCGCAACCTCGACGTCCAGAGTGCGACCGCACGTGCGCGCGTGGTCATGGAGCAGTGGGACACGAAGGCCATCGCCAGCCTCGTCGACGAATTCAACGAAAGCCTCGTCCGCGCCAAGGAATAGACGCGTTTTCAGTGGCTTAGGCGACATCCCCGAAACCGATTGAGGGGGTGCGCCGGGGCCGGTATAAGGCGCCCTCGGAATTTTCCAGCGAATCCGCCCGTTGAACGGCGCCCTCTTTCTTCCGGAGCCTCCATTCCCATGCCCGATTACATCGTCAAAGACGTCTCCCTCGCCGAGTGGGGCCGCAAGGAACTTTCGATCGCCGAGTCCGAGATGCCGGGCCTGATGGCGATCCGCGCCGAATACGGCAAGGCGCAGCCCCTCAAGGGTGCGCGCGTCGCCGGCTCGCTGCACATGACGATCCAGACGGGCGTGCTGATCGAGACGCTGAAGGCCCTGGGCGCCGACGTGCGCTGGGCCTCGTGCAACATCTTCTCGACGCAAGACCATGCCGCCGCCGCCATCGCGGTCGCCGGCACGCCGGTCTTCGCCGTCAAGGGCGAGTCGCTGGTCGAGTACTGGGACTACACCCACAAGATCTTCGAGTGGCATGACGGCGGCACGCCGAACATGATTCTCGACGACGGCGGCGACGCCACGCTGATGATCCATCTGGGAATGAAGGCCGAGAAGGACCTCAAGGTCGTCTCGAACCCGACCAACGAGGAAGAGGAAATCCTCTACGCCGCGATCAAGAAGCGCGTGAAGGAACAGCCGGGCTGGTACTCCAAGCAGGGTGCGGCCATCCGCGGCGTCACCGAGGAAACCACGACCGGCGTGCATCGCCTCTACCAGATGGAAAAGGACGGCTCGCTGCTGTTTCCGGCCATCAACGTCAACGACTCGGTCACCAAGTCGAAGTTCGACAATCTCTATGGCTGCCGCGAATCGCTGGTCGATTCGATCCGCCGTGCCACCGACGTGATGATGTCGGGCAAGGTCGCGGTCGTCGCCGGTTTCGGCGACGTGGGCAAGGGTTCGGCCGCCTCGCTGCGCCAGGCCGGTGCCCGCGTGCTCGTGACCGAAGTCGATCCGATCTGCGCGCTGCAGGCGGCGATGGAAGGCTACGAGGTCGTCACGATGGAAGATGCCGCCCCGCGCGGCGACATCTTCGTCACCGCCACGGGCAACATCGACGTGATCACGATCGAGCACATGCGCGGCATGAAAGACCGCGCCATCGTGTGCAACATCGGCCACTTCGACAGCGAGATCCAGATCGCCGCGCTCAAGAACTACAAGTGGAACAACATCAAGCCGCAGGTCGACGAGATCGAGCTTTCCAGCGGCAAGCGCATCCTGCTGCTCGCCGAAGGCCGCCTCGTGAACCTGGGCTGCGCCACCGGCCATCCGAGCTTCGTGATGTCGTCCTCGTTCTCGAACCAGACTCTTGCCCAGATCGAGCTGTGGACGAACCGCGACAACGGCAAGTACGCCAAGAAGGTCTACGTGCTGCCCAAGAAGCTCGACGAGAAGGTCGCGGCCCTGCACCTCGACAAGATCGGCGTGAAGCTCTCCAAGCTGACACCGGCGCAGGCCAAGTACATCAACGTGCCCGAGCAGGGTCCGTTCAAGGCCGAGCAGTACCGCTACTAGACGATATCGCCCTTCAGGGGCGGGAAGTCACGGCCGGGGCCCGCAAGGGCTCCGGCCGTTGCCGTTTTGCGTCCCCCTCGCTCCGACTCGCGGCCTTCGTCTAGGATGGCGGCGTGAACGAACTTCTGACGGGACTGGCGACGGGGCTGGGGCTGGGCGGGGCGGGATGCCTTTTCCTGCTGCAGCGTCTGCGCGCCGAGACCGCACGTGCCCGTGCGGCCGAGATTTCCCGCAACGAGCTTTCCGTGCGCACCAATCTTCTGCGCGCCGAGCGCGAAGCGGCCGAAGACACGGCAAGACGGATCGAGGCGGCCCTCGACGCGCTTCCCCTCCCGCTGTGGCGGCGCGACGGCGAGCAGCGGCTCGTGTGGTGCAATTCGGCCTATGCGCTGGCGGCCGACGTCGAGCGCGAGAAACTGCTGGCCGGCAGCGACGGCATCGGCGGGCCCGCCCTGTCGCGCCGGCTTGCAGCACTGGCGCGCCTTGCGCTTGCCGCGCGCACGGCACAGAGCGAGGCCGAGCACATCGTCGTGTCGGGTGCCCGGCGCCTCTACGAGTTCGTCGAAGCGCCATTGCCCGACGGCGGCACGGTCGGCATGGCCGTCGACCAGACAGAGCGGGAAGATGCGGGCATCGAGCTTGCCCGCCATATCGCCGCACAGGGCGCGGTCCTCGAGACGATGCCCGTCGCCATCGGCATCTTCGGCGCCGACAAGCGGCTCAAATACTTCAACAGCGCCTATGCGCGCCTGTGGCGCGCCGACGAGGCGTGGCTGTCCGGTGAGCCGGAATACGGCGAAATCCTCGAGAACCTGCGCGAGCGCCGGCGCCTGCCGGAGGTCGCCGACTTCCGCATGTTCAAGCGCCAGCGGCTCAAGCTGTTCGACACGATTTTCGAATCGTTCGACGAGCTGATGTACCTGCCCGACGGCACGACGCTGCGCGAGCGCTGTATGCCACACCCGCTGGGCGGGCTGCTGTTCGCGTTCGAGGACGTGACCGACCGTCTCGTGCTCGAGCGCTCGTACAACACGCTGATCGCGGTCCAGCGGGCCACGCTCGACAATCTCTACGAAGGCGTGGCGGTGTTCGGTTCGGACGGGCGGCTCAAGCTCCACAATCCGGCTTTCGCGCGCATCTGGGACATCCCCGACGCCGCCCTGATCGCCGAGCCGCATATCGCCGACGTCGTCGAGCGCATGCGCGCCTTCTATCCTGCCGACATCGACTGGTCGTCGCTGAAGGAGCGCCTCGTCGAGAACCTGACCTCGCGCGATGCCGCCAATGCGCGCATCGAGCGCACCGACGGGCGCGTGCTCGACTACGCGCTCGTTCCGCTGCCCGACGGCGCCACGCAGCTTTCCTACGTGGACGTGACCGACAAGGTGCGTGTCGAGCAGGCGCTGCGCGAGCGCGCCGAAGCGCTGGAAGCCGCCGACCGGCTCAAATCCGAGTTCATTTCGACCGTGTCCTACGAGCTGCGCACGCCGCTCAACACGATCATCGGGTTCGCCGAGCTGCTGTCGAAGCAGTATTTCGGCGATCTCAACAAGCGCCAGGGCGAATACTGTGCCGACATCCTGACCGCGTCGGAACGTCTGCTGGCGATCATCAACGACATCCTCGATCTCGCCTCGATCGACGCGGGCCGCATGACGCTGGAACTGGCCGCCGTCGATCCGGTCGAGATGCTGGCCGACGCCGCCCAGATCATGGGCGATCTCGCGCGCGAGCGCGAACTGAAGCTCGACGTGGTGCGCGCCCGGGTTCCGCGCTTGCGTGGCGACGAGCGGCGCCTGAAGCAGGCGATGTGCAATCTCGTCTCCAACGCGCTCAAGTTCACGCCGCCCGGCGGGGTGGTGCGGCTTTCGGCGCATGCGGACGAGCGCATGGTCTCGCTCGAGGTCGCCGACAATGGCGTTGGCATCCCGATCGCCGACCAGGCGCGCGTGTTCAAGGAATTCGAGCGCGGTGCGGCCCCCGACGCGCGGCGCATGGGGGCGGGGCTCGGCCTGTCGCTGGTCAAGCGCATCGTCGAGCTGCACGGCGGCACGATCGATCTCGTGTCCGTGCCCGGCGAAGGCACGACCGTCACGTGCCGGCTGCCGCTGTGGGTACCGGGCGAACGCGCGGTCGCGGCGGACGACTGACGCTTCAGGCGGCGGGCACGCCCTTGGTCGTCGAATACTCGAAATGCAGCACTTCGCCCGGATGCACGAGCTTGTGGCAGGCGTGTGCCGCCATCGCGGCCTCGGCGAAGCCCTGCAGGATCAGCTTGAGCTTGCCCGGATACTGCGCGATGTCGCCGATGGCGAAGATGCCGGGCGACGAGGTCTCACAGGTCGACGGTTCGACCGAGATGTTACCCTTTACAAGGTCGAGGCCCCATGTGGCGATCGGCCCCAGATTCATCGCCAGCCCGAAGAAGGCCAGAAGTGCATCGGCTTCGAGCTTGCGGATGTTGCCGTCGAGATCCTTGAGCACGACATGCGTGAGAGCGCCCGGCTCGCCCTCCAGCCCTTCGAGCTGGTAGGGGGTGACCAGATCGATCTTGCCGGCCTTGGCGAGCGCCATCACCTTGTCGACCGTGTCGGGCGCGCCGCGGAACTTGTCGCGCCGGTGGATGACCATCACGCGCGCTGCGACGTCGGCAAGCGACAGCGTCCAGTCGAGGGCGGAATCGCCGCCCCCGGCGATGGCCACGCGCTTGCCGCGGAACTCTTCGCGCCGCTGGACGAAATAATGGACGCCCCGGTTCTCGAATTCGTCGATGCGGGCGAGCGGCGGCTTGTTGGGGCCAAAGGCGCCCACGCCTGCGGCAAGGATGACGGCCTTGGCGCGGATCTTCGTGCCCGAGGCGGATTCGAGCTGCCAGTATTCGCCGTCGCGGACCAGTTTCTCGACCCGTTGACCGAGATGGTACGCGGGTGCGAACGGGGCGGCCTGGGCTTGCAGGTTCTCGATCAACTCGAGCGCGCCCACCTTGGGATAGCCGGGAATGTCGTAGATCGGCTTCTCCGGATAGAGGGCGGCACACTGCCCGCCGGCCATTTCCAGCGCGTCGATCACGTGGCAGCGCATCTTGAGCATGCCGCATTCGAAGACGGCGAACAGGCCTACGGGGCCTGCTCCGATGATCGCGACGTCGGTTGTGTGGGTTTCGGACATGGACGGGGGCAGGCTCCGGGACCGGCTTGGGGAAAAGGCAATTGATAGCGGCCTCGGGCGGGTTTTCAATGCATTTCGGCCCCTGTAGAACGGGGGCATGGCGACACCCCTGTCGATTCGCAACCGCCCGCTTGCCGACGAGGACGCGACCGCCGCCCTTGCCGGGCGGCTGGCTGCCGTCGCACGCAAAAGCGACGTGCTGGCGCTGTGGGGCGATCTGGGCATGGGCAAGACCAGCTTCGCGCGCGCTTTCGTGACCGCCCGGGCCGGGACGCCGACCGAGGTACCGAGCCCGACTTTCACGCTCGTGCAGACCTACGACCTGCCGGGCGGGCCGGTCTGGCATTTCGATCTCTACCGGCTCGGCACGCCGGAGGACGTCTGGGAACTCGGCTGGGAGGAAGCGATTGCCGACGCGATCGTGCTGGTCGAATGGCCGGTCCGTCTGGGCGACATCCTCCCGGCCGACCGGCTCGACGTGAAGCTGTCGTCCGGCGCCACGCCATCGGCACGCGAGGCCCGTCTCGAAGGGCACGGCAGCTGGGCGGCCCGGCTGGAGAGCGCGGATGTTTGAGGCGCGCGCCGCATCCCGGCTTTTCCTCGATTCGTACGGTTGGACCGGCATCGACCCGGTGCCGCTCGCGGGCGACGCGAGCTTCCGCCACTATTTCCGCCTGAGCGACGGCAAGCGCCGCGCGGTGCTGATGGACGCGCCACCGCCGCGCGAAGACGTGCGGCCGTTTGCGGCGATCGCCGCCCATCTGGCAGCACTGGGCCTTTCAGCACCGCGCATCCTGGCCAAGGACACGCACGCGGGTTTCCTGCTGCTCGAGGATTTCGGCGACGAGACCTTCACGCGCGCCCTTGCCGGCGGTGCGGACGAAGGCGGGCTCTATTCGCTTGCCGTCGATACGTTGGTGGCGCTGCATCGCCATCCGGCCCAGACCAAGGTCGACGTGCCCGCCTATGACGACGCGGTACTCGACCGCGAGGCGAGCCTGCTCGTCGACTGGTTCCTGCCGGCCTGGCGCGGGGCGCCCGTGGCGGACGGCGACGTGCGCGCCTATCTTGCGGCGTGGCGCGGCGTCTATCCGCTGGCGCGCGTGGGTGCGCCCGGCCTCGTGCTGCGCGACTATCATGTCGACAATCTCGTGCGCCTGCCCGACCGCACGGGGATTGCCGGCTGCGGCCTGCTCGATTTCCAGGACGCGCTGATCGGCCCGCGCGCCTACGATCTGGCAAGCCTCGTCGAGGACGCGCGCCGCGACGTCGATCCGGCGGTCGCAGGGGCCTGCATTGCCCGCTATCTCGACGCGTTCCCCGAACTGCCGCGCGAGGCCTTCGCCACGGCGATGACCGTGATGGCGGCACAGCGCAACGCCAAAATCGTCGGCATCTTCGTCCGGCTGGCGCGCCGCGACGGCAAGCCGCAGTATCTCAAACACATCCCGCGCGTCTGGCGCCTGCTGGAAGGCAATCTTGCCCATCCGGCCCTGGCCGGGCTGCGCGACTGGTTCGACGACAACGTGCCGGCCGCATGGCGGATCGCCCCGGCTTTCGAGGAAGTGCCATGAAGCCGATCGAGACCGCGATGGTGCTGGCAGCCGGCCTCGGCAAACGCATGCGCCCGCTGACCGACACGCTGCCCAAGCCCCTGGTGCCGGTCGCGGGGCGTACGCTGATCGACCGCGTCATCGACCGGATGATCGAGGCCGGCGTCAAACGCGTGATCGTCAACATCCACCATCATCGCTCGACGCTGGAAGCGCACCTCAAGGCACGCACCGACGTCGAGATCGTGCTGTCACCGGAAGCCGAGTTGCTCGAGACCGGCGGGGGCGTGCTCAACGCGCTGAAGCTGATCGGCGAGCGGCCATTCTACTGTGCCAATGCCGACGTCCTGTGGTTCGACGGACCCACGCCCGCTCTCAAGCGTCTCGCGCGCATCTGGAACGAGGCGAACAGCGACGTGCTGCTGCTGACGCAGTCGGCGGCGACGGCGCAAGGCTACGAGGGCCGGGGCGACTATTTCGTCGATCCGGTCGGCAAGGCGCGCCGTCGCAAGGGCAACGAGGTTGCCCCCTTCGTCTATGCCGGCGTGCAGATACTGCATCCGCGCCGCTTCGCGGGCCTTGCCCCCGGGCGCTTTTCTCTCAATCTCCTCTACGACGCGGCGGAGGCCGACGGCCGCCTGCGCGCCATGCCGCACGACGGCCTGTGGTTCCATGTCGGCACGCCCGAGAGCGTGGCGCAGACCGAGTTCGATCTGGGCTGGCGGCGCGCGCGGTCGTGACGCAAGGCACGCCGGCAGGGCCCGCGCGAATCTTCTCGATCCCGCCGGGCGTGCCGTTCCTGGCCGCCCTCGCGGCCGGCATCCGCGCCGCCCTCGGCGACGATCCGCTGGTACTCGCGCGCGCGACGGTGCTGCTGCCCAACCGGCGCGCGGTGCGCGCGTTGGGCGAGGCGTTTCTCGTGGCCGGCGACGGAAAGCCGATGCTGCTGCCGCGTCTGGCGGCCATCGGCGACGTGGACGAAGACGAGCTGGTCCTCACGGGAAGTGCGGCCGCACTCGACGCCGAGCTGCCGCCGGCGATCGATCCACTGGCGCGCAGCCTGCTGCTGGCCCGGCTCGTCGCCGCGCGCGAGGACATCGCCCCGTCGCCCGCGGCAGCCCTGAAGCTTGCCGGTGCGCTCGCCGAGCTGCTCGATGCGCTGCAAATCGAGGAAGTCGGCTTCGACGCCTTCGCGGATCTCGTTCCGGCGGACTACGCATCCCACTGGGCGCAGACGCTCGCGTTCCTCGACATCCTGCGCGAAGCGTGGCCGCGCATACTTGCCGAGCGCGGCCAGATGGACCCGCAGGCGCGCCGCGTGCGGCTGGTGCGTGCACTCGCCGCCCACTGGACCGCCCGCCCGCCGGGGCCGATCTGGGCGGCCGGCTCGACCGGTTCGGTGCCGGCGACCGCCCACCTGCTGTCGACGATCGCGCGCCTGCCGGAAGGAGCGGTCGTTCTGCCCGGCCTCGATCGCGATGCCGACGCCGCGACCTGGGAAGCGATCGGCATCGATCCGGCCCACCCGCAATACGGCCTGCACCAGCTGCTGCGCCGCATGGAAGTGTTGCGCGAAGATGTACAGGGTTGGCCGGAAACGAAGGCGATGCCGCGCACGGGCCTGATCGCATGTGCGATGCTGCCCGCACCGGCGACCGGATCCTGGCGCACGACCGCGCCGTTCGACGATGCGGCCTTCGCCGGGCTGTCCCGTCTCGAAGCCGGCGATGCCGACGGCGAGGCCGGGGCGGTCGCACTGCTGCTGCGCGAGACACTGGAAACGCCGGGCCGGACGGCAGCGCTGGTCACCGCCGATCGCAATCTTGCACGTCGCGTTGCGGCCAAGCTCGCGCGCTGGGGAATCGATATCGACGATACGGCGGGCCGGCCGCTCGGCCGCACACCGCCGGCGGCATTGCTGCGGCTTGTGGCTGCCGCCGCGAACGAGCGGCTTGCGCCCGTTGCACTCCTGGCACTTCTCAAGCATCCGCTTGTCTCGCTCGGGCAGACACGGGCAGCACATCTCGCCGGCGTGCGCCGGCTCGACCGCAAGGTGCTTCGCGGTGCGCGGCCAGCACCGGGAATCGCCGGCCTGCGCGCCACGATCGCGCTCAAGGGCGTCGATGGGCTTGAAGCGCTCGTCGATGCGCTCGAAGCCGCACTGGAACCAGTCGCGTCCGTATCCGACGACCTTTCAGCACTCGTCGACGCGCATGTGCGCGCAGCCGAACGCCTTTCGACCGGCGAGGACGGAAGCGCGAAGCTTTGGGAACGTGCTGAAGGCGAAATGCTGGCGCGCTTCGTCGGCGACCTGCGCGAGGCGGCACCACTGTTCGGCGCCATCGAACCGGCCCGGTTCGCCGATTTCCTCGAAACGCTGCTCGCCGGCGTCCCGTTCCGGCCGGCGCATGGCGGCCATCCGCGCCTGGCGATCCTCGGCACGCTCGAAGCGCGCCTCGTCAGTGCGGATCGCGTCGTGCTCGGCGGGCTCGTCGAAGGCGTGTGGCCGGGCGAAGTGCGGGACGATCCGTGGCTGTCGCGCCCGATGCGCGAACGCGTCGGACTTTCGCCGCCCGAGCGCCAGATCGGACTTGCCGCACACGATTTCGCGCAGGCGCTTGCCGGCCCCGAGGTCATCCTGACGCGCGCGCGCAAGATCGACGGCACGCCGACTTTGCCGGCGCGCTGGCTGTCGCGCCTCGAAGCGCTGCTGGGCGCCGACGCGCGCTGGCAAGCCACGCTTGCGCACGACGCCGTCGCTTGGGACCGGGAGATCGCCGGTGCGGGCGAAGCGGGCAGGACGCTCGTTCCGCCGCACCCGACGCCGCCCGTCGAAGCGCGTCCGAGCAAGCTTTACGTGACGAGCGTCGAGAAATGGCTGCGCGATCCCTATTGGATCTATGCGCGCTACTGCCTTGGCCTCGAGCCGTTGAAGCCGATCGACGCCGACGTCGATGCGCTCGAGCGCGGAAACCTGTTCCATGCGGCCCTCGAGACGTTCGCAAACGAATTTCCCGGGGCTCTGCCGCGCGATGCGGAGTCGCTGCTGGTCGAGATCGGCCGGAAGCTGTTCGCACCCTATATGGCGCGGCCTGCCGTCGCCGCGTTCTGGTGGCCGCGTTTCGTCGAGGTCGCGAATTGGTTCGTCGCCAACGAGCGCCGCCGTCGTGGAGCCGGCATCTTCCCGTGCGTCGTCGAGAAAAAAGGGCGGCTCGATCTGGGCGGCTTCATGCTGAAAGCGCGCGCCGACCGGATCGACCGCGATGCGCACGGCCGGCTCGACATCATCGATTACAAGACCGGAAAGCCGCCGTCGGTCCGGCAGGTCGTCTCCGGCCTTTCCCCGCAGCTCCCGTTGACGGCGGCGATCGCGAAGGCAGGCGGCTTCGACGGCCTTCCGGCAGCCCCGATCCGGGAACTCGTCTATTTCCGTCTCGGGGCTCCGCGCGACCCGGGCGCCGTCCAGGTCGTCGTGCCGACGAAGGATGCACCCGATGCCGACGCACTTGCGGACCGGCAGATCGGCGACCTGCGCCGACTCGTCGCGGCCTATGCCGATCCGGCACAACCCTATCTCTCTCGCCCGCGCCCGCAGTTCGTCGACTGGCCCGGTGACTACGACCACCTCGCGCGCTGGCGCGAATGGGCGAACGGTGGGGACGACGAATGACTGCGCGCGACATCGAAGCCGGGTTCGCCAACCAGCGCGCCGCCGCAAATCCGGACAATTCGGTCTGGGTCGTCGCCAATGCCGGTTCGGGAAAGACGTACGTGCTGACCTCGCGCATCGTGCGCCTGCTGCTGGCGGGCGCGCGGCCGTCGGCGATCCTGTGTCTGACCTTCACGAAGGCCGCCGCCGCCGAGATGCGCGACCGGCTGTCCAGGCTCCTTGCGAAGTGGGCGACGCTGGACGAGAAGCCGCTCGCGGACGAGCTTCTCGACCGTCTCGGCCGTGCGGCCGAAGCAGGCGAACTTCGACACGCGCGCACGCTGTTCGCGCGGGTCATCGATGCGCCCGGAAGCCTGCGCATCCAGACGATCCACTCTTTCTGCGAAGGGATTCTGAAGCGGTTTCCGGTCGAGTCCGGCGTGCCGCCGCACTTCTCGGTCGCCGATGAGGGGACCGGAAAGGAACTCCTCCATCATGCGCGCGAGATCCTGATCGCGGATTGCGCCGCCGATCCCGTCCTCGCCGAAGCATTGAAAATCCTTTCGACTTGGGCAACCGAAGGCGGGTTCCGGACCGCCATCGATGCGCTGCTTGCCGATCGGCGCCGTCTGCGCCGTCTGCTCGACGCGAAGGACGGCAATGTCGAGGCCGCCGTCGGCGATCTCCACGAAGCACTGGGCGTGGCGCCTGGCGAGACGCGTGGGTCCGCGTTCGCCGCGCACCGTGCGGATGCCGATATGGCTGCGCTGGAGCGTGCCGTGGCGGTGCTGGAAGCCGGGAAGGATAGCGACAAGGAGATCGCCGCCAGTCTGAAGGCGGCATTGCGCGCAGATCCGCCGGAGACCGGCATCGATGACTGGATCGCCGCGTTCATGACGCAGACCGGCAAGCCGCGCAAACGGCTCGCGACCAAGGGTGTCGAGGCTGCGCATCCGGGGACCGAGGCCATACTCCTTGCCGAACAGGCGCGTGTCGGCACGCTCAACGACCGGCTGCTGGCGATCATGACGGCAGAGCCGTCGGCGGCATTGCTGCGGCTGGGGGCCGCCCTGTTCGATCGCTACGACCGGCTCAAGAAGTCGCGGGCCCTGCTCGACTACGACGATCTGATCCTGCGCGCGGTGGCGCTGCTGAAAGGCACCACCCCGTGGGTACACTACAAGCTCGATGGCGGCATCGATCATGTCCTCGTCGACGAGGCGCAGGACACGGCCCCCGAGCAGTGGGAAGCGGTCGGCGCGCTGATCGACGAGTTTTTCGCCGGTGCGGGGGCACGCGAATCGCGTCCGCCGCGCAGCGTCTTCGTCGTCGGCGACGAGAAGCAGTCGATCTTCAGTTTCCAGGGCGCCGATCTCGCGACATTCGAACGCACGCGCGCCGCGTTCCAGGCCAAGGTCGGCCAGCGCTGGGCCGAGGTGCCGCTTGAAGTGTCGTTCCGTTCGGCGCCGGCCGTTCTCGACGCCGTCGACCACGTCTTTGCCATTCCGGACAATCGCGACGGTGTCGTTTCGGGCGCGCGAACGCTGATGCATCGCGCGCACCGGGCCGGGGCTGGCGGACGCGTCGAACTGTGGGAGCCCATGCTCACTGCGCCGTCCGATCCGCCGTCCGAGTGGGACGCGCCGGTCGACTATCTTTCGACAGAGCATCCTTCGGTGCGACTTGCCGCGCGCATCGCGGATACGGTCAGGCAATGGATCGGGGTGGAGGACCTGCCGGCGCGTGGCCGCAAGGTCCGTGCGGGCGACGTGCTCGTTCTCGTGCGCCGGCGCAACCGCTTCTTCGAGGCATGCGTGCGCGCCTTCAAGGATGCGGGCGTGGCGGTCGCCGGTGCGGATCGCATGGTCCTCGCCGACCAGATCGCGGTGATGGATCTGCTTTCCCTCGCGCGATTCTGCCTGATGCCGGCCGACGACCTCGCGCTGGCCGAAGTCCTGAAATCGCCGCTCTACGGTTTCGACGACGACGACCTGTTCGCCCTTGCCTGGCGCCGGAAGCGCCATCTATGGGCAACGCTGCGCGCACGCGCGGACGAGCGCACGAAGTGGCGCGCGGCGTGCGACGAACTGACCGACATGCTTTCGCGCGCCGATTTCGTGGCGCCCTACGAGCTTTACGCGGGCCTGCTCAACGCGCGCGACGGACGCCAGCGCATGCTGGCTCGGCTCGGACCGGACGCGGCGGATCCGCTCGACGAGTTTCTTGCCGCATGTCTTTCCTACGAGCGTGCCGGTGCACCGTCTCTCCAGGGATTTCTCGCATGGTTCGAATCCGGTGCCACGGATCTCAAGCGCGATATGGAGCAGGGGCGCGATGAAGTGCGCGTGATGACCGTGCACGGCGCCAAGGGACTGGAAGCGGATATCGTCTTCCTGCCCGATACGTGCACGCCGCCCGGCGCGCGTGCCAGCGTCGTGTGGGCAGGCGGCCTGCCGCTGTGGCCGCCGCGCGGCACCGGCGCCCAGAAGCTCGTCGCCGCGGCGCGTGCCGAGATCTCGGCGCGCGAACAGGCCGAGTACCGGCGCCTGCTCTATGTCGCGATGACGCGCGCGCGCGACCGGCTCTATGTCTGCGGCTGGGCCGGCGACAAGGGGATCGGTGCGGGCTCCTGGTACGCGCGCGTGGCGCCGGCGCTGCAGGCCCATCCGCAGGCCGTCGAGATCGACACGCCGGACGGCAAGGTCTGGCGGATCGAGCAGTCGACCCGCCAGATCGACGGCCGTGCCGAAGTGGATGCCGGGAACGTCGTCGCGGCACCTCTGCCATTGTGGGCGCGTGGCAAGGCAGCGCCCGCCGAACCGTCGCCGCCGCGCCCGCTGGCGCCCTCGCGGCCGGAAAGCGAACCGCCCGTCGCTTCGCCATTGGGAACCGGCGAGGGGTTCGCGTTCCTGCGCGGCAAGCTCATCCATCGGCTGCTGCAGGCGCTGCCCGACCTTGATGCCGGTGCGCGTGCGGACGCCGCCCGCCGGCTGCTGTCGCGTCCGGCCTATGGCCTGACGCCGGCGCAGGTCGACGAGCTCGCGCGCGAGACGCTGGCCGTGCTCGCCCATCCGGAATTCGCCGCCGCGTTCGATGGCCCCGGTCTTGCCGAGGCGGCGGTCGTGGCACGCCTCGGCGGTCGTGCGCTGTCGGGGCGGATCGACCGGCTCGTCGTGCGCGACGATGCGGTCTATGTGATCGACTTCAAGACCAACCGGCCGCCGCCGGCCGACGTTGCCGGCGTGGCGCCGGTCTATCTCGCGCAGCTTGCCGCGTATCGCGCGGCGCTGATGCCGTTGTTCGAAGGTCGGGCGATCCGCTGCGCGCTGTTGTGGACGCATGCACCGCGCCTGATGCCGATCCCCCCGGAATTTCTCGACCGGCACGCACCTAACTGACTGAAAAGGTACGACAGTTTCTTTGAGGTCGGTCTGCCTTGACCGGGACCTTGGCCCTTCCTACCTTCACGTATCTTCGATTCGCCGTTCATCCGCGAGGCTTCCATGAGCGCCAACACGACCAAGGTTACCGATGCCAGCTTCCAGACCGACGTGCTCCAGTCGGCGTCCCCGGTGCTGGTCGATTTCTGGGCGGAATGGTGCGGCCCCTGCAAGCAGATCGCACCGGCCCTCGACGAGCTGGCCGGCGACATGGCCGGCAAGCTGACCGTCGCCAAGATCAATATCGACGAGAACCCGATGACGCCGTCCAAGTACGGCGTGCGCGGCATCCCCACGCTGATGCTGTTCAAGGGTGGCGAGGTTGCCGCGACCAAGATCGGCTCGCTGCCCAAGAGCAAGCTCTACGAGTGGGTCCAGCAGAACGTCTGACCGTTTCCGGCCGCGACTTCGCGAACCCCGCGCCCTTCAAGGCGCGGGGTTTTGCTTTTGGGGCTTCAGGAAAGCTGCGCGTCGAACCACGTCGCCAGACGCTCGCCATAATGCGTCCACGTGAATTCCTCGGCGCGAGCACGGGCCGCCAGCGCCATGCGCGCGCGCAGGTCCGGGTCGCGCGCAAGACGGCGCAGCCGCTCGACGAGGGCGTCGACGTCGCGCACCGGCACGATGAATCCCTCGCTCCCGTCCCGTACCACAGAACCCGTGTTGGGCGTGCAAACCACCGGCAGACCCGAAGCGAGTGCTTCGTAGCTCGCGAAGGCAGAGCCTTCATGCAGCGAGGGATAGGCGAAGACGTCGGCGGTCTGGAAGAGCCGGTGCACCTCGTGGAACGGCACGTGGCGCACATGGCGGAATATGTCGGCATAGGGTGCAAAAGCCGCCGGATCGCCCGCAAGTTTGCCCACGCAGACAAGCTCGAGACCCTTGATGTCGGCCCGCTTCGCAGCCTCAAGCAGGTACTTGATGCCCTTGCGCTGGGTCAGCGCGCCGACGAACAGCACACGGAAATTGCCGTCCGGTTCGCGCGGCCGCTCGGGCGGACGGAAGCGCTGCGTATCGACGCCATAGGGGAGCACGAACACGCGCGCCGCCTTGGTGCCGTTCGCGATCATCGTGTCGCGTACATAGTCCGACGGCACGATCACACGATCGGCTTCGCGCGCCTCGGTCGTGCATTGCTCGATCACGCGCGAGGGCGGCAGCGGCAACGTCTCGGCGAACTCGGGCGCCAGCCGCGCTTCCTCGGCGAACAGGTCGAGCCCGCTCCGGATATGGCCGATCACCTGATTGAGAATCGCAAGGCCGCCATAACTCTGCGTGGCGCGCTGTGCGGCAAGGGCCGAGCTGTCATGTCCGATCGTGAAGCGCGGCCGTTCGGCCAGCACGCGCTGGGCGAACTGCGCGTCGAACACGTCGTTGCGCCACGCGATGGCGGCAAGCTGCCGTTCGGCCGACAGTTTCAGGCGAGTCGACGCGAGGTACATAAGTTCGGGAGCCGGCTGGAACGACACGCGGGCCGGATCGATGTCCGGGTGCGACCGGCGCTTCAATTCGCGCTCGATCCTGCCGCGCAAGGCGGCCGGAAAAAGGCCGGTGAGTTTCGGCAGCAGACCAGTCCCGGTCCAGAACAGCCCCGTCTCGAACGACGCGTCGTAGCCGGCCTTCTGCAGGGCCGCGACCATCTGGTAGGCGAGATGGTTCGACCCCGGATGGCCGACAAGGCCGCGCACGGCATGCCGGTTCATCGCCACACGCGCGCCGCGATCCGGCGGACCTTCTCGAAATCCTCTTCGGTAGGCCGCAGCAGCCGCAGGACCGGCGCCCCGATCTGGCGGTTGAGCGACGCGGCCATGGCACCCAGCGCCACGACATTGGCGACGACCAGCGCCCAGGCGGCCCCGTAGATGCCGAGGACCGGCAGCATTCCGTAAAGCGAGAGCACCGCCGCGATGAGGCCGGCGGCCTCCGCCCAGCCGATGGCGAGCGAACGGTCGAACGCGTTGAGCGCCTGGATGAACATCAGCTTCGCCGCAAAGAACGGCAGCCCGATCAGCATGATCTGGCACAAGGTCGCGCTGTCGTCGAAAAGCCGGCCGAAGATCAGCGGCACCAGATACTCGGCGAGGATCGCAAGGCTCGCGGCACTGGCGATCGACATCGCCATCGCGAGACGCAGGTAGAGGCCGAAGATGCGGAGCTTCTCGGATTTGTCGGGCGCCTGGCTGATCTTCGGGAATGCCACGCCGGCAATCGTGTTGACGAGGATCATCGGGCCGTTGGCGACGGTCAACGCCACGACATAGAGACCCATGTCCGCCGAGGTCAGGAACAGCGAAACAGCCATCTGGTCGACGCGCTGGCGCAGGCTGTTGACCATCTCGCCGACATGGACGCGAGCGCCGTAAGCGACAAGTCCGCGTGCGACGGCAAGATCCGGCCGCCAGCCCACCCAGCCCCGCCGCGTCAGCCACGCGAGGCCGACCAGGGCCGAAAGCGCGTTGCCAGCAATGTAGGCGACGGCAAAGTTCGCAACCTGCGTCTTGTCGGCAAACCAGAAGATCGCGATGAAGCCGAGATAGCCGAATCCGACAAGGGCGCGCACGACGTTCCACGCGAGGATGTCGAGCTGACCCTGGAACATCGTCGCGACGAAAAGCGAGAAGAGATAGACCGGCACGAAAGCGGCCAGATACCAGAACTCGACGGCCTTCACGGTCTGGGAGTCGTGCGCGACCGTGTAGGGCAGGACGAGGAACCCGACCGCCACGAGAACGACCGCAAGCACGGCCCCGATCGCCATCACGGTCGCGAAAAGCACCTTGGGACCGGCGGAGCGCGTTGCCGCCCGGTAGAGGAGGGCATCCGACATCGCGAGGATGCCGAACTCGATCAGCAGGCCGGGCCACAGCATGATCTCGGCAAGTTCGCCGCGCCCTTCGGGCAGCAGCAGGCGCGCGGCGAGCAGGCCGGTCAGGATATTGACGATCTGGATCAGGATCGTCGTAATGAAAGAGACCGACATGTCTTTCATGGCGCGATCCGCCCCGGACAGATGGCGGCGAGTGCGGCACGCAGGCCCGCTACGTCTTCGCGGTAGCTCCACGTATCGATGATCTCGGACGAGCGCCGCCCCATTGCGGCAAGCCGCTTTTCGTCGCGCAGCACGTCGGCCAGTGCGCGCGCGAGATCGCCGACATCGTCGGTTCGGAAAATGGCACCGTTCTCGCCGGGCCTGGCGAGGTCGGGTGCCGCACCGATGCTGTCCGAGCAGATCACGGCTTTGCCCGCGCACATCACCTCGTTGACAACAAGGCCCCAGGCTTCCTGCCCGGAGGGCAGCACGAACAGGTCGGCAAGGTCGTAGCAGGGTGGCAGCTCGTTCTGCTTCTTGAAGCCGAGGAAACGCACGGCGTCGGGGCCGAGCCTCAAAGCCGCCGCTTCGAGTTCGCCGCGCTGTGGCCCGTCGCCGACGAAGACAAGTACGGGATCGCGCATGGCCGGATCGCGATGGATGCGCGCGAAGGCGTCGAGCAGCAGGCCGGGGCGCTTGCGCTCGATGAGCTTGGCGCAGAAAAGCACGACTGGCCGGCCGGGTGCTATGCCCAGCTCGTGCTTGAATTCGGCGCGCCGGACGGAGGCCGCGTGCGCCTGGCCGGCGAAGCGGTCGTTGTCGACCGCATAGGGCACGTGGAAGATCCGCGAGGCCGGCACGCCGTAGTCGAGATAGTACTGCCGGTTGAGCGTGCCGATCGCGAGGTAGGCATCCACGCCGAGCTTGAGCGCCTCGAAGAAGGCGCGCTTGGCGAAACGCTTGGCGGGCGAGCGCACGGCCGAGATCGGCGTCGCCTCGTCGCGGATCATCACCTTGATGCCGCGCTTCTTGGCCGACAGGATCGCCGCCCAATGGCTGAAATGCGCGTAGCCGTGAATCCACAGCGCGTCGAACTTTCCTTCATCGAGCGCACGCGCGAAACCGGTCGACAGCGGGCGCCAGAGCGTGAGCGGCTCGATGATACCGGCCGGCGGCTGTGGGTCGAGACGGCCGAGCGTGCGGTGCGCGTAGCCCTCGACGAGCGGCACGTCCCAGATGATCTGCTGGCCGAAATCGCCGGCGACGAAGGGCCGCGTCGTGAAGTCGGTACCGAAGAACGCCTTGAATTCGATGTCGGGCTGGGCCGCCACCATGCGCAGGAGCGGCGCCTGATAGGGGATCGGGTGCGTGACGAGATAGGCGAGGCGGAGCTTGTCCATGGCCGGCCTCACGCGTCCGTGAAGGCGCGGTAGACCTGCTTCGACCAGCCGCGCAGGCCGCGCAGGCCGGCGTCGGGATGCGCTTCGCCCATCAGCCATTCGCGTACCGGCACCACGAAGCCGGTTTTCGGCCGGTCGACCAGCTCCGGCGGCAGCGGCGGGCTCGGCGTGGCGGCGAGATCGCGCTTGCCCGGCGCGCCCATCGTGGCAAGCGCATTCGCGAGAAACACCGGATCGACGAACGGCACACGGATCTCGATCGAGTGGGCCATGCCCGCCCAGTCGCCGTCGCGCAGCAGCCGGTCGCGCATGTAGTTTGCGATCTCGAGAGCCGAGACCTTGAGGCGGTCGGACGGCACGGCGGCAAGCCCGCGGTCGAGCGTGTCGGGATAGCCGAGTGTCGCCAGCCCTTCCTCGGCCATCGCGCGCGGCAGGAGGTCCGTGATCTCCCATGGCATGTGCAGCGCGCGGCGCAGCAGATAGGCACCGGGATATGTTGATCCGTACTCGAACAGGCCCGCATACTTGGGCGACGTGAAGTTCCCGATCCAGCCTTGCGTGGCCGCGCGGAAAACAGGCCCGAGGAACGCGAAGGGTGCAGTGCGCCGCACCAGGGCCGGGATCTGCGCGAAACCGGGATAGCCAGCGAAGATCTCGTCGCCGCCGAGGCCCGACAGCGCCACCTTGAGACCGGCACGCTTTGCCGCGCGCGCGACGAAATATGTGTTGATACCGTCGACCGTCGGCTGGTCCATCGCGGCGAACAGCGCCTCGCGCTCGGCGGCGAACTCGGCCTGGCCGATCCACTGCGTATGCTGGCGCGTTCCGCGCGCGCGGGCGAAGGCCTCGGCCAGCTTCGTCTCGTCGTTCGCCGTCCCGCGATAGGCGTCGAAGCCGAGCGTGACGGTATCGAGGCGGGCCGCGTCGTTTTCCGCCGCGATGCCCGCCAGCACGGTCGAATCGATGCCGGCCGACAGGAACACGCCGACCGGCACGTCGGCGATCATGTGGTGGGCGACCGTATCGCGCACGGCATCGCGCAGGCTCGGTGCGGGCGAAGCAGGTGATGCGAGTGCCGCACAGAGGTCGAAGAACGGGGCGGGCTTGCCGAGGCCCTTCGCGTCCACCCACATCGACGTGCCCGCGGGCAACGCCGAGATCCCGCGATAGAGCGTATGGGGATCGGGCACGTGGCCCCACAGGAAGAAGCCGGCATGGCCGGCCGGATCCGGTCGCGTGTCGGGCCGGTCGGCGGCGAGCAGCGCCTTTACCTGGCTTGCGAAGCGCAGCGTCCCGCCATCGTCGGCGAGATACATCGGCTTGATGCCGAATGGATCGCGCGCCAGAAACATGCCGCCCTTGTCGGGATCGTGGATCGCGAATGCGTACATGCCGCGCAGGTGGCGCAGCATGCCAGCCCCTTCGCGCGCGTAGAGATGCAGCAGCACCTCGGTATCCGAGGTCGTCTCGAAGACGGCACCCTCGCGTGCGAGGCGTTCGCGCAGGGTCTTGTAATTGTAGATCTCGCCGTTGAAGACGATGCGGATCCCGGTGCCGGCAAGCCGCATGGGCTGGTCGGCGATGGTGCGCAGGTCGACGATGGCAAGGCGTCGGTGGCCGAAGGCGAGACGCCGGTCGGTCGAGAAATACTCGCCCGTGCCGTCGGGGCCGCGGGCTGCCATCGCGTCGCGCATCGCGCGCAGCTCGCCCTCGCGCAAGGGCGGCGCGCCGGCGGCATAGGCGAAGGCGCCGGCGATGCCGCACATGCTATTTCACCGCCACCGCGAACAGGTTCTGCGTCAGCACGTCGTGCCGGCGCGAGCCGGTCTCGACCGCCAGATAGAAACGTAAGACGGCCCGGATGCAGCGCCACAGGACCGCACGCACGAAGCTGGCGACCCCGTGCACGGCGGGCCGATCTTCGAAGCAGTCGACCCGCGACCAGCCCGAGGCAAGGAAGATCTGGGCGAGGCTTTCCGGCGTGAAGGCCACCTCGTGCGTGAAATCGGAATAGATCATCAGCGTGCCGAAGGGCGAGGCCCCGTTGGGCACGTGCAGGATCAGCCGGCCACCCTTCTTGAGCACGCGCGCGATCGCGTCGATCGCGTCGATCACCTCGTCGCGCGTCAGATGCTCGAGCACGTCGAACAGCACGACCGCGTCGTAGCTCGCGTCCGGCGCGGCCGCGAGCGCTTCCATCAGCTGGCCCTCGCGGATGCCGCCGATGCCGAGCTTCTTCGCCGCCGCGATCTGGGCAGACGAGCCGTCCACGCCCTCGGTGTTGGCATAGCCGAGCTGGCGGGCGAAATGCAGCAAGGCGCCGTGTCCGCAGCCCAGTTCGAGAATCCGCGCACTTCGGTCTGCCGGGAAATAGGCACGCACCGTGCGCGTCAGATGGGCTGCACGCGGGGCGAGCCCGTCGAGCGTGTCCGGGGCGAGTGGTGCACAGGTCGCGGCCGTGTAGTTGGCGTAGATGCGGGTGCGAAAGCGGCTGCCGGTCATGTCGTCCTCACGCCGCCATCTTCGTGCGCGCGACGAAACGTGCGAGCAGACGTTCCTGCTGCTCGACATAGCGCTCGAACGCGAACAGCTTCCCGACGGTACGGATGCCTGCCGCCCCCATGCGCGCGCAAAGTGCCGGATCGTCGCGCAAAGTGGCGAGCGTGGCTGCAAGTGCGTCGACATCGAGCGGCGAAATCGCGAAGCCGCAGGGATCGGCTGCGTCGATGGCTTCGGGCGAGCCGTCCTCGTTGCCGCACACGAACGGCGTGCCGCAGGCGGCCGCCTCGATGAGACCGAGGGGTACGGCTTCGCCCCAGCCCGGCCCGCCGCGCGCGACGAGGGTCGCGACGTCGGCCGCGGCATAGAGCACCGGCAGCTGTCCTTGCGGCGCACGGCCCGTGAAGCGGACCTGACCGGCCACGCCGGCGGTACGCGCATAGGCTTCCATCGCCTCGCGGTCCGGCCCCGAGCCGACGACGATATAGAGCAGGCGCGGATCGGCGAGTTTGGCGATCGCGTCGATCGTCTGGCGCTGGCCCTTGTTGGGTGGCAGCAGCATTGCGGCGACCGTCGTCACGACGAAGCGCCCGGCAAGATCGTTCCAGCCATAGGCCTTCGCGAGTTCCGCGCGTGCTGCCGCCTTCGCCATCGGCTTGAAGAACTCCACATCCACCGGATCATAGAGCAGGCCCGTCGGCGGCACGAAGTTGCGGTACTTCGGCATCCAGTCGATCGTGTACTGGCAATCCGCAATGACCAGATCGGCAGCCGCGAACGCACCTTCGCGCAAGGGCGGCAGCTTCGTCAGGATGTCGATGTTGTAGACATTGACGGTGAAGGGCGTGCCCGAGATCTTCTTCACGAGCCAGCCGAGCCCTGCGAGGAACACATGGTTGAGCATCACGAGATCGTAGCGCCCGCGCGCCGCGATGGCTTCCTTCACCAGTGTGGCGACGGCGCGCAGCCGGCTGTCGAACGGCAGCTTGCGGTCGGCGATGCCCGGCGCGAGGGGTGCGCCGCTCTGTTTGTCGATCGACACGATCTCGACGGCATGGCCAAGCCGCTTCAGGGCCGCGACCTGATAGCGGCTGTAGGTGGCGATGCCGCCATAGCCTTCGATGTCGAAGCCAAGGAACAGGATGCGCATGGGGGTGTCCGGACGATAGCGTTACTTGCGCGCGACCGCCAGAAACGTCTGGCTGAAGATCGCATCGCTGGCCGTTTCGCCCGTCTCGGCCGCCATCGCCAGGCGCAGCGCTGCGCGGACAAGCTTCCACACCGCGTAGCGGGCGGCACTCTTGAGGCCGTGCACGACCGGCTGGTCCTCGAAGCAGGCGACGCCCTTGAAGTCGCACACCAGCATCAGCTGCTCGATCGACCGGCGCGTGAACGAGCCGGTCGCCATGATGTCCCAGTAGCGCACGCGCCCGGCGAACAGTGCTTCGCCGTTGGGCAGATGCATGATGAAGCGCCCGCCCGGCTTCAGCACGCGGCGCACTTCGTCGGCCAGGCGCAGCTGCGTGGCCGGATCGAAATAGTGGTAGAGGTCGAACAGCACGACGGCGTCGAGGCTGTCGGCCGGTGCTGAACGCAGCGTGGCCATCAAGTCGCCCTGGCGCACGCCGTCGATCTTGAGCTGGGCTGCCATCGCGACCTGCTCGGGGCTGGCGTCCACGCCCTCGATGTTGCGATAGCCGAGCTTGCGGGCCGCCCACACGATGGCGCCGTGCCCGCAGCCCAGATCGACGATCTTCGCGTCGCGGTCGGCCGGAAAATGCTCGCGCACCAGCTTCTCGAGGAACGGCCAGCGCCGGTCGAGGTTGCCCGCCGCGTCCGAGACGGCCGCGTGGGTCGAGACGTAGCGCGCGAGAAAACGCTGGCGCCAGTCGGTAGCCGGATTCTGTTCGATTTCCATGATTCCTGTCCGTTCTAACGGCTCAACCGCCGAAGCATTCCCGGCGCACGACCAGCCGGTCCGGCTCGCGCATCATCGCTGCTGCCCCGCCGGCGTCGTTCATCGCCATGACGAACATGTCGTTGTACGTCTTCGAAGCCCCCTGCTCGATCACAAGCCATTGAATCCGAACGATTCTTCGGCGCCTGTCGACCGGATCCGGTTCGATCGAAACAACCCGGGCGAACGGGCCGGGACCGTCGACAAGGATCGGATCGACCGCCATTTCGGCCGCCCCGAAGCTGCCCGGCTCCAGGCGCGACAGACGCAGCGTTTCGATGCAGTCGAGCACGGGATCGGGGAGCCGCCAGCCGGCGAGTTCGAGTGCGAGGAAATCGCGCGCCAGCTCCATTTCCAGCGTGCGCGGCTGGGTCTGCGCGGCGACCGGGCCGGACAGGAAAAGGACCAGAAAACACAAGCTTGGGATCGACTGCATCCGTGCTCCCGTCGCGCGCGGGGTTCGTAGCGCGTCCGCCCGGTACGGGCAAGGGACCTGTGCGCGGCACGCCCGGCGGCGCTACAGTACTCCCCGATTCGCCAGCCTTCCCGAAAGCCGATGCCCGCCATGGAATCCGGTCCCGTATCCAGCGTTTCCGTCCGATGAAGCGCCGCCGCACCGCCGCCGCCGTCGCGGCCACCGAATTCAAGAACGCCATGCGCCGGCTCGCCGCCGGCGTGACGATCGTGGCCACGGCCGGGCGCAAGGGCGAACGGTCGGGCCTGACGGCGACCGCCGTCTGCTCGCTGTCGGCCGAGCCGCCGCGCATTCTCGTGTGCGTCAATCGGGATTCGGCCCCCAACGCGGCGATCGCGCGGGCCGGACGGTTCTCGGTCAACGTGCTCGGCACGCGCCACAAGTCGCTCGCGTTGCGCTTTGCCGGTGCCACCGGCGTGCAGGGCGAGGAGCGCTTCGGGCGCGGGGACTGGATCGCGGCGGCAACTGGCGCACCCGTGCTTGCCGACGCGCTTGCCTATTTCGACTGCACGCTCGTCGACGCGATCCAGTCGGGCACACACACGGTGTTCATCGGCGAGGTGCGTGCGGCACACGCGCGCAAGAACGGCGCTCCGCTCCTCTACGCGGCGGGCGCCTTCCAGGCGCTGGCCAAAAAGGCCGCGCGCGCGACCGCCAGGTGAGGGCGCTCGCCCCTCTCAAGAACCCGATCATCGCCCGGCTCTGGACGGCGCTCAGCGTGTTCACGATGGGCGACGAACTCTATCGCGTGGCACTCGTCTGGCTTGCCGTCGGCATCGTCGGCCGGCAGGCGGGCTATCTGGGTGCCATGCAATCGGCCTGCATGCTGGTGGGTGCTGCGTTCGGCGGCGCGCTCGCCGCCGCGGCAAGCCAGCGCCGGGCGCTGTCGATCTTCCTGACGGTGGGTGCGGTCTGCGTGTTGGTCCCGCCGATCGCCTGGGAGGCGGGCTATCCGTCCTTCGCGGCCCTGATGGTGCCGGCGGTCCTGGTCTCGCTGATGCGCGCCCAGTTCGAACCGGCGATCCAGGGCCACCTGCCCGTACTGGTCGCCAGCCGCGACTTGCTGTTCGCGACGAACGGCTTGATCGACGGGGTCCGCCGCTTGGCGCGCATCACCGGCCCATTGCTTGCCGCAGCGCTCGCGACGGTCATCGCGGTGCATGACCTGTTTTTCGTCTACGCGGCCGCCCTGCTTTTCGCGGCCTATCTGCTGCTGCGCGTTGGCGATGCGATCCCGGTGCGCGAAGGGCGCAGCGACGGCGGATTCATTCTCGGCGTACGCATCGTGCGCTCCGAGCGTGCACTCCGCAGCATACTGAGCCTGAAGAGCGTCACGGACGGCTGTTGGGTCGTGGTGATCGGTCACGCATTCCCGCTGACGATCGAGCAGAGCGGTGCGAGCTGGCTTGGCATCTCGGGCGTGGCCGCCTACGGCACCGGACTTGCCGCCTACGGGATCTTCAACATCTTCTCGAACATCGTCATCGTCTCGATCGCCCCGTCGCTTTCGATGCTGCGCATGGTAACGGGCCTCGCGCTGATGGGAACGGGGCTTGGCGCCATGGGGCTCGGCGCGCTGCTGGCACCCGAACCGGCCCTGCTGCCGGCTCTCTATGCCGGGCTGGCGCTGGCGGCCCTCGGCGGGCCGATGTGCGACATCCCGCTTGCCATGCGCATCCAGCTTGCGGGCGGCCCTGCGGCACCGCGCGCCGCCGCGGCCTCGGTGCATCGCGTGCGCATGTTCATGACCTTCGGCGGCATCATGATCGCCAGCCTCCTGTCGCCGAGCCTGTTCGGCGTCTTCGGCGTGGCGCCGACGATGCTGGGGACAGGTATCCTGTGCACCGGCATCAGCCTTGTGGCGCTCGTCGTCGTGCGCCGTGCTGACGCATTTTCAAGGGAGTGAGACGACGGGCATGAACTCGACACCGCTTTGGCCGGCAAGACTGGACCACATCCGCCGGGACTCCGACGCGCCCGACAGGCTCGTCGCGTTCTATCGCGACGCGTTCGGCATGGCGCCTCGCGATCTGGGCGACGGGCTGTGGCTGCTCGAAGGTTTCAACCGCCGTCTGCTGGTGGGTCCGGGCGAGAAGGGCGGACAGAACCTGTCGGCCTTCCGCGTGGCCGATCTGGCCCAGCTTGCCGCCCTGCGCGCGCACTGTGCGACACAAGGGCTTGCCGTACTGCCCAACGCCACGCCGCTGTTCGCCGAAGGCTTCGCGCTCGTCGATCCCGACGCGCGCATCCTTGCCTTCGGCCTGCCGGACGCGAAGTTTCCCGTGCCGCCGCCGGGCGCAGGCGCCCAAGCGCTGCCCGGACGCCTGCAGCATGTCGTCCACGCGACGACAGATCTCGCGCGGCTGGTCGATTTCTATGTCGGCAAGCTCGGCTTCCGCACGTCGGACGACGTGATGCAGGGCAACCAGGTGACCGCGACGTTCTGGCGCTCGGATGCCGAACACCATTCGCTGGCGGCGTTCCGCGCACCCAAGGCGGGCGGCGACCACCATGCCTACGAGACCACGGGCTGGAGCGACATCAAGCTATGGGCCGACCACATGGCGAGCCTTCACGTAAAATTGTGGTGGGGGCCGGGCCGGCACGGGCCGGGCAACAACCTGTTCTTCATGGTCGAGGACCCCGACGGCTACAAGGTCGAGATCTCCGCCGAGCTCGAGACGATGGGGGTGGACACGAAGGCGCGGCGCTGGGAGCACGGCGAGCGCGCGCTCAATCTGTGGGGCGGAGCTTGGATGCGCAGCTAGGCATCTAGCGCGCGAGAATCTCCGAAGCACGCGGGTCGCGGGCCTGCCAGCCGGCGCGCTCCAGTTCCGGCACGTCGCTGTCGGACGTCGGCCAGCCCACGCATAGATAGGCGACGAGCGACCAGTCGCCGGGAACCTCGAGGAGTGCTGCGACGCGCGCTGGCTCGAGGATGGAGACCCAGCCGACGCCGATGCCGCGCGCGCGGGCGGCGAGCCACAGTGCCGACACCGCCCCCACGGCCGAGTAGCGCAGCGTCTCGGGCATCGTGGCGCGGCCCAGGCCGTGGCCGGCAAGCGTGCCGTCGTCGCAGAACACGGCAAGATGTTCGGGCGCCCGATCCAGCCCGGCGAGCTTCAACGTCGAATAGCGTGCGGCCCGTTCGCCGTCCTGACCTGCCAGGACGGCCGCGTTGCAGCGCTCGAACTCGGCCCTTACCGCTGCCCGTCTTGCGGGATCGGCCACGCGCACGAAGCGCCAAGGCTGGCTGTTGCCCACCGACGGGGCGAGGGCGGCGCGCGCGACGAGCGCTTCCAGCGTGCCCGCCGGCAGGGGTTCGGTCCGGAAATGACGCACGTCGCGCCGCCAGCGCAACAGCGAATCGAGCTGACCGGCAAAGGTTTCGTCGAATTCCGGAGGCGATTCCAGGGTCATTTCTTGTGCTGCTGACGGGGTTGCCGCAAACCGCCGGACGGGCTATCCAACGGGCATCGAATTTGCCGGCCGGCGCAAGACCGGCCGGGTCATCCGGGGAAGGAAGATCGCATATGAAGCTCGCGAGCGTGCGCGTCGGCAAGAAAGAAACCTATGGCGCCATTGTCGCCGGCGGTCTGGTCGACCTCGGCAAGAAATTCGGCAAGAAATGGCCCACATTGCGCCTGGCCCTGCTCGGCGGCGGCCTCGCCAAGCTCAAGGCCTATGCCAAGGGCCGCAAACCCGACATCAAGGACGGCAAGTTCGTCTGGATGCCGGTCATTCCCGATGCGTCGATCATCTTCTGCGCCGGCGTCAATTATCGCGAGCACCGCGCCGAAACCGGCCGTCCCGACACGCAGCATCCGACGATCTTCACGCGCTACGCATATACCCAGATCGGCCACGGCCAGCCGATGCTCAAGCCCAAGGAGAGCGAACGGCTCGACTGGGAAGGGGAACTTGCCATCGTGATCGGCAAGAAGGGCCGGCGCATCGCGCGCGAGAAGGCGATGGGATACGTCGCAGGCTATGCCTGCTACAACGACGGCTCGGTGCGCGACTACCAGCGCCACACCTCGCAATTCACCGCTGGCAAGAATTTCGCCGGAACGGGCGGTTTCGGCCCGTGGATGGTGACGTCCGACGAGATGAAGGACATCACCAAGCAGACGCTGACCACGCGCGTGAATGGCCATGTGAAGCAGCAGGCCACGATCGACATGCTGATCCACGACATTCCGCAGCTGATCGCCTACATCTCGACGTTCGCACCGCTCGAGCCGGGCGACGTGATCGTCACCGGCACCCCGGGCGGGGTCGGCAATGCCCGCACGCCGCCGGAATACATGTTCCCCGGCGACACGGTCGAGGTCGAGATCACCGGCGTGGGTCTGCTGCGCAATCCGATCAAGGCGGACTAGTTCCCGCGCGCCTCGCGCCACAGGCCGAGCTTTTCCTGCACCGGCCTGTCGGAGAAGGCGAACAGCACGGCGTCTTCGCTCGCCTCGTGGCGCCGCCAGTTCCACGACGGCACGACGAAGATGTCGCGCGGCCCCCATTCCAGTGTCTCGAGCCGGCCGCCCGGGCCGAAGACGTGCGTCTTGCCGCGCCCTTCGGTGCAGCAGAACACGGTGCCGTCGGTCGAACGGTAGGGCTGCGTCGTGAAGCCGCCGGGCAGAAGCTGGATCGTCGTGCCGATCGTCGGCATCGCCCAGCCGCCGTCCAGCGGATTGACGTAGCGCATGTGCAGGCCGTTGCACGGGTCCCATTCCTGCGTGCGGCGCAGCGTCTCGAGGGCGGCGCGCGTGCGCTCATAGGGATAATTGAAGACCGGGCTGGTGGCCGAGCGGCGCTCGAAGCCCACCGGCAGCAGTCCCTCGCCGAAGCGGGCCATCGAGTCGCCGACGGGCCGCGCCAGCTGTTGGCTGTCGTCGGCATGGCTCTCGGCGAACGAGGCGTCGAAGAAGCCGACGATCGGGATGTCCAACCCGTCGAGCCACACCATCGGATCGGGCGATTCGTTGCCGTGATCGTGCCACGCCCAGGACGGCGTGATGACGAAATCGCCCGGCCGCATGACCGTCTTCTCGCCTTCGACGGCGGTATAGGCGCCGCTGCCCTCGACGACGAAACGCAGCGCCGACTGCGTGTGGCGGTGCGCCGGTGCCACTTCGCCCGGCAAGATCAGCTGCAGCCCGGCATAGAGCGAATTGGTGATCCGCGACTGCCCGGGCAGGCCCGGATTCTCGAGGATCAGGACGCGCCGCTCGGCTTCCTTGGCGGTGATGAGACCGCCGGCTTCGAGAATGAAGGGCCGGATGGCCTCGTAGCGCCACAGATGGGCGACGGCAGCGCTTTTCGGTTCCTTGGTGATGAGGCCCTTCATCACTTCCCACAGTGGTGCCAGGCCGGCACTGGCGATGCGGTCGTAGAATTCCTGCCGCTCGGGACTTGTTTCCATCGTCGGACCTTCAGTCGAGCGCGAAGAACGCGCGGATTCGATCGAGAAGCTCGGCGGCCTGGCTGCGCGTGGCCGTGCGCCGTTCGGTCGGCGGCATGGCACGCAACATGGCGTCGTTGGCAAGGCGACGGTGTAGCACGGTTTCGCCCAGCAGCTTCGCGAGCGTGGGGTTCGTCTTCAGGATCGGACCCAGCGCGCTCTTGTCAATCTCGAGTGCCGTCGTATCGCAAAGTGCCGTCACGTGCGCGCTGCGGGGGCTGCCGGTCAGCAGCGACATCTCGCCGAAGAAATCGCCGGTACCCAGCCGTGCCACCGCCACGCGCTTGCCTTCGTTCTCGAGGCTGACCTCGAACACGCCGCGCGCGACGATGAAGAGCGAGTTGTCGGTGTCGCCGTGCCGCACCACGTCGTCGCCGCTATGGAACGAGACGGTCTGCGCCGCCGCCGCGATGCGCGCGCGCAGCTCGGGTTCAAGCATGCGGAACAGGTCGACATGGTCGAGCAGCCGCTCGTGCATCGACCGGTCGGTCTGCATCGGCTGGCCGATGGCGATGCCGGCGGCGTCAAGCGCGTACCAGATCGACGTCGTCACCTCGTCGTGCACGATCGAATCATCGTTGAACGAATCGACCCAGTAGCGCACGTCGTAGATGACGGTCGAATACTCGATCGACTTGGTTTCGACCGTCGGCCCCGGATCGGCGCATACGCGCATGGCCTTGAGCGCGGCGGCGGCGAGCGCTTCCTTGGCGACGCCAGGCGGCACGCCTGCATCGAGCGGAACGAGGACCGATGCGCGGTAGCGCGGGACGGGCGTGGTGTAGTTGACGATCTGGGCGGCGGCGAGCTTGGAGTTCGGCAGCACGACCGTGTTGCCGTCGGCCGAGCGCAGGCGCGTGGCCCGCCAGTTGATCTCCTGCACCTGGCCCACGAGATTGCTGTCGATCTGCACCCAGTCGTCCACGCGGTAGGGCCGCTCGATGTTGAGCGCTATCCCGCTGAACAGGTCGGCCAGCGTCGACTGCATGGCAAAGCCGATGACGACCGCAAGCACGCCGGAGGCCGCGAGCACGCCGGTGAAGGACTGGTCGAACGCCGCCGAAACGATGCCGAACAGCGCCACGATCATCACGAGGGCGCGCACGACGTCCTTCAGCAGCTTGGGTACCGCGATCTTGCGCTTGTCGAGCGTCCGCCAGACGAAGCGCTCCAGTCCGACCAGCAGGATGAAGGCGAGCAGCACCCACCACAGCACGCCGAAGACGCGTGCCGCGTCCGCGATCAGGCCCTTGAGCGTCGGCGAGGCGAACTGCCCGGCGAGCTTCGGCCCGCCGACCCACAGGGCCGTGGCGACCAGCAGCACGATCCCGAGGGCCGAAAGGCGACGGCGCACCGGATCGCGCGAACGCATGCCCGCGACTGCGAGCCAGAGCATCGCGAGCGCCACGGCGGCAAGGTAGATCCAGTAGTGGGCGGGTATGTCGGTCATCCGGCTGTGCGTCGCACGCTAGCGCACAATGCCGTCGACCCGCTAGACTCCCGGCAAAAGAGGGGGGAATGGCATGCGTCTCAAGGACAAGGTCGCGATCGTGACCGGCGGCGGCTCGGGCTTCGGCGAGGGGATCGCGGAGCGCTTCGCGGCCGAAGGAGCGAAAGTCATCGTCGCCGACATCGATCTTGCCGGCGCCGCGCGCGTGGCCGAGGCGATCGGGCGCGCGGGCGGAACGGCCAAGGCCGTGCGGATCGATGTATCGCGCGCCGACGACACGAAGAAGATGGTCGCTGCCGCGACCGACGGGTGGGGCCGGCTCGACATCCTCGTCAACAACGCCGGCATCAGCCACGTCAACGGGCCGATGCTCGGCGTCGACGAAGCGACGTTCGACCGCGTCTTCGCGGTCAACGTGAAGTCGATCTACCTCGCCGCGATCGAGGCTGTTCCGGTCTTCCGCCGCCAGGGCGGGGGCGTGATCCTCAACACGGCATCGACCGCGGGCCTAAGGCCGCGCCCCGGCCTTGTCTGGTACAATGGCTCGAAGGGGGCGGCGATCACGCTTACCAAGGCGATGGCCGTGGAACTCGCACCCGAGAAGATCCGCGTGAACTGCCTGTGCCCCGTTGCCGGCGACACGCCGCTGCTGGCGACATTCATGGGAACCGACACGCCGGAAAAGCGCGCACAGTTCAAGGCATCGATCCCGCTGGGCCGGCTGTCGACGCCGACGGACATCGCGAACGCCGCCCTCTATCTATGCTCGGACGAGGCGGAATTCATCACCGGCGTGGCCTTCGAGGTCGATGGCGGCCGCTGCATCTGAGCGCAACCAAATGGCGGCATGATTGCTGGCATATGGATTGCTGAAAGGGGAGTTCCCGATTCCTCCTTTCCGATCCGAGGTCAGCCATGCTCCGTCGCAGATTCATTTCGGGTGCCGTCGCCGGCGCCACCGGCGCCACGCTTGCGGCCCCTGCCGTCGTCACGGCGCAGACCACCTTCAACTGGCGCATGACCAGCTTCTACGGTCCCAATGCCGCGTTTTATTCGACCGGTCCCGGGTCCGCCAAGGACCTGATCGAACGCATACAGGCGATGTCGAACGGTCGCATCAAGATCCAGTTCTTCGGGGCGGGCGAACTTGTGCCGGCCGGCGAGGGCTTCGATGCGGTCTCGCAGGGCATCGTCGAGATGAACTACGCCAATGCCTATTTCTGGACCGGCAAGAGCTTCGCTGCCCAGTATTTCACCGCCGTCCCGTTCGGTCTCAATTTCCAGGGCCTGAACGGCTGGATGTACGACGGCGGCGGCCTCGGCCTGTGGCGCGAGGTCTATGACCGTTTCAACGTCGTGCCGTTCCTGTGCGGCAATACCGGCGTGCAGATGACCGGCTGGTTCAAGAAGCCGATCGAGAAGATCGAGGATTTCAAGGGCCTCAAGATGCGCATCCCCGGTCTTGCCGGGCGCGTCTACCAGACGCTGGGTGTCGACGTGCGCCTGCTGCCGGGCGGCGAGATCTTCCCGGCCCTCGAGCGCGGCGTCATCGACGCGGCCGAGTTCGTCGGCCCGTTCCTCGACCGCCAGCTCGGCCTGCAGCGTGCGGCCAAGTACTACTACACGACCGGCTGGCACGAGACGGCGACGGCCTCCGAACTCATCATCAACAAGGCCGCCTGGGGCCGGCTGCCGGCCGACCTCAAGGCCATCGTCGAGAACGCGACGGCCGCATGCAATGTCATCTCCGAAGCGTGGTGCCAGAAGAACAATGCCGAGGCGATGGAAGACCTGATCAAGAACCAGGGCGTCATCGCGTCGGCACTTCCAGATCCGGTCATCGACGCGCTGCGCACGGCCAACGACAAGATCCTCGAGGAAGCCGTCGCGCGCGATCCGGTTGTCAAGAAGGTCCACGACTCGTACATGGCCTACAAGGCCAAGTTCGATACGTGGTCGGGCTACAGCGAGACCGTCTATCACAACAAGATCCGGGTGAAGGCGTGACGCTTGTCGACGACGCGGCGGGCATGCCCGCCGCGGTCCGCCGGATCGACCGGCTGGTCGAGGAGATCGGCCGGTGGTCCGCGTGGACCACGTTCGTGCTGGTCTGCCTGATGGCTGGCAACGTGCTTTCGCGGTACGTCTTCAATACCGGATCCGTGTGGGCGCAGGAGCTGGAGTGGCATCTGCAGGCACCGATCTGCCTGTTCGGCATGTCGTATGCGCTGGCGCACGGCGAGCACGTGCGGGTCGACGTGCTGTTCGCGAAATACGGAACGCGCGGCAAGCTCGCGGTCGAGTTCGCATCGGCCGTCGCCGGCGTGCTGGTCAGCTTCACCGTCGTCTGGCTCGCGTGGGGCTACGTCGCGCAGTCGCTGGGCCAGTGGGAGGATTCGGCCAATCCCGGTGGCATGCCGTTCCGCTGGGCGCTGAAAGCCTTCATCCCGCTGGGCTTCGCCATCCTGATGCTCCAGTACGCGGCACTCGCCGCGCGCTACGCGATCCTCTACCGCCGCACCTGAGCACGCTCCCATGCCGCTGACCGAAATCTACGCCATCGCGATGCTTGTCAGCTTCTTCGCGCTGCTGATGATCGGCATCCCGGTCGGGCTGACCCTTGCCATATCCGGCTTCGTCTTCGGCTGGCTCGGCTTCGGGCCGATGCTGTTCAACTTGCTGCCGCACCGGCTCTACGGCGTCATCACGAACTATTCGATGCTCGCCATCCCGATGTTCGTGTTCATGGGCGTGATGCTGGAGAAATCGAAGCTGGCCATCGACCTGATGGACGTGATCGGCCATCTCGCCGGCCGGCTGCGCGGCGGGCTCGGTATCGGCATCGTGATCGTCGGCGTGCTGATGGGGGCCACGACCGGCATCGTGGGTGCCACGGTCGTCACGCTCGGCCTGCTCACGTTGCCCACACTCCTACGCCGCGGCTACGACAAGGGCCTTGCCTGCGGCGTCATCTGTGCGTCGGGCACGCTTGGCCAGATCATCCCGCCGTCGCTGATCCTGATCCTGCTTGCCGACATCCTGAACGAGTCGGTGGGCACACTGTTCGCCGCCGCGATGATCCCGGGCCTGATGCTCGCCGGCATCTTCTGCATCTACATCCTGCTGCTGGGCGTCTTCCGCCCCGGCTCGGTGCCTGCCGTCCCGCAGGAAGAGCTCGACGCACTGCCGCGCAAGGAACTGTGGAAAAAGCTGCTGCGCGTCGTCGCCCCGCCGCTGGGTCTGGTCGTGGCCGTGCTCGGCTCGATCATCGCCGGCATCGCGGCCCCGACCGAAGCCGCGTCGATGGGGGCACTCGGTGCCATCGTCGTGACGTCGCTGGGCCGGCGTTTCTCGTTCGCGGTGCTGCGCGACACCGTGACGACCACGACCAAGATTACCGCCATGATGATGTTCATCTTGATGTGCGCGCAGGTCTTCGCGCTCGCCTTCCGCGGCCTGCAGGGCGAGAAGCTGGTCGAGGACATGTTCGCGGCCCTGCCCGGCGGCGTGGATGCCGGCATCTGGTTCATGATGGCGATCATCTTCGTGCTCGGCTTCTTCATCGAGTGGATCGAGATCAGCTACATCGCCGTGCCGCTGTTCCTGCCGATCTTCATCAAGGAAGGTGTCGATCTCGTGTGGCTCGCCACGCTCATCTGCGTGAACCTGCAGACGAGCTTCCTGACTCCGCCCTTCGGCTGGGCGCTTTTCTTCCTGCGCGGCGTGGCGCCGCCGGAAATCTCGACCAACGACATCTATCGCGGTGTGTGGACCTTCATCGGGCTGCAGCTCGTGGCCCTGGTGCTGGTCTTCTATTTCCCGGCGCTCGCCCTCTGGCTTCCCAAGGCCATCGGCTGGTAGCCTTCCTCCCGAAAGGGAGGACCGATGCGTGTCCGTGCAGCAATTCTCGAATCGATGGGCGCGTCCCGCCCCTACACGGCGAGCAAGCCGCTCAGGATCGAATCGATAGAGCTGTCCCCGCCGGGATCTGGCGAGATCCGCGTGCGCATCGTCGCGGCAGGCCTCTGCCATTCGGACCTCTCCGTCATCAACGGCGACCGGCCGCGTGTCATGCCGATGGCGCTGGGCCACGAGGCGGCGGGCATCGTCGAAGAGCTGGGTGTCGGCGTCGACGACCTGTCGGTCGGCGACCATGTCGTTATGGTCTTCGTGCCGTCGTGCGGCTGCTGTCTGCCGTGCGCCGAAGGACGGCCGGCCTTGTGCGAGCCGGGGGCCAAGGCCAACGGGGCGGGCACGCTGCTGTCGGGTGCGCGGCGCATCGCGCGCGATGGCACGGCCCTCAACCATCATCTCGGTGTTTCGGCCTTCGCCGAGCAGGCAGTCATCTCGCGCCGTTCCGCGATCCGCATCGACAGGTCCGTGCCGCTCGATGTGGCGGCCCTGTTCGGCTGCGCGGTGCTGACCGGCGTGGGTGCCGTCGTCAACACCGCGCGGGTTCAGGCCGGCGACAGCGTCGCGGTGGTGGGCCTTGGCGGAGTCGGTCTGAATGCGCTGCTGGGTGCCAACGCGGCAGGTGCGCGCGCCATCGTCGCGGTCGATCTCGATCCGCGCAAGCTCGAGCTTGCCCGTCAGCTGGGGGCCACCGACGCGGTCGACGCGCGCGAGGCGGATGCCGCCGAGCGCGTGAAAGCACTTGTTCCCGGCGGCGTGGATCACGCGTTCGAGATGGCCGGCTCGGTCAAGGCGATGGAGCTTGCCTACCGGATCACGCGGCGCGGCGGCACGACCGTCACCGCAGGCCTGCCCAATCCATCGCACATGTGGTCGCTGTCGCCGGTCAGCCTCGTCGCCGAGGAACGCACCGTGAAGGGCTCGTATGTCGGCGGTGCGGTGCCGCTGCGCGACATCCCGCGCTATGTCGAACTGTGGCGGCGCGGAAAGCTGCCGGTCGATCGCCTGATGAGCGACCGGATCGGCCTCGACGGTCTCAACGAGGCCTTCGACCGGCTTGCCGCCGGCGACGTCGTCCGCCAGATCCTCTGGATGGGTTGACGCGAGGCTACATCGACCGGACGCTGGCAAGGAACCCGTCGACGCGGGTCGCCAGCTCCGCCGCCTGCGATTTCAAGGCCCGGGAGGATTCGAGGACGCCTGTCGACGAGCGCCCGGTCGCTTCGGCAGCCTGCTGCACACCGGCGATGTTCGACGAGACTTCGCGCGTGGCGACCGACTGTTCCTCGATGGCGCCCGAGATCGAGGTATTGACCTCGCTGATGCGCGTGATGACGCGCGCGATCTCGCCGATCGCGTCGGCGGTCGATTTGCTGGACGACTGGATGGCGCCGATCTGCTCGGAGATCTCGTCGGTCGCCTTGGCCGTCTGGTTGGCCAGCGATTTCACTTCGGATGCCACGACCGCGAAGCCCTTGCCGGCATCGCCGGCGCGCGCGGCCTCGATCGTCGCGTTGAGCGCCAGCAGGTTCGTCTGGTTGGCGATCTGGGCGATCATCTTGGTCACCTCGCCGATCCGCTCGGCGATCCCGACCAGGTCGCGCACCATCCGGTTCGACCTCTCGGATTCTTCGACCGCGACATCGATCACCTTCGTGGCTTCGGCCAGCTGGCGGGATATCTCGCCGACGGACGACGTCAGCTGCTCGGACGCGGTCGCGACCATGGAGGATTGCTGGTTCGTCTGGTCAGCGGCGGCCGCGAGCGACTGGGCGGTGACTTCCAGCTCGCCGGCCGATCCGCCGACCGTGCCGGCCAGCGCCTTGACGCCGGTTTCGAAGTCGGCGGCGAGCTTGGCGTTGGCTTCCTTGCGCTTCGACAGGTCGGTCGCGAACTTCACGACCTTCACGAGCCTGCCGTTGAGATCGAAGATCGGGTTATAGGACGCCTCGATCCAGATCTCCCTGCTGCCCTTGCCGATGCGGCGATATTGCGCGGCGCGGAACTCGCCGCGATTGAGGGCGGCCCAGAACTCGCGGTACGCGGCGCCCGCACGCTCTGCCGGATCGACAAACATGCCGTGGTGCTTGCCGCGGATCTCGTCGAGCGTGTAGCCGAGCACGGCGAGGAAATTCTCGTTGGCGGTGATGATCGTGCCATCCGGGTTGAATTCGATCGTCGCCTGCGACCGGCCGATGGCATTCACCTTGCCGAGTAGATCCGCATACTCGCTCTTGGCGGCACTCGCGTCGGTCGCGAACTTGACGATCTTGAACGGCGTGCCGTTCCGGCCAAGGACCGGATTGTAAGTCGCCTCGATCCACACTTCGCGCCCGTCCTTGCCGATCCGCCTGAACTGCGCGCGCTTGTGCTCGCCCCGGCGCAGGCTTTCCCAGAACTCCCGGTATTCGGCACTGTCGCGATAGCCGGCCTCGACGAACATGCCGTGATGCCGGCCTTTCACATCGTCCGGTGCATAGCCCATCGTCTTCAGGAAATTGTCGTTCGCGCGCACGATCGTGCCGTCCGGTTCGAACTCGATGACCGCAAGCGACCTGTCGAGGGCGGCGAGCGTGGCCTGGGCCTCGAAGGAACCGAACAGGGGGAACATGTCTTCGTCCTTTCGCATCCGGATGTCTCTCTCGCGACGGGATGGATCGCGGGCGACTCTACGGAAAGAGTATTACCGGAAGGTTTCTCCCGGAGGACGCATAAAAATTCGAATACATACTATTGTTGTACGTGATCGGGCGTCGCGCCCGGCAATTCATACATTGGTATGGAAACGAAAAAGCCCCGGACCGTTTCCGGTCCGGGGCTCGATCGGCGACCCGAAGGTCGGACGAACTACTCTTCCTTGTTGCCGACCAGATGCACGAGCGCCTGGAACAGGTTCACGAAGTTGAGGTACAGCGAGAGCGCGCCCATCACGGCGAGCTTGCCTTCCATCTCCGTGCCTGCCGCCTCGGCGTAGGTGTCCTTGAGGCGCTGCGTGTCCCATGCCGTCAGGCCGCAGAACACCAGCACCGACACCGCCGAGATGACGAACTGCATCATCGACGACTGGACGAAGATGTTGACCAGGCTCGCGACCACGAGGCCGATCAGGCCCATGATCAGGAAGGTCGAGAACTTCGTCAGGTCAGCCTTGGTCGTGTAGCCGTAGATGCTGACACCGGCGAACATGCCGGCCGCGATGAAGAAGGCGCGCGCGACCGACGCACCCGTGAAGACCATCAGGATCGCCGCCATCGACGCACCCATCAGGGCCGCGAACACCCAGAACATCGCCAGCAGCACCGGCTTCGACATCTTCTCGAAGCGGAACGACATCAGCATCACGAAGCCGAGCGGGGCGAGCATCACGACCCACTTCAGCGGGGTGCCGAAGAGCAGCTGCGAGACCGCCGGCGAACCGGCGACCAGGAAAGCCACGATGCCCGACAACGCCACGGCCGAAGCCATGTAGTTGTAGATGCCGAGCATATAGCTGCGCAGCCCTTCGTCGAATGCCGCGGCATCGACGCCGGCGCGCGGCATATACTGTCTTTCGGTCTCATACATGGGTATCTGGCTCCCAGAAAATTTACGGACCCGGCGGATGCCGGAACCGGACTGACAGGATAATGGGGGCTCCTGCCCCGGAATTCAATATCCCGGATATCGCCATTCCGACTGATAAATATGGCTTTTCAGCGTCTTATTACGGAAATCGGGTGTGAAATGCGCCTTGGTCAGGCGTTGCGCAGCAGCGGGGCCGCTTTCTGGCCAAGGGCGCGCCAGGTCCCGGCGAGGCCCAGCAGGGCGACGGCGAGGGCCGCACCCGCGATGGTGGCTGCCAGCGTGCCCGGCAGCACGACGAAATCGATGCGCATGTAGATGCCGATCAGCAGGGCCGCACAGGCCGTGCCGATGATCGCGGCGACGGTCGCGGCGGCCGCCCCGGTGAGCGCGAACTCGGTCAGCAGGGCGCGCATGATGTCGCGTCGGCGCGCACCCAGCACCTTGAGCACGACCGCGTCGTAGGTGCGCCGGCGCTGCGTGGCGAGGATGGCGCCAGCCAGCACCAGCGTGCCGGCCACCAGCGTGATCGCGGCCGTGACGCGCGCGGCCGTGGCGATCCCGGTGACTGTCTGACGGGCGGTGGCGAGCGCCCGCTTGACGCGGATCGACGACACGTTCGGGAAGGCGGCGGTGACGGCGCGCTCGAGCGCGTCCTCGTCGGCCCCTTCGACCTGTGCCGTCGCGATCCAGGTCTGCGGGGCGCCTTCGAGCATGCCCGGCGCGAAGGTCAGCGTGAAATTGATGCCCAGGCTCGTCCAGTCGATGGCGCGCAGGTTGGCGATTCGTGCTTCCATCTCGCGACCCAGCACGTTGATCGTGATCGTGTCGCCCACGCCCAGCCCCATGCCCTTGGCGATCTGCGCGTCAAACGAAACGAGCGGCGGGCCGGCATAGTTCGCCGGCCACCATTCTCCGGCGACCAGCCGCGTGCCCGCCGGCATCGGCCCGGTATAGGTAAGCCCGCGGTCCGAACCGATCGCCCAGCGCGCGTCGGGGGCGATCTCGACCTGCTCGACCGGCACGCCGTTGAGCCGCACGATGCGACCGCGCAACGAAGGCACCTGCCGCACCTCGCCCACACCGGGATGCTTCTCGACGAGCGCGTCAAACGCGACGATCTGGTCGGGCTGGATGTCGATGAAGAAGAACGACGGCGCCATCTGCGGCAGCTGTTCGGCGAGCTGGCGTGCGAAATTGCCCTGCACCTGCGCGATCAGCACGAGCACGGTGAGACCAAGCCCGAGCGACAGCACGATCCCCGGCGTCGGGCTGCCCGGCCGGTGCATGTTGGCGAGTGCGAGCCGCAGTGCGGGGTTGCGCACATGCCCGAGACGGCGCGCCATCCACGCGATCAGCCAGGCGGCACCCCGGAAGATCACGAAGGTGACGATCGCGGCGGCACAGAACCCCGCGCCGAGCTTCCGGTCGATCGACGTGACGATGGCAAGTGCGGCAAGGGCCAGCACGGCAGCGGCGGTGTAGATCACGTATTCGGTGCGCGGCCAGCGCCGGACCGGCGCCACCAGATCGCGGAAAAGTGCAGCCGGCGGCACTTCGCGCGCGCGCGCCAGCGGCCACAGCGTGAAGGCAAGGGCCGTCAGCAGCCCGAAGCCCGTCGCCATCAGCAGCGGCAGCGGATAGATCCCGCCGCGCGCTTCAAGGCTCAGGCGTTCGGCAAGCAAGGGTGCCACGACCGTCGGGACAAGTGCACCGAGCGCCAGCCCCGCAAGGATGCCAAGGACGGCCAAAGCGAGGATCTGGATCAAATAGAGCCGCAGCACGAGCCGGCCCGGTGCGCCCAGGCACTTGATCGTCGCGATGGTCGCCGTGCGGCTTTCCAGATAGCTGCGCACCGCGTTGGCCACGCCCACGCCGCCGACGAGCAGCGAGGTCAGCCCGACGAGCGTCAGGAACATCGCGATCCGGTCGATCCAGCGCTGCAGGCCGGGGGCCGCCTCGCTCTCGCCGCGGATGCGCCAGCCGGCGTCGGGAAACCGCGCCTTCAGCGCTTCGATCCAGGCGACGGGATCCGTGCCGGGGGCGAGCACGATGCGCGACTGGTAGCGGATCAGGGCGCCCGGCTGTTCGAGGCCCGTGTCACCCAGTGCTTCACGCGACACCATCACGCGCGGGCCCAGCGTGAAAAGATTGGCCGAGCGGTCCGGCTCGACTTCGACCGCCGCGCGCACGACGAACGTGCCGTCGCCGACCTCGATCGTGTCGCCGATGGCGATCGAAAGGCGCGACAGCGTGGCCGGCTCGACGGCGGCCCCCCAGCGTCCTTGCGCGTCCTTTGCCGTCGCGGCGGCAAGGTCGGCGGCACCCGAAACTCGAATGTCGCCGACCAGCGGATAGGCGCCGTCGACGGCTTTGAGTTCCACCAGCGTGCGCTCGGTTGCCGTGCGCGCCATCGCGCGCATCTCGAGGATCTGCGACACGCGGCCGGATGCGGTCAGGAAGGCGAGCTGTTCGGGCGTGGTCGTGCGGTGCGTGAAGGAAAGCTCGACGTCGCCGCCCAGCAGCAGACGCGCGTTCTGGCGCAGCGCTTCGCGCACGCCCTCGGCAAGCGACCCCACGCCCGCGATGGCGGCCACGCCCAGCATCAGGCAGGCCATGAACACGCGGAATCCCTTGATGCCGCCGCGCAGCTCGCGCCCGGCAAGCGTCCAGGCGAGCGGATAGCGGTCGGCAGCCGGCGTCACTGGGCGGCCGACATCAGGGCGGGTGCCGGCGAAAGCTTGCCGTCGTCCATGCGCACGGCCCGCCCGCAGCGGGCGGCGAGCTTCGCGTCGTGCGTGATCAGCAGCAGGGCGGTGCCGAGCCGGTCTTTGAGGTCGAACATCAGGTCGACGATCGAATGGCCGGTCGTCGCATCCAGATTGCCGGTGGGCTCGTCGGCCAGCAGCAGGGCCGGCTGGGCCACGAAGGCGCGCGCAAGCGCCGTGCGCTGCTGCTCGCCGCCCGACATCTGGCCGGGATAATGCGTGGTCCTGTGCGAAAGCCCGACCGAGTCGAGTGCCGCGCGCGCCTTGTCCCACGCGTCGGCATCGCCGGCGAACTCCAGCGGGATCGCGACGTTTTCAAGCGCGGTCATCGTCGGGATCAGGTGGAAGGCCTGGAAGACGATGCCGACATTGCGCCGGCGGAACAGGGCCAGACCGTCCTCGTCGAGCGTTCCCAGATCCTGTCCGGCGACGCGCACGCTGCCTTGCGTGGGCCGCTCGAGACCGGCGACGATCATCATCATTGTCGACTTGCCCGAACCGGATGGGCCGACGACCGCAAGGCTTTCGCCCGGCATCATTGCAAGATCGACCCCGCGCAGGATATTGACCTCACCCGCCTGGCTCGCCAACTTCAGGTGGACGTCGCGCAATTCGACGATCGGGGCGGCAGGAGCAACGGACATGCGTTCGCTTTCAGGGTCGGTGCCGGGATCTTCAACATATGGTCGCCGCCGGCTTCTTTTCAACGCGGGTGCGGCAAGTCTTTGCCTGTCATGGCCTATTCAGGCGCGTGCGCAGGCCCGTCGCCGCCTGCTGCTGCTCGGCGACAGCCTGACCGCCGGCTACGGCCTGCCGGCCTCGCTGGCGTTCCCGGCGAAGCTCGAAGCGGCCTTGCGCGAGGCCGGTCTTGCCGTCGAGATCGTCAATGCCGGCGTGTCGGGCGACACGAGTGCCGGCGGTCTCGCACGTCTCGACTGGGCGCTCGGCGACAAGGCGCCCGAGTTCGCGTTCGTGGCGCTGGGGGCCAATGACGGGTTGCGTGGCCTCGACGTGGACGCGATGGAGCGCAATCTCGACCGCATCGTCGAGAAGCTGGCCGCGCGCGGCAGCCGCGTGATGCTGGCCGGCATGCTGGCCCCGCCCAACATGGGCAGCGACTATTCCGGCCGCTTCAAGGCCGTCTATCCGCGCGTGGCCCAGAAGCACAAGGCGGCGCTCTATCCCTTCTTCCTCGAAGGCGTGGCGGCCGACCCGGCACTGAACCAGGCCGACGGGATCCACCCCAATCCCGCCGGCGTCGATAAAATCGTCGCAAGCCTGCTGCCGCATCTTCGCCAGTTCCTCGCGGCGTCCTGACATGCAGGTCCGTACCCTCATCGAGACCGCCTTCATGACGGTGACGGACTATCGCTGCGATGCGGGGCCCGGTGCCCGGCCTTTCGCCGAGCAGCATCGCGGCCTGTCGCTGGCGTATGTGCGCCGGGGCAGCTTCGGCTACCGCTATCGCGGCCGCACGCACGAGCTGGTGGCCGGTGCCGTGCTGGCCGGCCATCCGGGCGACGAATATGTCTGCACCCACGACCATCATGCGTGCGGCGACGAGTGCCTGTCTTTCCGCCTGTCGCGCGAAGCACTGGCCGGCCTCGGCGATCGCGCGGAACTGTGGCGCAGCGGCGCCCTGCCGCCGCTGCCCGGGATGATGGTGCTGGGCGAACTCGCGCAAGGCGTCGCCGACGGCAACAGCGACATCGGGCTCGACGAGATCGGACATGCATTCGCCGCGCGGTTCGTCGAACTCGTCGCTGGCCGCAAGGCGCCGGCACCCGATGGCACGCCGCGCGACCGGCGCCGGGCCGTGGAAACGGCCTTGTGGATCGACGCCCATGCCGACCGGGAGATCGATCTTGCCGCCGCCGCGGCCGAAGCGGGGTTGAGCACGTTCCATTTCCTGCGCGTCTTCACGCGCGTGCTGGGCGTCACGCCGCACCAGTATCTGGTCCGCGCGCGCTTGCGCCGGGCGGCCCGCCTGCTGGTCGAAGCCGACGCACCCGTCACCGACATCGCCTACGAGTCCGGCTTCGCCGATCTTTCAAATTTCATGCGCAGTTTCCGTCGGGCGGCCGGCGTCACGCCGCGCGAATTCCGCCGTGCCGCGCGCACGCGCAACAGCAAGATTCTCCAAGAACGGCCGGCGGCCATCGCCTAGTCCTGTCCCTCCAACGACGGAGGAACAGCATGTACGACCATATCGGCCTCAAGGTGAAAGACCTCGCCGCGAGCCGCGAATTCTACACGGCCGTCCTGAAGCCGCTCGGCTTCGTGCCTGACAGCTCGGGCACCGGCTTCGGCCCGCCGGACGCACCCGCCTTGTGGCTCTACGAATCGAAGAATGCGGCGGGCGGCACGCACGTGGCGTTCAGGGCGAAGGACCGCAAGGCCGTCGCCGCATTCCATGCGGCAGCGCTGAAGGCCGGCGGCAAGGACAACGGCGCGCCGGGCCTGCGCGCGGATTACAGCCCGACCTACTACGCGGGCTTCGCCTACGATCCGGACGGCAACAACGTGGAAGCCGTCTGCATGGACTGACGGAGGGTCGGATGGGGGAGCGATCACCGGAAATGCGGTTGGCGTTCGCATCGGGATTCCGTCAGGATGTCGTAGCCATGCCGCAGATCGCTCCCCAGATCGCCTTCGCCCAGGCGCGCAACGCCGACCCCCTCAACTGGGGCAAACTCGCCGTCGAGATCGGCGAATCGCTATCGCGCAGCCTGCCGACTGCACGGCTCGGCTTCCTCTACGCGACCGACGTGCTTGCCGACCGGCTGGAAGAAGTCCTCGCCGTCGTGCGCCGCGTGTCGGGCATCCAGGACTGGGTCGGCTCGATCGGCATGGGCGTGCTTGGCGACGAGGAGGTGTTCGATACCGCCGCGATCGCCGCCATCGCCCTTGACGTGCCCGCGGATTCCTATCGGGTCCTGCCCAACCTCACCGACGACCTGACGCCGCTTGCCCCGTTCGGTCCGTGGATCGCGGCCAAGCGGCCGGCCTTCGGCGTCGTGCATGCCGATCCGCGCTGCCCGGAACTTGCCGACATGATCGGCGGCATCGCCGAGGCAAGCGACGCGTTCCTCGTCGGCGGCCTGTCGTCGGGCGAACGGGCGACCGCCCAGATCGCCGGCAAGGTCGTCGAAGGCGGCGTGTCGGGCGTGCTGTTCGCCCACCAGGTGGCCGTCGTCACGGGCATCACGCAAGGCTGCTCGCCCATCGGGCCGATGCACCGCGTCAACGCGGCCGACGGAAACGTGCTGATCGGCATCGACGGCAGGCCTGCACTCGACGTGTTCAAGGAAGACATCGGCGAGATGCTGGGCCGCGACCTGCGCCAGGTCGCCGGCCACATCCATGCGGCCCTGCCGGTGCCCGGTTCCGACTCGGCCGACTATCTGGTGCGCAATCTCACCGGCATCGATCCGGGCGAGGGGCTGGTCGCGGTGGGTGCTTCGGTCGAACCGGGCGACCGCATCATGTTCGTGCGCCGCGACCGGGCGGCCGCCACGCAGGACATGGTCGAGATGCTCGAAGGACTGCGCCGGCGGGCCCCGCGCGCCAAGGCCGGCATCTATTTCTCGTGCCTGGCGCGTGGTCCCCATCTGTTCGGGCCGGGCTCGGAAGAGCGCCGCCTGATCCGCGAGTCGCTCGGCGACATCCCGATCGTCGGCATGTTCTGCAACGGCGAGATTTCCAACGCCCGTCTCTACGGCTATACCGGCGTCCTCGCGCTGTTCGTCTGACGTCCCCCGCACCGGAGTCCCGACAAGATGCAATACCGTAAACTCGGACGGACCGACCTGTCCGTCTCCGCGATCTGCCTTGGCACGATGACGTGGGGCGAGCAGAACACCGAAGCCGAAGGCCACGCGCAGATCGATCTGGCGCTTTCGAAGGGCATCAATTTCCTCGATGCGGCTGAGATGTATCCGGTGCCGCCCAAGCCGGAAACCTACGGCGCTACCGAGGCGGTGCTCGGCACCTGGCTCGCGAAGAACAGGGCGAAGCGCGCCGACGTGATCGTTGCCACCAAGGTCGCCAGCCGGGGCAACGGGACGGCACATATCCGCAACGGCTCGGGCCTCGACGCGAAAAACATCCGCGCGGCGGTCGAGGCGTCGCTCAAGCGCCTGCAGACCGACTATATCGACCTCTACCAGACGCACGTGCCCGACCGCCCGGCCAACCGCTTCGGGCGGCTCGACTTCTCGGTCGAGCCAGGTGCTGACCAGGGTGCCCCGATCGAGGAGACGGTCGCGACGATGGCCGCCCTCGTGAAGGAGGGGAAGATCCGCCATTTCGGCGTGTCGAACGAAACGCCCTGGGGCGTGATGAAGCATCTGGCGCTTTCGGATGCCGGCAAGGGCCCGCGCATCGTGTCGATCCAGAACGCCTTCAATCTTCTCAACCGCAGCTTCGACGTCGGCCTCACCGAAATGACGGTCCGCGAAGACGTCGGCTTGCTCGCCTATTCGCCGCTCGGCATGGGCGTGCTGGCGGGCAAATACCTGAATGGCGCACGTCCGCCCGAAGGGCGCCTGACACGCTATGCGCGCTTCCAGCGTTATTCCACGCCGCGCGCGGAACCGGCAGCGGCCGAGTACGTGCGCATCGCGCGCGCGGCCGGTCTCGATCCAGCGCAGATGGCGCTGGCCTATGTCACCGGCCGGCCTTTCGTCACGTCGAACATCATCGGGGCCACGACGCTCGCCCAGCTCGAGACGAACATCGCGTCGATCGACGTGACGCTTTCCGCCGACGTGCTGGCGGCGATCGACAAGGTCCATGCGATGAACCCGAACCCCTGCCCGTAACGGCCTGCGGCTTGTAAGGTCCGGCGAATCCGTCTACGCCTCGAAGGGTCGAGATTCGCGTCGGGGGATGCGATGTACCGCCTTTTTATCGGCGTGCCCTTGCCGGAAGACGTCCGGCTGCGGCTGGACGGAATGTGCGGCGGCGTGCCGGGTGCGCGCTGGATCCCGGACGAGAACTTCCACATCACGCTGCGCTTCATCGGCGAGGTGCCGGGCGACATGGCCGAGGAAGTCGGCTACGCACTCGCCCATGTGCGCCCGAAGCGCTTCGACATCGAGCTATCCGGCGTCGGGCATTTCTCCAGTGGCAACGAAGTGCGCGTGCTGTGGGCAGGCGTGCGCAAGTGCGCCGAGCTGATGGCGCTGCACGAGCGTGTCGACAACACGCTGCGCCGCCTGGGCCTGCCTGACGAGCAGCGCCGGTTCACCCCGCATGTCACGCTCGCCAAATTGCGCGACGCGAACCTGCCGAAGATCCAGGAATGGCTCGCGGTCAATTCGCTGTTCCGCGCGGGTCCGATGACGGTCGACCAGTTCGTGCTCTATTCGAGCTATCGTCAGTCCTCGGGTTCGATCTACACGCCCGAGGCCGAATACATGCTGGCGGCCTAGCCGAGTTCCGCGACCAGCCGCGCGCACTCCGCCTCGATCTGGTCCAGCACCGTCTCGAAGGCTTCCGGTCCGTCATAATAGGGATCGAGGATGTCGCCGCCGTCGGCGCGCAGCAGGCGGATCTTCGCGTGCGCGTGCGCAGGTGCCCTTGCCAGCAGCGCCCGGTAGTGGCCACCGTCGCAGGCGAGGATCAGGTCGAAGGCATCGAAATCCTCGTCCGCGATGCGCCGTGCGCGCAGGGTGGCGAGCTCGTAGCCGCGCCGGGCCGCGTGGCGCTGGGCGCGTGGGTCGGGCGGCTCGCCGACATGGTAGCCCTGTGTGCCGCACGAATCGGCCTGCGCCGCGATGCCGGCGCGCGTCGCGGCAAGGCGGAAAACCGCTTCGGCCGTCGGCGAACGGCAGATATTTCCCGTGCAGACGAACAGAACGGATTTTCCTGAAGGCCGCTTTTCGATAGGGTGCCGGGGCATGACGGGCTCGATCGTGATCCTTACCGGTGCCGGTATATCCAAAGAATCGGGGTTGTCCACCTTCCGCGACCCCGACGGCATCTGGGCAAGCGTGCGCGTCGAGGACGTGGCGACCCCGCAGGCCTTCGTGCGCGACGAGGCGCGCGTGCACGCGTTCTACAACGCGCGCCGCAAGGGCCTGCTCGATCCGGCGATCCAGCCCAACGACGCGCACGTGGCGCTCGCGATCCTCGAAGCGAACTGGACGGGCGGCGAGGTGACGCTTGTCACCCAGAACATCGACGACCTGCACGAGCGTGCCGGCTCGCGGAACGTCCGCCACATCCACGGCGAACTTCTGAAGGCGCGCTGCATGGCCTGCGGCATCCTTGCCGATCTGCGCAGCGACCTTTCCCCCACCTCGCGCTGCCCGGCGTGCGACGGGCGCGGCAGCCTGCGCCCGCATGTCGTGTGGTTCGGCGAGATGCCGCTCTACATGGACGAAGTGCACGAAAAGATCGCCGCGTGCAGCCTGTTCGTGTCGATCGGCACGTCGGGCAACGTCCATCCGGCGGCGGGCTTCGTCGAGATCGCGCGCGCGGCGGGTGCGCGCACGGTCGAGCTCAATCTCGAACCCTCGGCGGGCGCCAGCGCCTTTTCCGAGACGCGCTACGGCCCGGCCACGCACGTGGTGCCCGGCTTCGTCGCCGAGCTGCTGGGCGTGGCATGACGGCGCTTCTCGACGCCTATCGCGCCAAGCTGGCAGCGGGCGAGATCAAACCCGATCCCGCGCAGGCCTTCGCGGTCGAGAAGCTCGAAACGCTGTCGCGGGCGCTGGCGAGCTACAGGCCCGATCCGCGACCCGGCTTCTGGCGGGCCTCGCTGGGTTTCGCGCGCAAGTTCGGCACCGAGCAGCGTGGCGCACCTCCCACCGGCCTCTATTTCTTCGGCGGCGTGGGGCGCGGCAAGTCGATGCTGATGGACCTGTTCTTCGCGCACGCACCCGTCGAGATGAAACGCCGCGTGCATTTCCACGCCTTCATGCTCGAAGTGCATTCGCGTATCCACGCCTGGCGCCAGACGCTCGAGGCCAAGAAGGGCGACGGCGATCCGATCCCGCCCTTGGCGCAGACCATCGCCGACGAGGCGTGGCTGCTGTGCTTCGACGAGTTCCAGGTGACCAACATCGCCGACGCGATGATCCTGGGCCGGCTGTTCGGCGCGTTGCTTGAAAAAGGTGTCGTCGTCGTCGCGACCTCGAATCTCGAACCCGACGATCTCTATGCCAACGGCCTGCAGCGCGAACGCTTCCTGCCGGCGATCGCACTGCTGAAGGAGAAGCTCGACGTTCTGGCGCTGGATGGCGGCATCGATTACCGGCGCATCCGCATCCGCGGCCTGCCGGTCTATCACGCACCCCTAGGTGCCGCGGCAAGCGCCGAACTGGAAAAGGCGTTCGCCACGCTGACCGAAGGGGCGAGCATCGGCCCGCTGACGCTCGACGTGGGTGGGCGCGAACTTGAACTGAAGCGTGCGGGCGGGGGTGTCGCCTTCGCGTCGTTCGACGATCTTTGCAAGAAGGCGCTGGGTGCCGCCGACTTCCTCGCCCTTGCCCGGACCTGCCACACGCTGGTCCTCGACGGCGTGCCGATCCTCACGCCCGACAACCGCAACGAGGCGCGCCGCTTCGTGGTGTTGGTCGACGCGCTTTACGAGCATCGCGCCAAGCTCGTGATGGCCGCCGCCGCCGACCCGGAATCGCTCCATCCGGCCGGCGACCACGCGTTCGAATTCCAGCGCACGGCGAGCCGCCTGCACGAGATGCAGAGCGAGGATTACCTCGCGGCTCCGCATCTGGGCGGCTGACGGGCGGGCTGCCCGCCTTAACGGCTTGTTTACGCACATAGTATGTAAATGAATCGTTCGGCCGGTTGTGCCGCCCGCGCGTGAATGAGGACGCCCGCATGAGCTACCTCCCGTCCTTGCCGGATCTGGACCGGAACTCCTCATTTGCCGCGCGACTGTGCGAACTGCAGTCGTCGGCGTCCGCCATGCTCGGCGGAACGCAACGCCTGCGTTTCGCCTCGGCGGTCTACGACAGGCCGAGCGACATGCTCCATACTTTTGCCGACAATAGTCTCGGAACTTCCTCGCTCGTGCATTATGCGGCAAAGCTTGCCGACGTGCCGTCGCTCGCGTTTGCCCGCGAGGCGGGAGCGGAGCGCGTGATCGACGATCTGCAGGTCTTCGCCGGAACCGGCCACACCCATACGGAGCGACTGCTCGAAATGGGCTTCCGGTCGAGCTACGCGCGCGCAATCTATTACGGCTCGCACCTTATCGGCATCATCTTCGTCAATTCGAGCGTCCCGGGATATTTCGGGCCCGCACATGTTTCGGCGATCGACCCGTTCGTGCGTCTCGCCGGGCTGCATCTGGCGCTCGAGATTTCCTACTACCGGACGTTCTCGGCCGCCATCACGTCGGCACAGGCGATCAGCGCATATCGCGATACCGATACGGCCGAGCACCTGACGCGCATGTCGCACTATTCGGCGATCATCGCCGACGCGATCGCGCCGAAATACGGACTCGACGACGATTTTGTCGCCAAGCTCTTCCAGTTCGCACCCCTGCACGACATCGGGAAGGTCGGCGTGCCCGACTCGATCCTGCTCAAGCCCGGCAAGCTGACGGTAGCGGAATTCGAGGCGATGAAAGAGCATGTCGAGATCGGCCTCGCCATGGTCGACAAGATCGTCGACAGCCTCGGGCTGGGCGAGATCGCCGGCATCGAGATACTGCGCAATACTGTGCGCTACCATCACGAGAAACTCGACGGCTCCGGCTACCCCTACGGCCTGACGGCTGCCGGAATGCCGATCGAGGCGCAGATCCTTGCCGTTGCCGACATCTTCGACGCGCTGACATCCCATCGGCCCTACAAGGAAGCTTGGCCGATCGAACGGGCCCTTGCCGAACTGTCCCGCATGGTGCCGGCAAAGCTCAACGCCGACTGCGTGGCAGCACTGGCGGACAACATGTCGAGGGTCCGTCAGGTGATGGCCGACTTCGGCGACCGGCCGTTGGCTGCCTGACCCGGTGCAAGCGCCGCAAAAATCGATGATTTTTGTGGGTCCCCCCTTGAAGCTGTCCGGGGCGGCGGAGTAAAACCCAGCGTCACATTTCGCAGTGCAGCGACTGCACCCGGGACCGGGTGCCGTTCGAGAAGGGGAAATACAAATGGCTCGCAACAAGATCGCACTCGTCGGCGCCGGCCAGATCGGGGGCACGCTGGCGCTGCTCGCCGGTCTCAAGGAACTGGGCGACGTCGTGCTCATCGACATCGCCGAAGGCATCCCGCAGGGCAAGGCGCTCGACATCGCCGAGGCCGCCCCGGTCGAGGGCTTCGACGGCCTGTTCACCGGCTCGAACGACTTCGCCGCGATGGCGGGTGCCGACGTGGTGATCGTCACCGCCGGCGTGCCGCGCAAACCCGGCATGACGCGCGACGACCTGATCGGCATCAACGTCAAGGTCATGGCGACGGTCGGCGAAGCGCTGAAAAAGCACGCTCCCAACGCGTTCGTCATCTGCGTCACCAACCCGCTCGACGTGATGGTGTGGGTCCTCCAGGTGCTTTCGGGCCTGCCGGCCAACAAGGTCGTCGGCATGGCGGGCGTGCTCGACAGCGCGCGCTTCCGCCACTTCCTGGCCGACGAATTCAAGGTGTCGGTCGACGACGTCACGGCCTTCGTGCTCGGCGGCCACGGCGACACGATGGTGCCCTCGGTGCGCTATTCGACGGTCGCCGGCATCCCGCTGCCCGACCTCATCAAGATGGGCTGGACCACGCAGGAGCGTCTGGACAAGATCGTCCAGCGCACGCGCGACGGCGGGGCGGAAATCGTCAACCTGCTGAAGACCGGTTCGGCCTTCTATGCCCCGGCGATGTCGGCCATCGAGATGGCCGCGTGCTACCTGCGCGACAAGCGCCGTGTGCTCCCCTGCGCCGCCTGGCTGACCGGCCAGTATGGCGTCAAGAACCTCTATGTCGGCGTGCCGGTCATCCTGGGCAAGAACGGCGTCGAGAAGATCGTCGAGATCAAGCTCGACGCATCCGAGCAGGCGGGTTTCGACAAGTCGGTCAAGGCCGTGCAGGACCTGTGCGCCATTGCCGAGAAGCTGCTCAAGGCCGAAGGCAAGCTGTAATCAGATACCGCGTTTCCGGGCCGGGTGCGGTTGCCTCGCCGCCCCGCCCGGACTAACGTACGCGTCCACCCTGCCCCCGCACCCCATAAGGGGTGCGCTACGGGCGGGTTTCCGACCTTCAAACCGACCGGGTCGTTTATGAACATCCACGAATACCAAGCGAAAATCTTGCTGGCACGCTACGGCGTTGCCGTTCCCAAGGGGGCGGTCGCCTACACGCCCGACGAGGCGGAAAAAGTCGCCCGCGAACTCGGCGGCCCGGTCTGGGTCGTCAAGTCGCAGATCCACGCCGGCGGGCGCGGCGCCGGGCGCTTCAAGGACGATCCGAACGGCAAGGGCGGCGTGCGCGTCGTCAAGTCGATCGACGAGGTCAAGAAGAACGCCGCCGCGATGATCGGCAAGACGCTGATCACCAAGCAGACCGGCCCCAAGGGCAAAGAGGTCAAGCGCATCTATGTCGAGGAAGGCTGCGACATCAAGCGCGAGCTCTATCTCGGCATGCTGGTCGACCGCGGCACGCACCGCGTGACGATCATGGCGTCGACCGAAGGCGGCATGGACATCGAGGAAGTCGCCCACAAGACGCCCGAGAAGATCATCAAGATATACGTCGATCCGGCGCAGGGCCTGCAGTCCTACTACGCGCGGAAAGTCGCGTTCGCACTCGGCCTCGAAGGCAAGCAGGTCGGCGCGTGCGTCAAGTTCCTCGCCGCGATGTACGAGGCCTTCACCGGCCTCGACGCCTCGATCGTCGAGATCAACCCGCTGGTCATCACGGGTGCGGGCGAAGTGCTGGCGCTGGATGCCAAGATGAACTTCGACGACAACGCGCTGTTCCGCCACAAGGACGTGGCCGACCTGCGCGACGAGGACGAAGAAGATCCGATGGAGCTCGAGGCCTCGAAGCACGAGCTCAACTACGTCAAGCTCGACGGCTCGATCGGCTGCATGGTCAACGGTGCCGGTCTCGCGATGGCGACGATGGACATCATCAAGCTCTATGGCGGCGAGCCGGCGAACTTCCTCGATGTCGGCGGCGGGGCGACGCGCGAGCGCGTCACGCAGGCCTTCAAGCTGATCCTCTCCGATCCCAACGTCGAAGGCATCCTCGTCAACATCTTCGGCGGGATCATGCGCTGCGACGTCATCGCCGAAGGCGTGGTCGCCGCCGCACGCGAGGTGGCGCTCAACGTGCCGCTGGTCGTGCGCCTGGAAGGCACCAACGTCGATCTTGGCAAGAAGATCCTCAAGAACTCCGGCCTCAAGATCGTGTCGGGCGACAACCTCGCCGACGCGGCCGAAAAGATCGTCAAGGCCGTGAAGGAGGCCGCATAACATGGCCGTACTGGTCGACAAGAACACCAAGGTCATCTGCCAGGGCTTCACCGGCGCGCAGGGCACCTTCCACTCCGAGCAGGCGGTCGCCTACGGCACCAAGATGGTCGGCGGCGTCACACCGGGCAAGGGCGGCTCCAAGCATCTCGACCTGCCCGTGTTCAACACGGTGGACGAAGCGGTGCACGCGACCGGGGCCGACGCCTCGGTCATCTACGTGCCGCCGCCCTTCGCGGCCGACGCGATCCTCGAGGCGGTCGACGCCAAGATCCGCCTCGTCGTGTGCATCACCGAAGGCATCCCGGTGCTCGACATGGTGCGCGTCAAGCGCGCGATGGCGGGCTCGAAGTCGCGCCTGATCGGACCCAACTGCCCGGGCCTGATCACGCCGGGCGAGTGCAAGATCGGCATCATGCCGGGCCACATCCACAGCCGCGGGAAGATCGGCATCGTCTCGCGCTCGGGCACGCTGACCTACGAGGCCGTCGCCCAGACGACCGCGGCCGGTCTCGGCCAGACGACGTGCGTGGGCATCGGCGGCGATCCGGTCAACGGCACCAACTTCATCGACGTGCTCGAGCTGTTCGTCGCCGATCCCGAGACCGTCGGCATCATCATGATCGGCGAGATCGGCGGCTCGGCCGAAGAGGACGCGGCCGCGTTCTTCAAGTCGACCAAGTCGAAGAAGCCGATCGTCGGGTTCATCGCCGGCGTCACGGCCCCGCCGGGACGTCGCATGGGCCATGCCGGTGCGATCATCTCCGGCGGCAAGGGCACGGCCGGCGACAAGATCGAGGCGATGAAGTCGGCGGGCTACATGGTGGCCGACAGTCCGGCCGCCCTCGGCTCGACGATGCTCAAGGCGATGAAGGGCTGATTCCCGACCCGGCATACCCACCCGAAGGCTGACCATGGCGACGCATCCCGATCTCGACTCCCTGTTCAACGGCGCCAACGCCGTCTATCTGGCCGAACTTCTCGACCGGTACCGCGCCGATCCCGCCAGCGTCGATCCGAGCTGGCATGCGCTGTTCCGCGAGATGGCGACCGAGGGGACGGGATATTTCGTACCCGGCTGGGGTCGCGAGAAGACCAAGGTCATCGGGGTTCCCGATCCGGCCGCAGCACCGCCCGCCAAGGGCAAGGGGGCGAACGGGGCCGCGGCCCCGGCGGCCGCCGCATCCGCGGCGGGTGCGGTCACGATCGAGCAGGCGCGCGCCGCCACGCTCGATTCGATCCGCGCCATCATGCTGATCCGCGCCTACCGCGTGCGCGGCCATCTCGATGCCACGCTCGATCCGCTCGGCCTCACCAAGCGCGAGCCGCACCCCGAGCTCGATCCGGCCAGCTACGGCTTCACCGAAGCCGACATGGACCGGCCGATCTTCATCGACAACGTGCTGGGCATGCACACGGCGACGCTGCGCGAGATCATCGCCGCAGTGAAGAAGACCTATTGCGGCTCGATCGGCGTCGAGTTCATGCACATCACCGATCCCGAGCAGAAATCGTGGATCCAGCAGCGCATCGAAGGTCCGCGCAACCAGACCGACTTCACCGAGCGCGGCAAGCGCGCGATCCTCGAGCGCCTGACGGCGGCCGAGGGTTTCGAACGTTTCCTCGACAAGAAGTTCGTCGGCACCAAGCGCTTCGGCCTCGACGGGGCGGAGTCCGCCGTGCCGGCACTCGAGCAGATCATCAAGCGCGGCGGCCAGCTCGGCGTGCGCGAGATCGTCATCGGCATGCCGCATCGCGGCCGCCTCAACGTGCTCGCCAACGTGATGGGCAAGCCCTACGTGGCGATCTTCTCCGAGTTCCAGGGCGTCTCCTCGCAGCCCGACGACGTGCAGGGCTCGGGCGACGTGAAGTACCATCTGGGCACCTCCTCCGACCGCGAGTTCGACGGCAACAAGATCCATCTCTCGCTCACCGCCAATCCCTCGCACCTCGAGGCGGTCAATCCCGTCGTGCTCGGCAAGGCACGCGCGAAAAGCGTGCAGCTGGGCGACAACGACCGCACGCAGGTGCTGCCGCTGCTCCTCCACGGCGACGCGGCGTTCGCCGGCCAGGGCATCGTCCCCGAGACGATGAGCTTCGTCGACATCCTGGGTTACCGGACCGGCGGCACCATCCACTTCATCGTCAACAACCAGATCGGCTTCACGACGGCCCCGGCCTATTCGCGCTCGGGCGCCTATTGCTCGGACATCGCCAAGGGCCTCGGCTTCCCGGTCTTCCACGTCAACGCCGACGATCCGGAAGCCGTCGTGCACGTCGCGCGCATCGCGGTCGAGTTCCGCCAGCGCTTCCATCGCGACGTCGTCCTCGACATGATCTGCTACCGCCGCCACGGCCACAACGAGGCCGACGAGCCGTCCTTCACGCAGCCGATCATGTACCGCAAGATCGCCTCGCAACCGACGACGCGCACGATCTATGCCGAACATCTCGCCAAGACCGGTCAGCTCGCGGCGGAAGAATCGCAGAAGATCTACGACGATTTCGCGGCTCACCTTGAATCGCAGTTCGAGGCGTCGAAGAACTACAAGCCCAACAAGGCCGACTGGCTCGAAGGCAAGTGGGCCGGTATCGAGCTTTCCAAGGAAGAGGACAACCGCGGCAACACCGCGGTGCCGATGGATCTGCTTAGGGAAGTGGGCGAGGGCATCTGCCGCGTTCCTGAAGGGCACAACATCCACCGCACGATCCGCCGCCAGCTCGACAACAAGAAGAAGCTGTTCGAGGCCGGCGGCCCGATCGACTGGGCGACGGGCGAAGCGCTCGCGTTCGGCACGCTCGCGGTCGAAGGCACGCCGGTACGCCTGTCGGGCCAGGATTGCGGGCGCGGCACGTTCTCCCAGCGCCATTCTGTGCTGGTCGACCAGGAGACCGAGAAGCGCCACGTCCCGCTCAACACCATCCGTCCCAAGCAGGCCACGTTCGAGGTCCACGACAGCCCGCTGTCGGAATTCGGCGTGCTCGGGTTCGAGTACGGCTACTCGATGGCCGAGCCCAACGCGCTCGTGCTTTGGGAAGCGCAGTTCGGCGACTTCGCCAACGGCGCCCAGACGATGTTCGACCAGTTCATTTCGTCCGCCGAAGTGAAGTGGCTGCGCATGTCGGGTCTCGTCATGCTGCTGCCGCACGGCTACGAAGGGCAGGGGCCGGAGCATTCGTCCGCGCGACTGGAGCGGTTCCTCCAGATGTGCGCCGAGGACAACTGGCAGGTCTGCAACCTCACCACGCCGGCCAACTACTTCCACGCGCTGCGCCGCCAGGTGCGCCGCACGATCCGCAAGCCGCTGCTGATCATGACGCCCAAGTCGCTGCTGCGGCACAAGCTCGCGGTCTCGCCGCTGGCGGATTTCGGGCCGGGCACCAGCTTCCACCGCATCCTGCCGGAGACCGAGAAGATCGCGGCCGACGGCAAGGTGAAGCGCGTCGTGCTGTGCTCGGGCAAGATCTACTACGACCTGTTCGAGGAGCGCGCCAAGCGCGGCATCGACGACGTGGCGCTCGTGCGCATCGAGCAGCTCTACCCGTTCCCGATCGCGACGACCCAGCGCGAACTCGGCCGCTACAAGAACGCCGAGATCGTGTGGTGCCAGGAAGAGCCGCAGAACATGGGGGCGTGGACGTTCGTCGAGCACCGTCTCGAGAACATCCTCACCAACCTGAAGATCGCGGCCAAGCGGCCCGCGTATGTCGGGCGGCCCGAGGCCGCGGCGACGGCGACCGGCCTCTACAAGCGCCACAACAAGCAGCAGGCCGACATCGTCGAGAAGGCGCTCACGGTCTGAAACCGACCCCATCCAGTTAAGACAAAGAACGGAATCCGAGAATGGCCGTCGAAATCAAGGTTCCCACGCTGGGCGAGTCCGTCACCGAGGCGACCATCGCCAAGTGGTTCAAGAAGGTCGGTGACGCCGTGAAGGCCGACGAGCCGATGTGCGAGCTCGAGACCGACAAGGTCACGGTCGAGGTTCCGGCCCCCGCATCGGGCATGCTTTCGGCGATCATCGCCGAGGCGGGCACCACCGTCGCGGTCGGTGCCAAGCTCGGCGAGATCGAGGCCGGTGCAGCCGGCAAGGCCGCGGCTCCTGCCGCCGCCGCACCCGCCGCCAAGGCCGCTCCTGCGCCCGTGCCCGCTCCGGCGCCCGCCGCTGCGGCCGCACAGACTGGCCCTGCCGCGCGCAAGGCGCTGTCGGAATCCGGCCTCAACCCCGCAAGCGTCGCGGGCACCGGCAAGGACGGGCGCATCACCAAGCCCGACGTCGCCGCTGCTTCGGCCGCCCCCGCCGCAAAGCCCGCAGCCCCGGCCGCACCGCGCGCCACGGGCCCGCGCGAAGAGCGCGTGAAGATGACGCGCCTGCGCACGCGCATCGCCGAGCGCCTGAAGCAGGCCCAGAACACCGCCGCGATGCTGACGACCTTCAACGAGGTCGACATGACGGCGGCGATGGCGCTGCGCGCCAAGTACAACGAGCAGTTCGAGAAGCGCCACGGCGTCAAGCTCGGCTTCATGTCGATCTTCGCCAAGGCGTGCATCGTGGCGCTCAAGGAGCTGCCGGCCGTCAACGCCGAGATCGACGGCGGCGACGTCATCTACAAGAACCACTACGACATCGGCATCGCGGTGGGCACGCCGCAGGGCCTCGTCGTGCCGGTCGTGCGCGACTGCGACCTGCTGTCCTTCGCTGACATCGAGAAGACCATCGGCGATCTGGGCCGGCGCGCGCGCGACGGCAAGCTCACGATGGACGACATGTCGGGCGGCACCTTCACGATCACCAACGGCGGCATCTACGGTTCGCTGATGTCCACGCCGATCCTGAACACGCCGCAGTCGGGCATCCTTGGCATGCACAAGATCCAGCCGCGCCCGATCGCCGTGGGCGACAAGGTCGAGATCCGGCCGATGATGTACATCGCGCTCAGCTACGACCACCGCATCATCGACGGGCGCGAAGCCGTGACGTTCCTCGTGCGCGTCAAGGAATGCCTGGAAGATCCCGCCCGCCTCATCCTGGACATGTGAACGAAAATGACTGAAGCCGCCTACGATCTCGTCGTCATCGGTTCCGGCCCCGGGGGCTATGTCTGTGCGATCCGCGCGGCACAGCTCGGCATGAAAGTGGCCTGCGTTGAAAAGCGCGAGACCTTGGGCGGCACCTGCCTCAACGTGGGCTGCATCCCGTCGAAAGCACTCCTCCAGGCGTCGGAGAAATACGAGGAGGCCACGCACGGCCTGGGCGTCTTCGGCGTCAAGGTCGGCAAGGTCGAACTCGACCTCAAGGGCATGATGGCCCACAAGGACAAGACCGTTAAGTCGAACGTCGACGGTGTCGCGTTCCTGTTCAAGAAGAACAAGATCGACTGGATCAAGGGCACGGGCAAGATCGCCGGTGCCGGCAAGGTCGAGGTGGCGCTCAATGCCGGCGGCACGCAGGCGCTGGCGGCCAAGGCGATCGTCATCGCGACCGGCTCCGATGTCGTCTCGCTGCCCAGTCTCAAGATCGACGAGAAGAAGATCGTTTCGTCGACCGGTGCCCTGACACTTCCGGAAGTCCCCAAGTCGATGGTGCTCGTCGGCGGCGGCGTGATCGGGCTCGAGATGGGCTCGGTCTGGCAGCGCCTGGGCGCCAAGGTCACGGTGGTCGAGTTCCTCGACCGCATCATGCCCGGCATGGACGCCGACACGGCCAAGCAGATGCAGCGCATCCTCACCAAGCAGGGGATGAGCTTCAAGCTCGCGACCAAGGTGACCGGCGCCAAGATCGGCCCCAAGGGCGTGGCGCTGACGGTCGAGCCGGCCGCCGGCGGTGCGGCCGAGACGATCGAGACCGACATCGTGCTGGTGGCCATCGGAAGGCGTCCGTACACCGACGGGCTGGGCCTCAAGGAGTCCGGCGTCAATCTCGACGAGAAGGGCCGTGTGGCCGTCGACGCGCATTTCCAGTCGAACGTTCCCGGCATCTACGCGATCGGCGACTGCATCGCCGGGCCGATGCTTGCCCACAAGGCCGAGGACGAGGGCATGGCCGTGGCCGAGATCCTCGCCGGCCAGCACGGGCACGTGAACTACGACGCGATCCCGTCGGTCGTCTACACGTGGCCGGAAGTGGCCAGCGTGGGCAAGACCGAGGAACAGCTGAAGGCCGAGGGTGTGGAATACCGCACCGGCAAGTTCCCGTTCACCGCGAACGGCCGCGCGCGCGCGCAGAACAACACCGAGGGTTTCGTCAAGATCCTCGCCGACAAGGCGACTGACCGCGTGCTTGGCGTGCACATGATCGGCCCGTCGGTCGGCGAGCTTACCGGCGAGATGGCGCTGGCCATCGAGTTCGGCGCTTCGTCCGAAGACATCGCGCGCACCTGCCACGCGCACCCGACGCTGACCGAAGCGGTCCGCGAGGCGGCCCTGGCTGTCGACGGACGTCCGATCCACATCTGACGGCCTCGCTGGAGCGGACACACTCCAGCCCCAATCGTGGCGCGATACTCGCCCTAGACGTGCGATCCGCATGTTTCGGGGAGAGCACCATGTCCAACTACAAAGCCATCCTGGTCCTGGCTTTTGCTGCGGCCGCCATCCCGGCGTTCGCGCAGACGCCGGATCCCGTCGTGATGCCGGGGCCGGTTCCGCCCGTCTACGCGACGGCGCCACCGACCCGGCTGCAGCCGCCGCCGCCCCGGCCGGCCGTCGCCGAGAAGAAGGCGACGACGAAGGCCAAGACGGACTGACCGTCAGGCTTTTTCGATCTCCGCAATGCCCTGCATGGCCATCATGCGGCCGACCGACGGGCGCGCTTTCATCGCATCGGTCAGCCGTTTGATCGCCGGATAGGCGTAAGCGGGCTTCGTCTGGTAGCGCGACCAGCGTGCCAACATGTGCATGTAGAAATCGACGGTCGAGACGGCCGCCCCCAGGAAATACGGCTTCCCGTGTGCCGCGAGATACGCGTCGATATGGGCGAAATGCCCGGTCAGCCGCACCTCCGCCCCGGCCTTGATCGAATCGGTCGCGTCGGCGTCGCGTGTCTGCCAGTCGGGATGGAACCAGTCCATCAGTGCCGTATGCACGGTGTTCGACAGGAACAGCATCCATTCATAGGCCCGTGCGCGTTCGCGCGTTCCGGGTGCCGGCAGCAGGCCTGCCTGCGGGAAGCGCTCGGCGAGATGGAGGCAGATCGCGGCGGATTCCGTCAGCGCGAAATCGCCGTCGACCAGCACCGGCACGCGGCCCTTGGGGTTGAGGGCGAGGAACGCCGCCTTCCGGTGCTCGCCGCCCTTGAGGTCGACGCGGATCCATTCATACGAGGCGCCGATCTCTTCGAGGACCGCATGCGGCGCCATCAGCGCCGTGCCCGGCGCACCGTAGATCTTCATCCTCACCCTCCGAAGAAATGCGTGATCGCGAGCCACACGACCGCGGCCCCGCCGGCGACGACGGCTGCCGCGAGGGCAAGCGCGAAGACGCCGACGATGCAGCCCGCCACGACGAACGCGCCGTCGCGCCCGACATGGCCCACGCCGATCAGCGCCATCGCCACGGCCGGCGGCTGGTTGGCGAACGGGATCGGCAGCGACACGACCGTCGCCAGCACGAGGAACACGACGCCCAGCAGCCGCTCGATCCAGCCATCGACGAGACCGGGCAGGCGCGGCTTCAGCACGCGTTCGACGCGCTGCAGATAAGGTACGCCGCGATCTACCATCGTCTCGAAGTCCTGCCGCGCCAGCGAACGGGCGAGCAGCCAGGCGGGCAGCTTCGGCCGGTCGAAGCCAAGGATCATCTGGATTCCGAGCAGGATCTGCGGCACGCCGAACAGCGTCGACACGCCCGGGATCGTGCCGATGCCCACCGCGTTGGGCAACGCGAACAGCAGCATCGCCGCCCCGAAGGCGCGGTCGTCGAGCGCTTCGATCAGATCGCCAAGCCGCACGCGCTCGGCGCCGCGCGCGCGCAGCTCGAGCAGGATTCGCGAGACGGTGCGGCGCCCTTCGTTCATCCGCGCGCGCGCGGGTGGGCGGCGGCGTAGACGTCGATCAGCCGCTCGGCATCGACCGCCGTATAGCGCTGCGTGGTCGACAGAGAGGCGTGGCCGAGCAGCTCCTGGATCGCGCGCAGGTCGGCCCCCGCCCCCAGCAGATGCGTGGCGAAGGAATGGCGAAGTGCATGCGGTGTGGCCGAATCCGGCAGGCCGAGCTCGACGCGCAGCTGGCGCACGCGCGCCTGCACGATGCCCGCATTCAGCCGCTTGCCGCGCACGCCGACGAACAGCGGGTCGGCGGGCTTGGTCTTGAACGGGCACAGGCGCACATAGGCGTCGATCATGTCGCGCACCTGGGGCAGGACCGGCACGTCGCGTGCCTTGCGGCCCTTGCCGACCACGCGCAGCATCTCGCCCAGCGGGGCGGCATCGCGGGGCAACGACAGCGCCTCGTCGATGCGCAGGCCCGCCCCGTAGAGCAATGCCAGCACCGCGCGGTCGCGCGCCGCGACCCACGGCGCGCTGGCGTCGGCATCGTCGATGTCGAGCAGTGCTGCGGCATCGGCCATGTCGAGCGCCTTGGGCAGGCTCTTGGGCAGCTTGGGTCCGCGCATGGCGCCGATATGCGCGTTTCGCGCGAGCCCGGCCCGGTCGAGATAGCGGAAGAAGCCGCGCAGCGTGGAAAGCGCGCGCGCGTTCGACGCGGCCTTGAGGCCGCCCTGCACGCGACGCGCGAGGAAGCCGCGGAAATCGGCGGGTTTCAGGCCGGCGAGGGCCGCAAGCGTGGGCGGTTCACCCAGATGGTCCTGCAGGAAGGCGAGGAACGCCGCGAGATCGCGCGTGTAGTTCGAAAGCGTGTGGCGCGAGGCGCGCTTCTCGTCCTCGAGCCGTGCGCGCCAGCCGGCGATCGCCGGGACGAGATCGGCGGCGGCCGCGAAACCGACGCTCAGTTCCCGCGCGCCAGCCATCCGCGCAATGCCGCTTCGACCGTGCGGCCGAGGAAATTGAGCAGCTCGGTGCCCTGGCCGGGATGGAATTTCGACGTGGCGCGCGCCCCGAAGGCAAGGATGCCCGGCGCCATGTCGCGCTTCAGCTGCAGGCGCAGCAGCGCCTGGCTGTGCACGAGCGTGGAGGCCCCGCCATAGATGGAGCTGTCGCCCGGCTCGTCGGACAGCAGCAGGATGTCGCGCCGCTCGCCCATCAGCCGGTCGACGGTGCCGCGCGGCAGGATGCGCAGGTTCTGCGCGTTCTCGCCCGGCGGCACGTGGTCGAGCGATTCGAAGCCAAGCCCGATCGCGTCCACTTCAAGATGCATGGGCAGGTCGACCGCGATCGTGTCGATGCAGTGGGGCAGGGATTTCGCGGTCAGCACCGACAGCACGGCGGCGTGGATGCGCCCCTGCGTGGCGAGGTTGGCGCGGCTCGTGGCGATGAGTTCGGCCTGTGCCGCCGTCAGCTTGGCAAGGTCGGTGCGCATGCGCTCGAGCATGTAGCGCTGCATGTCGACCACGCCGTTGTCCGAACGCTGTGCGGGGGGCGTGAGGATCCACAGCAGGTCGGGATGCTCGATCAGGAAGTCGGGGTGGCGGCGCAGATACTCGGCGACCGCGGCACCCGTGGGGGCCGCGATGCCGGCAAGGGCGGCTGCACTGTCGGACTCGGCCATGATCGAGGGATTCTCCCTGGTTGCCGTTAGCTAGAGGACGGACTGGCCGGTCTTCTTCCAGTCCGCATTGAACTGGGCGAGGCCCTTGTCGGTCAGCGGATGCGCGAAAAGCTGCTTGAGCACGTTGGCGGGGGCCGTCGCCACATGCGCGCCGAGCTTGGCGGCATCGACGATGTGCAGGGGCCCGCGCACCGAGGCGACCAGCACCTCGGTCTTGAAGGTCGGGTACTGGCGGTAGATCGTCATGATGTCGGAGATGAGCTGCATGCCGTCGGTGCCGACATCGTCGAGCCGCCCGACGAAGGGCGAGACGAACGTGGCACCCGCCTTGGCGGCGAGGATCGCCTGGGCCGGGCTGAAGCACAGCGTGACGTTGACCATGGTGCCGGCGTCGGACAGGACCTTGCAGGTCTTGAGGCCGTCGGGCGTGAGGGGCACCTTGACCGCGACGTTCTTCGCGATGCCGGCGAGCTTCTTGCCCTCCTTCAGCATCGTGTCGAAATCGTTGGCGGTGACTTCGGCGCTGACGGGGCCGGCGACGATCGTGCAGATCTCCGCGACCACATCGAGGAACTTCTTGCCCGACTTGGCGATCAGCGACGGATTGGTGGTCACGCCGTCGAGCAGGCCGGTGGCGGCGAGATCGCGGATTTCGGCGGTGTCGGCAGTGTCGACGAAGAATTTCATGGAATGCGCATTCCCCTCGCGACTCGAAACGGCCAGAGTCTAGCCGATGGTCGAGTCGCGATCCAGCATGCGCGTGCGCGTGGCCCTGCCGCTGCCGCTCGGGCCTTACGATTACCGGGTGCCGCCCGAACGCACGGTGTCGCCCGGCGACTTCGTGACGGTCCCGCTCGGCCGGCGCGTCGTGTCCGGCGTGGTATGGGATGAGCCACCCGACGATACGCTCGACGCGGCCAAGCTCAAAGACATTGCGGGTCTTCTTCCCGCACCAAGGATGGCCGAACCGCTGCGCAAGTTCCTTGCGTGGGTGAGCAGCTATACGCTGTCACCGCTTGGCAACGTGCTGCGCATGGCGATGAGCGTGCCCGAAGCGCTCGTGCCCGCCCGCAAGCTCGTCGCGTTCGCCCTTTCCGATGCCGCCCCCGATCCCGAGCTCGAGGAACCCGGCGTGCTGACGCCTGCACGTCGGCGCGTGCTGCGCGAGGCGCGCTCGGGCGCACGGCCCGCCGCAGAACTCGCCCGCGCGGCGGAAGTCTCGACCGGCGTGGTCAAGGGGCTGGTCGACAAGGGTTGGCTCGAAAGCGTGGAGATCGACGCGCCTTCGCCGCCTGGCCCCGATGCCGGTCATCCGCGGGCGGATCTTTCGCCCGTCCAACGCGAAGCGGCCGACACGCTGGCGGGCAAGGTGGGGCAGGGTTTCTCGGTCACGCTGCTCGATGGCGTGACCGGCTCCGGCAAGACCGAGGTTTATTTCGAGGCGGTCGCGGCGGCCCTTGCGGCGGATAAGCAGGTGCTCGTGCTGCTGCCGGAAATCGCGATGAGCGCCCAATGGCTCGCGCGTTTCGTGTCGCGCTTCGGGGCAGAACCGGCACAGTGGCACTCGGAGCTGGGCACGGCGCAGCGCGCGCGCGTGTGGCGCGGCGTGGCGGCGGGCGACGTGCGCGTGGTGGTCGGCGCACGCTCGGCCTTGTTCCTGCCGTTCGCGAAGCTCGGCCTCGTCGTCATCGACGAAGAGCATGAGCAGGCCTTCAAGCAGGAAGACGGCACCATCTATCACGCGCGCGACATGGGCGTGGTGCGCGCACGCTTCGAAGGTTGCCCGATCGTGCTGGCCTCGGCCACGCCCTCGCTGGAAACGCTCGCGAATGTCGAGCGCGGCCGCTATGCGGTCGTGGAGCTGCCCGCCCGCCATGGCGGGGCAAGCCTGCCGAAGGTCGAGGCAGTCGATCTGCGCAAGCATCCGCCACCGCGCCAGTCCTTCATCAGCCTGCCGCTGCGCGCCGCACTGACCGAAGCGCTGGCCGCCGGCGAGCAGTCGATGCTGTTCTTGAACCGGCGCGGCTATGCGCCGCTGACACTGTGCCGGGCCTGCGGGCACCGGCTGCAATGTCCGAGCTGCACGGCGTGGCTCGTCGAGCACCGGCTGCACGGGCGCCTGCAGTGCCATCATTGCGGCTACAACGCGTCGCTGCCGCGCCAGTGCCCGTCCTGCACGGCCGAGGATTCGTTCGTCGCGTGCGGCCCCGGCGTCGAACGCGTGGCCGAAGAAGCGCGCGCCTTGTTTCCGGACGCGAAGATCGACGTGATGACGTCCGACACCGTCACCGGCCCGGCGGCGGCCGAGGAGTTCGTTCGCCGGATGGCGGCGCGCGAGATCGACATCCTGGTCGGTACCCAGATCGTCGCCAAGGGCCATCATTTTCCGTATCTGACGCTCGTCGGCATCGTGGACGCGGATCTGGGCCTGTCGGGCGGCGACCTGCGCGCGGCCGAGCGCACGTGGCAGCTCCTGCACCAGGTCTCGGGCCGGGCGGGACGCGCCGAGCGGCCGGGCCGCGTCCTGCTGCAGACCCACATGCCCGAGCATTCGGTGATGAAGGCGCTGGTCGGCGGCGACCGGGCGAAGTTCCTGGCGGCCGAACGCGCCGATCGTCAGCGCCACGGCTGGCCGCCCTTCGGCCGCCTGGCCGCCGTGATCGTCGCAGGCCCCGACGAAGCGCTGGTCGAAAGGCTGGCGCGCCGGCTCGGCCAGACAGCGCCGCGCGGGGCCGGGATCAGCGTGCTGGGCCCGGCACCCGCACCCATGGCGATCCTGCGCGGCCGGCACCGCCGCCGCCTGCTGGTGAAAACGTCGCGCGAGGCGAACCTGCAGGAAATCGTCGATTCGTGGCTCGCCCAGACCCGGATCCCGAGCGATATCCGCGTCCAGATCGACGTCGATCCGTACAGTTTCATGTAGGCGTGCAAGCCCCGATTTCCGGGCAAAAGTGGATAACCCGCAGCTTTTTCGCCGCCCTTATTGCATCGGCGAAATGCCTGTGTTAGCTAATCGCCCGCGGCCGCACGGAAGACATCTTCCGTTCGCCGATTTCTTGTTGTTTTTCGCGAGGTTGGCGAGCCCGTCCGGGGTGGGCCAAGGGCGAAAAACGGACCGCCGACCAAGGGACCGCGCGTGGCCTCGAAAAACGCCTCTTCCGCCGGAATCGCCCAACGCTACGCGGGCGCGCTGTATGAACTCGCCAACCCGCAATGGCTCGACGTCGTCGCCGGCGACATCAAGACCTTCGAAGAGGCCCTCGCGGCCGTCCCCGAACTGAAGCGGATGACGAACAGCCCGCTGCTGCCGCGCGCCACGCAGGAAAAGGCCGTGCTCGCGGTGATGGCCAATCTGGGCATCGGCGATCTGGTGCGCCGCTTCGTGGGCACGCTGGCGCGCAACCGCCGCCTTGCCGACTTCCCCGCGATCGCCAAGCAATACCGCGCCCTCGTCGCCGAAGCGCGCGGCGAAACCGTCGCCGAAGTCGTGTCGGCCGTGGCGCTGTCGCCGGCCCGCATCGCCGAACTCGAGACCAAGCTGCGCGCCGCCGCCGGCCGCAAAGTCACGCTCGACCTCAAGGTCGATCCCAAGCTGCTGGGCGGGCTGAAGGTGAAGGTGGGTTCCCGCCTCGTCGATGCCTCGCTGCAGGGCCAACTCAAGCGTCTTCACCTGACCCTCGCCGGTCGGGCCTGATTTCCATCGGAGAACGAGTCCATGTCTATCCGCGCCGCCGAGATTTCCGCCATCCTGAAGGACCAGATCGCCAAGTTCGACACGTCGGCCGACGTCGCCGAAGTCGGGCAGGTCATCTCGGTGGGTGACGGCATTGCCCGCGTCTACGGCCTCGACAACGTCCAGGCGGGCGAGATGGTCGAGTTCCCGGGCGGCATCAAGGGCATGGCCCTCAACCTCGAGACCGACAATGTCGGCGTCGTCATCTTCGGCGACGACCGCGACATCAAGGAAGGCGACACCGTCAAGCGCACCGGCGCCATCGTCGAAGTGCCGGTCGGCAAGGCCCTGCTCGGCCGCGTGGTCGACGGCCTCGGCAACCCGATCGACGGCAAGGGCCCGCTCACGGGCGCCAAGATGACGCGCGTTGAAGTGAAGGCGCCGGGCATCATCGCGCGCAAGTCGGTGCACGAGCCCATGCAGACGGGTCTCAAGGCCATCGACGCGCTCGTTCCCGTCGGCCGCGGCCAGCGCGAGCTGATCATCGGCGACCGCCAGACCGGCAAGACCGCCGTCGCGATCGATACCTTCATCAACCAGAAGGCGATCAACGCGCAGGGCGACGAATCCAAGAAGCTCTACTGCATCTACGTGTGCATCGGGCAGAAGCGCTCGACCGTCGCGCGCATCGTGAAGACGCTCGCCGACTACGGCGCGCTCGACTACACGATCATCGTCGCGGCCACGGCGTCCGACCCGGCGCCGCTCCAGTTCCTCGCCCCCTACACGGGCTGCGCGATGGGCGAATATTTCCGCGACAACGGCATGCACGCCGTCATCGTGTACGACGATCTTTCCAAGCAGGCTGTTTCCTACCGCCAGATGTCGCTGCTGCTGCGCCGCCCGCCGGGCCGCGAAGCCTATCCCGGCGACGTGTTCTACCTGCACTCGCGCCTGCTCGAGCGCGCGGCCAAGATGTCGGACGACATGAAGGCGGGCTCGCTGACGGCACTCCCGGTCATCGAAACGCAGGCCGGCGACGTTTCGGCCTACATCCCGACCAACGTGATCTCGATCACCGACGGCCAGATCTTCCTCGAAACCGATCTTTTCTATAAGGGCATCCGCCCGGCCATCAACGTGGGCCTGTCGGTGTCGCGCGTCGGTTCCGCCGCCCAGATCAAGGCGATGAAGCAGGTCGCCGGCAAGATCAAGCTCGAGCTCGCCCAGTATCGCGAGATGGCCGCTTTCGCGCAGTTCGCCTCCGACCTCGACGCGTCGACGCAGAAGCTGCTGGCGCGCGGTGCACGCCTCACCGAACTGCTGAAGCAGCCGCAGTACGCGCCGATGCCGGTCGAAGAGCAGGTCGTCTCGATCTTCGCGGGCGTCAACGGCTTCCTCGACACGATCGACGTCAAGAGCATCGGCAAGTTCGAGACGCAGTTCATGGCGCTGGTGAAGGCCAAGCACGCCGACGTCCTCGGTGCGGTCGCCAAGGACCGCGAGATCAAGCCGGAAACGGACAAGAAGCTGCGCGAGATCCTCGGCGCGTTCGTCAAGAATTTCGCCGCTTGAGCCAGCCACACCGGACATAGACGATGGCCACTCTCAAAACTCTCCGGATGCGGATCGCGTCGGTCAAGTCGACGCAGAAGATCACGTCCGCCATGAAGATGGTTGCCGCGGCCAAGCTGCGCCGCGCGCAGGAGCAGGCGGAAGCCGCACGCCCCTACGCGATGCGCATGGGCCGCATGCTGGGTTCGCTCGCCGGTTCGATGACGGCGGGGGCGGGTGCGCCCAAGCTGCTTTCGGGTACCGGCGCCGACAAGGTCCACCTGATGGTGGTCTGCACGTCGGACCGCGGCCTGTGCGGCGGCTTCAACTCGTCGATCGTGCGCATGGTGCGCGTCGAGATCCGCAAGCTCCAGGCCGAAGGCAAGACGGTCAAGATCCTGTGCGTGGGCCGCAAGGGCCTGGCGCAGCTGCGCCGCGACTTCGCCAGCCTGATCGTGGGCGCCGTCGAGGACGTTGGCCGCAAGCGCATGACCTTCGCCGAAGCGCAGCGCGTGTCGGACAAGGTGCTGGCGATGTTCGATGTCGGCGAGTTCGATGTGGCAGCGCTCTACTACGCGCGCTTCAAGTCGGCGATGACGCAGATCCCCACGCGCCTGCAGCTCGTCCCCTTCGTGGCGAGCGAGGCGGGCGCGCCGGATTCAGGCGCTTCCTACGAATACGAACCCGAGGAAGGCGAGATCCTGGCAGCCCTGCTGCCGCGCAATCTCGCCGTCCAGGTCTATGGCGGTCTTCTCGAAAACGCCGCGTCGGAGCAGGGTGCGCGCATGTCCGCGATGGACAGCGCCACGCGCAACGCCGGCGACATGATCAAGAAGCTCACGCTCGTCTATAACCGCTCGCGCCAGGCCTCGATCACCAAGGAATTGATCGAGATCATCTCCGGCGCCGAAGCCGTCTGATTTTGCAGGAGTAGGAACCATGGCGAACAACAAGGTCGGCCGCGTCGTCCAGATCACCGGTGCCGTCGTCGACGTGCGCTTCGACGGCGAACTGCCGAAGATCCTGAACGCGCTGCACGTGCAGAACCAGGGCAAGACGCTGGTCCTCGAGATCGCGCAGCACCTGGGCGAACAGACCGTGCGCACGATCGCGATGGACTCGACCGACGGTCTGGTCCGCGGCCAGGAAGCGGTCGACACCGGCAACGCCATCGCGATGCCCGTCGGCCCCGAGACGCTCGGGCGCATCATCAACGTCATCGGCGAGCCGATCGACGAGCGCGGCCCCATCGGCCACAAGCGCACCTCGCCGATCCACCGCCAGGCCCCGCCCTTCATCGAGCAGTCGACCGAAGCCGAGATCCTCGTGACGGGCATCAAGGTCATCGACCTGCTCGCCCCCTACGCCAAGGGCGGCAAGATCGGCCTGTTCGGCGGTGCTGGCGTCGGCAAGACCGTGACGATCATGGAACTCATCAACAACGTCGCCAAGGCGCACGGCGGCGTGTCGGTGTTCGCGGGTGTCGGCGAGCGCACGCGCGAAGGCAACGACCTCTATCACGAGATGATGGAATCGGGCGTCATCAAGACCGACGGCCCCGGCTCGAAGGTCGCCCTCGTGTACGGCCAGATGAACGAGCCGCCGGGTGCGCGCATGCGCGTCGGCCTCTCGGGCCTGACGGTCGCCGAATATTTCCGCGACGAGGAAGGCCAGGACGTCCTGTTCTTCGTCGACAACATCTTCCGCTTCACGCAGGCGGGCGCCGAAGTGTCGGCGCTGCTCGGCCGCATCCCGTCGGCGGTGGGCTATCAGCCCACGCTGTCGACCGACATGGGTGCGCTCCAGGAGCGCATCACGTCGACCAAGAAGGGTTCGATCACCTCGGTGCAGGCCATCTACGTGCCCGCCGACGACTTGACCGACCCGGCACCTGCCACCTCGTTCTCGCACCTTGACGCCACGACCGTGCTGTCGCGCCAGATCGCGGAACTCGGCATCTTCCCGGCCGTCGACCCGCTCGACTCCACGTCGCGCATGCTCGACCCGCGCGTCATCGGCGAGGACCACTACAACACCGCGCGCGACGTGCAGAAGGTGCTGCAGGGCTACAAGTCGCTGCAGGACATCATCGCCATTCTCGGCATGGACGAGCTCTCGGAAGAGGACAAGCTCGTCGTCGCCCGCGCGCGCAAGATCCAGCGCTTCCTGTCGCAGCCCTTCCACGTCGCCGAAGTCTTCACCGGCACGCCGGGCGTGCTCGTGAAGCTCGAGGACACGATCAAGGGCTTCAAGGAAATCGTCATGGGCAACTGCGACGACATGCCGGAAGCGGCCTTCTACATGGTCGGCACGCTCGAGGAAGCCCGCGCCAAGGCGCGCAAGATGGCCGCCGAAGCGGCCTGATCGGGCCAGCACGAGGAAATAGACGATGGCCGAAACGACCAAGTTCGAACTGGTGAGCCCGGAGCGCCTGCTCGTGTCCGAGGACGTCGAGATGGTCGTCGTCCCCGGCAGCGAAGGCGATTTCGGCGTGCTCAAGGGCCACGCCCCGGTCATCTCGACGCTGCGCACCGGCACGATCTCGATCTATGCCGGCGGCGCGGTCAAAGACCGCATCTTCGTCGCCGGCGGCTTCGCGGAGGCCTCGGCCGACCGCGTGACGGTGCTGGCCGACGAGGCCGTGCGCGTATCGGAGATCGACAGGCCTGCGGTTACGAAGGAAATCGAGACGCTTCGCGCCAAGCTCGGTGCCGCCACCGACGACGGCGAGCGTGCCGGTCTCGCCGCACGCATCGAGATCGCGACCGCCAAGCTCGCGGCCTGATCCTCGCCCCCGCCTTCGGGTCAGGGGCATGGACCGCGGCTTCCCGCCCGTTGCCGACGAAAATTCGCGGATCCTGATCCTCGGCACGCTGCCGGGGCAGGCTTCGCTGGCCGCCGGCCGCTATTACGCCCATCCGCGCAACGCCTTCTGGCCGATTGTCGGGCACGTGCTCGGGTTCGATGCCGATGCCCCCTACGCAGAGCGCACGGCAAGCCTGCGCGCGGCCGGCATCGCGGTATGGGACGTGTGCGCTGCCGCCGTCCGGCCCGGCAGTCTCGATTCAGCGATCGCACCCGATACGATAAAGCCCAACGATTTCGCCGCGTTCTTCGAGCGCCACCGCCAGATCGTGCGCGTCGGCTTCAACGGTGCCACCGCCGCACGGCTCTATCGGCGCCACGCGTTGCCGGCCGACGGCCGTGCGTTCGTCACGCTTCCCTCGACAAGTCCCGCACATGCCGCGATGGATATCTCGACCAAACGGCGGCGCTGGGCTGCATTCCTCGCCGGTTGACACGAGAAGCGCGACTAATTCCCGTATAAACTGTGTAAATCAACCGAAAGGTGAGACTGTAGGTGCATGTGGCCACCTATCGTGGAGTCGCATGCCGATGGAGATCGACCGGATGCGACTGGTACTGGCCAGCAAGCTCAATTCGCGCGTCTATGCGCACTGGGTCGCCGCGTGCGGCAAGAAGCCGATGCCGACGCGCGCCGAGATGCAGCCCGACGTGATGCCCAACGACCTGCTGCCCGAGCTTCCCTATATCTACATCGCCCAGGTCATGCAGGACGATGCCGGCATGTGGTTCAAGTTCCGCCTGATGGGCACGGCTCTGACCGACCGGCTCAAGCAGGACGCGACGGGCATGATGCTGCTCGACCTGCAGATCGGCGGCTGGGAAGAGGAATGGCGCAAGAACCTCGTCTATGCCGTGCAGATGAAGATGGCGGTCGTCGACGAGAGCACGATCACGACCCAGAACGGCATCAAGCTCGACATCGAGCATCTGGCGCTGCCGCTGTCGGACGACGGGACGAAGGTCGACCGGATCTTCGGGGCCATCGACTTCTTCAAGACGTCCGACGACCAGATGCGCTCGATCATCCCCGACCTCGACTGGAAGTCGATCAGCTCGGTCGAGCTGGCCAAGCGCATCATCATCTCGAGCCTGCGCGTCCAGTTGTGAACCGCGCGGGCTAGTCCGCCTTGCCGGATTTCATCCGGTGCCGTTCGATCATGCCGCTGCGCTGCTCGGGCGTCAGCTTGTTCCAGCGCTCGCGCATCTCCTCGTATTTCGGCTCGCTGCGCCGGCTGCGCATGCGGTCCATCGCCTTTACGCGCGAATCGTGGTCCATCTCGTCCCAGCGCTTGCGCATCTGCTCGCGCATCTTGTCGCGCTCGGCCGCACTCATGCCGCCCATGCCCTGCGCCAGCGCTTCGGATGCTCCAAGAGCGATCGCTAGTCCCGCCGTCGCGGTCAGCGTCAGAAATGTCCGTCGTTGCATGGCTGCCTCCTCGAGTGGTTCATGGACGTTATGTCCATCCTCGCGCCGCCACGACGCGCCCGCATTGAGGCTGATCAATGGCCGGCCCCGCGCCGGTCGTTAATACTTTCTACAAAATATTCGGGTAAAACCGATTGGCGACGGCTAGAATCTCCGCCCGCATCCGGATCAAGAACCTGTTCTGAATGAAGAATTCTGGTCACACCATCGCCGGTTCGCGGCCCGTCGGCATCCTTCTCGTCGGTGCAGTGCTGGCACTTGTCGTCGCGGCTGCCGGCATCCAGATTTCGCAGATATACGGGCAGGTCGTCGCCGACGCCCGGCGCCAGATCGTCATCGAGGCCGAAGTCGCGGCGACGTTCGTGGCGCAGGTCTTCGGTACCATGGCGCTGGCCCTGCGCAGCATCGACAGCGACCCCGGTTCGCCCGGCATCGTCGTGCGCGGGACGCCAGCCGAGATCCATGTCGCCCTGAAGCGCGCGCAGGCATCGACGATCCAGTTGCAGGGCCTGGCACTGGTCGGGCCCGACGGGCGCGTCGCCGTCAACGTGGGGTCCGTCACGCCGCAGCGCACCGACCTGTCGGACCGCCCCTACTTCATCGCGCACCGCGACAACCCGTCGAACGACCTGCGCATCGACCGGCCCGTCGTCGCACGGCCGAGCAACGACATCAGCATTCCGGTCTCGATGCGCGTCGAGCGCCCGGACGGCACGTTCGGCGGAGTCGTCGCCGGGCGGATCGATCCTGCCCATTTCGCGCGGCTGTTCTCCAAGCTTGGCGCCGATGCGATCAGCCTGGTCGATGCCGAGGGCCATCTCCACGCCCGGTATCCCGAACTCGATCTCATCGCCGCAAATCCCCGCCCGCCGCCGGATGCCGACCTGTTCGGCACGGCCCGTTTCCAGCGCACGCGGACAACCGACGAGGTCCGCCTGTTCGGTGCCGCGCGCGTGCCCGGCACCGAACTTTTCGTGCTCGCCAGCGATCCGCGCAGCGCCATCTTCGGCCGATGGTTCGAGCGCGCGTCCGGCATCATGCTGGCTGCCGTCGTCGCCATCCTGATCGTGCTTGCGGTGGCCGCGGGCCTGAACCGGCGCGCCCGCCAGACCGCCAGCCTGCTCGTCTCGCGCGAGGAGAACGAAAAGGCGGCCCGCCTCGAGGCCACGCATTTCCGCGACGTCGCGCGCAACAAGTCGGATTTCCTCGCCCATCTGGGTCATGAGATCCGCACGCCGCTCAACGCCATCATCGGCTTTTCCGAGATCATCGAGACCGACGCGATGAAACTGGGGGCGCCCGCGCGCTATCGCGACTATGCCGGCGACATCCGCTTCAGCGCCGAGCATCTGCTCGACGTGATCAACCGCATCCTCGACATGTCGAAGATCGAGGCGGGCAAGTGGCGGCTGGAGATCGGCCCGGTCGATGCGGTATCGCTGCTGTCGACGGTCCGGCTCCTGGCCAGCCAGCGCGCGACCAAGGAGCGCGTGGCGATCGAGATCGCCGGCAACGGTGCCGGCATCGGCTTCGCCGGCGACGAGCGCGTGCTGGTCCAGCTCCTGCTCAACCTGACGATCAACGCGATCAAGTTCGCGGGCGAGGACCGGCGCGTCGTGCTCGATTGCCAGCGCCGTCCGGATGGCGCCATCGAATTCCGCGTGACGGACCGCGGTCGCGGCATGTCGCCTGAAGATGCGGCGCGTGCGTTGCGTCCGTTCGAGACGGCGCACGACGAGGAAGCGCGCCAGCGCTCCGACACGGGCCTCGGCCTGCCGCTCGCCCGCATGTTCGCCGAGCTGCACGACGGAACGCTCGCGATCGACACGGCACCGGGCAAGGGCACGACGGTGCGCGTCGTGCTGCCTTTCGCCGCAGCCGCGTAGGTTCGGTTTCGCCCTAGAGCGCTTCGCCCCGCATCAGGCGCGGCAGCGTGCCGAGCGTGCCCATCGCGTCCTGCATGAACATGCGCTTCAAGGGGGCGATCTTGTCGACCACCGCAAGGCCGATGTCGCGCGCGAGTTTCAGCGGTGCCACGTCGTTCGAGAACAGCCGCAGCAGGCCGTCGGTCACCGCCGACAGGCCGACCGTGTCCACGCCGCGCCAGCGCGCATAGCGCTCGAGCGTGTCGCCGGCTCCGATATCCAGACCCAGCCGGGTCGAATCCGCCAGCACCTCGGCGAGGGCCGCCACGTCGCGCAGGCCCAGATTGAGACCCTGCCCCGCGATCGGATGGATGCCGTGGAGCGCGTCGCCGGCGAGCGCCAGCCGCGGGCCGATGGCGCTTTCGGCCTGCACGAATGTCAGCGGATAAACCCAGCGCCCGCCTGCAACGCCGATGCGCCCGAGACCCCAGCCGAAGCGCTCGTGGATCTCGTCGACGAACTCGTCCTCGGGCAGATCCATGAACATCGCGGCAAGTTCTGCGCGCTCGGTCCAAACGATCGACGAAAGATGCGTGCCGTCCGGCGCATCGGGCAGCGGCAGCACGGCGAAGGGCCCTGCGGGCAGGAAGCGCTCGTTGGCGATGCCGCGATGCGGCTTCTCGTGGCTGATCGCGCACACGATCGCGTGCTGCTCGTAGTTCCAGCGAAGTGCGCCGATGCCCGCGCGCGCGCGCGTGGGCGATGGCCGCCCGTCACAGGCGACGGCGAGCTTCGCTTGGATGCAGGTACCCGAGGCGAGGCGTGCGTGCGCGCGCGCCGTATCGGCCGAAACCTCGGCGACCGTGTCGGGGGCAACGAGCGTCACGCGGCGTTCCTGCGCCAGGCACGCGTAAAGTGCGCGGCGCACGTGGCGGTTTTCGATGATGTAGCCGAACGGCTCGGTGCCGATCTCGCGATGGTCGTAGTGCAGGAACAGGTTCGAATCGCCGTCCGACACGCGGATGTCGAGGATCGGTTCGGCGTGCGGGGCAAGATAGGGCCACAACCCGATGCCCTGCAGCACGCGCGCGGAGCCAAGGGCGATGGCCGAACCGCGCCCGTCGAACGCGTCGACGGTCTTGGTCGCTGGGTCGTCGCTGTCCACGACGACCGAATCGAGGCCGGCGCGCGCCAGTGCCAGCGCCAGCGACAGGCCGACCAGGCCGCCGCCGACGATCGCCACGTCCGCGTCGAGAACGGGTGTGGATATGTTCATGGGCGAAAAGCTAGGGCAGCCGGCCGGGGCGGTCCAGTCCGGCCGTATTGCGGATGCGAACGATAAAGGTTGCGCCGCCTTTCCGCAGTGCGGCATGCTTCTTGAAACCATTCTTGCGTGTAGGGGGCCTGCCGACGGCCGGTCCCCCGGATCGCACAGCACTCACGAGAGAGGAAATTCGGTCATGAAGATGGTTATGGCGGTCATCAAGCCCTTCAAGCTCGACGAGGTCCGCGAAGCCCTGACGGCGCTGGGCGTCCAGGGTCTCACCGTGACCGAAGTCAAAGGCTTCGGGCGCCAGAAGGGGCAGACCGAGATCTATCGCGGTGCCGAATATTCGGTCAATTTCCTGCCGAAGGTGAAGATCGAGGTCGCGGTCGCCGAACCGATGGTCGAGCGCGTCGTCGAAGCGATCCAGAAAGCCGCCAATACCGGCAAGATCGGCGACGGAAAGATCTTCGTCCTCGAAGTCAGCCATGCCGTGCGCATCCGCACCGGCGAGACCAATGTCGAGGCGCTTTAGGGCCTGTTTGCCCTAAAAATAGACAGCCTATCCGCCTAAAACGTAGGCAGGTTTCGTTCCAACGAACGGGACAGCAAGGAACGTGCGTCAGCGGAGCGGTGTGTCGACCCTCGAAAGCTTAATGGAATCAAAGGCTATTGCATTGCAGCATGCCTGCCTTCCGATGGCACGATTCTTGACTATCTAGGACCATTCTTCGCGAGGGGGACGCATCCCCGAGCGCAACCTTCCCGGTGCCCGCCGGGACAGCCAGGAGACGACGACAGATGACGAAACTCGAAAAGCTCGCGCGCCTGGGTGCGCTGGCGCTGGTGGGAGCGGTTGGGCTGGTCGGCCCCGCGTTCGCCCAAGACGCGACGCCGAAGATCGATACCGGCGACACCGCATGGATGCTCACCTCGACCGCCCTCGTCCTCCTGATGACGATCCCGGGCCTGGCGCTGTTCTACGCCGGCATGGTGCGCAAGAAGAACGTTCTCGCCACCATGATGCAGTCCTTCTCGATCACGGCGCTGGTGACGGTGCTGTGGATGGTCGTGGGCTACTCGCTCGCCTTCGGCGAAGGCGGCGCTTACGTCGGCGACTTCTCGCGCTTCTTCCTCGCGGGCATGGGCTATGCCGATCCCTTCACGCTGGGCACGGGCGACTCGGCCGTCGCGTTCACGATCCCCGAGGTCGTGTTCATGATGTTCCAGATGACCTTCGCGATCATCACGCCGGCGCTGATCTGCGGCGCGTTCGCCGATCGCATGAAGTTCTCGGCGATGCTGTGGTTCGTCGGGCTGTGGACGATCCTGATCTATTCGCCGGTCGCGCACGCGGTCTGGCATCCCAACGGCGTCTTCTTCGGCCTTGGCGCTCTCGACTTCGCGGGCGGCACGGTCGTGCACATCAACGCCGGCATCGCGGGTCTGGTCGCGGCCGTCGTGCTGGGCAAGCGCCGCGGCTACGGCACCGAGAACTTCTCGCCCTACAACCTGGTTCTTGCCGTGATCGGCGCCTCCCTGCTGTGGGTCGGCTGGTTCGGCTTCAACGCAGGCTCGGCCGGTGCGGCCGGCGGGCGTGCGGGCATGGCGATGGCGGTCACGCAGATCGCCACGGCTGCCGCAGCACTGGGCTGGATGTTCGCCGAGTGGGCGACGCGCGGCAAGCCGTCGGTCCTGGGCGTCATTTCGGGTGCGGTCGCGGGTCTTGTCGCGATCACGCCGGCCTCGGGCTTCGTGATGCCCGGCGGTTCGCTGGTCATCGGCATCGTCGCGGGCATCGTGTGCTTCTGGGCCTCGACGAGCCTCAAGAAGGCGCTGGGCTACGACGACTCGCTCGACGTGTTCGGCGTCCACTGCGTGGGCGGCATCGTCGGCGCGCTGCTGACGGGCGTGTTCGCGGTGGGCGCGCTGTCGTCCTCGGCGGCTCTTCCCGACGGGCTGCAGGGCGTGCTGGAAGGCAATCCCGGCCAGTTCCTCATCCAGGTCTACGCGGTTGTCGCCACGCTGCTCTTCTCGGGCATCGGGTCGTTCATCCTGCTCAAGATCGTCGACCTGATCGTGGGCCTGCGCGTCTCGGACGAAGCCGAGCGCGACGGCCTCGACCTTTCGCTGCACGGCGAAAGCGTCCAGTAACTTCCTTCCGCTCCGGCGGCAGGACGGCGACGGGCCGGGGATCTTCCCCGGCCCGTTTGCTTTCGTGCAGACCTATTCGGTGATGGGCTGGTCGGTGGCGGGCCGTTCGGACGACTGCAGGGCATGCAGGCGGGCATAGACGCCGCCCTTGGCCAGCAGCTCGCCATGCGTGCCGCTCTCGGCCATGCGCCCGCCCTCGATCACGTAGATGATGTCGGCATCCACCACCGTCGACAGGCGGTGTGCGACCACCACGGTCGTGCGGCCTTTCATCAGCGTGGCGAGCGACGCCTGCACGACGCGCTCGGATTCGTTGTCGAGGGCACTTGTCGCCTCGTCGAGCAGCAGGATGGGCGCGTCCTTCAGGAAGGCGCGCGCGATGGCGATGCGCTGGCGCTGGCCGCCCGACAGCTTCACGCCGCGCTCGCCCACGACCGTGTCGAACCCGTCGGGCAGCCCGTCGACGAAATCGAGCGCGCCGGCAAGGCGTGCCGCCTCGCGGATCTCGGCCAGCGGCGCATCCGGCCTGCCGTAGGCGATGTTCATCGCGATCGTGTCGTGGAACAGGCCGGTTTCCTGCGTGACCAGGGCGATGTTCTCGCGCAGCGAGGCCAGCGTCACCTCGCGCACGTCGCGGCCGTCGACGCGCACGCGCCCGCCGTCCACGTCGTAGAAGCGTGGCAGCAGATTGAGCAGCGTCGTCTTGCCGCCGCCCGACGGACCGACAAGCGCCACGGTCTTGCCCGCCGGCACGATCAGGTCCACGCCGTCGAGCGCGCGCCGCTCGGGGCGGTAGCCGAACGTGACGTTCTCGAAGCGGATCTCGCCGCGCACCGACGGCAGCGTCAAGGCACCCGGCCGGTCGACGATGGAAGGCTGCATGTCCTCGAGCGCGAACACGCGCGCGGCGGCCGACAGGCCTTCCTGCAGCGTCGAATTGAGGTTCGCGAGGCTTTTGACCGGCTGGTAGGCGAGCAGCAGCGCCGTGACGAACGAGAAGAACGTGCCCGGCGTGGTCGCCCCTTCGACGACGCGAAGACCGCCATAGAAGATCACGATCGCGATGGCGAACGAGCCCAGCGTCTCCATGATCGGCGAGGCCGCCGAGCGCGTGCGCGCCTGCTTCTGCGAGAGGACGAAGATGCCTTCGACTGCGCGGCGCGCCTTGCCCGTCTCCTCGTCTTCCATGCGGTACGACTTGACGTGCCGGATGCCCTGGAACGCCTCGTCGAGCATGGTCATCAGCGTGCCGACCGTGTCCTGGATCGAGGTCGTCGTCTTGCGCATGCGCTTGCCGAGCTTGACGATCGGCAGGATCGCGACCGGGAAAACGACGAACGCCGCGAGCGCCATCTGCCAATCCTGGTAGAACATCAGCGCAACGAGGAAGACGACGGTGAGCGCGTCCTTCGAGATGCCGACGAGTGCCTGCGTGATCGCCTGGCGCATCAGGCCCACGTCGTGCGTCAGGCGGATCGAGAGCTTGGAGGAAGCGAAATCGTTGAAGAAGGCAAGGTCGGCGCGCACGGCGAGCGCGAACAGCCGCACCTGCAGGTCGGCGATGATGCGCTGGCCGATATGGCTCATCAGCACGCCCTGCCCGTAGCTGGCCCCACCCTTGACGAGGGCAGAGGCGATCACCGCGATCGGGATCAAATAGAGCATCGTCACGTTGCGCTCGACGAAGACCTTGTCGAGGACCGGCTCCATCAGCCACGCGTTGGCGGCCGTGGCCGCAGCCGCAAGGCCCATGCAGACCGCCGCCAGCGCCAGGCGGCCCCAGTGGGCGCGCACATGGTCGCGGATGAGGCGGGTGACGAGGCCGCGGGTCGACTGGTCGCTCAGGACGGGGATCATCATCGGTGTCGTGCGGGCTCCTAAGCGGCCCTTTTCCCACAGAATTGCGGCAAAAGGCCAATCGGATCGCCCCCAATCCCTAGTGGTTCGGGGGTTGCGCCAATCCGGCGTCCAAAGTCCCAGTAGATCAGCGGGTTAACACGTTTTGTTCCGGGCGCGTTCCGCGACTCGGGGCGACTCGGGTATTTCGTAGGGAACATCCGCTCGACCCCCTAGACTCGGTGTCTCCTACGGCTCTTAAACTTGTACTTTAAGAGTTGCCGGGTTATGGTTGTTTCACCTTTGTACCTGTTCGCCCCCGGCGGATGGGCAAGGGTTCGACGCGCAAAATCTTGTGTTCATAGGCCCGGACCACGGCGGACATGCTCAACGAACGACTCGACCTGCTTGCCGACTATCCCTTTGCTCGACTTGCGAATTTGATCGCAGGGGTAACCCCGCGCAGCAACGCTGTCCCGCTCGCCATGTCGGTCGGGGACCCCCAGCACCAGCCGCCGGCCTTTGCCGCCGCGATCGTCGCGGCCAACGCCGACAAGTGGAATACCTACCCCCCCTTGCAGGGCATCGCCGAGTACCGCCAGGCGATCGTGGGCTGGCTTGAGCGGCGCTACAAGCTCGCCGGCGGCACGATCGATTTCGAGACCCAGATCGCACCCGTCGCGGGCACGCGCGAAGGCCTGTTCATCGCCGCCCTGCTGGCCGTGAGCCGCGCCAAGAACGGCAAGACGCCGATCGCCCTGATGCCCAATCCGTTCTACCAGGTCTATTACGGTGCAGCCGTAATGGCGGGCGCCGAACCGGTGTTCCTCACCACGACGCGCGAGACCGGGTTCCTTCCCGATCTCGACGCGATCCCGGCCGACACGCTGGCGCGCACGGCCATCTTCTATCTGTGCTCGCCGGGCAACCCGCAAGGTGCCATCGCCACCGGCGCCTATCTTGAAAAGGCGATCGGGCTGGCGCGCGAGCACGATTTCCTGCTCATCCTCGACGAGTGCTACGCCGAGCTCTATTACGGCGATGCGCCGCCCACGGGCGGCGTCGAGGTCGCGCACGCGATGGGGCGCGGGCCCTCGGGCCATCCGCTCGACAACGTCGTGTGCTTCCACACGCTTTCCAAGCGCAGCTCGGCGGCCGGCATGCGCTCGGGCTTCGGCGTGGGCTCGCCCGCGACGATCACGGCACTCAACCGCCTGCGCAGCTATTCGTGCGCCGCCACGCCCTATCCGGTCCAGCTCGCCTCGGCCGCCCTGTGGCGCGACGAGGCGCATGCGATCGAGAACCGCGCGCTCTACAAGGCGAAGTTCGAGTCCGCCCGGCGCCATCTTGCCGGATATCCCGGTTTCTACAGCCCGGCCGGCGGCATGTTCTTGTGGATCGAAGTCGGCGACGGCGAGGCCGCGACCAGGAAACTGTGGGAGGAGACGGGCATCAAGGTTCTGCCCGGCGGCTATCTCACCAAGAACGAGCCGGACGGCAGCAACACCGGCAAACCCTTCATCCGCATCGCGTTGGTGCACGATCTCGACACGGTCGATCGTGCGCTCGCGCGCATCGCGCAGGTTCTCTAGAGGACGAAGCCCATGGCGATCGCAACGCGCATCACGACCGGCCTGTTCCCCGAGGGGGCCGGCGCCTTCATCCGCAAGCGGATGGCCGAAACCGTCGGTCTCGGCCTGCTCGTACTCGCGGCGCTCGTGGCGGCTTCGCTCGTCACGTACGATTCCGCCGACCCGAGTTTCAACCGGGCGACCGATCTCAAGATCAGCAACATCCTCGGCTTCGCCGGTGCGGCGTGTGCCGATCTCATCCTGCAGACGCTCGGCCTTGCCGGCGTGCTGATCCCGGTTTCGTTCGCGGCGTGGGGCTGGCGCCTGATGCGCTCGCGCTTCCTGCACCTGTGGTGGCTGCGCGTCGCGTTGCTGCCCGTCACCGTCCTGCTCGCCGCGATGGCGCTGTCGACGTGGACAGCACCTGCCGGCTGGCCGCGTCCGCTCGACGCAAGCCTTGGCGGCACGGTGGGCCAGATCTTCCTTGCGACGATGCTCAATCTCGGCGCCGATTTCGGCCGTGGCGCCGACGTGCTGGCGACGGCCGCGGCCGGGCTTGCCCTGCTCGCGTTCGTCTTCGGCCTTGCGATCACGTGGGGCGAATACCGCACGGCCGCGTGGGCCGGCGGCTGGCTCGCGCGCATGTCGGCCAAGGTCGCGACCGGCCTGTGGCAGGGGCTTTCCACGGTCGTCGCGAAGGTGCGCCTGGGCGATCCCGCCAAGGCGCGCGCGCGCGAGAAGCAGGAACTCAAGCGCAGCCGCCACGAACCCTCGCTCGACGGCTCCGCCGATTCCGATCCGGAAATCGCCCCCGAGCCGGAGAAGCCGCGCGTGCCGCCGACCGAACTGGTCGAGCGCAGCGCAATTGCCGAAAAGGCGAAGCCCGAGGCGAAGAAGAAGCCCAAGCAGGCCAACCTCGATCTCGCGGTGCAGGGCGAATACCAGGCGCCGTCGATCGACCTCCTGACCAAGCCCAAGATCGTCAAGGCCGCCGCGGCGGTCGACGAGACAGCACTTGCCCAGAACGCGCGCCTGCTCGAAGGCGTGCTCGACGACTACGGCGTCAAGGGCCAGATCGTGAAGGTCCGCCCGGGTCCCGTCGTCACCCTCTATGAACTCGAGCCCGCACCCGGCACCAAGGCCGCGCGCGTCGTCGGCCTGTCGGACGACATCGCGCGTTCGATGTCGGCCCTCGCCGTGCGCGTGGCGGTCGTGCCGGGGCGCAACGTCATCGGCATCGAACTCCCCAACGCCGAACGCGAGACGGTGTTCCTGCGCGATCTTCTCGAACAGACGATCGAGGACAAGCAGGCGGGCCTCTCCCTCGTGCTCGGGCGCGACATCGGCGGCGGGGCGATCATCGTCGACCTCGCGCGCATGCCCCATCTGCTCATCGCCGGCACCACGGGTTCGGGCAAGTCGGTCGCGATCAACACGATGATCCTGTCGCTGCTCTACCGCCTGTCGCCGGCCGAGTGCCGCTTCATCATGATCGATCCCAAGATGATCGAGCTTTCGGTCTATGACGGCATCCCGCATTTGCTTTCGCCGGTCGTGACCGACCCCAAGAAGGCGGTCGTGGCGCTCAAATGGACCGTGCGCGAGATGGAGAACCGCTACCGCGCCATGTCGAAGCTCGGCGTGCGCAACATCGCGGGCTACAACCAGCGCCTCGCCGAAGCCAAGAAGTCGGGCGAGATGCTCACCCGCAAGGTGCAGACCGGCTTCGACGAGGCAGGCAAGCCCGTGTTCGAAGACCAGCCGCTCGACATGACGCCGCTGCCCTTCATCGTGGTGGTGGTCGACGAGATGGCCGACCTGATGCTCGTCGCCGGCAAGGAAGTCGAATGGGCGGTCCAGCGTCTTGCCCAGATGGCGCGCGCCGCCGGCATCCACATCCTGATGGCCACCCAGCGCCCGTCGGTCGACGTCATCACCGGCACCATCAAGGCGAACTTCCCGACGCGCATCTCGTTCCAGGTCACCAGCAAGATCGACAGCCGCACGATCCTGGGCGAGCAGGGCGCCGAACAGCTCCTCGGCCAGGGCGACATGCTCTACATGGCCGGCGGCGGGCGCATCACGCGCGTGCACGGGCCGTTCGTGTCCGACCGCGAGGTCGAGCACGTCGTGCAGCATCTGAAGGCGCAGGGTGTGCCGGCCTATATCGAAGAGGTCACCGAGGACGACGACGCGCTGGCCGCCATGGGACTTGGCGAGGGCGGCGAGGGCGGGGCTGCCGGCGGTTCGGGCGGCGGCGAAGGCTCCGACCAGCTTTACGACCAGGCCGTGGCGCTCGTGGCGCGCGAGCGCAAATGCTCGACCAGCTTCATCCAGCGCCACCTGCAGATCGGCTACAACCGCGCCGCCCGCATCGTGGAACGCATGGAATCCGAAGGCGTGATCGGCTCGGCCAACCATGTCGGCAAGCGCGAGGTGCTGGCACCCAAGGGCGATTACGCGAACTGACGCGTATCGACGTCGGGGGCTGACGGGGCGAGGCGTTTGGGCTAACGTCGCCTGCTTTCAGGCGACGGCGAATGCCGCGCCGCCACCCCCGAGGAGACCCGCCCCTTGACGCTTTCCCGCCGCCTTTTCATCGCCGCCGCCGGTGCGGCCGCCGCCCTGCCGGGCATCGCCCATGCGCAGGCTTTCCCCAGCCGCCCGATCCGTTTCGTGGTGCCCTTTCCGCCGGGCGGCTCGCTCGACGTGTCGGCGCGCGCGGTCGCCGACAAGATGACCGTGCTGCTCGGCCAGACGGTCGTCGTCGAGAACCGCCCCGGGGCGGGCGGCAACGTGGGCGTCGATCTCGTGGCGAAGTCGGCGCCCGACGGCCACACGATCGTCATGGGGGCGCTTTCCACTCACGCGGTCAACCCGCATCTCTACGCGAAGATGCCGTTCGAGCCGCTGCGCGACACGGTCGCGATCACCCAGGTCGGCGACGTGCCCAACATCCTCGTCGTCGGTCCGTCGGTGAAGGCCGACACGGTCGCCGATCTCGTGCGCCTCATCAAGGCGAACCCCAAGGGCTTCAACTACGGCTCGGGCGGCAACGGCAGCGGCGGGCATCTGGCCGGCGCCCTGTTCGCCGACCGCATCGGCGTGCCGATCGAGCACATCCCCTATCAGGGCGGTGCCCCGCAGCTCAACGCCCTGCTGTCGGGCGAAACGCAGTTCACGTTCGACAATCTCGCAAACGCCTTCCCGCAGATCGAGGCGGGCAAGCTCCGGCCGCTTGCGGTGACCACGCCCAAGCGCAACAGCCAGGTGCCCAACGTGCCGACGATGGGCGAGGCGGGCATCCAGGGTTTCGACATCAGCACGTGGTTCGGGATCTTCGCACCGGCCGGCACGCCTGCCGACATCGTGCAGAAGCTCGCGACGGCGAGCATTGCCGCACTCAAGGACCCGGCGACGGTCGAGCGCCTTGCCAAGCTCGCGGTCGTGCCCGTGGGCAACACGCCGGCGGAGTTCACCGCCTTCGTGCGTGCCGAACACGAGAAGTACCGCGAGATCGTCCGCCTGTCGGGTGCGCGGATCGACTGAATGGCCGGCCGCCTGCGAAGCATCGGGACGCTCGCGGGCGGCCTCTTCATCGTCTTCGGCGTGTCCGCCGTCATCCTCGCGTGGGGCTATCCCGCCGGCGACATGCGGCGCATGGGGCCGGGTTGGGTTCCCGCGGCACTCGGCTGGTTGCTGATCGCACTGGGAAGCGCCATCGCGCTGGCCGGTCTTCTCAGGCACATCCCCGACGCGCTGCCCGAAAGCGATCCGCGTCCGCTCGTGTGCCTGCTGCTGGGCGTGGCAGCCTTCGCGCTTCTGCTCGAGCGTGCGGGCCTGATCGTCGCGATCTTCGCCTGCGTGGGGCTGGCGCGTCTGGCCGGGCGGCCCTACCGGCCGGTCGAGACGCTGGCGCTGGCGGCGTTCCTTGCCGCACTCGGGGCCGCGATTTTCGTCTGGGGGTTGGGCCTGCCGATCCCGCTCTTCGGGCGATGAGCGAACTGTTCGATCCGCTGCTGCTCGGCTTCGGCGTGGCGCTCACGCCGGTCAACCTGTTCTGGTGCCTGGCCGGTGCCCTGCTCGGTACGCTGATCGGCGTGCTGCCGGGCATCGGGCCGGTCGCGACCATCGCGATGCTGCTGCCGGTCACGTTCACGCTGGAGCCGGTGGGTGCGCTCATCATGCTCGCGGGCATCTATTACGGTGCCCAGTATGGCGGCTCGACGACGGCGATCCTCGTCAACATGCCGGGTGAATCCTCGTCGGTCGTCACCTGCATCGACGGGCATGCGATGGCGCGGCGCGGTCGGGCGGGGGCGGCCCTCGCGGTCGCGGCCCTCGCCTCGTTCTTCGCCGGGACCGTCGCCACGCTCGTCGTCGCGGTCGCCAGCCCCGCGATGGTGCGTTTCGGCCAGCTTTTCGGGGCAACCGAGTATTTCTCGCTGATGGCCTTCGGTCTCGTCGCGGCCATCGTGCTGGCGCACGGCTCGATCGCCAAGGCCGTGGCGATGACGCTGCTGGGCCTCGTGCTCGGCCTTGTCGGCACCGACGTGAACTCGGGCCAGCTGCGATTCACCTTCGGCATCGCGGAACTCTCCGACGGGATCGGCTTCGTGCCGCTGGCGATGGGGCTGTTCGCCATCGCCGAGATCGCGGTCCAGCTCGAGCGCCATTTCCTGCGCGGGGAATCCGCGAAGATCGAAGGCTTGTGGCCGACGCGCGCGGAGATCCGCGAGGCGGCCCCGGCGGCGTTGCGCGGCACGCTGGTGGGCTCGCTGCTCGGCGTGCTGCCGGGCGGGGGCGCGCTGCTGTCGAGCTTCGCCGCATACACGCTCGAAAAGAAGATCGCGCGCGATCCCTCGCGGTTCGGCAAGGGGGCGGTCGCGGGCGTGGCCGCACCGGAAGCAGCGAACAACGCAGGTGCCCAGACCTCGTTCATCCCGATGCTGACGCTCGGGATTCCGCCCAACGCGGTGATGGCCCTGATGATCGGCGCCATGTCGATCCACGGCATCGTTCCGGGGCCCCAGGTGATGACGCGCGAGCCCGCCCTGTTCTGGGGGCTGATCGCCAGCATGTGGGTCGGCAACCTGATGCTCGTCGTCATCAACCTGCCGATGATCGGCCTGTGGGTCCGGCTGCTGCGCGTTCCCTACCGGCTGCTCTATCCGGCGATCCTGGTGTTCTGCTGCATCGGCGTCTTCGGCCTCAACAACTCGACCTTCGAGGTGGCGCTGGCGCTTGCCTTCGGCGTGCTGGGCTACGCGTTCGTCAAGCTCGGCTGCGAGCCGGCGCCGCTGCTGCTGGGCTTCATCCTGGGCCCCATGATGGAAGAGAACCTGCGCCGCGCGATGCGCCTGTCGCGCGGTGACCCGATGGTCTTCGTCGAACGGCCGATCAGCCTTGCCCTGCTCGTGCTGGCAGCCTTGCTGCTCGTCGCGGTGCTGGCGCCCGCCGTGCGCCGGGCGCGCGAAAAGGCCTTCATCGAGTAGCGGATTCAACGCGCGGGCACGGTAGAAACCGTCCGATTTTTTCGGCACCACCCCTTGCGCGGCGGCAGGGGCGGGCCAATCTCAACGACATCAGGGTCCGGGCCCCTCTGGCGGCGCATATGCGCCGCGATGTCGGACTCCCAGCGCATATGGGAGTGCGACAGCATGGAAAGCCTCTTCGCGTACGAATTTCTCGGCAAGCCGGCCTGGATGTGGGCGGCCTTCCTCGGCATCGTGGTCACGCTGCTCGCCCTCGACCTGGGCGTGCTCAACCGCGGCCAGAAGGAGATCGGCGTCGCGCAGAGCCTGAAGCTCTCGGCGTTCTACTTCTCGCTCGCCATGCTGTTCGGCGGCTGGGTCTGGTGGTTCATGGGCCCGGTGCCGGGCATGGAATATTTCACCGGCTTCTTCGTCGAATGGTCGCTGTCGCTCGACAACGTCTTCGCGATCTCGATGATCTTCACCTATTTCGCCGTCCCGCGGAAATACCAGCACCGCGTGCTGTTCTGGGGCGTGATCGGCGTCGTCGTCATGCGCGGCGTGATGATCGGGCTGGGGGCCGCACTCGTCGTCCAGTTCCAGTGGATCCTCTATGTCTTCGGCGCGTTCCTGTTTTTCACCGGCATCAAGATGCTGGTGATGGCAGACAAGGAAGGCGATCTCGGGGACAACCCGGTGCTGAAGTTCCTGAAAGGCCGCATGCGCGTGACGGCCGAACTGCACGAGGAGCGCTTCTTCGTGATGCAGGCAGATCCTGCCACCGGCCGGATGGTGCGCTGGGCCACGCCGCTGTTCTTGTGCCTCGTGCTCGTCGAGGCGGTCGACCTGATCTTCGCGGTCGATTCGGTTCCGGCGATCTTCGCGATCACGACGGACCCGTTCATCGTCTACACGTCGAACATCTTCGCGATCCTGGGGCTGCGCTCGCTCTATTTCGCGCTGGCCGCGATGATCCACCGCTTCCGCTATCTCAAATATGCGCTGGCGACGATCCTGCTGTTCGTCGGCACCAAGATCTTCCTCGTCGGCTTCGGCATCAAGATGCCGGCGTGGTTCTCGCTGTCGGTGACGGTCGGCCTGATCGCCGCGGGAATTCTCTATTCGCTGTGGCGGACCCGCGGCGAGACCGAGATCACGCCCGCTGAGGCGTCATCCGGTCGGCGATCTTGAAGTACTTGCGCGCGTGATCGACGATCTCGCCGTCGGTCGGGTGGTCGGCGTTCTCGACCGTGACGACCTTCTTCGCGATATCGGGCGCGTGTGCCGCGAGATGCTTGGCGAAGGCACCTTTCGTGTGGCCGGGCCCGACGAGCAGGATCTCCTGCGCGTCGCGCAGGCCGTCGGCCACTGACGCGAAGTATTTCGGATCGTCGGCGGCATGGCCTGAGCCGATGGCACCGGCCTTGCGATGCACCTGCCCGTCGCCGTGCGGCGACTTGATGGCCTGCACCTCGAAGGCATGCGCGTCGAAATGGAAGATCTTGGCGTGCGCGTGGTCGAGCCAGACGACGGCGTGGAAATGGTTCATGGCCTGCTGTTCTCCGGAAATCGGGGTTTCAAGCTTCTTATGTCACACGCCTTTCATGGCCGAATTGCGTTGGATCAATCCCGTTTGAAGCCGGCCCGGCCGGCGTGCTAGGGCTTGGACAACATGAAGAAATCCCCCGTCATCGGCGTTTCCGCCTGCCTGCAGACCGGCCATCGCGGCCTCCAGCACATCGTCCGGACCCAGTATGTCGATGCCGTCCTCGACGGGATCGGCGGCGTGCCGCTGATCCTGCCGGCCATCGGCACCCGCCAGAGCGTCGAAGCGGTCCTTGACCGGCTCGACGGACTGCTGTTGACCGGCAGCCCGTCGAATGTCGAGCCGTCGCACTATGGCGACACGGGCAGGCCCGACACGCTGCACGATGCCGCGCGCGACGCCACGACCCTGCCGCTGATCCGCGCTGCCCTTGCGCGCGGGTTGCCGCTGCTGGCGCTGTGCCGCGGGCACCAGGAACTCAACGTGGCGCTGGGCGGCAGCCTCTTCCAGCATGTCGAGGAACTGCCCGGCCGCATCGACCATCAGGCGCCGGAAGATCCCGACATGGACGTGCGATACGCGCTGCGCCACTGGATCGAGCTGGTGCCGGGCGGTTTCCTCGAGAAGATCGCCGGAACGTCGCGCGCCTTCGTCAATTCGCTGCACGCGCAGGCGATCGACCGGCTGGCCGACGGCCTTGCCGTCGAGGCGCGGCACGCCGACGGCACGATCGAGGCGGTGCGCTGGACCCGCGGGCCCGGCTTCGCGCTCGGCCTGCAATGGCATCCCGAATGGCACGTGCGCAGCGACGCGTTCGCGGCGGCGATCTTCCGCGCCTTCGCCGAGGCGGTTGCGGCGCGCGACGCATGACCGGCTTTGTCTCGCTGCCCGACGCGCTGGCCGAGTGCCGCAGCGTAGCCGGCCATGGCGGCCGGCCGATCCGGCTCTATCGCTGGCGCGGCACCGGTGCCGGTCCGCGGCCTGCGTTGCTGTGGGGCCACGCAAACGGGTTCGCCGCCGGCAGCTACCGCACGCTGTTCGCGGCACTTGAAACCGATCTCGACATCTACGCGTTCGACGCGGCCGGGCAGGGCGGATCGGCGCAGCCGGCACCAAGCGAGGATCTCGAAGCCTTCTGCGATCCCGATGCGCTGGCCGCCGATGTCGAGGCCGTCGCGCGCACGGCGAGTGCTTGGGCCGGCCGGCGGCTCGTCTACGGCGCCCACTCGATGTGCGGGGCGGCGATGCTGCGACTGGCACTCTTCCATCCCGCGCGGTTCGCCGCTCTCGGCCTGAAAGGCATGATGCTGTTCGAACCGCCGTTCTTCCCGCCGCCCGGCCATCCGTTGCACGACGCCGGCCTCGCGCGCCACAAGAAACGCGTGACGCGCGCCAGTGCAAGGCGCGACGAATTCGCCGGCGGTCCCGACGAGCTTGCGGCCTACATCACAGGCCGCGAGATCTTCCAGCGTTTCCGTGTCGACCAGATCGCGGCGCATGCCGCCGCCACGCTGCGCCCCGACGGCGCCACGTGGCGGCTCGCCTGTCCGCCGGCAGTGGAAACGGCGGTCTTCCGGGCGCTGGGCGGGCGGCCCGTCAATTTCCCGGCCCTCGACCGGTTCCCGGCAACGCTGCCGCTGCATTTCGTCGCGGGCGACATCGCGGCCGGCCTTGCGCAGGGCGTGACCGTCACCGCGATGATGCCCGATGCGGCCGCGAAGGTGCCGCACGCGAAGCTCACCGAGCTTGCCGGCGCCTCGCACATGATGGTGTTCGAGGAGGAGGCCGCATGCGCCGGCCTGCTGAAATCCTTCGCGGCCGCTTGCGAATCGCGCTAGATCGGCATCCATGACCGAAACGCCCCCGCTGCCCTATTTCGACACCGAACCGCTGCCCAAGGCGCCGCGCGGCGCGTTGCGGCTCGTCACATGGAACATCAACTCGGTGCGCCTGCGCCTGCCGTTGATCGAGAAGCTGATCGGCCTCGCGCGGCCCGACGTGCTGTGCCTGCAGGAGACCAAATGCCCGGATGAGGTTTTTCCGGGCGAGGCGCTGAAGGCGCTGGGCTTCGCGCATCAGGCCTTCCACGGCATGAAGAGCTATAACGGCGTGGCCGTGCTGAGCCGCGTGCCGCTTGCCGAGAATTCGCCGCACCATCATTGCGGTCTCGAGGATTGCCGGCATCTGCGCGTCGGATTGCCCGGCGGCGTCGAGCTCAACGACGTCTACATCCCCGCCGGCGGCGACATTCCCGATCCGGCCGCCAATCCGAAGTTCAAGCACAAGCTCGATTTCGTCGCCTCGCAGGCGGCCATGTGGAAAAAGCGCAAGCGCGGCCGACCGGCGATCCTGGTGGGCGATCTCAACATCGCGCCCTTGGAGACCGACGTGTGGAGCCACAAGCAGCTTCTCGATGTCGTCAGCCACACGCCGGTCGAGGTCGAGGGGCTGGCGAAGATGCGGGCCGCGCACGACTGGGTCGATGTCGCGCGCCTGCGCCATCCCGAGCCGCAGCGCCTTTATACGTGGTGGAGCTATCGAAATTCCGACTGGCGCAAGTCGGATCGCGGCCGGCGGCTCGACCATATCTGGGTGACGCCCGATCTCGCCGGCAAGGTGAAGGGTTTCCACATCCTGCGCGGTGCCCGCGACTGGACCCAGCCCTCCGACCACGTGCCCGTGGCGGTCGACCTCGCGGTCTGATCAGCCCTTCGCGGCGACGGCCTGGCGGAGCTGCTGGTTGGTATTGACGATGCGCCGGGCAAGTTCGCGCATGATCTCGACGGCCATCGACGGGAACTCGTTGATCAGGCCCATGAAGTCGTTCTTCTCGATCTTCAGGCAGACGAGATTCTTGTCGGTGGCGGCGGTCACGTGCGCCGTGCGCGGCACGTCGCACAGGATCGCGATTTCGCCCAGGATCTCGTTGCGGCCCATGCGCGCGATCTCGATCATTCCTTTGGGCGTGTCGATCGAGATGACCGCTTCGCCGTCGAGCACGATATAGGCGGCGTCGCCCGCGTCCCCTTGGGCGAACACCGCGTGTCCCGGCTCGAAGGCAAGGCGCTGGCTCATGAAGGCGAGCAGCTTCAGCTTCGCCGGATCGAGATTGGCGAAGAGCGGGATGCGCTTGAGCGCGTCGGTTTCTTCCTTGAGCGACATGAGGCGTGCCTTCCTTCGTTCCTACTCGGCGGCCAGCATTTCCTTGAGCATGCCCTCGCGGGCCTTGAGGTCGTCGACCGGCCCGTCCTGGACGAGTCGGCCGTCGGCGAAGACGAGTGCGCGCGCGAAGCGCGGCACGCTGGCCGCGTCCTGCGTGGCCCAGACCAGCGTCGTGCCGCGCGCGGCGAGGATGACCGCATCGAGCACGCGGGACTGCGCGGAACGGTCGAGGGCGGCGATCGCGTCGTTCATCACCAGGATGTCGGGCCGCTTGGCGAGTGCGCGCGCGATGGCGAGCTTCTGGCGCTGCGGGGCCGACAGGCGCGACCCGGCCACGCCGGTCTGGAAATCGAGGCCGATCTCGAACACGCGTTCGCGCAGCGCGAGCGCGTCGAGCACTTCGCGGATCGTCTGGCCGACCTTCGCCTGCGCCTTGGCCTGCCCGTAGGCGACGCGGCCGAACAGGATGTTGTCCTGGATCGACGCGGCGGCGTTGTAGCGCTCGGGATCGAAGAAGGCGATCTTGGCGCGCGCGCCGTCGGGAAGGCCCGCCTGCAGCGCCTTGCGCGCGGCGAGGGCCCGCGCCTTGAATTCCTTGTCGATGAGGCCGAGGCGGTGGCGCGCGTCGACGAGCTTGAGCGGCAGGCTCAGCAGGCGCGCGCGGTCGTCGTCGGCCATCTCGGGCAGCGCGCCGTCGGCCAGCGGCACGGTGCGCGTCAGGATCGCCTGATAGACCGGCAGGTCGTCGGCGGCGATGAAACTGAAGCGGTCGAAGAACTCGTGGCCCGCCGGCAGGCCCGCGAACAGCTCGACCATCGTCTCGGCGACCTTGCGGCCCATCGTCACGAGTTCGGGCTCGAGGCCGTTCGCGCGAAGGACGGCGAGGAAATCGGGCTGGGTGGCGAGCGCGTCGCCCTCGAAGCTCGGATCGAGCGGGGTACCGAACAGCAGGTTCTCGCCCAGCGAAGCGTTGTCGTTGTAGCGCTCGGGATCGAACGTCTCGATCAGGCCTTTCAGCGCCGGATCGGCCTGGCTGCCGGCCAGACGCTGGCGGAACGCCGCGCGCGCGGCGAGGATCGCGTCGGCGACCGCCTGCTTGCGCTTGGGGTCGATGCGTCCGCGCAGACCGAGCTGGAAGACGTCCTCGGCGAGATCGACGCGCGTCAGCATTTCGGCCGCCACGCGGTCGAAGTCGGCGGCGTCCTTCGCCCCGGCCTGTCCGTAGTCGACCCACTGCGCCTCGACGTCGAGCGGCAGGTTGCCGGCGCGTTCGGCCTCGACCAGCAGGGCCTGGCGCGCCGCATCCTCGGTGGGCGACAGCACGCGCTGGCGCAGGCCGTAGGCGAGATTGTCGCGCACGCTGGCCGAGAAGACATAGGCGTTAGGACCGACATAGGCGAGCCGGGCGCCAAGGTCGGCATCCCCGATCGTGGTCACGTCGCGCTCGCCGATGCGCAGGGTGCCGCCGGTGGGCAAATAGAGGCGGGCCAGCGTCTGCACCAGCGCCTCGCGCCCGCCGCCCGGCGGCCCGACGACGGCGACATGCTCGCCCGGCGCGATCGTGAAATTGACGCCTTCGAGCAGCTTGGTCTGCGCGTCTTCCTGCACGCTCAGCGCCGACGCGACAATCGGCCCGTCGAGCCGCGGCGCGTCCGCGTCTGCAGGTGCATGCAGGCCGGCCGGCAGCATGCTCTCGGGCTGGAACTGCTCGATGACCTGTTCGTATTTCTGCTGCGCGTCCTGGGACTGCTGGTAGTAGTCGAGCAGTTCCTTCCACGGCGCGGTCATGTCCTTGTGCGCGGCGAGCGCCGCGACGAGGGCGCCCAGCGTCAGCCCGCCGTTGATCACCAGATAGCCGCCGATGCCGTAGAACAGCAGCGGGGCGCCCTGATTCAGCGTGTTGTTGATGAACTTCACCAGCGACTTGCGCTGGTAGATGTCGTAGCGGATGCGGTAGACGAGACCGAAGCGCTCGGTATAGTCCGCGCGTTCCCATGCGGCCGTGCCCAGCGTGCGCACCTCCTGGATGCCACCGACCGTCTCGCCGATGCGCTCGGAGATCTTGCGCACCGCCTTGACGCGCTCCTTGCCCAGCGCCTTCACCTTCTTCTGGAGCTTGGGCACGATGTAGGCCTGCAGCGGAAACAGCGAGACGGCCGCAAGGCCCATCAGCGGGTTCTGCACGAACAGGAAGATCGAGATCGTCAGCAGCATGCCGGCCTGCATCAGCGGCTGGACGAACGCGTCGCCCATGAAGCCGCCGATCTGCTCGACCTCGGCCGTCAGCATCGGGATCAGCTCGCCCGACGAGGTCTTGCGGAAATGCGGGACCGGGAAGCGCAGGATGCGCGCCATCAGCTGGAAGCGCAGCCGGCGCAGCAGGCGCTCGCCGAGTTTCCCCTTCATCGAATTGACGTACTGCTTGAGGCCGCCGTTTATCAGGATCGCGACGAAGAACAGCGCGCAAAGCCACAGCAGGTAGCCGATCTGGTCGGCCTTGAACCAGCCCAGCCCTGCCAGATCCACGGGGAACTGGATGCCCTTGCCCTGGATGCCCTGGTTCATGATGTTCTTGGGCAGGTCGAGCGACACGTAATAGAAGAGCTGCGCCGCCGCCACGAGGGCGCAGATCTTCACCGTGTCCTTGATCGAAAACCGGAGCACGTACCGGTAGATCGACCGGTCGAGTCCCTCGTCCGCCCCAGACGCCACGTTCGCGCGTTCCCCCGGCTCGAAGTCGAAGGCGCGAGATTAGCTGCCCGCGCGCGCGGCCGGCAAGCGGTCCCCGGATCGGCCCCCGACAGGCAATTCGCTTAAATTTTGTACACCACCGGTCAACCTGTAGCGGCCGGGGTGTCGGTGCTATCTATTGATTGATAAGTGAAATTTCGATCCTTGAAACGTAGCTTGGCTTGGGACCCCCAATCCCCCTAGTGTTCGTCGGAATCAGGGGGCCGAACAGGCCGACACAACGGAGTCCGGTCGTGGAAATCGGGGGTCGAAACGGCGCCAAGCGGGCGCTCCGCACCGACCGGCGTGTGCTGATTTACAGCCACGACACGATGGGACTCGGGCATCTGCGCCGCTGCCGCACGATCGCGCATGCGCTGGTCGAGGCCGACAAGGACCTCTCGGTGCTGATCCTGTCGGGCTCGCCGATCATCGGTTCGTTCGATTTCAAGGCGCGCGTCGATTTCGTGCGCATCCCGGGCGTCATCAAGCTGCGCAACGGCGAATACACCTCGCTCAACCTGCATATCGACATCGCCCAGACGCTGGCGATCCGCGCCTCGATCATCCGCCACACGGCCGAAGCGTTCGACCCCGACCTGTTCATCGTCGACAAGGAGCCGCTGGGCCTGCGCGGCGAGGTCGCCGAGACGCTGCATTTCCTCAAGCGGCGCGGCGTGCCGCTCGTGCTCGGCCTGCGCGACGTGATGGATGATCCGGCCCTGCTCGAGCCCGAATGGCGGCGCAAGAAGGCGCTGCCGGCCTTGCGCGAACTCTACGACGACATCTGGGTCTACGGCCTGCCGCAGATCTGCGACCCGCTCGCCGGCCTCGTCATCCCGCAGTCGGTGCGCAAGAAGATGAGCTACACGGGCTACCTGAAGCGCGTGATCCCGCAGGGCAACCCGCGCTCGACGGTCGAGCACGCCCAGGCGCGCGAGCAGCCCTACGTGCTGGTGACGACCGGCGGCGGCGGCGACGGCGACGCGCTGATCGACTGGGTCCTGAGGGCCTACGAGAGCGGCGCCGAACTCCCGCACCGCGCCCTGCTGGTGCTCGGGCCCTTCATGCAGTCGGAAAAGCAGTCGGAATTCATCGAACGCGCGGCGCGGATCGGAAAGCATGTCGAGGCGATCACGTTCGACGCGCATCTCGAGCAGCTGATCACGCGTGCCGCAGGCGTCGTGGCGATGGGCGGCTACAACACGTTCTGCGAGATCCTGTCCTTCGACAAGCCGGCGGTCATCGTGCCGCGCATCGCGCCGCGTCTCGAGCAGTACATCCGCGCCGAGCGTGCGGAATATGTGGGCCTGACGCGCATGCTACCCGACGACGGCATCCGCGATACCGGCAAGATGGTCGAGGCGCTGCGCGCATTGGCCGACCAGAACCCGCCGTCGGCGGCGGTCATTCCGGGCCTGCTCGACGGGCTCGAGAATGTCGAACGCCTGATGGCGCGCTGGCTGCCGCGCAACCAGCCCGCCCCGGCCCGCCGGCGCATGCTGACACGCTAGGCTTCACGCCGCCGGTTCCGTTTACGATTGTACGGATTTACGCGCCGCCACTGGCGTGGGAATTGTGCGCGACACGATAGCTTCCTCTAAAGCGCGGCATTCCCCAGATGCGGTTGGATTCCGAAACACTTGCCTTCGCGACGGGCGCGTTGGCGCAGAATTTCGTGGTCGGTGCCGCACTGGTGGCACTTGCGTGGACGGCTCTCGAGACGAGCGGCGGCTACGAGGCGGTGGGCATCGTCTTTCTGGTCGGCAACCTGACGAACCTGTTCGTCGGCCCCTTCGTCGGCGTGCTCGTCGATCGCTTTGATCGACGCGACTCGTTCCTGATCGGTGCGTGCATATGCGCGCTGGCGCTCGGCCTTCTCGCGACGGCGCCAGCAACCGGACCGGCGGCGTTCTATCTCGTGATGTTCCTGCTGAGCGTGGGGGGTGCCGCACAAGGCCCGTCCCTCGAAGCGATGCTCCAGCGCATCTCGTTGCCGGACGAACTGCCGCAGGTGGCTGCCGTGCGCAATCTGCTGCGCCAGATCGGCCTCGTGGGCGGCGCCGGGATTTCGGGCGTGCTTGTCGCCACGTCCGGCCCGCAGGCCGTCTTCGTCTTGTCGATCTGCGTCGCACTTGCCGGCGGCGTCGTGGTGCGTTTCGCCCTGCCGTCGCATCGTCCGGCGCCGGGCGCGCGGCGGAACTACTTCGCCGACATGGTGGCCGGCTTCCGGTATCTCGGGCGCGCCGACATCCTGCGCACGGGCGCTGTCGGCGTCGCAGCATGGTCCGCCGGCCAGATGGTCAACGCCGCGCTTGCCGGACTGGCCAAGCAGAAAGGCTTTGGCGCGCAGGTCTACGGTGCCGGCGACGCGCTCTGGTCCGTCGGCGCGTTCGTGACGGCGCTGGGGCTCGCGCGCTACCTGCGCCGTGGTCAGCCGCGCGAGACCGTCGCGGTCGCGGGCGTGTGCGGACTCGGAGCGGCACTCGTCGCACTTTCCTTTGCGCCGGATGCGCCGACGATCCTCGCGGCCTGTGCGGGATTGGGCGTCTTCTTCTCGCTTGCCAAGGTGCTGTCGGACAGCCGCTTCATCGCGATATGCGAAAAGGACATTCTCGGCCGCGTGCGGTCAAACCTGTCCGCGATTTCCGGTGGCGTGGGCGCGATCGTCTATCTGGCGCCGACGCTGCTGTCGCTGCCCGCCGACATGATGATCCGCGTCTGGGGCGCGCTGCTGATCGGCGCATTCGTCGCGCTGGCGCTGACCAGGCGCTAGGCTACTTCGCCATCTTCCCGATGGTCGCGGTCGTGCTCTGGCCGGCGACGAGCTTGGCGAGCACGACGCGCCCGCCCCAGCCTTCCACTTCCCTGGCGCCCACGACCTTGTCCTTGGTGTAGTCCGCACCCTTGACGAGCACGTCGGGCTTCAGCGCGTTCAGCGTTTCCATCGGCGTGTCCTCGGCATAGATCACGACGAGATCGACATGGCCGAGCGAGCCGATGACCGAGGCGCGCGCGGCTTCGCCCTGCACGGGGCGGTTCGGCCCCTTGAGGCGCTTGACCGACGCGTCGGAATTGAGGCCGACGACGAGGCGGTCGCATGCGGCGCGCGCCTGGCCGATCAGCGAGACATGGCCCGGATGCAGCAGGTCGAAGCAGCCGTTGGTGAAGCCGATCTTGAGGCCCTGATGGCGCCAGCGGCCGACTTCGTCGATCGCCTGTTCGAGCGTGACGACCTTGTGCTCGCCCGTCGCGATGTCGTCGTGGCGGAGTGCCCGCAGCAGGTCGGCCGAGTAGGCGACGGCCGTGCCCACCTTGGCGACGACGACGCTGGCCGCGACCGACGCGAGGCGTGCCGCCTGTTCGAGGCTGAGGCCACCGGCAAGGGCGGTGGCGAGCGTGGCGACGACCGTGTCGCCGGCACCCGACACGTCGTAGACCTCGCGCGCGAGGGCGGGCAGGTGCAGCGCCTTGCCCTTGGCGGGCACCACGCTCATGCCGTCGGCGCCGCGCGTGACGACGATGGCCTGCGCCTCGGTGATCTTCAGGATCTTCTTGGCCGCAAGCTCGACGCCGCGGTCGTCGTCGGCGGGCATCTGGGCGGCGTCGGCAAGCTCGCGCTGGTTGGGCGTCAGGATCGTCGCGCCCTTGTAGCGCGAATAGTCGCGCCCCTTGGGATCGACGATGACGGTGCGCTTGGCGGCCTTGGCCGCGTGGATGATCGTGGCGATCTCGCGCGGGATCAGCAGGCCCTTGGCATAATCCGAGATGGCGACGACGGTGCAGCTCTTCATCGCCTGGCAGACCAGGCGTGCGGCATCTTCCGCGATCGGGTCGGCGACGGGGACATCGGTCTCGCTGTCGGCGCGCAGCATCTGCTGGTGGCCCGCGATGAAGCGCGTCTTGATCGTCGTCACGCGGTTGCGCTCGACGAGCAGGTGCGGCTCGACGCCGTCGAGTTCGCCCACGAGGCCGAGCACCTCGCGCCCCGCCTGGTCCTGGCCGACGACCGAGACGAACTCGACCTCGCCGCCAAGCCCGACGATGTTGCGCACGACGTTGCCCGCACCGCCGAGCATCGATTCCTCGCGCTCGATGCGCACGACCGGGATCGGCGCTTCGGGCGAGATGCGCTCGGCCGTGCCGTAGACGAAACGGTCGAGCATCAGGTCGCCCACGCACACGACGCGGGCACCCTTGAGCTTCGGCACGAGGGCCGCGAGTTCGGCGTAGACGGTCATGGCGCGCCGTAGGGGTCCGGCCCGTCGGCGATGCCGAGTGCGAGCTCCAGCCCGCCGCACAGCATCTGGCCCAGCGTGATGTGCATTTCCTGGATGCGCGCGGTCGTGCCGGACGGCACGATCAGGCAGATGTCGGCAAGCGCCTTCGCCTCGCCGCCGGTCTTGCCGGTGAGGCAGGCGACGGCGATGCCCATCTTCTTCGCGACCCTGAAGGCCTCGAGCACGTTGGGCGACACGCCCGACGTGGTGATGCCCACGACGAGATCGCCCGGCTTGCCCAGCGCTTCGATCTGGCGGGAGAACAGGCGGTGGAAGCCGATGTCGTTGCCGATCGCGGTCAGGGCCGAACTGTCGGTCGTCAGCGCGATGGCCGCGAGCGCCGGGCGGTTCTTGACGTAGCGCACGGTCAGCTCCGTCGCGAGGTGCTGCGCGTCGGACGCCGAGCCGCCGTTGCCGAAGAACATCAGCTTGCCGCCGTTGCGGATCGTCGCGACGGCCTGCGCCAGCAGCCTGGCGAATTCGCTCTTGAGCGCGCGGTGCGTGGCTTCCGCGACCGCGCGGTGCTCGACGAATTCGGATTCGTAGAAACGGTCGGTGTCGAACTGCTGGGTCATGGCGTCCGTCGTTGTGCGGCGTGCGCGAGTATCGCGTCGAATCGTGCCGCAATTGCGGCAATATCGAAGGTCTTCGCCGCGTAGTCCAGCGCCTTGGCGCCCATGGCGGCGCGCGAAGCGGGGTCCCCGGCCAGCTTGCCGGCGGCGGCGAGGAATCCGGCCCGGTCGCCCGGATCGGCGGCAAGCCCAGCCCCCTCGCGCAGCACGATGCGCGCGGCGAGATTGGCGGGCGGAACGGCCAGCAGCAGCGGCCGTCCGGCGCACAGATAGGTGAGCACCTTGGACGGGACCGAGAAGATCCCGGCATCCGGCTCGAGCACCGCGACCAGCACGTCGGCGCTGGCCAGCACCTCGCCCAGCCGCGCGAAAGGCTGGAAGGGCAGGACGCGCAGGTTGGACGCGCCATCGCCGTTCGCGCGCAGCCAGTCCGCCCCGCGGCCCTCGGAATTGACGACGACCGTGGCGTCCGGCTGCGTGCGGGCAAGGTCGAGCAGCAGGCTCGGATCGTGCTTGAGACCGAGCGTTCCCGAATAGAGGAACACGGTCTTGCCGACGAGCCCGTGCGTCCGTGCCCAGGCGTTGTCGCGCGGTGCGAACGCGATCTCCTCGCGCGCGGCCCAGTTTTCGATCGTGTGGATGCGCGCCTTCGCCACACCCCAGCCTTCCAGCAGCGGCTCGAAATCCGCCGTGATCGAGACGACGGCATCGGATGCCCGCAGCATCCGTTTCTCGCGCCACTCGTAGGCCATGCCGATCAGCGTGCCGGGCAGCGACAGCCGGTGCCCGAGGATGCGGCGCATGGCGATGCCGACGATGTCCTGCAGCCAGTAGACGAAGCCCGCACCGGCCGCATGGGCGCCGCGCATCGTGCCGGCCTGCACGTCGATGGGCGCGTTGCCGGCCAGCACCACGTCCGGCTTCCACCGCGCGACGGCGCGCTCGGCAAGCACGCCAAGCCGGCGTTCCTGGCGCCAGCGCCTGACGAAGCTGTGCTTGGCGAACGGTTCACCAAGGTCGAGGAACTCGGTCTCGAAATTCGCGGGATCGCTGTCCTTGCGCGCCAACGGCCCTTTGGGTGCTTCGAACTCGGGGAACGACAGATGGCGCACCGTGTGGCCACGCGCGGCAAGGGCGCGCGACAGCTGCACGGGGAACGCATGGCCCGGATAGTCGTGGACGAGGATGCGCATCAGGCGCGCCTTGCGCGCACGACCAGGCAGTCGCCGCGGCCCGTGCGGTTCCAGCCCCACAGGACGGGAAACAGCAGGCCGCGCGCGATCGCCATGAACGAAGCGACGAGAAGCGTCTTGCGTTGCAGGCGGATCGTCGCCGCCGGATCCTTGCGCCACAGGCGCGCGATGGCGCTCTGCGCCACCCACAGCGCCGGCGTGACGTTGCGCACGCCGCGCACGGCAAAGCCTTCTTCCTCGAGCAGGCGCGTGAGGCGCGCACGCGTGAAATGCACGATGTGGAAGGGCACGTGCCAGTTGATCCAGTCCGGCCCGGCGAGACCGATCATCGCGGACTCGGCGTTGGGCAGGCTGATCCATACCTCGCCGCCGGGCCGCAGGATGCGCTTGACGTGTTTCAGCATGATGCGCGGGTCGGACGCGTGCTCGAGCACGTTGGACAGCACCGCGACGTCGAAGGGGGCCGCCGGCGTGAAATCCTCGATCCATGTCTCGTGCACGGTGAAGCCGCGCGCGCGTGCCGCCGCCGCCGCATGGCTGTTGAGTTCGAGCCCCTCAGCCGCAAAGCCGTTGCGCCGATAGAGGGCAAGCCCGCGCCCCTCGTTGCAGCCGATGTCGATGAGCCGACCGGTGCCAGGCACCGCATGGAAGGAAACGTCGCCGTCGAGGGCGAGCATCAGCCGGTAGAAGGGCGAGAACAGGAACGCCTCGCGGGCGGACGCATATCCGGCGTCGGTCTTGCCGCCGTAATTGTACCAGCGCTCGTAGAGTGCTTTCAGCGCCGGCGCATCGGGTCGCGGGAAGGTCTGCCGGCCGCCGCACGCGGCGCACGCATGGATCGCGTACTCGCCGGGCGAGCCGAAGCGGTTGTCGACGATGTGCGGCTCGGCCACGCGCGTGGGCTCGCCGCAGAACAGGCACGGATCGCTCACCGGCGGCCCTCCGTCTTCAGCCGCTCGCGCAGCTTGGCGTCGACGAGGAAGCGGAACCACAGCGTCTGCAGAACGTAGAACACCAGCCCGTCCTTGCCGTCGAGAAAGCCGAGCCGGATCACGTAGCGGTAGAAGAACAGCGCGAACGCGCGCGCGAACAGGGGGGCGCGGTAGTACCAGCCGCGCGCGCGCCGCTTCTCGGCGACCGGATCGCCGCTGCCTGCCGCGATGACGCCGTCGCCGCCGGGATTGAGGATCTCGTCGACTTCGGCGTCGGCCCAGCGATTGTGGCGCACCGTCCATTCCGACAGCGTCAGGCGGATGTCGTCGATCATCGGGTGCGCGAGTTTTTCCGTGCGCCCGTCGGCGTGGAAATGCTGGTCGTACTTGCGCGCCTCGCAGCGCCCGCGCCCCGTTCGGAACAGGCGCATGTGATAGATCGGGTACATGCCGCCGTGGCGCAACGGCTGGCCATGGAAATGCACGAGGCGCGGCACGTAGAAGCCGCCGATCGCGTCGTCGACGGGCGTGGCCAGTAGTGCCGCGATCTCGGCCTTCAGCTCGGGTGTCAGCCGTTCGTCGGCATCCAGATGGAGCTGCCAGGGGTGTGCGAGCGCAAGGTTCGCGATGGCCCAGTTGCGCTGGGCGCCGTAATTCTCGAACGGATGCTCGACGAGCTTCGCGCCTTTTGCGGCGACGATGGTGCGGGTCTCGTCGGTCGAGCCTGAATCGACCACGTGCACGTCGTCCGTGAGACCGACGAGCGAATCCAGCGTGGCGCCGATCGTCGCGGCGGAATTGAACGTCAGCACGATGACCGAGACGGGGACGGAACCGGGCGTCATTGGCGGCGATGCTCCGAATAGACGCGTTCGAGATCGACCGCGACCTTCGCCCAATCATAGCGCGCCTGGGCGAGCTTTCGCCCCGCCGATCCAATGCGCGCAGCACGCGCCGGGTCGCCCGCCAGCAGCAGGATGTGCGCCGCGACCGAGTCCACGTCGGGCGGCGAGACGAGGCCGGCACCGGCCGCCTCGATCTCGCGCCAGATATTGACGCGGTCGGAGATCACGACCGGCACGCCGCACGCCATCGCCTCGACGATGGCGATGCCGAAATTCTCGCTCCATGACGGCAGCGCGAACAGCGCGCAGTCGGCAAACGCGTCGCGCTTGGCCGCAGCATCGAGCATGCCGACCCACACGATCTTGTCGGCCACGCCGGCCGAAGCGGCGAAGCCTTCGGCCGTCGCCTTGTAGCCGTCGTCGGGCCCGGCGATGACGAGGCGCAAGGCGGGGTCGGCCGCCAGCGCCTTGGCGAAGGCGGGGATCAGCACGTCGAGCCCCTTCTTGAAATTGATGCGGCTCAGGAACAGCACGGGCTTCGTGCCCGCAAGTTCGGGATGGCGCGCGATGAAACCGCCCTTGGGCGGCAGCTCGGCATAGGCCGCCATGTCGAGCCCGTTGGGCACGACCACGCCCTTGGCACCGTGGACGTAGGGGGCGGCGAGGCGCATTTCTTCTTCGGCGGTGTAATGGAGGGCGGCGGCGCCCGCGATCACGCGGTCCTGGAAGGCAAGCTCGAGCAGCTTCTTGCGCGCGCGGTGGCGCTTCCACAAGAACGGGTCGAGCGAGCCGTGCGGGCGCAGGATATAGGGCACGCCGTGCTTCCGGCAGACGCGTGCGGCGTACCAGACATGGAACAGGTAGAGCGAATGGATATGGACGATGTCGGCCTTCGGGATCGCGTCGTCGAGCGCGCGCGCCAGCGGCCAGCTCGTCGCGAACAGGCGCGGAAAGCCTTGCGGGAAAACATGGCGCTCGACGCCGTCGTCCGGCGGCGGGGCGGCACGTTCGGCGGCCGTCATGTCGCGGTCGGTCGTGTAGATCGACACGTCGTGGCCGCGCGCGGCCACCGCGCGCGCCATGTCGACGACGGCGCGGGCCGGCCCGCCGGTACTGGCGGCGATCGAAGCGATGACGTGCAGGATGCGGATGGTCGGGCCCTCGGCCAGCAGAACGGGCGGGAACCTCGCAAATTCCGGGGCTTGGGGCAATCGACCTTGACAGGGGCCGGGGGCCGGGGCGCATCCTTTCGTCAATCGGAGGCTCGCATGGCCCCAATCCGCCCGTTCAAGGCCCGCCGGCGTTTCCTGGCGGGATTGGGTGCCCTGGCAATCGCCGGCCGGGCGGGGCCCGGCATTGCCCAGCCGGCCGCCGGCATCGACCCGACCCAGCCTTTCACCCTGCCGCCCAGCGACGTCAACCTCGTGCTCGCGGTGGACTGTTCGCGCTCGGTCGATGCGGGCGAATACCGCCTGCAGGCCGAGGGCTATGCCGCCGCCTTCCGCAACGACCGCGTGCGCCGGGCGATCCTGGGCGGCCGGGAAAAGCGCATCGCCGTGTCGATGACCCAGTGGGCAGGTGCACGTGTGCAGCATGTGGCGATCGGCTGGATGCTGCTCGACCGGCCGGCCGCCATCGACGCCTTTGCCGCCCGCCTGTCCGCCCAGCCGCGGCTGACCGACGACGACGCGACGGCGCTGGGCGGGGCCATCGACCACGCGCGCGGCGTGCTGGCGCAGTGCCCGTTCGCGAGCCTGCGCAACGTCATCGACGTGTCGGGCGACGGCTCGAACAACCAGGGCCGCCTGGCGCGCTACGCGCGCGATGCGGCCGTGGCGGCAGGCATCGGCATCAACGGCCTGCCGATCCTGACCGACGAGCCGAATCTCGACACGATCTACCGGCGCGAGGTGATCGGCGGCCCCGGCGCCTTCGTGGTGCCCGTGCGCCGCTACGCCGATTTCGCCGCCGCCATCGCCCACAAGCTGGTGCGGGAGATCGCGTAGGGAGAAAATATTACTGCTACAAGATTATTGACCTATAAATTCTGAGGCGGTACATTCCGGATGACTGCAACCCCGGAGTGTCCCATGCGCCAGCCCGCTTCTTCCTTCGCCGCCGCTTCCGACTGGTTCGATCTTGCCGGCCACGCGGGCCGCGGTTTCGACACGCGGCGCGACGACGACAGCCGCAGCCGGTTCCTGGGCAAAACGCCCGGCGGGATCGTTCCCGCCGGCATCCGCACGATGGATTTCCGCCCCGACCGCGACGGTGTACCGCAGATGCGCAATCTCCTGCACCGCAACGACGAGCGCGCCGAAGCGATGCTGGTCGCCGAACGGAGCGAGAGCGATGCCGCATCCGATCTGCAGACGGCACAGGCGCCGGCCGCCCGCCCGCCTACCCGGGAATAGAGGCCAACAATGCGCTTGATCATCTTCGCATGCGCTTTCCTGTATTCGGTCTCAGATTGTGTCCCGGCCGGTGCGTGGCCGAAGGAAACCGAGTGTCCGCTCGTGCATCCCGAGAAGCCATCGCTGAAGTTCATCAGCGCATCGCTCGACCAGCATACCGACGGTCCGCCGTGGCAACCGGATCGCGATGTGGCGGAAGTTCTGCCAGACGGCGCGGTCCACATCATCACGTACTATGCGAGCTACGAGATATTTCGCAATGCCATCCTGATCTGCAGCTACAACGAAATCAGCGGCAGAAAGATCGTCGATGTCGAGACAGGTCGGGATCTGTCAATCCCCTTGCCCGGCATCTTGATGCGCTGCGAAGGCATCAAGCACGAGAAGCATGGTCTCGAGCCAGACGACTGGGTGCGCCGTTGGTGCACGCACGACCCGGAAAAGTAGGCGTTTGCCGACATGCCGGATTTCGCCGAAAAGTTTCGTCAACGAAACGCGAGTCACGTCAACCGTCAACTGGCTATCGAGGAAATTCAAAGACTTGCGAGTTGACGGACGTTGACCGTCAACAGGCCGTCAACAAGCCGTCAACACCGGTCGATTCTGGACTTCGGGCGGGCCGGCATACATGGTTGCGCCGGCATTTCGGCAGGATCCATGAAAGTCCTCTACGTCGCACATCAGGGCGATCTCGGCGGCGCCACGAGCCCGATCGTCGAGGCGATCGACGCGCTTGCGCCGCGCGGCTTCACGGCCGGCGTGCTGCTGCCCGAGAACGGCAGCATGGTCGCGGCCCTCGAGAAGCGTGGCGTCGAATGGCGGGTCGCGCCGATCGGCGTGTGGGCCTCCACGCGCGGCCGGCGCCGCTGGCGGAACATCTGGTCGAACTGGCGCACCGCCGACGCGACGCGTGCTGCCGTCGCTTCCTTCGCGCCGGACGTGGTGCTGTCCGCGTCGACAACGTTCGGCGGGGCGGCACGCGCGGCCGCCGCCCTCGGCATCCCGCATGTCTGGTGGCTGCACGAGTTCGGCAAGGCCGACCACAGCCTGCATTTCGATTTCGGCGACGCGGCGACGGGCCGGTTGCTCGACCGCTGGTGCGTGGGCGCCATCGCACCGTCCGACGCGCTTGCCCGCCATTTCGCCGGCCGCATCCGGCCCGACAAGATCGTCAAGGTCGACTATTTCATTCCGCCCACGCCGGCGGCGGAGGTTCCCGATCTCGAACCGGCGGGCCGTTTCCATCTGGCGCTTCCGGGTTCGCTCAATCCGCAGAAGGGGCAGGCCGATGCGGTGTCGGCGGTCGGCCGCCTCGCGCGCGCCGGGCGCCAGGTCCATCTCCATCTGTTCGGCACCGGCGGACGCGGCTACACCGCGAAGCTCGTCGCACTCGCCGCCCGCGAAGGCGCCACGGCGAACGTCTCGTTCCACGGCCATGTCGACCGGCTGGGCGCGCGGCTCGCGAAGGCGGATGCGGTGCTGATGACGTCGCGCTGCGAAGGGCTCGGGCGCGTCACGATCGAGGCGATGCGCGCCGGCCGCGCGGTCGTCGGCACCGATGCGGGCGGAACGCCCGAGCTGATCGAGGACGGCCGGACCGGGCTGCTCTATCCGCCCGGTCAGCCCGACCGGCTTGCCGCCGCCATCGCGCGGCTGATGGAAGAGCCGGGTCTCGGCGCAAGGCTCGGCGAGGCCGCCCGCGTGTGGATCGGGCCGCGCTATGGCGCGCAGGCGTTCGCCGACGGGATCGAGCAGGTCCTGACGATGGCCGCGAAGGCCGGTCGCCGGTCCGGCGAACATTCCTAGTGTTGGCATTTTATGTTCGCGGACCTATATCCTTTTCATGATCGCGCACCTATATTTCGCGAAAGCGGCAATTTGCGTCCCGAAGCCAGAGAATCCCCAATGCGCGTAGCGCCGATCAGCGAACCGGTCGATTTTGCGCCCGACCTCGTCCCGTCCCGGCTTGCCGAGTTGCACGCATCGGTCACGCTTGTCATTCCGCCGTCGGCGTTCCTGCTCGACGAGCGCGTCTTCGTCAGCCTCGGGATCCTGAAGGTCGCGGCCGCCCTCGAACGCAAGGGCGTGCGGGTCAACCTGCTCGATCTCTCGGGCATCGCGAACTATCTCGAAGCGCTCGAATCCTGGGCGCGCGCGTCGAACGATACGGTCTTCGGGCTGACGGCGACCACGCCGCAGCTGCCCGCCGTCGCCGCGATCGCGCGCCGGCTGCGCGAGGTGCGCCCGGACGCACGCCTGATCCTCGGCGGCCCGCACGTCACCCTCACCTATGCGGCCGTGAAGCTCGAGAACAAGCTCGCCCGGGCCGGCTGCGGCCGCGCGTCCAAGGCGGCCGCCCAGCTCGAATCGCTGTTCGACGTGCTGGTCGCGGGCGACGGCGAGCTTGCCGTCTTCGCGGCCCTGACCAAGGCCGAACCGCCGCGCGTCGTCGACGGCGACGACATGAAGGGCGGCTTCTTCATGGACGACGCGCTCTATTCGCGCACGCCCGTGCCCGCCCGCCATCTCGTCGACCTCGCCAGCTACAAGTATTCGGTCGAATCCTTCCCCGCGACGAGCCTGATCGCGCAGCTCGGCTGCCCGTTCAACTGCGGCTTCTGCGGCGGGCGCAATTCGAAGAGCCTGCGCGTGATCCGCACGCGGCCCACCGCGCAGATCGTGCGCGAGGTCGAGGACCTGCACCGCGCCTACGGCTATACCGGCTTCATGTTCTACGACGACGAGCTCAACGTCAGCAAATCGATGGTCGAGCTGATGGATTCGCTCACGGCATTGCAGAAGCGCCTGGGCGTGGAGTTCCGCCTGCGCGGCTTCGTCAAGGCCGAGCTGTTCACCGACGAGCAGGCCGCCGCGATGTACCGCGCGGGCTTCCGCTGGCTGCTGTGCGGCTTCGAGGCCGCGAACCCCCGCATCCTCGAGAACATCCAGAAGCGCGCGTCGCTCGAAGACAACACGCGCGCGGTCGAGATCGCCAAACGCCACGGCCTCAAGGTCAAGGCGCTGATGTCGGTCGGCCATCCGGGCGAAACGGAAGCCTCGGTCCTCGACATCCGCGACTGGCTCGTGCGCATGAAGGTCGACGATTTCGACTGCACGATCATCACGACCTATCCGGGCACGCCCTATTACGACATGGCGGTGCCGCACGAGAAGCTGCCCGGCGTGTGGACCTATACCCAGCCCAAGACCGGCGACAAGCTGCACGCCTACGAGGTCGATTTCACGACGACGCCGGACTACTACAAGGGCGATCCCAACGGCGGCTACAAGGCGTTCGTGTTCACCGACGCGCTGTCGTCGGAGAAGCTGGTCGAGCTTCGCGAGGAAGTGGAACGTTCGGTGCGCGCCCAGCTCGGCATCCAGTTCAATCCGGGCCGTGCGGCGATGCGCTTCGAGCATTCGATGGGGCAGGGCCTGCCCGACTTCATCCTGCGCACCACCCGGCCGGTGCCGGCCGTCGCCGAATAGGCGTTGGTTTACAGTCTTTTCTGGAAGCGCAGATAGTCCGTGTCTTCGGTCCAGCCGGCTCGGCGGTAGACGGCCTGAGCCGTCGCGTTGGTGCGCGCGGTGAACAGGTCGAGCCGGCCCGCCCCGGTCGTGCCGGCGAAATCCTCGACCGCTTTCATCAGTGCTGCACCCGCACCCGACTTGCGCACCGCAGGATCGACGAACAGGTCGTTGAGCAGCCAGATGCGCTTCAGGCCCACCGACGAGAAGGTCTGCGACATCAGCGCGAAGCCGATGGCCGTACCAGCCGCATCGCGCGCGAGGAAGCCGACATATTCGCCCGCACCCAGGCGCTTGGCGAGATAGTCGCGCGCGAGTGCCGGGTCGGACGGCTGCTTGTAGAAGACGCGATAGGCATCGAACAGCGGGACGAGCGCGTCGAGATCGCCCGCGAGGATGGCGGCGACGCGGGTCATTTCGCCTTCTTCGCGCGCGGGTCGCGCGACAGGCCCATGCGCTCGAGGGCCGCGAGATATTCGGCATAGAGCCGGTCCTTGTCGGCCCCCAGCGCGTAGAGATAGTCCCAGCTGTAGATGCCGGTATCGTGCAGGTCGTCGAACTTGATGCGGATCGCGTAGTTGCCGACGGGTTCGAGATCCATGATCCCCACTTCCGCGCGGCCCGGCACGATCGTCTTCTGGCCCGGCCCGTGGCCCATCACTTCGGCCGACGGGCTTTCCACGCGCAGCAGTTCGGCGGGCAGCGTCACGCGCGTGCCGTCGTCATAGTCGACCTCGAGGATCTTCTCGGCCTTCTTGAGCCGGATCTCGGTCGGCCGGTGCCGGACCGCGAAATCGCTCACGGCGCGGTCGCATCGAGACGGCGCGCCTCGTCGACCAGCATGATCGGGATGCCATCGCGGATCGGGAAGGCGAGGCCCGCCTGCTCGCTGACCAGCTCGGCCTTCGCCGCGTCGTAGCGCAGCGGCCCCTTCGTGACCGGGCAGACGAGGATTTCCAGAAGCCGCGGATCGACGCCGCCCCGGTCGGTGTTCGCGTTCTCGGCCATCGCGGTCGCTCCCTCTTCGTCGGTTCAGTGGCGCAGCGCGCCGGGCGGCGGCTCGCCGCCGGCGGTGCGCGCCTCGCAGAACCCGGTCATCGCCTTGGCCCGGTCGGCGAGTGTCGCACATTCGAGCAGGCTCTGCTTCTCTTCGGCACTGAACGGGCACAGCATGGCAAGCGTGCTGACGATGCGCTCGTCGCTCGCCTGCTCGATCGAATCCCAGTCGCCCTGCAGCCCTTCGGCCGCGAAAAACGCCTTGAGGCCCGCGAGCAGCCGCTTGCGGTCGAAGCCGCCGGAATCGGGCACTTCGAAATCGCCGGCGAAGCGCTGGAAGTCGGGGCGGAAGCGGCGATAGCCGCGCATCGTGGAAATCTCTTCGCCGAGCGCGAAGCGCGCGATGCCGGAAAGCTGGATCAGGAAGCGCCCGTCGTCGGTCTCCGACCAGCTCGTGATGCGCCCGGCGCAGCCCACCGGATAGAGCGGCTGGACGGCACCTTTGCGCTCCTTCTCGGTCGGCTGGATCATGCCGATCAGCTTGTCGGGCGTGCCGAGCACGTCCTCGACCATCGCCAGATAGCGCGGCTCGAAGATGTTGAGCGGCAGCTTGCCGCGCGGCAGCAGCAAGACGCCGGTCAGCGGGAAGACCGGCAGCGTTGCCGGCATGTCGGCGAAGGTCAGGTGCCCGGCGGTGGTTGGCATGGGCGACCCGCTTCCGGCGTCAGGCGAACATCAGCGAGGAAAGGCGCTTGCGCCCCTGCACGGTTGCGGCGTGGCTGTTGCCCAGCGCTTCGAAGAACTTGACGAGCTGGGCGCGCGCGGCCCCGTCGTTCCAGGCGCGGTCGCGCCTGAACAGCTCGAGCAGCTGGTCGATCGCCGCTTCCGCCTGGCCGCCGGCGAACAAGGCGAGTGCCGCGTCGAGCCGCGTCTGGTGGTCGGCCGGGTTCTGTTCGAGCTTGGCGAGCAGCGGCGCCACGTCGCCCGCCTTCTCGCCCTGGCGCGCCACGTCGAGCGCCGTGCGTGCCGCGAGCACTTCGGCATCCTTGACGGCTTCGGGCGGGGCGGCGTCAAGCAGCGCTTGTGCGGCATCGAGATCGCCGGCCGCGATCTGGCACTTGGCAAGGCCGGCGATCGCCTTGGCGTTGGCCGGTTCGTGCTGGAGGATCTGGGCGTAGATCGCCGCCGCCGTCGCGAAGTCTTCGGCCGTCATCGCGGCGGCGGCCTGTTCGAGCGCCTGCTCGATCGGCGAGGGGCCGGCGGCACCGCCCAGCTTCTTGACGAACTTGCGGATGTCGCTTTCGGGCAAGGCACCGAGGAACGCGTCGACCGGGCGGCCGGCCTTGAAGGCGAACACGGCGGGGATCGACTGCACGCGCAGCTGCTGCGCGAAATAGGGGTTCTCGTCGATGTTGATCTTGACGAGCTTGACCGCGCCGGCCGCTTCCTTGACGACCTTCTCGATCAGGGGTCCGAGCTGTTTGCACGGCCCGCACCACGGTGCCCAGAAATCGACGATGACCGGAACCTTGGCCGATGCGGCGATCACGTCCTGCTCGAACGCGTCGTCGGTCGAGTCCTTGATGAGGTCTGCCGCGGCGGCACCGGCCTTCGCGGCCCCGATGAGCTGGTCCATGATCCGTCCCGTATCCCGAATGTCTGTCGCAGGGAACCCGCGGGGAAAATGGCGGTTTTCAGGGGCCAAGACAACCCCCCAGACCCCCCGTTTTAGGTCTTGCAATCGGGGCGCCGCGTCCTATTATCCCGGCGCGTTTCGCCACGGCGACCGGGCGGGAATAGCTCAGTGGTAGAGCATCACGTTGCCAACGTGAGGGTCGAGGGTTCGAATCCCTTTTCCCGCTCCAGTCGCCGCGGAACGCAGAGACCCTTCAATTGAAAATCAGAGCCTGTCCGGCACGGCCAGCAGCACCTGGCCCATCGGGATCTCTTCGGTCACCGGCCGGCGCGCGCCGAACTCGACCTGATAGGTCGAGTAGCCGAGTTCGCGGAACAGCCGCACGGCATCCATCAGGCACAGCGACTGGCGTGCCCAATAAGACGGTTCCCAGAGGAAGAAGATCTTCGGGCGGAAACGCTTGATCGTTTCCATGCCGCCTTGCAGCGCGTTCCACTCTTCGCCCTGCGCAAGCAGCTTGATCGCGTCGAGGCGGGGAATCGGGTTGGCCGCGACATAGTCGTCGAGGCTCCACACCTTCATGTCGATCGAGCGGGTCGAGCGGCCGACATTCGACTGCTGCAGCGAAGCGTTGGCGAAGTTGCCGATCGTGTCGTCGTGCAGGAAGAGCTGGCGCGTTTCCGTGCGCCCGGCGACGGCCGCCTGGTTGAGCGTCACGTTGTCGAGACCGTTGAGGGCGAGGTTCGCCTTGAGCCGGCCCAGCGGATGCGGATCGGGCTCGAACACGTGCACGCGGCCGGTGGGGCCCACGCGGTTGGCCATGATCATCGCGTGCATGCCGATGTTCGAGCCGATGTCGAACGCGACCTGTCCCGGGCGCAGCATGCGGTTGAGCAGCTTCGAGATCTGCGGGCGGAAGGCGCCGTAGAAATAGATGTACCACTCGAGGAATGAGTGGGTGTCGATGTTGATGACCATCCCCTCGTCGTAGTCGAGCACGGTGCGCACGGGGCGCGAATTGCCCGGCGGATGGAGGGCGCGCACGAGCCGGTCGGTGCCTTTGGGATGGAAGTTGCGGGTCATCCACGCAAGCGCCGGTACCCACGAAGCGGCATTCGGCGGCGGCTCGAAACGGAGGGGTGCGGAATCGGGCAAGAGAGGCATCTCGTTGGCTGGAGTGGTCATCGTCAGGTGGGCCATTTCCTCGAGTTCCTCCGCCGGTTCGTAGAGTCGAACGGCGGAGATACCCGCGCTATTCCCCGGGGTTGGCCCGATTGTTACCGCGTGTTACCGCATGTTACCGGAAAATGCCCGAGGCGCCAGCGATACGCAACAAATCATCACTAAATGACTGTAAAATAGGGGTATTGGCAGGCCAAGTCCCGGCGTTATGCTGGCCCCGCCGGCGCGAAGCCGGACGGGGGATGCGTCCATGTCGAAGCGCGACGAAGCTCGAAAGACCGAGATCCTCGACCGGCTCGCCGGGATGGTCCGCCAGCGCCTGCCGGCCGGCGGCGCCATCGCCAGCGCCGAAACGGCCGAAGCCTTCATCCGAAGGTTCTATGCGAACGTCGCGGTCGACGATCTTGCGGAGCGCACGCCCGACGATCTCTACGGGGCGGCCATCGCGCTTTGGGCATACGGGCGCACGCGCGCCGCCGGCACCGCCAAGGTCCGGGTCTACAACCCGCGCCTGTCCGAACATGGCTGGGCCTCGACCCATACGGTCGTCGAGATCGTCAATGACGACATGCCGTTCCTGGTCGATTCGATCACGGCCGAGATCAACCGGCGCGACCTGTCGGTGCATCTCGTCATCCATCCGGTCGTTCCCGTGGCGCGCGACGCGACCGGGACGGCGACGGCGCTTGCCGACGGAGCGGGCCGCGAAAGCTTCATGCATCTGGAGATCGATGCTCAAGGCGACCAGGCGCAGCTCGATTCGATCCGCACGAGCGTGGAAGGCGTGCTCGCGGACGTGCGTGCGTGCGTGGCCGACTGGCGCCAGATGCTGGCGCGTGTGCGCGAGGTGCTCGACGGGCTCGACACCGCGCCGCCGCCGCGGCCGGCCGCCGAAATCGCCACGACGCGCGATTTCCTGTCGTGGCTCGCTGCCGACAATTTCACGTTCCTGGGCTATCGCGAGTACGCGTATCACGGCGAGGGCACGACCTTCCGCAGCGTGGTCAACGCCGAGCGCGGGCTCGGGCTCGCGCGCAATTCCGAGTTCGTCGTGTTCGACGTGCTGCGCCGCATCGCCGAGTTGCCTGCACTACAGCATTTCGTGCGCGCCCCCGACGTGCTGCGCGTGGCCAAGGCCAATCGCCGCTCGACCGTCCACCGCTCGGCCTATCTCGACGCGATCGGCATCAAGGTCTACGGCCCCGATGGCATCGTCGTGGGCGAGAAGGTGTTCCTCGGCCTGTTCACGTCGGCCGCCTACATGCAGCGCCCGCGCGAGATCCCGCTGCTGCGCGACAAGGTCGTCGCCGTCGTCAAGAAGGCGAATTTCTCGGCCGACGGGCACAACGCCAAGGCGCTCCAGCACATCCTCGAGACCCATCCGCGCGAGGAACTGTTCCAGAGCTCGGTCGACGAGCTCTACGACATCGCGCTGGGCATCCTGCGTTTGCAGGAACGCCAGCGCATCGCGCTCTTCCTGCGCCGCGACGCGTTCGACCGCTTCATCTCGGCGCTCGTCTACGTGCCGCGCGACCGCTTCAACACCGAACTGCGCGACCGCTTCCACGCGATCCTCGCCAAGGCCTATGCGGGCCGTAAGTCGGCCTTCTACGTGCAGCTCTCCGACGACAGCGCGCTCGTGCGCTGCCACTTCATCGTCGGGCTGACGCCCGGTGCCGTGCCCGATGTGCGCGTGGAAGACGTCGAGGCCGAACTGGTCGAGGCCGGGCGCGGCTTCGCCGACCGGCTCAAGGACGCTCTGATCGCCGCGGAAGGCGAGGAGAAGGGCCTTGCCCGCCTGCGCCGCTACCAGGCCGCGTTCCCGGCCGCCTACCGCGAACATTTCACGCCCGAGCAGGCGGTCGGCGATATCGCCCTCGTCGAGACGACGCTGGCCGGCGAGACGTCGCTCGCCCTCAATCTCTACCGCCCGGTCGAGGCTTCCGAGAGCGAGCTTCGCCTGCGCATCTTCCACCGCAACGCGCCGGTCCCGCTGTCCGACGTGCTGCCGATGCTGGAGAGCATGGGCCTCAAGGTGATGACGGAAGACCCGTTCCGCATCCAGCCGCTCGATGCGGCCGCCGCAGGACCCGCCGGCGACGTCTACATGCACGACATATCGCTCGTCGCGCGCGAGATGCGCGATCTCGATGTCGCGCGCCTGAAGCCGCTGTTCGAGGGTGCGTTCGCCGCCGTGTGGGCGGGCGAGGCGGCCTCCGACGGCTTCAACCGGCTCGTCCTCGGGGCCGCGATGTCGATCCGCGAGGTGACGGTCCTGCGCGCACTGGCGGCATATCTGCGCCAGGCCGGCATCACGTTCAGCCAGAGCTACATGGAAGACACGCTGGCGCACCATCCGAAGATCGCGCGCCGGCTCGTCGATTTCTTCCTCGCCTGCCACGATCCGGCCGCGGACAAGGACCGCGAGATGAAGGAGCGCGGGCTCGCCGTCGAGATCGCGCACATGCTGGATGGCGTTGCCAATCTCGACGAAGACCGCATCCTGCGCCGCTTCCTCAACCTTCTGCAGTGCGCGTTGCGCACCAACTATTTCCAGGCCGGCGCCGACGGAAGGCCGAAGGACTATCTGTCGATCAAGTTCGACAGCCAGAAGATCGACGAGCTGCCGCTGCCGCGCCCGCTGGTCGAGATCTGGGTCTATTCGACGCGCGTCGAGGCGGTCCACCTGCGCGGCGGCAAGGTCGCGCGCGGCGGTATCCGCTGGTCGGACCGGCGCGAGGATTTCCGCACCGAGATCCTCGGCCTCATCAAGGCGCAGATGGTCAAGAACGCGGTCATCGTGCCGGTCGGCTCGAAGGGCGGCTTCTTCGTCAAGAAACCGCCGGCCCCCGAAGCCGGCCGCGAGGCGTTCCAGGCCGAAGGGATCGCCTGCTACCGGATCATGATGCGCGGCCTGCTCGACATCACCGACAACATCTCGCCCGGCGGCATCGTGCCGCCGAAGAACGTGCACCGGCGCGACGCCGACGATCCCTATCTCGTCGTCGCGGCCGACAAGGGTACTGCGACCTTCTCCGACATCGCCAACGCGATCTCGGTCGAATACGGCCACTGGCTGGGCGACGCGTTTGCCTCGGGCGGCTCGGCCGGCTACGACCACAAGGGCATGGGCATCACCGCGCGCGGGGCCTGGGAAGCGGTCAAGCGCCACTTCCGCGAGCTGGGCCTCGACACGCAGGAAGCCGCGCACACCTGCGTGGGCGTGGGCGACATGTCGGGCGACGTGTTCGGCAACGGCCTGCTGCGCTCGCCGCACACGAAGCTGGTGGGTGCTTTCGACCACCGCCACATCTTCCTCGACCCCAGCCCCGATGCCGGCCGGGCCTTCGCCGAGCGCGAGCGGATGTTCAAGCTGCCGCGTTCGTCGTGGGCGGATTACGACACCAAGCTCATCTCCGAAGGTGGCGGCGTGTTCGACCGCAAGGCCAAGTCGATCAAGCTGTCGGCGCAGGTCAAGGCGCTGTTCGGCATTGCCGCCGACAGCGTCACGCCGTTCGAGCTGATGAAGGCGATGCTGAAGGCCGAGGTGGACCTGCTGTGGTTCGGCGGCATCGGCAACTACGTCAAGGCGGCAGGCGAGTCCAACGCCGATGCCGGCGACCGCGCCAACGATTCGATCCGTGTCAACGGATCGGAGATCCGCGCGCGCGTGATCGGCGAGGGCGCCAATCTCGGCTGCACGCAGCGCGGGCGCATCGAGTACGCGCTGGCCGGTGCCGGCGGCAAGGGCGGGCGGATCAATACCGACGCCATCGACAATTCGGCCGGCGTGGACACGTCCGACCACGAGGTCAACATCAAGGTGCTGCTCGGCGACGTGATCCAGCGCGGCGACATGACGCTGAAGCAGCGCGATGCGCTGCTGGCGCGCATGACCGACGAGCTCGGCCTGCAGGTGCTGCGCGACAACTACCTGCAGACCCAGGCGCTGAGCCTTGCCGAGATCGACGGTGCTTCGGGCGTGGACCGCATCGCGCGGCTGATGCGTGCGCAGGAGAAGACCGGCCGTCTCAACCGGGCGATCGAATATCTGCCCGACGACGACGAGATTTCCGCGCGCGTGGGGGCGGGCAAGGGCCTGACTCGGCCGGAGCTTGCCGTCATGCTCGCCTACGCCAAGATGGCGCTCTACGACGACCTGCTCGCCGGCGACCTGCCCGACGACGCCTATCTGGTCGACGACCTGGTCAAGTATTTCCCGCGCGAACTTCGCCGCGACCACAAGGACGCGATCCTGCGCCACCGCCTGCGGCGCGAGATCATCGCGACCGTGGCGACCAACTCGATCGTCAACCGCGCCGGCATCGCCTTCGTGCACGAGGTCGGCGAGCGCTGCGGGACGGGGCCGGCGGAGGTGGCGCGCGCCTACATCGTGGCGCGCCAGGTCTTCGGCCTGCGCGACATGTGGGGCACCATCGAAACTCTCGACAACAAGGTGCCGGCCGAAATCCAGTACGCGATGCTGCGCGAGACGATGTCGATCCTCGACCACGCGACGACATGGCTGTTGCGGCACATCCCGGGCCGCATCGACGTGGCCGCGGCTCTCGCCGTGTTCGGCGGCGGGATCGACGGGTTGAAGCGCGGTATTTCCGAGACGCTCGACGAAGGCCGCAAGGCCGCTTTCGCCGCGCGCCAGGAAAAGCTGGCGGCGGCCGGCGTTCCCGCCGACCTCGCTGCCGGCATTGCCGGGCTTGCCGACCTGCGCGCCGGCCTCGATCTCGTGCGCATCGCCCAGAACGCGCAGGCCCCCATCGATACGGTCGCGCGCTGCTATTTCGCGTTCGGCGCAAGGCTGGGCTTCGACTGGCTGCGCGACACGGCCGCGAGGATCCCGGCACAGAATGCCTGGCAGGTCCGTGCCGTCGCAGCGACGGTCGACGATCTCTATTCCCAGCAGGCCGAGCTTGTCGGGCGCGCGCTTGCCGCACACGGAACCGCCGACGATCCGGCGGCCGCGTATCTTGCCGTCCATGCGGTGCCGCTCGCGCGCTATGAAGCGCTGGTCGTCGAACTGCGCGCCAGCGGGGCCGCGGATCTCGCGGCCCTCACCGTCGCCGGGCGCGAACTGCGCGCGCTGGTGGCCGGGTGAAGCAGGGTCCGGATTCCGGCAAGGGTGCCGTCGCCGCGTGGTGCCTTTACGACTGGTCGTCGTCGGCTTTCCCGGCGGTCATCACGACATTCGTGTTCGCCACCTATTTCACGCAAGGTGTTGCTCCCGATCCGGTGACCGGGACCGCGATGTGGGGCCATGCGACGGCCATCGCCGGCCTGTGCATCGCCATCCTCGCCCCGGTCGTCGGCGCCATCGCCGACCATGGCGGACGGCAGAAACCGTATCTCGCCTTCTTCACCGCCATCGCGATCGCCGCGTGCGTCGCCTTGTGGTTCGTGCGCCCGGATCCGGCGGATGTACTCTTCGCTCTCGTCGCGTTCGGCGTCGCGACGGTGGCGTTCGAGATCGCGACGGTCTTCTACAATTCGCTGCTGCCCAAGGTCGCCTCGCCCGAGCGGCTGGGGCGCGTGTCGGGCTGGGGCTGGGGGCTGGGCTATGTCGGCGGCATCGTGTGCCTTGGCGTGCTCCTCGTGGGTTTCGTGCAGAACCCGTCGCCGCCGCTCGGCCTCGACCGGTCCGCGTCCGAGCACGTGCGGATCGTGGGACCTTTCACGGCATTGTGGTGGGCGGTCTTCTCGCTGCCGGTTTTCCTGGTGCTGCGCGAGACCGGCCCGCGCGAACGCTGGGCCGGGGCGTTGCGCAAGGGGCTGGCCGAGATCCGCGGCACGCTCGCCTTCCTGCGCGCGCGCCGCGACATCGCGTGGTTCCTTGCCGCCAACATGATCTATACCGACGGCCTCACCACGCTGTTCGCCTTCGGCGCCATCTATGCCGCCGGCAGCTTCGGCATGGCGCTCGAGGAGGTCATCGTGTTCGGCATCGCGCTGAACCTGTCGGCCGGCCTTGGCGCCTTCGCCTTCGCGTGGATCGACGACCGAATCGGCTCGCGCCGCACGATCGCCATCGGACTTGTCTGCCTGACCGCGATCGGGGCCGCCCTTCTCGTGGTCGAATCGAAGACCGCCTTCTGGATCCTTGGCGTACTGATCGGCCCGTTCTTCGGGCCGGTGCAGGCGGCAAGCCGCTCGCTCGCCGCGCGCATGGCGCCGCCCGAGCACCGCACGCAGGTCTTCGGCCTGTTTGCACTCTCGGGCCGCATCACCGCCTTCATGGGGCCGGCGATCCTGGGCACGGTCACGCTCGCGTTCGACAGCCAGCGTGCGGGCATGGCGACGATCCTGCCCTTTTTCCTCGTCGGCCTGATCGTGCTGTGGCGCAAGGTGGCGGATCTCCGCTAGAAAGCCCCGATGACGGATATCTGCCGGATCTGCGGGGGTGCGCCCAAGGCACACCATGCCGCGCGCGAGATGATGTACGGCTCGCGCGAGCACTTCGGCTATTTCGAATGCGGCACGTGCGGCTGCCTGCAGATCGCCGACATCCCGGCCGATCTGGCGCGGCACTATCCCGCCGGCTACTACAGCCTCGATGGCGGCCTGCCGAAGAAGCCGAGCTGGAAACGGCGGCTCGCCGCCGGCTGGGCCTATTCGCGCGACGGCGGGCTGCTTGGCTGGGCCTGCCACGCGCTGAAGCCCAATCCCGAGATGCGCCTGCTGGGCGAGCTCGGCATCGCGAAGGACGATTCGATCCTCGATGTCGGCTGCGGCAAAGGGGCGCGCGTCGCACGCCTGCGGCAGTTCGGCTTCGCGCGCGCCGAAGGCATCGACCCGCATCTCGACGCCGATGTTTCGCTCGACGGCAGGATCATCGCGCGCAAGGCCACGCTCGATTCCGTTTCCGGCAGCTATCGCCTCGTCATGTTCCACCACAGTTTCGAGCATCTGCCCGATCCGCACGCGGCGATGGAAGGGGCGCGCCGCCTCGTCGCCAAAGACGGCCATGTGCTGATCCGCGTGCCGACCTGTTCGTCGCTGGCGTGGGAGACCTACGGCATCGACTGGGTGCAGCTCGACGCGCCCCGTCACCTGTTCCTGTTCAGCCGCGACAGCTTCCGCCGGCTGGCCGAGGCGCACGGCCTTCGCATCGCGCGGATCGCGGACGATTCCGACGGCTTCCAGTTCTGGGGATCGGAGATGTACCGGCGCGACGTGCCGATGAATTCGCCGGACGCGCATTCGAAGAAGAAGCCGATGTTCGCGCCTGCCGAGCTCGATGGCTGGGAAACGCAGGCCCGCACGCTGAATGCCGAGGGCAGGGGCGACCAGTTCGCCGCGGTCCTGGCGCCGGCCTGAGGACGGACATGATCGCTTGCGGTCTGGATTTCGGGACGTCGAACTCGGCGATCGGCGTGTTCCGCGACGGAGCCGCGGCCCTCGTACCCGTCGAGGCGGGCGCCACGCTGATTCCGAGCGCCGTGTTCGTCGACTACGAGGAGAAGGGCCGCGCGCTGTTCGGCAACGAGGCCATCGCGGCCTATGTCGCGCAGACCGACGGACGGCTCATGCGGGCGCTGAAGTCGATCCTGAGTTCATCGCTGATCGACGAGGAGACGATCCTTGCCGGCCGCAAGGTGCCGCTGACGCGGATCGTCGAGATCTTCGTGCGGCACCTGAAGAAGAAGGCCGAGGCGTTCGCGGGCCACGAGATCGCATCCGTCGTGCATGGCAGGCCGGTGCGCTTCGTCGACGGCGACGATGCGGCCGACGCGCGCGCACAGGGCGTCCTGGAGGCCATCGCGCGGCGTGCGGGCTTCCGCGATGTCGCGTTCGTGTACGAGCCGATCGCGGCCGCGCGGAACTACGAGCTGACGGTCCGGCGCGAGGAACTGGCGCTGATCGCCGACATCGGCGGCGGGACGAGCGACTTCTCCGTCATCCGTGTCGGCCCGCAGCACCGCGAACGCGCAGACCGCAGCCGCGACGTGCTCGCGAATGCAGGTCTTCGCGTCGGCGGAACCGATTTCGATGCCGCACTGAGCCTCGCCGCGGTGATGCCGCTCCTCGGGCTCGGCACGCAGCTCGTCGAGAAGGACCTGCCGATGCCGAGCGCGCTCTATCACGAGCTTGCCGCATGGCCGACGATCAATTTCGCCTATGGCTACAGGAACGAGCGCGAGGTCGTCGAACTGGTCACGCTCGCCTGCGAGCCGGAGAAGGTGGAGCGCCTGCTCAAGGTGCTGCGCCAGCGGCTTGGCCACCGTCTGGCGTTCGCCGTGGAGGACGCCAAGCTCGCGCTGAGCGCCGACGACCGCGCAGCCATCCCGCTGGATTTCCTCGAAGCGGATCTCGAAGCCGCAGCGATACGTACCGCGTTCAACCGCGCGATCGAGTCCCGCATCGACCGGTTGCGCACGACTGCACTTGATTGCATTGCCGCCGCAGGCCTTGCGCCGTCCGCCATCGACACGGTCTTCCTGACCGGTGGGTCGAGCCGGGTGCCGTCCGTCCGCGCGGCGATAGCTCAGGCCGCACCGTCCGCCCGCCTGGCGGGCGGTTCGGACCTGCTCTCCGTCGCGATGGGTCTGACGCAGATCGCCGGAACGATGGCCTGATAGCGCCGCCGCGCCAGTTCGGCTCGACTATGCGGTGTCAGGCGGGCCTTCTTGTGATGGACAACCTCTTGAAATCTCGCATCTAGTGCGCGATGCCGAGGAAGACAACGAGAGCGCGCTCGAACCGCTGCATGTCGGTCGGATCGAGGCGCCCCACGCGTCTGCCAAGTTTTGCGCGCCGGACGGTCGTGATTTTGTCGACCATCAGGTAGCTTTCAGACTTCAGGCCGTTGCCGGGCGACGGCACGATGAGAATACGCAGCATTTCGGCGTCAACGACCGTGCTTGTGAATACCGCGACCGTGACCGATACGGTCGAAACATATCTGTCGTCTTGGATGATGACGACAGGTCGCGGTTTGCCGGTGTAGTCGCCGTCACCAGCGACCGTCCATATTTCACCGCGTTTCACGCCGGATCGTGTTCGGAAATCGAATCAATGAATGCTTGATCCTGCGATTCGCCGCGCGCCTTTGCCACCCGGAGTGACTGGCGCCGGGCTTCCGCGGCGAACCCCGGCATACGGGTATCGGGGACCCAAATCTGGATCGGCCGCAGGCCAGCCTGGCGCAGGCGCGCGCGATGGGCGGCGACCCGCTTCACATTCGTTTTCGGCTTTGTCGGTGCACGCATTGCCTTGCTCCTCGTGTTACATGTAACACAAAGGCAGTAGGCTGGCAAATCAATGGCGGAAGTGCCGCATCCCGGTCATGACCATCGCGAGGCCCTTCTCGTCGGCCGCGGCGATCACTTCGCTGTCGCGCATCGAGCCACCCGGCTGGATGATCGCGGTCGCACCCGCCGCCGCCGCCGCCAGCAGCCCGTCGGCGAACGGGAAGAACGCGTCGGACGCGACGACCGAACCGATGCAGCGGCTCTGCTTCTCGCAGGCGGCCTTCGCGGCTTCTTCGGCCTTCGCCGCGGCGATGCGCGAGGAATCCACGCGGCTCATCTGGCCGGCCCCGATGCCGACCGTCGCGGCATCCTTGACGTAGACGATCGCGTTCGACTTCACGTGCTTGGCCACACGGAAGGCGAACAGCATGTCGTCGAGCTCGGCCTTGGTGGGCTGGCGCTTCGTGACGACCTTGAGATCGCCGGCGGCCACGCGCCCGGCGTCGCGTGACTGCACGAGCATGCCGCCCGCCACCGTCTTGACCGTCATGCCCTTGGCGAGCGGATCGGGCATGGCGCCGGTCAGCAGCAGGCGCAGGTTTTTCTTGGCCGCGAGCACGGCACGCGCACCCTCGTCGGCGTCGGGGGCGACGATCACCTCGACGAAGATCTTGGCGATCTCGGCGGCGGTCGCGGCATCGAGCGTGCGGTTGACCGCCACGATGCCGCCGAAGGCCGAGACGGGGTCGCAGGCGAGGGCCTTCAGATACGCGTCGTGCAGGCCGGACCCGAGCGCCACGCCGCACGGGTTGGCGTGCTTGACGATGACGCAGGCGGGGCTCTCGAACTCGGCCACCGCCTCGAACGCGGCATCCGTGTCGTTGAGGTTGTTGTAGGAAAGCTCCTTGCCCTGCAGCTGGCGCGCGGTCGCCACACCGGGGCGGTTCGTTCCGTCGACATAGAACGCCGCGTCCTGGTGCGGGTTCTCGCCGTAGCGCAGCGCCTGGCGGCGCGTCACGGTCAGGTTCAGCCGCTCGGGGAACGTCTCGCCGAGCTGGCCGGCGAACCAGCCGGAGATCATCGCGTCATAGGCACCGGTATGCGCGTAGGCCGCGGCGGCATAGCGCTTGCGCAGTTCCAGCGACGTCGCACCACCCTGCGCGTCCATCTCGGCGAGCAGGCCCGCGTACTGGCCGGGCTCCACCATGACGGCGACGAACTCGTGGTTCTTGGCGGCCGAACGGATCATCGCCGGCCCGCCGATGTCGATGTTCTCGATGCACTCGTCGAAGCCCGCACCCTTGGCGACCGTCGCCGCGAACGGGTAGAGATTGACGACGACGAGGTCGATGGGCGCGATCTTGTGCGTTTCCATCGCCCCCATGTGGTCCTTCGAATCCCGCCTTGCGAGGATGCCGCCATGCACCGTGGGGTGCAGCGTCTTGACGCGGCCATCCATGATTTCGGGAAAGCCGGTGTGGGCGCCCACTTCCTTGACCGCGACGCCGGCATCCGCCAGCGCCTTGGCGGATCCGCCGGTCGACAGGATTTCCACGCCGTGGCGGGCAAGCGCCTTGCCCAGTTCGACGAGGCCGGTCTTGTCGGAGACCGAGATCAGCGCGCGACGTATGCGGACGGAAGACATGGCGACTCCGGCATTTCAGAATGCCGAGTCTCCTAGCATGCAGGGATCGAGTCGCGAAACGCCCTTGCGGGCGGGGCCACGGGGCCGTCAGGCGGCGAGGGATCGGGCGAGGCGGCGGGCCGCGACGATCCGCTTGAACGTGCCTGCGACGAAGTCGATTTCCTCGTCCTTGATCGATGTCGACGACGGCAGGCTCAGCCCGGTATCCGACAGCCGCTTGGCGACCGGAAAGGCGCGGTTGCCGGAATAGCCGCGATAGGGCGGCATCTCGTCCAGGCAGTAGAAAAGCGGGCGGGAATCGATGCCTGCTTTCGACAGCCGTTCGATCAGCGCGTCGCGGTCGAGATCGACTTTCGCGCGGTCGACGGCGACCGAGAAGACCCAGTAGGAATTGTCGAACCCGTCGATGACGTGCGGGCACTCGATTTCGGGCGTGCCGGCCAGCTGCGCGACATAGCGCGCGGCGATGCTCTTCTTCCGGGCAAGGAAACCGTCGATCTGTTCGAGCTGCGCGCAGCCGATGGCGGCCTGAAGGTTGGTCAGGCGGTAGTTGAATCCGACCTCGTCGTGCCAGTAGCGCTTGGAGGGATTCATGCCGTGGTCGCGCAGCATGCGCGCGCGTGCCGCGACGGCATCGTCCTTGAAGACGACCATGCCGCCTTCGCCGGTCGTGATCAGCTTGTTCGAATAGAAGCTGAACGTGCCGCAGTCGCCGATGGCGCCGCACGCCGTACCTTCGAGCTTCGATCCGACGGCTTCCGCCGCGTCCTCGACGACGAATATTCCGCGCCGCTTCGCGATCGCGCAGATCGGCGCCATGTCGGCGGGCTGGCCGTAGAGATGGACCGGGATGACGGCCTTCGTGCGCGGCGTGATCGCGGCAACGAACGCGTCGGGATCCATGTTCCAGGTATCGGGTGCCACGTCGACGATGACCGGCGTCGCGCCGGTATAGATGACCGCGTTGATCGTCGCGGCGAAGGTGAGGTTGGGGACAACGACTTCGTCGCCCGGTCCGATGCCGAAGGCGGCCAGCGCCAGATGCAGGGCCACCGTGCCGTTCGAGACCGCGAGCGCGTGGGGCACGCCCAGACGTGCCGCGAACTCGGCTTCGAACCGGCGTACGAAACTGCCCTGGCTCGAGATCCAGTTCGTCTCGACGCACTCGGTCACGTAGCGAAGTTCGTTGCCCCCGAGCGTCGGCTCGGCGATCGGGATCTTGCGTTCGCCGACGGGCGTGCGCACGCCGGCCAGCCGGTTCGCCGTGTCGAGGACCGGCATGACGCCGTCGACGCCGTCGACGCCGCTGCCGGCCGGCGTCATTGCGGCCGCGACCTTCGCGTCGCGCGCCGCGCCGCGGGCGAGTGCCGCCTCCACGTCGTGCGGCGTCAGGCTGCCGGCGACCTTGCCATTGCCGTCGGTGACGTAGGCGACGGCAAGCGCGTTGCTGGCGAGGCGGGCTGCCGCCTCGCCAAGCGTGTCGCGTTCCGAGACGGAATGGTCGGCGATTGAGTACTCGATAGGCACGACGGAGGGGACCTTTCGCAGGGGGGCACAATGCAAGGCAAAGCTGGCCGCACCCGCTTAACGATTGGAGGCCCCTATCTAATCCCGGGGCCAGACGGCGTCCAGCGAAGAAGGGCTTGCCGCGGGCTTGGCAGGGCTTTATTACGCCAAGCAATGCGGCCAATCGCGCCAGACGACGGGATTCGTGGAAAACGGGTCATTGTAACCGGCGCTTCACGCGGTATCGGTGCGGCTTCGGCACGCATTTTTTCGGCGATGGGGGCACGGGTCGGGATCCATTGCCGGACTGCCGGAGCCGCCGCAGACGCGGTCTGCGCGGCCTGCCCGGACAGCCGGGTCTTCGAGGCCGACCTGTCCCGCCAGGGAACCGCCGGACCGCTCCTCGACGCTTTCCTCGACTGGGCGGGCGGTGTCGACATTCTCGTCAACAATGCCGGCGGCGTTCCGGACGGGGCCGACGCGATCCGCACGCTCAACCTCGATTCGCCGGTCGCACTCATCGAGCGGGCGTGGCCGCATTTCCTTGCCGGTGGCGGCGGGTGCGTCGTCAACGTGTCGAGCACCGTGGCGGGACGCGCCGCGTCGGCGCGGCTCGCCGGATATTCCGTCGCGAAGGCCGGCCTCGAACAGGCGACGCGGAATTTCGCGCTGGCCGGTGGGCCGACGGGCATCCGTGTCAACGCGGTACGGCCCGGCGTGGTCGATACCGACCTCAACCGCTGGCCCGACGATCCGGACCGGCTGAAGTTTGCCGCGCGCAGTGCCCGCGTTCCGGTCGGCCGCGCTGCCCGACCCGACGAGATCGCGGCCGCAATCCTGTTCCTTGCCGGCGCCATGTCCCGGTACACGACCGGCGCCATCCTCGTCGTGGCAGGGGGCGAGTAGGCAACCCGCATGCTGCGCCTCCTCTCGGTCTGCATCACACTCGTCATCTCGGGCGCGATCGTCTGGCACGTCGGCCCGGCCGAACTCTGGCAGGCACTTTCGAGCGTGCCGCCCGCGACGGCGGCCGGCATCATGCTGATGCTCACGGTTAACCTGGTGCTGGTGCTGGTCCGGCTTCACTGGACCCTGCACCATACCGGCGTGCACGTGCCGTGGGCCGTATCGCTTCGCGCCGGTGCCACGGGCCTCGTCTCCAGTCTGTTCGTCTTCAATCTCTTCGGCACGATCCTGGGGCGGCATCACGCGCTTCGCTCGTACGGCGTTTCGGCATCGGCCGTCGTCCTGGTCTCGGGCTACGAACGCTTCGTGATGGCGCTGGTCGGGCTGGTGCTGGCGGCATTGGGATTCCACGTGATCTTCGGCGCCGACGCGGTGCGCTCGGCCATCGAACGCACGCCGCTGCTGCCGGCGGCGATCGTGCTGCCGCTCGCACTCGCCCTCTCGTTCGCGATCGCGCGGCCCCAGCGGGAACTGGACCTGTTGCGCCGTCTCGTGACGCCGTCGGCGCTGGCGCGCGCCAGCGCGATCGCCGGACTGACGTTCGTCGCAAATCTCGCCGTCTTCGCGGCCTATGCCGCAGCGGTGCGCGGGCTTGCACCGCAGGTCGGCTGGGAAGGTGCACTCGCCGCCGCCGCCATCGTGACGCTTGCGGCGAGCATGCCGCTTTCGGTCAACGGATGGGGCATCCGGGAACTCGCGTCGGTCTACGCGTTCGGCGCACTCGGCGTGGGTGCTGCCGAGGCCGTCGCCGCGTCGGTCCTCATCGGGCTGTGCTCGACGGTGGTGGTGGGCTTCGCCGCACCGCTGCTCCTGATCCGGCCGACGGCCCCGGTTGGGCAGGCGTCGGGCGATGCGACGGTTGCCGAAGACGGCCGCCATTTCGCGCGCGCGTCGGCCCTGCTGCTTGGTCATCTGTCGGCCTATTTCCTATTCTTCCAAGTCCAGGCGCGTATCGCCGACGGCTGGATCTCGCTCAATCTCGCCGATCCGCTGGCAGTCCTCGCCCTCTGCCTCGTGGTCGTCTCGCTCGCGGCAACGCGCACGATCCCGCTGCGGCTGCCGCGCACCTTCGTCGTGTGGATCGCGGCCCTCGGTGCAATCCTCCTCGCCGCGTTCGCGCACGGCTATTTCGCGTACGGCTTTTCCGACTGGGCGTTCGCAAACCGCCTGGTCGGTGGCCTGATCCTGCTTGGTTATATTGCGTGCGGCGCGTTCGTCTGCGCCGAACTCGGCGCGCATGGCCGCCGCCGCGTGGCCGAGACGCTCATCGTGACCGCCGTCGCCGTGCTGGCGGTCTACAGCCTCGAGCGGCTGCTGCTGGCATTCGAGGTCATGGACCATCACATGACGACGAATTTCCAGGGCTACTCGGGCAACCGGAACACCTTTTCCTTCCAGATCCTCGTCGGCCTGTGTTTCGCGATCGCCTATGCCGAGACGCGGCGTCGTGCGCGTTCACTCGCCGGCTGGACGGTGCTTGCCGGCGCCCTGATGCTCGGACTCTGGCAGACCGGATCGATCGCCGGCCTGCTCGCGGGCGGACTCGTCGTTTCGCTGGCGGGCTTCTTCCGCCCGGCGCTGCGGCCGTTCCTCGCGCGCATGTCTGTCATTGCGCTTGCGTTTGCCGTCGCGTGGTGGGCGATCCCGACATATCTGGCACCCGCGCGCAGCGCCAAGGTGGCGACCGAGAAGGGTGCGATCTTCGACCCGAGCGAAGTGCTTGCGGGAACCTCGACCGAGGGACGGCTGCGCAGCGTGGAAGTCGGCCTCGACCTGTTCATGCAGAACCCGCTCGTCGGGGCCGGTCTCGGGGCCGTCGCCCGGCAGGGTCTCGGGCTCGACGGATCGATCCTGGTCGTGCATTCCACGCCGGTCTGGATCCTTGCCGAATTCGGACTTGTCGGTGCAACTGTCGTCGCGTCGCTCCCGGTCTGGCTCGTGTGGCGCAGGCGAATGCGACCGCCCGGTGCGCGCGAGACCGTGGCGACCGCAGTGGTTCTTCTGCTCGCCTTCTTCGGCGTCTTCTCGCTCGTGCACGATGTCGCGTATCAGCGTATCTGGTGGCTGGCGATCGGATTGCTGGTAGGGTGCGTGGTGCAGGGTGTGTCGGAGCCAAATGGACAGGAGCGGACGAGGTGAGAAGCTTGGCACGCGCGCGGCTGGCGCTAGGTTTCATGCTCTTGGGCGACGGCGAAATGTTGCGCTCGGGCGGGCCTGGACTGCTCGCACGGGTCTTCGGCATGCGTACGCCGCGTTATCTACCGCACCCATACATGCTCTATTCGCCCAACCCGGTGTGGCGCTCGCCCGATGGCCTGTCGAGGCACAACTCTCTCGGCTTCCGCGGAGTGGAAGTTTCGACTGAGAAGCCATCGGGAACGATACGGGTCGTTTGCATGGGCGAGTCGTCGACCTACGGCTCGGGCATCGGCGAGGATTCTCGTACTTATCCCGCTCGACTTGAGGTCCATCTGCGCGCGACTGACCGGAGTCGTCCGATCGAAGTGATCAATGCTGCGGTCGAGGGGTTTACAACCGCCGAAAACGTACTGCGGGCACTGTTCGATGTGGTTCCGCTGCGCCCAGATTTGGTCATCTATTACTATACGCACAATGACGTGCATCCTCGCAGGTATCCAAAACTGTCGCGTGATTATCGGGAGTATTCGCGCAGTTGGTTCGAGCCCCATTCCGGCGGACGCATTGCCGGCGCGGTCAATCGCGCTCACGCGCTCGCGCTCGGCGACATTGGTGAATTGGTACGCCGGACCGAGGCGCACGGCGGGAAACGACCCTCGCGCAACATTGCCGCCAATCCGCCCATTGCGTTCGAGGGGAATCTGCGCGCGATGGATGCGATCCTGCGTGCAGCCGGCGTGCGCACCATGTACGTGAATCCTCCTTATCGCGATCTTGCGCTGAATGATGAACTTGGCCCGGGTGAAGTCGATCCCAGGAAAGTCAATGTCGCCTTTCGTGCCGTATGGGAACACCGGCGCATCGTGGAAACGCTGGCACGCGAGGTTGCTGCGGGCTTGTGCGATCTTGCCGGAGTCTTTCCTTATCCTGATCGTCGCGAGGATTTCCCGACGCCTCATCACCTCGATCCCGTTCACTTCTCGGCGACGGGTGCAGACGAGGCTGCTAAAATCATCGCCAAGGCGATTCTGGATCAGGCGTTGCTACCTTCAGCGTCGGCACGATGACGGCGGGAGCTTGGCGGATGGAATTGATCATATTGGCGGCAGCGGCTACGGCCGCATTGGCCACTTGGGGTTATCGGGTCTGGCGCAAGCGACGCGCGAATTCCCGGAAGCCGACGAAGGACGACATCTACCCGATGTGGTGACCCGTGCGTTCCGCCCCGCGCCCGACGATCGTGGCAAGCGCGCCGACAATCCAAAGCGACGAATACCACCACCCTTGCCACAGCCCGTAGCTAATGCAGGCGACGAAAACCGCCGTCACGAAAGTCGGCATGACCGCCACGCGGCGTGCCAGCGACCCGCCGGTGCGCAGTGCCAGGGCCGCGACAAGCGCTGCGGCAAGTGCCGCGCCGACCGCGCCGAGCTCAAGCCAGTATTGCAGTGGCGCGTTGTGCGGATGCAGAGGCAGAAGTTCAGTAAAGGCGCGGAGCAGATTGTGGGCGTTGGGGATGTTGCGCGAGGACTCCATGCCCCAGCCGGTAAACGGATGTTCTGCGATACGCTCGGCGACGAAGCCCCAAATCGCCGCGCGGTGGTAAATCGAGACCGTGATGTCGTGGCGCTGCGCCAGTTCCGCCAATGCCGGAAGCCGTGCGACAAACGGTGCGGCCATGAATATGGCGACGATGCCGACGGCAGATAGGCGTGGCCCGAGCCTGCTGCCCAATGCCGCGGCCATGACGGCAGCGACGGCCGCCACGACAAGGCCGGCGGCCGAGGCGAGGCTTTCGCCGACGATGAATATCGCCAGGCAGGCTGCCACGAGGAGCGCCGCAGCCGCCCATCCGTGTCGCCGCCAGGCGACCGAGATGGCGAGTGGAAGCAGAATCGAAAGGATTGTCTTCGACCGGTTGAGGAAGGATTCGATGGCGGCACGGGGGCCGACAAACTGGACGTAGAGCGATTTGCTGTTCCCGAAAACAAGCTGGCTGGCGATTTCCGCGGAGAGAATCGCAAGTCCCGCGACGTACCCGACAAGGAAAAAGCGCTCCGCCTGCGCGATCTCGGCTGCGTCGAGCGCCAGCGCACGGGACACGATCGCAAGGCCGGCGTATATCGCGAAGACGAGGCGCGTCAGCGTGAAAGCCGCCAACCCGGGATCCGGCGTCCATAATGTCGTGACCCACGCCCACCCAAGCAGGCCGACGAGCGGCAGTGCCGCTGCCTTGGGAACGCCGGCGAGTCTACGGGCGGCCGGCTCGCCGACGATTACCGCAAGCCCCATGACCACGAACAGGACCGCCAGTCCGTTTGGCGCAATCGCCGCGACCGGTCCCACAAGTCCGAGAGCCCAGAAGAACACCTGCCGCGCGACGAACTGCACCGAGTTGCGCGCCGGTCGGGTCTTGAGGGATGCTTCCATCTGACGAAATGCCTGCTCGGTAGAAATGGCGGCGAATGCTAGTGGAGGGATTTCCGGCCGTCCAGTCGTGCTTTGTCAGAAATCCGGACAGCGTGTAATAACTGAGCGTCACACCTTTGGCGGTTCGGACCATGTCGATCAAGAGCGTTCTCGTTACCGGTGCCATCGTCGTCGCGACCTTAGTCGCCAGCGAACTCGGGGCTCGGCTGTGGCTGTGGACGCCGAGCACGCTCGGCGCCGAACCGGCCGGCGATAGGCTCGGAAATTCCCGCTATGCCTTCGCGCCCGACGTACCCGGCGATCTCGTACCCGGCCAGGACGGCCATTGGGTCGTGTGGTGGCGTCGCCCGTATCACGTCGTCACGAACAGCCAAGGCTTTCGTTCGCTCGAGGAGCCGCAGCCAGGATTCCGCCAGATCGTCGCGATCGGCGATTCGCAGACATTCGGCCCCTATGTCGCGACCGAGGATACCTGGCCGGCGTGGATCCAGTCGGAGCTCCGCCGGCAGCGGTTGCTCGGGAAGGTCCAGGTCCACAACGGTGGCGTTTCCGGCTACACGCTTGCCGACGAACTGGCGTGGCTTCGCGAAAAGGGACTCGCACTCAAGCCGGACTTGGTCGTGCTCGGCGTCTTCGAGAACGATATCCTCGACTATCGGCGCATCACGACCGGCCGGGGGCTGCGCCCGGTCTCGTCTCCGGACGGCCTCGGCGCGGTCGAGACTTTCGCACGCGATTTGCGGACGGGTTTCCTGCGCAATCTCGCACTATATGCGCTGGCCGCCCAGCTGCGTCGCCAGTGGGAGATGCGCTCTGCGAATGCCGACATCGTGCGCGGCGAGGGTGATGCGGCGCGCGCCCGACCGGACGTCGAAGCCGCCCAACTCAAGCAATACACCGAATTCTACGAGCGCGATTTTCGCGAGTTCGTGCAACTGGCGAAGAAAGCCGGCATCGCCGTGGCCGTCATCGCCATTCCGTCGCCCAGCGTGCTTGCGGAAGGGCAGACGGCCGAGGTCGGCCCGCTCGCCGAGCGCCTCAGCCAGGAACTCGGCGTGCCGTTCCTCGATCTGATGCCGGCCTTCGTGGCTTCCGAAGATCCAGCGCAGAGATACTATTTCCTCCACTGGTCCGTCGAACTCAATGCCCTGACCGGCAACGGCCACCTGTCGCGCGCCGGCCACTACGAGATCGGTCGCCGCGTCGCGGAATGGCTCGCCACGCTCTGATGGCTCGACGCTAGGGCGCGATCGCTTCCAGCAGTTCGATCTGCCGGGCGACAATTTTCGATTCATCGTAGTGCTCGAGTGCCCGCAACCGCCCGGCCTTCCCCAAACGAGCGCGCAGCGCGGGATCGCCGGCAAGGTGGCCAAGGGCTGCGGCGAGTGCCGCGGCGTCCGCGACTGGCACGAGCAGGCCCGTCTCGCCTTCGACCACTTCTTCACGGCTGCCGCGGATATCCGTGGCGACGACCGGAAGGCCGGTCAGCATGGCTTCGATGATCGATCGCGGCATGCCTTCGCGATGGGAGGGCAGGACGAAGATGTCGGCGGCGCGCAGCAGCTCGGGCACATCCTGCCGATAGCCCAGCGCACGGATCCGTCCGGCGTATACCGGATCGGCAAGGGCTGCCGCAAGTACCGCATCGACGGCACCCGCGTGGTCGGAGTCGAGGCGGCCGCCGGCAATCCAGAGCTCCGCATCGACATCGCGCATCGCCGCAAGCAGTTCGGGATAACCCTTTTCCGCGACGAGGCGCCCAACCATGAGGATTACCGGCCGGTCCGGCGACGTTCCGATCTGCGCACGCAGGCGTGCCCGGTCGTCATCGGCAGGTCCGCCGGGCCGGAAGCGCGCCGGATCCGAGCCGTTGCCGATCGCGTGGACCTGGCCGCGGGCGAGACCAAGGCGGCGCGCGCTCGCCGCATCCTCCTCGGCCTGCGTCATCAGCAGGTCCGTGACGCGTCCGGCCGCCCATTCGAGCCCGACATGCGCGGCGCGCAGCGGCCAAGGCATGCGATCGTGGAAGTAGAAACCGTGCGCCGTGTAGACGATCTGCGGCACGCCCGCCCGCCAGGCCGCAAAGCGGCCCGCAAGCGCCGCGACCGGCGTGTGGAAATGGGCGACGTCGAACCTTTCTGCCCGCAGCATCGAGTGGATCGCGCGATGCGTTCGCCACAGTGCCAGCGGATTTGCCGATCGACGAATGTCGATGCCGATCACGCGGAAGCCCTCGGCCTCGACCTTCGCGGCGAGCGGCCCTGGACTGCAGGCACCGACAACTTCGTGCCCCGCGTCGCGCAGGCCGCGCATCAACGGCAGCAGGAAGTGGTAGAGCGTGAAGTCGACGGCGCAGAGCTGCAGGATCTTCATGGCGGCTCCTATGCCCAGCGCTTCTGCCAGGCGCGGAACATCAGCACGGTCCAGAGCCGGTAAGTCCGGTCGGCACCGTCGAGATGGGCGCGCCATGCGCGCGCGACGGGTGCCGGATCGAGGATTCCGTCCGCGGCGATCGCGGCGGGTGCGAGCAGGTCTTCGGCCCATTCGCGCAACGGCCCGCGCAGCCATTCGCCGACAGGAACCGCGAAGCCCATCTTGGGCCGCTCGAACAGGCTGCGCGGGACATAGCGCGACAGCACCTCGCGCAGGATCCATTTGCCTGCGCCGTCACGGACCTTGAACTCGGGCGGCAGCGTCCATGCATGCTCGACGACGCGGTGGTCGAGGAAGGGGTTCCGCGCCTCGAGCGCCACCGCCATCGTCGCGCGATCGACCTTCGTCAGCACGTCGTCGGGCAGGTAGCCCAGCGTGTCGAGAAGCTGCATGCGCGGGCCGAATTCCGGAATCGACTCCGCGATCCCGGGATCGTCGGCGGGACCGAGCCCCTCATGCGCACCGGGGACCAGCCCGGCCGGATCGGGCCACTGGCTCACCAGCTCGCGATAGAGTGCCTGGGCATCGTCCGCTTCGAGCAGTGCTGCCAGCTTTGCGGCCTTCTCGGCCGGCCGCACCGGCCGCCGTGCGGCTGGAATCGGCAGCAGGAGTGCTTCGAGAATTCCGGCCGGTGCGGTGCGCAGCGCGCACGCGGCGAACCGGCGCAGCCCGTGCGGCAGGCGCACGAGGCGTTCGAGCCTGCTTGCCCAGACATGCCGGTTGTAGCCCGCAAAGACCTCGTCGCCGCCGTCGCCGGACAGTGCCACCGTCACATGCGCGCGGGTCATCCGCGCGACAAGGTAAGTCGGGATCTGCGAGGCGTCGGCGAAAGGTTCGTCGTACATCTCGGGCAGGAGCGGAATGACATCGCGGGCGAGCGACGGGTCGACGCGCAGTTCCGTGTGATCGGTGCCCAGATGCGCGGCAACCGCGGCGGCGTGTCGCGCTTCGTCGTAGTCGGTGCGGTCGTAGCCGATCGTGAAGGTGCGCACCGGACGGCTGCTCTGCGCCTGCATCAGCGCCACGACCGTCGACGAATCGATGCCGCCGGAAAGAAAGGCGCCAAGCGGCACGTCGGCGACCATGCGCCGGGCGACGGCGTCGCGCAGCAGCGCGTCGAGCGTCTCGACGGCGCCGTCGCGATCGACGGGCGCGTTCCAATGCGCGCGGCCCCGTTCTGCCGCCGTGCGGGCGGACCAGTAGATCTCCGTCGATGGCTCGCTTCCTTCGCGCCAGACAAGCAGCGTGCCCGGCAGCAGCTTGCGCGATTCCCGGTAGATCGTCGCGGCGCCGGGCACGTTCGCGTGCCGAAAATACGCGACAAGCGCATCGCGGTCGATCGACGGGGCGAAGCCCGGCGCGGCGCGCAGCGCCTTCAGTTCCGAACCGAAAACCAGGCGCGTGCCGTCGCAGGCGTAGTAGAGCGGCTTGACGCCCAGACGATCGCGCACGAGCCAGAGCGTGCGCTCCTTCCGGTCCCAGAGCGCGATCGCGAACATGCCGACGAGCCGCATCAGGGTCTCGCGCACGCCCCAGCGCGCGAATCCTTCGAGCATCACTTCGGTGTCGGAGGTGCCGCGGAACTGCACGCCGGCCCGCGCCAGCTCCGTACGCAGATCGCCGAAATTGAAGATCTCGCCGTTGTAGGTGACGACCCATCGCCCGTCGGCGGAATGCATCGGCTGGACGCCCGTCGGGGACAAGTCTACGATCGCTAGGCGACGGTGGCCGAGCGCGATCCCGGCGACCGTGTCGGTCCAGATCCCGTCGCCATCTGGCCCGCGATGCGCGATCGTTTTGTTCATGCGGCGCAAATGCGCCGCAAGCTCTTGTGTGCCATACCGCTGGCGCCGATCGAGAATGCCGCTGATTCCACACATAGCTGGCAAGCTAGCGCAACGTTCATTTTGTGAACAGAGGTATAGTAAAGTTCACCCGAGTGATTTTTAAGTAATTGAAAAACAAAGATGTTCAATTTTTGAACGGCGTTGACGTTCAGGCTTTGAACGCGATATAGTGACGACCCAATGAGCGAACCTGCCACCCCCAAAATCGAGCGTGAATCGACCGCCTTGCTGTTGGGCGTTTTGTCGGCTGTTGAGCGCAATTCGCGGGTTACCCAGCGCTCCATGTCGAGCCAGTTGGGCGTCGCGTTGGGCCTTGCCAACGCTGTCCTGAAACGGTGCGTGCGCAAGGGGCTGATAAAGATCTCGACGGCACCCTTGAACCGGTATGCCTATTACCTGACGCCGACTGGCTTCAGCGAAAAAGCGCGGCTGACGGCCGAGTATCTGCGTGTGTCGTTCGATCTGTTCCGCGATGCGCGCCGCCAGTACCACGCGATTTTTGTCGGCTTCGCCGCGCGCGGCCTGACGCGCATCGTCCTAGTCGGTGCCTCGGAACTTGCCGAGGCGGCTCTGCTGTCGGCGCGCGAGGCGTCGGTCGAGATCGTCGGTTTGGTCGATGCCGCACAGGCCGGGCAGTTGCATGTCGGCCTGAATGTGGCCGGCGACCTGCGCGCGTTGGGGCGCGTGCCCGACGCAGTCGTGCTGTGCGACATGCGCGATCCGCAAAGAGCGTATCTGCAAGCGCTCGAAGATTCCGCCGCTCTCGGACTCGATGCGTCGCGCGTGGTCGGGCCCGCCTTACTTCGCTTGCGAACGCCCGCAAGCGACGATGCCGTGAGCCACAGCTCGGAGAATGCGGCATGAGCGCTTGGTACGCTGTGCATTGCCAGCCGCTGGCCGAGCAGCGGGCTGCGAGCAACCTGCGCCGCCAGGGCTACGAAACCTATCTGCCGCTCTATCGCCGTCGCCGCAGCCATGCGCGGCGCGTCGAACTCGTCGAGCGGCCATTGTTTCCGCGCTACCTGTTCGTGCGCTTTGATCCGGCGGTGGACCGCTGGCGCCCCATCCTCGGCACGTTCGGTGTTAGCGGCCTTGTGCGCATCGGAGATACGCCGCTGCCGGTGCCGACGCGCGTGATCGAAGGCCTGCAGCGCGGCGAATCCGAGCGGATGTTCGACGAGTCGCTGGAGCCGGCGCGCAAGTTCACGGTCGGAGCCGGTATTCGCGTGCTCGCCGGGCCGTTTGCCGATCTCGTCGGCAAGTTTCAGGGCTTGGCGGACGCTGAGCGCGTGGTGGTGCTGCTCGATCTTCTGGGTCGAGAAGTACGCGTGCGTCTGCCCAGCCGCGCGGTGGTCGCCGTTTAGGAGGCGCCGGACGTAGCGGGCCTGTCTTTTGATCGCCGGGCGGCAGCGCTGTCACCCGGGCTGCGGTAGCATGGCAGTATTCGGGCGCGGCTCTTCAAGGAAGAACATGCATGCAATTTATCGACCTGCAGGCCCAGCGCGCGCATCTCGGCGCTGAACTGGAAGAGGCCGTTCTCAAGGTCGTGCGCAGCGGCCAGTACATTATGGGTCCCGAGATCGCCACGCTGGAGTCGCAGCTTGCGGCCTACTGCGGCGCCAAGCACGCACTCACGGTTGCCAACGGCACGGATGCGCTCGCCTTGGCGCTTATGGCCTTCGACGTGAAACCGCGCCACGCGGTACTTGTGCCCTCGTTCACCTTCGCCGCGACCGGCGAGGTGGTGGTGTGGTTAGGCGCGACGCCGATTTTCGTCGACTGCCTGCCCGACACTTTCAACATGGACCCGAGGAGCCTCGAAGCCGGCATTACCACGGCCAAGCGGCTAGGGCTCGAGCCGGTCGGCGTGATCCCGGTCGATCTGTTCGGCCTGCCGGCCGACTACGATTCGATCGAGCCAATCTGTGCCGCCCACAATCTGTGGATACTGGCCGATACGGCACAGGGCTACGGTGGAAGCTACAAGGGCCGCAAGACCGGTTCGATCGGCCGCATTGCGGCAACTTCGTTCTTTCCGGCCAAGCCGCTCGGCTGCTACGGCGACGGCGGGGCGATTTTCTTCGACGACGATGCTCTTCGCGAGACGCTCGTATCGCTACGCGTGCACGGGCAGGGTGTGGACAAGTACGACAATGTGCGGATCGGCATGAACGGGCGCATGGACACGATTCAAGCGGCCGTGCTGATCGAGAAGTTGAAGCTGTTTCCGGGCGAGATCGAAGCACGAAACCGAATCGCCCAGCGCTATTCCGACGCGCTCGAAGAACACTGCATCGTGCCGCGCGTGCCCCAGGGACTCACGAGCGTTTGGGCGCAGTACACGATCCGCATCGGTGGCGGCCGGCGCAACGCGGTCGCCGCCAAGCTCAAGAAGGCAGGCATCCCGACCGCCATCTACTACGCGAAGCCCATGCATCGGCAGACCGCCTATGCGCGTTTCCCCGTGGCCAACAACGGCCTGCCGGTCAGCGACGCGCTGGCGGGCGAAGTGCTGAGCCTGCCGATGCACCCCTATCTGTCGCAGGCCGACCAAGATCGTGTCGTCGCAGCCCTGACGGCAGCACTTCAGACGACATAGTCGCGCGAGCGGCGAAAGCCGCCCGCCGTCAACCGTTCCCGCCACCAGGCAATGGTGTTTTGCAGTCCCTGATCGAAATCCGTTTTCGGCGCCCAACCGCTCGCATTGCGAAAACGCGCGGCGTCGGCGACCAATTCGAACACCTCGGCCGTGTCGGGGCGAAGGCGCGTGTCTTCCTGCACGACGCTTTTGTTGGTACCAGTGAAGGACAGCACGCGCGTGCAAAGCTCACCGATGCTGATCGCATCGCCCGTTCCTACATTGTAGGCATCGCCCGTTGCGATGTCGGCCTTGCCCGCCGCCAGGAACGCGTCGGCAATGTCGCCGACATAGTTGAAGTCGCGGCGCGGCACGAGGCTGCCGACGCGAATTTCGCTGCAATTGGGATCGATCGCCTGGCGAATGACGCTGGCGATGACCGCGCGTTCGCTCTGGCGCGGACCGAACGTGTTGAAGGGCCGCAGCAGAACGACCTGCAGGCCATGTGTGAGCGCGAAGGATTGCGCCAGCATGTCGGCACCGATCTTGCTGGCGGCGTAGGGCGACTGCGCGTGAAGTCGATGGGTTTCGCCAATCGGCACGGTCTGGGCCGTGCCGTAGACTTCGGACGTGGACGTACAGACGATGCGCGCAACGCCGTTGGCGCGCGCCGCTTCGAGCATGTTAAGCGTGCCGAGTACGTTCGTCTCGACGAAACTCTGCGCGGAATGGAACGAGTAGGGTACGCTAATCAGCGCAGCCAGGTGGAAAATGACTTGTTTGCCGCGGCTGAGTTCGACCATGTGGGTTCGGTCGCGTATGTCGGCGCGATGGATCTCGACGTTCGCGAGAACGTCGGCAGCCAGCGAGTCGAGCCAGCCGTTGGTGCCGAACGAATTGTACTGTGCCACGGCCGTCACGCGCGCGCCCTCGCGCACCAGCGCTTCGACGAGATGCGAGCCGATGAAGCCGTCGGCACCGGTCACCAGTGCAGCCATTTGGCGATAGTCGATTCGCTTATGGGGGGTGTCCATCGTTCCTTCCTTCCGGGCCTATCGAGCAGCCGTGTACACGCGATGCAGTGCGATTGCAAGGCAGGGCGGCCCTCTGCATGACATACGCGTCCCATCCCTTTCGGCTCGACGGTTCGACCGTCGTCGTCACGGGCGGAGACGGCCGCATCGGCGCGGCTGCGGTTGCGGCTTTGGTCGCCTGCGGGGCGCGTGTCGTCTCAGTCGACAGGCAGCTGCCTGTCGTATCGCGCGAACACGTGACGCCGGTCGCAGCCGACGTCTCCGATCCGGACAATGTGGCCGAACTCGTCGACCGCATCGACGCGGCGCACGGCTTTGCCGCTTGGGTCAATGCGGCCTACCCGCGCACGGCGGATTGGGGTCGGCACGGAGTCGGCGACAGCACCGAAAGCTGGCGACGCAATCTCGAAATGCAGTTGACGGCTGTCTGCCGCGCATCCGAGCGAGCCGCAGGGGTCCTCGCGCGACGCGGCGGCGGGGCGATCGTCAACGTCGCTTCGATCTACGGCATGGTGGCGCCGGATTTCGCGATCTACGAAGGAACCACGATGACGACCCCGGCGGCCTACGCCGCGATCAAGGGTGGGCTGATCGCACATACGCGCTATCTTGCGGCGCACTACGGCCGCGACAATGTCCGGGTCAATGTCGTGGCACCGGGCGGCGTGGCGGCGGGCCAAGATGAACGTTTCGTCGCCGCCTACTCGCGCCGCACCGCGCTCGGACGCATGGCTCGGGCCGAGGAAATCGGGCCACCCGTGGCTTTTCTATGCAGTGCCGCCGCGTCCTATGTGACCGGGGCGCTGCTGCCGATCGACGGCGGGTGGACGGCGATTTGACCGCGTTGCGGCTCGGCGACGATGGTCTTGAACTCGCAGGCAGCCGCGTGCGCTGCGTGCGCTTTACCCGCCGCCATCTCGAAGCGCCCGACTACGCGTCCTGGCTCAACGATCCGGCTGTCGTGCGAACGCTCAATCTTCCCGCGTATCGCGGGGGCGTCGCGTTCGAAACGCTCCGCGTCTACTGCGAAGGACTCATGGCGTCTCCGAACGACCTTTATCTCGCGATCCACGATCTGGCGGACGGCGCGTTCGTCGGCACGGCCAAGGCTGGCCACGTTTCCTGGCACGCAGGAACTGCGGATATCGGGATCATGATCGGGCGCCGCGACCGCTGGGGCCGCGGGCTCGGCGGCGATGCCGTCTCGACGCTGTGCGAGCACCTGTTCGAACGGGTCGGCCTGCGCAAACTCACGGCCGGCGCCATGGCGATTAACCCGGCGGTCGTCCGGCTGTTCGAGAATCTGGGTTTCCGCCGCGAGGCGGTGCTGCGCCGCCAAGATGCCGTCGACGACGGCTATTGCGACCATCTGCTGTTCGGCGTATTTCGCGACGAATTTCGATCGCTCCACCGCAATGTTCGAGGGCAAACGTGAAGAACACCTGGCGATTTGGCAGCCAAGAGCTGCAGTATGTCCGCGAAGTGCTTGATTCGGGCCTCGGCTCGGGCACGTCCGGATCCATGAATAACAGGTTCGAGGAGGCTTTCGCGCGTGCGGTCGGCTCCAAGTACGCGATCACGTTCAATTCCGGCACCTCGACGCTGCATGCCGGGCTCGACGCGGTCGGCGTTGGCTACGGTGACGAAGTCATTACCTCGCCGTTGACCGTGATCTCGAATCTCGACGTCATTCTGGCGCAGAACGCGATCCCGGTGTTTGCCGACGTCGATCCGGGCACTTTCAACATCGATCCGGCAGACATCGCGCGCCGCATCACGCCGCGCACCAAGGCGATCATGCCGATTTCGCTTTACGGGCTGAGCTGCGATCTCGACGCGATCAACGCGCTTGCTGCCAAGCACAATCTGGCAGTAATCAACGACGCGGCTCAAGCCTTCGGCACGACCTACAAGGGGCAGCCGATCGCGGCCCTGGCCGACATCACGAGCTATTCGCTCGAGAACTCCAAGCACATCACCACCGGCGACGGCGGCATCATCGTCACCAACAACGCTGACTATGCGGCGCGCATGCGCAAGTTCGGCAGCCTCGGCTATGCGGCCCTCAAGGCCACGGACGGGCGCATCCGGTCGAACAAGGATATTTTCCAGAACCCGAATTACCGGCGACACGATGCGTTCGGATACAACTACCGCATGCCCGAGGTCGCGGCAGCGGTCGGCCTTGCCCAGACCGAGCGCCTGGAGCACTTCATCGCCTTGCGCAACAGCATCTCGCAGATGTATCTCGACGCGGTGCGCGACTGCGACTATCTCGTGCCTCAGAAAGTCCCCGACGGCTACGGCAGCTCGTTTTGGACGGTTGCCATGCGCTACGAGCGCACCGACGTGTCGTGGCAGGACTTCCGTTTCAAGCATATCGACTTCGGCGGCGACGGCATCTACGCGGCGTGGTCGCTGCTGTATCACGAGACGTTGTTCGCTTCCGGCGAGTGGAAGCGGCGCTGTCCGCCGCTCTACGGGCCGATCGAGTACCCGGCGAAAGGTCTTTGCCCGAATGCCGAGGCGATTCAGCCCAAGATCATGCAGTTCGTGAACAACTATGGCAGCAAAGAGGAGGCCTCGGTGCAGGTCGAAGCACTGCGCAAAGCGATCGCGTATTTCGCATGACCGGAACCGCGAACGCGCCCCGTCTGGGGGCACTCATTCCGATCCGCATGTCTTCCGAGCGTCTTCCCGGCAAGGCGCTGATGCAGGTCAGGGGGAAGCCGATCGTCCACTATCTTCTCGACCGCGTCTTCGCGTGCCGCTATCTGGCGCCGGAGCGCACGGTCGTTTGCACGACGGAAGATCCTGGCGACGACGGCCTTGCGACGGCCGTGGAGGCGTATGGCGCGCGCGTCTTCCGCGGCTCGCGTGACGACATTATCCGCCGCTTTCGCGACGCGATGGTGGCGCACGGTTTCGAAGCGGTCGTCCAGGTTGACGGCGACGATCCGCTAAGTGCGACCGAATATATGGACGCCAGCATGGATCGCCTGCTGTCGGATCCTGCGATCGACATCGTGACGTGCGATGGCCTGCCGCTCGGAACTGCCGTCAAGAGCTTCACGCGGCGCGCGATGGACAAGGTCTTTGCACAGTACCGCACCGAGCAGAACGACACGGGCTTCATCTATTTCTTCACGAAGTCGGGCCTTTGCAACCACGTCACGATCGGTCCGCTTGGCCCCCAGCACATCCAGAACACGGCCCGACTCACGCTCGACTACCCGGCTGACTTCGAGGTCTTCGCGAAAATTTTCGAAGCGCTCGAAAAGCCCGGCCGCCCGGCATCCCACGCCGAAGTCGTCGCGTATCTGAATGCCAATCCCGACCTTGTCGGGCACAATCTGCACGTTGAAGCGGAATACTGGTCGCGCACCGCAAAGAAGGCCGGGCATCTGTCGTTCATCGACGATGCCGGCCAGGTCCGCACCGTCAACCTCTGAACGCCGAAGGGATATCCACGTGACCCGTCGTACGTCACCCATCGCATTCGAGCCTATGGATGCCGTCGCAAAACGCTCCGCGGCCCGCGGTGGCCGTTCCGGCCCCCTGCGCCGCTGCACCAAATGCCTAATGCCGGAAACCGAACAGACCATCACGTTCGATGCGCACGGCGTTTGCAATCTTTGCCAAGTCGCGGGCGCCCGCGACGAAGAGATCGACTGGGCCGCGCGAGAGGCCGAACTCGAGGAAATCCTCGCCCGCCATCGCGGCAAGTATCTTTACGATGCGATCGTGCCGTTCAGCGGCGGCAAAGACAGTGCCTGGACGGCGTATGTCTGCGTCGTGAAACTCAAGCTCAAAATCCTGCTTGTCACTTTCGATTCGAATTTCCGCCGCCCACTGCATCTGCAGAACATCGAAAACATCGTGCGTCGGCTCGGCTGCGATCACATGACCTATCGCGCGGGCCAGAATGCGATCAAGAAGACGATGCTGGAAAGCCTGAAGCGGCGCGGCGATTTCTGCTGGTTCTGCCACACCGGCGTGGTCGCGACGCCCTTCAAGGCGGCGCTGCAGTACCAGGTGCCCCTGATCATCTGGGGCGAGCCCGGCAGCGAGTACAGCGGCGGGTACTACAACTACAAGACAAAAACCCCTCCCGACGAGCGCTGGTTCAATCGCCAGATCAATCTCGGCATCAACGCCGAGGACATGGCGGGATTTGTTGACGTCAATCTGCGCGACCTCGAACCATTTCGGCTGCCGCCGTGGGAGAAGATGCGCGACCTCGGTGTCGAATCGATCCATCTCGGCGACTACACGAAATGGAACGCAGGCCCCCAAGTCGAGATCATCAAGCGCGAACTGGGATGGGAAGAAGCGGAAGTCGAAAATCTCCATCCCAAGTACCATTACGAGAAAGTCGAATGCTTCCTGCAGGGTACCCGCGATTATCTGCGCTACATGAAGCGCGGCTATTCGCGGACCGTGCAGCGCGCCAATCTCGATGTGCGCCGCGGCGAAATGACCCGTGACGAAGCCGAGGCGATGATCCACTACGATGCGCAGCGCCCGGCCAGCCTCGACATCCTGCTGCCCTATCTCGGAATCGACGAGAACGAGTTCAACGCGATCGCGGCTTCGCATCAGATCTATCCCCACGTGCACGACCCCAGCACGACGCGGCACGCGCAGAAGGGCGTCCCCGACCATGCGTCGTGGGCGGAGCGTCTGCTCTGGGACATCGATCCCGATGCAGCGCTGGCCGATACTGGTGCCTCGGCTTCGTCGAAGAAGGAGTAGAGAGAAGATGGCGCAAGCCGTTCCGTCCACCACCGTCGCGATCGTCGACTACGGCATGGGCAATCTGCGCTCCGTCGCGAAGATCGTTTCGCGGACCGGCGCCGACGCCGTAGTTACGTCGGATCCGGCACAGATCCGTGCCGCCGACCGGATCATCCTGCCGGGTGTGGGCGCCTTTCCGGACGCGATGCAGAATCTGCAAGCTGCGGGCCTCATCGGCGTGCTCGAGGAGCAGGTGCTGGGCAAACGCAAGCCGTTTCTGGGCATTTGCCTCGGGATGGGTCTTCTCGCGGAATCGAGCGACGAGGTCCGGCCGACTAAGGGATTGGGTTGGATCAAGGCGTCCATGCAGGTTTTCGACCGCAGCAAAGGAATCCGTGTGCCGCATGTCGGCTGGAACCGGGTCAAGATAGTGCGTAACGACTGCGCGTTGACCGACCGCGTGGACGACGGTTCGACCTACTACTTTGTGCACAGCTACTACATGGTTGCCCACGATCCTGAAATCGTCGTGGCGACGGCCAACTACGGTCACGATTTCTGCGCGATGGTACGTCGCGACAATATCTACGGTGCGCAGTTCCATCCCGAGAAGAGCCAGGCCAACGGCTTTCTTATGCTTCTAAATTTCGTCAACAGTGGGCTTGTCTGATGTCCTACGCGCGCCTCATCCCGGTTCTCACCCTCAAGAATAGGCGGATCATCAAGACGATCCGGTTCGACGAATATCGCGACATCGGGCATCCGATGACGATGGGCAAGGTGTTCGACAGCCAGGACGTCGACGAACTGATTTTTCTAGACATCACGGCGACCCAGGAGAAGCGCGAGCCGGACTGGACGTCCATCTCCGAGTTTGCGGAGGAATGCGTCATGCCGCTCACCATCGGCGGCGGGGTTTCAAGCATCGATCACATTCGCCGAATGCTGCAGATCGGCGCCGATAAGGTGGCGCTCAACACGGCGGCGTTCCGGGATCCCGCATTTCTTGTCAAAGCTGCCGAATCGTTTGGCACCCAGTGCATCGTCGTGTCGATCGACGCCAGGCGCATGCCGAATGGCGATTGCGAAGTCTTCGTCGACGGCGGGTTCACGCCGACGGGGCGCGATCCTGTATCCTATGCGCGCGAGATGGAGCGACTGGGGGCCGGCGAGATCCTGATCAATTCCATCGATCGCGACGGAACGATGGAGGGCTATGATCTCGAGCTGATCCGCCAAGTCGCCAATTCAGTCGGCATTCCCGTGATTGCCGCGGGCGGATGCGGCCTGCTGCAGGACCTTGTCGACGCGATCGCGCTGGGGCGCGCCTCGTCGGTCGCATGCTCGAGTCTGTTCGCTTTCAGCGACAACAAACCGATCAAGGCCAAGGCATTCATGCAGACGGCCGGCATCAACGTGAGGCCGATCTGATGGCGCCGAGCTATTTCATCCGCGGAGCGCGCCTGGGCTTGCGCGCGGTGGCCGATTCGGACGCGGAGGCGTATTCGCGCTGGCTCGACGACGCAGCCGTGACCGAGTATCTCGAAATGGGCCTGCGTCCGGCGCGGCGCGGCGAGCGCGAGGCGTTCTTGCGGCTGGCCAACGAAAGCGAGGACGCGATCGTCTTTGCGATGGACAGTCTCGCCGACGGACATCTAGTCGGCACGTGCGGACTCTATCTCGTGCAGTGGGCGTGCCGGCGCGCGCAGTTCAATATCCTGATCGGCGAGCCCGCCGCGTGGGGCAAGGGCTACGGCGCGGAGGCGACCGGGCTTTGCCTCGACTACGCGTTCGCGAAGCTCAATCTCAATTCGGTTCAGCTCGGCGTCAATGCGGACAACAAACGCGCCGTCCGCTGCTACGAGAAGGCCGGATTCGTGCATGAAGGCATGCGTCGCCAGTTCATCTACCGCAATGGCCGCTACTACGACATGGCGGTCATGAGTGTGCTGCGGGACGAATACGACGCCACGAGATGATCCCGGCCTACCTCATCGGGCTGGGACGGATCGGAGCGGGCAACAGCGATCTGGCGGGCGATGCTCCGCTCAGCCATCTCGCCGCATTGTTGCGCGCGGGCGGCATCCGGATTGCGGGGCTTGCTGATCCCGATGCGGCTGCCCGCGACCGCGTCGCGGCACGCCATCCGGATCTCGCTCGTGTGCTTGTGGCGGACTGGCAGGATATGTCGTTCGAGCCTGGCGCCATCGTGACGCTCGCGACACCGAGTGCGGGCCGCGAACCGATGGTGTCCGCACTTCTTGCGCGCCGCCCGGGGCTGCTTGTGCTGGAGAAGCCGATCGCCGACGACGCTGCATCGGCAGCGCGGATTGCACACCTTGCCGACGCGGTAGGCGTTCCGTTGCGTGTGAACTACAACCGGCGCTTCGATGTGCGCCATCGCGCATGGCGCACGCGCCGGCCGCAACGGCCGCTGGCGGCGACTTGCCGTTATGGCAAAGGGCTTCTCAACTACGCAAGCCACGCCGTCGACCTGTTGGTAGACTGGTACGGCCAGATCGTCTCGGTGCAGGCCTTGGGACCGTCGCGTGCGTTCGGAGCGGCCGACTGGACACTGCCCTTCCTTTGCCGGATGGAAGCGGGGTTCGATGTCTTCTTTGTCGGTCTCGACGGGCTTGGGTACGACCAGCTCGAAATGGACATCGTGGCCGCCGACGGCATTCTGGAATGGCGCGCTGGCGGCGCGGCGATCGCTTGGCGAACGCCGATCGACGGACGGTTCTACAAAGACTATCGGCATCTGGGCGATGTCCCGGCTCTGGCCGACGAAGGACCCGTGCAGGGCTTTCTTGAACTCTATGCGGCGGCGACGCGGTTTCTCGCGTCCGGTGCAGCACTTGAAGGCTGCAGCGGGCATGCAGCAGCGCACGTCGCTGCCGTTCTCGACGCGGCGCGCGTGTCGGCGGGAAATCACGGGGCGCCGGCGGCGCCCACTCCGTTCTTGCAAAACAGGTGAGATCAATGTCGTCTGAAAGCCTGGCACTCCTGGGCGGCACGCCCCTTATCCGCAAGCCCTTCCAGTTCAATCGCTCGATCGGCAAAGAGGAAAAGGACGCGGTCATGGCCGTGCTCGACAGCGGCGAGCTGTCGGGCTTCATCGCATCGCCCGGCGACGCGTTCTACGGTGGCCCGCGCGTGCGCGCCCTAGAAAAGAAATTCTGTAGCCATTATGGCGTGCGCCATGCGCTCGGATTCAATTCGGCGACCTCGGCGTTGCACGCGGCGGCGTCGGCGATGGGCATCGGACCCGGCGACGAGGTGATCACCTCGCCCTGGACGATGAGCGCCACGGCCTCGGCCATCCTGTTCACGGGTGCGGTTCCGATTTTCGCGGACATCGAGGACGAAACCTTCGGTCTCGATCCGCGCGCTGTCGAAGCGAAGATCACACCCCGCACCAAGGGTATCTTTGCCGTCAATATTTTTGGCCATCCCTGTCGCCTGACCGAGTTGCGCGCGATCGCAGATCGGCACGGCCTTTTCCTGGTGGAGGACAATGCCCAGGCCCCGGACGGCCGCCACGATGGCCGATATACGGGCACGATCGGCGATGCAGGAATTTTCAGCTTCAATCGGCACAAGGTGGTGCAGTCCGGCGAAGGCGGCGTCTTGGTCACGAACAGCGACAAGATCGCGCTCAAGGCGGCGCTGCTGCGTAACCACGGCGAGGCTGTCGTCGAGGCGATGGGCGTGGAGGATTTGGTCAATACCGTCGGCCTCAATCTGCGCATGACCGAAATGGAGGCGGCGGTCGCTTTTGAGCAGTTCAAGAAGCTGGGTGCGCTCAATGAGGAGCGGATTCGCCTTGCCAACCGTCTGGCGTTGGGTCTCCGAGACCTGCCGGGTCTCCGCCCGCCGGTGGTTCGCGCGGGTGGCCGCCACGTCTACTATATGTTTCCAATCCTCTACGACGAACGAGAGACCGGCCTGCCGCGCAACCTCTTCGTCGAGGCGATGGCTGCCGAGGGTGCGGCCATCCGGGCCGGCTATCTGAAGCCGATGTATCGCGAGCCGGTCTACCGCAGCCGCATCGCTTTCGGAGCCAACGGCTTTCCCTTCACGGCAAACGCCCGGCCGGATCTGCTGGGCTACGACCCGTCCTCCTATCCGGTCTGCGAGCGGCTTGCCGGCCGCGACTTCGTGCTGACTTACATCATGCAGCCTCCGCAGACCGAGGAAGACATGGATCTGTTCGCGGCCGCCTGCCGCAAGGTCCTTGACCAGCGCCAGGCCCTGTTGGGTTCTCGCAGCGAACCCTCAGCAACGGAACGCGCGGCCTCGTGAAGCGCGTCATCTTCGTCGCCGTCGAAACGAATGCGGCGGCTTTCGTGGTGCCTTTGCTTTCGCACTGGCAGCGGGCAGGCGCCGAGATCGACTGGCGCTTGATCGTTGGCCCCTACGCCGAAGAATGCGTGCGCAAGCTGGCGCCGGGACTTGCGCGCCTTGTGACAGAGAATACGGCGGCAGGGTTTGCGGCAGCATACGGGCGGCTGGCGCAGGCCGGATGGATGCCCGACGCGTTCGTAGTGTCGGCGGCCGGCCATCCACTCGAATTCGCTGCGATGGAAGCCGCTGCCGGGCACCCGCGTGCACAGTTCATCGACACCTGGACAAACTATCGCCGCCGCTTCGAAGGGCCGGAGGGCCTGGTGGTGGGTGAGCGCATATTCGTGATCGATGCCAATGCCGTGCGCGAAGCTGCTGAGGCGGGGCTGCCGGTTGACCGGTTCGCCGTCGTCGGCCAGCCGAGTTGGGAATTCGTCACGCCGATGCCGCCGGCGCGCAGAGACAGCGTGCTTTACCTGAGCGCGCCGGTGTCGGACGGCTACGGCCGCACGCTTGGCTACACCGAAGACGAGAGCTGGCGCCTTGTGACGAATCTGCGCGCCCGGCGTCCTGACCTTTTCGCCGAACTCCTGTATTCCGCGCATCCGGTTCAGAAGCGCCCGGAGCCGGCGCTGCTGGCCGGCGCGATCTTGATGCCGTTCGAGCGCGGGCTGCTCGATCGGGTCGGAACGGTGCTGGGCATGTTCTCTTCGCCGATGATCGACGCGTTCCTTGCGGGGCGCGCGGTTGTCAGCGTGCAGCCGGGGGCGATCGGCCCCGACCAGTGTCCGCTCAGCCGCCACGGCTTCATCGACCGCGTCGACAGCGAAGCCGCGCTGGCAACGGCAATGGAGCACCCGCGCAGCAGCGGGCGTGACGACCTGGCCGCCGCGCTGCATGGCAGCGTCGACCGACTGGCGCGAGCCGTGCTCGAGTTGGCCGCATGAACGCCCGCGTTGCAGGCGCGATCCAGGCGCGCATGGGATCGAGCCGCGTACCGGGAAAGGTAATGCTCGAATTCGGCGGTAAGCCGATGCTTTGGCACCTGATCGACCGCCTGCGGCGCGTGCCGGGGCTTGAGACGATCGTGCTTGCGACGACCGCCGATCCGCGGAACGATCCGATGGTGGCCTATGCAGCAACGCAGGGCGTTCCGGCGGTTCGCGAACCGGTGGAAGACGATCTCGCGGCTCGCATCGCCAAGGTCTTCGATCTCACGGATACTGATTTTCTCCTCAAGGTCGGCGGCGATTGCCCTCTGATCGATCCAGACCTTCTCGACCGGATGGTGCGCACGGCTGTGGCAACCGACGGCGATTTCGTGTCGAACCGGGTGAAGTGGAGCTATCCGCTGGGCCTGTCGGCCGACGTCGTGTCACGCCGCGCCACGCGCTGGTGCCATGAAAACCTGATCCGCGCCGAAGAACGCGAGCTGTTTGCGCTCTATCTGCGCGACCACCCCACGCAGTTCCGGGTCGTGTCGATCGAGAACGGCGTCGATCTCAGCCGGCACGGTTGGACCGTCGACGAGCCGGCCGACGTTGTATTCATGCGCGGCATTTTCGACGCGCTGTTTGTCGAGGGGCAGGTTTTCAAGATGAACGACGTGCTGACTTATCTGGAAGGCAAGAAGTGAGCAACGACGGATTCATTCCGCTTTCGGTCCCGGACCTGCGCGGCCGCGAGATCGAGTATCTGCGCCGTTGCGTCGAAGACAATTGGGTCTCGTCGGCCGGACCGTTCGTCACAGAACTGGAGAACCGGCTTGCGGCGTATGTGCGTCAGGCCCATGCGGTCGCGGCTGTCAACGGCACGGCGGCCCTGCATCTTGCATTGCTGAGCGGCGGTATTCGCCCCGGCGATCAGGTGGTGCTGCCCGACTGGACCTTCGCCGCGACGGCGAATGCAGTTCTGCATGCCGGCGCCGTACCGGTGTTCGTCGATATCGATCCGGAGTCCTGGTGCCTCGACGCGGGGATGCTTGCCGAACTGCTCGCCGCGAAAAGGATCGCGCCCAAAGCCGTGATCGCGGTCGACGTGCTCGGGCATCCGGCCGACTGGGATACTATCCGTGCTGCGGTCGCCGGACACGACATCCTGTTGATCGAGGACGCGGCAGGCGCGCTCGGGGCGCGCTACAAGGGTCGGCCGGCGGGCGGGCTTGCCGACATCGGCACGATCAGTTTCAACGGCAACAAGGTGATCACGGCGGGGGGAGGTGGCATGCTGCTCTCCGACTCGGCACCTATTCTGGCGCGCGCGCGCCATCTGAGCACGCAGGCGCGTCCCGGTGAGGAATACGAGCACGATGCGGTTGGCTTCAACTACCGCATGACGAACGTGAATGCCGCGATCGGACTGGCTCAGTTTGAGCGTCTGGACGAGATGGTTGCCGCGCGCCGCGGGATCGCCGCGCGTTACGATGCGGCATTCTCCACCCGCGAAGATGTCGGCCTCATGCCGCGCTTGGCATGGGCGGAAAGCTCGTGCTGGCTCTATTCAGTCGCGTTTGCGGATGCCGCCCTGGCTGATCGGGTGGTGCGTCGCCTGGCCGCACGGAAGATCGGCGCGCGCCGGTTCTGGCGCAGCCTGTCGCGTCAGGCGCCCTACAGCGGGGCCGAGCGTTTCGCGCGCGGAGTTGCAGACGACCTGTCGGGGCGGGTGGTTTCGTTGCCCTGCTCGAGCTTCCTTGCGTCGGACGAGCAGACACGCGTGATCGAAGACGTGCTCGCGGCTCTGCCATGACCGCGCGGGACTGGATCCTGATCGGTGCGGGCGGACATGCGAAGGCCGTCGTCGAAGGGCTGATTGCCCGCGGCGAAAGGATCGCTGCCTATGTTGATCCACAGCCTGCCGTCTGGCTGCCGGACGCACGGCGCATCGCGACCGACGCCGACGCGGACCCGACAGCCGGCAATCTTGTGCTCGGGATGGGCGGCCTTACGGTCGCACAGCTACGCCGCCGCGTCGCGGTTTTGGATGCCTATCTCGGCCGCGGAGCGATCGCGCCCGGGGTCATCCATCCGACGGCAATCGTGAGTCCCTCGGCCGTGCTGGGGCCCGGCGCAATGGTGCTGGCGGGTGCGGTCGTACAGCCGAACACGCAGTTGGGTCGCGGCGTCATCGTCAATACTGGCGCGATCGTCGAACACGACTGCATGGTGGAGGAGGGTGCGCATATCGGGCCCGGCGCCGTCGTCCTCGGCGGCTGCCGCGTCGGCGCCTTCGCGATCGTCGGAACCCGGGCGATCGTACTGCCCGGTGCCGAGGTTCCCGCGGGCACGATTGCGCGCGCGGGTGATATCTTTCAACTTTCGAGCAAGGAATCCAACAGCCATGCGCTTTGAAGCGGACCGACCGACCTATGTGATCGCCGAAATCGGCGCCAACCACAACGGCGAGATGTCGTTGGCCCGCCAGATGATCGATGCTGCCAAGGCGCTGGGGTGCGATGCGGTCAAGTTCCAGTCGTGGGACACGACGCTGTTCGCCAAGGAGGTCTATGAGAAGAACTTCTTTCTCGGCGACGACTACCGTAAGCGCAAGGATTTCACGCTCAAGGAGATCATGGAGAAGTTCGCATTGAGCCCGGCAAGCCTCGGCGAGCTCAACGCCTACTGCAAGCAGGTCGGCATCGCCTTCTCGTCGACGCCATTCTCCGTTTCGCAGCTCCACGAGCTCGTCGCACTCGACCCGCCTTACATCAAGATTGCGTCCATGGACCTGAACAACCAGCGCCTGCTCAAGGCGGCCGGCGAAACCGGGCGTACGATCGTGCTGTCGACGGGATTCGGCACGTTAGCCGAAATCGACCGGGCCGTCGGCTGGGTCGAAGCGACCGGAAGCTCGAACATCGTGCTGCTGCACTGCGTGTCGCTGTATCCACCGAACGACGACGAGGTGAATCTCGACAACATGGACATGCTGCGCGCCACCTTCGGCTACCCGGTGGGCTTTTCGGACCATACGCTGGGCGTGGAAATCGCGGTGGCATCGATCGCGAAGCGCGCCGTCATCCTCGAAAAGCATTTCACGCTCGACAAGGCAATGTTCGGCTGGGACCATCATATGTCGGCCGATCCGCAGGAGATGAAGGCGATCATGCGTAGCCGCGACCGCATCTATCCTGCCTTGGGCACTTCGCGCCGGCGCCCGTCGGCGCGCGAACTCTCGCGCAGCGCCGAGTATCGCCGCTCGGTCGTTTCGGCACGCGACATTCAGGCGGGCCAGATCATCGCCCCTGAGGATCTCGATCTCCGCCGCCCGGGAACGGGTATTGATCCTTCGCTGATCGACCTCGTGGTCGGTCGCCGTGCCGCCCGTGCCATCCAAGCTGATACGCGCCTGAGCTTGTCGGACCTAGCTCCGGAATAAAGAGTCAACGCTCGTGACGATCGTGGTTGCGACGACATTGTATCCCATGCGTCCGCAATGGCTCGTGGCGTTCGGCGTGGCTCTCGCGCAACTCTTGTCGGAGCCGGGCCGCGAGGCTGTCGTGGCACTTGACGGGATCGACGAGGAATCCGCGCGTGCCGCCATGCCAGCCCTCGGAGCCGGACAGGGTGTCCGGTTTTTTGCGGCTAGTGGCACGCCGTCGGCAATTCGCATCGCGATGTTGCGCGCCGCGCGTGCGCGCGACCCCGATGCGGTGGTTCTGGTCGATGCCGACGACGTGCCGTCGCCCGACGCGCTTGACAGCCATTGCGGCACGCTTGTTGATGCCGACATTTCATTCGGTGATATGGCCGTCATCGACGAAGACGGGGCGGCCTTGAGGCGTCTTTTCTTCTCCGGGACGGAAGTTCCGGCGCGCGTCGAAGGTCCGTCGGTTCTGGCGCGCGTCAATTTCATGGGGCTTACGAATACGGCCCTTGCGGCAGCTCCGCTGGGAGCATTCGATCGCACGTTGCCGAGTGCGGACGTTATGGCCTTCGACTGGTGGCTTTTCACGTCGCTTCTCGATGCCGGATTCGTCGCTGCCAGGACGGCGCGACCGGTGACACAGTATCGCCACCGCCGCGATGCCGTGCTTGGCGCGCTGACCGACCCTGATCCATTGGCCTTCGCGCGCCGCTGTCGCATGGTTGCGGCGCAAGCGCGCGCATTTCCCGATCATGCGGCGCTTCGCGCCTATGGGAGCGGTGCCGACCGACTGGCGGAGGAAGTCGCCCGGGAACCCGGCCGTTTCGCCGCCGCGATCGCTGCGGCCTGTGCAACGCCCGGAGTTTGGTTTTCGGATGTCGATCGCATGGTCGGCGTTACCGCGTGATGGCGAAGCCGAAACTTGTACTTGTTGGTGCCGTCCGCTCGACGGCCGCGTTTCTCGAAGCGCTCGTGGCAGCTGGGGCGGACATTGGCGCTGTGGTCACGTTGCGACCGGAAGCCGGTGTAGGCCGCCATGCTGACTATGAGGATCTGGTGCCTCTTGCCGCACGGTACCGCGTGACGTGCCATCAACTCAGTGCTTCCGACGCACTGGAGCCGATTCTGGCCGCAGCGAAGCCCGATATCCTGTGTGTATTCGGTTGGTCCCGCCTGGTTTCGGAGCAAGCGCTTGCCCACGCAAGATTGGGCGGGATCGGCTTCCACCCTTCGCCGCTGCCGGTCGGTCGCGGCCGCCATCCGCTGATATGGACGATCCTGCTTGCGTTGCGAGAAAGCGCCGCCTGCTTCTTCCGTCTCGGCGGAGCCGCCGACGATGGCGAGATTTTGGCGCGTCGCGATTTTACCGTCGCACCCGACGAGACTGCAGGCAGCCTGATGGAGAAGGCTATCGCTGCGGGTGTTGCGGCAATACCGGAACTGCTGGCGCATGTTGGCACTCAGGGGCTGCGCGGTACTCCGCAGAACCCCGCGCTCGCGACTGACTGGCGGAAGCGCGAGCCGAGCGACGGTCACGTCGATTTCCGCATGTCGATGGATGCGATCGACCGCCTGGTGCGCGCCCTAGGCAAGCCGTATCCGGGCGCCGATGCCATCCACAGCGTCGGCGGGGCGGGCAAGATCTGGAGTGTCGCTTCGCGACAGCGGCCGCCCGGCGCGCTCTACGCGGAACCTGGCCGCATCGTCGCGGCCGATCTGCAGGGACCCGTCGTCGCGTGCGCGGACGGCGCCGTGGTACTACGTGCGCACAGCTTTTCCGCACCGCTTCAACCAGGAACGTGGTTCCTATGATGACTGGCGACATCCTTGTCGTGGCACCGCATCCCGACGACGAAACGCTCGGCGCCGGCGGCACGCTGCTGCGCGCCAAAGCGAGCGGCGCAGCGATCCATTGGCTTGTCGTCACGGCGGCGACCGAGGCGCGCTGGGGTGCTACCTATGTCCGGACCCAAGCCGACCAGATCGAAGCCGTGCGCAAGGCCTATCCCTTCGATAGCTTTCATTGGTGGCGCGAGCCGGCGTCGGGTCTTGCCAAGGCCGACACGGGTGTATTGGTCGATCGGATGCGCGAGCTACTGGCCACGCTCAGGCCGAAGACCATCCTGCTGCCGCACGCAGGCGATGCACACGACGATCATGCCGCAACATTTGCCGTCGTTGCGGCAGCGGCAAAGGCGCAACGCATGCGCCCGCTTGGCGTCGAAAGGCTCTGGGCAATGGAGATTCTGTCCGAAACGGACGCCGCACCGCCGGTGCCGGCGCGCCAGTTCCTGCCGACTGTCTGCGTCGATATTGCACCCTATCTCCGCCGGAAGCTGGAGATTCTGGAGTTCTACAGGAGCGAAATCACCCCGGGCACGGCGCGCATGCCGGACATCGTGGCTGCCCACGCACGCGTCTGCGGCGCAAGTTTCGGCGTGGCGGCGGCCGAGCGCTTTATGCTGGTGCGCGAGTTTCTGGCGGAGACCGGTGCATGAGTCCGGTCATCGTCCATTCCGTCGCGCCCCAAGTGGTCAGCGTTTCGCCGGACACGCTATTGCGCGAAGTGATGCATACCTTCAATACCGCGCACTATCCGTTCCGCCTCGTACGCGACGTCGAGGGACGGCTGCTCGGGACGATCACCGACGGCGACGTCCGGCGCGCACTTCTGGCGGGTGCGGGTCTCGAGGCGTCGGCCGCGGCGTGCATGAAGAGCAATCCCGTCGTGGGCAAGGTGGGCGACCGCTGGGACACATCGGAACGGCCGCGCGGCATCACATTTCTGCCCCTGCTGGACGTGGCCGGAATCGTACGCGAGGTACTTGTCGCTTCCGACGCCGCGTCGCCGATTGCGGCTGCCCTCGTCATGGCCGGCGGTTTCGGGCGCCGCCTCGGCAGCCGTACGCTCAATACACCCAAGCCCCTTCTACAGGTGCGCGGAAAGCCAATACTCGAGCACATCCTGAGCCAGATCGAGGATGCTGGTATTCAGCAGATCCACGTCTCGGTCCACTACCTGCACGAACAGATCGCCGATTTCCTGCGCAGGCGCCAGAGCCGGGCGCGAACGCATCTTCTGCACGAGCCGGAAATGCGCGGGACCGCCGGTGCCCTGGCGCTGCTGACGCAGCAAGTCGGAGACATCCTCGTCATGAACGGCGACGTGCTGAGCAGCATCAATCTTGCTGCACTTGCGCGATTCCACGCCGAGCACACCAATGACGTGACCGCGTGCGTGGCGAACTATGAGCACAAAATCCCGTTCGGCGTGGTGCGGCACGACCTGCGCGGCGCCTTCTCAGGGGTGGACGAGAAACCGACGAAACATTTCCCGATCCTCGCGGGTATCTATGTCTTCTCGCCGTCGGCTGTTGCGGTGACCCCAGGCGATCGTCCGATCGACATGCCCGACCTGTTAACGATGTCGGTTGAAATGGGCCTCAAGATCGGTACTTTCCCGCTGCATGAATACTGGATCGATGTCGGCCGGCCGAACGATCTTGCGGCGGCTGAAGACGGTCCGGTCGAGAGCTAGGACGATCGATGCTGAAAACGCTGCGAAACAAGGTGAGCGAGTATCTGTGGCTGCATGCGCTCGAAACGCACGGCTCGCGCATGGGACGTATCGACGCGCCACCGTTTACGCGCTATCTGGCGCAAGCTCGCGCGCGATTTTCCGGATCGGGCGATTTGCCACCTGAACTGGAAGGCAAGGCGGTTGAGTTTCTCGAGCGCAGTTTCGCGTCGTTCTGGACGCCCACGCTGGGCGCTTTGGCGAGCGAGATGCTAGCGGTCGTTCGCGCCGAGGAAGCCGTGCGTGGGGCCGCGCTTTGGAACAGCGACATGCGGTACACGGGCGGCGAGCTCTACACGAAGTTTCCGCAGATCGAAGAGATGCTGCGCCATGCGGTCGTCCCGTTCGTTGAACGAGTCTACAGTGCGCATTGCAAGGTGTTCTACGGCCTTATGTACAAATCCGAGCGACGGGCCGATATGCGGCGCGATTCCCAGATCTGGCACTCGGACGGCGGACCCGGCACGTGTATCAACGTGATGTTTACGCTAGTCGATACGTCGGCCGAAAATGGCGCGATGGAGTGTCTGCCGTGGCAGGATTCACTTGCGATCTTTCGCGACGAGCGATCGGCGATCACGCGCATGGGTGCGATCGACGTCCCCTCCGATCTGCCGCCGAACGAGCGGATCAATTACGTCCGCGACGCCTACTATGGTCGACGGATCGAAGCTGACTTCAAATCGCGTGCCGTCCATGTCACCGGCAGAGCCGGGACCGTGATCGCATTCCGCAACAACATTTTGCACCGCGGCGGGTTCGTGCAGCCGGGGCATGTGCGCTACGCTTGCGTCCTGCACCTCTACCCGTCGATCCATCCGATGCGTTACGCTCTCTATCGGCAACACGGCATCGCCAAGTCGCGGGGGCTGCCGAAGTCACCCGATTTCGCCGATGCCGAGATTGCGATGGCTGCGCCCGGGGCGGCGGCATCGTGAACGCGCTTCTCGACCGTTTGCCGGTTCCAGTTGCCGACGCCGCGCGTGCCGCGTGGGGCGAGGGCGTAGATTTCGTGCGCAAATTCGACCCCGCCTATCGGCGTAGTCAAGCCGAGATCGCGCGCCACCGCGATACGGCTTTGGCTCAGATGCGCGATCTCGGCCGCAGCACGACGGCGGTATTTTCGGGTACGGTGCTGATCGACGGGAGCTGGTACAACCCCAACTACTGGTGGCGGCTGACGCTGCTGCGTCGAGCCTTGGGAACGGCCAAGGCGCACGAGGTCGGGTTCCTCGGGCGCTACCAGAAGCGTGCTAGCCGCATGGCCATGCGCGACCTCGGCGTCGATGCGTTCGTACGCTACGTCGACTTCCGTCCCGCGAGCGCCGATGCGCGGCGTCAGGCCGACGAGCTCATCGCCGCCTCGGTCGGGCCGGACGACGTGGGCAGGTGGCGGCTTCCGGGCGACTACCCGGCAGCGTGTGCCTACGACACATTCCTCAAGAACCTGCGTACCGCGCAGGTCGATCCCCGGGATCCGCGATTGCCCGCCCTCGTCTGCGAGTTGCTCGTGTCGCTTGAGGCATCGAGGCGGCTACTCGACGCGGTGAAGCCGACGCTCGTCGTACTCAGCAGCGCCATAAATTTCGACTGCGGCACGCTCGCATGGATCGCCGCCCAGCGCGGCATCCCTGTCGTGGCGCTCTACGGCTGCTTCGGCGTCGCGCGCTTCTGGAAGGTGCTGCCCGGCGACGGCATCTTCCGGCCGCTCGATGGGCTGACTGCGGCGGAAATGGACGCGCTGCCCGTGCACGCACAGAAGGCACTCGGGGATGTCGGCCGCGACTATATCCGAAAGCGGCTTGCGGGTCAGACCACCGATCACGGGGCCGTCTACGCATTCGGCGTGTCGGATCAGAAGATCGACCGCGCTGCGGTCGCCGAACGGTTTGGCTGGGATCCAGCCAAGCCGATTGTGGCCGTCTATGCCGCCAATTGGTTCGACTATCCCAAGAGTTTCGGCGCATCCCAGTTCCGGGATTTTCTAGACTGGATCGAATTCACGCTCGCGCAGGCAACGGCCAATCGCGATGTGAACTGGCTGTTCCGGCCACACCCGTGCGACGAATGGTACGGCGGCATCACGCTCGACGATCTGGTGTCGGATCGCGGATTGCCGAACGTTCGTCTGAGTCCCAAGCGCTGGAATGGTGCCGCGGTGATGGCGATTGCAGACGGCGTGGTCACGATGCACGGCACGGCCGCGATCGAATATTCTTGCCTGGGCAAGCCAGCGCTGATTGCCGACAAGGGCTGGTACGACAAGTCCGGCTTTGCGGTGGCGAGTGCCGACAGGGCGGTCTACAAGGCCGCGCTGCTAAATGGCGACTGGCTGAAGAGCGACATGCAGGACCGTCGCCGCAGGGCCGAGATATTCGCGGGCTGGTTCTTCGGCCATCCCGATTGGCAGGGCAGCTTCCTGGCCGATGACGATTTCCGTCAGCAAAAGCTTTGGGCAGACTTTCAGTCGCTGATCGCTGCGAATGGCCCGGCACTGGCGGCCGAATGCGCCGCGATCTCCGATTGGTACCATGCGCCGGATTCCCACCTGCATTCCTTTAAGATGAGAAGGTCGGCGGCTTTCGCAGCATGATTGCGCGCCTTAAATCCGTTCTCGCGATTGTGTCTGGTGGCTTCGGGCTGCTTTCTGCCACCCAGCGCAAGACCGGCTATTGGCTGGTTGCGGCGAGCGTGGCACATGCATTTCTCGACCTTGCGGCCCTTGGATCAGTGATGCCGTTCATTTCGCTGGTGATCGACCCCGACCTCTTGACGCGTAGCGCAAAGGCGGTGGCGATCCATGCCCAATTTGGCGCGCCCAGCTTCTTTGTCGTCTTGAGCGTGCTGGGCGCGGGGTCCATCGTGCTCCTCGCATGCAGCAGTCTCGCGAGCATCTGGGTCCAGTCCAAGTTCAGCCATTTCGGCGCCGACTGTCAACTGCGGCTGTCGCGCGAACTGATGCAGGCCTATGTCGCGGCCCCGTACAACTGGATTGCCGCGCGCAACCATGCGGTGCTTGCCCAGACCTTCCAGAACGAAGTCTCGATATGGGGGCGCGAATTCGTCATGCGAAGCCTCATCCTAGTTAAGGACGGCGCAATGATTCTGCTGCCGACGGGCCTACTGATGACGCTTTCGCCACAGGTCGGCATCGGCACGATGCTCGTGCTCGGTGTTCTCGGGGTTGCGCTGATCTACATGATCCGCCTCCGGACCCGGCGATATATTGCCGACAGAAGGCGCGCCCAGGACCGGGTCACGCAACTGGCGTCCGAAGCGCTGGCCGGGATCAAGGACATTAAGCTGAGCGGGGGACCGGGTCTATTCTCCGAGGCGTTTGCATCGACATACGGCATCGTCGTGCGCAATTACGCGCATATCAGCAACTGGAACCAGAGTGCGGGCGTGGTGCTGTTGCTGCTTGGCCAGATCGCGCTGATTGCGATCGCCTATCTGATCTGGCTCGTCGGCGAGACTGCGGGATCGATCACGTTCCAGATCGCGCTGCTGGTTCTAATCTCGTCGCGGGTCGTTCCGGCAGTCAACCGCTTCCACGGCGCTCTCACGAGTCTCTTGGGGCTGCTCCCGTGGATCGAAAAGCTGTCCCAGGTTGTGACCCAGCTCAAGACACTGCCTTCAGACGATCGATCCGAGGGAAAGCTTGCCGTCCCCGACTGGTGCAGAATTACGTTCGAGGACGTTTCGTTTGCCTACTCGAAGAGTAAATCGGCCGCTGTGCAGGAGCTTGATTTTGTGTTCCAAAGAGGTTGCTTCTACGGTTTGGTCGGACCTTCTGGTGCGGGCAAGAGCACGGCCGTCGATCTGCTTCTGGGGCTTCTCGTGCCGACGCACGGGCGCATCCGCGTCGAAGACCGCGATCTCGCCAATATCGATCTGGCGCAATGGCGTATGCGCATTGGCTATGTGGCCCAGTCGCCGTTCCTGATCGATGGCACGATAAGGGCCAACATCGCCTTCGGCGTTGCGCCAGCCGAAATCGACGAGACGCGTCTGGCCGAAGTGATCAAGATGGCGGCGATCGAAGACATGGTCGAGGGCCTGTCGCAGGGGCTCGGCGCGCCGGTCGGCGATCGCGGCCTGCGCCTGTCGGGCGGACAGCGCCAGCGCCTGGCGATTGCGCGCGCCCTTTACCGGAACCCAGAGATCCTGGTGCTTGACGAGGCGACCAGCGCGCTCGACACACTCACCGAAACCTCCATCCAGAGGACGCTGGACAAGCTGCGCGGCAGGATGACCGTCGTGGTCATCGCGCACCGGTTGACGACGGTGGCGCGCTGTGACGGGATTTTCGTGATGGAGAACGGCCGCGTGCGTGCGCGTGGAACCTATCAAGAGCTCATTGACAGCGACGAACTGTTCCGCGACATGGCGAAAAACCAGCAGAGATCGGCAGCAGAATGACCAGAGCATCGGATTTCGAACCGACTTTCGCGGCCGCCGGGCGTGCGATCGGCGGAGATGCGCCATGTTTCGTAATTGCCGAAGCCGGTGTGGCACACTTCGGTGACTGGGATCTTGCCTGCCAACTGGTCGATCTTGCGGCCGATGCCGGTGCCGACGCGTTCAAGACGCAGTTCTTCGATGTCGACGAGCTGATTGCCGCACGCGCGCCGGAGTGGCGTGAACGGCTGCGGCCCCGAAATCTCGACTTCAAGCAGGCGCGCGCCCTCAAGGACCGCTGCGACAAGCGCGGAATAGCATTCATGTCGACGGCCCACGACGAATCGCGGATATCGTGGCTGGCCGAACTCGACGTGCCGATGGTGAAAGTGGGCTCGGGCGAGCGCAACAATCCCGCTTTTCTGCAGAAGCTTGCCGGACTCGGCAAGCCCATGACGGTTTCAACGGGTATGTACGGCGAAGCAGACGTCGCGGAGGCGATCGCGGCTTGCGCGCGCGGCGGCTGTCGTGAGCTTGCGCTGCTGCATTGCGTGACCAGCTACCCGGCGCCCGACGAAGACGTCAATCTGCGTGCCATGGACCGTCTGCGGGCATTGTTCCCCGGACCCGTCGGCTATTCGGATCACACACCAGATCATCTCGCGATTCTTCTGGCGGTCGGCCGTGGCGCCAAGATCGTCGAAAAACACATCACGATCCTGCGCAACGTACCCAACGCGCAGGACTGGAAGGTTTCGGCAGGACCCGAGGACTTTGCGCAGTTCGTCGAGGAGATCCGGCGCGTCGAGCGTATGCTCGGTCACGGCAGCAAGGTTCCGGCACCCAGCGAGAAGGCCGGGATGGCTTGGGCCCTGAAATCGCTGGTGGCACGTCGCGACCTGCCTGCGGGTCATGTGCTGCATGCCGAAGATCTTGCGGCCAAGCGCCCGGGCGACGGCATTCTTCCCAATCGCATCGATGAGGTCCTGGGGTGCACGTTGGTACGCGCATTGAAAGCCGACGAGCCGCTGCTCGAAGCCGACCTGCTGACGCGGTGAGTCAATGGGCGTTCCCGCGCAGCCGCGGCCCAAGGGCCTCTACTATCGCGTGATGCAGTACCAGCCCGAGAACCTGGCGGTGCTGCGCGCGGCCCTCGATCTGGTCGAATGCGACGATCCGCGCCAGGACGACGGCGACGTCCTGCGCGAGATTGCATTACTTTGTGCGCCGTTGGGTTTCCGGGTCGATGCCGCCAAGTTGGCGCGCTGCCCGCGCCTACGAGCCGTTATTTCGAACACGACCGGCATTCCGCACATTGACGCCATCGAAGCGCGCCGCCGCGGCGTCGCGGTTTGCGCGCTGCACGACGAGCAGGCATTTCTCGAAACGATCACGCCGACGGCTGAACACACCATCGGCCTGCTGCTCGCTCTCTGGCGCCGCATTCCGCAGGCGTCGCAAGCCGTGCTCGCCGGCCAGTGGGACAGGCGGCCGTGGCCCGCGCCCCGCATGCTGTCGCGCATGCGTCTGGGACTCGTTGGCTACGGGCGCCTGGGCCGCAAGGTCGCCCGGATTGCCGAAGCGATGGGAATGCAGGTCGCCTTCTATGATCCGCATGTCCCGGGTGGGGCGAAGGACCTGCTCGATCTGGCTGCCCGAAGCGACGTCCTGAGTCTTCATGCCGTCGCAAACTCTGAAACCGCCGGACTTGTGTCGCGGGCGGTGCTGCAGGCCTTGCCGCGCGGTGCGGTAGTTGTGAACACCGCGCGCGGCGAGCTTCTCGACGTGCAGGCCGTGTTGGACCTTCTGGAATCCGGCCATCTGGCCGGGGCCGCTCTCGATACCGTGGACGGCGAGTACGATCCTGATTTTGTTCGTTCCTTTGGCAGTTCGCGGCTGCTGGGCTATGCGCGAACGCACGCCAATCTGCTGCTGACGCCGCATATCGGCGGTTCCACCGTCGATGCGTGGCGTGAGACCGAACGTTTCGTCATCGACAAGGCGCTGCGTGCGCTACAGGCGGGCGGTGCATCGTGACGGATCTTCCGACAGCCTGGGCGCTGGTCCCGGCGCGCGGTGGCTCGAAGAGCATTCCGCTAAAGAATCTGGTGCCGCTGGCAGGCGTGCCGTTGATGAGTTACGGCATCTGGGCGGCCCAGCACAGCAGTGTGCTGCAGCGGATTGTCTGCTCGACCGAGTCGGCGCCGATTGCGGATCTGGCGCGACGGCACGGAATCGAGGTCGATCATCGGCCGGCCGATCTTTGCGGTGACGACGTTGGCGTTGCCGACGTCGCAGCGGAGTTTCTCGCGCGCCAGACCGTGAAGTTGCCGGAGATACTGGTTCTCGTGCAGCCGACATCGCCCTTTCTGCAGCCAGAAGATGTCCGCGCACTGCTGACAGTCCTGGCGGCCGATCCATCGGCTCAAAGCGGTCACAACGTGACGCAAGCGCCGCACAATTTCCACGCGTGGAACAGCCGGGAAGTCGAGGGCGGCCGCGTGCGTTTCGTCTTCGCCGAACAGCGCGCGGCCGGCTACAACAAACAGCGCAAGCCGAGGTGCTTCTATTTCGGCAATCTCGTCGCCGCACGCTGCGAGGCGCTTCTGCGCGGCGAGGGATTCTTCGCCTCGCCGATGGCGACGACCGAGATTTCCTACCCGTCCAACTTCGATCTCGATCGCGCGGAAGACATCCCGTTGGCCGAAGCGCTGATCGAGCGGGGTCTGGCACATCCCTTCAAGCCGCCGCGCGATAGCGCCAGCTAGGTCCGGAAATGCAGAAAAAGCGTGCCTTTGTCCTGATCGATTTCGACGTCGCGATTCGGCATTTCATCCAGTCGGGCGCATTTGCCGATCTGGAAAAGAAGTTTGAGGTAACGTACGTCTTCCATGAATCCGAGAACGCGGCCAAACGCGGCATCCACGCCGATTGGCGCGCTCTAGGCCTTGCGCGGACGCTGACGCTCGACGTGCCGCGCGCGCGCATGGGCGCATGGGACCGGCTGTTCTGCATCACGATGCTTCACCACCAGCGAGGGACCGCGAATTACGACGCAATTCGCCGTATGTTGGCAGCCAATCGGCGCGGCGAATGGCGGGTACGGCTCTACGAGTTCGCTTCGCTGCCGCCGTTTTTCTGGCTCGTGCGTCGCCTGTTGCTTGCTGGACTCGGAACCCACGCGGGCATCCGCGATTTCCTGTCTGCGCACAAGCCCGACATCGTGCTGCATCCGACGATTCTCGCCGGCTACTTCATAAACGATCTCGTGCTGGCGAGTGCAGAATTGAGCATTCCTTGCGTGCTGCTGATGAATAGCTGGGACAATCCGTCGAGCAAGGCCGTGCTGTCCGCCGAGCCGACCCGACTGGTGGTGTGGGGCGAGCAGACCAAGCGTCATGCGATCGAGTTCATGAAGCTGCCCGAAGAGCGGATTGCCTGTCTCGGTGCTGCCCAGTTCGAGGTGTATCGCCAAAAGGTGAGCGAGACGGACGCCGAGTTGCGAGCGTTATTCCGCGTGCCGGCCGGCAAGCGCATTATTCTGTACGCGGGTTCGAGCAAAGGGGTGCACGAGTCCAAGTATCTGAAACTGCTTGATGATTGCATCGAGCGCGGGGATATCCCCGACTGCCACGTGATCTACCGGCCCCATCCGTGGCGCGGTGAAATGGCTGAAGGCGAGCAATCGCTCTACGAGATCAATCCCAAGCACATCACGCTCGACCCTCATCTCGAAGACTATTATCGCCGCTGCGTGGCTGGCCGCGTCGATGCATTTGAAATGGTAGACTATCGCACCACGCGAAAGCTGCTGGAACTGGTCGAGGCGGTAATCTCGCCGCTGTCGACGATGCTTCTCGAGGCGACCTTGCTGGGCAAGCCGGTGCTGATGTATTTCCCGCGCAAGGACATGGCCTCGGCCTCCCAGCGCCATACGGCGATCGTTTCGCGCCTGATTCATTTCGAGGAATTCTGGGGCGTGGAGGGCATCAATATCTGCGAAGAGCCGGAAGCATTCGCCGAGGCCGCCAGTCGCATGATGGCCCAGGCGCATGATCCGCGCGTCCGCGCCGGCCTCCTTGCGCATGCGCATCGGCATGTCGAGATGGAGGGGCCGGGATATCCGGCACGTCTGGCCGCCCTGGCGGAGGAGTTGACCCGCGCACCCGGCGACAATCTCGAATTACGGATGGTTTAGGATGACATCGGATACAAGAATGCCTGAGCCGAATGCTACCGGCGCCGCCGAGCGTCCGGATCGCCCGGACATATCGGTCGTTGCCTACAGTCTGGAGACCAAGCCGAGGTCGAACTACCCGCACCAGCTCATGGCGTACATCGTGCGTGATCTCGTCGGTCTCCCGGGCGGGTTCGCCGTCGATCTGGGCTGTGGCCGCGGCGATCACGTGCGCGCGCTCGAAGCGCTCGGTTTCAGGGCTGTCGGTGTCGATCGCGAAGTGCAAAGCGAACAATCTCTCGTGGTACCCGACCAGCATGTTGTGTGCGACTTCGCGGTCGAAACGCTGCCGTTTGCCGACAACAGTGTCGACCTGATTTTCTCGAAATCCGTGATCGAGCACCTCTATTACTTCGAGTTGCCGCACTACATGAAAGAGATCAAACGGGTCCTGAAGCCGGGCGGGGTTCTGGTGCTTGTTTCGCCCGACTGGTACTATTGCTGGCGTAGCTTCTTTGGTGGATTCACGCATTGCACGCCCTATACCGTGGGTTCGCTGGTGCATTGCCTGACTGTCTACGGTTTTGGGCATATTCGCGGCCGGTCGCTGGTCCAGCTTCCGATCGTCTGGCGTTCGGCGTTTTTCCGGCTTCTGTCGGACATAACGCTGCATCTGCCGCTGCCGCCGCGCGGCAAGTGGCTTCGCTGGTCCAAGGAACGCCAGGCGCTGGTCATCGGCGTGAAGCCCTAGCCACGAAGGCAGGCCATCCGGCCCCATTGTTGGGGCACAGGTGACGTGCTATGCAGCGCCGGAGTTATCGGCGATTTTCGGACGCAACGCCTTTAAGACGGGAAATGCGGTGACGACGCAAACGCCAGAAACTAGGACGCATGAGACGCTGCGGCGCGACGCCAGGGACGTCACCGTGTGGCTGGTCGATTTGACCTACACGCAGCAGACGATCGCAGCCGACGTCATGCCGCAGGCGGTCGGGGGCATCGCGGCATATGCCGAAGCGTACTTTGCGCTGAAGGAACCCATCCGGATCATCAAGTACCCCGAGAAACTGATCGAATTTCTCGAGCGTTTCGGTGCTCCGACATTGATCGGATTTTCGAACTACGTGTGGAACCACAATCTGTCGTATCGCTTCTGCGAGTCGATCAAGAAAAACTGGCCTTCAACAGTGACCGTGATGGGTGGGCCGAACTATCCGATCACCGCCGAGGAGCAGACGCAATTCCTGCAGTCGCGTCCGGCCCTCGATTTCTACGTCGAGAAGGAAGGCGAGATCGCCTTTGCGCGCCTCCTCGAGGCGCTGCTCGATTCGCAAGGAGATGTCGAAAGCGTGAAAAGAAAGGACCTGGGATCGGTCCACGCGATGACGCGCGGCGGCACGGCCCATCTCAGGCCGCCGGTGGCCCGCATCACAAATCTCTCTGACATTCCCTCGCCCTATCTCAGCGGCCGTCTCGACGAGTTTTTCGACGGCGCGTTGATGCCGATCATCCAGACAAATCGAGGTTGCCCGTTCTCCTGCACGTTCTGCGTGGAAGGCGAACGATACTACAACAAGGTCAATCGGGGCGCCGGCGCCAAAGCTGCGGCAGAGATCGCGTATATCGGCCGGCACATGAAGGCGGCCCGCAGCAAAGGCGGCCGCAATGACCTTTTCATCGCGGACTCGAACTTCGGCATGTACCGCGAGGATCTCGACGTCTGCCGTTCATTGAAAGACGCGCGTACGGAGTATGGTTGGCCCGAATACATCAATGTTGCGACGGGCAAGAATCAGAAGGAGCGAGTGCTGGAGGCAAGCCGCCTCATCGACGGCGCGCTGCGCCTGTCCGGCTCCGTCCAGAGCCTCGATCCCGAGGTTCTCGAAAATATCAAGAGGTCGAACATTTCTGCCGACGGGCTGATGGATCTCGCCTTGTCGGCCAGCGAGGTCGGCGCGAACTCCTATTCCGAGATTATTCTGGCCCTGCCCGGCGACTCGCGCGAGAAACACTTCAAGACCGTGCGGACCGTGCTCGAGGCGGGATTCACGAACATCTACTTGTTCCAGCTCATGCTGCTGCCGGGCACGGACCTAGCGACGCGCGCGACCAAGGACAAGTATCGCATGGACACGCGTTACCGCGTGCTGCCGCGCTGCTACGGCCACTTCGAGCTGTGCGGTGAACCGATCGTTGCAGCGGAGATCGAGGAAGTATGCGTCGCGCACAGCACGCTGTCGTTCGACGACTACATCGCCTGCCGCAAGATGCATCTCATGGTAACGATCTTTTACAACGATAGCGTCTTCTCGACGATTCTGAAGTTGCTGGGCGTACTCGGCATCTCGCGCTGGAAATGGATCGAAGCCCTGCTGGAAACGCCGGCGCCACCGGGACTGCAGGCGCTTTTCGACCGTTTCGCCGAAGCGACGGCAACCGAGCTTTGGCAGGAAAAGACAACGCTCGAGGAATTTGTCCAGGAGCCGGGCGTAGTGCAGAGGTTCATCGACGGAGAGCTGGGGAACAATCTGCTGTTCGTCCACAAGACGCGCGCAATCACCGAATTCGCTCCCGATCTAGCGACGCTTGCGGCTGCAAGTGTGCTTAAGGTTCTTGCTGCCGAGGGAAGGGATGGGGAAGCGGTGCGCGAGTTCGTTGCGGATGCCGTGCGCTATCACGAGCTACGAATGACCAACCTGTTCGACGGATCCGACACCGAGATCGCTGCCGAATTCCGCTTCGATCTGGCCGCGTTCTATGCCGACGCCAACCCCCGGCCCATCGAATCGTACCGCTTTTCTGATCCGCGCCAGATCCGGTTTGTGCTGGACGAAGCGCAGCGTGATGTGATCGCGCGCTTCCTTGCGATCTACGGCCGAACGCCCGTGGGTATCGGGCGTATCCTGTCGAAAGTCCATACCAAGAAGCTCATGCGCCACGGAGTCGTTGACGCATCCAGCATCGCTCCCGACACGGGCGCGCTACGCTACCAACTGTCGGGGCTGCAGAACTGAACGACCCGTCGCGCGCCGGTCTGCCTTGCGCGCACCCCCAAAAAACCCAGTAACTTCGCAGAGAAGCCGCAGGCTGATCTTCTGCAACTCGATCCGGAGACTCCTATGAAGGTTATGATTCTCGGCGGCGACGGCTATCTCGGTTGGCCGACAGCGATGCACTTTTCCGCGCGTGGCGACGAGGTGGTCGTCGTCGACAACTTCGCCAAGCGCCAATGGGAGATGGAAGAAGGCGTCGAGCCGCTGCTGCCGGTGCCGACGCTGCATCGGCGGGTGCGCCGCTGGCAGGAGGTGTCGGGGCGCGCCGTCAAGATGGAGGTCGGCGACCTTGCGCAGCCGCGCTTCGTCTACGGCTTGATCGAGACCTATCGCCCCGACGCGATCGTTCACTACGGCGAACAGCCATCGGCACCCTATTCGATGCAGTCGCGTTCGACGGCTGTCTACAGCCAGGTCAACAACATCGTCGGCACGCTCAACGTGCTGTTCGCGATGAAGCGATTCGCGCCGAACGCGCATCTCGTCAAGCTCGGCACCATGGGGGAATACGGCACGCCGAACATCGACATCGAGGAAGGCTGGCTCGAACTGACCCACAACGGCCGCCAGGACCGCGTGCTCTACCCCAAGAAGCCGGGCAGCTTCTATCACCTGTCTAAGGTCCACGATTCCGCGAACATCGAATTCGCCTGCCGGGTATGGAAGATGCGTGCGACCGATCTCAACCAGGGCGTCGTCTACGGCACTGACACCGATCATACGCGCCTCGATCCGGAGCTGCGCACCTCGTTCCACTACGACAGCGTGTTCGGGACCGTCCTCAACCGCTTCCTCGTGCAGGCCGCCGTCGGCAAGCCGCTGACCGTCTACGGGCGGGGCGGCCAGACGCGCGGATTCCTCAACATCCGCGATACGATCGCGTGCGTCGCGCTGTCGGTCGACAACCCGGCGGCACCTGCCGAGTTTCGCGTTTTCAACCAGTTCACAGAGCAGTTCTCGGTCCGCCAGATCGCCGACAAGGTGGTCGCGGCGGGTAAGCGCGCGGGGCTTGCCGTCGCGGTCGAGACCGTCGCCAACCCGCGCGTCGAACTCGAAGAGCACTACTACAACGCCAAGCACACGGCCCTGCTCGATCTGGGCTTGAAGCCGTATCTGCTGACCGATGCCACGCTCGACGAAATGCTGGCGACCGTGCGCGCCAATTGCAGCCATGTCGATGCGGAAAGCTTCATGCCGAAGATCAAGTGGGACAGCAATGCGGCGGTCCGCTAGCGGCTTGGCGAATTGCGGGCACTGGACCGGACGATGACCCGCCGAGTTGCGATCGCGCTGACGACGCGCGGCAACTACGCGAAAATGAAGTCGACCATGCGGGCGATCGAGGCGCGGTCCGACCTCGAGTTGGCGCTCGTCGTCGGGGGCGGCATCCTGCAGAGCCGCTTCGGGGATTTCCGCCCCGCGATCGAAGCCGACGGGTTCCGCATCGCCGCCGAGATCGATTTTCTCGTCGACGGCGGGGAAACACTTGCAAGCATGACGGCTTCTGCCGCTGCTGCAACCCGCACGTTCGGGCAGGCGCTTGGATATCTGCGGGCCGACGTGGCCCTGATCATCGCCGACCGCTACGAGGCGCTCTCGCTGGCGTTTGCGGCAACCTGCATGAACGTCCCGATCGCCCATCTCGAAGGCGGTGAAGTATCGGGCTCGATCGATGAGCGTCTACGGCACGCGATTACGAAGCTCGCGCACGTGCATTTTCCGGCGACGCCCGGCGCGGCCGACATTCTGCGCCGGATGGGGGAGGCGGACGAACGCATCTTCGTTGTCGGGACGCCCAGTCTCGACATTATCGCCGATCTCGACTACGCGTCTGTGCCGGAACTCGGCGTTAGCGATGGTCGGCCGTTGCCGGACCTCGATCGTGACTTCATCGTCGTCTCGCAGCATCCCGTTGTCACGGAGTATGCAGATGCCCGGACCCAAATCCGCGAGACGGCGGATGCCCTTGCCACGATCGGGCTACCGGCCATCTGGATCCGTCCCAATATGGATGCCGGTGGCGATGGCGTGCGCCGCGCGCTCGACGATGTCGCCGAGCGTGCCGATATGTCCGTCTGGTTCTACTCAAGCCTCCAGATTGAAAGCTATGCTCGACTGCTCCGGCGCACCCGCTGTCTTGTAGGGAATTCGTCAAGCGGATTGCGAGAGGCGGAGTTTCTCGGCGTGCCAGTTGTGAACATCGGGACGCGCCAGGAAGGCCGCGAGCGCGGGGCCAATGTCATCGACGTACCGCCGGCAAGCGGTGCGATCTCGGCGGCGATCCGCCGTCAACTGGCACACGGCCCCTATCGCACGGCGCATATTTACGGCAACGGCCGTGCCGGCCAGAAGATCGCAGAAGTCTTGGCGCAAGTGCCGCTCGAACTGAACAAGCGCCTAGCTTACGAGTAACACCGCATTGCCGATGATGAATCTCGTGGGTCCAGTATCGGGGCGTATCGCATATTGCTGCCGCCGCTCCCTTGATCGGAATTGACGGCAGTGCTCGACGGCGTTCGGCCCGAAACAACCATGGCCTGAAGATAGGTAGATCGATGCTTAAGGACACGATTGCATTCCTGCGAAAGGCACTATTCGCGCCCGAACCGGCGCGTGCACCGATGATGCCACTGCGCAGCCTGCTGCGGCATCCGCGTCTGTTTGAGCCGGTGGCGACACTGATGCAGATTGTCGACTTCGGGCGGCTGCGGGAACTGGCGAAGCGTCAATCATCATCGGCTGGCGCACCGGCAGATGACTACTATGTCCAGTGGCACGACTACAATCTTAGCCAAACGCTCTCGCGAATGATTACGACAGGGCGCGCTGCAGAGAATTTGCTACCTGCGCTCGTTCTTCCTTTGCGCGATCTTGCCTCCGAGAAGCTGCTGGTCATCGGACCGCGGACTGTCCAGGAACTCTATCTTTGCTGGCTGTACGGATTTGCATGGCGCAACATATCCGCCATCGATCTCTACTCGACGAATCCGAAGATCGAGATCATGAACATGGAGGCGATGACTTTTGGCGAGAACAACTTCGATTCGGTTCTGTCCTCCAACACGCTGACCTATGCCAAGGACCTGGACGGCTGCTTTCGCGGGATTGCGCGCGTGATGCGGCCGGGCGGGCGACTTGCCTTTACCCACAGCTACTTCCCGGAAAGCGACGATCTCGCGACGATGCGCGTCTCCGGAAAATCTATGCGATCGAGCCTTGAAGCAGCCGGCTTCACGATTTGCTTCTCCAGCGCGCGCGAGTTCGTCAATTCCCGTGGTGGCAAGCAGACAGCGCATCACGTCGTTGCGCAAAAGACGGCCGGCATGCCGCCTGCCCATGATTCCCTCTAAGCCAGCGCAGGCGGTTCGCCGGGAGCATGTCGCACGCACCAGATCGATATAAGGCGGATTCCGAGATGAACAAAAGCACGGCATTCGATGCAGGCAAGGTGCTGGAAGCCGTCCGTCGCGAAGGCATCTGCGTCCTGCCGGAGTTCCTGCCCAGCGGCGAGATCGAGGCGATTGCGGCCGAAGGGCGCAGCCTGCTGGCCGATATGCCGCCGTTCGTACGACGGCACGAAGATCCCGGCGCCGACGGTTCGTTTCTGCTCAATCTCATTCCGGTTAGGTTGACCCGCAATGCCGGCTGGGATCGCGTACCGAGTGTCGAGCGGATCAAATCCCTGCCGGTCGTGCGGGAAACCGCCGACGGCTACCTTGGACGAGGGTGGGGCATGTCGAGCTTCATCTACAACTATTCCAAGGCGCCAAGTGCCGATGAGCTCTTCAAGCTGCACTTCGACGTGTTTCAGGGTAATTTGTGCATGAAGGTCTACGTGTACCTGAACGCGGGCAGCCGCGAGAACGGCGCGTTTCGCTACGTCCCGCGCACGCATCTCCTAGCGCGTGCGGCATTGCCAAAGATGTACAAGCCCGGTACGAAGATGGTCGAGGAGAACCATCTGGGCGACCTTCTCAAGACCATCGAGGAAAATCCGGACCTGATTGCAGATCCGCAGGCTCATGAAACGTTCCAGCTGCTGCAGGGCCTAGAGCGGAACCCGGAAAAGTCGTACGAGTATGTCGTGGCGGGCGGGCCTGGAACGGTCGTCATTTTCGACACGGCCGGCATCCACGGTGGTGGGAAAATCGCTTCCGGCGAGCGCTATATCGCGCGCTACCATTTTGTAGATGCTGGTTTCGTCTTTAAGAATCTTCCCGATCAGCTCCCGCCCGTGAAGCGCATGCTGTCACACGCGCGCCGGATCTCTCGCAAGCTACTGCGCCTCCAGATGGCGTGACGTGTTGAGCCAGACGCTATCTCGACGGACATCGACCGGAATGCGTTGAGAGATATTCGTTCCCCGCGGGGCAGCCAGCTGCCGCCCCATTGCACGCATAAAACGTCGCGAGAAGAAAATGAGAACCCTAATCCGTAAAATTCGGACTCTTGTTCGTACACCCCGCCGGGCGGTCCTGTCGAAGTTCCGCTCGAGGCGGGTACGGAATGCAGAGGCGTATTTTTCCGAGAACGATCTTCATAAGTTGCTGGTCTCACGCGACGGCAGCGAGATCAGGGCCGATATCTGGGATCTCGCCTTCCTTCACCGGGCGATCAGGAAGCGCCGCCCTCTCACGGTCCTTGAGTTCGGCTGCGGGTTCTCGACGGTCATTATGGCAGATGCGATCGCGCGCAACGGCTCCGGACGCATTCACTCGATCGACACCAGCGAGCACTGGATTGAGAACACGCGTTCGAAAATCGGCAGCAACCTCGAGAAATATGCCGACTTGAGGTTCTCGCGCGCGCAACTGCACTTTCTCGGTGGTCAGATCGTGTCGCTGTTCGAGCGTCTTCCGAACATTGTCCCCGACCTGATCTATCTGGATGGGCCGGACCCCAAAACGGTCGAAGGTGAATTTCACGGCCTTAAATTTCCGACGGAAGATGGCGCCAATCGCAGCATAATTGCGGCGGACATATTGCTGTACGAAACATCGCTCAATCCCGGATGTTTGCTGATCGTGGACGGGCGTGCAAACAATGTCGAGTTCCTGCGCGCAAACCTCAGGCGCCGCTGGCGAATTTCAACGGATCCGTCGATGAAGCATACTGTAATGGAGCTAATCTAGGCGGGCGGCCCGTTCCGCCGCTCTTGCCGCCATCGCATGACGGCAGTTCTGCGCACGAATCTATGGCAGGGATCTCGCGACGCGCAATCCAAGCCACTCACGCGCGAGCGTGGGTTCGCCACGCTCGCGGCGAGCGGATCGATTTCCCGGCGGATTGCTTGCCCAGGAGCCACTGCGAAAGGCCCGGAGACATCCCGGGAATTCTGCTGCGGCGCCGCCGTCTCGCGGTGCGCCCTCGTAGTTTTCATGCCAGCAGTCTTGCACCCACTCCCAGGCGTTGCCGTGCATGTCAAATAGCCCGAACTTGTTGGGAAGCTTGGCGCCGACCGGATGCGACCGTTCTTGGGAGTTGCGCATGGTCCAGGCATAGGAATCGATCTTCGAAGGATCATTCCCGAACGAAAACTCCTCGATTGAGCCTGCGCGTGCGGCGAATTCCCACTCCGCCTCGGTTGGCAGTCGATAGGACTTTCCTGTTCTGGCGCTAAGCCGTCGCACGAAGTCCTGAGCGTCTTCCCAGGTAACGTGATCGACGGGAAGCAGATCGCCGACATTCATGCTGGGATTGTTTCCCATGAATGTGCGCCACTGCAATTGGGTGACCTCATGGGTCCCAAGCGCAAATGACCTGATCTCGACGAGGTGCTGGGGACGTTCATTGGCAGTTGGCTGAAGGCTTTTCGACCACCATGTATCCGGCTTGGTTCCCATCAGGAACCTGCCGGCCGGAATCGCGACCATTTCCGGGCACTCTTCGCAGTCTTTAAATGCCGGTCGCGCACCGCTCGCGCTCACCGCGACGATACCTGCAGCGACGAGAACGAACCCAAGAACGAGCATGCGAGTCATTGCGAGCCAGATGTTGTAAGGGACACGTCGGCAAGTTTGGATCATCGCCAATCTTGGATCAACGCATTTGCAACGTGAGCGTAGAGCCTGCTGGTGGATGAAGCGTGGTTTCTGTCAAGCGCCGATAGCAAGGCCAATCGACAGGGCATTCAGAATGGTGGAGGACTGGTGTTGAGCGGTGAACTGGTACACGACATGGAGGTTGCCGACATACTTGTTTTCAACAAGGGAGGCCGCGGAATCCGTCTGGAACTCCTCAAGCAAGGCAAGGAAGCGCCGCGCGAGTTCCTTTACGGCTTCGACCATATCGAGGCATCCGGCTTCAATGCACGAATGATGTCGAGCTCCGAGCGAAGTGCAAGCGTGGCGGGGCATATCATCGAACTCCTGGAGCGGGCCATTGTCAGGATCGCCGCCGCCGGAGTTCGGCCGATATCGACCTGGGCGAAACTGCGGGAATGGGCGCCTGCAAAGCTGGTGATCAGCTTCACAGACGGCTTCTCCCTGAGCATGGGGCTCTCGAGAATTGCCGGACAGTCGCCGAGCATCCTGATCGGCGGCTTTCACGGTCTATCTGACATCGAGCATCGCGCGCCCGCCTGGCTGCGGCCGGTTAACCGAGCCGTGATCCGCGCTTCGCTGCTGCGCCTTGATCATGCGTTCTTCTTTGGAGATGCCGATCGGGTTGCGACGATTAAGAAGTACCGGCTCGATGCTGCAAAGACATCGGTAATTCCATTTGGCGTTGATACGGCCTTCTGGCGCCCTTTGGACGGCGAGAAGCCGGAGGACTATTTCTTCGCCGTTGGGCAGGACCCAAGCAGGGACTACGACCTGCTTGTGAATGCCCCCGGCGCTCATCCGATCTGGATCATCACCTCGCGGAAACTGCAGATCCCGGACAGTGCGTCCCATATTCGGATAAGTGCCGGGGATTTCTACAGCAGCGGCGCCCTGTCCGACGAAGGACTGAGGAGTGCCTACAATCGGGCGCGGGCAGTCATTGTGCCGCTGAAGGACGTCAATCAACCCAGCGGCTACAGTGTTGCCCTGCAGGCCATGAGTTGTGGCAAGCCGGTAGTCATATCCCGAAACAAGGGCCTTTGGACTGATTCCCTCCTGGTCGACGGGCAGAACTGCCTTCTTGTTCCGCCGGGTGACGCGGGCGCGATGGGCGAGGCGATCGGCCGCCTTCGCCGCGACGACGATTTGTGCAAGCGAATCGGAGTAGCTGCGCGCCAGACGGCGGTCACCCATTTCGGCCTCGACAAGATCCAGCATGGTGCGGTGCAGATCGCGAAGCTCGGCATGGAACTTTGGGAAAAGCGGGGCCAGCTTTCGTGAAAGTCGCACTCGGCCATCGCCTGATGGACGGACCATGGGGCGGGGGTAACATGTTCGCCCGCGCGCTTGCGGACGGGCTCGGGCGCGCTGGTCATGTCGTTCGCTTCGATCTTGCTGACTGCGACATCGACGTGATCGTGCTGACCGATCCGCGGCGACGCAATCCCGCTTCCGCATTTGGACCTGACGCGATTCTTCGGTATCTCTGGCTGCGCAATCCCGACGCAATCGTCATCCACCGAATCAACGAGTGCGATCTGCGCAAGGGAACGCGGAATGTTGATGCGATGCTTGCGCGCGCGAACTACTGCGCCGACGTAACAGCCTTCGTCGGCGAATGGCTCACTGAGCTGCCCGTCTGGCGCGCCAACCGGCGCACGCCCTTCAGGGTCCTGCGCAACGGTGCCGACGAGACGCTTTTCAACGACATCGGCCAGACCCCTTGGGACGGGACGGGCCCGCTGCGGCTGGTGACGCACCATTGGGGTTTCAATCCGCTGAAGGGCTTCGACGTCTATTCGGCGATCGATGCACTTCTCGATGCACCCGATTGGCGCACGCGGCTCGCCTTCACCTATGTCGGGAACCTGCCGGCCGGTTTCCGTTTTCGCAACGCATCCTATGTGCCGCCGCTGTCCGGCAAGGCGCTCGCCGATGAACTGCGACGGCACCACGCATACGTCACCGCCTCGCAGTTCGAGCCGGGGGGCAACCACCAGAACGAAGGGGCGTGCTGCGGCCTGCCGCTCCTCTACCGCAACAGTGGCTGCATGCCGGAATACTGCGGCGGCTTCGGCGAGGCATTCGACGGCCCGGCGGATTTCGCGGCGGCTTTCGGACGGCTCGTCGCACGCTATGCGGATGCACGCACGAAGATGCCCGCCTATCCGTGGACCGCACAGCGGATGTGCGCGGACTGGCTCGCCGCCTTCGATGAGATCCTGGCGAACCGCCGCGAGATTGTTGCGACACGCCGTCTGTGGCGTTCGCCCGCGGCCTTCCTGCGCGCGCAAGTGGCGGCATGAAGGCGCGGATTCGCGAAGTCGCGCGTACGCTGCTGGCGCAGGCCGGGCGCCTACCGGGTCTGCGGCTGCCGTCCTGTCCAGTGACGTTCGTCGTCGAGCGCAACGACTGGTCAATCCGCTGGGACGGTCACTACATCACGCGCGGGATCGAGGCGGTGCGGCCCGGCACGGCGTGCATCTCGGAAAGCCCGTGGCGCAAGGCGGGGCCGGTCGTGCATTTCGGTTCCCACTTCCTGTGGAATGCGTGGAGCGCCCATCTGCCCGCCGGAGCCTCCTACGTGGTAACCTACTTCCACGGCAAGCCGGACGACGGCCCCGACGCGGCGCGCGACGTCAAGGCGTTCCTCGCGCGCCTGGACCGGGTCGCGTGCGTCGTGACGGCGGCGTCGCTGATGGAGCGGCGTCTCGTCGAGTGGGGTGTTCCGAGAGAACGCGTCGTGCGGATCCCGATCGGAGTCGATACGCACCATTTCGTGCCTGCCGACGCGGCCCGCCGGGCGGCGGCGCGCGCGAGCTTCGGCATTCCGGAAGACGCGGTCGCAGTCGGCTCGTTCCAGAAGGACGGGGTGGGCTGGGGCGACGGGAACGAACCCAAGCTCATCAAGGGGCCAGACATCTTCGTCGCAGCGCTGGCGGCGTTGCGCGCGCGCGGCCTGCCGGTGATGGCGCTGCTGACCGGTCCGGCGCGCGGCTACGTGAAGGCCGGGCTCGCGGCAGCCGGCGTTCCGTTCCGCCACGTCTTCCTCGACGACTATCTAAAAATCACCGACCCGTACGCGGCCCTCGACCTCTACCTGATGACGTCACGCGAGGAAGGCGGGCCCAAGGCGATTCCTGAGAGTTTCGCCGCCGGCGTGCCGATCATCGCGGCCGATTGCGGCATGGCATCCGACATGATCCGCGACGGCATCAACGGCGCACTCGTGCCCGTCGGCGACGTCGGGACGTTCGTCGCACAGGCCGCCGGCGTGCTCGCCGATCCTGCGCGTGCGCGCGCCTGGACCGCCGCCGCCCGCGCCGACGTCGCAGCCTACGACTGGTCGGCAGTGGCCGCCGCCCACTGGGAGAAGGTCTACGCGCCGCTGCTGCGCGGTTGACTAGCCTTGAAGCGGCCGCCTGTCGTTTTCAGGAAGCGCCCGGAACCAGCCTGCCATACGGGCGAGTCCATCGCGCAGGCCGATCGCCGGCGCGGCGTTGCCGACGATCGAGCGCAGGCGCGTCGAATCGGCCGACTTCACGAAGCGTCCCTCGGGTTTCGTTGTGTCGAACACGGTTCGTACATTAGTGCCCGTCACCTCGATGATTGCCGCGGCAAGATCGGCCATCGACACGGTGTCTTCGAACCCGACATTGACGGTCTGGCCGGCGGCATTCGCCTCCACCAGACGGCACAGGATCGTCGCGCAGTCGCTGGCGTGCATGTAGTTGCGCCGCTGGAGTCCGCTCCCCCAGATGATGACCGGATCCATGCCGCTCATGACCTTGTGGACGAGCATCGGGATCGCCTGGCTGTTGGCGCCGCGCCAGCGATAGCGCTCGCCGTAGATGTTGACCGGGCGCGCGAGGACGACAGGAACACCGCTCGCCTGGGACATCATCGCGAACTTCGTTTCGAGAAAGCGCTTCGCCCAGCCATAGCCGCTGTTCGCCCGTTCCGGGTCGCCGTCATAGACCGGCAGCTCGGGGAAGGTGTCCGGTCCGTCATCCCGGTGTACGCACGAAGATGAAACCGCAAGCGCGAATGCGGGCCGATGCCGCGCGAGCGCTTCCACGACATTGTTGGTCACGCGCTCGTTGTGCAGGCAGATCTCAAGATGCCGAGAGGCGCCATATCCCACGCCGAAGGCGCGGCTTGCAAGATGGAAGACGATATCGGCCCCTTCGAGCGCCTCGAGGGCGAAGCCAGGCCGTTCGAGATCGCCTTCGCGCAACTCGATACGCTTCTCGGCCTGAGCCACATGGCTGCGCAAGCCGGTCGAAAAGTCGTCGACGACGACGACCTTTGCTTCGCGTATCAAAAGTTCTTCGACGAGGAACGATCCGATCAGCCCGGCGCCGCCAGTGACTGCTACTTTGCGTCCGGAAACTTCAATCTTGGGCATGTTCACTCTGTTCGTCGTCCGCTCGGGACGTTGCAGTTCTGTCGTGGCGTAGACGAGGGGCGGCGGGCGCGTCAAGTTCTTATTGACCGTCCCGTATGACTATCGGAATAAGTAACTGGTGGCCCTGCCGGCTAGGAGCAAGTGAGAAAAATGCGTAAGGACTATATGGCTGTCGCTGCCGAAACGGCCTCCCGTGACGAAGCGACGCATATCGCCGCGCATTGGACGGAAGTGTGGAAGCGGATGGGCGGGCCGAGCGGGTCGACTTCCCGCGTGCCTCGGCAGGAAGAGTTCCAGCTCATGTGGCCGTATCTGAAGCGCCTTCCCGCAGGCGCCCGGATCCTGGACGGTGGCTGCGGACTCGGCGAATGGACCGCCCACCTAGCCGGCCTCGGCTACGCGACGGTCGGACTAGACCTTTCGCAAGAGACCATCGCGCAACTGCGTTCGGTCTTTCCGAACATCGAGTTCCGGGCGGGCGACATACGCGCGACCGGATTTCCGGATTCGTCATTCGACGCCTATTTCTCGTGGGGCACTTTCGAGCACTTCGAGAGCGGCCTCGATCCTTGCCTGATCGAGGCTATGCGCGTTCTCAAGCCCGGCGGTTATCTCTTCATAACGACGCCCTTCGACAACCTTCGGCACGCCCTCGCTGCCGCCTTCGACGGGGAGCGACGGACGGAAGCCGCCTGCCAGCACACGCGCTTCTATCAATGGCGCCTCACGCGCGGAGAAATGCGCGGCTATCTCGCAAACAATGGTTTCGAGGTTCTCGATCTCGTGCCCGTCGCGAAGCGGCAGGGGATCGTGCGACTGCTATGGCAGTGGTTCGGTCTCCACTACGATACGAAAATTGCCAAGGCGCTCGGTCGCGGCCTCTCGCCGTTCGTGTGGTCGGGCCTGTGCGCGCACATGTTGATGGGTATCGCCCGCAAACCGGCCCGATGACCGACGATTTCCGACGCGATATCTCGCCGGGCAAGGCCGTTGCGCGCACGGCCTATGCCGTCGCTTTGGGCATTGGTACGCTGGCAACCATCCCATTCTCGGGGGCGAGGGGCGCGCCGCGCGTGTATTACGGCGGCGCGCTCGTCGGTGACGTCGGCGGACCACTCGTCAAGGTTCGCCGGCTGGTCGAGTATTTCCCCGAGCACCGCGCGAAATATAATCTGGTCTACACGTTGAGTAACGCTCCGTATATGCCGGACTTCGCGCTCGCCGTGCTTCGGCTGCGCGGCATTCCGATCGTGCACAACCAGAACGGCCTGTTCTATCCGGCGTGGTATCGCGGCGACTGGCGCGGCGAGAATGTGCGCATGGCTCGCACGTACAGGCAGGCCGCACACGTGTTCTGGCAGAGCGAGTTCTGCCGCCGTGGCGCCAACCTCTTCCTCGGTCAGCGCGAAGGACCGGGCGAGGTCCTCTACAACGCGGTCGATACGTCGCGCTTCACGCCCGCCGCCGCCGCACCCGAGGGGCCGATCGTTTTCCTGATGACGGGCAAGATGGATTCACATCTTTTTTATCGCATCGAGAATGCGATTCGCGGTTTTGCGCGCGTCGTCGACAGCGGGCTCGATGCACGCCTGCGGCTGGCGGGCTGGGCTGCGTCGACTGTGGTCGAGCGTGCGCGAGAGATTGCAGCAGAACTTGGTGTCGCCGATCGTATCGAATTCAAGGGCCGCTATACGCAAGCTGAAGCACCCGACATCTATCGTGCCGCGCATGTCTATGTATCGACCAAACATAACGATGCCTGCCCGAACGCCGTCATCGAGGCGATGGCGTGCGGGCTTCCGATCGTGTTTTCGGCCAGCGGCGGTGTTCCGGAGCTGGTCGGTGAAGCGGGTGCGGGCGTGCCGGTTGTCGAATCTTGGGACGAGCCTCAGGTTCCGGACGAGGAAGAGCTAGCTGAAGCGATGCGCGGCGTAGTCGCTGATCGACACGGGCTTGGTGCGGCGGCGCGCGCGCGCGCGGTGGCGCGATTCGATATCGGTCACTGGATCGCGCGTCATCGAGCCGTTTTCGAGACGTTGACGCAATGAAGGCATTCTTGCTCCGACTGGCGGATCCCGTGGCGGCGATATGGGGGCTGCTGCCCATGCGATTGCGCCGCGCTGCGGCGCTCGGCCTGTTCGTTCTGGAAGGTCGCGCGGGCGGCGCGCAAGCCGGCCTTCGCAATCTCTTCGCGATCGAAGACACGCTCGATCTCGCCATCAACGAGCGCGCGACGGCGCTTGGCCGGGGCGAGCACCCCAAGCATCGTCTTACGCGCTATCACGATTTCTTCGTCGAGCGCATCGCCGACGGCGCGCGTGTGCTGGATGTCGGCTGCGGTTACGGTGCTGTTGCGCGATCCATCGCGCGTGCCCGTCCGTTGGCAACGGTCCTGGGTGTCGAACTCGACGAAGGTCGTCTTGCGGCGGCGCAAGCCGCCGACAACCCGTCCAATCTCTCCTTTACCCGTGCGAACGCGACGGTCTCGTTGCCTGCGGGTCCCTGGAACGTCGTCGTGTTGTCGAATGTGCTTGAGCATATCGAGGATCGTATTGGATTCCTCAAGGCACTCGTCGCGACGGCGCGGCCGTCCACAATTCTTGTTCGCGTGCCGTTGTTCGAACGGGACTGGAAGATGGCCATGCGACGCGAAGTCGGTGCCAGCTGGATGTCGGATCCCGAGCATTTCATCGAACACACGCAGGCGGAGTTCGCCGCGGAAATGGCGGCGGCGTGTCTTTCGATCGTCGAGCGCGTGACGCTCTGGGGCGAGATCTGGGCGCAGTGCAGGCCCATTGCGGGTACAGGAAATGCCTAAGATCAGCGTCGTCATCCCCTGCTACAACGCGCACCGCTATCTCGCCGATGTTCTGGCGAGTGTGCGCGCGCAAAGCTTCCTCGACTATGAGATCGTCATCGTCGATGACGGTTCGACCGACCCGGCAACTTCGGCGTTTCTCGAATCCGTCGGTGACGACGTGCGGCTTGTGCGCAAGTCGAACGGTGGACTGTCGTCGGCGCGCAATGCTGGTTTTGCGGCCGCAAGTGGAACGTACGTATTGCCGCTCGATGCCGACGACGAGATCGCGCCCGACATGCTCGCGCGGACGGTCGCCGCCCTCGAGGCGTCGCCCGACGCCGGCTACGCCTACGCGCAGATCGAGGTCTTCGGCGACGAGCGCGGGATCGTCCGCAAGACGTGGAACCTGTTCGAGCAGCTTGCGACGAACCAGCTGCCCTACTGCCTGCTGATGCGGCGGGCAGTCTGGGAGGGCGCTGGCGGCTACGACGAGGCGATGCGCGAAGGCTACGAGGACTGGGAGTTCAACATCCGGCTCTCCAAGCTTGGCGTCCGCGGTATCCAGGTCGAGTCGCCCCTGTTTCGCTATCGCCGCCAGTCGACCGGCATGCTTCAGAGCGTGTCGCAGCGCCGCCACGCTGCGCTGTGGCGGCGCATCCGCGCGAAGCACGCGGATATCTATTCCGTTCGCGCGCTGTCCGGACTGTGGCGGGAATGGCGCGGCCGCCCGTCGACCCATCCGCTTTCGCTCGTCTGGGTCCTGCTGCTGGCGACCGCAGCCCTTCCCGATGCGACATTCAATCGGCTATTCTTGACTTTGCACAGGTTCGGCGCCTCGTCGCGCGCCGACACTGCAATGCAGGCCGGAATCGGCCACGTCTAGGAGTGCAGGCTTTGTCCAGCTTTCAGTGCCGCTTTGCCGCGATCTTCCTCTGCGCGATGCTGCTCGTCGGGTGCGGATTCCAGCCGCTGCTCGGCCGTCAGTCCGGCAGCAGTTCGGTCTCCGATGAACTCGCCGCGATCCGCATCGCTCCGATCCCGGATCGCTCGGGCCAGATCCTGCGCAACGCGCTGCTCGACAGCCTGACGCCGCGCGGTGCTGCAGCCTCTCCACAGTACGCCCTGACGATCCGTCTTCAGGAGCCGCGCCAGACGATCGCGCTGCGTCGCGACGACGTGATCAGCCGGAGCAGCTATTCGGCCGTCGCGACGTTCGACCTGAGCGACCCCCGGGCCGCTCGATCGCGACGGGTTCGAGCGCGTTCACGACGGACTACGAGATCACCGTTTCGGAGTACGCGACCCGGGCAAGCCTCGAGGATGCGCGCAGCCGCGTCCTGTCGCTCATTGCCGACGATATCCGCAACCAGCTTGCCCTGGCGCTCAAGCGCCCGGTGTCGGGTAGCTGAAGCGAGTCAGAATCCGCGGAGCGAAAGCTCGCCGAGATTCCGGAGCGCGATCCGGAACAGCAGCGCTGTATCCGGCGGAATTTCGGCCCGGCCGATGTTGCGCCGCGTCAGGTCGAGTCCCCACACGAAGCAGTCGTCTTCGTAGATGAGTGTTCCGCCCGCCACCAGGACGCCGTCATCCGCGCCGAGCTGCTGGATGACGCGGCCCTGGACGCGCCAGAACTCCGAGAGCACGGCCGTTACCGAATGGCCGAGCTGGTTGATCGATGCCTGGGCCGTCGGCTGAAGGGCGCGGTCGATCCGCACGTGCGAGAGCGAATAGCGTAGCGGCGCTGGCCCGAGCGACATCGAGCTGACCGACCGGAGAAGTTCGCGACTGGCGCTGTCGACCTGGAAACGATACGTCGCTGTAACCCACGCGTGCGGAATTGCCTGGACGCGGCCGACGAAATCCGAAAACCGCGTGTCGATCCCCGAACCCGCACTCGCGGCGGCTTCCGTCCGCGAACGGAACTGCTGGCCGAGGAAGACCGAATAGCGCTGGCCGCGCACGTTCGAATATTCCGTGTTGGCGCCATAGACCGTCCGGACCCCGCTTTCGAGGCGATCGAACCCGGAGAACCGGTTGCGCCGGAAAAGGTTCGTATCGTCGAACGTGAAGCCGAGGCTGTCCTCGTTGGGCAGGTATGCCTGGTTGCCGAGATTCGGGGCGGCATAGATCGCCGCGACGGGCTCGACGAGCAGGCGGCCCGACGCCAACGGCCGGACGAGCGGATAGCGCCAGCCGAGCGAAATTTCCGGCATCACGCGCGTATTGACGCCGTCTTCCTCGGGGCGGAATTCGCGCGTCGTCGACGCGATCCGGCTCGTGTGGAACAGATCGCCCTGCAGCGAGGCACCGAGCGAATAGACCTCGCCGCTGTTCGTCGTGTAGGGCAGGAGCCAGCTGGCGACCATCGAGCCGCGCTGCGCGCGTAGCCCTTGGCTGCGGTAGATCGACGCCGAGTTCGCCTCGAAGGCGAAGCGTCCGCCGGAGGTTCCCGGCTGGCCGTACCAGCTGTATTCCGCGGCGGGCAGGACGAGCGGTGCGGTCGACGTGCTGTCTTCCGGCCGAAGGCCCTGGTAGCTGAAGGCGTTCATTGCGGCATAGCCGCGGTCGCGGAAGCCTTCGGTGTAGAGACGGCTCTCGAGCACGTTCTGGTCGAGGAAGGCGAAACGCTGGCGCATGCGGTAGCGGTCGATGAACGTCTTGTCCGTCGCGCGTGAGCCATCGAAGCCCCAGCGCCAGTCGTTGTCGATGTCGAAGTTGCCGCGTCCGCTGAAGTAGCCGCGATGATCGCCGAAACCTTCGCCTTCGCGCCGCGTCTTCATGAAGGCGCCGCGGTACTCGACCTGGCCGTTGCGGGCGCGCTCGCGATACTCGGCGGCCAGCATCGGAAGGTCGTTCGAAAGGGCAATCGGCGTGACCGTCGCGTCGGCCGACGGCCCGATCACCCAATAGTACGGCACGCCGACCATCGTTCCGACCTGCGACGACGAACCGAAGTCGGGCATCAGGAAGCCCGACCGGCGATTTTCCGTGCCGTCGGGATGCGACATGTAGGGCGTGAAGGCGACGGGGACGCCGCCGAACTCGATCCAGGCGTTCTTGTAGGTGACGTCTTTCGCGGTCTGGTCGTGCGTGATCCGCTCCGCGCGGATCTGCCAGACCGGTGCGCGCGTGGGATTGTCGGCGCAGGGCTGGCAAGGGCTGTATGTCGCGCGCCGCATGACCGTGCGCGTGCCGTCGGACCGCTTCGCCGTCACGGACGCGAAGCGCGACTGGTCCGCCATCAGTGCGCGGAAATTCTGGATCATGCCTTCGCGGAAATCGCCGGTAAGCTCGATGAAATCCGCGAAGATGACCGCGCCGTCGGCATCGACGAGGCTGACATTCCCCGATGCCGTGATGATGCCGGACTTTTGATTGTAGGAAAGCGTGTCCGCCTTAAGCAGCTGCTCGCCTTGCGTGACCTCGACATTGCCGCTCGCGGTCACGATGCCGAACTCTTCGTCGGAAGTGACTTCGTCCGCCGAAATCATCGACGGCAGCGCGGCTTTGGGCTGCGCCCGGACGGGTTCTGCCAGGCTCGCAGCCAGCACGACCGCGACGATGCCCAAGACAGCACGAAATACCCTGATGATCGGTGATGTCGGCATCGGTCGGCGTGTCTGAAATCTCGAATTTTCTAAGGATTTTCAGGTACTTAGCAGAATATTCGGCTCATTATACCGACGGTCCGCCGGAAAGCCATCTGATAAATGCCTTGCGGCCGGTTCCACGGGCATTCATCCGCTGGAACCAACCTGCTATATGGACGCTTCAAGTCACACGACCTGCCGGACCTTTGCGAATTGCAGCTGCCCCTCCGACTTTCGCCGTCAATTCTCGCGGCCGATTTCGCCGATCTCGGTAACGAGGTCCGGGCGATCACGGCGGCGGGTGCCGATTACATCCATGTCGATGTCATGGACGGGCATTTCGTTCCCAACCTCACGATCGGGCCGGCCGTGGTCCGGGCATTGCGTGCCCGCATACCGACCGGCCGTTCGACGTGCATCTGATGATTTCGCCGGTCGATCCCTACGTCGCGGCGTTCGCCGAAGCGGGTGCCGACATCATCACCGTGCATCCCGAGGCGGGACCCCACATCCACCGGACGCTGCAGCTCGTGCGCGGTCTCGGCAAGCGCGCCGGGCTCGCGATCAATCCCGGCACGCCGGTCGAATCCGTGTTTCCGCTGCTGGCGGACGTCGATCTCGTTCTCGTGATGTCGGTCAATCCGGGCTTCGGCGGGCAGGGCTTCATTCCCGGCGCCATCGAGAAGATCGCCGCACTCCGCGCGCGCATCGACCTGCTTTGCGCCGGCAGCGACCGGCGCATCGATCTCGAGGTCGACGGCGGCATCAATCCGGAAATCGCCCGGCGCGTCCGCGCGGCCGGCGCCGACGTTCTCGTCGCCGGAACGGCCGCGTTCGCAGGCGGGCGCTCGCGCTACGAGGCCAATCTGCGCGCGCTGCGCGAGGTCTAGTCGATGGGCAAGCGCAAGGGGCGCTCGCGCTGGTCAGATTTCTGGCACGCGACGCCGTTCTACGGGTTGCTTCTGAAAGGGCGCGCGCCGCGGCGCCTCGCGCGCCTGGTTCCGGGCCCGCTCGCCGGCTCGGCGGCGCGGGGCGAAGCCATCGTCGGCGGCAAGCTGGTGTGCGCCGGGCGCGCCCTGCCGGCCGAAAGGGTCGACTGGTTCGCCACCGGAATCTCCGACGCCGCATTCGACGAGCTCAATTCGTTCGAATGGCTCGACGACCTCGCCGCGTGCGGAACCGAAGCCGCGCAGTCGCGCGCACGGATACTGGTCGAGGACTGGATCGTGGCGAACCCCGGCTGGCGGCGCGGCGCCTGGGAGCCGGCGTTGACCGGACGACGCCTCACCGCGTGGCTGACGCATGCGCCGTTCCTGTCGCGCGGCGAGGGCGACCATTTCGGACCGCTGTTCCTCGAATCGGCCGCACGCCAGGCACGTCATCTCGTGCGCGCCGCGACAGTCGGCGCCTTTCGGCATGCAGCGGCTCGTCGCCCTATGCGGGCTTGTCCACGCGCAGGCATGCGGCCTCGTATCCGGTCGCGGGATCGCCGCGACCGCCCAGCGTCTGGGGAAGCGAAGCGCGCCGCCAGCTTCTCGACGACGGATTCCACGCGGCGCGGGGCGGCGGCGCCCAGTTCGAAGCGCTGGCACTGCTGACCGCGGCGCGCGGCGCGCTCGAGATCTGCGATGTCGGCGCGCCTGCCGACCTGAACGCCGCCATCGACGCGCTTGTCCCTGCCGTGCGGTTCTTCCGCCACGGCGACGGCGGATTCGCGCTTTTCGAGAATACCAACGCCGGCGATCCGCGCCGGATCGATGCCGTCCTCGCGCGCGCGGGTTCGGCCGATGCGGCGCCGTCGAGTGCACGTGCCGCCGGCTTCGAGCGCGTGGCCGTGGACAGGCTGCTGCTGATCGCCGATTGCGGCGCGCCCCCCGGCCCCGGCTTCGACGCGTTCGCCCACGCCGGCGCCCTCGCCTTCGAGATGTCGAGCGGACGCGACCGCATCGTCGCCAATTGCGGTGCAGGTCCCGGCGACAATTCCGACTGGTCGCTCGCATTGCGCGCCACGCCGGCACACTCCACGCTGACGCTCGAGGATACGAGCTCGAGCGAGCCCATTCCCGGCGGACTGACCCGGCGCGTCCCGCATGTGACGGGCCAACGCGACGAGGTCGACGGCAACATCTGGCTCGAAATGAAGCACGACGGATACGTGCGCGATTTCGGATTCCTCCATGTCCGCCGGATCTTCGTGGCGAACGACGGTCGCGACGTGCGCGGCGAGGACTCGCTCGTTCCCGTCGAGGGTGCGCGGGTCTCGGCGAGTGCCCGCTTCGCGGTGCGATTCCATCTGGCGCCCGAACTGCAGGCATCGATCGTCCAGAACGGGGCAGCGGCCCTGCTGCGCACGCCGAGCGGCCAGGCGTGGCGCCTGCAGGCCGCCGGTGCCTCCCTCGAATTGGGAGAAAGCGTTTCGTTTGCCGCACGCGGGACGGCACGCCGCAGCGACCAGATCGTCGCCGTCGGTACCGCCGACGCGCGCGGCGTGTCGGTCAAATGGGCATTCAAGCGGGTGATGGAACGGTGAGCGGAAATTCGATCCTCGTCACGGGCGGTGCGGGCTATGTCGGCTCCCATGTCTGCCGCGCGCTCGCGGCCGACGGCTTCGTCCCGGTCGCATATGACGATCTCAGTGCCGGGCATCGCGACTTCGTGAAATGGGGTCCGTTCGTCCACGCGAAGATCGGGGACGCGGCGGCACTCGACGCGGCGATTTCGGCGCATGGCGTCACCGCGTGCGTCCATCTGGCCGGCTCGATCGAGGTCGGCCTGTCGGTTCGCGAACCGGTGCGCTTCTGGCAGAATAACGTCACGGGCACGCTCGTCCTGCTCGACCGGCTGCGCGCGGCGAATGTCGGCGCGTTCGTCTTCTCGTCGACCGCCGCGGTCTATGGCGAGCCTGAAAGCGTGCCGATGGCCGAAAGCCATCCCAAGCGGCCGACAAATCCTTACGGCGAGACGAAACTCGCGGTCGAGCAGATCCTTGCCGCGGAGTCGCGCGCGCGCGGCCTCGCGTGGATCGCGTTCCGATATTTCAACGCCGCCGGTGCCGCGTGGGCCGACGGCATCGGCGAGGACCATTCGCCGGAAAGCCATCTCATCCCGCTCGCCTGCCATGCGGCGATGGGGACGCGCCCGGCGCTGACGATCTTCGGCGACGACTACCCGACACCTGACGGCACGGCGTTGCGCGACTATATCCATGCCGCCGATCTCGGAGCGGCACACGTGCTGGGGATCCGCCGGGCACTCGCCGGCGGGATCGGCGCACCGTTCAATCTCGGCACGGGCAACGGCTATTCCGTGCGCCAGGTCGTCGAAACGGTCGGCCGCATCGCGGGCAAACCGGTGCCGCACGCGTTCGGCGCGCGCCGGGCAGGCGACAGTCCGGCCCTGGTGGCCGATCCGTCGGCCGCCGCGCGCGAACTTGGCTGGCAGGCAAAATCGTCGGCGCTCGACACCATCGTCGCGGACGCATGGGCCTGGCACCAGACGCGCCACGCGCCTAAAGCTTGAGATAATCCTCGATCTGCCGGCGCGTGATGGCGGCCATGTCGCCGCCCTTGCGCCATTCGGCGTACCACGCGGCCGTCCATGCGACGGCAGGCGCGAAGCCGAGTTTCGTCGTCCAGCCCAGCTGGTCGCGCGCGCGCGCGGACGACAGCGTCAGGTAGGGCGCTTCCGCCGGGATCTCGGCATTCTCAAGGGTCCAGCCGGGCTTGCCGGCGAAGTGGCTGCCGAACGCGTCGACCAGTTCGGCGACGGTGCGCTTTTCGGCCGCTTCGGGTCCGAAATTGAACGCATCGTCGATCGGCCGGGCGGCAAGCGCCAGATAGCCGGCCAGCGGATCGAGCACGTGCTGCCACGGCCGCACCGCATTGGGCCGGCGCAGCACCAGCGGCTTGCCGGCTTCGAGTGCACGCACCGCATCGGGCACGACGCGGTGCGCTGCCCAATCGCCGCCGCCGAAAACGTTGCCGGCGCGCGCGGTCGCCACCGGCACCTTGCCGGTGAAATAGCTTGCCCGGAAACTGTCGACGACAAGCTCGGTCGCCGCCTTGCTCGCCGAATAGGGGTCGTGGCCGCCGAGGCGGTCGCTTTCGACGAAGGCCCGTCCGCCGCCGTCGTTGGCGTAGACCTTGTCGCTGGTGACGACGAGGATGCGCGCAACGCTCGCCGCCTTGCGGCAGGCGTCGAGCACGCCCGCGGTCCCGGTCACGTTCGTCGAGAACGTGTCGACGGGATCCGCGAGCGAGGGCAGGACGAGTGCCTGTGCCGCCATGTGGATCACGATCTGCGGCGCGAACTCGGCGACGATCTTCGCGAGGCGCGTCGCATCGCGGATGTCGCAGATCTCGTGGCGTGCGCATAGCTTCGCGCCGTCGACGAGCGCGAACAGCGACGGCGACGTCGGCGGCTCGAGCGAGACGCCGCACACCTTGGCGCCGAGCATCTCGAGCCAGACGAGGAGCCATGCGCCCTTGAAGCCGGTGTGCCCGGTCAGCAGCACGCGCTTGCCCGCGAATGAACTGTCCATGTGCGGAATCCTAACGCACGACTCGCGACGCGCTCAAGCCTGCCTCACCAGTCGTGCGGCGTAGAACCCGTCCATGCCGCCGCGATCGGCCCAGTTGCACGGCAGCGTGACGAGATCGCCGTCGGCGGAAACGAGCGCGGCGTCGCCGCCGATCTCCGCCGGATCGACGCGCCGGCGGACGAACGCCTTGTTGCGGGCGAGGAACGCGGCGACGCGGCTGCGCCCTTCGCGCGGATCGAGCGAACACACGGCGTAGACAAGCGTGCCGCCCGGTGCGGTCATCGTGGCGGCGGCGTCGAGCAGGCGGTCCTGCGCGCCGACGAGCTTGTCGGCATCGGCCGGCGATTTGAGATACGCGATCTCGGGATTCCGGCGCAGCGTGCCGCTGGCGGTGCACGGCGCGTCGAGGAGCACGTGTCCGACCGGTGCGCCCGGCTTCCACGCGCCGACGTCCGCGGCGACGCATGTCGCCGTCAGGCCCGTTCGCGCCAGGTTCTCGCGCAGCCGGCCCAGCCTGCCGGCCGACTGGTCGACGGCGACGACCCGCGCGCCGGCGGCGGCGAGCTGCAGCGTCTTGCCGCCCGGTGCCGCACAAAGATCGAGCACGTCCTTGCCCGAAACGTCGCCAAGCAGGCGCGCTGGCATAGCGGCGGCGGCATCCTGCACCCACCAGGCGCCTTCGGCGAAGCCGGGCAGGTCGGTAACCCCGCCGCCGTCGGCAAGGCGCAGCGAGCCGTTGGGCAGCAGGACGGCGCCGAGCTTTTCGGCCCAGCCCGCGCCATCCGTCTTGACCGACAGGTCGAGCGGCGGCTCGCTCGCGTGGATTGCGGCAACCGCGCGGGCGACTGCCTCGCCATGTGCCGTCGACAGCACGTGCCAGAGCCACGGCGGGGTATCGAGGCGCGCGGCGTCAAGCTCGGCCAGCATCGCCTTGCCGTCGCGCGCGACGCGGCGCAGCACGGCGTTGACGAGGCCCTTGAGCTTCTCGTCGCGCCGGGCGCACAGCGCCACGCTTTCGCCGACCGCGGCATGGTCGGGCGTGTCGAGCAGCAGCAGCTGGGCTGCCCCCAGCCGCAGGATCGTCTCGACCGGCTGGGGCGGAGCACCCTTGGCGAGGCACTTGGCGAGCACGGCGTCGAGGCTGCCGCGCCGGCGCAGCACGCTTGCGGCCAGCAGACGGGCGAACGCGCGGTCGCGCGGTGCCAGGATGGTGAAATCGCGCACCAGTCCGGCCGCCTCGTCGAGCGTGCGGTATTTCTGGAGCACCAGATCCAACAGGTCGCGGGCGACCGCGCGGGCCGATGCCACGGCTAGTGGGCGTGCGCTTTTCCGGGGTTTGGCCATGGGTGGCGCAAAATGGGCGAAGCCGGCGCCGGGTTCAAGGAATAAGCGGCACGACCCTTGCGTTCTTGTGAGGAATAGGGAATCGATACGCGCCCACGGAAACCCGCCATGACCGATCTCGCCCCGATCCGCAGTCCGCGTCCCCGCTCGATGAGCCGCCTCCAGGCACTCGCCCTTGCGGTGGTGTTGATTCTGGGTGGTGTGGCCATCGCGCGCGCCGACCGTCCGGCCGAAAGCGTCTCCGTGGTCGTGAATTGACCACAACGGCCCGAGGGGCAAGGCCCCCCCGGGATCAATTGAATTCGGGCGGTCCGGGTTCTAGATTGGCCCCTTCCGCCCCCCTTACCGATCCAGCGAGTCGTCTCCACGAAATGACCGAATCTGTCCCGACGCCATTGTCCGGCCGCCTGCGCTCGCTCGGGCGGAACGTGCGCTCGTTCGCCGATCCGAATCAGGTCGGCTACCTGATTTTCTACGTCACGAACCGCTGCAATTTCCGCTGCAAGTTCTGCTTCTACGGCGCCGAGATCGAGAAGGGCCTGAAGCCCGACGAGCTGACGGTCGACGAGATCCGCAAGATCGCAGCCAGCGTCGGCCCGCTCATCCAGCTTTCGATGACCGGCGGCGAAGCGTTCATCCGCTCCGACCTTGAAGCCGTCACGCGCGCGTGGCTCGACAACACGACGCCGCGCTTCGTCACCATCCCGACGAACGCTTCGCTCGGCGACCGCATGGAACGGTACTTCACCGAGATCCTGCCGGCCTATCCGGACACCTACTTCCGGCTGGTCTTCTCGGTCGAAGGCATCGGCGAGGCACACGACACGCTGCGCTCGATGCCGGGTTCGTTCCGCAAGATCGAGGAATGCTACGTGCGGATGGCCGCACTGCGCGCGCGCTATCCGAACCTGACGCTCGATTCGAATTCGGTGTTCACGGCCCAGTCCGAGGACACGCTGCTCGATACCGTGCGCTACCTCGACACGAATTTCGACTTCGACAACATCTCGGTCACCTTCGCGCGCGGCGACATCCGCAACGAAGGCTACAAGACCAAGGCGCGCCAAAAGTACGAGGCGATCTACGAGTTCCTGCGCGACCGCGAAAAGAACCGCGAGTCGCGGTTCCTCTACCCGGTCTGGCGCGCCGCATCGGACGTGGCGCGCGACAACCTTCTGCGCGTGGTCTTCGACGACGAGTTCGTGTCGCCTTGCGTGGCGGGCCGCAAGCTCGTGGTCGTCAGCGAGACGGGCGAGGTCTATCCGTGCGAGATCCTCGGAAAGTCGATGGGCAAGCTGCGCGACAACGACTACGACCTGAAGCGCCTTCTCGCACAGCACGAGAACGACGAGATGCGCAAGTGGATCAAGGACACGAAGTGCAAGTGCTCGTTCGAATGCGCGCTCGCGGCAAGTGCCGTGTGGGGCTATTCGAACTATCCGAGCATGGTCGCGCGCACGATCGGCAATATCGGCACGCGTGCCCGCCGGCCGGCGGGCACCCCGGTCAAGGCGGAAAGCTGATTGCCGCCCTCGGTCAGCGTCGTCATTCCGGCCTACAACGCGACCGCCACGCTGGGCATATGTGTCGAAGCGCTGCTGCGCGGTAGCGTCCCGCCGCTCGAAATCCTTGTCGTCGACGACGTCTCGACCGACGGCACGCTCGATCTGGCGCGTGCGATGGCCACCGAATATTCCGGAACCGTGCGCGTCGTGGCGCTGGAGCGCAACGGCGGCCCGTCGATCGCGCGCAACCGCGGTGCCGCCGTGGCGCAAGGCGAGTATCTGGTCTTCGTCGACAGCGACACGCGGCCGTCGCCCGACATGGTCGAACGCTTCCTGGCGCGCATCCCGGAGGCGGACGCCGTCAGCGGCATCTACGCGATGGAGCCGCTCAACGACGGCGCGGTCCCGCGATACAAGGCGTATTTCAACTACTACGGCTTCTCGCGCGAAGGCGTGTTCGCCTATGAGACCTTTTCGGCAAGCACGGCGGGCATCCGCGCGTCGGTCTTCCGCGAGCTTGGCGGCTTCAACGAAGGCTTCGCGTGGGGCATGGACTACGAGAACGAGGAGTTCGGCCGCCGGATCGTGCGCCGCCATCGGCTGCTGCTCGATCCCGCGATGACCTCGCAGCACGCGTTCCCGGATTTCGGGAAACTGACGCGCACCTATTTCCACCGCGTCTCGATCTGGGCCGAGTTCTTCCTGCGCACGCCGAAGCTGGAATCGGGCGGGCTGGCGACGGCGCGTATCGGGCTGGGGACGCTTGCGGCACCCGCGGCGATCGGCACGGCGCTGATCGCGGGCATCTGGCCCGTGCTGTGGCCCGTCCCGGCGACATTCGCCGCCGCGTTTGCCTGGTGCATGTCGGGATTCTACGGGTTCGTCGCGCGCAACCGCCCCGGTTTCCTGCCCGCGGCCATCGCGCTCAACGTCTATTTCAGCTCGGTGATCGCGGCAGGGGCCGCCTACGGGGTCCTGCGCGTGCTGACGGGTACGGGCCGCGTGCGCGACGGCGACCGGCCGGCCGCGGGCTGACGACCTAGCCCCGCACCTTCGGGACGGCCCAGACCCAGTCCATCGCTTCGGGGCGCGGTCGCCTTGACCCGGAACGGGCCTTGCGACTATTGAGAGACGCCCTAGGCAACCCGACGCGATTCCTGCTGCGGGGTCCTCCCGTCCGGTCGAGAAAAATGCCCCAAGCACCCGGCCACGACGACCGATTTTCCATGCTCCGTTGCCCCGAGACGGGGCTTCCGGTCGAAGCGCGCGGACGGGCGCTGGCGACCGCCGACGGAAGCCATATCTATCCCATCAACGATGCGGGCATCGTGCTCATGGGCGCTCGCAGCCTCCCGGTCGACGCGGCGCGCCAACAGGCTCACTACGACCAGCTTGCACCCCTTTACCTCGAGAACCTCGGTTACCCGCATACCCAGGAATATTCGGCTTATCTCGACCGCGCGCTGTTCGAGACGCTGGAAGGCTGCTCGCTCGACACCGTCGCGGAGATCTGCTGCGGCCAAGCCGACGGCCTCGCCCTGCTCGGCAATCGCATCCGGACCGGCGTGGGTGTCGACATCTCGGCGAACATGCTCACTGCCGCGGCCGGACGCCCCGGCATGTCGCGTCACCTGTTCGTTCAGGGCGACGCTACGCGGCTGCCCATCGCCGACGCTTCGTTCGACACCGTGCTGATGCTCGGCGGCATCCATCACGTCAACGACCGCGACGCGCTTTTCGGCGAGATCGCGCGTATCCTGAAGCCGGGGGGCTGCTTCGTCTTCCGCGAACCGGTGAGCGACTTCTGGCTGTGGCGCGCGATCCGCGCCGTGATCTACCGGATCTCGCCGCATCTCGACCACGAGACCGAACGCCCACTCCTCTGGCGCGAGACGGCACCGCCGCTCGAGCGCGCCGGTCTGGAACTGGAGCGCTGGCGGACGTACGGATTTTTCGGCTTTTGCCTGCTCATGAACAGCGACGTACTCGTCTTCAACCGGCTTTTCCGCTTCATTCCCGGCATCCGCGCCATCGCGCGGCTTGCCACCCGGATCGACGACTGGACGACGCGACTGCCGGGTCTCGAGCGGGCTGGGCTTTCGGTGATCGCGCGGGCGCGCCGGCCGTGAACCGCACGCTTGCGGCTCTGCTGCTGGCAACAGCACTGATCCGCCTTGCCTCGGCGACCGCCGGCCTGCCCCTGCCGCTCGCCTCGGACGAGGAGGTGATGATCGGCGGTGCGCTCCGGATGATCGAACTGCGCAATCCGATCCCGACCCTGTCGCTGCTCCTCGCCGAGACGCTCTATTACCCGCCGCTGGTCGCGTGGTTCTACGCGGCCGCGATCGTTCCCGTCGCCGCAGCTATCTGGATCTCCAACGGCTTCATCTCTCTTGCGGACATGGCGCTCGCCCTGTCGTTCTCGCCCGAGCTCTACTGGTACGCGGCCCGCGCGGTCAGCGCGGCCTTTGGCGTTGCGACCGTCGCGGTCGTTTTCCGGATCGGGCGCGAACTCGGTTTCGGGATGCCCGCGGCGCTGGCCGCCGCGGCACTCGTCGCCGTCGACCCGACGCACCTGATGATGTCGGCGACGGCGCGGCACTGGTCGGCGACGGTCTTCTTCATCTGCGCGACGATCCTGTTCTCGTTTCGAGTGCTGCGCGAAGGCAGGCTTTCCGACTACCGCTGGGCGGCCGTGCTCGGCGGTCTCGGCTTCGGCGCCAGCTACATCGGCGGGCTTGGTCTAGCGGCATTGGCCGTGGCCCACATGGCCCGCGCGATCCGGATGCGGCGGTTCTCCGGGCTTGTCGGCCGTGCCGCCATCGAGACCGTTGTCATCGCCGGCACACTCGTCGCGATCTTTGCGCTCGCACATCTCCCGGCGATCGAGCGTCTTGTCGGGGCGAAGTCCATCCTTCCCGTCTCGCAGCCGAAATCGCTCGACGGGTTCGTCGCGAATGCCTGGTTCTTCCTGCGTGCGTATCTCTGGTCGAACCCGGTGCTCGCTGCGGGCGGGCTGGGTGCTCTGGTTGCGACACTCGTGTTCTGGCGCGAACGCCGGCTTGTCGCCGTGTGCGGCATCGCCTTCCTCCTGTGCTACGCCGCGTTCCTCTACGTCTTCATGCCCCAGGAAGAGCGCTACGCGCTCCCGCAGGTCCCGATACTTGCCCTTGCACTGGCCGCGTGGATCGACCGGATCGCCTGGCCTCGATCCGCTGCCGTCACCGCAGCGGCCGTGCTTGCCTATCCGGCCGCATGCGCCATTCAGCTCACGATTCTGATGATGGCCCCGGACACGCGCCTCGCTGCCCGGCGCTGGATCGAGACGGTCCCGGTCGCGCGCGCAGGTGTCGGCATTCATATTCCCGGCGTCTGGTTCCGCAATACGCCCGATGCGGTCGCCGCCGTGGCCGCGGTCGATGCCGGTGCGCTGCGCAACCGCGACCGGCAGGTCGCAGCGCTTGGAACGCGCCCGGCTCCCGTAAGGCTGCCGACGCCCGTCGCCTATGTCGATCTCAATCAAGTCAGAGCCGAGGCGTGGCGCGCCGTAGGCAGCAATCCACTGGCGTTCCTGCATGCCCGCGGCTGGCGGTACGCCGCCCTCGCAGAGCTACGCGACTGGACCGCACCCGGCTGGTATGCCGATATCCACGTCTGCGGCACGCTCGTCGCCTCGTTCGAGAACGCGCAGGACGCGAAATACGACCTCGACATGCGGCGCACCCTCATCTTCCGCGAACCGGCCTGGACGTGGTTCGGGCGCGGCGGCTTCGGGCCGCCGGTGCGGATCTACGATCTTCAGACGGCCTCGGACGACGCGGCTTGCCGCGCCAGGACCGGGCAGTAGCCGACTGACATCCACGCGAACAGCGCACCGCGCCAGTCGCGCTTGCGTTCCGCGTGTTCGCGCCAGCGCCGCTGGAACCACGCATCGTCGAGAATGCCGGCCGGCGGCGGCATCGGCATTTCGCGCAGCCACGAAGCCACGGGAATGCCGAAGCCCTTCTTCGGCCGGTCGAGGATCGCATCCGGCAGGACGCCGCGAAGAGCCAGTCGCAGCAGTCGCTTGCCGCGCCCGTGGCCGAATTTGAAGGATGCAGGCAGTCGGGCGGCGAAGTCCGCGATGTCCGGATCGAGGAACGGAGCGCGTAGCTCCAGCGAGTTCAGCATCGACGCGCGGTCCGTCTTCGCGAGAATCCCGTCGGCGAGGTAGAAGCGCGTGTAGAACTCGAGCGTGCGGTCGATCGCGTCTTCCGACGGCGCGCCACGCCATGCGGCAAGCGCCTCGGAATAGAGTTCTTCCGGATCGACGCGCGATCCCTGCATTTCCGAGATCTCGTCGGGGCCGAGAGGGCCAAGCCAGACCGGATTCCACAAGGCGGGTTCGTGTGCCGCACCGCGCAGGGCGCGCCGCAGCTTGAAATCGAGGCTCATGTTCCCGTCGCCTTGAGGCAACATGCCCGCGAGAGCGGCGAAGAGCGGATCGAGGCCACGCGGAACGAACGCGCGGTATGCGCGCGTGGGCGCCAGTGCGCGGAACGTGTCGTAGCCCGCGAAAAGCTCGTCCCCACCATCGCCGGACAGCGCCACCGTCACGTTGCGGCGCGCATGCCGGCAGACCTGGAACGTCGGCAGAATGGACGGGTCGGCAGTTGGCTCGTCGAGCCGTGCGAGCAGCGCCGGCAACTCGGCGCGAGCGGCATCGAGGTCGCAGGTTTCCTCGAAATGACGGCTGCCGATGCATTGGGCGACCGAACGGGCCCAGGCGCTTTCGTCGTACGACGGCTCGGCAAAGCCCATCGCGAAAGTCAGCGGCTGCGAAGCACCGGGTGCTTCGGCTGCGAAGGTCGCCACGGCCGAACTGTCGATCCCGCCGGAAAGCAGGAACCCGAGCGGAACCTCGCTTTCGAGGCGACGGACCACCGCACGCTTCAGAAGCGAGTGAAGTTCCTCGGCAAGTTCGGCATCACCCCGCTCGGCAAGCTTCGGGTCGGGCCGGATCGCGAAGGTCCAGTAGGCGCGCGGGTCCGGCTCGATGGGCGCGCCCACGCCGACGCGCAGGAAGTGTCCGGCCGGCAGCTTGCGCACGCCAGCCAGTGCCGTATTGGGAGCTGGGAAGAATCCATGCGCCAGGAATTTCGCGAGCGCACGGCTGTCGGGCTCGCGCGGCACGGCCGGATGGCTGACGAGGGCCGTCAACTCGCTTGCGAAAGCGAAAAACCCATCGTGTGCATGCCAGTAAAGCGGCTTCTCGCCGAATCTGTCGCGCGCGATCACCAGTTCGCGTCGCTTGGCATCGTAGAGCGCAAACGCGAACATGCCGTTCAGCCGCTCGAAGAGCCCTTCGCCCCACGCCCGCCAGCCGTGCAGCAGCACCTCGGTGTCCGAGGAATCCGTGCGGAAATGGTGGCCCGCGGCTTCGAGCTCGCTACGCAAATCGCGATGGTTGTAGATCTCTCCGTTGAACACGACGCCCAGCCTGCCGTCGGCCGTCCACATCGGCTGGGCACCACCTGCGACATCGATGATCGCGAGGCGACGGTGGCCGAGATGCACACCAGCATCCGGATCCGACCAGAATCCGTCCCCGTCCGGACCGCGACGCGCGATGGCATCCGTCATCGCGCGCAGCGTCCGTGCGGCGTCAGATGTCCGGGCTTTCCCGGCGAATCCGGCGATACCGCACATCAGGCGTCGCGCCCGCGTTCCTTGAAGTTGACCTGATGGGCGATGTCGTAAATCGCCTTGCCCTGGGACTCGAAATAGACGCGCATCAGCATCTCGGCGAGAATGCCCATCAGCATGCAGATGACGCCGGTCACGAAGAACATGACGACGAGCAGCGGCAGCGGCGTCAGGATGAACGAGATCGACCAGAACAGCTTGAGGGCGAGTGCCACCGTACCCGCCAGGAACGCGCCCGCGAACATCGCCAGTGCCATGAAGCCGAAGACGTAGAGCGGCTTGGTCTGGTAGCGCGCCAGGAACTGCACCATCATCAGATCGAGCAGTACCTTGAAGATGCGCTCGAGTCCGTATTTCGAGTTTCCGGAAACGCGCGGATGGTGCGCCACTTCGAGTTCCGTCACCCGGTTCCCGTACCAGCTCGCATAGATCGGGATGAACCTGTGCATCTCGCCGTAGAGGCGTACGTGCTGCAGCACGTCGCGGCGATAGGCCTTCAGTGAACAGCCGTAGTCGTGCAGCTCCACGCCGCTGATCCAGCTGATGAGCCGGTTCGCGACTCGGCTGACGAAGTTGCGCTTGATCGCCGCATCCTTGCGGTCGCGCCGCCAGCCCGAGACGACGTCGTAGCCTTCGTCGAGCTTCTCGACTAGGCGGCGGATGTCGACCGGGTCGTTCTGCAGGTCGCCGTCCATCGGCACGATGACTTCGCCCTGAGCATGGTCGATGCCCGCGGCCATCGCAGCCGTCTGGCCCCGGTTGCGGCGCAGCGAGATCACGCGGATGCGCGGCTCGTTCAGGGCGACCGCCGCAAGACGGCGATAGGTGGCGTCGCGGCTGCCGTCATCGACGACGATCATCTCCCACGGCACGCCGAAACTTTCCATTGCCTCGACGGTGCGTGCGCACAGCGGCTCGATGTTGCCTTCTTCGTTGTAGACCGGCACCACGATCGAAATGCGCGGTCCGGCACTTGCCGTCGTCTCACCCGGATTCATGCGGCCCCCTGCGCGTGCGCGGTCGTCGGCTTGCGGCCGATCGCCGTCCACGACATTTCGTTGATCCAATGGAGCTCGATCGCCTCGAGACCCGCACCGCGCATCAGCGCCTCGACCTCCGCCCGCTTCCAGTAGTTGGCGATCTTGGGCAGCATCTGGTCGAACACGATCGAGCGCACGTGCCGGAAAGAGAACTTCCGTATCAGGCGGAAATACTCGATCCCGCCCACCCCCATCCGCAGCGCCAGCCACAGCAACGCCGTGGGATAGAGCGACAGATGGTGGACGAACGCGATCGGCAGCCAGCTGAAGAGCATGCGTCGCAGCGGCGACAGCAGAAGCACGATCCAGCCGTTGTTCTCGCGTCCGTAGACCCAAATCAGCACCCGCCCGCCCGGCCGCGTCGCGCGCACCATCTGGCCGAGTGCCAGCGCCGGATGTTCGAGATGATGGATGACACCGATCGAGAATGCGATGTCGAATCGATCGGTCTCTCCGATCTCGTAGGCGCTGCGCTCCTCGACACGTGCCGCCGGCCAGTCCGCCAGCGTCCGGCGCGCGGCGGCCAGCGAGCGGGCATCGACGTCGATCGAGAGACCCTCGCGCGCACCGTAGCGCATCGGCCACAGGCTGTTGCGGCCCATGCCGCAGCCGACGTCGAGGAACGCCTGGCTGCGCCAGTCGGCCGGCGAGAGCGGGCGCGTCCAGCGGCGGAACTGCTCCTCGTAGTCGGCGTTGAGTTCGTCGTAGTGATCCCACTCGAATCCGAAACGTTCGGGCGAGCCGGACGTCACGTCGATCTTGGTCGTGTTGCCTGACATCGGCCTATTCCCCGAACTTCGTGCGCATCTGCCGGAATTCCCGGTTGCGTTTCTGGCTCATCTCGTATCGCACCTGGCTGAATCGGCCCCGCCCAGCACGTCGTACGTTAGACCCGATTCAGCACCTTCGGCACGGCCCAAACCCAGTCCATCGCTTCGGGGCGGTCCTCGGTCACGGCAAGAAGGCGCTCGAAGCTGCCGAGCTTGCGCAGGATCTCGAAGCGGTTGGGATCGCGGCCGCCTTCGCGGATCATTGTCACGTCGTGCGTGGGCGCGAAATGCGCGGCGAGCCGCTTGCCGATGCCGGGCACGATGAAATCGTGACTCTCGATCAGCAGCGACACGCGCGCGAAGGCCGATGCCGGCATCGATTCGATGAACGACGCTTCGCAGCCCTCGCAATCCACGAACATCAGGCCATGCTCGCCTTCCGCCGGCGGCTGGAACGTCCCGGGATCGAAGGCGGCGGCGAACTGCCAGCGCGGACCGCCCACGCCGTTCAGTTCGGCCGCGCGCCGCGTGGCTTCGCGTGCCTCTGGCAGCGGGTCGTAGGCGACGATGCGCGCCTCGGGCAGGCGCCGTGCAAGCCCGACCGCGTAGTAGCCGTCGGCAGCCCCGATATTGAAGATCCAGCCGGGCTTGCGCGCGATCTCGGCTTCGATCGCCGGATGCAAGTCGGCCTCGTAGGTTCCCAGCAGGCGCGGTGCCCGGTCGTTGGCTCCCCACGCGTCGACGGGCGGCAGGCGCATGCTGGCGAAGGGGCCGGTCATCACCTTGCCGTCGCACGACGCTTCGATGCGCGCACCCAGGTCGCGCCGCAGTCCGGTCACGGCCGACATGTCGTTGCGGCCGGTGCGCACGAGCCGGTAGCCGAGCCGTGCAAGGCTGCGATTCAACGCCGTCCTGAAGCTTCCCATTTTAATTTGCCATTCTAGTGGGCCAAACGCGATCTTGTGGACCAGAATGCCCCTACGAAGCAAGGGTCAGGGCAATATGCGAATGCCCAACCTCCGAGATCACGACAGTGCGGGACTCGAGTTGGATGTCCGCCGCTTACCGCCGCTAAGCCGGCACCTGGCATATCTTGTACGGGAGCAAAAAAATCTAACCTGCTCAAACGGTGCGCTCAGGATTCCTTATCTTTTAAAGTCCGTAAAGCTGTTCAATAAAATCGTGCCAAATCTAAATATTAGCTATTGCGCTTCGTTCGAGCCCTTACGCGAAAGTATTGGAACTCCTATTGGCACAATGAACGTGATTGCTGTGCTCGGTGCTCTGAGCGTCAGTCCGACCCAGACGTGCGGAAACACATTCGTGGCGGTTGACGTGTCGAGATCGTGGTAGCGTTCATAGCTGGTGAACACCCGTAGATTAAAAAGGCCAATTGGCTTGATCACTTTGAGCCAATGCCATCCGATACGAAACACGGCACCTGGCCGGGCTTCGAACATATAGGTGACCTCCTTCATGGAACTTTCATTCTGATTTTCAGAACCTGACGCTGGCCTCTAAAGCCAGTCGTCCGGCATGGTTCCGCTGAAGCCATGCGCGCGTCGGATGGCGCCATCCCGACGCCGGACATCGTTGTCGATGGCGCACTCGACCGCCGCCCGCATGGCGGGATGTGCACGGATCACGTACAGAAGCCCGGGCAGATCGATTCGAGCCGGCCCGTTTCCGAGACCCATGAAACGGGACTGACGCGCCGGCAGGACCAAGCCGAACATATAGTCCAGCTCCGGCGGGCCGGACTGCAGCAGGCCACTGGCGATGTGGTAAGTGGGCCAGTGTGGCGTATAGCGATATGCGATGAACCCGCGGCGGGCCTGCCTTACATAAAGACAGCGGATCTCGAGTGGGAGTGCGATCTCGCCGACGAATGCCGTATTGGCTCTCGCCGCCATGGCCGCCTGTGCGTGCACCTCCGGGCCCATCAACGGAGCACCGTCAGGCGCTTGGTCAGGATCGCTGCCATTTTCGGCAACAGCGGGCGTACAAGTTTGACCGTCGGCGCTATCGAATCTGGCCCGACTCCGATGTCCGCAAAGGCGCCCAAGTCGCCGAGTGCCGCCGCGGTAGGCAATGCTACCACTGCCTGCTCGCGTGGTAGCAAACGGCGATCCGCTCGCTTCAGAACCGTGTCGACGATCGCCATCGGCTCTGCGCCAGACTGTGCTTGAAGCTTGATGATGACCGGGACGTCTTCCATCAGGGCCGCCTCCATCGCCAGAGGCCCGAACGTGCACGGCAGTCCGAACGTCGCCAGCGGGAGCCCGAAGACGTCCGGAAGGTCACTTGGTCCCCAGGTATCCCCATCCAGCCAGCCAGCCTCGATCGCCGCGACTTGAGCTGCAGTCTCTTTCGCCAATGCCATCGGAGTGCTTTCGCCGTCAGTCGAGCTGACCAGCGCATGGGCCAATCCCGGTGCACTCAGATGATCGCGGGCTGCGAAGTGCACGCTATCCAGCAGGCACTCCGGAATGCCCATGCGGGCCAGCGCACTCATCAGTTCGTAGGTCGATCCGCCTGCCAATGGTGGCTCGGGCGACCAGACCGGATCGGACGTATCCGAAAGGGCGAATGCCGCCGCCAGGCGATCGACCAGTGGCAGCGTACGATCCTGCAGGGCACGCTTTCGCGCAGGGCGGCGGATCTGGCGCATCGTCGAGAACGGCGAACCCTCGCCGGCTGGCGAGACGCAATGGAGCAGCAGGTCCATCGCCGAAAGGCCGGTTGGAGCGCTTGCCAGCGTGCCGATCGTCTTGGCGATCGACGGCCATTCGGCACTCGGGTCCCATGGACAGGCGGGGCGCAGCGCGCCCCATACACCGCGCATCAATTCGACCAGGACTGGCTCGGCCGAGCCGATCGATTCGATGGCGTAGTAGAGAATCGGATCGCGGATCGCGAGATGGCCCTCCAGAGCGAGAGACCAGGCGGCAGTACCGGCCAACGCCGTGTCGCCTTTCTGGCAGCCGAGCGCAAAGCTGCGGCGGCTAAGCAGCGGATCGGCGGCAAACAGCGCTGCGTGGCGGGGGTGAAGCGAGGGCGGCTTGACGGGGTCGATTTGCGGGCAGACGGGCGGCATCGTGCATCTCCTTGTGAGTGCAATTATGTATTTCAAAACAGTTGGTTAGTATCCAGAGCGTAGCTGAATGAGCGCCGGGACCAAGTTAAATGCGAAGCCCGAGGCGAGATTTTACGGACGCCTTGCGCCTATACCGGGATCGTCACCTCGTCGGCGCGGGCCGAGCGTTCACGGGCGAGGGGCTCGGGTCGAACGGATGTTCGCCTTGTTCATTGCCGCTAACGCCATCGCGTCGAGTTCGGAGATCTTCATCGACAGACGTCTGGTGCAACGACGCTCCTCCAGCTCCAGTTCGATGAGCTCGCGTTCGACGAACTCGATCTGCGCCAGATCGGCAGGCTTGTTGGCCATGGCTTTGGCCAGCGCCGTCTGGAACTGGGCGCGGCTTATGTTCAGACGATCGCGCGCAGCTTCAATCTCGAGCTTGAAGGCGGCGAACGCGTTGTGCTCACGCGGGCGCCACTCGATGCGCTCGCGACGCATTGGCCCCGGTGACGGCTCAGCAAGGTCTGCCGGAATTTCGGCTGATTTGGCATATTCCGGTGTGTCGGCTGGTGGCCCGGGCAGCATCGACAAGGCGAGCAGAATCTGCGTGGGCTCGGGAAATGACCGGATCGCCGCGCGTGTGATCCCCGGCGCGAAATCCATCCACCATTGCAAGACGGGCTGGCGACACGCCTCGACCTCAGCTGCCCAACTTGCCAGACGCGCCGAACGGGCACGTCGCATGGCGGCATCCGCCCCGTTCATCGAGGCACGCCACGCATCCCAAAACACCTGATCGAGTGGCGACAGGACGTTCACGTTGAGCCCTTGGCCCGTCAGCATCACGCCGGTTCGCGCGATCGCCGCAATCCGCGCCGCAGGCGCTCCGATCTCCCGGTCGTAGAGGTCGATCTTGCCGAGCGGGCCGGTGATCCGCGTGACCCCGCGCAGATCCTGCGGTGTGGCGAGCCAATCTCCCCCGCTCAGCTCCATCTGGTCGACGAGATCGTCGACGCCCTGTCCGGCACCGAGCACGAAGGACAATGGCGGATACACCAGCGGTTCTTCGAACGCGCAGCCGCGATGACCGGCCAGGCCCTCGTAGAGCATCAGCGCCCAATCATCGACCAGAACGAGTTTGCCAAGCGCAGGTCCTAGGGCGTCGAGCATTGCGACGATACGCGCCGGCGGTACCGGGAACCGGGCTTTGGCCAACCGGCGGACGGCTGTCTCACGGCGACGGACCCTTCGGGTAATCGCCCGCATCGCCAATACCTGCTCGGATGACAGGTCGACATCATCGTAGACGAAACGTTCGACCGTCTTTCCATCGAAAACCGAGCGTGCATACCAAGCGTAGCGATCCGAGCGACTGCTGCGTCGGCGGATCAGTGGTCGTTCCATACCCAGAAGGAACGTCTCGTTGGCAGGAAGGCCGCCGAGTAGCACCGTAAATGATCTTTGGTGGGCGGCGCCCAGCTTGCGTGAATGACGCATGATCTTGTCTCCTCGAAACGAGCCGGAAATTTCCGTCCCTCACGAGAAGCCTAGGGTTCATCCATACGGAGGCACGGCCGTCTCCTGCTGACTGGGCTCAGGGCGCAACCAGATGCTCGGAAAATTCTCAGATCGCATAAAGCAGGCGTCTTTCGGCCTGCAATTGATTGCAAACAGTCCAGAAGCCGAGCAGCGAGAATCTTGAAATCTAAGTTCCGACGTGGCCGGGCCACCTCCAAAATGCAATCAATTGCAAAATCAGGTTTCTGCCAGCCGCAGCAAAAGATCGGGTGTCGCTCGATCCGCAGATCAGGCAAGCCAAGCTTCAAATTATGGTGAGCGTTTCCGTCTAGTAAAGGTGAGTGCTATATCGACGATGAGGTGAACGCGATCGACGGGCTCTGCATGAACCGCAGGGTAGATGATACGTAACTTTGAACTTCAATTGAATTCAGCCCGGGCAGTGACTACACGTTCGCCGACGGCCGTTAACGTGTTGACCTTTTGCCCTTATGTCAACTCAATCGCGCCATCTATTTCGCGGCGCCGGGATTGATATTGCCCCGAATCAGATGGATCGCGATCCTCGAACTAGTTCCACGGCCCGCGGCGCTTCGGCGCGAAACGCCCGCTGACGGCGGGTGCTGCCGCGCGCCGTGCCGCCGGTGCAACGCCCAATCCCATCTCGCGCGCCTGTTCGGCCAGTGCGGCAATGCGGTTGGCCGGGTTCGGATGCGTCGAGAACAGGTTGTCCATCCCGGCACCCGTCAGCGGGTTCATGATGAACATGTGCGCGGTCGCGGGATTGCGTTCGGCCGCGTCGCTCGGGATGTGCGCCACACCCTGCGCGATCTTCTCGAGTGCTGAGGCGAGCGCCAGCGGATCGCCGCAGATCTCGCCGCCCGCGCGGTCGGCCGCGTATTCGCGGCTGCGGCTGATCGCCATCTGCACGAGGCTGGCCGCCAGCGGGGCGACGATCATCACCGCGATCGTGCCGATGATGCCAAGCCCGCCGCGCTCGCGGTTGCCGCCGCCGAACATCATCGCGAAATTGGCGAGCATGCCGATCGCACCCGCGATCGTCGCGGTCACGGTCATGATCAGCGTGTCGCGGTTCTTCACATGCGCCAGTTCGTGCGCCATCACGGCGGCGACCTCGCGCTCGTCGAGCATCTCCAAGAGTCCGCGCGTGGCGGCGACGGCCGCGTTCTCGGGATTGCGGCCCGTGGCGAACGCGTTGGGCTGCGGGTCGTCGATCAGGAAGACCTTCGGCATTGGCAGGCCGGCATTGGCGGCAAGCCCGGCGACGATGCGGTGGAATCCTGGCGCCTCGTCGGGTCCGACCTGGCGCGCGCCATACATGGAAAGCACCATCTTGTCGGCGTTCCAGTAGGCGAACAGGTTCATGCCGGCGGCGACGACGAACGCGATGACCATGCCGCCCTCGCCGCCGAGCAGGAAGCCGATGGCGAGGAACAGGCCGGTCATGGCGGCCAGCAGGATGGCGGTCTTGGCGTAGTTCATGTCCATCAGGTAAGGCTGCCGGGCCGCCGGTTCAAGACTTGCCGGGGCCGGGCAAAAGCCGCATATCCTAGAAGCATGACCGACGCCGACACTCAAAAGCCCGCTGCCGACCCTGCCAGGCCCCCGGCAAAGCCCGCCGCGGCACCCAAGCCCGCGCCCGAGTTCGGCGGGCCGAAGGGGCCGGAACCCACCCGCTACGGCGACTGGGAGCGGGCGGGGCGCTGCGTCGATTTCTGACCGGCCCCACCATCTGACCGGACCGCACGATTTCGCGCGCTCGGAAGCGCTCGCGCGGCCGCTCGCGTTCGTCGGCGTGCTGTTCGTCGCCTGGGTGCTGCGGCTGGCGGCCCTGCCGGTCAGCGACCTTGCCGCCGACAACGTGGCGGACGCCCGGACGATCGCGGAACTCTGGCGGCTGGCGATCTGGGTCGTGCTGCCGCTGGGCTGGGTCTTCTGGGTCGAGCGCCTCGACCCGCGGCTGGCGATCGACCAGCGCCCGGGCCAGCTCGCGTGGCTAGCGTGGCTCGTGGCGATCCTGGTCACGCTGGGGGCACGTGTCGTCGACGTGCTGGCCGGATCGGACTGGATCGCGATCCCGCCGGTCCCGCCTTCGAGCCTCATCGTGGCAAGCGTCAGTCTCGCCTTCGCGGCCCTGTGCGACGAGTTCGTCTTCCGCGGTCTGGTGCTGAAGGGCCTGCGCAAGCGCATGGCGTTCTGGTCCGCGAACGCGGCCGCGGCTGCCCTCTATGCCGCGATGCTGGCACCCGGCTGGGTGGCGCTCGTCGAACTCGGCGCCGGGGATTTCGGCTATCTCTTCGCGTCGGTCTTCGTCTTCGCCCTGTTGCTGGGCTGGCTCGTGCGCCTGACAGGCACGATCTGGGTCGCGGTCGCCGCCCGGTTCTTCAACGACTTCCTGCAGGGATTCGGGTTTTCGGGCTAGGCGCCGGGCCTTGGAGCGATTCCAGGAACCGGCCCAGACCTTTCAATTTCCCGGCAGTTGCCATATATAAGCAGGCATGACGACCGAACGACCCTTCTCGCCGGCGATCGCCCGGCTGAAAGAATCGGGCCTGCGCCCGACGCGCCAGCGCGTGCAGCTGCTGCGCGTGCTGCAGGAGGGCGGCCACCGCCATCTGACGGCCGAGCAGCTGCGCGCCGAAGCGCGGGCGGCGGGCCTCGAAGTGTCGCTCGCCACGATCTACAACACGCTCAACCAGTTCACGCGCAGCGGGCTGCTGCGCGAAGTCGTCGTCGAGCCGGGCCGCTCGTATTTCGACACCAACACCGGCGAGCACCATCATTTCTATTTCGAGGCCGAAGGCCGCCTGCAGGACATCCCGGCCGAACAGGTCTCGCTGGCGGCCCTGCCGCCGGCGCCCGAAGGCATGCGCGTGTCGCGCGTCGACGTCGTCGTGCGCGTCGCCAAAGAATAAAATTACCAATTAACTGCAAACAGTTCTCATCTAGTTTTGAACGTTTCCAGAGTATTGACCGACCCTGATTCAAGGTCCATATAAGTGGCCATCCCGGGTGCCAATGCCCGGGGCGGGCCGCACACATAATGCGGCGACCCGATCGCCACCGATGGAACGAGGGAGCCTCCCATGCCCAAGCTCAAGGGAACCAAGACCGAGAAGCATCTCAAGGACGCGTTCGCCGGCGAAAGCCAGGCCAACCGCCGCTACCTCTACTTCGCCCAGAAGGCGGACGTGGAAGGCTACAACGACGTCGCCGCGGTGTTCCGCTCGACGGCGGAAGGCGAGACCGGCCACGCGCACGGCCATCTCGAGTTCCTCGAGGAGACCGGCGACCCGGCCACGGGCGAGCCGATCGGCACGACCGAGCTGAACCTCAAGGCGTCGATCGCCGGCGAGACGCACGAGTACACCGACATGTACCCGGGCATGGCGAAGGACGCGCGCTCGGAAGGCTTCGACGAGATCGCCGACTGGTTCGAGACCCTGGCGAAGGCCGAGAAGTCGCACGCCGGCAAGTTCTCGAAGACCCTCGAAGCGCTCAAGGCCTCGGCCTAAGCGTCACTGCCGTTCCGGCCCCTCGCGCTGAACGCGCGGGGGGCCGCTACGTTTCCGACCGGAGTCCGACATGCGCGAAGGCAGCCTCGAAGCCCCGACCCGCCACAAGATCGACTGGCAGAATCCCGATTTCTGGGACGAGGCCAAGCTCGATGCCGAGCTGCGCCGCGTTTTCGACATCTGCCACGGCTGCCGGCGCTGCTTCAACCTGTGCGACTCCTTCCCGAAGCTTTTCGATCTCGTCGACAATTCGCCGAACGAGGTGATGGAAGACGTGCCGTCGTCGGCGTTCAAGGACGTCGTCGACGCCTGCACGCTGTGCGACATGTGCTTCCTGACGAAGTGCCCCTATGTGCCGCCGCACGAATTCAATCTCGATTTCCCGCATCTGATGCTGCGCTACCGCGCCATCGAAGCAAAGAAGGGCAAGGTTCCTTTCGCCGAGAAGGAACTGACCAAGACCGACCGCAACGGCAAGCTCGCGTCGATGGCGCCGGGCATCGCCAACTGGGCGACCGACACGAAGAACGCGCTGACGCGCGGCCTGCTCGACAAGGTCGCCGACGTCCACCCCGAGGCTGCGTTGCCGAAGTTCCACGGTGCCACGCTCGCCGTGCGCGCGAAGCGCGAGGGCGTCGAGATCAACGACAAGGCGCCGGCCTTCGGCAAACGCAAGGCCGCGCTCTACGCGACCTGCTTCGTCAACTACAACAACCCGAACATCGGCATGGCGATGCGCGCCGTACTCGCCAAGAACGGCGTCGACAGCAAGGTCGTCTACCCGAAGTGCTGCGGCATGCCGCAGCTCGAGCATGGCGAGATCGAGAAGGTCGCCGCCAGTGCGCGCGCCGTCGCCGCCGAAATGAGCCCGCTCATCGACGAGGGCTACGACATCGTGGCGCTGATCCCGTCCTGCGCGCTGATGCTGAAATTCGAATGGCCGCTGATCGTGCCGGACGACCCGCTGGTCGCCAAGCTCGCCAAGGCCACGTTTGACGCGTCGGAATACGTCGTCGACATCCACAAGAAGCACGGGCTCGCCCCGGGCCTGCAACCGCTCGACGGCGGCGTGTCGATGCACTTCGCCTGCCATGCGCGCGCGCAGAACATGGGGCCGAAGGCGGCCGAGATGCTGCGCCTCGTGCCCAAGATCGACGTGGCCATCATCGAGCGCTGCTCGGGCCATGGCGGTTCGTGGGGCGTGATGAAGAACAATTTCGAGACCGCCCTGAAGGTCGGCAAGCCCGTCGCACGCACGGCCGCCAAGAACGCCAAGACGTATCTCGCGTCCGAGTGCCCGCTTGCGGGCGAGCACATCGTGCAGGGGATCGAGCGTCTGGGCGAGGCCGACCTGCCGACGATCGACCATTCGATGCACCCCATCGAGCTGTTCGCCAAGGCCTACGGCCTGGCCTAGGAGACCGAAGATGACCGCAACGCTGAAGCGCCAGATCACGCGCGCCGACATCCTGCCGATCGCCGATTACGCGCGCGAGCGCAAGTCGCTGCGCGAAGCCGTGGTCGCGGCCAAGAAGCGCCGGCGCGTGGAAGTCGGCCCCGTCGCGACGTTCTATTTCGAGAGTTACCAGACGATGTGGCATCAGGTGCATGAGATGCTGTTCATCGAGAAGGGCGGCGAGGCGCAGATCGCCGACGAGCTGGCGGCGTTCAACCCGCTTATCCCCCAGGGCAGCGAGCTCGTCGCCACGCTGATGCTCGAGATCCCCGATCCGGTCGTGCGCGCGAACACGCTGGCGAAGCTCGGCCATATCGAGCGGCACATCTTCTTCGAGATCGACGGCGCACGCATCGCGGCTGTCGCCGAGACCGACGTCGAACGCACGAAGGACGACGGCAAGACGTCGTCCGTCCACTTCCTGCGCTTCCCGTTCTCGGCCGGCCAGATATCGGCGTTCCGTAAGGAAGGGGCGCGCATCGTGCTCGGCCTCGACCACCCGGAATACGGCCACATGGCGATCCTGCCCGAGCCCGTGCGCGCCGCACTCGCCGCCGATTTCGCCTGATACATCCGGCGCGGCGCTGAATTAGGCGCCGTGCGATTGCACCGCCGCGGCTGGCGGCGCTTGATCCATGTCACAGGCGCGCGCACGCCGAAGGCGCACGCTTCTCCCCGACGCCGTCCTGCGTCGAAAGAATTTTTGGGAGAGGCACATGAGACGTCTGGCGCTCTATGCGGCACACGCGATCTTCATCGGGGCGCTGGGATATTCCTGGCTCACGCACGGCACCGGCGTCGTGCGCGACGATCCGGCGCGCAACATCAGCATTCCGGCGAAACTCACCGTTCCGCTCGAGGTCTGGGCAGCACACGACGGCGAGAACGTCTTCTTCCGCTATCGCTGGGCGGCCCCCAACGCCGGCATCTTCCACGACGTGCTGCGGTACACGAACGGGGCGTGGGCCGTGCGCGGCGAGGCCGTACCCGGTTCGCAGCCCGACGGGCTGCACGAGGATCGGGTATCGATGATGCTCGACGACGGCAGCGTGCCGGAGTTCGGCCGTTACGGCGGCTACGTCACGGTCGGCGACCGGCTTGCCGGCTTCACCGGCGAGGCGAGCGGACGCGAGGTGCGCGATCACGCCTATCTCGGCAAGAAGCTCGGCCTCGACGAGCCGACGAAATACCTGCCGTCGACCCGGAGCGACAACGCCGACTGGAAGTCGGTCGTGCCCGAAGCCCAGCAGGACCGCCTGCGCGCGGCGGGCTACTTTCTTGACCTCTGGCATTGGCGCGCGCAGCGCTCCGATCCCATGGGCGTCGCGGACGACCAGTTCGTCGGTGCCGGCCGGCTCAGCGATTCCGGGCGCGGTGCCTATGCGACGAACTGGGACGGCGAGAAGAAGATCCCGCGCCTGATGCTCGACCGCTCGAAGGTCGGCAAGGCTTCGCTCAAGTGGGACGACATCGTCCAGGGCCGCATCGGGCCGAACGACGTCTACTATCTGCGCGAGGACCAGTCGGTGCCCTTCGATGCGGCCGCCGGCTGGCAGGAAGGCGACACGATCCCGCGTCGCATCCTGCGCGCCCCGCAGGGCTCGCGCGCCGACATCGGCGTCGTCGGGCGCGCGCGCTGGGTCGACGGCTACTGGGACGTCACGCTGCGGCGCAAGATGAACACCGAGAAGCCGGCCGAGGACAAGATCCTGCGCGACGGCGGCGTCTACCAGGTCGCCTTCGCCATCCACCGCCAGGCGACGGGCGGGCGCTGGCACTATGTCTCGCTGCCCTTCTCGGTGGGCTTCGGCCGGCAGGCCGAGATTGAGGCCAAGCGCTTCGAAGGTGCGGCACCCGACTGGAGCCAGCCCGCCTTCAAGGCGACGCTCTTCTATCCCGGCCAGGTCGGCTGGGGGATGCTCAACAGTGCTCGCCATGCCGGTGCCGACAACATCAGGAAGGGCGTTCCCGTCCGCTACCGCCACAGCGAGGAGCAGCTGGCCCACTACGGCATCGAGACCGAGTTCGCCGACGCGATCCGCAGCCAGTGGCTGCTGACCCTGTTGGCCGGCCTTGCGCTCGTCGCGGCCTTCGGTTTCGCCCTCAACCTGCTCGTCGCCCGCAAGCAAGGAGCCTGATCATGTCCGCCTATCATGTGGTCCTCGTCCACTTCCCCATCGCGCTGTGGATGACAGCGACGTTGGCGATCGTCTGGCGCGCGCTGTCGGACGGCCAGCTGGCCAGGTCGATCGACCGGGCACTCGTTCCGTTGCTTGCGATCGGCCTCGTCACCGGCATCCTCGCCTATGTGGTCGGCACGCAGGTCTGGCCGTGGGAGACGATCTCGTCCACCCCGCTGGGGCGCAACCACATGCTGCTCGCGGCATGGACGACGGCCTACTGGGCGCTGCTGCTCGTCACGCGCTGGCGGCTGGGCGAAGCCGTCTGGGAAGGCGGCATGCGCTGGGCGATGGCGGGACTTGCGGTGTTCGGGAGCGTGCTGCTCGGCATCACCGGCACGCTTGGCGGCCATCTCGTCGGGATCTACACGGCCGTCTCGCACGTGCTGCGCGTGATGGGCTGGGAGGTCTACACGACCTTCTATCTTCCGACGCCGACGCTTGTCGTGGTCGGTGCCGCTTCGGTGCTGCTGGTCGCCGTCGGCCTGTGGGGACGGCGCGCCGCCTAGGGCAGCGAAAGCTTCCCGGCCGCATCGAGCGGCCAGAACGGATTGTGGGCGATCTCCCACAGGTGCCCGTCCGGATCGGCGAAATAGCCGGCATAGCCGCCCCAGAACGTCGCCTGTGCGGGCTTCACTTCGCGCGCACCGGCCGCGACGGCGGCGGCCATGACCGTGTCGACCTCCGTTTCGCTACGTACGTTCTGCGCCAGCGACGTGCCCCGGAACGCCGGCAGCGGGGCTTCCGCCATCCGCGCATCGGCCGCCAGGGCCGAACGCCCGAACAGCGACACGACCATGCCGCCGGCATCGAAGAAGGTGACGTCCGGCGTGCTCGATGCGTGCGCGCGCCAGCCGAGCTTCTCGTAGAACGCGCGCGCCACGCCCATGTCGGCCACGCCGAGCGTGACCAGCGTGACGCGGCAATCCATCACCGGTTGGCCATCAGCGGCTGGCCATCACCGGACCACGATCCACTTGCCGACGACGAAGTTGTCGGCGCGGTGCGGCACGCTGATGCTCGCCTTCATCGCCCACGGGATCATCAGGTGGTAGATCGGGATGTGCCCGACGTCGTCGTTGTGCAGCCGGTGGGCCGCGCGCATCAGGCCGCGGCGCTTCTCGGCGTCGGTCTCGGCTTGCGCCTGCTCGATCAGCGTGTCGACGCGCGCATTGGAATACTGGCCGCCGTTCCACGACGCCGCACCCACCTTCTCGCGCGTCATCATGATGCCGCGCAGCGTGTACATCGCGTCGAACGTGGGCACGCCCCACGACAGCGCGAACATCGAGATATCGGTGCGCACGAGGCGCGGGAACACCACGCCGCCGGGCGTCAGGTTGACGTTCAGCCGGATGCCGATCTGCGAGAGCATGCCGGCGAGCGCCACGCAGACCTGCTCGTAGGAGCCGTTCGGGCAGTCGAGCGTCACGCCGAAGCCGTTGGGGTAGCCCGCTTCCGCGAGCAGGGCCCGCGCGCGCGGCAGGTCGACCGGCAGGCGTGCGTCGTTTTCCTTCGAATAGCCGTTGACGAACTCGGTCCACATCGAGCCCGAGGGGATCGCCTGGCCGCGCATCACGCGCGACTTGAGTGCTTCGACGTCGATCGCGTGCGCGACCGCCTTGCGCACGCGCACGTCCTTGAACGGGTTCTTGCCCTTGACGTCGGAATAGAGGAGCTCGTCGCGGCCCTGGTCGAAGCCGAGCCACAGCGTGCGGTTCTCCTGCCCGTCGATGACCTTGACGCGCGGGTCGCGGCGCAGCCGCTCGAGATCCTGGGCGGGCACGAAGTTCGTGATGTCGATGTCGCCGGCGAGCAGGGCCGCGATGCGCGTGGCGTCGCTGGCGATCGGCTGCAGGATCAGCTCGTCGACATTGGTCTGGACGGACTTGTCCCAGTGGTCGCGGAAGCGCGTCATCACCGTGCGCTCGTCGGGCACGCTGCTGCGGAACACGAACGGACCCGTGCCCATCGCGTTGCGCGCGGCGAAGGTCTCTTCCTTGGCGGCGTAGTTCTGCGGCTGGACCGACCGGTTCGCTTCCGTCCACGCCTTGCTCATCATCACGACGCGCGTCAGCTTGTCGGGCAGCACCGGGTCGGGGACCCTTGTGATGATCTCGATCGCGTTGGCGCCCACCTTCACGGCACCGGCGAAGCTGTCGACATAGATGCCGTACTGCGAGGTCGGCGAGACCGCACGCAGCAGCGAGAAGATCGCGTCGTCGGCGGTGAAGGGCGAGCCGTCGTGGAACTTCACGCCCTGGCGAAGCTCGAAGCGCCAGCGCGTCGGCTCGACCTGGCGCCACGACGTGGCGAGCGAGGGCGCCAGCTTCATGTCCTTGTCGCGCGTCGTCAGGCACTCGTACATCTGGTCGAGCAGCGCGTTGGTCGTCAGCGCGTTGTTGGCGTGCGGATCGAGCGTGTTGGCATCCGCGTTGAACGAGAAGCGCACGGTGCGCGTCTGGGCGTCGGCGGAAGCGGCGAACAGGGCGAGGGCAGCGGTGGCGGCGAGCAGCGCGTTACGCATGGATTTCCTCCGGGGAAACGGACGGGTCGGCGAGGGCGGCATCGAACGCCGCCGCGTGAAGCGGGCGGGCGGTGAGGGTGAAGGCGGCGAAGGAGAGGGCGGCGACGGCACCCGCCGCGATCCAGTTCGGGCCGACGAAGTTGAGCGCCACGCCCGCGATCGTGCCGATGGCGCCGGCAATGCGCACCTGGCGGCTGCGCCGCTCGCCGTAGACGCACTCGCCTGCGAAATGCTCGCAGTTGTCGTCGATCCAGTCGTAGCCGACCTCGCCGAGGCGTTCGGCGGCGCGCGCGACGATCTCGGCCGGCGGAAAGCTCGGCCGGTCGATGGGGACCACGTGCAGCGATCCGCCGCGCGCGAAGGCGTCGAGGCGCTCGCGGATCACGCCGGCCCCGCGCGTACGGCTGATCGCGTGGCCGCGTCCGTCGGCGATGCCGACATGCCAGTAGAGGCCGCGACGCACGGCAAGGATGGTTCCGCCCGGGATCGACATCATTTGATCGCCTCGTTGGGGTAGACGCCCCAGATCTCCTCGCGCGGCAGCCAGCCGCGGAATCCGCCCGCCTCGAGCCGGCACCAGGCATCCTTGCATTCAAGAAGCGCGCCGATCACGCCTTGCTCGACGCGCGCCACGACCGGCGCTTCCGCCTCGGGCCGGCGGCGCAGGTTGCGCATGTCGCCCGCCACGATGGCCGCGCGCCGCCCGGTCAGCATGCTCTGGTGGACCCAGCCTTCGGTGCCGTCGCGGTCGCGGATGCGCCGCCAGTTCTCGAATTCCTGCAGGATCTCGACCGGCATCTGCCGGCGCACGAACACCCATTCGACCGGATAGCGCACGCCCGGGCCGGCGCGCAGGTTCACTTCCTCCGAGCGCAGCGTGACGAAGCGCGGGATCGGCAGCGTCTCGCGCTGGGTCTGGGCGAGGGCGGGCAGGGATGCCGCAAGGGCGAGCAGGACGGCGAGTGCGCGAATCATGGGCACCAGTATAGCGGCCGGGCCGGCCGGCGGACCAGTGGCAGCCGGCCAGCCGCACGCTATATTGTCGCCCATCACGGGGAGGGGCGGATGCGGAGCGCACTGGCGGCATTCCTGACGGTTCTTGCGGCGTTCGCGCTGCCGGCTTCGGCGGCCGACGATCTTCCGGTCTTCGACACGCATCTCCACTTCAGCCACGACGCGTGGGACCCGGTGCCGCCCGAGCGGGCGATCGCGATCCTGCGTGCGGCCGGCCTCAAGCGCGCGATGGTGTCGAGCTCGGACGACGAGGGCACGCAGAAGCTTTACGCGCTCGCCCCCGACATCGTGATCCCCGTCCTGCGGCCCTACCGCAAGCGCGGCGATCTTTCGACCTGGGTGCGCGATCCGACGGTGCTCGATTATCTGGCCGCCCGGCTGGCGAAGTACCGCTATGTGGCGATCGGCGAGTTCCACGTGTTCGGCGCCGACGCGGACCTGCCGGTCGTGCGCGGCATGGTGGAGCTGGCGCGCGCGCGCGACCTGTTCTTGCACCTGCATGGCGATGCCGACGCGGTGACGCGCGTGTTCGCCCAGTGGCCGCAGGCGCGCATCCTGTGGGCCCATTCGGGCTTCGACCGGCCGGAAAACGTGCGCGCGATGCTCGAACGCCATCCGAAGCTCTATGCCGATCTCGCCTTCCGCACCGACCAGGCCCGCGACGGCAAGGTCGATCCGGCATGGCGCGAGGTTTTCCTTGCCCATCCCGGCCGCTTCACGCTGGGCACCGACACCTTCACGCCCGAGCGCTGGCACTATGTCGTCGAGCACGCGGCCTTCTCGCGCCGCTGGCTGGCCGACCTGCCGCGCGACGTGGCCGAGCGGATCGCCTGGCGCAACGGCGAGACGCTGTTCGGCAATGCGCTGGGCGCCAACTAGCCTCGCGTTCCTGCTCGCGGCGGCATCGCCGGCACTCGCGTGCGAGCCGCCGGCGAGCGACGGTGCGCTGCGCGTGGAAGGACGGCGCCATGTGGCGCTGATCCGCAGCGTGCCTGCGATCCCGCCGCTTAACGCGCCCTTCGTGCTTGAAGTGGCGCTGTGCGCGCGCGACGGATCGGCGTTGCGCGCACCGCGCATCGACGCGTGGATGCCCGCCCACCGCCACGGGATGAACTACCGGGCGAGCGTCGCCGCACTTGCCGGCGGGCGCTTCCGCGCCGACGGGCTCCTGTTCCACATGCCCGGGCGCTGGGAATATGTCGTCGAGATCGGCGGCGAACGACTGACCGCTCCGGTCGAACTCGACTGATGCGCGCGTTCGCGACGTTCCTTTTCCTGCTGCTCGCACCCGCGGCACATGCGGCGGACTTGCTGGATTTCTCGCCGGCTGAGATCGCGCGCATCGCGCGCCACGGGCCGTGGCCGCCGTCGCCGGCCATCGACGCAAGCAATCGCGTGTCGGGCAATCCGCTCGCCGCCCGGCTCGGCGCAACCCTGTTTTTCGACACGCGGCTGTCGCCGGACGGTGCTTTGAGCTGTGCCAGCTGCCACGATCCGGCGAAGGCGTGGACCGACGCGCGTGCCGTCAGCGTCGGGCGCGGGCCGCTTGAGCGCAACGCGCCGTCGATTGTCGATCTCAAGGGGCAGCGCTGGTTCGGCTGGGACGGCGCATCGGACAGCCTGTGGGCGGCGAGCCTGCGCCCGATCCTCGCACCGCGCGAGCTTGGCGGCAGCATCGCCGGCGCTGCTGCATTGCTGCGGAGCGATCCTGTTCTGTCGCGCTGCTACGCGCAGGCCTTCGCGCGCACCGCGTCGGGCGTGGACGACACGATGCTGGCGGTCGATGCCGCCAAGGCGCTCGCTGCGTTCCAGGAAACGCTGGCAAGTGCGCGCACGCCGTTCGACGAGTTCCGCGATGCGTTGGTGCGCGGCGACCGGGCGGCCGCCGCACGCCTGCCGCCCGCCGCCCAGCGCGGGGCGCGCCTGTTCGTCGGGCGTGCCAACTGCGCGCTCTGCCATCTGGGGCCATCGTTCACCAACGGCGAGTTCCACGATGTCGGCGTGCCGTTCTTCACCGCGAGCGGAGCGGACATGGGCCGCCATGGCGGCATCAAGGCGCTGCGCGAAAGTCCGTTCACCCAGCTTGGCGCGTTCAACGACGATCCGGCGAACGCACCGGGGACCGCGACGCGCCATGTCGATCCGCAGCATCGCAACTTCGGCGAGTTCCGCGTGCCGGCCTTGCGCAGCGTCGCGCGCACCGCGCCCTATATGCACAACGGCAGCCTCGCCACGCTTCGCGACGTGGTGCGCCATTATTCGAGCATCGATCCCGACCGCCTGCACGCCGACGGGGAGGCGATCTTGAAGCCGCTGGGCCTCGACACGAAAGAAATCGACGATCTCGTCGCCTTCCTCGAGAGCCTGACGGCCCCGGCCGCGCCGGTATCCGTGACGCCATGTGGATGATAAATCGTTTTATATCAGTGTATTAAATACACATACCTGGATTTACCTCGATTACCAAGGGTATTTGTAGAAAAAATGTATCAAATTTTAAAAATCCCCTTGTAGGCTCCGAAAAGTTTCTGTATGGTCCTCCTCACAGTCGGTCTACCCCCTCAAACGGGAACCGGATGTGGCCTCGGCAGAATGCCGGCGCATAACCCTAGAATAGGATGGATCCTCAGATGTCGAATTCGATCAATACGAACGTAGGCGCAATGGTGGCTTTGGCCTCGCTGCGCACGACTCAGTCTGCCCTCAATGTCTCGTCCAAGCAGGTCCAGACCGGATACCGGGTCGCGGACGCTGCCGATGACGCGTCGACCTTCTCGGTTGCCCAGGGCATCCGCGGCAACCTGCAGGCTTACGGCGCCGTGCAGGGCTCGCTCGCCAACGGCGTGGGCCTCGGCTCGGTCACGCAGGCGGCACTCACCAACATCTCCGACCTCATCGGCAACTTGCAGGCCAAGATCACGCAGCTCGCCGACGGGTCGATCAGCGCCAACCAGCGCACGATCTACACCGCCGACTTCAACGCGATGACGAGCCAGGTCAACAACTTCATCACGCAGGCGAACTACAACGGTACGAACCTCCTGTCGGCCGCCTCGGTCGCCAAGACGTTCCTTGCCGACACCAACGCCGTGACGCTGACGATGACCTCGCAGTCCTCGGTCAACGCGGCCTTCACGACCTTCAACGGTTCGTCGGTCACGTCGGCTTCGGCGGCAACGCTGGCGCTCACCTCGCTCAACACCTTCGCGCAGGCGGTTGCCAGCTCGCTGGGCTCCAACGCGGCGGAAACGCGTACGCTGAAGCTCCAGTCGAGCTTCGTGAACTCGATCGTCGACGCGACCACGACCGGTCTCGGCGCGATCGTCGACGCCGACATCGGCAAGGCCTCGGCCTCGGTGCAGGCGCTGCAGGTCCGCCAGCAGCTCGGCATCCAGTCGCTGTCCATCGCCAACCAGCAGCCGTCCGTGCTGCTCGGCCTCTTCCGCTAACTTCCGGCGGAATACCAAAGACGGACGGGGGCGGCCCAAGGGCCGCCCCCGTTTCGTTTGGGGCCCCGTTTCGTTTGCGCGCTCCCGTCTTCCGGTGCTACCCCAGAGCGGCAGGCCCAAGCCCCGGAGCACGCCGCACAAATGACCCGCCGCCGTCCGCTCGTCATCGTCACGCGCAAGCTTCCCGACCATATCGAGACGCGGATGATGGAGCTGTTCGACTGCCGGCTCAATCTCGACGACCATCCCTTCACCCAGACCGAGCTGATGAAGGCGATGGCCGAGGCCGAGATCCTCGTTCCCACCGTCACCGACGACATCAACGCGATGCTGGTCAACAATGCCGGCGAACAGCTCAAGCTGATCGCGTCGTTCGGCACCGGCGTCAACCACATCGCCCTCGAGGCGGCCAAGGCGCGCGGGATCGCGGTCACCAACACGCCGGGCGTGCTGACCGAGGACACCGCCGACATGACGATGGCGCTGATCCTGGCGGTGGCGCGGCGCATCGGCGAGGGCGAACGCCTCGTGCGCGCCGGGCGCTGGCAGGGCTGGGCGCCGACCGCGATGCTCGGCATGCGCCTCCAGGAAAAGCGGCTGGGCATCGTCGGCATGGGGCGCATCGGGCTTGCGGTCGCCAGGCGCGCGCGCGCGTTCGGCATGTCGATCCACTACCACAACCGGCGCAAGGCCGATCCGACGGTCGAGACGGAAGTCGAGGCGACGTACTGGGAAAGCCTCGACCAGATGCTCGGCCACATCGACGTGCTGTCGATCAACTGCCCGCATACGCCGGCCACCTACCACCTGCTGTCGGCGCGGCGCATCCGGCTGCTGCGCCCGCGCGCGATCGTCGTCAACACCGCGCGCGGCACCGTGATCGAGGAAGAAGCGCTGGCGCGCGCACTCTACGCGCGCGAGATCGCGGGGGCCGGCCTCGACGTCTACGAGGACGAGCCCAACGTGCATGCGCGCCTTCTGGAACTCGACAATGTCGTGCTGCTGCCGCATATCGGCTCGGCCACGCATGCCGGGCGCGCGGCGATGGGCGAGAAGGTCATCGTCAACATCAAGAGCTTCGTCGACGGGCACAACCCGCCCGACAAGGTCGTCTACACGATGTTCTGATGCCGGGGTTCTGATGGCCATGCGCGCGCTCCTCGCCGTCTTCCTCGTCCTCGTGGCCGGGACCGCGCACGCCCAGACGCAGCGCATCGACGAATTCCCCGGCCGGCCGGGGATCGACGTGCGTCTGCTCGTCGTCGAACCCGAAACGCGGCCGCACGCCGCGGTCCTGCTGTTCAACGGCGGGCCAGGCAACATCCGCCTGTGGGCCAATTCCGCCACGCCGCTGGGCGAACGCTACGCGCGCGGGAATTTCCTGCTGCGCGCGCGCGCGCTTTTCGCCGCCCGCGGCCTGCGCGTCGGCGCCATCGACGTTCCCCACGAGATGCGCGAGCGCGGGATGACGGCCGTCTTCCGCCGCTCGCCCGAGCACGCCGCCGACGTGGCCGCCGCGGTCGCGGCATTGCGCGGGCCCGACAAGCTGCCGGTCTGGCTCGTCGGCACGAGCATGGGCACGGTCAGTGCCGCCGCCGCCGCGGTGTCGCTGGGGGCCGGCATCGACGGGCTGGTGCTGACCTCGAGCATCACGCGGCCGATCCGCAACGGACCCAACTGGCTGCCCGAGCCCGGCGGCATCCGCGATTTCGCGCTTGCGCGGGTGGGCGTGCCGGTCTTCGTGCTTGGCCACGCGGCCGACGGCTGCTGGAGCACGCCGCCCGGCGACATCCCGGAACTCGTGCGCCGCTTCACCGGATCGCGGCGCACGGCATCGCGGATCGTCGACGGCGGCCTGCCGCCGGAATCCGAGCCGTGCGACGCGCTGTCGGCGCACGGCTTCTTCGGCATCGAGCGGGAAGCCGTCGACGCGATCGCCGATTTCATCGCGCGCTAGATATCGCGATTGAGAATCATTTGCATTGACAGATGACCGGCAAGCCGCAATCCTGCCCCCAGGATGCTTTCACTCATCGCAATCGTCGGTTCGCTGTTCCTGGCCCGCCTCGCGGGCCGGCGGCATCGCGACGGGCGGATAACCGAAGCGGGTGTCGCGGCCGGCGTGGCGATGCTCGTGCTGCTGGCGCTGGGCGGCAGCCTGATCGACTGCCGCGCGCAGGGCGGCTGCACGCGCCGGCGCAGCGGGGATTCCTGACATGGGTGCCGCGTGGCGCCCTGGCGATCCGCCCGTCGTGGCGCCCGAAGCCAATGCGGGTGGTGCCCGCCACCGGATCTGGGATCTGGGGCCGGGCCAGCATTGCGCGATCGTCGGCACGTGCCTGTCGATCGAGGACCTGCGCCGCGTCGTGCGCAAGGCCGGGCTGACGATCGCACCTGGAACCGACGACTATTCGCTGCATGTCTATTGCGTGTCGTCCTGCGCCAAGCCGGGCCCGCTCTCGCGCCATCTGGGCAAGCTGCTCGACAAACTGCACGCGGGCGAAATCGCGCGCACGCGCGCACTCGACAGTCCGGCGGCCCTTCTCGCGCACTGGCGCGACAGCCGCGCCAAGGGCCGCATCGCGCCGGCCTTCTGGGCGCTGATGACGCATCCGGCGATCGACGGGCCCACGACCGGCGAGATCTACGGCGACGTGCACATGCTCTCGCACCTCAACGGCTCGGCGCGGATCGCCGATCTCGCACGTCTCGACGCGCTGACGCTGCGCCTGCGCGACAGCGAGGCGCGCCTGGAACGCACGCGCATCGACATGCACGAATCGCTTGCCCGGCGCGACGCGACGATCGCGCAACTCGAAGCACGGCTCGCGCGGCGCGCGATGCCGGCCGCACCGGCAATCGGCATACGGCCGGCCAACGCGAAATCCGAACGCCTGATCGCGTCCCTGCAGCGCAAGCTTTCGAGCGAACGTGCGCGGGCGCGCGCCGCCGAGACGCAGCTCGAACGCCTGCAGGAATCCGACGGCCTCCCGAATGCCGACGACGGGTTGCGGGCGATGCCGGCGGCCGCCGGCGTGCCGGTCGATCTTTCCGGCCGCACGGTGCTCTATGTCGGCGGCCGGCCCAACCAGCGGGCGCATCTGCGCGATGCGGTCGAACGCCATCGCGGCGCCTTCCTGCACCATGACGGCGGGATCGAGCAGAGCCTGGGCGCCATCGACGGGCTGGTCTCCCAGGCCGACACGGTCGTTTGCGCGATCGACTGCGTGTCGCACGGCGCTTGCCTGAAGCTGAAGGCCGCCTGCCGGCGGATGGGCCGCACGTTCCTGCCACTGCGCAGTGCGAGCATGACGAGCCTCGCCCGCGTCCTGCCGAGTTTGTGACCCTGCCGAGTTTGTGACTAGGCCGCGCGGCCGCCCACGAGATAGGCGCCGACCAGCACGAGGCGCACGTCGCCGCCGGGGCCTGCGGCGGCATCCGACAGCGGGAACGACACGCGTTCCCATGTCTGGTCGAGCTGCCAGCTCTGCCGCCCGTCGAGCGTGCCGAAATCGAACTGCGCCGAATAGGTGCGCATGACCGGCTCGCCGGTCGCGCGCACGGCGTCGTATTCTTCCTGCAGCACGCGCGCCTGCTCGGCCGGCAGCTCGTCGATGCCCTTGCCGGTCATCTCGCGCCGGAACGTCTCGACGAAATAGGTGCCGTAAAGCCGGTAGACCCAGCGCCCCTCGACCAGCTCGACCAGCATCAGGTGGCCGAGCCAGGGGCGCATGTCGACGGGATCGAAATCGGCGCGGTCGGGATAGCGCCGGGCAGCTTTCCGCGCCGCCCAGTAGTCCCAGAGCGCGGCGAGTTTCGGTTCCTTGAAATCGGGCCGGTCGGTCAAGCACGCACTCCGCCGTGCGAATCGGATGCGATTCGCGGCCGAATTATGGACGCCGGGAGGAGCCGGCACAACGGGGCCGGGCCGCAAGAAGTCCGGCCCACTTGCGCTCGACCCACGAACCGTGTTCTTTCGCCCGATTCTCCCGTTCCCAACGGTCCTGACCGGAATTGCTCAAGAAATTCCTCCGCTCCGACAGGGGCCTAAGCCTGATCGCCGGGCTGGTGGCCGCCTACATGTGGTTCGTCCACCGCACGACACGCTGGACCGTCCTTGGCGAGGGCGGACCGCAGGCGCTGGCGCGTGCCGGACGCTCGTGCATCGTGTGCTTCTGGCACCAGCGCATCTTCCTGATGGCGCCGATCTGGGCGCGCCGCTCGCCGATCCACATGCTGATCTCGGCGAGCCGCGACGGGCGGCTGATCTCGAAGACGGTGGCGCGCTTCGGCATCGGTGCCATCGTCGGCTCGACGAACCGCGGGGCGGCGGCGGCCCTGCGCGAGATGCTCGATCTGATGAAGCGCGGCATAAACATCGGCGTCACGCCCGACGGGCCGCGCGGCCCGGCGCGCAAGGCCGCCCCCGGCATCGCGATCGCGGCATGGAAGGGCCAGGCGCCCGTCGTGCTGATGGCCTATTCGACGCGCGGGAAATTCATGGGCTCGTGGGACCGCTTCCTCGTGCCGTTCCCTTTCGGACGCGGGACGATGATCTGGGAAGTCGTCGAGCCGCCCACGGCCCGGAGCGAGCTCGACGCGTTCGCCCGCCACATCGAGACGCGCCTCGACGCGATCTGCGAACAGGCCGACCGCATGGCCGGCATGGCACCGGCATGACGCGCGCACTCTATCGCGGACTTGCGATGCTGGCCGAGCCGGCACTGAACCTGCTGCTCAAGCGCCGGCGTGCGGCCGGCCGCGAGGATCCTGCCCGCATCGGCGAGCGCAAGGGTATTGCCGGCCGGCCGCGCCCGTCGGGCAAGCTCTTGTGGGTGCATGGCGCGTCGCTGGGCGAAGCGCGCTCGATCCTGCCGCTGATCGCGCGCCTGCGCGCCACGCGCCCCGATCTCCACGTGCTGGTGACGACCGGCTCGCGCAGCTCGGCCGAGATGCTCGCTGTGGCGCTTGACGGATCCAGCACCTTCCACCAGTACGTGCCGCTCGACGTGCCGCGCTGGGTGCGCCGTTTCCTCGACCATTGGCGGCCCGACGCGGTGCTGTGGCTGGAAAGCGAGCTGTGGCCCAACCTGCTGGGCGAGGTCGCGCGGCGCGCGATTCCCGCCGCGCTCGTCAACGCGCGCCTGACCGCACGCTCGGCCGCGCGCTGGGCGAAGGCGAAAGCGGTGTTCGCACCCCCCTTCGAGGCGTTCGCCGTGGCGCTGGCGCAGAGTGCCGCCGATGCCGGACGCCTGCAGGGCCTCGGTCTTTCCCATGTCGCCACGATCGGCAACCTCAAGCACGACGCGCCCGAACTTGGCGCCGATGCGACGGCACTCGCGGCCTTCGAGGCTTCGCTCAAGGGGCGCGCGCGCTGGCTTGCGGCACAGATCCATCCCGTCGAACTCGACGCGGTCCTCGATGCGCAGGTGCGCGTCAAGGCGTCGGGCAGCGGCGCTTTGCTCGTTCTCGTGCCGCGCCATGCCGAGCGCGGGCCCGCGATGGCCGAGGCCGCCGCGGCCAAGGGTCTGACAGCCACGCGCCGGGCGGCGGGCGAAGCGCCGGGCGGCTCGGACGTGCATATCGCCGACACGATGGGCGAGCTCGGCCTGTTCTATCGCGCGGCCCCCGTCGCGTTCGTCGGCGGTTCGCTCGAACCGCATGGCGGGCATAACCCGCTCGAGCCCGCAAGGCTGGGGGCCGCTATCGCGTTCGGCCCGTCGATGGAGAATTTCTCCGAGCTCGCGGCCGATCTCGTCGCCGCGAAAGCGGCCACGCCGGTCGCCGATGCCGCCGCCCTTGGCGCATGGGCAAGCGCACGTCTCGCCGATCCGGCTCTCGTCGCGAAGGACGGCACGGCGGCGCGCGCGTTCGCGGCACGCGGTGCCGGCACGGTCGAGCGCGTCGTCGCGGCACTGGGTCCCGTGCTGGCACATCTGGGGCCGGAGGCGGTTCGCGATGCGCGCCCCTGAATTCTGGACGAAGGACGACGGGCTTGGCGCGCTGCTCGCGCCGCTGGGTGCCGTGCATGCGCTGGGTGTCGCCGCGCGCATCCGTTTCGCGCGCCCGTGGCGGGCACCCGTTCCGGTCTTCTGTGCCGGCAATCTCACGCTCGGCGGTGCCGGCAAGACGCCGACGGTCGCGGCCCTCGTGGCCGAGCTGCTGGTGCTTGGCCGCAAGCCGGCGATCCTCAGCCGCGGCTATGGCGGGACCGAGCGCGGGCCGTTGCGCGTCGATCCGGCCCTTCACGATGCCGCGCGCGTGGGCGACGAACCGCTGCTATTGGCGCAGATCGCGAACGTGCATGTCGGCGCCGACCGCGTGGCAAGTGCGCGCCAGGCGATCGCCGACGGTGCCGACGTGCTGGTGATGGATGACGGCTTCCAGAATCCCGGTCTTGCCAAGGACTGTTCGCTGATCGTCGTCGACGGGGCCGCGGGTTTCGGCAACGGCTACGTGTTCCCGGCGGGACCGCTGCGCGAACCCGTCGCTTCGGGTGCGGCACGCGCCAAGGCGTGCGTCGTGATCGGCGAGGACCGGTTCGCCGCGGGTGCGGCGACGGGCCTGCCGGTGCTTCGCGCCGATCTCGTCCCCGAGCCGAACGACCTGTCGGGTGCGCGCGTGCTCGCCTTCGCCGGCATCGGCCGGCCGTCTAAGTTCTTCGACACGCTGAAGTCAGTCGGGGCCGAAATCGCCGCGACGCGCGAATTTGCCGACCACCATCCCTATTCGGCGGCCGAGATCGAGGCGCTGCGGGCCGATGCGAAGCAGCTGGGGGCGCGGCTCGTGACGACGCGCAAGGATCTCGTGCGCCTGCCTGCGGCTTCGCGTGCGGACATTTCCGCGCTCGACGTCACGCTGCGCTTCGCCGATCCGGCCGCGTTCGCAAAGCTCGTCGAGACGGGGCTGGTCCGATGCTGAGACGCATCCGTCATGCGGCCGAGGCCGGCGCCATCCTGATCTGCTACTGGTCGCTCGCGATCCTGCCGGTCGACGTGGCGTCCGCGATCGGCGGGTTTGCCGGGCGCATGATCGGCCCGCGCATCCGCCTCAGCGAACGCGCCCGGCGCAACATGCGCCGCTTCCTGCCCGAGCTGGGCGAAGCCGGCATCGAGGCCGCGGTCGTGGAGATGTGGGACAATCTGGGCCGGCTCGCGGCCGAGTATCCGCATCTGGACGACATCGGCTCGGTCGGCGAGGCCCCCCGCGTCGAGATCGTCGGCGGCGAGATCGTGCGCGCGGCGGCCGAAAGCGGCCGCCCGGTCATCTTCTTCGGCGCGCACCAGGCCAACTGGGAACTGGGCGCCATGCTGACCACGCGCTTCGGCCATCCGTTGCACGCGGTCTATCGCGAGGCCAACAACCGCTATGTCGAGATGCTGCTGCGCGCCCGGCGCGGCCGCTCGGTCGCGGGCCTGGTCCCGAAGGGCCGCAAGGGCGCCAGGCTCGCCATGGAAGCGCTCAAGAAGGGCGAGTGGCTGGGCATGCTGCTCGACCAGAAGATGAACGACGGCGTGGCCGTGCCCTTCTTCGGTGCCGACGCGATGACCGCGCCGGCCATCGCCACGCTGGCGCTGCGCTACGACTGCATCGTGATCGGCGCGCAGCTCGAACGGCTGGGCGGCGCCTATTTCCGCATCACGCTGACCGGCCCGGTCCCGCTGCCGGCGACCGGCGACGAGGCGGCCGACCGGATGACGGTCCTTGGCGCCGTCAACGCCGAGATCGAACGCTGGGTGCGCCTGCGTCCCGGCCAGTGGCTGTGGCTGCACCGCCGCTGGCCGGACGCCTGACGCCGCCTTCAGCGGGCCTGCAGCCAGCCGGGCAGGAATGAATCGGGGTCGAGGCCGGCGGGCGTGTCGAACGCGACGGACGATTCCTTCAGCATCGCCTGCGCCTTTCCCTGCTTCCAGGCGTCGAGCAGATCGGTGCTGCCGCCGACAAGCTTTCCGCCGATGAAGATCTGCGGAATGGTCTTCATGCCGGTCTTCGCGATCAGCGCGCGGCGGATGTCGCCGCCGCGGTCGTCCTTCTGGAATTCGACCGAGTCGAGATCGACCGAGCGGTAGTCGACGCCGATGCGCGCGAGCAGCTTGCGCGCGACCCAGCAGAATTCGCACCATTCCAGCGCGAACATGACGACGGGCCGGCTGGCGTCGCCCAGCACGTTCTCGACGAAGGAAGTCGCGTCGGCCGTGACCGGAACCTGCGGCGCGGGTGCCGCGGGCCTGGCGGGTGCCGGGCGCACGTCGAAGCGGTAGTTCGCCGTCGAGCGCGAGATTTCCGTTTCCTCGGCGTCCATGTCGGCCTGCATGTCGGCGAACAGCGGCGTGCTGAGATAGCGCTCGCCGGTGTCCGGCAGCATGCACAGCACGCTGCTTCCCGCCGGCGCACTCCGGCAGATGTCGAGGGCACCGGCCAGCGTGGCGCCGCCGGTGATGCCGGCGAAAATGCCTTCCTTGGTCGCAAGCTCGCGCGTGACGTCCAGGGCCCGCTTGCCGGGGATGGGTGCGATGCGGTCGACATAGCCGGCCGCGACCGCGTCGGCCGCCAGCTTCGAGATGAAGTCCGGGCTCCAGCCTTGCATCAGATGCGGGCGGAAGGCGGGGTGGGCGCCGTCGGCGTCGAGCTTCTGGTCAAGGCCGCTGCCCAGCAGCGGGGAATTGTCCGGCTCGCACACGGCGATCTTCGTGTCGGGCCGTTCGGCGCGCAGCACGCGGCCCACGCCCTTGAGCGTGCCGCCGGTGCCGAAGCCGGTCACCCACCAGTCCAGCCGTTCGCCGGCGAAATCGTCGATGATCTCGCGCGCCGTGGTGCGCGAATGGGCGTCGGCGTTGGACTCGTTCTCGAACTGGCGGGTCAGGAACCAGCCGTGCTTCCCGGCAAGCTCGACTGCCTTGGCAAGCATGCCGCTGCCGCGTTCGGCGGCGGGGGTCAGCACCACCTTCGCGCCGAGGAAGCGCATCAGCTTGCGCCGCTCGACACTGAAATTCTCCGCCATCACGATGACGAGCGGGTAGCCGCGCCGCGCGCAGACCATCGCAAGCCCGATGCCGGTATTGCCGCTGGTCGCCTCGATCACGGTCTGGCCGGGCTTGAGCGCGCCGGTGCGCTCCGCGTCTTCGATCGCCGCGATCGCCAGCCGGTCCTTGACCGACCCCATCGGGTTGAAGGCTTCGATCTTCGCGTAGAGTTCGACATGCGCGGGTTCGAGTTTCGACAGGCGCACGACGGGCGTGCGGCCGATGGTCCGCGTGATGTCGGAATATCTGGGCATTGGCGTTTCACTCCGTGGCTGGAGGGCCGGGGCCGTGGCGTGCCACGGCCCCGGTGCGACGGAACTACTTCGCGTCCAGACGGAAGTTCGGCGTCGAGAGCGAGATCTCCGCTTCCGCCGCGTCCATGTCGGCCTGCATGTCGGCGAACAGCGGCGTGCTCAGATAGCGCTCGCCCGTGTCCGGCAGCATGCACAGCACCGTCGTGCCCGCCGGTGCGCCCTTGCAGATGTCGATGGCGCCCGCGAGCGTGGCGCCGCTGCTGATGCCCACGAAGATGCCTTCCTTCACGGCGAGCGCACGCGCGGCTTCGATCGCCTTGGGCCCGGCGACCGGCACGATGCGGTCGAAATAGCCGGCCGTGACGGCGTCGGCCGTCAGCTTCGGGATGAAGTCCGGCGTCCAGCCCTGCATCGGGTGCGGGTTGAAGGAAGGGTGCGAGGCGGCATAGGTGCCGTCGGCATTCGGCGTCTGGGCGACTCCGCTGGCCAGCATCTGCGCGTTCTCGGGCTCGCACACGGCGATCTTCGTGTCCGGCCGTTCGGCGCGCAGCACGCGGGCCACGCCCTTGAGCGTGCCGCCGGTGCCGAAGCCGGTCACCCACCAGTCCAGCCGTTCGCCGGCGAAATCGTCGACGATCTCGCGCGCGGTGGTGCGCGTGTGGGCGTCGGCGTTCGCCTCGTTCTCGAACTGGCGGGTCAGGAACCAGCCGTGCTTCTTGGCGAGTTCGATCGCCTTGGCGAGCATGCCGCTGCCGCGCTGGGCGGCGGGCGTCAACACGACCTTGGCGCCGAGGAAGCGCATCAGCTTGCGCCGCTCGACGCTGAAGCTCTCCGCCATCGTGACGACCAGCGGATAGCCGCGCTGCGCGCAGACCATCGCAAGCCCGATGCCGGTATTGCCGCTGGTCGCCTCGATCACGGTCTGGCCGGGCTTGAGCGCGCCGGTGCGTTCGGCTTCCTCGATCACGGCGAGGGCGAGGCGGTCCTTGACCGAGCCCATCGGATTGAAGGCTTCGATCTTGGCGTAGAGCCGGACGTCCGGCGGAACGAACTTGTTCAGGCGCACGACCGGCGTGCGGCCGATCGTCTTGGTGATGTCGGAAAATTTCGGCATTGGCGGGGCCCTCGGTTCCTGCGGGTGAACGAGGGCGCCTTCATATAGAAGTTATCACCACTTTTCATCTACCTACAATAGTATAGGGTATTGACGAAAGACCCCGCCCGGCGGACCGGGCGGGGCTTATCCTGGCGATTTACTTCTTTTTCTTCGCTTCAGGCTTGTCGTCGGCCGCGACCGTCATCTTGACGATCTTGTCGGGCTTCTTGGGCGGCTCGCCCTTGGCGATGCGGTCGACATGTTCCATGCCGTCGGTGACCTGGCCCCACACCGTGTACTGGCCGTTCAGGAAATGGCCCTCGTCGAACATGATGAAGAACTGGCTGTCTGCCGAGTTCGGGTTCTGCGAGCGCGCGGCACCGACCACGCCGCGATCGAAGGGTTCCTTCGAGAATTCGGCCTTCAGGTTGCCGCGGTCCGAGCCGCCCATGCCTGTCCCGGTCGGGTCGCCCGTCTGCGCCATGAAGCCGTCGATGACGCGATGGAACACGATGCCGTCGTAGAAGCCGTCGCGCGCCAGTTCCTTCACGCGGGCGACATGGCCCGGCGCCAGGTCGGCGCGTAGCGCGATCGTCACGCGGCCCCAGTCGAGATCGAGATAGAGGGTGTTTTCGAGGTCGGCCGCCATTGTCTGGTCCTTTACGTGTGAGAATTCAGTTCGGCCCGGGTTCAGTTCGGCACGTCCGCGGCCACCTGGACGCGGATCATCTTGTCGGGCGAGCGCGGCGGCTCGCCGCGCCGGATGCGGTCGACGAACTCCATGCCCGAGATCACCTGGCCCCAGACGGTGTACTGGCCGTCGAGGCCGGCATTGCGCCGGAACATGATGAAGAACTGGCTGTCGGCCGAGTTCGGGTTCTGCGAACGCGCCGCACCCACGATGCCGCGCTCGAACGGCACGCGGCTGAATTCGGCCGGCACGTTGCCGCGCCCGGAGCCGCCCGTGCCCGTGCCCGTCGGATCGCCGGTCTGGGCCATGAAGCCGTCGATGACGCGGTGGAAGACGATGCCGTCGTAGAACTTGGCGCGCGCGAGCTGCTTGACGCGATCGACATGGCGTGGCGCCAGGTCGGGGCGCAGCTGGATCACGATGCGGCCGTACTCGACGTCGATATAAAGCAGGTTCTCGCGGTCGGGGGCCTGCGCGCCCGCGGCTGCGGGCAGGGCCAGAAACAGGGCAAGGACGAGGAAGCGGAAAAGGCGCATGGGGCGGGGGTTCCGGTCGGTTCGAAGGAGGCGGGATTATCGGGGCAGGGCGGGTCCGGTTCAAGCGGCGAAAGTCAGGCGGGTGGCAGGATCGTCGGATGCGTGCCGCACAGCGCGCAAGACCCGTCGCGCGGCACGTTGATGCGGCGGAACTGCGTGTCGAGCGCGTCGTAGATCAGCAGAGCGCCCGCAAGGCTCGTCCCCAGCCCGAGCAGTTCCTTCAGCACCTCGGTTGCCTGCAGCGTGCCGATCACGCCGGCGACGGAGCCCAGGATGCCCGCCTCCTCGCAGCGCGGGATGAGATCGGCGGGTGGCGGCGTCGGGAAGAGGCAGCGGTAGCAAGAGTATTTGCCTTCATGCGCCTTGAACGTCGAGAGCTGTCCCTCGAAGCGCAGCAAGGCACCCGAGACGAGCGGCTTGCCCGCGAAATAGCACGCGTCATGGACGAGATAGCGCGTGGCGAAATTGTCCGAGCCGTCGACGACCAGATCGTAGCCGCGCACCAGCGCAACCACATTGTCGGGGCCGACGCGCATGTCGTGCGTCTCGAGGCGGATCGCCGGATCGAGCCGGCGCAGCGTGGCCGCCGCACTGTCGACCTTGCGCATGCCCACGGTCGACTGCGCATGCACGATCTGGCGCTGCAGGTTCGTCACGTCGACCTTGTCGAAATCGACGAGACCCAGCGTGCCCACGCCGGCGGCCGCCAGATAGAGCGCCACGGGCGAGCCAAGCCCGCCGGCACCCACGACCAGCACGCGCGACGCCAGCAGCTTCGCCTGGCCCGCCTCGCCGACCTCGTCGAGGATCAGGTGGCGCGCATAGCGTTCGAACTGCGCGTCGGTGAGATCGCCGAGGGTTGGCGCCTGCGCCATCGCTTCAGGTTTCCAGCGCCACGCCGAGCGACTTGGCGCGGCCGACGAGATCGGCCAGCGTCAGCCCTTCGAGGGTCGCCATCTGCTGGCTCTGCAGGTCGTGCCAGATCGGCCGCACGATCTGATGGCCGAGGGCCGAAGCCGGTGCGCCGTCGAGCGGATCGGGGGCCACCTCGATCGTGCGCACGATGCGCACGATGTCGGCGACCGAGATGGCGCTGGCTTCCTTGGCAAGCCGGTAGCCGCCCTTGGGTCCGCGCTGGCCGGCGAGGATGCCCGCACGCACCAGTGCTTGCAGCACCTGCTCGAGATAGCGCTTGGGGATGCCCTGGCGCTTGGTGATCGACGCGGCCTGCACGGGCCGCGCCCCGGCGTTGTAGGCGATGTCGAGCACGGCCTCGATGCCGAACAGCAGTTTCTTGGTGAGACGCATCATCGGCGGGGGGTTCCTATCGGCCGGTCGAACCGAACCCGCCGGCGGCGCGGTCCGTGGGGGGGAGTTCGTCGCGTTCCGTGAACGTGGCGTGGGCCACGCGCGCGATCACCATCTGCGCGATGCGCATGCCGCGTTCGATGCGGAACGGGGCCTTGCCGTGATTGATCAGGATGGCACCCACCTCGCCGCGATAGTCGGCATCGATCGTGCCCGGCGAGTTCAGCACCGTGACGCCGTTCTTGAGGGCGAGGCCCGAACGCGGGCGCACCTGCGCCTCGAAGCCGTCGGGCAGGGCGATGGAAATGCCGGTCGGGATCAGGCGATGCGTGCCGGGGGCAAGCTCGACGGGTTCGGAAACCGCCGCCAGCAGGTCGAGCCCGGCGGCACCTTCGGTCGCGTAGGCGGGCAACGGAAGATCTTTGGCGTGCGCGAGGCGCACGATGCCGATGGCCGGACGATCCATGCTACGCGGCCCCGGCGATCCGGTCGGCGATGCGCCGGGCAAGGCGGCGCGCGACCTCGTCCTTCTTCATCGGGTCCCACGATTCCGTGCCGCCCGCGTCGATCACGTGCACGCGGTTGTCGTCGCCGCCAAAGGTGCCGGTCCCCGTGCTCACGTCGTTGGCGACGATCCAGTCGCAGCCCTTGCGCAGGCGCTTGGCCGTCGCGTGCGCGATCAGGTCGTCGGTCTCGGCCGCGAACCCCACCACCAGCGACGGACGCGGCTTGTGGCGCGACAATGTCGCGAGGATGTCGGGATTCTCGGCCAAAGCGATCTGCGGCGGCGCGCTCCCGTCTTTCTTGAGCTTGGCGTTGCCGGGAGCCGCGGGGCGCCAGTCGGCGACGGCGGCGGCACACACGGCGATGTCGGCGGGCAGGGCCGACAGGCTCGCGGCCAGCATTTCCTGCGCTGTCTCGACGCGCAGCACGCGGCAGCCCTTCGGGTCGGCAAGGCGCGTGGGCCCGCTGACCAGTGTGGTTTCCGCACCCAACGCTGCGAGTGCCGCCGCGATCGCGTGGCCCTGCTTGCCCGACGAGCGGTTGGCGATATAGCGCACCGGATCGATGGGCTCGTAGGTCGGCCCGCTGGTGACCAGCGCGCGCTTACCGCGCAACGGTGCGTCCGCACCCAGCAGGTTCTCGATCGCGGCCAGGATAGCCATCGGCTCGCTCATGCGGCCGATCCCGATCTCGCCTTCGGCAAGCTCGCCGCTCTCGGGGCCGACGAACGAAACGCCGCGCGCGCGCAGCGTGGCGAGATTGGCGACGGTCGCGGGGCTCGCCCACATCACGTGGTTCATCGCCGGGGCCGCCAGCACCGGCTTGTCGGTCGCCAGCAGCACGGTCGTGGCGAGATCGCCCGCCAGCCCCTGCGCCATGCTGGCGAGGATATTGGCGGTGGCGGGTGCCACGACGACCAAGTCGCAGTCGCGCGCCAGGCGGATATGGCCGATCTCGTGCTCGGCCGTCAGGTCGAACAGCTCGTCATAGACGCGGCTCTTCGAAAGGGTACCGACCGACAGCGGCGTGACGAATTCCTTGGCCGCGCGCGTCAGCACGCAGCGCACGTCGGCCCCGCGCTCGCGCAGGCGGCGGATCAGGTCGAGGCTTTTGTATGCCGCGATCCCGCCGCTGATGATCAGCAGTATCCGTTTACCGGCCAGCATCCGATTTACCCCTGAATGGAGTGTTATTTTAGGGAGGCCCCGCCGGCGGCGCAACTCGGGGCGGATCACGCCGCAAATACAACGGCTTGACGGAGAACATGTGTGCGCGCAGATTCAACCGATGATTGGAAACCGGAAGTTTATCTGCCAATTCCTGCTTCTGCTGGCTTCGACCGAGCCAGCTGTCGCGCAAGGTCGCGGCCTTGTGCCGGCCGATTCGGTCGATCCGGCGCGCATCCGCTTCGTGACGACGAACGCGGAGAGTTCCGCTTGCATCGGACGGCCGCGAAATCCGATCTGCGGCATCGAGACCGTGATCGGCTGCATCGAATACGCCCGATCGAGGCGCTGCGACAGGTACCGCCATCCCGATGTCATGACGCAAGCGCGTGCGACACGGGTCGAATATGCGCTCGACAAGTCCGGATTCGTGAATCCGGCGAAGGTACGCCATGTCCTGCGCTATGGCGTTGTCGACGAGTTTCTCCACTACGTCTATCCGAGTTCCTTTCAGGCGCGCGTGTTGATGCGCGAATGCCCGGACGAGCTCGCGTCGTGCAAGGGAATCGACTGGACGGACCTGCTGTTCACGATCAATCGTCGCAATGGGATATGGAGTTCATGGATCACGATGTATTTCCATGACTTCTTTTATCTCGTCGATTGATCACTTCTGCCGTTTCAGAAGCGGAGTTGGATCGATGTAGCGGCCCTCCTTTTGGATCTGGAGATGGATGTGGTTCGTCATCGGGCCGGCGGGCTTTGGCGGATACATGGGTGACAGGTCCTGCGCTGAACCTATCGGATCACCGGCGCGTATCGCCGTTCCGGCTTTGAATTTCTTTTGGTCAACGTCGACATAGAACATGTCGACGGTGTATCCGTCGTTTGTCTTTATTCGAATGCCAGAAAGCTTACCTTTCTTGGCGGGGTCGCTGTTGTAGGGGTCGACGGGGGTCACCACTGTTCCGTCGACCGGTGAAACAATGGGTGTTCCCGGCGGTGCAACGATGTCGACGCCCTTGTGCGTCCTGCCGCCGCTGCGCGGAACATTCATACCGCCTTTCCCATGACTGTCCTGGCCACGGATGTCGGGGTTCTGCTTCGGCGTCACGAAGCCGCGCGGGCCTTCCGGCTCCGCCTGCGCAGTCTGCGGATCGTTTGCCGCATCGTCTCCTTCGTCGTCGCCGGCATCGTTCGCCGCCAGCAGCATCGCGCCACCGCCTTCCCCGCCCTTGCGCAGTTCGAGCGTGCGTCGGGTTTCGGATTCCGGCGGTTCGTCCTGCGGGCGATGGACGAGGTCGCTGATGACCGGTGCCGGCCGGCGTCCGCCGCCGGCAAGCGTTCCGAACGGCTGGCCCTTCGGGCGCGGTGCGCCGAGGAAGCTTGCCTGTGCCTGCGCATCGAGCCGGTCGAGGATGCCGTCGACGAGCGCGTCGCGTTCGCCCGGCCAGCGGTGCTGGAACTGGTCGACGAAGTCGCGCGCCTGCGCGATGCCGAGCGGCCCGAGATCGGCGACGTAACGCGCGAATTGTGCCGGCACGTCGCCGAGCCCGGCCTGGTGCACGTCGAGCCAGTCGAGCTGGCTGGTGTTCGAATCGCGGTCGGTCTGGCGGAGTGCGGGCAGGCCCGGCACCGGGCGCAAGGCGGCCGGCGGTGCGGCGAACACGATCGGCGGATCGCGCCCCTCGGCGATCGCGGCGTGGTGCGCGTCGATCTCGTCGGGCGTCGGCACGTCGAAGCCGGCGAACGCACCGGCCTGGCGGCCGCGCAGCGCTTCGATGGTCGGGCCGCCGGGGGCAAGCCAGCCGTCGACTTTCAGACCACTGCGTTTCTGGAAGCGGCGGATCGCGGCATCGAGCAGCGGGCTCCACACGCCGGTCGGGCCGATGCCGGCGCGCATCTCGGGATCGCCTTCGTTGGCGAGCAGGCTTTCGACCTTGAACGTGTCGGAGCGCCGGTTGGGCCGGTTGCGGCCGACATCGGCCAGAAGTTCGAACCAGTCGGGCGTTTCGTTGTCGCGGGAAACGGGCAGCAGGGACAGCATGGCGGGATCTCCTTTCCCGCTGGATGTACCTGATATGTTCTCTATTGTCAATTATCCTATAATAGGCTATATATCGTAAATCTTGCTGAGGGAGAGTGCCGGGTGCCTGCTTTGACCGCCATACATGAGACGAGAAAAAAACCTGTCTCTCCGTCAACTCGAAGCGGATAAACATATTCGTTTCAATGGGATGATGGGGTTGACGGTCACTTTACCGTCACTTTACCGTCAACTCCCGTCAAGCGATTTTTGCGGCGGCGGGCGCGGCTATCGGAACAGCAGATAGAGGAACGCCGCCCCGGCGGCCCCGGCGGCGATCCAGGGCCAGCGCGTCGGCGGACGGTCGGTGCCGAAGGCGCGCAGCGTGTCGGGATGCAGGCGCACGCCGCCGCCGGCCACCTGGGCCGCCGCGCGGTCGAGATTGGCGACGAGGGCGGGCAGCTCTTCCAGCCGTTCGAGCAGCGCTTCGCTGCCATAGGTGATGCGCGCCATCGGTCCGCGATTGGCGATCATCCATTCCTCGATCAGCGGGCGGGCGAGCGCCCACATGTTGACGCTGGGGTCGAGCGTGCGCCCCACGCCCTCGCACACCAGCATCGATTTCTGGAGGAGAAGGAGCTGGGGCTGCGTTTCCATCTGGAACTGCTCGGTCACCTCGAAGAGCTGGGCGAGCAGGCGGGCGAGCGAGATGTTCTCGAGCGGCAGGCCGAGGATTGGCTGGGCGATCGCGCGCGCGGCCTGCGCGAAGGCACCCACGTCCTGCGTGGCCGGCACGAAGCCCGCGCGGAAATGCACTTCGGCGACCTTGCGGTAATCCTGGTTGAGGAAGCCCGCGAGCATGTCGGCCAGCACGATGCGCGTGGGCCGGTCGATGCGCCCCATGATGCCGAAATCCACCGCCAGCAGCGTGCCGTCGGCGGCCACGAACATGTTCCCGGGATGCATGTCGGCGTGGAAGAAGCCGTCGCGGAACACCTGGCGGAAGAACGCGCGCCCGGCCTTGGCGACGATGTCGCGCGGATCGTGGCCTGCGGCGATCAGCGCCTCGCGCTCGTCGATCGGGATGCCGGCCACGCGCTCGGTCGTCAGCACGCGGCGCGCGGTGCGCGTCCAGTCGACGGCCGGCACGCGGAATTCGGGATCGTCCTTGAAGTTGGCCGCCAGTTCCTCGGCCGCCGCCGCTTCAAGGCGCAGGTCCATCTCGAAGCGCACGGTCTGCGCAAGTGTTTCGACGACCGCGTTGGGCTTCAGCCTGCGCAACGAAGGGACGAGACGCTCGATCAGCCGCGCGATCCATGCCAGCAGGTCGACGTCGCGCGCGAACGCGGCTTCCACGCCGGGGCGCAGGATCTTGACCGCGACGTCGCGCCCGTCGGTCGTCGTGGCGAAATGCACCTGCGCGATCGACGCGGCGGCGATCGCCGTTTCGTCGAAATCCGAGAAAAGCTCGCCAAGCTTCTGCCCCAGCTCGCGCTCGACCGTGTCGCGCGCCAGTTCGAACGCGAACGGGGCAAGATGGTCCTGCAGGTCGGTGAGGTCGGCGGCGACCGCTTCGCCCACGATGTCGGCGCGCGTGGACAGCACCTGCCCGAGCTTGACGAAGCCCGGCCCCAGTTCGGTCAGCGCCAATGCCAGCCGCTGGCCCGGCCGTTCCGGCAGGCCGCTGCGGCGCAGGCGAGTTGCCACGCGCGCCCCCAAGGGCGTGAAATCGGCAAGGCCGAACGCCTCGAACGCGTCGTAGGCGACGAGCGTGCGCGCGATCTTGGCAAGCCGCACGAGCCGGCCGGGCAGGCGGAAGACCATCAGGTCCGCCAGCCCCAATGAACCGCCGCGATGCCGCCCGACAGGTTGCGGAAGCCCACGCGCCCGAAACCGGCCGCGCGCATCATGTCCGCAAGTTCGCCCTGCGGCGGAAATTTGCGGATGCTCTCGGCGAGATACCGGTAGCTGTCGCCGTCGCCCGCGACCATCTGGCCGAGCCTGGGCAGCACGTCGAACGAATAGCGGTCGTAGAGCCTGTCGAGCACCGGCAGGGCGAGACGGCTGAATTCGAGGCAGAAGAAGCGCCCGCCCGGCTTCAGCACGCGGCGGATCTCGGCCAGCGCCTTGGCCGGATCGGTCACGTTGCGCAGGCCGAAGGCGATCGTGATGCCGTCGGCAACGTGTTTCGCGAAGGGAAGGAACTGCGCGTCGCCGGTGATCCAGTCGGGCCCGGGGATCAGCGACTTGTCGGTCGCGCGCTTGCGGCCCTGGCGCAGCATCTGTTCGTTGTAGTCGCACACGGTGACCGTGGCGCCGCGTTCCATCAGTGCAAACGCGATGTCGCCGGTCCCGCCGGCAAGGTCGATGAAGCGTTCGCCAACGCGCGGGGCGACTTGGTGGACGAACGACGCCTTCCACAGCCGGTGCACGCCCAGCGACATCAGGTCGTTCATCAGGTCGTAGCGACCCGCGACGGAATCGAAGACCTCGCGCACGAGGCCGGCCTTGGCCGCCACGGGCACGTCGCGGAACCCGAAATGGGTCGTGTCGTCAGTCGCTTGCGTCATCAGGCCGGCACCATAGCAAGCACCACTGGAAAAGGGGAGGGCGCATGGGGCAGGGTCGGGTCCCATGCCTGAACTCCCTGAAGTCGAAACCGTCGTGCGCGGCCTGAAGCCCCATCTGGAAGGCCGCCGTCTGGCTTCCGTGGTGCAAAGGCGCCCCGACATCCGCACGCCGATCCCGCCCGACTTCGTCCAGCGCGCGACGGGTGCACGCGTCGTGAAGGTCGAGCGGCGCGCCAAGTGGATCCTGATGGCGCTCGACCGCGAGGCGACGCTGCTCGTGCATCTGGGCATGTCGGGCCGGCTCGTGCTGCTCGACGGCAGACCGGACAGGCCGGGTCCGCACGACCATGTCGAACTGCGCACCGACGAAGGGGCGACGATCCGCTTCACCGATCCGCGCCGCTTCGGCGTGATCGATCTGGTCGATACGGCGTCGCTGGCCGTAGACAGGCGCTTTGCCGATCTGGGGCCCGAGCCGCTCGATCCGGCGTTCGACGCGGCGGCCCTGGTGCGTGCGCTGGACGGCTCGAAGGCGCCGCTGAAAGCCGCGTTGCTCGACCAGCGCAATGTCGCGGGGTTGGGCAACATATATGTGTGCGAGGCGCTGTTCCGCTGCGGCCTCAGCCCGCTGCGCAAGGCGGGCACGGTAAAGGGCGAAAAGGCCGCGGCGTTGCTGAAGGCGATCAAGGCGACGCTGGGCGATGCGATCAAGGCCGGCGGCTCGTCGGCGCGCGACTATGTGCAGGCGTCGGGCGAGCTTGGCTGGTTCCAGCACCAGTGGCGCGTCTACGACCGCGAGGGCGAACCCTGTCCGGGCTGCGGCGGCGGCAAGGGTGTCAAGCGCATCGTGCAGTCCGGCCGTTCGACTTTCTATTGTCCGCGCTGCCAGCGCTGAGTAAGACAGTCGACATGCGCCGCACGGCCCTGATCGCCCTGTTCTGCCTCATGTTCGCCGCCGCCCCGCGTGCGGCCGACGGCTTCGTCGACGGCATCGACGACCTGCCATTGATGGCAGGCCTGGTCGCCGCCGGCGAACCCACGGTGTTCGACGCGCCCCAGGGCCGCGTCGTGGATGCGCTGGCCGAGGGCACGGCCACGCGCGCCGCCATCCTCGCTTTCTATGCCGGCACGCTGCCGCAGCTGGGCTGGCGCGCCGACGGGACGGGCCGCTATGCGCGCGAGGGCGAGCGCCTCGTCATCGAGTTTCCGCCCGCACCCGCGGGCCGCACGCAGGTGCGCTTCTTCCTGTCACCCGAGTGAGGATTGCCGCGATGGCCTACGAGAACATCATCGTCGAGACCAAGGGCAAGGTGGGTCTCGTCACGCTGAACCGGCCAAAGGCGCTCAATGCGCTTTGCGCCGCGCTCATCAAGGAGCTGGGCCAGGCGCTCGACGCCTTCGAGGCGGACGACAATATCGGCTGCATCGTGCTGACCGGTTCCGAGCGTGCCTTCGCTGCCGGGGCCGACATCAAGGAGATGGCGTCCAAGACCTATATGGACGTCTACCTTGCCGACTTCATCACCGACGGCTGGGAGCGGGTGACGACCTGCCGCAAGCCCATCGTCGCGGCGGTCGCGGGCTTCGCGCTGGGCGGCGGCTGCGAGGTCGCGATGATGTGCGACTTCATCCTCGCCGCCGACACCGCGAAGTTCGGCCAGCCCGAGATCACGATCGGCACGATCCCGGGGTCGGGCGGGACCCAGCGCCTGACGCGTTTCGTGGGCAAGTCCAAGGCGATGGAGATGTGCCTCACTGGGCGCATGATGGACGCGGCCGAGGCCGAACGCGCCGGGCTCGTCAGCCGCGTCGTGCCCGCCGCCGACCTGCTGCCCGAAGCACTTAAGGTGGCCGAGAAGATCGCGGGCCTGTCCCGTCCGATGGTCATGATGGCCAAGGAAGCGGTCAACCGCGCGTACGAAACCACGCTTGCCGAAGGCGTGCGTTTCGAGCGCCGCCTGTTCCACTCCACCTTCGCCACCGAAGACCAGAAAGAAGGCATGGCCGCCTTCGTCGAGAAGCGCGCCCCGGGCTGGAAAAACCGCTGATCGGGGCCTGTTGACGGACCCCGTCGGCGGGGCTATAACCCGCCGCCTTTCCCAAGGTCGTGCGCACGTGGCGTGCGACCTGGAAAAACCCATTTCGGAAGACACAAGACAATGGCCAATACCAAGTCCGCAAAGAAGGCCGCGCGCCAGACGCTGCGCCGCACGGAAGTCAACCGCACGCGCATCGGGCGCATGCGCACGTCCGTCACCAAGGTCGAAGACGCGATCGCCGCCGGCGACAAGGCCGCCGCGGCCGCCGCCCTCAAGGCCGCACAGCCGGTCCTGATGCGCACCGCGAAGACCGGCATCGTCCACAAGAACACGGTGTCGCGCAAGATCTCGCGCCTGTCGGCGCGCATCAAGGCGCTCAAGGCCTGATCTTCCCGCCGCGCGGATTTTCCCCGCGCGCGAATATCTTCCAGACATCCGCGCCGTCTTCGTGTTCCATCGAAGACGGCGCTTGCATTTTCACCGTTCGCGGTTTCGAGCACGCGCGCAACAAAGCACCGCTTGCGACCGCGCACGCGCAATGCGGCGCAAGCCATTGAATCTCCGCGTGCGCTTCGCGACGGATTGCATCCGCGGAATTTTTTAGCGCGTGCGCGCGGATATTCCAGACATGCGCAGAGTCGCCCGGACGCAACAGCCGAGACGATTTGCGCGTTCGCACTTCGGACCTGTTGCGAGTCGATGGGCATCGTGATTTAGTTCGCCCGTCAGATCGCCACGCGCGATGACGCGCCATTCTCCGACGCGCTTCTTCGAGAGCGCATCACGGAAATGGCAAGCGGCATCGGCAGCGGTCGGACGAAGGATCCGGATCGAAAATCCGGATCCTGAAACGGGGTGGGTCCGGTGCGGGACGGCGGCAGGCCACGAGCGGAGCGGGACGACGACATGCGACGCCGGATCGGAACTTCACGCCGCAGCCCTTCATCGGAATTCAGGAACGGGGGACGGCGTCCGGTCACGGAACGCGATACCGAAAACAACCAAGTTCGCCCGTCGGCTCGCAGTGCGATTTCGCGCGAGCCGCGCGGCGACAACAAGTCTGAACGCGAACAGACGCAAGAACGGGGATTTCCGCCAGTGATGTCGTTCAAGTTTTCCTCCGATGTGTCCCGCCCGATGCGGCGCCGGCATGTCGATGCACCGCGCCCCGCTTACCGACGTTCCGCCAGCCGCTCCGCCTCGAGTTGAGGCCGTTCCCGGCGGGTGAAGCAGCCCGCCTCCAGGACGAGTGAAAAAGACGGACGGCCGAAAGGCCGCCGAGAGCAGCGGGAACGGTTCGGGGACGATGGCTGAGGCGACCAGGAAATTCGATACGGATGCGACGGCGGCACAGGGTTATGCCGGCGACATCGATGCGCGTCAGGCGTGGGAACTTCTCGCCGCCGACAAGACGGCCGTGCTGATCGACGTGCGTTCGCGCGCCGAGTGGACGTTCGTGGGCGTTCCCAATCTGGCGGCGCTGGCCAAGGCGCCGCTGTTCGTGTCGTGGCAGAACTATGCGACGGCCGCCGACGGAAGGGCGCTGATGGTCCCCAATCCGGACTTCGCCGCCTCGGTCGCCGACGCGGTCGACAAGGCGGCCCCGGTGATCTTCATCTGCCGTTCGGGCGGGCGTTCGCGCTCGGCCGCGATGGCGGTGACGGCACTTGGCTTCAAGCGTGCATATAACCTTTCCGGCGGGTTCGAGGGTGACCGAGACGGCGCCAATCATCGCGGCATGACAGGGGGCTGGAAAGCCGCCGGCCTTGCCTGGACGCAGGAGTAGCGCCATGCGTTCGCAGGAATTCGGTCCCTCCCTCGAAGCCCAATGGGTCCGCGTGCGCGCCCGCCTGAAGGGCGAGTTCGGCGAGGCGGCCTACAAGAGCTGGCTGAAGCCCCTGACGCTCGTGGGCGTCGAGGACGGCACCGTGCGTATCGCCGTACCGACCCGCTTCATGCAGGACTGGGTGCGCCAGCACTATTCTGACCGCATCAAGACGCTGTGGCGTGCCGAGAACAAGCAGGTGCGCCTGATCGAGGTCGTCGTCCAGCCGGCCGCCGGCCTGCAGACGCCGGCCCCGGCACCCGCCACCGGTTCGGCCCAGCGCCCGACCGCGTCGGCGGCGACCGCACGCCCGGCCGCCACCCAGGCAGGCACGGCCCACGGCTATGCCTCGCCCGCCGTCGCCCGCTCGGGCGACGATTTCGAGGATTTCGGCGCCCAGCTCGATCCGCGCTTCACGTTCCAGTCCTTCGTGCACGGCAAGTCGAACGAGTTCGCCGCCGCCGCCGCCCGCCGCGTGGCGGAAGAGGCGAAGGTGCCGTTCAACCCGCTGTTCCTTTATGGCGGCGTGGGTCTGGGCAAGACGCACCTGATGCACGCGATCGCGTGGCACATCCGCAAGCGCAATCCCCAGCGCCGTGTGCTGTACCTGTCGGCCGAGAAGTTCATGTACCAGTTCATCCGCGCGATGCGCTTCAAGGACACGATGTCCTTCAAGGAGCAGTTCCGCTCGGTCGACGTGCTGCTGGTCGACGACGTGCAGTTCATCGCCGGCAAGGACGCCACGCAGGAAGAGTTCTTCCATACGTTCAACGCGCTGGTGGACCAGAACAAGCAGATTGTGCTGTCGGCCGACAAGAGCCCGGCCGATCTCGAAGGCCTCGAAGACCGCGTGCGTTCGCGTCTCGGCTGGGGCCTCGTGGCCGACATCCATCCGACGACGTACGAACTGCGCCTCGGCATCCTGCAGTCGAAGGCCGAGAAGCTCGGCGTGGCGATGCCGCCCAAAGTGCTCGAGTTTCTCGCCCACAAGATCGTCGCGAACATCCGCGAGCTCGAAGGTGCGCTCAACCGCATCGTCGCGCACTCCACGCTTGTGGGCCGGCCCATCGGCCTCGAAAGCGCGCAGGAAGTGCTGCACGACCTGCTGCGCGCGTCGGACCGCCGCGTGACGATCGAGGAGATCCAGAAGAAGGTCGCCGAACATTTCGCGATCCGGCTGGCGGACATGCACTCGCCGCGCCGGGCCCGCCAGGTGGCACGCCCGCGCCAGGTCGCGATGTATCTCGCCAAGCAGCTTACCAGCCGCTCGCTGCCCGAGATCGGGCGCAAGTTCGGCGGGCGCGATCACACGACGGTCATGCACGCGGTGCGCAAGATCGACGAGCTCCGCGCGGCCGACGCCGCGTTCAGCGAGGATGTCGACCTGCTGCGCCGCATGCTGGAAGCCTGATGGGTGCGCGCGCCCCGCGCATCCTGCTGACCGGCTTCGAGCGCTTCGGGCCGCACAAGACCAATCCCACGCAGGCACTGGCCGAGCGGCTCGACGGCGAATGGTTCGGCGATGCGCGCGTCGTCGGGCGCGTGCTGCCGGTATCGATCGCGAAGATCGAGGCGGCTCTCGATGCCGCCATCGAGGAGACCGACCCGGTCGCGATCGTGGCGCTGGGCCTTGCCGCGGGCGAGCCTTGCGTGCGCATCGAGCGCGTGGCGCACAACGGTCTCAAGTTTCCCTACGCCGACAATGACGGCAAGCGCCCGACCGGCCGGATCGATCGCAAGGGCCCGGCGACGCGTGCGGCCAACCTGCCGTTCAACGCGATCCTGAAGCGCCTGCTGGCTGCCGGCATTCCCGCACGCCTGTCGGACGATGCGGGTCTCTATCTTTGCAATGCCGCGCTGTGGCACCTGATGGCGCGGGCCGGCAAGCGGCCGTGCGGCTTCATCCACCTGCCGTCGAGCCCGGAAATGGTCGCCGAGGCGCTGCGCCGGGCGGACCCGCCGGCACTCGAAAATTGCGCCTCGATGGGGGTTCGCCAGCAACTGGCGGCTGTCCGCGTCGTGCTCGCCGAGGCGGCGCGCAAATCCTTGAAATAAGGCCGGTTTTGGCGCCATTTGCGGCGTCGAGAAGCTTTCGCCAATTGGGCCTTCTGATATACTTGGCGGTCCACGGATTCGATTCGCGCGAAACCCTTTTCCGAGACCGTACCCGAGATGAAAATCACCATCGAACGCGCCGCCCTCCTGAAGGCGCTGGGTCATATCCAGAGCGTCGTCGAACGCCGCAACACGATCCCCATCTTGTCCAACGTGCTTCTTGAAGCGACATCGGCAAAGGGCGGGGCGGGCAAGCTCTCGCTGACCGCGACCGACATGGATGTCGCCTTCGTCGAGACGGTGCCGGCGGAAATCGCCAAGGCCGGCTCGACCACGGTGCAGGCCCACACGCTCTATGAAATCGTGCGCAAGCTGCCCGAAGGCAGCCAGGTCGGCATCGAATGGTCGGCCGAGAAGGGCCAGGTCGCGTTGCGCGCCGGCCGCTCCAGCTTCAGCCTTGCGGCACTGCCCGCCGACGATTTCCCGAAGATGGCCGCGGGCGAACTGCCGCACGCCTTCGAGATCCTCGCCGAGGACCTGAAGACGCTGATCGACAAGACGCGCTTCGCCATCTCGACCGAGGAGACGCGCTACTACCTCAACGGCATCTATATCCACGCCACCAAGTCGGGCGGCGTGGACGTGCTGCGCGCGGTCGCGACCGACGGCCACCGGCTGGCGCGCCTCGAAATGCCGCTGCCCGACGGGGCCGCGAAGATCCCGGGCGTGATCCTGCCGCGCAAGACCGTGATGGAAGTGCGCAAGCTCATCGACGAGACGGCCGGTGCCGTGCAGGTGTCGCTCTCCGACACGCGCGTGCGTTTCGCCTTCGGCGACGCCGTGCTCGTCTCCAAGCTTATCGACGGCGCCTTCCCGGATTACGAGCGCGTGATCCCGTCGGGCAACGACAAGACGATGGAAGTCGACCGCAAGCTGTTCGCCGCCGCCGTCGACCGCGTGGCCACCATCTCGACCGAGAAGTCGCGCGCGGTGAAGCTCGCCGCCACCAAGGGCCTGCTGTCGCTGACCGCGAACAGCCCCGACGCCGGGACGGCAAGCGAGGAGATCGAGGTTTCCTACCAGGGCCCGGCAATCGAGATCGGCTTCAACGCGCGCTATCTGCTCGACATCGCCGAGCAGATCGAGGGCGAGAACGCGACCTTCAAGATGGCCGATGCCGCCTCGCCGACCGTGGTCGCCGATGCCGCCGATCCGAGCGCGCTCTACGTCCTCATGCCGATGCGCGTTTGACGTGACGGCCGTCCCGGCCCGGATCGTCCCGTTTCCTGCGGCGGCCGTGCGCGCGAGCGCACCCGCCGCCGTGCTGCGGCTCGACCTGACCGATTTCCGCTGCTATGCGGCCCTGCGCCTCGACGTTCCCGCCGCCCCCGTGGCGCTGGTGGGTCCGAACGGCGCGGGCAAGACCAACCTTCTGGAAGCCATCTCGTTCCTTGCCCCCGGCAAGGGCATGCGCCGCGCGCGCATCCAGGACCCCGAGCGCGCCGGCAGTGCCGGCCCGTGGGCCGTGTCGGCCGAGATCCGCAGTGCCGGCGACATCGTGCGCGTGGGCACCGGGCGCGGCGAGGGCGACAAGCGCGTCGTGCGCATCGACGGCAAGCCGCAGCGCGGCCAGGCCGAACTTGCGCGCCGCCTGTCGGTCGTCTGGCTCACGCCCGAGATGGACCGGCTGTTCGCCGAAGGGGCAGGGGCCCGCCGGCGCTTCCTCGACCGGCTCGTCTACGGCTTCGATTCCGAGCATGCAGGCCAGGTCGCGGCCTACGACCATTCGCTGCGCGAGCGCGCCCGCCTGCTCGCCGAGGGCAGCGCCGACGGCGCCTGGCTGGGCGCACTCGAGGAATCGCTCGCCCGTCACGGTGTCGCGATCGCCATCGCGCGCGCGCAGACCGTGGCCCGGCTCGACCGGGCCGCCCACGCCAACGTGGGCCCGTTCCCCACGCCCGCCTTGACGCTGACCGGCGGGATCGAGCGCCTGTGCGCCGAGATGCCCGCACTGGCACTGGAAGATCGCGCGCGCGACATCCTCGCCGCCAACCGCAGCACCGACGCCGAGAGCGGCACGACCGCCTTCGGCCCCCATCGCGGCGATCTTGCCGCGCGCTGGGCCGAGAAGGATGCGCCCGCCGCCCGCCTGTCGACGGGCGAGCAGAAGGCGCTGCTCGTGTCGCTGATCCTTGCCTATGCGCGCGAGCTGGCCGCCGAACGCGGTGCGCCACCCGTGCTGCTGCTCGACGAGATCGCGGCACATCTGGATCCTGCGCGCCGCGCGCATCTGTTCGACGAACTCGTTGCCCTCGGCGCCCAGTTCTGGGCGACCGGGGCCGACGAGGACGCTTTCGCCCCGCTGGCCGGACGCGCGCACATGCTGCGCGTCGAGGCCGGCGGCGTGGTTTCCGCCTGAAGGACGACCGAAGATGACAGACCCAGCCAAGCCGATCCCGACCAAGAGCATCGAAGACGCGTCCGCCGCCTACGGGGCGGATTCCATCAAGGTGCTGCGCGGCCTCGACGCCGTGCGCAAGCGCCCGGGCATGTATATCGGCGACACCGACGACGGTACGGGCCTGCACCACATGGTCTACGAGGTCGTCGACAACGCGATCGACGAATCGCTCGCCGGCTGGTGCGACGCCATCCAGGTGAAGCTCAACGCCGACGGCTCGGTCACGGTGCGCGACAACGGCCGCGGCATCCCGACCGACATCCACGCCGAAGAAGGCGTGTCGGCGGCCGAGGTCATCATGACCCAGCTGCATGCCGGCGGTAAGTTCGACCAGAATTCCTACAAGGTCTCGGGCGGCCTGCATGGCGTGGGCGTGTCGGTCGTCAACGCGCTGTCTTCGCTGCTGACCTTGCGCATCTGGCGTTCGGGCAAGGCCTACCAGATGCAGTTCCGCCACGGCGAGGCGGTCGCCCCGCTCGCCGAGGTCGGCCCGGCCGGCGACGAGCGCGGCACGGAAGTCACGTTCCTGCCCTCGACCGAGACCTTCACCAAGACCGTGTTCGACTACGACACGCTCGAGCACCGCCTGCGCGAACTCGCCTTCCTCAATTCGGGCGTGCGCCTCGTGCTTGCCGACGAGCGCGGCGTGGAACCCAAGAAGGTCGAGCTCCATTACGAGGGCGGCATCGAGGCGTTCGTGAAGTATCTCGACCGCTCCAAGCAGGCGCTGCACGCGCCCGTGACGATGAAGGGCGAGAAGGACGGCATGACCGTCGAGGTGGCGCTGGAGTGGACCGACGCCTATCACGAGACGATGCTGTGCTTCACCAACAACATTCCGCAGAAGGACGGCGGCACGCATCTGGCCGGCTTCCGCGGGGCGCTGACGCGCACGATCGCGCGCATCGCGGGCGAGAGTGCGGGCAAGAAGGAAAAGGTGTCGCTGACCGGCGACGACGCGCGCGAGGGGCTCACCTGCGTGCTCTCGGTCAAGGTGCCCGATCCCAAATTCTCCTCGCAGACCAAGGACAAGCTGGTTTCTTCCGAGGTGCGCCCCGTCGTCGAGCAGATCTGCAACGACAAGCTCCAGCAATGGTTCGAGGAGCACCCGGCCGACGCCAAGCGCATCGTGCAGAAGATCGTCGAGGCCGCGACCGCGCGCGAAGCGGCGCGCAAGGCGCGCGAACTCACGCGCCGCAAGGGCGCGCTCGACATGGCCTCGCTGCCCGGCAAGCTTGCCGACTGCCAGGAGCGCGATCCGGCCAAGTCCGAGATCTTCATCGTGGAAGGCGATTCCGCCGGCGGCTCGGCCAAGCAGGGCCGCAACCGCGCCAACCAGGCGATCCTGCCGATCAAGGGCAAGATCCTGAACGTGGAGCGCGCGCGCCTCGACAAGATGCTGTCGTCCGCCGAGATCGGCACGCTCGTCACCGCCATCGGGACGGGCATCGGCACCGAGGAATTCGACGTCGAGAAGGCGCGCTACCACAAGATCGTCATCATGACGGACGCCGACGTGGACGGCAGCCACATCCGCACGCTGCTGCTGACGTTCTTCTACCGCCAGATGCCCGCACTGATCGAGCGCGGCTACATCTATATCGCCCAGCCGCCGCTCTACAAGGTCAAGAAGGGCTCGTCCGAGGTCTACCTCAAGGACGAACGCGCGATGGAGGATTACCTCATCGCCGGCGGCATCGAGGGCATGACGCTGACCGGGGCCGATGGTGCGATGCGCGCGGGCCCGGACCTGCGCAGTGCGGTCGAGCGCGCGCGCGCGGCCAAGATGATGATCCTCGCACTCGCCCGGCGCGTGGGTTCGCGCGACGCGGTCGAGCAGGCCGCGATCCTGGGTGCGCTCGATCCGTCGCTGCTGGCCGATGGCGAGAAGGCACAGGCGGTGGCCGAGTTCATCGCCAAGCGCCTCAACGTGCTGAGCCCGGAAACCGAGCGCGGCTGGACAGGCATGCGCGGCCCCGACGGGCTGGTGTTCGAACGCCGCCTGCGCGGCGAGATCGACCGCGCCACGATCGACCAGGTGACGATCAACTCGATCGAGGCGCGCCGCCTCGTCGAGATGGCGGGCGAGCTGCAGACGCTCTACGCCAAGCGCGCGAAGCTCGAGACCAAGGACAAGGGCACGGTCGAGGTCGCGGGGCCGATCAAGCTCATCGACACGGTGCTCGAGGTCGGCAAGAAGGGTCTTTCGTTCCAGCGCTACAAGGGCCTGGGCGAGATGAACCCCGAGCAGCTCTGGCAGACCACGCTCGACCCGCAGGCCCGCCACCTGCTGCAGGTGCGCGTCGCCGACACGGCCGACGCCGACGGCGTGTTCACCACGCTGATGGGCGACGTCGTCGAACCCCGTCGCGATTTCATCGTCGAGAACGCGCTGAAGGTGGCGAACCTCGACGTCTGAGTGGGGTTTGTCTATTGTCGTGACTCAGAGATACTGAGACGACTTTTCAAATGGTGAGACTCTTATTGCGACGAGTTATCCGCATATCTATCTGACAGATAACAAATAATCCGGAAGTATTGATTTCCGGAATCTCACTTTCTCTGACTCGACCCCCTGCCCAAAGGCGTCCTTTGGGCTGATTTGACGCCTCAAAGACGGCCCGCCAGACGCAGTGAACGAAGATCGACAGGACAGAGCCGATCGTCATCGACGATCCCGCCCGCCTCCGGACGAAGAACGAGCCAGGCACCCCGGGCGACCAACTCAAGCCGATCACGATCAGCATGAAGGGTGTAGCCGCCCTTATTCCCCAGGACACGTACGCGCCTGACGAGTACCAGTATCAAGGACCCGTCCGGTGGATCGAGAAGATCGAAGTATTTGGCCGAAAGCTTACTTCCCTTGTGATCACGCCACTTCGCCTGCCCGACAGCTACGGCGACTTCAAACTTGCGCTCTATATCGGCGATCACGTGTGGAAATCCGATGAGCAGCCTGTCGAAGGCTCGGACGTTGCAGGCGTCTTCTGGCTTCAAGGGCGCATGGTTTCAAAGTAGGCCCAGTGATCACAGGTAACAGGTAGGCAACCGATCTGCGTGCTGGCAAATGCCCTAATGATGTCCGCAGAAGACCGGGCGCGGCAAATTGAACGACCCACTGGAACCGGTTGGGAAAGATCGACACGTTTGTCAGTGTCTAAGTATTCAAGTTCATTTATTATATGAAAGACGAACAAATAAGCACCATAATTGATATATTTACTAAATTACTTGAGTTTGTTCAATAGATATACTTGACAGTTACACAATTTTTCTGTGCAAAACCAATGCGGCACTGATGTTCTATTCCCCTGCGCTTGGCAATCAGCCTTGGCGTGTGTGCGCCGAAAACAACTCGGCGCTGTGTTGCCGAACGCCAGCTCGCGCCGCGTTCGGTTGCAAAGGAGAGCGACGATGTCTGCCACGTTGAATCGGATTGTTGAAACTTCCGAAAATTTCAGGTACAACGTTTCCATCATGAACCGCGCCCTTCCTCACCTGATCTCGATATCCCGCTAACCAGCGGCGACGCGTGAGGCGTCGGCCCCTGGGCCGACTGGCGACCTTCCAGACCTGACAGATCGAACTTCCGGCGACGCCGAAGACCGTCTGCGCATGTCCGGTACTGGTCCTGGCGATATCGAGCAGGAGAGGTTCTGATGTCAAAGTCACGTCACAAAAGCAAACCTTCAGAGGGGCCGTTTCGCTTTGCGAAGGGCCCAGTCGAAGGCAAATACATCCTGCGATTCCGAACCTCGGAAGGTGTCTGCGGCAGCATCGTGCAAGCGGCTGACGGAAAACCATCCCGGGAGGTCAGGCCAGGCTATGGAATTCGACCAACGCAGAGGATCGCAAGTCCAAAATCGATCGGTATCGGAGAAGCCGAATCGGGCCTGGAGGCCGATGCCTTCAAGATGTTCCACTTCGACAGGGGCGTCGTTTCCTACACTACGCAGCCCTTCACGGTGGTCTACGAGGTCGGAGAGAAGGTTGTCTCGACATATCCGGACGTCGAACTGAGGCTGATCGGTGGACGGTTCGAAATCGTTCAGATCAAGACCTTTTCCACGTTCGAGAAACATCTACGCGAGAACCCGCGCTTCCGAGGAGAGCGCGAGGTTTTCGAGCAACTCGGCTGGTCATATCGTGTTCTGACAGAGCGAGAAATCCGGATCGAGCCCCAGTACTCCAACCGGAAACTGCTCTGGCACTATCGGAACCGACGTGTAGAAGCGCCGATGGTCGCCAGTATCAGGGCAACGATCAAGCGGTACCCGAACGTGACTGTACGCAAGATCGTCGAAGTATTCCGCGCCGACGCCGTGCATGAGGTTGACATCTACGCCCTTGTCGCCAGGCAAGTCCTCGATACGGACATGGAGGCCAAACTCGGTCTCGAAAGCCGCCTGATAGTTTCCGCCTAACAAGCCAAGTCCTGCACCCGAAATGAAAGCTCAACCTGAGCCACACCCGAGCTTTGCCTGGAGTAACCGATGTCTACCCGAAATTCGTTCCCTCCGGTTCCCACTGTCGCGTTCGGCTTTCGCCTCGGAAGCTCGTTCGAGATCGACGGGGAACAATGTCGCATCAGCGGGGAGAACCCGGGCGGAAGTGTCACGTTCGTCTCACTCAGAACCGGACGCCACTTCCAGCTAACGCGTGACGAGTTCATGACGAAATTCATGGACGAGAAGATCGTCGTCAATGTGGCGCCGACTAAAGTCGGAGTACGCAAAGACACGTTCATGACGGCGCTTCTTCGAAGAACCGTCAGTGGTGTGACATACGCAGAGCACGCCAATTATCGTGCGGCTTTCGTCAAAGCGTTCGGTTCGATCGAACCCAACGGGACAATCTCAGCATTCACCAAGGAAAAAGCCCTCGAAATTCACCAGACGCACTTCGAAAAAACTGGCTACCCGAAATGGCTGCAAGGTCGGAACGCTCCATCGCGTGCAACCATCTACAGATGGATCAAACAGGCGTGGAAAAGTGCCAACAAAAGTCTCCTTGTGCCCCAATTCCATCTTCGTGGAACGAGTGGTCCTCGTTGCGATCCGCTGATCGAGATCTGGATGGCCGAACTATGCGCCGAACACTACTTCGACGCAGATGAGGCAAACTATGCAGGAGCAATCGCTCTAATCGAAACAGATCTCCACGAGAAGATCTCTCGAGATGCTCGTCTTTCAACAGGGCCGCGGCCCTCGATTTCGACGATCAAGCGTCGCCTCGAGGCGATGGGTGGGTTGCGGCGCCTGGAACATGAAGAAGGAAAGCGGATCGCCCGCTTCAACTACAAGCAGTCGATGGCCGGGCCCGACTCTCTTGGTCCAATGGCACGCTGGGAGATCGACCATACAAAAATCGATCTGGATATCCTCGATGACGAGGGCTGCGTCACTGTCGGGCGTGTCTGGCTTACGGCCATCATTGACCATAAAACCAGAATGATCCCCGGATATTTGCTCGACGTCGCAGCGCCGGATGCCTCTGCTGTTCTGGCCACACTCCGCTTCGCGATGCTCCCGAAAACGCGAGCTTTCCTGAACTCACTCGGCGTTAAGTCGGACTGGCCTATCTTCGGCGTTCCTATCGAGCTGGTGACCGATCGGGGAAAGGACTTCCTGAGCCATGCAGTTCAGGAAGCGCTGCGGAATCTCGATATCGACTTTGTCATCTTGCCGCCCCGTGCGCCCAATATGAAGTCCAGGGTCGAGAGAATCTTCGGGTCTTTCTGCTCTTTCCTGCTTCATCGAATTGCCGGTACGACGAAAAGCAATGTCGCGGCGAAAGCTGATCGTAAGCCGGAAGAAAACGCCCGTATGACGTTCGCAGAGCTTGACAGCTTAATCGCACGAACCATCTGCGACTTGTATCACAAGAAGCCCCACTCCACGCTTCGGTGTTCGCCCCTTCAAGCTTGGAATGACTTGAGCGTCAAGTTTCCGCCGCCTGTGAAACTGTCGGCACGAGAAATCCGCGAAGCAACCATGCTGAGCCAAAAGAGCGTGGCGACCCGGTCAGGAATCCGGGTCGAGGGCATCCTATATGGCGGTGTCGCCGTTGAGCGCATCCGCATCCATGCACATGCCTACCATCGTCGGAATCCTGTAGTCGAAGCGCTCCTTGATCCGAACGACGTCGGAAAGATCTTCGTTCTGGATTCGGCATCTGGACAACTTGTCGAGATTCCCGCCGTCGATCCGAGCAAGCGAGAAGGTGTTTCCCTGCGGATGCACCGGCTGATCGAGGCACGTCTCAAGTCCAAGAAAGCCCCCGGAACGGACCAGGAGTATCGCCGTGCTCGCGCGGAGATCATGAGAGACATCGGCAAGATCAATCGACGTAGGCCGAGGAAGCTCAACCCTGAAGCTCCGTCGAACGAGCCGGGAAGGCATCGAGTAGCAAAGCCTACCGCGGGTGCTTCGACGCCGATCCCCTCGGTGAAGCGGCACGCCGGCAAAGTTCGTAAGGCGTCAGGCACTTCGGCCAGCTCGGCTCAGGCTCCGCTCTACACCTTCAAGAAGACGTCCCTTCAACCCAAGTAACCACGAGGAGACCAGCTATGGATGAAGCACTTCGGAAACAGGTTCATGCGATGGTTCTCGACACGCGTCAGTTCACGCGGGCGATGTCGGATCTCGAGCGGTTCTACGAAGTCGCAGTCGATGGGCGCGAGGGTCGATGTGCTTCCGTCATTGGACCTGCAGGTAGTGGAAAATCGACGATTCTCGAAAGCTTCGTAGAGCTTCACCCACCCTGCACAGAGAATGGTCGACCGATCCGGCCGGTTTCCTATGTGAAGGTGCCGAGCAATCCGTCGCTGCAAGGATTCTACGATGAAATTCTGACTGTGCTGGGTGCACCTACCTTGAACAGAGAGACGAACGGAAGTCGCCGGAATCGGCTTGTCCATTTCCTCAAGCACCATGGTGTGCGCGTGCTGGTTCTGGATGAATTCCAGCATCTGACCAGAAAGGTCGGAACAGATCGGGCCGGTGTATGTGATGCGATCAAAGGCCTGATGAATGATGCCAGGATCGGGATCGTCATGGCCGGTGTCGAAGAATCCGAGATGGTCATCCAGATGGACGAGCAGGTTCGTCGCCGCCGTATTCGTAACATTCGGTTGCGTGGGTTCTGCGACACGCAGAACCCGGACTTCCGACGTAGTGGCGGGGAGGAACTGAAGGCTTCGGAATTCATCGAGTTCCGGAGTGTTCTCAACGAGTACTCGAAGGCCTTCGGATGCCCGGACACCGACTACCTCTGCAGTGAGGAAGTCGCGAGCCGTATGCTCGCCTACACAAATGGGCTTTTCGGATGGATCTTCAACCTCGTCGAAGAAGCTTCCCGTGAGGCGCGCAGTAGGAAGCGCGCCGGGGTCGACGAGGACGCAATCCAAACAGCCGTGTGCGCTCTCCTACCTGATCAGGAGGAGGGCTACGAGGTTGACGATGCGACGTCGAGAAAGAAGAAGCCTACTCGCAAGATGACAAAATCGGAGAAGGCGCTCCGCTCGGCGGCTGGCGAACTCACGACCCGGAATCGGGGTAGCGGTGCTCGGGACGGATCGACGAATGACGATACCGTCGATGAGGAGACGTAACGATGGATAAGATCACGACCGCCTTCTCCATCACGCTCTCTCTGCAGCCGGACGAGAGCCTCAACGGCTACTTCCTTCGCGTCGCTAAGGATCTCGTACTGCCGGGGCCGTCTTCGATCCTCCCGGCGACGGAGGCGGAAGCCCGCAGCCTGTCTGAGTTCCACCGGACGGGGGCCGGCCTGGAGGCAGTCGCAGCGCGGTTGGGTGTGTCCAAAGCCGAGCTGGATCGGCGTCGCTATGAGGCGGTCCCGGAGTTCGTCAGTCTGGTCTGCTTCGCTGGGAACTGGATCGAGCGGGCGGTGTTCTCCGGGGGCTCACCCCGGATCGCACCCCATGACTTCAGAGCGACGGGCATTCATCGGATGTCCTGGGACCTGACCTTCGTCATCGCCGATCCGGCGAACGGTGAGCGTCTGATCGGGGCCTGCCCGCACTGCGATACTGAGTTCTCCTGGGGCAAGTCGGACTTCCTGACCTGCCACGCCTGTGGGGAGCCGATCGCGGCGGGGGCCCCCGATCAGGTCGACGAAGATACCCGGGTGGCGATTGCCGGGCTTGCCGACCTCGTATCCCTCGATCCCGAGCGGGCCAAGGCTGCCAGCGAGGCTCTGGCACCCGAGATCCGGGATCTTGGTACCGGTAGGCTCTTCAAGTTCGTGTTCTCGCTGGCCGCTGGCATGGACGAGGAGAAGGCCGCTCGGAGGCCAAAGAACGCGGTCGATCGCTTGATCGAGCCCAGGAAGCCGGGACACCGGACCACGCATCTCGACTGGTCCCAGGCCGTGCTGCACGCCTACCAGATCGCCACGGGCTGGCCGGATGCCCTCCTTGGCTATCTGGAGGAGGAGAAGATGATCTCGGAGGAGCGGGCTGGCGCCTACGGGACCAAGAAGGCATTCGGCTACTTCCAGATCCTGCTGCGGGAATGGAGTGCAGAAGCTGAGATCTGGGCCGTGGTCGTTCCGGCCGTCCGGTCCTTTCTCGAGGCACATCCCGAAATCTCCCTGAAAGCCGGTACCCCGCTGGCCGAAGCCGTCGGGGACGTTTCCGACGGCATCATGCTCCGGGACGTGAAGGCCAAGTACGGCTGGAGCCACCGACGGATCACCGAGCTCCTGAAATTCCCCGGTGTTCTGCTGTCCGAGGGGCAGGGAAGCGGTACGCCTCTCCGGATCAGCCGGAAGAAGGTCGATGAGGTGATGTCGGCCCTACAGAGCATGATCTCCGCGCGAACCCTCCGGGGAGAATGGCGCCTGAGGCACGATGTCGTGGCCGATCTATGCGACAGCGGCCTGCTCAAGCAGGTGGAGCCGGAGTACCTGCGTCTGGTCGGCATGGCTAAGGCGCTATACCGGCGCGCGGAGATTGACGCCATCGCTACGGCACTCGAGGCGAGTGTCCGCCCCATGCTCATCTCGGGCACCCAGGTCACGACGAAGGTCGTCGTCGAAATGCTGAAGAAGAATGTCGACTATCCGTGGTCGACCGTCGTGAGCGCGGTGCTGAGCGGGAAGCTGATCCCGATCAAGTTCGATCCCGAGGAGCACAACCTCCTTGAGCGCATGATCTTCGATCGGGATAGTGCCCACAAATGGGCCTACGCGGAGATGGGGATCAAAAATCCGACCCACTCTCTGGAACAGGTTGCCAAGCGGCTGATGGTCGATAAGACAGCAGTCTCAGCACTAATTCGCGATGGGTATTTGCAGGAATACCGCGACCTGCATGGCGGGCCTGCAGCGCGTGTCCTCACGGGGGATCTCGACGCGTTCGACCGGCAGTACATCTCGCAGAACAAGCTGCGGCGGACCTATGAGGATAAGCAGCCCGGTCGAAAAATCCATCCCGACCTTATCGTCGGAAGTTGCACGTTCTTCCGTATTAAGCCGCTCTCGCTGCGGGGGATGCCGACGCGCTTCTATCCGCGGAAGGACATTCCAAAGGAATTCCGGGTCATGGATCGCAAGGAACTCCACGACAAAGGGGCGCTGCGGAACAATTTCACGATCGGGAAGAACGATCCGGATCGTCGTCCGAGGCCCTAAGCCTGCAGCAACATCGTGTTCCTTTGGGGGGCAGCACTGGTAAGTGCGGGCGCGGCTTATACTCGCGCGAGACTGGGCAGATAGCCTGGAACGGCAGGGTTCGAATCCCTGGCCCCCTACCGAACGATAAGAATTACGGAGGCAGATTCCTCGCTTCGATGCCCAGAGCACGCAACCAGGTTCCCACATTACAGATGTATGTTGACACAAATTGCGCAATCTTGGAGCGTACCCTTCTCCGGAGGGACGAAATCTATGCCGCCGATCATTTCCAAGATTTCATCGATTACAGGCATTCATGTATTTCGGGATCCTGCGGTCGTGTCTGATCTGCCTGAGTTCAAACGCTACAATCTCATTTATGGATTCAATGGTTCTGGAAAGACGTCGCTATCACGGGTTTTTGCATCAATTCAGAAAGGTGCAATAGCCGACAAGCTGCCTCCCGAATCTGGCTTCAAATTCTCACTTGACGATGCATCTGAGATTCAAAGCGACCGCAATCTTGATCGCTTGAAAGACCGCATTCTTGTGTTCAATGGTGATTTCGTGGACGAGAATCTCCAGTGGACTTCAGGAAGCGCAAGTCCGATTTACTTTATTGGAAAGGCGCAAGCTGATCTCGCAAAACAGCGCGAAACTTTGGAAAAAAAACTCCCGGATCTCGAAGAAGAATACGAGAGAGCAGACAAAGCTCAGCGCGAAGCCAGTAAGGCGTTTGAGACAAGAAAAACGGCAATGGCTCGAAGCATCGAGGCGAATGCTCGTCAAGGCGCGCGAAAATTTAATGCAACTCAACTTGCAAAGGCCTACAGCGAAGATCCGGACGTTGGCACTTCACTTCAGGTGACCGAAGCCCAGATCAAGGGCTACGTAGCGCTTGCCGATCGAGCAGCGCCACTGCCAAAGCTGGTTGTTCCAACATTCGAAGATCTATTTATCTCCGAGCTCGTCAGTGAGTGCCGTGATCGTCTCGCCGTTACGCTCGGATCGATTTCGCTTAAAGAGCTAAAGGATAACGAGTCGATGCTGCCGTGGATCAAGACGGGCATCTCGTATCACCAATCAAAGGAACTATCGAAATGCTTGTTTTGCTCAAGTGATATCCCACATGGCCGCTTGGAGAGCCTTGCGACTGCGATTGACGACAAGTACGACGCACTAATTGCCGGAATTCAGACCCTTCACGATGCCACGACGCGTTCCGTGGAGAAATTTCGATCGCTGATGATGTACTCCTCGAATGACATTTCAGTCAGGCAAGAAGACTTCAAGTCCGCGTCAGAGATTGTTGCTACGGCGCGGGGAAAAGGCATTGAGATTCTCGAATCTCTCGTCTCGGCTTTGAGGGCCAAGTTAAGTCGCCCGAACGTCGCGATAGATCTCGATAAGGTGATCAGTGCCGAGACTTCAATTGAGGTTGATCGCCTACTCTCTACCGGCATGGCAACTTTAGTGGATGTGATCTGGGCCCATAATAAGGCGCACGACGACTTTGCGACGGAGCAGGACCATGCCAAGAACTCCTTGAGGCGCCACTATCTTAGGGAAAACTATGAAGAGTACGCTTCACTGGAGAGTAGCGAAAAAATCGCCGTCGATACTGCAAAAGAAAAGAAGATCGCGCGTGATGCCGTAAGGGAAGAAATCGATGCCCTCAAGCGTCGTATGCGAGAGCATCAAGGGGCTGCCGAGACCTTAAATAAGCTTATTGCGAACTATCTCGGACGTACCGAAATTGAGTTCAGGCCTCGTGATGAAGGATATGAAATTTTCAGAAGCGGAGCGCCGATGACCGGCTGGCTCAGCGAAGGAGAAAGGACCGCCATAGCCCTTTGCTACTTCCTGACAATGCTCGAAGCAGATGGCCGGCGCCTGAAAGACTTGATCATTGTCCTCGACGATCCGATTTCGAGCTTGGACAGCGGCGCGCTCAACTATGCGTTCTGCATGCTTAAGGCGCGATTAGATGATTCGATTTCACAGCTTTTTATTTTGACCCATAACCTTAACTTCATGAATGAAGTTAAGAAGTGGCTCAAGAATAGAGCGAGAAGCAAGGAAGAGACCGGAAGAGAGCCAGCTGCCGCGCTCGTGTTTCTAAATTCGTTTCAGAAGGCGGGAGAAACCGATCGCCGGACAAGATTCCAGAATATGCCTAAGTACATTCGCGAATACGAATCTGAGTACCACTATCTGTTTCACCTTATCCTTCGCTTCATTCGCAAGATTGACGACCCCGCTACTTACTTCTTCGTTGTGCCAAACGCGCTACGAAAAGTTCTTGATGTATTTTTGTCATTCAAAGTCCCCGGTTCCTTCGGCTTGGACGAGAAGATCCGGAAGCTCCTGTCGGGATTGCCTCCGGAAATTGACAGGACAAAGTTTGCTGCGCTCGAGCGCCTCAGCCAGGTTGAGTCGCATGGTGATAGCCTCGACGATCTGATCACTCAATCTTCGATGACTGTAGAAGAGGCAGACCGCGCAGCTAATTCCTTGGTTGAATTAATGAAGGCCAGTGATGCGGTTCATTACAACGCTATCGAGAGCATTTGTAGACCGACGGCCTTATAGGCCCAAGCCCGGCCCCTGAGAGCTATAAACCGGTGCCAGATTTTGCGTGCTTTAGTGTCAATAATACAGTTTACGTGAATGACAGAAATTCTAAGCGAACGAACGAGCCGCCTTGGGGCTATTGGCGGATATTAGCTAAGCTTTTGAATCACTGCCGCCGTCGTGGAGAGAACGAATTTCGCATCGCTCGGGCCAAATTCAGGCGCCTGCCCGCCATCAAGGTGATGTGCTTTATGGGTGTAGAGGAGGACCGCGGCGCCGATAAGGTTTTCGCGCTCAGTTCTACCAATCGAGCGGCGATCGCCATTCAACAGATCAAACGAATTTTGAAAGTTCCTGGCAGTCGATTTTTGAACCGCTTCCAAAGCAGTCCGGCAGGTCGATATGCATTCCATATAAGCGCCTCGCATGAATGAGGCTTGAGCTGATTTGAATAGCGTGAAAATTGCCTGTCGGCCGGGATCACGGGCGGCGACGGGACATTCGACATTTATCAGTATGGAGCTGTGGGCACCGGCAGCCGCCAGGATGTCGATCCATTTGGAGCGGGGCATCGGCTGGTGCCAGACATTCTGATCAATCTGTCGCCGTTCATCGCCCTTCTGGGCAGTGGCTCGAATATCGAGTGCGAAATCCAGATCGGTATCGCGCCGTATCACTTCTATCTCTTCGATATGGAGAGGCGACAGCGGGAGGATGAAGGCCGACATCCATTCGCGCTTAACTCCATCGATCGATATTGGATGCTCCGGACGTGCGTAGCCAAGCTCAATCCGTCGGTCCGAAATTCCCTTTAACTCGACCTGAGCACCATGGAGCTGGGCGCTGAGGGAATGATCTGCGCCGCTCGCGATCAGTGAAAACGGAAAATACAGTTCATATGATCCGATACAATTCTTTAAATAGATCGGATTCCAGGTGGCAGAAGCGACCAATGTTCCGCCAATGCTGATGTGCATTCGGTGCCTCGGCCAATTATTCTTCTCGAGTCAGACGATATCTCGACGAAGATCATTTATGATGTCATCTTAAAGCCGCCAAGTCGACCCAAAGTAGAGTGAAAATCTACATGGATATCGAGATTCAGTCCATCGTCTCCGGGAAAATCGGGTTCGCATCGCATCAGAATGCGGCACCTCTTTTGCGCGAACTCTCGATAGTCAACCAAAGCTCAATTCCGATCTCGGACTTAGTTCTGGAGTTGGTCGCAGATCCACCATTCCTGACTAACAAGATATGGCGATTGGATCGTATTGATCCAGACACGACATTGCGAATTCCGGACCGCAACGTCCAGCTTAACGCGACCTATCTCGGCGCCTTGACTGAATCCGTGCGCGGAACCGTCACGCTTCGCTTGGTCAAGGACGGGGCAGATATCGCTACCAGCCATGCTCCAGTTGAAGTGCTCGCGCGGTCAGAATGGGGCGGCACGGCATCCATGGCCGAGCTTTTGCCCGCATTCGTAATGCCGAACGATCCGGCCGTCGACAAAGTACTAAAAGCTGCCTCGGAGACTTTACGGCGCGCAGGTAAGCCGTCTGGTTTGGATGGTTACGAAGCCAAGTCGCGGCAACGATCGTGGACATTGATATCGGCCCTTTGGTCGGCTGTAGCAGGATTGCGGCTCAGTTATGCACTTCCGCCTGCAAGCTTTGAGCAATCAGGTCAGAAAATAAGATCTCCAGGGGCGATCCTGGAGGGCCGCGTCGCGACCTGCCTCGACACGGCGACACTGTTTGCCGCCGCAATGGAGCAGATGGGGCTAAATCCTTTGATTGTTATGATCAAGGGGCACGCATTCGCCGGCGCCTGGCTTCAGTCTCGGGAGTTCGCCGATATAGCAACTGATGAGGCAGCGGCACTCCGTAAGCGACTTGACCTTGAAGAAATCGTTGTGTTTGAGACGACGTTCGCGACTCAAGTGCCCACGCCGTCATTCTCGCAAGCGGTTCAAGAGGCGCGACGCCTGCTGGTGCCGGAAAATGATGAAGGCTTCTACGCCGTTATCGACATTCGCCGCGGCCGAATGCGCCAAATCAAGCCTTTAGACAATTTGCGCGGCCCTCAAGAAGTATCAGAAGCTACGCAGCAAGAGGATGTGCCGCCAGGCCTCGAAGAGCCGCCGCCGCTGCCAGATGAATCTGGTGATGCCATTGCCGCAAAACCCGATGCGGTTCTCGATCGAATTACTCTATGGCAGAGAAAGCTTCTCGATCTCACCGCCCGCAATAGGCTTTTGAATTTGCCGGCTGGAAGTAGTTGCGTTCCGATCCTTTGTCATGACCCAGCAAAGCTCGAGGATCGATTGGCCGCAGGTCACTCGATACGAATCGTTCCGATGCCGGATTTGGCATCCGGCGGCCGAGATAGTGAGATCTACGATCAACAGCGAAGGACAAATCTTCGTGAAGACGTCGCGCGCGAGGCACTGGGTAAAGATGAGATCATCAGCGACGTAGATCCAAAGAACCATGAATCAGCACTTGTAGAGCTTTATCGTAAGTCGCGTTCGGACATAAACGAAGGTGGCGCAAACACCCTATTTCTTGCTCTTGGATTTCTGAGGTGGAAGAAAACCGATTCAGATCAAAGAGTAAATCGTGCCCCATTGATACTATTGCCGGTTCGTCTTGAACGGCGAAGCGCGCGTTCAGGCTTTACACTAAAAGCGCATGAAGATGAGGCGCGATTCAATCTCACATTGGTCGAGCTGCTTCGTCAGGATTTCGAATTGAATGTTGACGCGCTCGCGGGGCCTCTTCCGACAGACAATGACGGGATTGATATTTTACGCGTGTGGAACATGGTTCGTTCTGCCGTCAGAGATTCGAAAGGCTTCGAAGTTTCGACGGACATCGTGCTCGGCACATTTTCATTTTCCAAATACCTGATGTGGAAGGATTTGGTTGATCGTTCGGCAAGTCTTCGCGATAGCCCGATCGTGCGGCACTTGCTGGACCGAAAGTCAGAAACCTATTCGAACGCACGACAGCACATTCCACCCGAAGCGCTCGATGACAAGGTTGACCCGAGCAAGCTGTTTTTGCCGTTGCCGGCTGATTCCTCCCAGATAGCTGCGGCTGTAGCATCTGCTGATGGAATGGATTTTGTGCTGGACGGACCGCCAGGTACCGGTAAGTCACAGACAATTGCAAATATCATCGCGCATAATCTGGCATTGGGTCGGCGAATCTTGTTCGTCGCTGAGAAAATGGCAGCGCTTGAGGTCGTGCATAGGCGCCTCGCAGACAAGAAACTTTCGAATTTCTGTCTCGAGCTTCACTCAAATAAGGCAACGAAAACGGCCGTTCTCGAACAGCTTGATGCAGCATGGAATGTCGCCGAATCGCTCTCCCATGACGAATGGACTCGAGAAGCAAGCGAGCTTGCTCGTTTACGCGACGGCCTCAATTCGCTTGTCCGCTCCCTGCATAAGCGTGCCCCAAATGGGCTGACGCTACACGAGGCAATCGGCCTTGTAGTTCGCGATGGCTCAGACGTACTGCCTAAGCTCACTTGGCCTGATTCAGTCGAGCATGATGCTCAGGACATGGCCAGGATGCGTGATGCAGTCCGACGCCTGCAGATGAATTCCCAGCCGGTCTCCGGTCTGATGGACCGTCTCTCCCACTTAACCCATATTGAGTGGTCGAACGCCTGGCAGGAACAGGTTGCCGCTGCGGCACAGGGGTTCCTATCAGAGGAGCGCCATTTCAATGAAGCTTGTGCGGAAATAGTAGCGGCGACCGGAATTAATTTTCAGTTTTCGACACTCCTGCAAACCAAACAAGCGCTTGCACTCGTTGATTCCATTGTCGGTTCGCATGGTCTGGATCTCCGCTTTGCATTCGCTCCAAATTTGACGGCAAAAGCAGAAGCCGCAGGCCGCGCTCTCAGGGCGTTGGAAGTCTATAAAGATACCGAGAAGAAGCTTTCTACGACATATGTTCCAGAATCTGCTCGGCGAATTGAATGGCGCTCTCTAATTGGGCTATGGCACGAAGCAAAAGCCAAAATCTGGCCGCTATCCCATTTTTCGAAGAAGAAGATAGCTGCAACTCTGCAGGCTCATGGTGGCACCACCACTCCTCCTGACCCTGAGCGAGATTTGCCAATCATTGAGGTATTGGCAGGAAGCCTGAGTGAGCTCGATGCTGTTTCGGCGGATCTATCGGGAATGCCAGGCTGGGCTCAGCTGAATAGTGATTCAAATCAATTGCGTAAGGCAGTCGAGCTGGGGTTGAAGCTCCGGCAAACCATTTCTGAGTTCGCTGGAAATCCCGATGAGCTCGCAGATATCCGGCAGAAGGTGTCACGCCTGGTCATTGATGCGAATGACGTGCTGGGCGAAGGCGGCAAAATTCAAAGGTCGCTTACGACACTCAAGTTGTCATTGAGCCGCTTGTCTGCGGCCGCAAGCAGCTTGATGACGCTATCGAGCGGTTCTCCACTCGATCAAATCCGAAGCATCTCAACGCTCGCATCTTCGATCGTTGAAAGCCGGGCGCAATTAAACGCCTGGTGCAGTTGGATGCGTGCGAGCAATGAAGCGATGTCGTTTGGGTTGAGCCCCATAGTCGACTTGGCCAAAGCGGGACTCTCGGCGGGAAGCGATTTATCTCAGCTTTTCGAAATCGTTTATGCACGCTGGTTTGCAGCGCGTACGATCGACGCCGACCCGATCATTCGCAATTTCGTTGCTGCAGAGCACCTTGCAAAAATTGAAGACTTCAGGAAGCTTGACGACAAATTGTCAGATCTCTCGGTCCGATATATCAAAACCGTTCTGACAAAAGGCATCCCTCGCAAGGATGATGCTTTACAGGACGGCGGATATGCCGTGCTGAGGCATCAACTCCAGTTGCAACGTAGGCATAAGCCAATTCGGCAGCTGATCACGGATATGGGGCCAGCATTCACGCATTTGGCTCCATGCATGCTCATGAGTCCTTTGTCTGTGGCTCAGTATCTCCCGCCTGATAAAACGCTGTTTGACTTGATCATTTTCGATGAAGCCTCTCAGATCGCTCCTTGGGACGCCATTGGCGTCATCGCGCGAGGCAAGCAGCTTATTGTTGCCGGCGATCATCGACAGATGCCGCCAACAAACTTTTTCTCGCGAGGCGCAAGCTCAGTTGATGACGATATCGATGAAGACATGGAAAGCATTCTTGACGAATGCAAAGCGGCTGGCCTGCCCCAGATTGGCCTGACATGGCATTATCGAAGCCAGCATGAGAGCCTAATCGCATTCTCCAACGATCGATACTATGAGGGAAGCCTTGTTACATTCCCTGCGCCAATAACCAAGAAAAGCGCCGTTACTTGGCGAAAGATTGACGGGGTCTATTCGAAGGGTAAAAGCCAGACCAACTCCGTTGAGGCACAGGCAATGGTCGATGAGGTCGTCCGCCGACTTCGTGATGGGGCCAAGAGCGGAGCGGCAGATTCGATCGCCGTAGTAACCTTGAACTCACAGCAGCAGGCTCTGGTGGAGGACCTTCTCGACAAGGCGCGTCGAGGATATCCGGAGATAGAGCCATTTTTTGACGAGGATATTACTGAGCCTGTTGTTGTGAAGAACCTTGAGACAGTCCAGGGCGATGAGCGAGATGTTGTTTTGCTCGGTATAGGCTTTGGGCCGACTACGCAGGGTTCAGATACAATGTCCATGCACTTCGGTCCTCTAAACCGTGAAGGTGGATGGCGACGGCTGAATGTTGCCATTACGCGCGCGAAGAAGGAGATGGTCGTTTTCACATCCTTCTCCCCGGGAATGATCGATTTGCATCGAACAAGTGCTCGCGCAGTTGCCGACTTGAAGCATTTCATAGAGTTCGCCGAGCGAGGTCCACGCGCGCTCGCTACGTCGACGAGAGGTTCTGTCGGAGGCTACGAGTCGCCCTTCGAGGCGGCTGTTGCAGCCGAACTTGGGACGCTCGGATGGCGAGTTATCCCCCAGATTGGAGTTTCCAGATTTAGAATTGATCTTGGCGTTGTTCATCCAGATCGGCTTGGTGACTATCTTGTCGGCGTGGAATGCGACGGCGCCATGTATCACAGCGGAGCAACGGCACGCGATCGAGACAAGATCAGGGCAGCAATTCTCGAGAAGCTCGGTTGGAAGCTGGTTCGAATCTGGTCCACTGATTGGTGGATCGACAAAAAGGGGGCACTGGCAAGGACTCACGAGGCGATCAACCAAATACTCAGTGAGTCACGTGAGCGCGAGGCGTCAGTGGCCAACGTAGTGGCGGCTGCGGATGCGGCAACGGCTGTGTATGCAAATATCGAAGTACTGCCAGATAATCGGGTTCCAGAGGCACCTGCAGTACAAGTTACTGAAGCGGAGCCTGTGCGCGAGCTTTTTGCTCGGGGCGCTTCGGCATCGGCGACTAAAGGCGTCGTGGGAACATTTCGGCCAGCAAATGCGCAAGACAGTCAACTGATTCTGGATCGAAACAAGTTCGAAGACCCCGACTATGTGCCTACCCTCGTAAAGCTGATCGCGTTCGTATTGGAATGCGAGGCACCTATGCGAGATGATGTCTTGGTTGAACGAGTAGCACGAGCCCACGGCTTCCAACGATCCGGCGATCGCATTCGAGATAGAGTTATAAAGATTGCAAGGCGCAGCCATTTCATTTGCAAGGACCCTGTCGGAGGGCGGTTTGCTTGGCTGAATGAGCCGCAGTGGGCGGCTTGGTCTATTGCGCGCAAGCCATTCGATGATTCATCTGTTCGGCTGATTGAAGATATCGCGTCCGAGGAAATCCGGATGGCGCAGCAACTCTGTGCCGGCGGAGATGCACCTATCGAGATTGCGAGATATTTCGGTATCAGACGGTTGAGTGCCGCGGCGCGGGACCGAATTGAGAATGCTCTAAAGGCGTGAGAAGGATATGGGGCTACGATTTAGGAAAAGCATAAAGCTATTGCCTGGTGTCCGGATGAGTGTTGGGTCTGGCGGCATAGGTTGGTCGCTCGGTCCGCGCGGCGCGTCCATTAGCGTAAGCAAACGCGGCGTATATTCGAATGTTGGAATCCCTGGGACAGGACTTTCTTTCCGCCAGAAAATTGGCGGGGACCGCATGTCGCCAAGCCAGTTGGAGCGGGCGGAGCGTCGTTATGAAAGAGAGCTGGCTCGTGCCGAAAAGGAAGCTGCAAAGCTTCGGGAAGTTCGGAAGCGTGCCGAAGAGTTAGCCAATTGTAAGCTGAGCCTGAAAGATGACGGCACTCTCTCCTTAACGGCGAGAGGAAATACGCCGCTTTCCCGTAAGGAAATCGCCTTGATGTGGGAGCAGCAAGGAGAGCGTATTTTTGATTGGTTAAGTGAGCAGGCCGACAAGATCAATTCCGAGACCAGGCAGATTGTCGATATCCATCTCGATACGCCGCCGCCCGATATACACCCGACTTATGTGCGTGCCGTCTTTGACGAATCACCGCCCAATCAGCCATTCCTACCAGAGCGGCAACTTTCGCCAGATCAACCCGCGCCTCGTTCGATTGGCTTTATTGCAAGGTTACTTCCTTGGAAGCGTCGTGCGTTTGAGCAGGCTGTTCGGGATGATGAGGCGGCTTATGCCAAAGCTGTTTCAGATTTTGAATTGAATGAGGAGTTGGCGGCTGCCAATCATGCGGCAGCAGTTGAGAAGTGGCATGCTGACCTTGCAGCATATGAAGTCCGTAAGAGTGAGCATTCCATAGAGCAGGATCGCTTGGCCGAGGAATGGCAGAAACGCCTCCATGGCGACGTTTCGCTGATGGAGGAAGTGCTAAGCAGTGCCGTGGACGGAATATCGTGGCCTCGAGAGACCATTGTGTCTTTTGATGTTCGAGATGACGGCCGCTTTGTCGTTTTGGACGTGGACCTTCCGGAGATCGAAGACTTACCGATCCGACTGGCTGATGCGGAACCGTCCAGAAAAGGTCTCGCGATAAGGCGGAAGTCAAAGAAGCAATTGCGTGCTGAGTACCTTCGCCATGTCCATGGCGTGGGGTTGCATCTCCTTGGCAGTACATTTTCTGCCGTTCCAAGTGCTCAAACGATTGTCGTATCTGGCTATTCGCAGCGGATCGATCGAGCGACGGGTATTGAGCACGATGACTATCTCTTTAGTGTTCGCGCGACGCGAGATGAGTTTGCTCGCATCGATTTCGAGAACCTTGAAAATGTCGATCCGGTTGTAGCCCTCGGAGCTTTCGAAATTCGGCGCAATATAACTTCGGGCGACGACCTGAAAGCAATTGAGCCCATTGAACTTAATCGCGACGGGAAAGTTTAGAAGTTACTCAGTCAGGTCGAGGATGCCGGTCAGAATGGATGGTGGTTGGTCTAATTGGGCTCAGGCCGCAGCTTCTGGAGCCGGTCATTGCGGGTAAACGATCTCTCATTCGGTATAAATTGAAACTCGATACCGTGAGTCAATACAGTCGACTCAAAATACATATATATTAACTACACACATATTGCAGTTGCGCGTTGCAAGCACACGTGACGGTCGGTAGCTTCAAATCAACAACATCCTCGGCGTCTTCGAAGGCGTCAGAGAAGCGGCGTTTCGTATTCAATGTCCGGCGTTGTCGGCGTCGGATCAGGGAGGGTCACCCATGGGAAACAGAAAATCTGGAACGTTCCTTGCCGCGCTGACGATTGCGTTCGGCGCATTTTTCGGTGCCAACGCCGCGAAGCCAGCGCTTGCCGCCGGCATCGATGAACTTGCGGCTGCAGCCAAGAAGGAAGGGTCCGTCGTCTGGTACTCGACGCTCGGGCCGGAGCAGAACACCCGCGTCGTTTCCGCTTTCGAGAAACGCTATGGCGTGAAAGTACAGGTGCATCGGGCACCCACTGGCGTGATGACCCAGCGTTACTTGGCGGAGCGGCAATCGGGACGGGTCGTCGCCGACCTCCTCAGCATCTCGACGGAGCAAGTCTACGAGAATCTCACCAAGGACGGCACGTTCGCGAAAGTCAGCGACCGGGACGTTCCTGCGCTTGCGGCGTGGCCGAAGAATGCGTTTCGCTTCGAAAGCACAGCGATCATTATCGCGCAGATTTACGGGTTCGCCTACAACACCGACCTACTGAAAGATGGAGAGATCCCAAGAAAATTCGAGGATCTTTTGCGCCCCGCTTACAAGGGGAAGATGACGTTTCCCAAGTGGGACGCAAGCCCGCTTTACAACACGGTCCTGAAAATGTGGCAGGACAAGTATGGCGACCAGTATATCAAGGCGCTCGCCCAGCAGAACCCGGGCAGCTATGAGAGCGTCGTAACTGCCTTGCAGAGCCTTGCTGCCGGTGAGTATGCGATTGTTCCGTTGGCACCGTCACCGTTCGTTCCACCGATCGTGAGCGCAGGCGCCCCTGTAAAATACATCATTCCGCCGACGACCACGGGCAACGAGATCTTCATGGCAGTCTCCGCAAAGGCGCCGAACCCGATGGCGGCGCGGCTTTTCATGAATTTCATGCTCACCAAGGAAGGGCAAGAGATCTTCAACGGGAAAGACGGCGCCTCGATGCTCCCAGGCACGGACACACTGCAACTGCCTGAAGGATATGTGCTGCCTGAATTCGTCTCGGCAGAGAAGGTCAAGGAGCTTCACGGCCTGATACAGTCCCGTTGAGCGGTCGTTGGCTGTCTGGTGTTTCAAAAGTTAGAGGCCAAGTTTTGAGCGTGAATTCAACCTCTGCCAACTCAGGGCGCAATACGACCAATCCCTCGGGAGCCGTTCCGACTATCCGTCTTTCAGGCATCGTGAAGCGGTACGAACGCGCCGACGGCGAAGAAGTATTGGCCGTCAACGGCGTTTCGTTGGACGTGAAGCCCGGCGAGTTCATGGTTCTTCTCGGTCCGAGCGGTTGCGGTAAGACAACGCTGCTGCGCGCGATCGCCGGGCTCGAGCCACCGGATCAGGGGGAGATCGAGCTCGACGGTCGAACGGTCTTCTCCGTCGCGAAGGGCATTGATGTGCCACCCGAGCAGCGCGGCGTAGCGATGTTCTTTCAGTCATATGCGCTGTGGCCGCACATGACCGTGTTCGAGAACGTCGCCTATCCGCTCCGTTCGAGGAACATCCCAAACGAGACGGTCACGGCACAGGTGACCTCGATGCTTGAGCGTGTCCGCTGCGGGCATCTTGCGGGCCAGCACCCGGGAGAGATTAGCGGTGGTCAGCAGCAGCGGGTCGCACTGGCCCGGACGCTGATTTCCGGAAGCAAGATCGTCCTTTTTGACGAGCCGATGTCAAATGTCGATGCGGCGGTCCGCGCGCAGCTCAGGATCGAACTCATCGAACTGCAGCGGCTGATAGGCTTTTCGGCTCTCTACATCACGCATGACCAGTCCGAAGCGCTTGCTCTCGCGAATCGGATCGCGATCCTATCGGCGGGTAGAATTGTTCAGCTCGCGCCGCCGGTTGATCTCTACCGTCGCCCAAATTCTGCCTATGTTGCTCGCTTCCTCGGCTCGGTGAATGAGAGCGCGGGCTGCGTTACGGGATTCAAGCAGGGGCAAATCGAAATTCACACCCCGGAGGCGACAATCCACGCACTGGTCTCCGAAGGCGAAGCGGCCGCGATGGTCGGGCGTCCGGTGACGGTCATTGGACGTCCCGAACATTACCGGCTCACACGCGAGCAGCCCGCCGGACAGAACACGTGGCAGGTCACGATCCGTGCGATCCTGTTTTTGGGTACGCTGTTCGAGTATGCGGTGGACCTCGCTGGAACTTCCATGCGGGTCTGGCTGATAAGTCCTGCGGACGTCCAGGAAGGTTCGCTCGCCTGGCTCTCGATAGAGCCCGAGAACCTCATGGTTTTCGATGAGACGGCCCCGAAGCAGGACTCGGTTGCATGAGTACCGCAACCGTCGGGCAGAAGGCGCGGGTACGGGGGAGCGAGTTCGTCGCCATCGGGATCGTCGCTATCGTCACGGCGGCACTCGTTGTCTTTCCGCTCGGATCCATGCTGTTCCGGCTGGCCTTTCAAGGAGCCGATGCGGGGCCGAACCCGATCATCGAAGCGCTCGAGCTCCCTTCGATCGGCACGACGCTAATCAATACGACGATTGTGATCGGCGCGAGTGGCATCATTGCGCTGTTGGTCGGCACGTTCTTCGCTTGGCTGAACGAGCGGACGGATGCCCGCATGGGATGGATCGCCGCAATCCTACCGATTATCCCGATTCTAATGCCACCAATCGCGATCGCGATCGGATGGGTTTTCCTGCTATCACCGCGCGCCGGAACGCTGAATGTTGGCATGCGCGCCGCTTTCGACATCGGGGCGAGCCAGGGACCGCTCAATATCTTCAGCTGGTATGGGATCATCGGCCTCTACGCGCTCGAACTGATCCCGTTCGTCTATCTCATCGTCGCGGCCGCGTTGCGCAACCTCGATCCGGCGCTCGAACAGGCATCACGCCTTTCGGGCGCCGGGGCCCTATCGACGTTACGGCGCGTCACGCTGCCGATGATCAAGCCCGCACTCGTATCGAGTGCATTCCTTATCCTCGTCATCGGCATGTCAATCGTGTCGATCCCATCCGTGCTGGGCGGAACCGCACGCATCGATATGCTATCGACGCGTATCGTCGAGCTGCTGAACGGTTCGTATCCCCCGCGTACGGGACCAGCTCTGGTTCTAAGCGGATTAATGCTCGTCGTGCTTGCGCTCGCCTGGTTGATCCAGACGAAGGTTCTTCGCTCGGGGCGGTATGCGGGCGTCGGCGGAAAGTGGTCGGGCGCCGGCATCGTCAGGCTGGGAGTCTGGCGCTGGCCGGCGCGGGCCATAATTGTTCTGTTCGTTCTCATTGCAACAGTGTTCCCGATCGTGGGCTTGATTGTCGTGTCGCTCCAGCGCTTCTGGACGGCGGCAATCCGCCCCAGCACCTTCACGCTGCGCGCCTATGCCGAAATATTCGTCCAGAACACGACGGGTGCTAAGCAGGCAATGATCAACAGCATTACGCTTGCCGTCGTGACGGCGTCGGCCTGCATGGCGCTTGCCGTCCTGCAGGCGATGCTGGCTCGACGCAAGCGGTTCTCGATCGTCCGGATTCTCGATGCTGCCATGAAGCTGCCTGCCGGCTTCCCGCATGTCGTCATCGCCGTCTCGATGCTTGTCTCATTCGCTGGTCCACCGATCTGGCTGGGCGGGACCATCTTCATCTTGCTGATCGGATATTTCGTAATCTACCTGCCGCAGGCGTCGATATCGGCAGGCGCGGCCGTCTCGCAGGTACGCGACGAGCTGATCGAAGCGTCGCTGATGTCGGGTGCGAGCGGAACACGTACGGTCCGCCGGATATCGCTACCGCTGATGCTGCCCGGCATCATCAGCGGATGGGTGGTCGTCTTCGTGTTCGCGGTCGGCGACCTGACGGCGTCCGTCATCCTCGCAAGTCACAATACGCCTACGGCCGGCTACTTCCTGCTCGAGCAGTATGTGAGCGGCTCCTATCCACTCATCGCCGCCCTGTCGCTGGTCATGACCGTCGCTTCGGCCACGGTCGTGCTGACGATGCTGAGGGTCGCGCATGGAAAATTCGGGCTATGACCCGGGACGCCGTCCCTGATGTAGTGGTTGTCGGATCCGGGGCGGCCGCGTTGACGGCAGCACTCGTCGCGCGGATTCACGGTCTCGAAGTGCTCGTCCTCGAGAAGGACCGGCAGGTCGGCGGTACGACGGCGATCTCCGGAGGCGGCATCTGGGTTCCAGCCAGCACAGTGGCGCACCGTAAGGGCATCGCCGACACGCTCGACGCCGCGCGCACGTACTTCCGTGCCGTTACCGGCCGGGATCATGATGCCCGACGGGCCGAGGCCTTCATCTCGGCCGCTCCGGCCATGATCGAGTTTCTGGAATCGAAAGCCGGAATCCGATTCGTCGTCGCGGCCGACAGGCCGGACTACTATCCCGACGAACCGGGCGGTACGAACGGTGGACGGATGCTGTTGCCGGCATCCTTCGATGCACGGGATCTTGGCGTTCAGCTGGACATACTTCGTCCGCCCCTACGGGAAACGACATTTCTCGGCATGATGATGCGGCCGGCCTCGGATCTTCGCCACTTCCTCAACGTATTCCGGTCATTCGAATCATTTGCGTTCGTCACGCGCAGGCTGTTCCTTCTGCTTCTGGACAAGATCCGTCACGGGCGGTCGATGGATCTTGCGGGTGGGAATGCGCTGATCGCCCATCTGCTCAAGGCGTCGCTTGATGCGGGCGTCGTCGTCCGGACCTCTTCGCATGTGACCGACCTTCTGCACGACGACGGCCGGATACGTGGCGTGCGCTGCCGCGGCCCGGCCGGCGACGAGGATATCTCGGCGCGCCTTGGCGTCGTGCTGGCTGCAGGCGGGTTTCCCCACGACATCGCCCGTCGGAAGTTGCGCTACCCGCACGCACCTACGGGAACAGAGCATCGCTCGCCGGCACCGGCCGCACTCACCGGGGACGGCATCCGGATGGCGGAGAGGATGGGCGCCCATGTCCCGGAGCTTGCGGATGCGGCCTGCTGGGCGCCCGTATCGGTAGTCCGCTATGCTGGCGGTCGTGAGGGCGTGTTCCCGCACCTCATCGATCGGCAGAAGCCCGGCTTCATCGCGGTTACTGGTTCTGGCCACCGTTTTGCCAACGAAAGCCATTCATATCACGAGTTCGGTCGCGGCCTGATCGCGGCAGGGTTCGGCAAACAGGAGCACAAGTGCTTCCTGGTCGCAGACCATAAAGCCATCCGCCGTTACGGGATCGGCTTTGCGAAGCCGGCACCGGTACCGCTCTTCCCCTATCTGCGATCCGGCTATCTGATCCGGGGCCGCACGCTGCGCGAGCTTGCGCAGAATGCCGGCATCGACCCTGACGCGTTCGTGCAGACCGTCGAGACGTTCAATTCGGGCGCGCGGGACGGAAAGGACACGGCATATGGCCGCGGTAGCTCGGCCTACAACAGATATACCGGCGACCCCCATCACCAGCCCAACCCTTGCGTTGCACCGCTGGAGAACGGGCCGTTCTATGCGGTGCGCATCGAGATGGGCGAGCTCGGAACCTTCGAAGGCGTGGCGACCGACGAGTTCGCACGCGTCCTGAAGAGGGATGGGACGCCGATCGACGGTCTCTATGCAGCCGGGAACGACATGTCACATGTCATGGGCGGGCACTATATCGGCGGAGGTTCCGGTATCGGGCCGGCCATGACGTTCGGATACATCGCCGCCCGGCATCTGGCCGGCAGCAACGAGTCCATCGGAACACCCATGCACGACCAACTCGAATCGACCGGAGTCCCAGGATGAAGAAAACAGTCGACACGCCCCCGGCCGAATTCGAAGTCATCGCATCGGGCCTGTCCTTCCCGGAAGGACCGATCGCGCTTTCCGACGGAAGCCTGATCGTTGTCGAGATTTCCGCCGGCCGCCTTTCGCGCGTGACCGCAGAGGGCACCATCCAGCCGATAGCGACACTCGGCGGAAGCCCCAATGGCGCTGCCCTCGGTCCTGATGGGCATTGCTACATAACCAACAGCGGCGGCTTCAAGTGGCACAACCACCCGGGTTATGGCTGGGCCGTTGCCGGCCAGCCTGCCGACTACTCGGGCGGGCGCATTGAGCGCGTCGACCTGTCGACCGGTGCGGTCAAGATCCTCTACGACCGCAGTCCCGAAGGGCCGCTTCGCGGGCCGAACGATCTCGTCTTTGATCGTAGCGGCGGATTTTGGTTCACGGACTCGGGCAAGGTCCGCGAGAACGATCGCGATCACGGATCGCTGTTCTATGCGAAGGCCGATGGATCTTTTATCCGGCGCGTCGTCCATCCGGTCATCCATCCGCATCCAAACGGCATCGGACTCTCGCCTGACGAGAAGACCCTTTATTACGCCGAAACGGCGACGGGGCGCGTCTGGAGCTTCAAGATCGTCGGCCCAGGCGAGATCGAGCGCGAGCCATTCCCGTCGCCGCATGGCGGAAAATTCGTGGGAAGCGTTCCGGGCTACCGGCTCCTCGATTCCATTGCGATCGAAGAGAACGGAAACATCTGCGTCGGTACACTCATGGATGGCGGCGTCACAGTCTTTTCTCCATCGGGCGAGATCGTCGAGCAGTTCGCCTACCCAGATTTTCTCGTCACGAATCTCTGCTTCGGAGGTGCTGATATGCAGACTGCCTTCGTCACGCTGAGTGCCACCGGACGGCTCGCGAAGACGCGGTGGCCGCGCGCAGGTCTGAAACCAAATTTCAGCCGCTAACTGGCCACGTGGACATGCGAGAGCTCGTGCGTCCTCTCAAAAAATGAAACGCTCTATATGTGAACTATGCTTGCATCCATGTTTTTGATTTATAGGCACTCACGCGAGAGCAATAGTTGCTTCGACATCCGCACGATGCCGGCAGCACGTCACGAATGCCCCACCGCAAGTGCAAGTGAATGAAGCGAAGCAACCTATCGACGGACAATCCGTCAAGTCATGGAAAAAGATTGGAACCTCGTAGATGTCCGTAATGATCGATCCGCGCGGCAAGCGCAGCAGCGCACAGCAGATGAAACTGGCGCGGCGCGACGGCACCGTTCGGGGACGGGTAATCCTGTTCGACAACGGCAAGTGCCATCCGGAGTTTGGCTCCTTCTTTCCGCTGTTCAGCGAACTTGACGGAGCGCTGCGCCGACTTGGTGTCGATCTGGCCCCGTTCCACTATGAGAGCGACGGCGGATACAGCCACCTTAATCCCGAGCCGGCGGAGTTCCAGGAGCTTCTGGCCCGGCTGATCGCAGCCAAGCCGACGGCCGTCGTCCTGACGATATGCGATGTCGGCGTGACGTTCCCGACGATTGCGCTGGCGCTGGCACTCGAGAATGCGGGGATCCGAACGGTGTCGCTATGCACGACGATCGGTATCCAGCTTGGTCTCGCGATGTCGGAAAGCCGCGGCGTTCAGCTGCCGCTATTGATGCTCGATGCTCCACAGATCGCTGCCGATGCCGACGCAAAGAAGATTGCCGAGGAAATCGCCGGCCCGATACTCGACGCCCTCGCAAAGGGCAGCGGCGCGACCGGCCAAGGCGCTTCCGGCGGAGCAGCGCGTCTTCCGGCGCAGAATGCATCAGGAACGCTCGATATGCCGGCCGGCGAGCTCTTCGAGGCGATGAATGCCGACGGACTTGGCGACGGCCTTCCGGTCTTGCCGCCGGAATCGAGTAAGGTCGATGCGCTTGTCGGATCCGTGCCACTTGCGGCGGACGATGTCCTGATCGAATTGCTCGAACCATCCGGCGCGCCGCTGACCGTTCGCGACCTTGCCGCTAACGCCGCACTTGCCGGATGCGAGCCGGCCCAGTTCCCGGTCGTGGTGGCGGCAATCCGGGCGGCTTCGCAGCCGCGGTACCGTTTCTCCGCCGCGAACATGACGACACACGGATCGGGAAATCTCCTCCTCGTCAGCGGTCCGATAGCGCACAAGGCTGGCATCAACTCTGGCCCCGGCTGTCTTGGCCCGGGTGCCGTAAACCGGGCAAACCTCGCAGTCGGACGCACACTGACGCTTGTCGCGAACAATGTCGGCCGCGCGCTGATCGGCCGTGGCGATCTCGGTGTGCTCGGGACGCCCGCCGAAATCAGCTACTGCTTCGCCGAGGCGGATGACAGCCCGTGGCCTCCGCTGTGCGAAGATTTCGGAAGCAAGAACGGTACGGTAACGATCGCGAAGTGCGAAGCTCCGCACAACATCCTCGATCAGGTCAGCCAGTCGCCTGACAATCTCCTGCGCGGGTTCGTCCTGGCCGCCGCCAACGGTGCATCGAACAACGCGTTTACGGCCGGCGACCTGTTCGTGATCCTAAGTCGAGAGCATGCGCGCATCCTTGCCAAGAACGGTTGGGGCAAGCGCGACATCCAGAACTACATATTCGAGAATGCGCGCGTCCCACGTAGCCATACTGCCAATCGCGGGATCCGGCCAAGCTGGCCCAAAGAATTCCACTCCCTCGAACGCGTTCCGATCGTCCACAGCGCCAAGGATATCTATGTTGTCGTCGCGGGCGGCTTGGGAGTGCAGTCGGCACTCGCCATGCCCTGGGGATACAACCGCGCCGTTACCGTCGCGGTGGATCGATGAACCACACAAAAGACAGTGGCCCCGCAGGTCACTGGGACGAAGCGGCGGATGTCGTCGTGTTCGGTAGCGGCGTCGGCGGCCTTGCTGCGGCCCTCTTCTCGGCAAAGCAGGGTCTTGAGACGATCCTGTGCGAGAAGAGCGACCAGCTTGGCGGCACGACGGCCACGTCGGGCGGAATCATCTGGATTCCGAACAACGCACAAGCGCGTGCTGCTGGATACGGCGACTCGCGCGAGAAAGCAAAAAGCTATCTGAAGGGTGAGCTGGGCAATCTCTACCGGGCCGATCTGATAGATGGCTATCTTGATAGCTGCAATGAGGCCGTCGAATTCCTTGCCGCAAATACGGACGTCCAGTTCAACCTGATCGACTGGCCAGATTATCATCCCGACCGAGAAGGCGGGATGGACAAGGGCCGATCCCTCGTGACCCGTCCGTTCGACGGCAGGACCCTTGGTAAGGATTTCGATCTCGTCAGAACGCCGATCCATCGCCTGATGATTCTTGGCGGCCTCATGGTCTCGCCGGACGAAATCCAGGACTTCCTGAATCCGTTCCGTTCGGTCGGCGCGTTCAAGCGCGTCACGAAGAAGCTTGGCCGCTATGCCATCGACCGGTTGAGGTATCGGCGGGGAACTGACATCCGGAACGGCAATGCGCTGGTCGCCCGGTTTCTTTTCAGCCTCCGCAAGACGGATGCGCGGATATGGACGTCGTCGCCCCTTTCAAGCCTCGTGACCGAGCACGGCCGTGTCGTCGGTGCAGTCCTCACTCGGAACGGGCAGTCGGTCAGAGTCCGTGCGCGCCGCGGCGTCGTCTTGGCGACGGGCGGGTTCCCGCGGAACTTCGACATGCACAAGGATTTGAGCAAGGACTTCCCACACAAGCACACGATGGCATTCGCCGGTAACGTCGGCGACGGCATCAAGGCGGCACTGGCGGCGGGTGCCTCGATCGATACCGAACTTGCCAGCACCGGCCTATGGACGCCTGCATCCGCACTGACCGGCCGCGACGGCAAGGAGACGACCGTCATGTACGGATATCTCGATCGCGGCCGTCCCGGCGTAATTGCGGTCGATCCGGACGGGCGCCGGTTCGTCAATGAGTCGAACTCGTATCATGATATCGTCATGGCGCTTCATCAGCAGAAGCGCGGGCTTGGCGCGAACTTCCATTTCGTATGTGACATAAACTTCGTTCGGAAGTACGGCCTCGGGCTAATGCGCCCGTTTCCGATCACACCGAGCATTCGGCCTTTCGTCAAGTCCGGCTACATCACGGCTGCCGAATCGATCGGCGAACTGGCGGACCGGATCGGCGTCAACGCCTCTGGTCTCGTGGACACAATCGCCGCTTACAACGTCTTTACGCGCGAAGGCGTCGATCGCGAGTTCGGGCGTGGCTCGAACGCCTACAACAGGCAGTTTGGCGACGCGACAGACCGGCCAAATCCAAATCTCGTTCCGATCGAGAAGCCGCCGTTCATTGCACTGAAGATCCATCCTGCCACGCTCGGTACGGCGGTAGGTCTTAAGACGACAGGGGATGCTGAAGTCGTTGCCGCCAACGGTGATGCTTTGACCGGTCTCTATGCCTGCGGCACGGATCTGGCGTCGATCATGCGCGGATACTATCCCGGCGGCGGCATCAATCTCGGGCCAGGGATCGTCTTTGCCTACCGGGCTGTGCAACACATGCTCGCATCTCCGCCGTGACCTTACTCATCAGCCTTGCGGCCGAAATGCTTAGCAATCGTTGCCTTGATCAGTTTGGCATACTCGGATTCGTGTCGGATCAGCAGCGACTCGACGCTGCCGATCGCGACAACCATCGGCGACGAATCGGCCGTAGTCGGCAACGGAACGGCGATGGCGCCGCCGCCGGCAAACATATGTCCTATCGACATCGAATAGCCCTTGCGTCGGACGGCGGAGATCTTTGCCATCAGATCCGGGATCTTGACGGTTTCCTTGGGGGCGTCCGCTGCAATCCGGCGCATCAGCTTCTTGATGTATTCGTCGTCGAGCTTGCTGAGCAGGGCAATGCCGGCGGCCGTACGCGCCAGCGGACGGAATCCGGGCGCGGTGTGAAGCCGTACGGCGCTTGTCGCGGGAAGGATGTGGACATACTGGCATTGGCGGCCGTTGAGTGTGGCCAGCATGATCGCGGCACCGGTGGCGGCGCTCAGATCCTCCATGATCCGCTGCAGGTTCTCCTTCTCGAAAAGTCGCGTCCCGATCCATGTCGACAGGAACGGAAGGCGTGCCGTCGGAAGATAGGTGCGCTTGGATCTGTCGTAGGAGAGATACCCGAGCGAGACCATCGTTCGGAGAATCGAGGAAACGCTCGAATTGGGATATTTGAACTTGTTCGCGACCTCAGCGACGGACACCGAACGCTGAACTTCGGAGAAGTATTCGAGAAATTCGAAAACCCGCTTCGCCGACTTCACGTCACTCATATGCGCCACTCCTTCACCGGGCTCGATCAATTCGGCTTCGGCGACCGCCTTGCTTTGCTCGACGGAAATATCCGAAGTCGAGGCAAGTCTAAATCGACAACGAAAGGATATCGAGGCGCATCGATGTGAATTTGAACAATTTCGCGGACTGATGCCGTGTTGGGCCGGGAGCCCGACTGCGATGAGTGAGGTATTCAGGCAATGGGTGTGCAGGGCAAGAAGTATGTCATTACGGGAGGTGCGAGTCTGATCGGTTCGCATATTGCCGAACGGTTGCTGGAATGCGGTGCAGCCGGTGTGACACTGTTCGATAACCTTTCCCTCGGATCGGCGGCATCGATCTCGCCGTTGCTGAAGGACGGCCGTGCGCGGCTGATTCGTGGCGACATCCTCCGGCCGAACGATCTCTATGAGGCGTTCGAAGCCGCAGACGGCGTATTCGCGGTCGCCGCTTTGTTGACGATGCCGCTTGGCGAAAATCCATCACTCGGTGTCGACGTCAACGTGAGCGGAATGATGAACGTGCTCGACGCCTGCCGCTATCGGGGAGTCCGCAAGGTCGTCTATTCGTCGTCGATTGCCGTCTACGGACAGGACGAACGCCCCGGCTATACCGAGGACCGGCCATTCGCATGGCAGGGACTTCAGCCGGCAAGCGCGCTGTATGCCGCGACTAAGACAGTCGCAGAGATCTTACTGCGGCTCTATCGGCAGAAGTATGGAATCAACTTTATGGCGCTCCGGTACTCGACAGTGTACGGAGAGCGCCAGCACGGGCACGGGATCAACGTCCTTTATTTGACGGACGCGTACAGAGCCCTTCGTCGTGGCGCCGCACCCGTTCTGCCAGACGACGGCGAAGAAGCGCATGACTATGTCTATGCCGGCGACGTCGCACGGGCCAACGTCCTCGCGATGGAAAGCGACGCGTCCGGCGAGTCGCTGAACATCGTCTCCGGCCGAGACGTCTCGCTCAACGAAGCCGTCGCGACCCTCCAGAGCATCCTTGGCACGGACGTGAGGCCCGAGTATCGCCGCGATCCGTCCAAGCCACGTTTCACGACGTCGCACGCTCTGGGCTATTCGCGCGAGAAGGCACGCGCACTGCTCGGGTGGGAGCCCGAGGTTGGAATCGAGGAGGGGCTGCGCCGCCTGATCGCATGGATCGAGCGGGACGGTACTCGTGGTAATTCGTAAAATTCCTATATATTAACTACTAAGCTATTAATGTTTTAAGATTGCACTATCGGGAACGCTGCGGGATTGTCGCTCTTACGAAATCTTCGGCGTGCAAGCCGAACGGACCGCCATACGATGCGGGCGGTCCGCTCCATTTCGAAGGAGCTGTCATGGCGGATGAACAATCAGGACTTTCGTATCCGATGCCGCGGACATGTCCCTTCCATCCGCCGGACGCCTACAAGAAGCTGCAGGCAAACGAGCCCTATGCGCGAGTTAAGATCTGGGATGGTACGTCTCCGTATCTGCTAACGCGCTTCGAAGACATCCGCGCCGTCCTGTCGAACCCGGCGATCAGCACGAGTGCGAACCGCGAAGGCTATCCGCATATCCTGGAAGGCCGAAAAGTCTCGGACCAGGCCGACCGATCCTTCATCCGGACGGATCCGCCGGAGCATACGCGCCTGCGCCGTATGGTGATGAAGGAGTTCACGGTCAGGCGGGTCGAACAGTTTCGTCCGCGCGTCCAATCGATCGTCGACCGGCTGATCGCGGAGTTCTCGAAGCTTCCGCAGGGTGCCGACTTCGTAGAGCATTTTGCGGCACCGCTGCCGACTGAAGTGATCTCGATCCTTCTCGGCGTTCCGTACGAGGATCACGAATTCTTTCACGAAGCGACGCGTGTCCAGTTCCACCTGAAGTCAACGACGGAACAGGTTCGCCAGTCGCTTGACGACCTGTTTAAGTACATCGACGGGATGATCACCAAGAAAGAGAAGGAGCCGGCCGATGACATCATCTCGCGGCTGGTTCACGAGCAGCTCTTGCCAGGGAATATTGACCGCGCCGGACTCATCAGCACGATCCGGCTGCTTTTGAGTGCAGGCCACCAGACAACTCAGAATACGGTTACGCTGGGGCTTGCCCTGCTTTTTCAGCACCCGGACCAGCTGGCACTACTTAAGTCGGACGTCTCCTTGGCGTCTAAGGCCGTCGACGAGATCCTCCGCTATACGACAGTTCTCCATCTGGGTGCCCGCCGCGTCGCCAGCGAGGATTTTGAGGCTAACGGACATCAGTTCAAAGCCGGCGATGGATTCATCTGTGCGATCCCCGCCGCGAACCGTGACGAAGCGATGTTTCCCGATCCTGATCGCTTCGACATCACGCGCGACGCATCCAGCCATGTCGCGTTCGGCTACGGAATCCATCAGTGTCTGGGGCAGGTCCTCGCGCGCTCCGAACTCCAGATCGTGTTTGAAAGTCTTTTCAAAGCACTTCCCGATCTGCGCCTCGCCGTTCCGTTCAAAGACATTCGCTTCCGGAGCGACATGTTCATTTACGGCATTCACGAGCTCCCGCTCGCCTGGTAGATCAATCGGAGTACAAAATGCGTGTGATCGTCGATAAAGCCCGCTGTATTGCGGCAGGCCACTGTGTGGTGAAGTCTCCTTCCGTCTTCGATCAGGAGGAAGACACCGGGCTCGTCATCCTTCTGAACGAGAATCCACCAGAATCCTTGGTGGAATCTGTAAAACTCGCAGCACGCCTATGCCCGGCAAGCGCCATCACGATCAATGAGGAATGAAGCGCTTCGGGTCCGGGATCCGTCCGCTTGATTAGGCATGTAGCGATCGTGGGTGGCGGTCAGGCCGCCTATCAGACGGCCTCGACACTACGGGCCGAGGGATATGATGGCGGCATCCGGATATTCTCCGACGAATGGGAAAGCCCCTACCAGCGACCGCCGCTTTCGAAGGGTTTTCTGGATACTGGGAAGGACATCCCCGATCTCGGATTCGCGAACCAGTCATTCTATTCGGAAAACCAGATCGATCTGCATCTGGGCGAACCTATTGTCTCGATAGATCGCGCATCGACAACGATCAGGTCATGTAACGGGAACCAGTACGCATATGACCGGCTGGTTTTGGCAACCGGCGCACGCGCTCGGTCGCTACTCATGGATACAGTTAGATGCGACAACCTTTTCTATCTGCGATCCATCCGTGACGCGCAAGGTCTCCGCCAGGCGTTACCGGTCGCCGAGAGAATCGTTGTGATCGGTGGCGGGTTTGTCGGCCTCGAGGTGGCCGCCACGGCGCGTTGTGCGGGAAAGGCGGTCACGGTCGTTGAATCCGGAAGCCAGCTGCTTTCTCGGGCGCTGTCACCCGTCGCAGCGGAGCATCTGCGTTGCCTTCACGCGTCGAAAGGCGTGAGGATCCTTCTCGATCGTCAGGTTGTACGATTGAAGTATGATAGTACCAAAGTCACCGAGATCGAGCTTGCCAATGGCGAACGATTGTCTACGGATATCGTGGTCGTAGGGATCGGCGCCTTGCCGAATGCCGAACTCGCGGTCGCAGCCGGACTTCCAGGAATGCATGGGATTGCCGTCGACAGGCAGCTCCGGACGGGCGACCCAGCGGTGCTGGCTATCGGCGACTGCGCACTTCACGACGAACGGTTTTCAGGGACGGCGATGCGTCTCGAAAGCGTGCAGAATGCCGTCGACAACGGGATTGTTGCGGCGAGCACGATTCTCGGGCGCGAAGTCGGCTACGATTCAGTACCCTGGTTCTGGTCTGAGCAGTTCGACACGAAGCTCCAGATGGTGGGCATCGCGACACGCTGCGACCGGAGCATCATCCGCGGAGACGCCGAAAGCGGGAAATTCTCTATCTGGCACTTCGCCGGGAACCGGCTGCTCGCCGTTGACAGCTTCAATCATCCGGCCGATCACATGGCAGGCCGGCGGCTACTCGCCGGGAAGTTCCCGATCCTTCCTGCGCAGGCGGCCGATGTCGGTTTCAGTCTGAAGGCTGCGATGCAGATGCAAAGCTGATCAGGTGAAGATCGGCATTGTTACGTGTGCGTCTAAATGGTTCCGGCTCGCCGTCGGGATCAAGTCTTCGTTTGGGGTCAATGGGGAAATTTAGGGTGCTGTCGCCTCCAGGCCCCTTTCTCAAGTTGGCTGAGGAGAATGATAGGACGTCACCCCGGCCATCAGGATCCCAGTCTCCCCCTTGTCTCGATTGCAAAGATTTCCTCGAGAACTGTATTGAGCCGTCGAGGTGACATTCCCCTCTCTATGGCAGCAATTAGCGCGCACCGAACCTCCGGCTCAAGCTCGGGAAGCGCGTCTGTCGGCCATCCGCGCTGCCGCCCGATATCTGCAACGATAGTCTCGATGTTCCGGTCGGCGGCTGAGTGGCTATACATTTGGATAGAGTCCTAAGCCATCTGCCATGGCCCGAATCATCGCGTAGGTCATATCGATGTTCTCTGTCGGCATGCCTGCCCGGCGACCAATCTCTGAGATCGCGTGAACAATGGCGTCGATCTCAAGCGCGCGGCCTTGCTCGACATCCTGAAGCGTCGACGGCCGAAACTCGGCAACCGGTCCGGACTGGTACTGCCCGATGCGCTTGTCGACATCGATCGTGAGGCGAACACCATAGGCCTCAGCGATCGCGGCGGCCTCGCGCATCACCCGTTCACCGAATTGCTGCAGGATTGGATCGTTGAAGATACGCTTAACTGGGACTCGCAGAAGTGCACAGAGAGGGTTGGTCGCCACGTTCCCCATGAACTTTGTCGCGACATCGTCCCGGATTCTCGAGGTCAGTGCGAGTTCGTAGCCCGGAACGGCAAGCGCGGCCTCGATTTGCTTGATGCGAGATGAAGTCGAGCCGTCCGGCTCACCAAGCACGAGCTTTCCGCGCGTGGCCTGAGTAACGGCGCCGGGCTTGTCGATTGCAGCGCCCAGATAGACGGCGCAGCCGATGGCGCGTTCGGGCCGGACGTGCTGCGTCAGCAACCCCTGGGGATCAACGCTTATGACCTTGGCGCCATCATGTGGGCCACCGATCTTGTGAAAGAACCACCATGGGACGCCGTTGACGGCGAACACGGCCGCCGCCGTTGGCTTCATCGCCGCCGAGATTTCGGCGGCCATCGCCGGAAGCGAGTGAGACTTCGCCGCACAGACTACCAGGTCGTGTTGTCCCGCCTCCGCCGCGTTGGCGGCTGTCCGGAGCTGGATCTGGTGCCGCTCACCACTTGTCTTGTCGTGGAAGGCCAGACCCGAGGACTGCATCGCGGCCAAATGAGCCCCTCTTGCTACGACGGTGACGTCACGGCCGGCCATCGCAAGGCGTGCCGCAATGGTTCCGCCGATCGCCCCGGCGCCATAGACGCAGATCTTCATCGCTTCTCTCCCCACCCATCGAACTGGCTTAGGCTCGACGCGGGTCCCAGCTTCGAGGCCTCAAGTCGCCCGATTGACACCTATCAAGCTGTCAGATAGCTTGGCAGTCAAGCTCAATAGTTGGATGTTCGATGACGGCTGCAGCAAAGATCGTAGATCTCAAGATTGAAGCCATTCGTCCGCGGCGGCTCTATCAGCAGGTTGCGCAGCAGATCGAGCGCCTGATCCTGGGAGGTGCGTTTGCGGTCGGCGATCGACTGCCTCCCGAGCAAGAGCTCTCTCGCCAGTTCCAAGTCAGCCGACCCACGATACGGGAGGCATTGATTGCGCTCGAAGTCGCGGGCGTTGTCGAAGTCAGGAACGGAAACGGAAGCTTCGTGCTTGCGCTGCCGGCGCAAGCGCGCAGCAACGATCAGGGGCCTGGCCCGTTCGAGCAGTTCGAGGCGCGCGAACTGATCGAGTGCGAAGTCGCTGCGCGTGCTGCCCAGCTCATCACCCCTGAGACGATCGCCGAACTTGAGGCACTGGTCGCGGAGATGGAGCGCAATTACCCGCATGCGCGCTTGGCGGACAGCGAAGGTTTCCGATTCCACGTCACGCTCGCGAAGTCCTGCGGGAACAGCTATCTCGCGGCCGCGGTCGAAGAGTTGTGGACCCTGCGCAGTGGCGAGATGTGGTTCGCCTTGCGCAACCGCCTGCTTCGGACCAGCCACCGCCAGCACGCCATTGAAAGTCGCCGAATGCTGATCGACGCGCTGCGGCGGCGCGATAGCAACGCAGCGCGCGCAGCCATGACGCGGATGCTCTCACGCGCAAAGGAACTCTACTTCGAGGAATGATACCGGACTTTAGACAGGCGACAGGTTGAGCGCAAAAGCGCCGGCCTGAAAAAAGGGGAGGAACGACATGATCAGATTGCTCCGCGGCGTGACATTCGCCCTGCTGATCGCCATTGGAATTCTGGCGCCGCAGGCCCATGCACAAGAAACTCAGATCCGGATGTGGAGTTTCATCAATCCGGATGGCGCCGATCCGCGCGGCAAGGTGCTCGCGAAGATCATAAAAGAGTTCGAAGCCCGCAATCCCGGCATCAAGGTCACAATCGAGCTTCAGGTCTGGGACCAGATGTCGGCGAAGTTCATTGCCGCGCACGGTGCCGGCAACGCACCCGATGTAACCTGGTTCCATAACGAACAGCTTGCCGCCGGGGTGAAGGCAGGCGCCTTTGCCAATATCAACGAGCTGTTCGTGAACGGTTGGTCGCCGGCGGATCGAGAAGATCTGAACGACGCCTTCTGGAACTATGGAACGACGCCGACGCAGCGATACATGATCGCGCATTCCAGAAATTATTTCGGCATGCTTTACCGCCCCTCGATGCTGAAGGCCGCTGGGCTGACGCCCGAGGATCTTGGCACCTGGGATCGCCTTACCAACGCGGCAAAGAAACTCACGGTCCGTGACGCAGCCGGCAATGTCTCGCGCTGGGGTTATGGACAGGCGTTCTCCGCCGACAAGGCAACGCCGCAGATGGCGGTCAACATGATGCTGGCTCGACAGGGTAGCCTGTTCGAGCAGGACGGCCGCGCAAAATGGTCGGGCGATGTCGGCGTCGCTGCGATGAACGCGCAGCTCGACATGGTGCGTGTCCACAAGGTCACACCCGACAGCGCGATCTCCCTCAATTCGGAAGAACTCTTCGAGCACTTCGCCGCAGGCCGATACGCCGTAATCTCGGCGTCTTCCGTACGTATCCCCGTCCTTCAAAAGGCGATCGATCCGAACGACATCGCGTTCCTGCCGTGGCCGGGCGACAAGGAAGGTACCAACTCGCCCGGTTCGATTACGGGCTGGTGCACCTGCATCTGGTCGAAGTCGAAGGTTCTGAAGGAATCCGCAAAGTTCGTCGAGTTCATGGGCGGGCGCGAGGCCGATGTCTGGTGGACGCGTGAATCCGGTACGGTGCCGATCCGCCAGTCAACGATCGCGACCCTCAAGGACTATCTGGAAGAGCCGTCGAAGCAGTATCTGGCTGTCGCAGCCAAAGCGACCGTCAAGTACGGCTGGCTCGCACCCCTCGACTTCACCATCGGTGGCTATCGCGAAGACCTCAACAAAGTCGCTCAGGTGATCCTTACGCGTGGCACGGACACTCGTGAGGCCCTGCTCGCTGCGGAGCGTGAGTTCAACCGACGGCATCGTCGCTGAGACAGGCGCGAATCTGAGCGATGAACCAGCGCGCCGCCTACGCCTACATCGCGCCTGCGCTTGGGCTGATGTTTGCGATCCTGTATCTGCCTTCGTTGTACGGGTTCTACTACAGCCTCTTCGACGTGCAGTTCTTGCTCCCGACCGACTTCGTCGGTCTGGACAACTATCGCCACCTGCTCGGTGATCCGGAGGTCCTGCACGTCGTCTGGATCAGCGTCGTCTTCACGACCGGCGCCCTCATCGTGACGCTGGCAGTGGCCTTGGCGCTCGCCTCCTGGATCAACAGTTTGTCCGGGTGGTTCGCCATGACCTTGCAAATCTGCGTCATCATTCCATGGGTTGTCAGTCACGTCGTGCAGGCGCTGTTGTTTCGCTGGGTCTATGTCACCGAGATCGGGCTTGGCATCCACTTTCTTGAGACCATCGGCTTCGGCCGCATAAATCCGCTGGCGGACTCAACGACAGCGATGGTGCTGTTGATCGCATTCGCGACCTGGCGCGCCCTCGGATTCGCCGTAATCATCCTTCTGGCGGGCCTCAAGAGCATACCTAAGGACTATTTCGAGGCTGCTGCTGTGGACGGGGCGTCGCGCTGGCAGTCCTTCCGATTCGTGACCATCCCGCAGCTCAAGACCCCTCTGCTGGTCACTTCGGTAATCCTGACCCTCAGCAACCTGAACAACGTCGAAACGCCCCTGATCGTCACCGGCGGCGGGCCGGCTGGAGCGACGAACATCCTCCCGCTCGATGTCTATATGCGCGCCTTCGCATCGTTCGACTTCAACACGGCGATAGCGATGGCCATCGGCATGTTCCTCGCCAACATCGTTCTCGTTGTCGCGTATGTCCGCCTCGCGAAGTGGAAGGTCTGAGATGCGCGTGAAAAACCTTCTCGTACTCGCTGCCTTCCTTTGCCTGGTCACGGTCAACCTGTTGCCTCTCGTCTGGGGGATAATCACTTCGCTCAAGCCGACGACGCAGATCATGGTCTATCCGCCGCGGGTCTTCTCCTTTGACCTGACGCTGGAGCACTACGCGACGGTCCTCGGCAGCGATTTCCCGATCTCCCTGCGCAACACATCGGTCTACGCAATCGCAACCGTCGTGCTCGGCGTCTTTCTGGCGTCACTTGCCGCATTCGGTTTCGACCGGTTCAAGTTTAAGGGCCGGCAGATCCTGTTCCTTGTCGTCGTCGCCAGCATTCCGCTGTCGATCGGTGCGGCCGCTCTCTTGATCCCTAACTATCTGTATTTCACATACTTCGGGCTGACCAATCAGTGGTTCACTCTCGTACTGATCTACACGGTCTACACGCTGCCGATGGCCATCTGGATTATCAAAGGCAGCATCGAATCAATCCCGCGCGAGCTCGACGAGGCCGCCTATGTCGACGGTGCCTCCAGCTTCAAGGTCTACCGGCTGGTCATCCTGCCGCTGACCCGGCCTGCCATGGGTGCGGCCGGTCTGATGCTGTTCATGCATGCGTGGAACGAGTTCATCGCCGGTTCGATCATGGTCGAATCGCCGCAATTCAGGCCGCTACAGGTCGCGATCTATCAGTTCATCGGTTTCTTCGGTCGTGACTGGGGGCCGCTGACCGCGGCCGCGACGCTCGCGATCATTCCTGTCCTGTTCGTCTATCTGGTGCTCGGAAGCCTGATGGTTTCAGGGCTGACCCATGGCGCCGTAAAGCATTGAAGGAGTATCAGGCGATGCGCATCAAGGATCTGACCGTTACGATGTTCGAGTGGAATGACCTTCCGCCGGTTGTCTATGGCGCCCATAATCCGAAGACGACGAACAAGAGCGAAATCGGTCTGGTTACCGTCACCACCGATGACGGTGTTGAGGGGCACAGCTTCCTCGGATCTTCGTTCCGCAGTGCGGCACTCGATGCCCATTCGCTCGTCGATCAGCTGAAGCCGCTGGTCATCGGGCAGGATCCTCTTGAGAGAGAACGCCTTCATCGTTCGCTGTACAAGCGTTGGCGAGCCACCTCGTACCGTGCGATCGGCGCCGTCGACCTCGCTCTATGGGATATCGCAGGCAAGGTCGCGGGAATGCCAATCCACAAGATGCTTGGCGGCTATCGGCGCAAGGTCCGTGCCTATGCGAGCTCTTCTACGCTGCCCAACCATGCCGCATACATGGCAGATGCCGAGCGCGTCCTCGGCCGTGGATTCCGGGCCTATAAGCTCCATCCGCCGCATGAGCTCGACGAGTGCATCAAAGTCTGCCGTGACGTTCGCAAGCTCGTGGGACCTGACATCCAGTTGATGATCGACCCGGCGGGTGCGTTCGACTTTCCGCAGGCGATGCGCCTCGGGCGGGTCCTCGAGGAGTTGGACTTCCTTTGGTACGAAGACCCACTGCACGAATGCGACATCTACAACTACTCAAAGCTTTGCGCGAAGCTCGATATCCCCATCATGGCGACGGAATACGCGCCGGGTGGTTACGAAGCCTACGCCGCATGGATCACAGCCAAGGCAACGGACTACCTGCGGGGTGACGTTGCGATCAAGGGCGGGCTAACGCCAATGATTAAGCTGGCCCACCTTGCCGAGGGGTTCCAGATGAACCTTGAGGTCCATCATGGTGGCAACTCGCTCGCGAATGTCGCGAATCTTCATTTGATCATGGCGATCAAGAACTCGGATTATTTCGAGGTTCTGCTGCCAGATGCGGCTCAGAAGTATGGGCTTATTCAGGACATCGAAGTCGACAAGGACGGATACGTCCACTGCTTCGATGCGCCGGGCCTTGGAGCGCAGATCGACTTTGACCTGATCAAGCGGAAGAAGGTTGGCTTCTTGACGTGATGATACTGTCGCGCCGAGATTCCTGCGCCGAGTGAACCCGGCTACAGGGACGGGGTAGGGCCAACTTCCGCAGCCTCCATTCTCACTGATTTTGCGCTTCCGATGGAGTTGGTTCAGAGCATATCTCGATGTCCGCGGATCTCGGGGCAGACCAGATCTTCGGGCAAATCATGCCATGCACCCCAGTCAATTCAGCAGTCAGCTCTGCTTTGGCCAAAGACCAGATGGGAATATCCCCAGCCGCTTGGCAACACCGGCTACGGATTTCCGAGCTCCATCGATGACTGCACCTTCATCGACGTTTGTTGGTTGGCCGTGACGTAGCACGAGGTTGCCATTGACGAGCACCGTATCAGCTGTTGCTCCGTGAGCGATTGCGACGAGCTGATGGACTGCGTCTACCCCGGGCGCAATTTCGGCGAAATGATTTGAACGGATTACGACATCTGCTCGCATGCCGGGCGCCAGCGCACCGATCAGCGTCTGAAGTCCCGCAGCCCGTGCCCCTCCCAGTGTCAGCATCTCCAGAATTTCTTCAGCCTGGAGACCGCGACCGACTTCTGCAGACAAGACGAAGGCAAGGAAGCCCGCATCGCCGGATGAGCTTTGGCGCGCCGAATCTGTGCCAAGTGCGACTACAGCCCCCTTCTTTTTCAATTCAGGAAGCGGCGTTGGCATTCGCATTACCGTGGCACGAGATGCATAGGCAAATGGACACCACACGCTGACGATATCCGCTGAAAGGATCGGGTCTACTTCCTGCTCCCCGATCAGGTTCATGTGGACGAAGGTCTGGTTCGGCCCGAGTACGCCGATATCGTGCAGATGAACGAAGCGAGGCTTTCCCCACCGCTTCTCCATGGCCTGTGCAAGATCCAAATCGTAACCAATATGACTGTTGACGACGGTATTCTCTTTGTCGGCAAGCGACTTCGATGCTCGCAGGAGCTCGTCCGACGCCGTTCCCTCGCCGTAGAGCGCTATGTGCCCATGTGCGATTCCGTCCGGATCGCGATTCCGGAATAGCTGACCGCCCAGCAACTTCATGCAGCGGCCTCGCTCCGGCGGGACCCGGCGGGCGAGGGCGGGACTCATCAGGCCCGGGATCGTCTGCATGATCTCGGTCTCGTCCCATAGATAGGGATCAGACAGGGTGCACCGGATTCCGACAGCACCTGCAGCTTCGGCCACGGCATCCGGTTCGAATGCACTACCTGGCTCGACGAATGTCGTGATCCCGTGGCGCAGCATCTCCACCGATGCAAGCGCTGTTGCTGCTTGCTCGTCGTCGCCCGTCAGTTCTGCCTTCCAGTCGGCGTAGCTGGGCCCTTTTGCCGTTCCCTTGCTGGCATCGCCCCGAAAGAAACCGCGGCAGGATTGGGCATTCACATGCAGGTGTGCATCGATGTAGCCAGGATGCACGAAGCTCCCGCCCGCATCGATCGTCCGCACGGCTTTCCACTTCTTCGTGAGTGTGGCCTCAGGCCCTACGTCGACAATCGTATGGCCGCGGATGGCGACAGCCCCTGCGGGGAACAGGGTTCGTCGAGCATCCATCGTCACGACGTAGCCGTTGCGGATCAGGATGTCGCAATTCTGATGCGTGCTGGGTCCCATTTCGCGCTCCCTTCAGCCCTTGGCCCCGTCCGGACCGGCCTTGTTCCATTTCTCCACAATAGCCATGTCGACTTCGACGCCAAGTCCTGGACCAGTGGGGGCATAAGCGAAGCCATCCTCGAAGCGAAGCGGAGTCTTGAGCAGATCCTCCTCGTGGTAGAGGACACCGCACGTGTCGCTGTCAGGCCCGAGATTGGTCATTGCCAGGCCCAGATGGATCTGTGCGGCAGTTCCGATCCCGAACTCCGGCATCGAGCCGATCATGCAGGGAATCGACGCGGCCTCGCACATCGCGAAAATACGGGTCGCGTTGAGGATTCCACCGGCTTCGGTGACATAGACATTCGCGATGTCGGCCGCACCCCGCCGGATCACGGCCATGGCACTACGCGGATTCCGGATGCTTTCGTCTGCCATGAGAGGAACGCCGATGTTCTGCCGGACTTCCGCCATTCCATCGAGATCGAGAGCTGCAAGAGGCTGCTCGAAGAGCTCCAGATTGTAGGGCTCCATCGCACGGATCATCCGGATGGCGTGCTTGGCGGTGGGCCAACCCATGTTGCCGTCGACGCGAAGCTTGATTGCCGGTCCGATCGCTTCTCGGATCATGCGGACTGCCGCGATGTCGCGCGGCCCGTCCTCACTGCCGACCTTCACCTTGATGGTCTTGTGACCAAACTTGACGCGTTCGACCGCAAGTGCCGCCATCTGCTCCGGCGTACCAAACGGAATCGAGTAGCTGAGCGGAATGCGATCACGAACCTTTCCGCCGAGCAGATTGTAGACAGGCGTATTCAGCGCTTTCCCGACTATGTCCCACAGGGCCATCTCGATGCCGGCCTTTGCTTCCTCGACGCCGTCGAGTGTCGCATCCATCTTGGCCACCAGATGCGCGATCCGGAAAGGATCCTCGCCCAAGACTGCCGGCGCGAGCGCCAGGTCGACGTCGGAGCGGAGCAGGGCGCCACGCCGCTTGAAGACCGAGCAGACCTCTCCGAGGCCTGTTATGCCGGCATCGGTTTCGACGAATATGATCGTGTAGTCGGAGATAGGGGCGGCACCCAGAGCGGTACGCGTCACGGTTCCGTATGGACGCCTCCGGCGCCCCCAGACTGGAACCGTACGAACTGCCGTGATCTTCATTCTCCCCTCCGTTTCGATTTAAGTCATCGATTGACAAAGTGTTCCGAACACTCTATCAACCTAACACTCTTGGAGTAGATTGCAATGACCAAAGCGTGGCCTTCCCCGACCATCCAGACGCTTCCCGATCAGGTCGCGCAGACGATCCTCAAGCGGATCGCGAGTGGCGAACTTGTTCCAGGCAACAGGCTTCCGCCGCAGCGGGAACTCGCCCGGTCGATGCGGGTTGGTCTCGCAGTGATCCGCGAGGCCGTGCAGCGTCTGGCCGCACTCAATGTCGTCGAGGCCAATCACGGGAGCGGGACGGTCATTCGGCCGTTCCGCTGGATGCCGCTGATCTACGATCCGGCACTGTTCCATCTCGCCATGCAGCGCATCGGGATCCGCGATCTCTGGGAGGCTCGGCGCCTTCTGGAAGGCCAGATCATGCAACTGGCGACGGAACGGGCGACGAAGGCCGATATCGACGCGATGGCGGCGATCATTCGCAAAGCCGAACCGCTTCCGCTCGACTACGCCGCCAGCCAAGAACTGAACCGCGAGTTCCATCTGGCGCTTGCCCGCGCCAGCAAGAATGCAGTGCTCGAGGATCTTCTAAGCCCGCTTCTGGATGTTCATACCGAGGGAGCGGAGCACCGTTTCAGCGCCGATTTCTGCAAGCGGACGTGGGACGCGCATCAGGCGATTCTTGACGCTATCGAGTCGCGAGATGCCGATGTCTCGGCGCGCGCGATCAAGGATCACTTCACGGTCGGACCGATTGCCTTGACGGAGATCGAAGCCCAGCTTCAGGAGCACAAGACAAAGGGCGCAGACCTTCTGCCAATTGGGACTTCCGACACAAGTGCACGGCCGCATCGCCGCAAAGGTCCGAAAGGCTGACCGGCATGCTGCGATTCGACACAGTCATCGGCGACATTCCGTCCCTTCTCCTCGGAGTACCGTTGACCATCGGAATCACGGTCGTCGCCTTTGCTGTCGGAACCATTGCCGCTCTACCCATTGCAGTTACCCGGATAGCGCGCGTGCCCGTTGTGGCAACGTTATCGCTTGCATGGATTGAATTTTTCAGGACGACACCGCCCTTGATGCATATCGTCTGGGCCTACTACGCGCTCCCGGTAATCGCCGACATCAAGCTCGATGCATTTACGGTCGTCGCCGGCGCGCTGGCCTGTTCCACCAGCGCCCAAATGGCCGAGATTTTTCGGGGCGGGATTTCAGCAGTGCCACGCGGCCAGTCGGATGCAGCACAGGTACTCGGTTTGTCGAGTTTCCAGCGTCTGTGGTGGGTCGTGCTTCCCCAGACACTGCGTCTCATTCTTGCGCCGTCCTGCAACACTTTGGTCAGCCTGGTGAAACAGTCATCGCTGGCTGCCGTAATCGCAATGCCAGAGATCATGAACCGCGGCTGGATACTTGCCTCCGAAACCTTCCGGCCGCTCGAGATCCTGACATTCGTGGCGCTCATCTACTTCGTCCTCACTTGGCCGCTGGTTCTGCTCTCAGCAAACCTCGAAAAGAGAAGCAGTCTTGCGTTCAAGGCCGAATAAACGGCGGCCGCCTGGCCACCGAAAACCCGCGGCGGCCACATGCCTCCGCATGAACAAGGAGAATCACGATGCGTAGACTCCTGACTTTGGCGGTTCTACTTCTCGGCACTGTTGCAGTCGGCGCACCGGCGCCGGTCGCTGCACAAAGCGTACTTGACGAAATCAAGCAGCGCGGAGAACTCCGCGTCGCCGGCGTCCTCTACCGTCCCCTCATCTCCCGCCGGCCGAATGGCGAGTATGTCGGGATGGATGTCGAGGTAATGAAGCGGATGGCAAGCGATCTTGGCGTGAAACTCAACGTCGTCAACGCGGAGTGGGCCACGGCCGTCGCCGGTGTCGAGACGAAGAAGTGGGATATCGTTCCCGCGCTCTGCATCACCGACAGGCGCAAGGAATCGGTCGATTTCAGCGAAAGCTACATCACCATCGGCGCGACACTGACGATCGCGGCGAACAACACGAAGGGGCTGACGAACTTGGCGGCGTTCAACCGTCCGGAAGTCGTATTCGCGGTGCCCGGCGGTTCGTGGTCAGAGTCGGTCGCAAAGGAAGCAGCACCGCTGGCAACGCTGAAGGTATTCGGCCAGTCGACATCGGCTGACCTCATTCAGGAAGTGATCGCCGGCCGCGCCGATGCCGTCGTACTCGATACGCCGATCCAGACGACTGTCGCCCTTGCTGCCTTTGGCGATCGAATCAAGGTCTTTCCGGGGCACAACAATCCGCTCGATATCCGCGCCTGCAAGGTCGGCTACGCCCACATGAAGGGTGATGCCAAGCTTGCCGAGTATGTTGCGGGCTTCACCAAGAAGCTGCGCGAGTCCGGCCAACTGGCTGAACTGGTCAAGCAGTTCATGACGGCCGACCAGATCAACGCAGCCCAGTAGTCCGCGGATTGAGTACGCATATGGGCAACCTTAACTTCGCGCCGATCGTCGAATATCTCCCGGACCTCATCGACGGGGTACGGGTGACGATCGGGCTGAGTGCAGTGAGCGCAAGCCTGGGCCTCGTGCTCGGGCTTGTGCTTGCCCTTATGCGCTACTCAGGCATCGCCGTACTCAATTGGCCAGCCTATGTCTTTATCGAGTTCTTTCGTACAACCCCGCCGCTCGTTCAGATCGTCTGGATATTCTACGGTCTGCCGGTCATCACCGGTTACGATCTCGATGAATTCTGGTCTGCGGCACTGGCTCTTGGGCTGAACATAGCGGCCTTCTTCGCTGAGATATTCCGCGCCGGAATTGCCGGAATCGACCGGACCCAATGGCAGGCCTCAAGAGTCCTTGGATTGAACCTTGGCGACACGCTGCGATTCGTGATTCTGCCGCAGGCATTCCGCAACGTGATGCCCCCGACCGGCACGACCGTCATCTATCTGATCAAGGGTACGGCACTTGCCACGGCGATCGGCACGCCTGAACTGTTACGTGTCGGGCAGTTGATCTCGCTTGAAACCTTCAGGCCGGTCGAGACACTCACGATCGTCGCAGTTGCCTATTTTGTACTGACGTATCCGATTGCACTCTTCTTTCAAGCGATCGAGAAGCGCCTGAACGCCAGCCGGAGCCATTAATGCCTGAACCTCACGTCGTCATCGAACGCGTAACAAAAAGATACGGGACAGAAACGGTCCTCGATGACATTTCGCTCGCCATCGATCCAGGTCAGGTAATGGTGATCATCGGTCCGTCGGGATCAGGCAAGAGCACGATGCTGCGCTGTGTTGCCGGGCTCGAACCCATCCAGAAGGGGCGAATCCTGATCGATGGCGCGCCAGCCGTGCAGGGCGGCGAAGACGGAAACTCGATCAAGCTCGACAGGGCCGGCCGGGAAAAGCTGCGCCAGGAAGTCGGCATGGTCTTTCAGAGCTTCAATCTGTTCCCGCACCTGACCGTTCTCCAGAACATCACCCTCGCACCATGTCGGGTTCGTGGCATGAAGCCGAACGAGGCACGGGATATTGCAATCGAGCTCCTGCGCAAGGTCGGCCTTGAGGACAAGAGTGATGCCTATCCAGCGAGGCTCTCGGGTGGTCAGCAGCAGCGCGCGGCCATCGCCCGGGCGCTCGCCATGCGACCGCGCATCATGCTCTTCGACGAGGTGACGTCCGCGCTCGATCCGGAACTTGTCGGTGAAGTCCTGAAGACGATGCGCCAGCTTGCAGAGCAGGGCATGACAATGATGGTCGTGACCCATGAAATGGGCTTTGCGCGCGATGTGGCTGATGATGTGATCTTCATGGACAAGGGAACAATCGTGGAGCGTGCGCCGCCCTCGCAGATCTTCAGTGCTCCTGCTGAAGCGCGTACTCAGGCATTTCTGGAGCGGCTGCTTGAGCGTGATGGCGGATCCCGGAGGGTACGATGATCGAAGTCGAATGGTGGAAACTAAAGGCCAGCGAACTGAATGCGCTTGCGGCACGCAACGCCGTTGTGATCCTTCCCGTCGGCTCGACGGAACAGCATGGCCCACACCTGCCGACGCAAGTGGATTCGCTGCTGTCTGGTGAAGTAGGGCGTCGAGCTGCGCGAAAGATCGCACACCAGACGCCGGTCGTCGTCGCACCAACGGTTTGGCACGGCCTGGCCGAGCACCACCTATCGCTTGGTGGGACACTTTCGCTCGACCTTGCCACATTCCACTCCGTACTCCGTTGCCTTGTTCGATCAATCCTGAAGGGCGGGTTCCGGCGTATCTTCTTGTTGAATGGCCACGGCGGCAACATTGCAGCCCTGACCGCGATCGTGAATGATTTTGCGATTGAGTTCGACGCACCGATAGCAACCGCCTCGTATTGGCTACTGGCTCAGGAGGCGTTCGGGAAAATCCTCGAGCGCCAGACAAACGTCCGACATGCATGCGAAGCCGAGACGTCGATGCTTCTTCATCTTGCCCCTCAGTTCGTCGATATGGCTCGGGCGCAGAACGCTGTTGGTCCGACGGAAACTGAGATCAAGGACGTTACTGGTACGGATGCTGCAATTCGCTATCGCTCCTTCAAGTCACGCACGACGCATGGTGCCATTGGGGATCCTCGTGCGTCGACTGCTGAGAAGGGTGAGAGGCTATTGGAAGCAGCTGCTGACGCTGTAGCAAAGCTTGTGTCAAACGAACGTTTCTGGATGCTTCCGGCCTGAAGAAAGTAAGAATAGGCTATCGCAACCTTTTCGAGGGAAACGCCATATGCATGGATATGACCCTTGTCTTGCTCAGCGATATTTGGATGAGGTCGCACGAAAGCTCGAGCAAGAATTGCAGGACCGTAAGCGTCCGCTTCGGCCGGCAGATCAGAGCGAGTCACCCATTCCATTGGAAGTAGCTAAAGAGTCGCATGACTGACCATTAGTGATTCTGGAATTTTGGTGAGCGAAAAACTGCAGCGTCAGCCCTTATATTACAGGGGCTAAGGCAACGAATTCACTCGAGTGAGGGCAGAGTCTGCTTTGCGTTTGAGCTTATCTTCGTTTCCACAAAACGTGCGGAAGCGCAATCGTGTAACAAGCTCAAGCCGCTAATTCTTGATATACCAACCCCAGCGTTCGGGCGCGATATAGCGCGTGATCTGTTTGACCTCGAGATAGGCGTCGAGCCCCCATTTTCCGAGTTCACGGCCGATGCCCGATCGCTTGAACCCGCCCCAGGGGGCTTCCGTAAAGGTCGGCTGGGAGCAATTGATCCACACAATGCCAGCACGCAATGTCGCAGCGACACGTTCAGCGCGTGTCGTATCCGCCGTCATTACGGCTGCTGCCAGACCGTAGGGACTGTCGTTGGCAAGGCGCACGGCTTCGGCTTCGTCTGCGAAACCGCGCAGGCAGACGACGGGGCCGAAAATCTCTTCGCGCCAAGCAGCACTGTCGAGCGGCACATCCGTAAGGACGGTCGGCTCAAAGAAATATCCGTTGTCGAGGCCAGGGGGGCGCCGGCCACCGCATTGAACTTTCGCTCCGTCCGCACGGGCCCGATCGACATAGCGAGCTACCCTGTCGTACTGGCCTTCTGACACAAGCGGTCCGAGGAGCACCCCCGGATCAGTACCGGCGCCGATCTTGATCTTCTGCGTTTCCTCGATCAGGCGATTGAGGACGCGCTCGTATATCCCATCCTGGATCAGGACGCGTGACGTTGCCGAGCACACCTGGCCCTGATTCCAGAAAATGCCGAACATGATCCATTCGACGGCCTCGTCGACCTGTACATCGTCGAACACGATGAAGGGCGACTTGCCGCCCAGTTCGAGGCTGATGCGTTTGATGTCGCGTGCCGCAGCCGTCATTACTTTCGAGCCGGTGGCCTCGGAGCCGGTGAAGGCCAGCTTATCGACGTCAGGATGATCGGCCAGCGCCTGACCCGCCTCGGGCCCTGTACCGGTAACGACGTTCAGGACGCCCTCAGGCATGCCGATCTCTGCTGCGATCGCCGCAAGCTCGAGTGCCGTGAGTGAAGTAAGCTCTGACGGCTTGAGCACAACCGTGCAGCCAGCAGCGAGAGCAGGCGCGACCTTCCAGGCAGCCATCAAGAGCGGATAGTTCCAAGGGACGATCGCGCCACAAACGCCGACCGGCTCCTTGACCGCTTTGGACGTGAAACGCGCATCGGGAAGTGAGATCGGCTCGGCAAGTTGCGAATCAAGCCCGTCGGCCAGGTTGCCGTAGTATTCAAAGCAGCCAGCGGCGTCTGAGATGTCCCAGTCGGCTTCCGGCAGCGGCTTTCCGTTGTCACGTGTCTCGAGTGCGGCGAGTTGTCCCTGTCGGGCCTTGATCCTGCCGGCGATGGCACGCAGGAAGGCGGCGCGTTCATTACCCGTCATTCGCGGCCAAGGACCTTTGTCGAAGGCAATGCGCGCGGCCTTCACTGCCGCGTCGATGTCGGGTGCCGTACCTGCGGCAATGCGGTGGAATTCCTTCCCCGTCGACGGGTCAATTGCCGGGATCGAGCCTCCCTTTACAGGCGGCACCCACTTCCCGCCGATATAGAGAAGATCGCGCATATCAAGGTTCCCGGATCAGCCCTTGGGGGATCCGATATGCGCATAGGCCACCATCTCGACGATGCAGCCGGGCACCAGAAGTTCGGAGATCACAACGGTCGCGCGGTTGGGGTAAGGTTTCTTGAAATACTGCGCGTAGACCTCATTCATGCCTTTCGCGTCCTTGCGAGCGGTCAGATAGACCAGCACCTGTGTCACGTCATCCATCGTACCGCCCGCTGCCTCGATGCAGATCTTCAGATTGTCGAGCGTGTACTTGGTCTGCGAGCGGATATCGCCGGTATCCATCGTGCCGTCAGGCAGCGTGCCGATTACAGCGGTATAGAACGCGCCGTTCGACATGGTCGCCCATTCGAGTGGCGCGTCAATGGGCGGGAGCGGGGTATTTACGGCCGTCCGCATGAATACTTCTCCATTTGAATTCAGTCCTGGATGGATGAGAGAAGGGCGCCGCCGAAACAGGCGACGTCCTTGAAGATTACTTTGCCGCCTTGGCCGTCTTCAGTTCTGCGAGATAGGCATCTACATCAGGAACCCCGGCGGTGATCGACGGCCAGGCCTTCATCGCCGCCTCACGGAACGTCGCCTGATTCGGCGCGCTGATCTTGATGCCTGCCGTGCGCATTTCCTCCAGACCGGCGGCCATCAGGCGGGTCTGTTCGTCCGTTGCCGCCGCCGCGCCTTCGCGCCCGACTTCCAGGACGATCTTGCGGATATCTTCCGGGAACGAGTCGTACTTGGCCTTCGACATGATGAAAATCGAAGGGAGCTGATGGATGCCCGGCTGCGAATAATGGGTAATCGCCTTGAGGAACTGACCCGAGATCACGAGATCGGGGCTGAGATCGGTTGCGTCGACGACGCGCGTCTGCAGCGCCATGAACAGCTCGCCGAACGGGATCGGCGTGGGCTGGCTGCCCAGAGAGTTGAAGGTCGAGATGTAGCCGGGTGACTGCATCACGCGCACCTTCAGGCCGCGCAGATCGTTGGCCGTTTCGACCGCTCGCGTCGCGGGAATACCGCGGGTGAACACGCCCGCCCAGCCGAGGCCGACCATGTTGTGCTTCGGCAGAAGTTCCAGAAACTTGTTGCCGAAGCTGCCACGCAGCACCTTGATGGCTTCGGCCTCGCTATCGAACAGGTAAGGTAGTGACAGTATCTTGAACTCGGGGATCGTCGCCTCGAGAGACGGCTGGCCGATGATGAAGGCGTCGACCGTGCCGGTCGAGCCGCCCTGGACCAGACGCAGTTCGCCGCCAAGACCGCCTGCGGGGAAGATGTTAACCTTGACGCGGCCGTTCGTGCGTTTTGCCATCTCATCGGCGAAGTATTTCATGCCGACCTGATACGAACTCTTGTCGCTGAGCACGTGGCCGATATTCATCTGATGGGCCTGCGATGCGGCTTCGGTGCTTGGCAGCAGGGCGGCCAGGCCGATCAATGCTGCTGCGGCGATGCGGTTCATCATTTTTAAAGCTCCTTTCGGTCTGTGGATTCCGTTGGTCGTTGAGACGGCCCGCACGTCACCTGATCAGGAAGGTCGACAGCACGGGAATATAAGTGATGATCATTAGATCGACGATCAGGACTGCCAGGAACCCCAGCAGCGGGCGGATCATCGCTTCGATGTTCAATCCGGAGATCGTCGAGACGACGAACAGGTTCACCCCGACCGGCGGCGTCACCATGCCGATGGCGAGATTGACGATGATGATCGCACCAAAATGCACCGGGTCGATGCCCAGACCCATCGCCATAGGTGCCAGAATGGGCGTCACGACAACGATGGCGGCCAGCGTCTCGATGAACATGCCCACGACAAGCAGCAGCAGATTGACGATCAGCAGGAATACGTAGGGGCTGTCGGAAATCGCCCGGATGCCGGCAGCGAGGGTCTGCGGGACCTGATAGATCGCCAGCGCATAGGCGAGGACGGATGCGAGGGCAACGATCAGAAGCACGACTGCCGAGGTGAGGCCGCTGACGAAGAATATCTCCGGCAGGTCTTTGATGCCGATCTTGCGATAGACAAACATCCCGAGGACAAGAGCATAGGCGGCGGAGACGACTGCTGCCTCTGTCGGTGTGAACACGCCGCCATAGATGCCGCCAAGTACGATAAGTGGCATCAGCAGAGACAGCGCCGCGCGCTTGGCTGCGGTAACGACACCGATGGCCCAAATCCGGAAGCCAGGCCGCTCGACGATACCATAGTCGTAGATGGTGGAGACGATGGTGACGAACAGGATCAGCGAGAAGCCGATCAGCAGTCCCGGAAACACGCCCGACAGGAACAGATCGGCGATCGAGACATTTGCCACGACCGCGTAGACGATCATCGGCACCGATGGAGGAATGATGGCGCCAAGTTCTGCAGAGGCCGCGATCGTCGCCGCACCGAAAGGTCTGGGATAGCGGCTTTTCCCCATTGCCGGGATCAATGTCGTGCCGATGGCTGCGGCGGTCGCAGAAGACGAGCCGGACATCGTCGCGAACATCATCGCCGTGACGATCGAGGCGTTAGCAAGGCCGCCTCGCATCCAGCACGTAAGGGCGACCGCGAGATCGACAAGTCGACCTGCGATTCCGCCGGCTTGCATTAGCCTGCCTGCGAGAACAAAAAACGGGATCGCCATCAGCGTAAACGAGTCGAGTGCCTCGAATGCGATCTGCGGCACGATGACGAGCGAAATGCCGCGTTCGTAAATCGCCAAGAGCGGCGCCGCTCCCAGTGTCACCGCGATCGGCACACCAATCGCAAACAAAACCAAAAGCAGGATAAGGGCTACGATCATGGCGGGGCGTCCGGGGCAGCGACGCCACCCTGAATGCCGCCGTTCGTCGGCCCGTCGAGCCACCCCAGATTCTCGGCCAAGAACGCCAGCGTGTTGAGGATCATGACCGCGCCACCGATCGGCATGGCGGCGTAGACATAAGCCTTTGGAAACTGCAGGACCGGGCTCATCTCGATAAAGCCGGAGCGGATGGAAGTCACACCGACCTGAATAAGTACTGCATAGAAGGCAATGCAGACGAAGGCGGCCGCCAGATTTGCGATACGCCTTAGCGGAACGGGCAAGTTGTCCACGACGACAGTCAGCGAGATGAGTTGATCGCGGCGGCACGCGTAAGCCGCGCCCAGAAAGATGAGCCAGATCATGAAATACCGGCTCAGCTCCTCGCTCCACGGTACCGAGAGGTTGAGGCCGAACGAGTCAAGCACGAGCCGGACAATAACCTGAAGCAGCGCACAGACACACATGCCGGCAAGCAGTGCCGCAATCGCGATCCTTATCGTAGCGTTGATCCGGTCGACAAAGCTGCCAACGGCGGCGCGCAGCGTATTGAGCGGACTGTCTCGGCGCATGGCGACCTGTTTGTCAAAGCAGGATCGACATTCGAATGAACATCGATCATCATTGATGATGATATGAGGATTCTGGACTGTCAACGGCCGAATTGTGCGTTGCGGCGAAAGTGGGCCGACCGCCGTCGTCGTTGCGTGTTATGGCGAAGATGACTTATCAATCAATTCGGCTCCAGATTCGATTGCACGGTCGCGCTGCACCGCCATCGATTGTGGGTTCGAAGTTAACGGGGAATATCAATCATATGCGGCGAGCGAAACGCGAGCGTTCCAAGCTTCTGGGATTTGATCAGGATCGCGGATCTGCGATCGATCTGATCGCTCTTGAGTTGCTCAGGCATAACGACGGCCCTGTCGGAAACCACAAGCTGGTGCGTGCCTTGAGGCAGGCGGGGATTGCCGTGGCGGAGGCGACGGCGGGTCGCGCACTGCGTGAACTCGTTACTCGCGGATTGGCGCGCACGTTGGGCAAGCGGGGGCGTGTCCTGACGCCGGCCGGCGAGAAGATGCTCGACGATTTGAAGCGGGGGATGAGCCGTCGGCAGCGTTCCGCGCGGCTGGTGGACGTTGCGTCGATCAAGAGCGCTGAATCTCTGCGTGACATGTTGCTGGTACGGCGCGCCATCGAGCCTGAGGCTGCGCGTCTGGCGGCAACGCGCGCAACGGACGAGGATATACGCCAGCTCAACAGTTTCGCGCGGGCACATTGTTCTGCACCGACAGAAGGCGGCAGCCGGGTTGAACCAGCAGTTTGCTTCCATTGCCAGCTGATCCAGGCATCACATCACAAGTTCCTGATCGAAATTGGCTTGCTCGCAATCGAACAGAATGACACGCCGCTGCTTGACAAGATTTCGCACAATCCAGGGGTGACACGACGGACGAAGCGCGAGACCGAAAAGGATGCAAAGGCACTTGCGCAGGATCACGAAGCCATTGCGGACGCGATCCAACGCCGCGATCCCGGCGCCGCAGAGCGACGTATGCGTGCGCACATTGATCGGCTGCTGTCTGGGACTGTTGCCTATATTGATCGGATGAACGATCGATCGTGAGGTTCGCTTCGGAAGGTCTGTTTACGAAGCAAAGCGCTGCGCTACCCAAGGGGCTTCGCGCCTCGCCCCGTTGCCACAACCACCCAGAAAGGGTCAAATACGGAACAGACTCTACCTTCAACCGGGTGAGTTCACGGGCTCAGGCCATGAGCAGTACAATATTTCTATTGTAAGCCGTCAACTCTCGCAAATTCTCTCAGCCGAATTATGTCTTCGATCTCGATGCGTCGGCCGACGGCCCGGACGCCGACCGTTTCCAGTTGCTTTATGGATCGCGACCAGGATTCCGGCGTCATGCCGAGCTTCGCGGCAATGGATCGGAACTCCTGATCGAGATTCAAGACTGCCGGTCCAGTGCTTGTCTCACGGCACATTGTACTGAGATGCGCCGCGACACGCTCATGGGCCGAACGCAGCTTCAGGTCCTTGATCTGCTGCACGAGGACCCGCCAGTAGCGGGCGAGATCGAAGGCCGCCGCCCGCATCAGGAGCGGCTCTTGATCGAGCGCGCGGCGCAACGGGCCGGCAGGGATCATTGCGATCCGTGAGGTTTCGAAGACCCGTGCCGACATCAGATAGGGCGCTTCAAGCAGAATTGCCGGCAGGATGAAGGCGGAACCGGCATGCATGATCTCGACGACGCACTCTTCGCCGTCGGATCTGGCGCCGACGAGACCGCACCGTCCGTCGAGGAGCACGTGAAGGAACTCGGCCTCGCCACCCTGTTCGAACAAGAGCGCTCCCTTCGGAAGCGTTTGCACGAAGGCACCAATCGCAAGTCGGTCGCAGATCTCCGGCGGGACGTCGTGGAATATTGGAGTCTGGCCCAGTGTCGCTCGATCCGAAGCCTTCATCTCGTGCTCCCTGAGACCGGTTGACAGCCATCATCCGGTGAGTTGACGGCGATCAGGCCACCAGCTGGCAGATGTCAAGTTATCTCAAAGGTATTTCACCTAACGTCCGTCTGCCTTGACTTAGATCAACCGGACGCCGAGTGCGCAAATGCATCGTCGCCGCATTCGATCATGCGGAGTGGAAAATGTGCACCGGGTGTCGACGCGGAACTGCAATGGAAGGACTTCTCTCAGGCTACCGGAGTTTTCGCGCAGACTATTTTGAAACAAACCATACGCTTTTTGAGGAGCTTGCGATCAATGGTCAGGCTCCACGTGTACTGGTCATTGCCTGCTCGGATTCCCGAACCGACCCGGCGATAATTACCGAATCGGCCCCTGGCGACCTGTTCGTGATCCGGAACGTCGCTGCACTCGTTCCGCCCTACGAGCCCGACGGTCGCGCGCATGGAACGGCCTCAGCCCTTGAGTTTGCCGTTCTGGGCCTGTCGGTCGAGCACATCGTCGTGCTTGGCCATCGGCTGTGCGGCGGCATCCGAGCACTCATCCAGGGGCCGTATCGCGATGGCCGGCGATTCGACTTTCTCGCGGACTGGGTGGAAATCGCGGCAGAGGCGCGCGATTCAGCGCTCGGCGCCGTAACGGAGGTGCCGATCGAGATGCGCGAGCGACTGGTCGAACAGCGAGGTATCTGCATCTCGGTGCGCAATCTGGCCACGTATCCTTGGATCGCCGAGCGGATCACTTCGGGCCATATCTCGATCCACGGCTGGCACTTCGATATCGCAAGCGGGGCCATCGACACTCTCGATCCGGTAACAGGTGTTTTCGCTCCTCTCGATCCCGAGATCGAGTCCGCCCGCGCCGGGCGAGCCACTTGATATCCATCAAGCCTGCAATTGACTTCGGTGGCGCGCACCCGGTCCCACGATCAAGTAACGCGCAAATAGTTTGAGGCCACTCCCGACAGATTGACCTGAATCAAGATGGCGGCATCGGCATCGCGCGCATCGTCCCTACAGCCAGTCGAAACGGATTTGGGGAGTGACGAACGTGATCGACATCAAGCCGGCGGGCCAACAGACAGCTCTGTGGATGAGCACGATCGCCTTCACCGCGTGCTTTGCGGTCTGGACCATCTTCGCGATCATCGGGATCCAGATCAAAAAGGATCTGGGCCTGTCCGACACGCAGTTCGGCCTACTCGTCGGCACGCCGATCCTGACCGGTTCGTTGATCCGCCTGATCCTCGGCATATGGTCGGACCAGTACGGCGGCCGCGTCGTCTATACGCTGACGATGTTGAGTGCCGCCGTCATGACGGCACTCCTTACCTATGCTTACGACTATCCGACGTTCCTGCTCGCCGCACTTGGCGTGGGCATTGCCGGCGGTTCGTTCTCAGTCGGCGTGGCCTATGTCGCGAAGTGGTACCCGAAATCCCAGCAAGGCACGGCATTGGGAATTTTCGGCGCTGGAAATGTCGGGGCGGCGGTCACCAAGTTCGTCGCCCCAACGATCATGGTCGCCTATGGCTGGAAGACTGTTGCGATCGTCTGGGCAATAGGGCTTGCCGTAATCGCTGTCGCCTTCTTCCTCACGACCAAAGACGACCCTGATCTCGCACGCAGGCGCCAGTCGGGCCAGAAGCCGGAGCCGCTCTCCGCGATGCTCGAGCCGCTCATGAACATCCAGGTCTGGCGGTTTGCCGTCTACTACTTCTTCGTCTTCGGCGCCTTCGTTGCGCTCGCGCTTTGGCTGCCGCGCTACCTGATCGGCGTCTACGGACTCGATATCACGACAGCGGGCATGATCGGGGCTGCCTACTCGATCCCGGCCTCAGTCTTCCGTGCCTACGGCGGCCACCTGTCCGACAAGTACGGCGCACGCCGCATCATGTACTGGACCTTCCTGGTCTCGATCGCCTGTACGTTCGTCCTGTCGTATCCGCCGACCCAGTACGTGATCGAAGGCATTGCCGGCCCGGTCGCGTTCTCGACGCGCATGGGGTTGGTCGGCTTCATTCTCGTCGCATTCGTTCTCGGCTTCTTCATGAGCCTGGGTAAGGCAGCGGTCTACAAGCACATCCCGGTCTACTATCCGGACCGGGTGGGAGCGGTGGGCGGCGTTGTCGGCCTTGTCGGTGGTCTTGGCGGCTTCGTCCTTCCCATCGCGTTCGGCGCGCTCAACGATTTAACGGGCGTCTGGCAGAGTTGCTTCTGGCTACTGTTCGCGATCGTCTCCGTATCCCTCGTTTGGATGCACATCGCCGTGCGCCAGATGGAACGCGATGCATCGGCACGTGGAGTCGCCATCAGCACACTTCCCGAACTGCCCGAAATGCAGCTTATTCACGGTAAGGCCCAGGAAGGCGTTCTTGCCGGTACGGGCGCCATCGCTGACTGGCGTCCGGAAGACCGCGTGTTCTGGCAAGACAAAGGCCGCGCGATCGCTCGGCGGAACCTGTGGATATCGATCCCGGCGTTGCTGCTGTCGTTCGCGGTGTGGATGGTCTGGTCAGTCGTCGTCGCCAAGCTGCCGACGGTCGGCTTCAAGTTCGACAACGAACAGCTCTTCTGGCTCGCGGCCCTGCCTGGCCTTTCGGGTGCGACCTTGCGGATCTTCTACAGCTTTATGCCGGCGATTTTCGGCGGGCGTCTGTGGACGACGCTGTCGACCTGGTCCCTGCTGCTACCGGCCGTCGGAATCGGCATGCTCGTGCAGAATCCGGAGACACCCTACTGGATATTCCTCGGCCTCGCGCTGCTGTGTGGATTCGGCGGCGGTAACTTCGCTTCGTCGATGGCCAACATCTCGTTCTTCTTCCCGAAAGCCGAGAAGGGGAACGCGCTTGCTCTCAACGCCGGATTGGGAAATCTCGGTGTCAGCGTCGTTCAGTTCGTCGTGCCGCTCGCGATCACGGCCGGTGTGTTTGGCACGCTGGGTGGCGATCCGCAAAACGCGGTCCAAGGCGGCATTACTTCGCCGCTCTGGCTGCAGAACGCCGGCTACGTCTTCGTTCCGTTCATCGTCGCGAGCGCCTTCGCTGCATGGTTCGGCATGAGCGACATCGCGACGATGAAGGCGTCGTTCGCCGATCAGGCGGTGATCTTCCGCCGCCGGCACAACTGGATCATGTGCTGGCTCTATACGGGAACGTTCGGGTCGTTCATCGGCTTTTCGGCGGCATTCCCGCTGCTGTCAAAAATCCTGTTCCCGGACGTCAACACGCTCAAGTACGCGTTCCTCGGACCACTGGTCGGTGCGCTTTCGCGGGCTGCGGCCGGAACACCGAGCGACCGGCTTGGTGGCGGGCGCGTGACGCTATGGGTCTTTGCCGCGATGAGCCTCGGTGTCCTTGGCGTCCTCTATGCGATCGGCATGAAGGGGGAGGCGATGGCCTTCCCGGTGTTCATGGGAAGCTTCCTCTTTCTGTTCGCCGCATCGGGTGTCGGCAATGCCTCCACATTCCAGATGATCCCGGCGATCATGCGCCGGGAGGTGTCGCGTCTGGAGCCACATCTGTCGCCGGCAGACAGGATCCGCCAGTCCGACAAGGAAGCGGCCGCGATCATCGGCTTTACGTCTGCCATCGCGGCTTACGGCGCATTCTTCATCCCCAAAAGCTTCGGTACGTCGATCGCGATGACGGGCGGGGCGGAGCTGGCCCTCGTCGGGTTCCTGGCCTTCTACCTGAGCTGCATTGCGATCACGTGGGGCGTTTACACGCGCCGCGGCGGACTCCTTTACGACATCGAGCGCGCGCCGCACGCCGCCGTTGCCGGCACTGCCCAGTAATCGAAGTCAATCGAGCCCGAGGACACGACCATGAGCCAGTTCCTTGACCGTCTTAATTTTCTTGCCCGCAATGTCGAAAGCTTCTCCGACGGCCATGGCACCGTCACCAACGAGAAGCGCGACTGGGAGGAGGGCTATCGCAGCCGATGGGCGCACGACAAGATCGTCCGCTCTACCCATGGCGTGAACTGTACGGGCTCGTGCTCGTGGAAGATCTACGTCAAGGGCGGGATCGTGACGTGGGAGACGCAGCAGACCGACTATCCGCGCACGCGCCCCGATATGCCGAACCACGAGCCGCGCGGTTGCGCGCGCGGCGCTTCGTACTCTTGGTATCTCTACAGCGCGAACCGCGTGAAGTATCCGCTGATCCGCGGCCGACTGATCCGCATGTGGCGCGAGGCCAAGGCCCTGCACAAGGATCCGGTCGTCGCCTGGAAGTCGATCGTTGACGATCCGGCCAAGCGCTCCGCGATCCACAAGAGCCGTGGCAAGGGCGGATTTGTCCGCGCGAGCTGGGCTGAAGCGAACGAGATCGTCGCGGCGGCAAACGTCCATACGATCAAGCAGCACGGACCCGACCGCATCATCGGCTTTTCGCCCATTCCGGCGATGTCGATGGTCTCGTACGCGGCTGGCTCGCGCTATCTGTCGCTGCTCGGCGGCGTGTGCATGAGCTTCTACGACTGGTACTGCGACCTGCCGCCCGCCTCGCCGCAGACATGGGGCGAGCAGACCGACGTGCCGGAAAGCGCCGACTGGTACAATTCCGGCTATCTCATCCTGTGGGGTTCGAACGTACCCCAGACGCGGACGCCGGACGCGCACTTCTTCACCGAGGCCCGCTACAAGGGTGCCAAGGCCGTCGTCATCACGCCGGACTACAGCGAAGCATCGAAATTCGCCGACATCTGGCTTCATCCCAAGCAGGGCACCGACGCGGCACTTGGCATGGCTTTCGGCCACGTAATCCTGAAGGAGTTCCACCTTGATCGGAAGGTTCCGTACTTCGAGGACTACGTCCGCCGTTACTCCGACATGCCGATGCTTGTCCGGCTGGTCGAGCAGGACGGGAAACTGGTTGCCGACAGATTCGTTCGCTCGTCCGATTTTGCCGACGGTCTTGGCGAGACCAACAATCCGGACTGGAAGCCGGTGGCCATCGATGAGGCGACGGGCACGCCCTATGCGCCGACCGGAACGATAGGTTTCCGCTGGGGCGAGAAGGGAAAATGGAACCTCGAAGGCCGCAACGCCGCGACCGGCGCGGAGACGTCACCTGCACTCAGTCTGATCGACTCGCGCGATTCAGTCGCAGGCGTTTCGTTCCCGTTTTTCGCTGCCGAAGACGCGCCCCGCTCGGCGCATTTCAAGGGCTCGGCCCACGCGCGCACGATCGTGCGTAACGTGCCGGCGCGCAAGCTGCACCTGAAGGACGGCGAAGCACTGGTCGCGACCGTCTACGACCTATTCATGGCGAACTATGGCATCGATCGCGGTCTTGGCGGCGATGCGGCGAAGAGCTACGACGACGATCATCCCTATACGCCGGCCTGGGCTGAGAAAATTTGCGGCGTGCCGCGCGACCGGATCATCGCGGTCGCGCGCGGCTTTGCCGACAATGCCGAAAAGACGAAGGGCAGATCGATGGTCATCGTCGGTGCGGCGATGAACCACTGGTATCACGCCGACATGAACTATCGCGCGCTGATAAACATGCTCGTGATGTGCGGATGCGTCGGACAGCCGGGCGGCGGCTGGTCGCACTATGTCGGGCAGGAGAAGCTGCGCCCGCAATCGGGTTGGACGCCGCTGGCGTTCGCGCTGGATTGGCATCGACCACCGCGCCACATGAACTCGACGTCGTTCTTCTACGCGCACACCGACCAGTGGCGCTACGAGAAGCTCCGGCTGGACGAGATCCTCTCGCCGCTGGCACCCAAAGGCTACGAAGGCTCGCTGATTGACTTCAACGTGCGCGCCGAACGCATGGGCTGGTTGCCGTCTGCTCCCCAGCTCAAGCGCAATCCGCTCGATGTCGCCAAGGATGCGGCGGCAGCCGGATCGGAAGTCCCGGCACACGTTGCGGGTGGCCTCAAGAAGGGCAGCCTTGTGATGTCGTGCGAGGATCCGGACGATCCGGCGAACTGGCCGCGAAACATGTTCGTGTGGCGATCGAACATTCTCGGCTCCAGCGGCAAGGGACACGAATACTTCCTCAAGCACCTGCTGGGAACGCAGCATGGCGTGCTCGGCAAGGATCTCGGCGAGGAAGGCGAAACCAAGCCGCAGGACGTCGCCTGGCACGACAAGGCGCCGGAGGGGAAACTCGACCTACTCGTCACGCTCGACTTCCGCATGTCGACGACCTGCATGTACTCCGACATCGTGCTGCCGACCGCTACCTGGTACGAAAAGCACGATCTCAACACATCCGACATGCATCCCTTCATCCACCCGCTGTCCGCTGCGGTCGACCCCGCGTGGGAGTCGCGAAGCGACTGGGACATCTTCAAGGGGTTCGCAAAGCGGTTTTCGGAACTCGCCGTCGGCCATCTCGGCGTCGAGAAGGACGTCGTGCTTTTGCCGCTGCTGCACGATGCCCCGGCCGAGCTCGGCCAGGCCTTCGAGCCGAAGGAATGGAAGAAGGGCGAGGTCGAGCCGATCCCCGGCAAGACCATGCCCGCCGTAATCGTCGTCGAGCGCGACTATCCGAACACCTACAAGAAATTCACCTCGATCGGCCCGCTGATGGACAAGCTCGGCAACGGCGGCAAGGGCATGGCATGGAAGACCGGAACCGAGATCGAGTTTTTGAAGTCCCTCAATGGGACGGTCGCCGAAGAGGGCGTGTCGAAGGGGCTCGCGCGGATCGAGACCGATATCGATGCGGCGGAGATGCTGCTGTCACTCGCCCCGGAGACCAATGGACACGTCGCCGTCAAGGCCTGGGAGTCGCTCGGGACATTCACCGGTCGCGACCACACGCACCTTGCCAAGGCGCGCGAGGATGAAAAGATCCGCTTCCGGGATGTCCAGGCCCAGCCGCGCAAGATCATCTCGTCGCCGATCTGGTCGGGCATTGAGAGCGAACACATTACCTACAACGCGGGCTGGACGAACGTCCATGAACTGATCCCGTGGCGTACGCTGACCGGACGCCAGCAGCTCTATCAGGATCATCCCTGGATGCGGGCATTCGGCGAGGCGCTGTGCGTCTACAAGCCGCCGATCGATACCAAGACGATCGAGCCGCTTCTCGCCAAGCGGCCGAACGGCAACCGCGAAATCGCCCTCAACTTCATAACGCCGCACCAAAAGTGGGGCATCCACTCGACCTATACCGACAACTTGCTGATGCTGACGTTGTCGCGTGGCGGTCCGTGCGTATGGCTCTCGGAAATCGACGCCAAGTCGATCGGCGTGGAGGACAACGACTGGATCGAGGTTTTCAACACCAATGGCGCGCTTGTCGCGCGCGCCGTTGTCTCCCAGCGCGTCGCGGCGGGAATGGTGATGATGTATCACGCGCAGGAGAAGATCGTGAATGTGCCGGGCTCGGAGCTGACGCACGCGCGCGGCGGCATCCACAACTCGGTGACGCGCACCTGCATCAAGCCAACGCACATGATCGGCGGCTACGCCCAACAGGCCTACGGCTTCAACTATCACGGCACGATCGGCACCAACCGCGACGAATTCGTCGTCGTGCGGAAGATGGCGACCGTCGACTGGCTGGACAAGCCGGCGGCAGCAGAGTGATCACCCCCCGAACGAAGAGGACACGAACATGAAAGTCCGCGCGCAGATCGCGATGGTCCTGAACCTCGACAAGTGCATCGGGTGCCACACGTGCTCGGTCACCTGCAAGAACGTCTGGACGTCGCGCGAGGGCGTCGAATACGCCTGGTTCAACAATGTCGAGACGAAGCCGGGTATCGGTTATCCGAAGGACTGGGAAAACCAGGACAAGTGGAAGGGGGGGTGGGTCCGGCAAGCGAATGGCCGAATCCGGCCGAAGCTCGGCGGCAAATGGCGGATTCTCGCCCAGCTTTTCGCCAATCCGCACCTTCCGGAAATCGACGACTATTACGAGCCCTTCACGTTTGACTACGAACATCTCCAGAGCGCGCCTCAGATGGAGAACTTCCCGACTGCCCGTCCGCGCTCGCTGCTCGACGGCCGGCGGATGGAGAAGATCGAGTGGGGGCCGAACTGGGAGGAAATCCTCGGTACCGAATTCGCCAAGCGCTCGAAGGACCGCAACTTCGAAGGCATCCAGAAGGAGATCCACGGTCAGTTCGAGAACACGTTCATGTTCTACCTGCCGCGCCTGTGCGAGCACTGCCTGAATCCTGCCTGCGTGGCGGCCTGTCCTTCGGGTTCGATCTACAAGCGCGAGGAGGACGGCATCGTCCTCGTCGACCAGGACAAATGCCGCGGCTGGCGCATGTGCGTGTCCGCGTGCCCCTACAAGAAGATCTATTACAATTGGCAGAGCGGGAAGGCGGAGAAGTGCATCCTCTGCTATCCACGCCTTGAGGTCGGAGAGCCGACCGTCTGTTCGGAGACCTGCGTCGGACGCATCCGGTATCTCGGCGTAATGCTTTACGATGCCGACAGGATCGAGGCTGCCGCGAGCGTGGAAGACGAGAAGGGTCTCTATCCCGCCCAGCTCTCGGTCTTTCTCGACCCGAACGATCCGGAGGTGATTGCGGCGGCGCGGACGGAGGGGATCCCGGAGGCATGGATGGAGTCCGCCCGGAAATCCCCCGTCTACCGGATGGCCATCGACTGGAAGATCGCCTTTCCGCTGCATCCGGAATACCGCACGTTGCCGATGGTCTGGTACGTGCCGCCGCTGTCGCCGATCCAGGCTGCCGCGGACGCTGGCAAGATCGAACAGGATGGCGGCATCCCGGACGTGCGCTCGCTGCGCATCCCGCTCCGCTACCTCGCCAATCTCCTGACCGCCGGCGACGAAGCGCCCGTCGCGCTTGCACTGGAGCGGATGCTTGCCATGCGCGCCTTCATGCGTGCGCGTCATGTCGAATCGCGTGAAGATCTCGAAGTACTCGCGCGGGTCGGCCTCGACAAGGCAAAGGTCGAGGACATGTACAGCACGCTGGCGATCGCCAACTACGAGGACCGCTTCGTCATTCCGACGACGCATCGCGAATACGCCGAGAATGCCTACGACCTCAAGAACTCGTGTGGTTTCACGTTCGGAAACGGCTGCTCGGATGGACCCAATGAAGCTTCCCTTTTCGGCCCGCGAAAGCGGGTCGGCGCACCCGGCAAGGTGGAGGTCTGACGATGAAGACCTTCAAGGCGCTGAGCGCGATGCTCGACTACCCAAGCGCAGACATGCAGGCTGCCTTGCCGGACATCCGGCAAGCTATCCGTGCGGAGGGGCTGCTCGGGCCACTGGCGTTAGCCCGGGTCGAAGCGGCAGCAGAGATGCTGGGTGCGCATGATCTGCTGACGATCCAGGAACGCTGGGTCGAGTTGTTCGATCGCGTTCGCTCACTTTCCCTTCACCTGTTTGAGCACGTCCATGGCGATTCGCGCGAACGCGGTCCCGCGATGGTCGACCTGCTCGCCCACTACCGCAAAAGTGGCTTCGAGGTCACCGCATCGCAGTTGCCGGATTATCTACCGGTAATCCTCGAATTCCTTGCGCAGATACCGGTCGTCGACGCGCGCGCGATGTTGCGTGAAGTCGCTCCGTTGCTGGCCCCCATCCAGTTGCGCCTTGCCAAGCGCGGCAGCCCCTATGCGGGGGTGCTTTCGGCAGTGCGCGAGCTGGCGGGTGAGAATTCGGTACCTGCCGATGACGGCCTTCCCGAACGGGATCCCACGCTGGAAGAGATCGACCGGGATTGGGCCGAATCCGAAGTCCGCTTTGGGCCGGGTGATGCCGGGCCTGGTGGTACAGCCGGTGCCGGGTGCGGCAAGGCTGCCGACTGGGTCGCCCGAATGAATGCCGGTTGAAGGGGAGGAATCGCCATGCATGCGATCGAGAAATTCCTGTTCGAGATCTATCCGTATGTCTGCTTTACGGTCTTCCTCGTTGGCAGCCTTATACGATTTGACCGTGAACAGTATTCGTGGCGCTCCGGTTCCAGCCAGATGCTGCGCGGCCGAAGCCTGCGATGGGGCTCCAATCTCTTCCATATCGGGATCCTCGCGATCTTCGCGGGTCATCTTGTGGGTTTGCTCACACCGCATGAGTTCTACACGTCGCTCGGACTCGGCGTGGAGCTCAAACAGATGATCGCGATTGTCGCGGGCGGCGTCTTTGGCGTCGTGTGCTGGATCGGGTTGACGATCCTGATGCACAGGCGCCTGACCGACAGCCGTATCCGCGCGACGAGCTCGACGATGGATATCGTCGTTCTGGCTCTGCTCTGGATCCAGCTCACACTCGGACTTGTGACGATTCCGTATTCGCTGCAGCATCCTGATGGGTCCGTCATGCTGGTTCTCTCAGAATGGGTGCAGCATGTCGTCACGTTCCGCGGCGGCGATGCGGAGCTCCTGGCCGGCGTGGCGTGGCCCTACCGGCTGCATCTCGTCCTCGGGATGACGCTCTTCCTCGTGTTTCCGTTCTCGCGTCTGGTCCATATCTGGAGCGCGCCGGTCGGCTACGTGTTCCGCAGCTATCAGGTCGTCCGCCGTCGTGGAGGTGCCCGCCATGTCTGACCAGCCCCGCCTCGATCCGATCCGGATCGATGGGCATGCGTTGCCCGACGCGGCCGTCGCCGCCGAGATGCAGTATCGGCCGGCGAAGTCGCTCGACGAATCGCGCCTTGCGGCCGCCCGTGCGGTCGCCGTCCGGGAAATCCTGTGTCGTCGTGCGGTTGAGCTGGGCCTCCTCGCGACCGATGCGATATCTGAGCCGGCGATCGTACAAGCGATCGAGGACGTCCTCGAACAAGAGGTAAATGTCCCTCCGGCCGACGAAGCGGCATGCAGGGCGTGGTTCGAGGCAAAGGGCGGAGATTTGCGCAGTCCCGACCTGCTCGAAGCCCAGCACATTCTGTTTGCTGCAGCACCGGATGACCCGGAAGGACGGTCGGCTGCTCTTGCCGCAGCACAAGCGACGCTTGCCGAAATTGAGCGAACGCCGGATCGGTTCGAGGCCCTTGCGAAAGCGCACTCCGCCTGCCCGTCAGCAAGCCAAGGCGGCTGGCTTGGTCAGATCGTCCGGGGAACGACGGTCCCGGAGTTCGAGACCTATCTTTTCAGCCTCGATGAAGGGGAGACATGTGCTGCCCCGGTGCCGACGCGCTATGGCTACCATATCGTTCGCCTGCTGCGCCGCGCCGACGGCCGACCTTTGCCCTACGCAACCGTCCGCGACCAGATTGCCCGCCAGATTGAGGAGCGTGCCTATCTCAAGGCACTCCGGACGTATATTGAAGGCTTGGCGTTCTGCTATCGCGTCGAAGGATTGGGCGTGACCGAACAGTGAAACGGTGGATGTCGGAATGGCGGGAGCAGGTACGAGAGGCAGTATTGCCGGAGATGTATTTGCCATCGGGGCTGCAGATCTGCGCCTTATTGCGGAGCCGCTCGACTATCTCGAGACCGAGAACTATCGAGTGCGCGCACTCCTTTCGTTGCTGGCGCGACTTGGATCAGAGCCGAAAGCGGGTTCTCGCTTTGCCATAGCGCATCTCGCGATCAACTTCATACTGTCGGACTTGGCGCGCCATGTGCTGGACGAGGACGAAGGACTGTTTCCGCTGCTTCGGATACGCTGCGGAAGTGCAGATGGGTTAGAGAGAATTCTCGAAATGGTTGCCAACGAGCCGGCGCGAGACGCTGCCGAATGCTTGGCTATCGTGAACGAACTCGAGACTGTTCGCATTGATCGAGCTATTGGCGACAGCCTTCGCGCTGCCTTGAAAAGATTCATCGAGTCTCAGCGTCGCGTGCTGGAACTGGAAGATGCGATTGTACTGCCGCTGGCTCGGCGGCGGCTGACAGATTCTGATAGAAGTTGTCTTTCGCGAAACATAAGGGACCGACGCAGGTGACCCCAAAAGGGCGTATTGCTGTCTTCGCATATGGTTTCCGGCCATTCTTCCTCGGCGCAGCTCTCTATGCGGTTTGGGGAGCAGTCGGCTGGATTCTCGTTTGGGTGGGGCACGTCGAATTCCAGCCGGTCCTGCCGGCCATGTTGTGGCATGCGCACGAGATGATCTTCGGGTTCGTCGCTGCCGCGCTTGCAGGCTTCTTGCTGACGGCCGTTCCGAACTGGACTGGCGTGGCGCCGCTACGTGGATCTGCTCTCGCGTTGCTGTTTTTCTTATGGGCGACAGGGCGGGTCGCTGCCTGGACCGTTGCGGAAACTACCCCGATCGCCTTCGCTCTCCTCGATATTGGCTTTCTGCCGGCTCTCGCGATTTGGGCAGGGCGAGCGATCATGGAGAAGCGGCTCTTTCGAAACGCCCCAATTGTCGGGCTTCTCATCGTGCTCTCCGGCACCAATCTGGTGGTGCATCTCGACGCAACCGGCGTGTGGCAAGACGTGGCGCGTCCATCCCTGTATCTGGCGATCGGTATCGTCACCGCGCTTGTCGCGACCATCGGCGGCCGGATCATCCCAGCATTTACGCAGAACGCACTGCGGGGCGCAGGCCTACAGATCGAGCTTGCCGGCAGACCGGCCCTCGACAAGGCGGCGATCGCCTCGGTACTGCTCTGCTTCCTTGCGGATGCCGCCAGCGTTCCGGATTCCGTGATCGCCGCGCTGGCCGCGCTGGCAACTGTCTTGAACTTCGTACGTCTGCTGGGCTGGAAGCCGATGGCAACAGTCGGCATGCCGATCGTCTGGGTCCTTCATCTCGGCTATGCGTGGCTGGTCGCCGGATTTGCGATATGGGCATCGGCGGCAGGGCTTGGGATCGGTACGCAGACCATGGCCCTCCATGCGATCACACTTGGCGCATTCGGAACGATGATCTTGGGCGTGATGTCGCGTGCATCGCTTGGCCACACGGGGCGCCCGATTCTCGCCGATGGCTGGCTTGTCTCGGCCTATGTGCTTGTAAGTGCCGCGGCTGCTGGCCGCGCCATTGTCGGCCCGATATTCGGCGGAGATTTTGGACAAGAGTTGATCGGATTTTCGGGTGCGCTTTGGGCGAGCGGGTTTGCGATATTCTTTGTGCGTTTCTTGCCCATCTTGGCCCTCAGCCGACCTGACGGACAGCCTGGATAGGTGACTTGCCGCCCGTACCAAATTTGGCGACGTGCATTCGTTGCCCTTGATTTCCAATCGGTTCCCTTAAATGCCGGGAAATGTGGGAATCGACATTGAAATCATCGAATAATCGGAAATCGTGGGGGACTGGGGTCGCGTGTTCTAATCGTCCCGCTTCGACCAAATGTGAAGTCAATGGGCTCAGGCCATCATGATACCAATCGCCGCCTCGTCTCGATCGCAAGAATCTCTTCGAGAACGGCATTGAGCCGCCGAGGCGACATACCCCTCTCTATTGCAGCGATCAGCGCGCACTTCACCTCCACCTCAAGCTCGGGGAGGGCATCTTTCGGCCATCCGCGCTTGCGCCCGATGTCAGCAACGACTGTCTCGATGATCCGGCCGGCATGAGCGGCTGGCGGCTGCGGCATTCGGACCAACCGAACGCGGGACAGGAGTGGCTGGCCAAGTAAGCTGATGTCGTTTGCCGTGAGAATCCAGTTCACGTGCGACAAGTCGACATTTGCAGCGAGTGCCTCATCGTAGAACCTTCCGCGCGTCTCTGGCTCCAGCATGGTCAGCAGAGTTGCTGTCATTCGGCCGTTTCGGTCACTGCCTCCGGCCTTGTCGATCTCGTCGATCAGGACGATTGGATTGGCGGTCTCGGTCTCGCGAAGGATCTCGACGATCCGGGCCGGCTTGGCGCTTCCCCAGCCGCGGGCGGTCCCGGAGAAGTCCCGGCTGTCGGAACTGCCACCGGCATTGACCACTCGGAAGGGAACACCGCTGAGTTCGGACAGACGCCGCACGAAGCGGGTCTTCCCGACGCCCGCTGGCCCCACGAGCAAGAGCGGTGGGAGTGCAAGCCACGGCTTGCCCGAGGAAATCGAGAGCGTCAGGGCTATCCCGATATCCCGGAGAAGTTCGTCTGCCCAGGGGTATTCGTGGCGTAGGGCAATGATCAGTCGGTCGCTGCTGACACGATCGACATTGCCTTTGAGGTCCAGTGAACGGTTGAGGCGGACATAGCGCTCCGAACTGGACGCATCCGACTTCCACTTCTCGAGCGTTCCTTCGATGAGCGTGACCTTCCGCTCGTTAAGATCGATCTGGCGACGGAGTTCGCTTGTCCGGTCGGCAGCCCTGGCCATGCGCTTCTCGTCGAAATCCAATGTGAACAGTATCGACGGAAGACCGAGTGCCTTCGTGAAGTCGGCTGCCTTGGGGGTGCTTAGCCACCCATTGATCCGGCGCCTCAGGACTCGCTCGTTCCGACACGTACCCTCTGCGATCCGCTGGGTAAGGATCCCGGCGGTGATCAAGCACGCGAAGGGATGCCCACCCAGCGCCAGAACGACCAGAAACGCGATATAGAGCCCTGGCCGGCCGACAGCCCGGAGCTTTAGCGCAAACTTGAAGAGCTCCTCTTCCTTTTTCGGCACATCGACGAACTTGAGCGCCGGTCGCTCCTCCAGGTTCTCCAGTAGCCATCTCGAGCGATGGCGCCCGTTGATCTCGTCCTTCGGAGGATTGGTCCAGAGAACCAGCTTGGCGAGTTCGGTTTCGTTATCGGGAATGAACATGACTTACCCGGCCTCCGATGTGCGGCCAGCGTTGGCTGTGCCACGGTAGCGATGGGCGTTGCCGTTCCAAGCTCCGCAACGATCGTCGGCAAGGGTCACGGGCCAGACGACCCGAAGCTCGGGATCGTCGGTGGCGGAGAGCAGAGTGAGGCTGCGGGGCGGGGAAAAGCGGCAGACACCCGATCGCTCGTCGGAGCGACACTCCCAGTGGCGGCAGCTGCGGCAGGACAGCGTGAACATTTGAACCTCGTTTTCAAAAGACGAGTTCACTGAATGTTCTAAAGCAGAGGTCGTCAACTTCTATTCGTATCGACTGCGGGATGCTCGTAGAGCGTCGGCGAAAATCGCAGTTCGTAACTGCTCGTTTTGAAGATCGTAAATAGTTGAAATTATGAAGGCTGAATTTCGAATCTCATGTTCTCTGATTCCAACAACGCGGAATCTCACTTACTCTGCAATTCATCGACGACATGCAGTTTTTGCCGTACAGCACGAACAACAACTTAGCCGCCGGCGAATCTCACTTACTGTGGATCGCTACATCTATGTCGCATTCGGGCCATGCTGACTGAGGTGAGGGCGTGACAAAGGGTCGATCCATCCGTCTTTTTCTTGCTGACGGAACGCCGGGTGGAATTATCACCGCCGAGATCATGAATTGGACCGGCCACGTAATTCTGGCCCCACGATCGCGTCTAGCCGATTTAATTCAGCGGCCCGAAGTTGGGCGGACCGGGATCTATATCCTGGCCGGAGCTGACCCAGAGGAAGGTCTCAAGCCTTTGGTCTATGTGGGCGAAACCGACAATGTGGGCAAGAGACTTGTTCAGCACAACAAAGACAACGCCAAGGAATTCTGGGAGCGAACTTGCGTGGTTACTAGCAAGGATCAAAATCTGACGAAGGCGCATGCGCGATACTTGGAAAGCCGTCTGATTGCCATAGCCAATGGGGCAGGGCGGGCCAAGCTGCTCAACGGTACGGCACCGGACCACAGCCAACTACCCGAAGGCGATCTCTCCGATATGGAATTCTTCATTGAGCAATTACGCATTGTATTGCCAGTACTGGGACTTGAGCTTCTGAAAGATCAGCCAAGAATCGAGTCCGCAGCCATCGCGCCTGCGGGAGCTGATCAAGTCATAGAAGCAGAATCTCCCATCTTCGAGTTGATCAGCAAGAAGCATGATATTCGCGCCGAGGCACGTGAAATGGACGGCGACTTTGTCGTTTTCGCTAATTCTCAGGCGCAGGAATCTTGGATTGGTACTGCATCTCACCACTACAAGGAACTCCATCGGCGGCTTATCGAAGAGGGTGTGCTTATCCCCGGAGCGGCAGGGCGTTTGCGCTTCTATCGCGACTACGCATTCCGTAGCCCGAGTGCCGCTTCAGCTGTAATCGTGGGGCGACCGGACAATGGCCGTACTTCTTGGTGCGTTAAAGGCACAAAGAAGTCATATGCCGCTTGGCAGGAAGAGCAGATCGCAGCGGTCGCTTCGTCAAAGGATGAAGAATAAGAAAGTACTTTCCTGCTGGCAGAGGTCAATGACCGTCGAGTTTCTATGACTGCTGTGGCCTGAGCCCGTGAACTCACCCGGTTGAGGGTGGTGTCTGATCCGTAATCGAACCTATCTCGGTGTCCGCAGAACCCGGCACAGGCCAGCCGGCGAACCTCGACGTCTAGGCGAGCCCGCACCACAGCGCGATGGCGCCCGCCAACACGCCCACGCCGCGCCGGTAGTCCGCGACATCGACCCATTCGTCGCGCGAGCCGTTCTGCGTGAGATCGCCGCACAACGGGCCCAGGCCGACGCACGGGATGCCGCTCTGCACGATCGGATTGCGGATGTCGGACGACGTGTGCAGCGGATTGGCGACCGGCGCCTTGCCGGTCACTTCCAGGATCGCGGCGTCGACGGCCGCGCGAAGCGGATGGCCCGCAGGCACTTCGGCGCCGGTCACGCCCGACAGGAACTCGACGAGCGGCGGCGTATCGCGCATATACGCATCCGCGGCGACGGCCTCGGCGATCGCGGCGGCGACTTCCGCCTGCACGTCGGCCAGCTTCTCGCCGGGCGGAAACGACAGCGCGCAGGACACGCGGACACTAGGTGCGATGCGCGACTCCCGTCCGTCGCCGAGCGTGGCGAAATCGCCGACCAGCAGGTTCGTCGAGCGGCCGATCGCCGCCTGCAGCGTGGGATGCACGACGCGCGTGCCACGCCTTGCGTCGAGTGCGGCGAGTGCCTGGCAGACCAGCAGTGCCTTTCCGACCGGATTCACGGCGTTGTGCGCGAAGGCCGTGTGGTCGGGCTCGTTCGTGGCCGGCAGTCGGCCGGCGACGGTGATCCGGAACACGAGCTGGCCGGGGGCGAGCGTCTTCACCTCGCGCATGCCCTTGCCCGATTCCGCCGGGTGCAGATAGACCGAAGCGTCGGCGCGCATGCCTGCCTGGAGAAGTGCATGTACGCCGCGCGCATGGCGCTTGGACGGCGTGCTGCACAAGATCACGTCGCCGGCGGGCCTGAGCCCGCCTTTGGCCAGCGCCTGCAGCGCGCCGGCCATCGTCGCCACGCCGGCGAGATCGTCGGCGATGCCCCAGCCATGCATGCGGCCGTTCTCGATGGCGCCGCCGAACGGATCATGGCGCCAGCCGTGTGCCGGCTCGAACCGTTCGCCGTCCGGATGCGCGAACACCAGCAGGCTGCGCCCGCCGCCCGTACCCTTCAGGCGGGCGACGACCGCCTCGCGCGGCTCGGGCGCGATGACCTGGCCCGCTGCAAATTCCTCGCGCGGCCGGACGTCGGACGGCAGATAGCGATGGCGTGTGACCTCGGCACCGGCCGCTTCGCAGGCAGCAGCGAAGCAGGCCTGCACGGCATCCTCGCCGTCCCGCTGCCGGGCGATCATCTCGCGCAGCAGACCGACCGGGCCGTCGCCCAGCGATTCCGCCGCCATTCGTGCCCGTGTTGCCGCATCCATGCCCTGTTCCTTTTCCAACCCGTCGCGACCCGCAATGTCGCCCCATTGAATACACACTGTAAAACGAATTCACACCCGCGACGGACTCTCCTTGGCGCCGAGACACCGCCCGGCCGCTTCGGAAAGCCTTTGGCGCCGATGATCGGAAAATCACCCGAAATTCAATACAATCATATGCTGCATGCTGAAAACTGGATTTTGAGCATCGATTCTTGGACGTTTGGTCATTCGTCGGAGTCGACCCGCACTTTACTCACTGCGGCCTGACCACCCTCTTTCGAGTCGCATACGCCCGCACGCGGAAGCATTTGCTGTCGCAGTGCCCGCCGGCAACTCGATCGACTTCAAAATCGGAGGAGCCAATGACCCGTTTCATCGCGTTCGCTTATGGCGTCGCGTCCTACATCGTGTTCTTCGTCACGTTCCTTTACGCGATCGGCTTCGTCGAAGGCATGCTTGTGCCCAAGCACATCGATTCCGGCGCCGTCGGGCCGATATCCGAAGCGCTGCTCGTGAACCTGGCGCTGATGTCGCTGTTCGCGATCCAGCACAGCGTGATGGCCCGCCGGCAGTTCAAGGAATGGTGGATGCAGTACGTGCCGAAGACGGTCGAGCGGAGCACCTACGTGCTGCTCTCCAGCCTCGTGCTGATCGCCCTGTTCGCGCACTGGCAGCCGATCCCCGGCGTGGTCTGGCAGATCAATGACCCGTCGATCGCGATGGCGGTCACGGTCCTGTCGTTCGCCGGCTTCGGTCTCGTGCTGTCGAGCACGTTCCTGATCAACCATTTCGAGCTGTTCGGCCTGAACCAGGTTGCCTACAACCTCGTCGGCCGGGAGATGGCCGGGCATCGCTTCCGTACGCCGCTGTTCTACAAGTTCGTCCGCCATCCGCTCTATCTGGGTTTCATCATCGCGTTCTGGGCGGCCCCCACGATGACGGTCGGCCATCTCCTGTTCGCGGCCGTGACCACGGCGTACATCTTCGTCGGCATCGCCCTCGAAGAGCGCGACCTGATCGACGTGTTCGGCGACGAGTACCGTCGCTACAAGGCCCGAGTCTCGATGATCCTGCCTTGGCCGAAGGCGGGCGGTACGGCGGAATCTTCCCAGCGCCAGGCCGACTGATCGCGTCGAATTCTCCGGCGGCCGGGAGCCTGCCTTGCGCGGGCTCCCGGTCGCGTTTCAGCACCCCGCCCTCCTGGCACCCGCCGCCGGCTTGACTCGGCGGCGTTCTGGTGTAACGTTCTACTAAATCGATATACCAAGGCAGATCCGGCATAAGCCGGGCAGCCAACGCCAGAGGGGAGAAACGCCATGATCCGCAAGACCATGCTGTACGGATTCGTCGCCGCAGCGGCACTTGCCGCCGCCGCCATCTCGCCGAACACCGCAACCGCCCAGACCAAGAAGCAGGTCAAGCTGTCCCACGCGACCGCTGCCGATCTCGGCAACGACAACCACATGGTCGCGTGGGTGATGAAAAACTACATCAACGAATACTCCGACACATTGGATGCGCGCATCTATGCGGCGAACGCGCTCGGCGAAGAGCGCGCGGTCGTCGAAGGCATGCAGCTGGGTGCCGGCGCCACGTGCCACATTGGCGGGACCGCGATCCACAACAACTTCGTGCGCCGCATGGGTGTGCTCGACCTGCCCTTCATGTGGAAGGGCTACGACCACGCGCACAACGTGCTCGACGGCCCTGTCGGCCAAGCGCTTGCAAAGGAGTACGAGGGTCGCGGCATCAAGGTGCTCGGCTGGCAGGACAGCTGGGGCTACCGCAACGTCGTCACCTCGAAGAAGGAAATCAAGACGGCTGCCGACCTCAAGGGCCTCAAGATCCGCACCATCCAGACGCCCACGTACGTCGCAGCGCTGAACGCGATGGGCGCCAGCGCCACGCCGATGGCGTTCGGCGAGGTCTATACGGCGCTCCAGACGGGCGTGCTCGACGGCTTCGAGCATGCGCCGCCGGTCGTGCTGACCGGAAAATACTACGAGATCGCGAAGTACGTGACGCTCACCGGCCATCTGTTCGGACCGACCGTCACGGCGTGCTCGATGAAGGAATGGTCGGGCTACACGGACAAGGAGCGTACGGTTCTTGCCGCTGCGGCGAAGATGGCGCAGGACGTCAACCGCAATCTCTCGTCCCAGCGCGATGCTGAGGCGCTCGAGGCGCTCAAGGCGCGCGGCATGATCATCAACCAGATTGACAAGCAGCCTTTCATCTCGGCTGCGGCTCCGGTGCAAGACGACCTTGCCAAGCAGATCGGCGCGGAAGATCTGCTCCGGACGATCCGCGCGACGAAGTAGCCGAGCCCCGGCCGGCGGCGCCGAACGCGCCGCCGGCCGCACTGGCTCCAGGGACACCGACATGAAAGCCGCACTGCACGCCGTCGACCGCGCGATGGAGTTCGCGCTCTTCCTCATCTTCCTTGCGTTCTCGTTGGTCGGCGGGCTGCAGGTCTTCAACCGCTTCGTCCTCGGCCTGCCGTTGAGCTGGAGCGAGGAATTCCAGAAGTTCGGCCATGTCTGGATGGTCTTCATCGCAATCCCCGTCGCCTACCGGCGCGGTGCCCATATCGGAATGGACGCGCTGCTGGTCCGCCTTCCGCGGCCGGCGCGCCGGACGATCGAGCTTGCCATCGAGATCCTCTGGCTCGTGCTTGCCGCCGCGATCGGCATCTACACGCTGCGCCTGATGGAAGTGGCGAAATTCCAGGACAGTCCCGGCCTCGGCTGGCGCATGGATCATGTCTATCTGGGCATGGTGATCGGTGCGGCCTACCTGGCGCTGATCGCGGTCCGCCGGCTCGTCGCCTTCTTCCGTCCCGAGACGGCGGTGCCGACGCCATGATGCTCGTCCTGCTCTTCGCCTTCCTGCTGGGCCTCATCACGCTGGGCATCCCCATCCTGCTGGTGATGGGGATCGTCGGCCTTGCCGGCATCCTTCTCGAGCCCAATCTGGTGCCGGCGCTGTTTCCCCAGAAGATGTTCGCCATGCTGGACAATTTCAGCCTGCTGGCGCTGCCCTACTTCATCCTGGCCGGCGAACTGATCTCGCGCGGCGGCATTTCCAAGCGTCTTGTCGAGTTCGCGGAAGCGGCCGTCGGGCACTGGCGCGGCGGCCTCGGCCACGCCTCGGTCGTCTCGAGCATGATCTTCGCCGGCGTGTCCGGTTCCTCCGTCGCCGACACGTCCGCGATCGGCTCGATCCTTGTTCCCGCGATGAAGTCGCGCGGCTACAAGCCCGGCTTCGCGGCAGCCCTCGTCGCGTGTGCCGGCACGATCGGCGCCATCATCCCGCCCAGCATGACGATGATCGTCTACGGATCGATGGCCAACGTGTCGATCGGCGGACTGTTCCTGGGCGGCATCATTCCGGGCATCCTGATCGGCATCGGCCTGATGATCGTCATCGCGATCTATTCGAGACACCCCGACTATCCGGAGTTGCGCCGCACGTCGGGCCGGTTCGTCCTGGCCGTCGTGATGCGCGCCGCGGTCCTCGTGTGGCCGGCACTGCTGGCACCGGTGCTCGTGCTCGGCGGCATCCTCGGCGGCGTCTTCACCGCGACGGAAGCGGGCGTCGTCGCGTGTTTCTACAGCTTCTTCATCGGCTTCTTCGTCTACCGCACCGTCAAGCTGAGCGACCTTCCCGAGATCTTCATCCAGGCCGGGATCACGACGGCGCTGGTGTCGGGGATCATCGGCGTGGCCGGGGCGTTCGGCTGGCTGCTCTCGTACCTGAACTTCAACGACGCGGTGCTGTCCGGAATCACGTCAGTCGCCGGAACCAGGATCGCCGTGCTGCTGATCCTGATGGCAGTGATGCTGGTCCTGACGATGTTCGTCGATTCGATGGCGATCCTGATCATCATGATCCCGGTCGCCGTCATCATCGGGCGCAAGTTCGGCATCGACGATTTCCATCTCGGCCTGCTGATGGTGATGGCGACGCAGATCGGCTCGACCACGCCGCCGGTCGCGGTCCTGCTGTTCGTCGCGACCAGCATCGCCGGATGCTCGTACAGCGAAACAATCCGGTATTGCTGGGCCTTCATTGCCGCAGAAGTCGCCGTTCTCGTCTTGGTCGTGCTGTTTCCCGAACTGGCATCGTGGATTCCACGCATGGTCCTGGGGTAGAGGATGGTCCGGGTCTCGAATGGCCCAGGATCCGGACGCGTCACCATGAACCGAAGAACACGCGCATGACGACCATCACCGACGTGGCCAGGCTGGCCAAGGTCTCGATCTCGACGGTCTCCAACGTTCTCAACGGCCGGACCGGCCGCATGGGCGAGGCGACCCTGGCGCGCGTCGAGAAGGCGATGTCGCAGCTCGGCTACCGCCCGAATCTCGCGGCCCGGCAACTGAAGACGGGCGAGGCGTCGATGATCGGCCTGCTCGTCCCCTCGCTCGGCAACCCCAGCTACGGCATGCTCGCGCGGGAGATCGAGACGGAGTCGCGCCGCTACGGGTTCCGCGTCATCGTCGGAAACACCAACCGAGACCCCCGCCATGAGCGCGCCTTCATCGACGACATGACCGCACAGGGCGTGCGCGGCGTGATCGTCATCTCCTCGCTTGCCGACGAGAGCCATCTCGAAGCGCCGGCCAAGCGCGGTCTTGTCGCGGTCAGCTACGACAGCCACACGCGGCGCGACGCGCGGCCGATCCTCGATTATGTCTCGGCGGACAATGCCGCCGGCGTGCGTCTCGCGGTCGAGCATCTGGCGGCGACCGGCCATCGCACGATCGCGTTCCTGACGCCGAAGATCTGGACCTTCAGCCGTGCCGAAAAGCGCAAGGGTTTCCTTGCCGCGATCCGCGAGGGCGGCCTCAAGGGCGTGGTGATCGAGGGAGCCGTCGCGTCGATCTACGCAGATGCGGAAATGGCCGAATTGGGGCAGGGCCTTGCGGAGCCGTTCGCGCGCCATCCCGACCGGCCGACCGCAGCGATCGCGATAAACGACATGATGGCGATCGGACTGATCTCGGGTCTTGCCCGGTGCGGTATCCGGGTTCCCTCGGACGCTTCCGTCGTCGGCATGGACGGGATTCCGCTGGGTGCGTTCACTTCGCCGCCATTGACGACAGTGCGCCTGCCTTTGCCCGAACTGGCGCGCACGATGGTCGACCGCATCATGCTGCGCCTCAAACAGCCGGAGACCCCGCCGGCGGAGTTCCGCTTCGCGCCGTCGATGCTGCTGCGCGGGTCCGTCGCGGCACCAAGCAGGGCAAACGGCCACGGCAAGCGGCGCAGCTAGCGGCCTCCTGTTGCGCATCCTGCTCACCCATACCCCGGACGCGCGCACCCGCTACTACGGCGAAGCGGCGCTTGCCGAGTTGCGCCGGTTGGGCGACGTCCGCCTCAACCCGACGGCAGAGCCGCTCGGGGCCGCGGCACTGGTCGAGATCGCCGGCGGTTGCGAGGTCATCGTATCGGACCGTCAGACAGCGGCTCCCGCGATGCTGTTCGACCGCTCGCCGCATCTGGTCGCCTTCGTGCGCTGCGCGATGGATATCCGCAATGTCGACGTCGTGGCGGCGAGTGCTGCCGGCGTGCTGGTCACGCGTGCCTCGGCCGGATTCGTCGATTCGGTCGCGGAGCTCGCCATCGGCTGCATGGTGGATCTCGGCCGCGGGACCAGCGCGGCGGTGTCGGCATATCGGGCTGGCCGTGCGCCGGACATCCGGATGGGCATCCAGCTTGCCGGCGCCACGCTTGGCATCGTGGGATGCGGTGCCATCGGCCGCAGGCTGGGTGCGATCGCGCGCACGCTCGGCATGACCGTCCTTGCCGCCGACCCCGATCCCGACGCGGTTCCCGAAGGCATCGAGCGCGTCGAGCTGGCCGAGCTGCTGCGCCGCTCGCGGTTCGTCGTGTGCCTGGCGCCGGCATTGCCGGAGACCCGGAATCTGATGGGGGCCGCCGCATTTGCGGCGATGGGGCGTGGCGCGTTCTTCGTCAATCTCGCCCGCGGCGAACTTGTCGACGAAGCCGCCTTGCTCGCTTCCCTCGACGCCGGCCACCTCGCAGGCGCGGCCGTCGATGTCGGCATGGCGCCAGACCAGATGCCGTCACCGGAAGTCGCGGCACATCCCAAGGTGATCGCCACCCCGCATGTCGGCGGGTTGACGTCCCAGGCCGTCTCGCATCAGGCCTTCGACACCGTGCGGCAGGTGGCATCGCTTGGCCGGGGCGAGATGCCGGATTATGCCGTAAACGCCGACGCCGCCTTGCGGCTTGCTAGGTTCCGCCGGCCCTAGGCTTCAGTCGTCGAGCCAGGATCTTCCCATGCGGTGTGCCAGCGGCTCGGGGCCGGCGATCCGGAACATGACCTGACCGGGATAGACGACCATTCCGTCGATGGGCCGGGCATAGAGCATGCCCGATGTCCGCGCGCGCAGCGTGGCACACCGGGCCTCCGGCGTTTCGGCCAGCGGGTCGAGGACGTCGCAGATCGCGGTTCCCTCGCTCACGCGGGTACCCGGCCGCACATGGTAGACCGCAGGCCCCGCGAACGGCGCATAGCCCACGTCCATGCCCAGGATCGGCGTGGCCGGTGCGAGCAGGGCGGGCATCGGCCCGGGATCGCCCGCGATCATGCCGCGATGCTGCAGGAGCGCGAAGAACCGCCGCGCGTCGGCCTGCGCCAGCTCGTGCGACACGCTGTGGCGGCCGCGAAGTTCGAGCAGCACGGCCGTGCACGCGTTGGGGACCGGTATGGCGGGGCCGAACCGCTCGGCCAGCCGCGGCCAAAGCGAGCCGACCACGCCCGAGAAGTTGGTCGACGCGGTATAGGGCGCGTTCAGGACCGTCGCCGCGCAGCCGAGGAAGCCCGCCACGTCCGTCGCACCCGGCCAATCGTCCTTGTTCACGTACATGAACACGGCCGCGTCGAGATCGGAATGGATGTCGAACGCGAGGTCGGCGTCGATCGCCATCGCGAGCAGCTTCGTGCGCCAGCTCGTCATGTCGCTGATGACCGGGATCGAGGCGATCACGTCGAGGGCCGCGCGCCGGATCGTCGCGACGTTGGCGGCAGGGTCGGCGCCGAGTTTCCCTTCGACCGCCTGCGCGACCGCATCCGAGATCTCGTAGTGCCCGCGGTTGAAATTGTCCCGTCCGCCGTGCTCGAAGCGGCCGGACTGTTCGCCGAAAAGGAACTGGCCATAGCCGATCGGATTGCACATCGGCAGGACGACGATCTCGCCCTTGATCTGCCCCTTCGCTTCGGCCGCATCCAGCAGGTCGGCAAGTGCTGCGAGTGCCACGGTGCCCGTCATCTCGCAGGCGTGGATCGCGGCCTGCAGATAGGCCTTGGGCCGGGCACCCGGCTTGCCGTAACGCAGGACCTTCAGCGTGCGCCGCATGCCCGGAACGGTGTCGCCAAGCGGGATGCTCTCGATGCGTCGTGTCGTGCTCATGATGCTCCCGGTCCGGTTCTAGGCCTGGTCACGTTGCGGCGGGCGCGTCTCGGCATAGGCGCGCCCGAAGTTCCGCTCGAGCCGGCGCTGGACGATGTCCCACAGCGAGGTGAGCACGAGATAGTAGAACGCACAGACGCTGAAGATCTCCAGCACTTCGAAACGCAGCTGGATCAGCACCTGCCCGCGGCGCAGCAGCTCTTCCATCGAGATGACGGACGTGATCGACGTCGCCTTCAGGAGGCTGTTCACGCTGTTGCCCAGCGGCGGCACGATCAGCCGCATGGCCTGCGGCATCGTGACGAAGCGCAGCGTGTGCCACGGCGACAGCCCGAGCGAACGCGCCGCCTCCCGCTGGCCCTTGGGCACCGACAGGAAGCCGGCGCGGATGATTTCCGAAAGATAGGCGCCCTCGTTGAGGATCAGGCCGATGAGCGCCGATTCGATCACCGAGAACTTGAGCCCGAGGCGCGGCAGGCCGGTATAGATGATGATCAGCTGGATGAGGAGCGGCGTGCCGCGGAAGATCCAGACATAGGCGTTCGCCGCACTGACTGCCGGCCGGAATCCGGACGCGACGGCAAGTGCGAGCGCCAGCCCGACGAAGAACCCGCCGGCGATCGCCGCGACGGTCAGCCAGACCGTCGTGACGACGCCTTCGAGGAGATACAGGTTCGGGAGATATCCGAAGAATGCGTTCCAGTCGAATCCGCGCATCGGCCTACTGCGGGCCGGGGCCGTTGATCTGGAACTGTCCGGCGTGCTTGGCGAACCCGTACTTGTCCATCAGCCGGTCGTAGGTTCCGTCCGCCTTCATCGCGTTGAGGATGCCCGCGAAGGCATCGGCCAGCGCCTTGTCGCGGAACGCGAAGGCGATGGGAGCGCCCCCGACGCCCTTGATCGCCCAGACCATGTCGCTGCGCTGTGCTATCTCGGCGGCAGTGATGTCGATGCTGCCGGAAAGATCGACCTGCCCGGCTGCAAGCGCCTGATAGCCTTCCGCACCGGTGTTGAAGGTGCGGATGGTCATCTGTTTCAGGCCGCGTGCCTGGAAGTCGGTGTTGAAGTCGCGCAGCTTGCGCTCGGCGTAGGTCCCGGTTTCCACCGCGATGCTCTTGCCCGCGAGATCGTCGATCGCGCGCACATTCTGCGGATTGCCCTTCGGGGTCAGCACGCTGACGGCCTGGCTGCCGTAATTCACGAGATACATGATCTTCGAGCGCTCTTCGGTCCAGAAGATGCCGGTGTTGATCACGTCCCAGCGCCCGGCCTGCAGGCCCGGGACCATCGCCTGGAAATCGATGCGGATATGCTCCGGCGTCAGGCAGAGGCGCTTGGAAATCTCGTCGGCGAGCTCGACGTTCAGGCCGCGCAGCACGCCGCGCTCGTCGACAAACTGCATGGGCGGAAGAACCGGATTGATCGAAAGCACCAGTTTGCCGGCGGTCGCGATGCGCGGCGGCGTCACGGCGGGCTGGCATGTCTGGGCGAATGCGGCGGAGGTCTGGATCGCCAACGCGATCGCGGCCAATGCGCCAAGCAGAACACGTGCGGACTTCATCGGGGCCTCCTGTTCGGTTGAAGCGAATGCTTACGAACATTAAGCAAGATGTATACCGCAAACGAAAGTGTCGCGATGTACATCGGCGATGCTTTCCATTCACCGGGAAATGAGCCAATCTCATCGCCCGGGCCGGCAGCGAGTGCCGGTCCGGAAATCGGAACAAAAGCCGGAATTCACGCGATGCGCCGCCTGCCGAACCGGATGGCGTCGGTCCTGTTCGGACTGATCCTTACCTTCATGATGACGTCGATCGTCAGCCTGATCGCGACAGTCCTCGCGATCGGCTTCGTGCCCGGCATGCCGGCACGATGGTTCGGCTCGTGGATGATCTCCTGGGCGGCCGCGTTTCCCGCGATCCTCGTCTTCGGCCCGATCGTACGCCGGCTTGTGGCGCGACTTGTCGAGCCGGCCGCTTCCGATCGCGCCTGAACGCGACTAGGCGCAGCAGCGCGTCATCGGTGGCGTCGCGATCCGGCTTCGCGCGGACTCGAGCATCCGGACCAGCGCCTCGCGCGTGACGCCGTCGCGCCGCATCACCGCCTGGGTGACGGGATCGTCGATCAGTTCGGCCAGCGGCGGCTCGGGGTCGGGACGAAATGCTTGCCGTAGGGGAAATGTCCGGATCTGTGCCATGCCTCGTACCTCCTGATAAGCAGGTTCGCGCACGACGGGACGGGCGGCAAACGAGTTAATCTGGTCCGGCCGGTGAGCAAATCTAACCTTGCCGGCGGAAGGGCACAGACGCGCGAATCCGGTTGTCCGGAACGCAAGGGGCGGCCATCCTCATCCCATGCGAGCCTTCAGGCTTCCGATCTGGCCTTTGCTGACCGCGCGACCCGCCGTGGGCGCGGCGGCCGCCCGGTCGGCGGGGTGGATGCAATACTCCCTCGTCGTCGGTCTGTGGCTGACGCTTATCGGATTTGTCTGGTTCTTCATCGTCGCCGGAACGCGGGAGATCGAGGCGACGGGCGAGAAGCAGTCGCAGAACCAGGCGCAGATCTACGCCGACTTGGTTGAAGAATTTGTCGAGCAGACGCTGACGAATTTCGATCAGGACTTGTTGATGTTGCGAGATGTGTACCGGCGAAGCGGGACGGGCGTCGACCTGCGCGGTTGGCGCGAAACCCAGTACGCGCGCAACGCCATCGCGGTCCAGTACTGGATCATCGATTCCGAAGGGCGGATCGCCGCGACGACGGGCGACCAGACTGCTGTCGGTCTCGATGTCCGCGACCGCACCTATGTGCAGTTCCACATGGGCCAGTCCGGAGATCGGGCGCATCTCAGCACTCCGGTGGTCAGGCGGACCTCGAACCGGGAGTCGCTGCTGTTGACGCGCCGGATCGCCGGACCGGACGGGACGTTCCAGGGTGTCGTCGTCGTATCCCTCGATGCCGAGTACTATGACCGGTTCATCTCGCGCACGCGCGTGCGCAACCAGGACGTCATCAGTCTTGTCGGACGCGACGGCGCGATCCGGCTGCGTTCGGGTCCGGTGCAGCCGGTCGCAGGCTCCTATGCCGGCACGCCGTTTTTCGCCCGGATACTGAAGGAAGGGTCGGGGACCGGCCGTGGCATCGGCCAGAGCGACGGCGTCGAGCGGTTCATCGCCTTCCGCACGCTTCCGGAATACGACCTGGTCGTCTATGTCGGCGTCGCGGTACACGGAGAAACGTCGATCCTATCGGAAGGGATCGATTTTCTTCGGAAAGTCGCGTGGATATGCACCGTGCTGACAGGTCTCAGCGCGCTCGCGATCGTCCACGTGCTCAAGCGCCGGCACGAAGCGGCCATGTCGCGGACCATCATGGGCGAGCTGTCGCGACGGATGGCCGTCATCGGCGCCCTGCTCGACAGATCCGACGCGTTGCTGCTCGCCGTGGGGAGCGACGGACGCGTGCACTTCGCCAATACACGGTGCGCCGAACTGTTTGCCGGCGCCGACCCTGCGCCGGCCGGCGGCGCCCACATCCGGTCGATGCTCGGTTTCGCGACGGAAGGCGCATCCGGACTGTTCCTCGAACGCATCCGGGCTTCGGAAACCGCACCGGTCTCGTTCGAGCAGGATCTCCTCGATGCGCGTGGCGAACAGCGCTCGTTCCTGTGGATATGGAGCGCCGACGACAAGACGGTCGCGGGTTCACGCTCCTTCATCGGCGTCGGCATCGACGTGACGGCACGCCGACGCAGCGAAATGACGGCAATCCGCAGCGAGAAAGTCGCTTCCTTGGGCGAGATCGCCGCGTCGATCGTGCACGAGCTCAACCAGCCGCTCAACGTCATCGGTCTGGCCTGCTCGAATGTCCGGCAGATGCTTGGTCAGGCAGGTTCTGCCGGCGACGTTTCCGGAAAGCTCGACCGGATCGATCAGCAGGTGGGGCGGGCCGCCGGCATTCTTGACCGCCTGCGCCGCTATATCTCGGGTGCCGGCGCCAATCCGTCGGCCCGTTTTGCCGTCGCGGAAGCGATCCGCGCGGCCGAGGAGTTCGTCGCCGACCAGTTGCGGATCGACGGCGTGCGCGTGTCGAGCCGCGTGTCCGGCGCATATTTCGTCCGGGGCGACCGTCTGCTCTTCGAGCAGCTGGCCGTCAACCTGCTGCTGAACGCGCGCGACGCGATCGTTTCCGGCGGCAGCAAGGACGAAGCGGAAATCCGCGGCGAGATCGTCGTGGATGGCGCAGCACTCGGCGACGGCACGCATTTCCGCGTGACGGTGTCGGATACGGGGCCCGGCCTGTCGGGCGAGGCGTCGGCGCGGGCATTCGAGCCGTATTTCACGACCAAGCCGGTCGGGCGCGGGACGGGTCTCGGCCTTCCGATCTGCCGCACCATCGTGCAGTCGTTCGGCGGCGAGATCGCGATCCGCAATGCCGACCGGGGAGCGATCGTCGAGTTCACGGTCCTGCTCGACAAGGGCGCGTCGAGAGCGCTTGCCGGGGCGGCCGCCCAATGACCGTTGACAAGCGCTTCGGACGGCGCGATTGAGTCGCTTGATGCCAGACCAGCCCAAAATCCTGATCGTCGACGACGAACCCGAAATCGCGGCCGAGCTCGCGACGCTCATAGCGCGCACCGGTCTTGCCGTCGTCGAGGCGCACGACGTGACCGCGGCCATCAACATCTTCGCCGAGGATCCGAAGATCGGCGTCGTGGTGACGGACATCCGGATGCCGCGCCGTTCCGGGATCGAGTTCGTGCGCGGGCTGCGCGCCATCGGCAATCGCGGCCGGATGGCCCGGATCATCTTCTGCACCGGCTATGCGGACGTGGCGGTCACGGTCGAAGCGCTGCGCCTCGGTGCGGTGGAGTTCCTTGCCAAGCCGGTCGAGGCCGCCGAGCTGCTTGCCGCCGTGCGCAAGGCGGCCGACGATTACCGCCAGGAAATGGAAGGGCGCGTGCTGGACGGTGCCGCCGCGCGGGATCTCGCGCAGATCGTCGAGCAGTTCAAATCCTTCATTCTCGGCGGCAAGGCAGCACCGGCTCCGGCCGCGACCGGAGCCGGCGACCGGCTTCGCAAAGCGAACCACTTCATGTCGATCCGCAAGCTGCGCGATGCGCATCTGCCGCCTGCGGAATTCGACGAACCCCTCTGGTTCATGATGCTCGATCTCTATCACTCCCAGATCACCGGCCAGCGCGTTTCGATATCGAACCTGTGCCTGTCGTCCGGGATTCCCCAGACGACGGCGTTGCGGCGGATCGACGACCTGGTCTCGCGCGGCCTCGTCCATCGCGTTCCCGACCAGAGCGACCGCAGACGCGCCTTCGTCGAGCTTTCCGAGGACGGGCATGCGCGGATCTCGCGCTTTCTCGACTCGGTCCTGCTCGATCCGGCCGTTTCCTGAACGCCGGAAGGGGCGCGCCATGGCCTGGTTCTATCTCGCGATTGCGGCACTGTTCGAAGTCGGCTGGGCCATCGGGCTCAAGCAGGCGGCCACGGCACCGGGTACGGTGGTCTGGAGCCTGACCGTCGCCGGCATGGTCGCGAGCGTCGTCTTCCTCGGCCTTGCCGTGCGCGACCTGCCGCTCGGGACCGCGTACGCGATCTGGACGGGTGCGGGCACCGCCGGCGTCTTCATTGCCGGCCTCGTGCTGTTTGGCGAATCGAGCGACGTCCTGCGCATCCTGTGCGTCGGCTTGATCTTGGCCGGCGTACTCGGGCTGAAGCTGCTGGGTACGTGACGCGCGTCTGCCCAATCGCGCGATTGGTCGACGTGTAACGGCCGATGTGCTGTTGCGCCATCCGGAGCGACCCAATAGGCTTCCGCAAAAGACAATTCGAGGATCGTCGTCGATGAGCGACCGCATGGGCCATCTGATTGTCAGCGGCCGCTGGGACGACAACGTCGCGATCGTCGACGTCGACAAGGCGCTGCTGCCCGGGAATGACCGGACGGACAATGCCGTGATATCGCGTCCGCGCGTGACGCCTGACGTCGATACGGACGGCGACGGCGTGCCCGACGCCAAGGCAAGCGGCCAGCCGGTCTCGATCGTGGTCGACCGTGAAGGACGCTTCGCCTACGTCGTCAACCATTCGGGTGCCGCGACACCGAAGGGGGCGGCCGGCTACCAGCACGGCCATCCGGGCCTGATCACGGTCGTCGATCTCGCCAAGGCCCGCGATCCCGCCAACGACGGGACGCTCGGTGCGGTGGCCGCCTTCGTGTCCACCGGACGGACTGGCCCCGTCGGCTGCGCCCTGGTTCCGGACGGCCGCACGCTTCTCGTCAATTGCGGCGAAGCGGATGGCAGCGAGGACGGCGGCGACGAGATCACGGCGATCGACGTGGCGACGCGAAAGCCCGTGCGGCGCATCCCGCTGCGCGAGACGCCGGGACATCCGGCACCGGGACCGAGCCGGCACGACAGCCCGCATCCCAGCTTCGGCCGCTATCCGAATCCGACGGGCATCGCCATTTCGCCGCTTGGCGGCGGATACGCGTTCGTCGGCAACGGCGGCCTCAGCGACGTTTCGGTGGTCGATCTCAAGGCGGCGATGGCCGGCGATCCGGGTGCCGAGATCTGCCGCGTGCCCGTCGAGACGGGCCCGTTCGGTCTGGCGACCAGCCCCGACGGCAAGCTCGTCGCGGTCGCCGCACGCGAAAGCATGTCGGTCCCCTACGAAGGCCGGACGATCTCGATCATCGACGTCGCGCGCGCCGCCACCGGCGGCAAGGATGCCGAAGTCGCGCGCGTGCGCGTCGGCAGCGACGATCCGAACGAACAGACAAGGCCCTTTGCCGTCGCCTTCACCCCGGACGGACGGCGGGTCGTCGCTTCGTGCTTCCGCTCGAACACGATTTCGCTGGTCGACGTGGCCGACGCGATCGCGGGCCGTCCTGCGGAAGCGCTGCGCATCCATCCCCAGACGCCGAACGGCGCCCTGCCGCGTCCGCGCGGCATCACGATCGCCGGCGGACGCTATGCCTGCGTCGTCGGCGGCGCGAAGTCCGGGCCGCGCAGCAGCCTCGTCTGGCTGCTCGATCTCGAAAGCGGGAAGATCGTCGCGACTGTTACCGGCGTCGGCAACGAGACCTACGGCCTCGATGCGATACCCGCCGGCATGCCGCGAAGTTGACAACGGCAGCACCCGTCCTAGTCTGTAAAACGAACATAAAACAACAAAACACAAGGGAGGATCCGATGATGATTACCCGACGTTCGCTCCTGCTGGCGGCCGCGGCCGCTCCGATTATCGGTGCCTCGACGCGCGCTTCGGCCCAGGGTGCCTGGGTCCCGACGCGCGAGGTCGAGTTCGTTGTGCCGTTCGCGACCGGCGGCGGTGCCGACCTGCTCGCGCGCGTGATCCACAAGATCATCGTCGAGGAGAAGCTCGTACCTGTCTCCATCGCGCTCAACAACCGTCCGGGTGGCGGCGGCGCGACGGGTCTGGGCTACGTCACCTCGCGCAAGGCGGCCGATCCGCACACGATCATCTTGGTCAACGGCACGACGCAGATCACGCCGATCCTCAACCCCGCGGCCAAGACGCTGTCGGAGGTCCGGCCGGTGATGAACGTCATGCTCGACGATTTCCTGCTGTTCGTGAAGGGCGATGCGCCCTGGAAGGACTCGAAGGACTTCGTCGCGACCGCCAGGTCCCGCCCGCCGAAATCCCTGGCCTTCGCGACCGGCGGCACCACCGACGTGATGGCGGTAACGATCTTCGCCAAGACGACCGGTGCCGAATACAACATGCTGAACTTCAACAGCGGCGGCGAAGCACTCACCCAGCTGCTCGGCGGCCACGTGCAGGCTTGCATGGGAAATCCGCTCGAGTTCATGGGCCATCTGCAGTCGAAGGCAGTGAGGGCACTCGGCGTGTTCCGCGACACGCGGTTCACGGCGCTGCCGGACGTGCCGACGATGAAGGAGCAGGGGTTCAACGCGCCGAATTTCCAGATGTGGCGCGGGATGGCCGTGCCCAAGGGCGCACCGGACGATGCCGCGCGCTATTGGGAAGGCGTGTTTGCCAAAGTCGTCGCTTCGCCGACGTTCAAGGCCTATATCGCCGAAAACATCGCCTCGGAAGCCCCGATCCCGGGTGCTGCCTTCGCGAAGTTCCTTGAAGACCAGGAAAAGCTCTACCGGGACCTTCTCGGCAAGCCGGCCTGAGCGATGCGGCTTCGCGCCATGGGGGGCGAGCTTGCCCTCTGCACGGTCTTCATCGCGACGGGTGCTTTCTGGGTCGCGGGCGCGTCGGGTCTTCCGTTATGGGAAGGCTTCGCGCCCGCGACAGGATTCCTGCCACTCGTCTACGGCGTGCTTCTGGCCGTGCTCGGCATCGCCGCCACCGCCGTCGATGTGCTGTCGGCGGACGGCGATGGCGAAGCGAAGAGCCCGCCAGGCCGGCCGCTGATGATCGTCCTGGCGCTCGCCGCGGGTGTGGCGGGGATCGAGTCCGCCGGATTCTTCGCCTCCATGTTCCTCTCGATGCTGTTCCTGTTCCGCGTCGCCGAGCGGTTGCCGCTGGTCACGTCGGCAGGCGTGGCGGCGGGATCTTCACTCGTCCTCACGCTCGTGTTCCGGACCTGGCTCGGCGTGCCGTTGCCCGTCGGGCCCTGGGGGTTCTGAGAGATGTCGGTCCTCTACGATCTTGCGGCCGGCTTTGCCGGCGCGCTGACCCCCTGGAACCTGCTGATGTGCTTTGCCGGCGTCTTCGCCGGCCAGCTCGTCGGTGCCCTTCCGGGGATCGGCCCGTCGTCGGCGATCGCCCTCCTGCTGCCGCTGACGTTCGGCTCGGACCCGACGTCGGCGATCATCCTGTTCGCGGGCATCTATTACGGCGCGCAGTATGGCGGGACGCTCACGTCGGTGCTCATCAGCGTTCCGGGCGAGCCTTCAAGCGTGATGACCAGCATCGACGGCTATCAGATGGCCCTGCAAGGCCGTGCCGGTGCGGCACTGGGGATCGCCGCGATCGGCTCGTTCATTGCCGGAACCATTTCGACGATCGGGCTCATGCTGCTGGCCCCGCCCTTGGCCAAGGCGGCACTTGCCTTCGGCCCGCCGGAGTATTTCGCGCTTGTCGTTCTCGGCCTCACCGCACTAGCCGCGGTCGGCGGATCGGTGCTGAAGGGCCTGACGACCGGCATGGCAGGCCTGCTCATCAGCACGATCGGCATCGACCAGCAGACGGGTGTCGCGCGTTTCGCCTTCGACAGGATCTGGCTGCTCGACGGGGTGGGATTCATCGTGCTGACGGTCGCCCTGTTCGGCGTCGGCGAAGTGCTTTCGAGTGCCGGCATGACCACGCCGAGACCGATCACGACCATCAAGAACCTGCTGCCCTCGCGCGCCGAATGGAAGCAAAGCCGCATGCCGATCCTGCGGGGGAGCATCATCGGTTTCGTCGTCGGCGTTCTGCCCGCGACAGGCGCCACCATCGCCTCTTTCATCTCGTATATCGTCGAAAAGAAGGTCGCCAAGGATCCGTCGCGCTTCGGCAAGGGCGCCATCGAAGGCGTCGCCGGCCCGGAATCCTCGAACAACGCCGCGGCAGCGGGTGCAATGGTGCCGATGCTGGCCCTCGGCGTCCCGGGTTCGGGCACGACGGCGATCATCCTCGGCGCCCTCATCATGTTCGGCATCCGCCCAGGGCCGGAGCTGTTCGACAAGAACGCCGAACTGGTGTGGACCGTCATCGCCAGCATGTATATCGGCAACGCGATCCTGCTGGTCATGAACCTGCCGCTGGCCGGGCTGTTCGCGCAGCTGCTGCGCGTGCCGTATTCGTGGCTCTATCCGCCGATCCTGGCGCTGTGCGTGGCGGGCGTCTATTCGCAGGCGAACTCGATCGAGGACGTATGGATGCTCGTCGGCTTCGGCGCGCTCGGCTGGGCCATGATGCGGTACGACTGGCCGGCCGCACCCATGATCCTTGGGCTCGTGCTGGGGACGATCTTCGAGAATTCGTTGCGCCAGTCGATGACGCTGTCGCATGGAAGCATCGAGATATTCTTCACGCGGCCGATCTCCGCGACGCTGCTCGCGTGCGCATTGATCGCGGTGATGGCGCCCTTGGCGATGCGTATCTACGGCCGCCGCCTCCAGACCTAACGAACTGACGCATCGGACATATCGCCGGAGCTTCGCCGCGAGCGGACATCGCCGGCTCGTGCATGTCGGGCGCGTTCCCGTCGTCATTGCGCCTGTCTGATCCGTTAATCATTAATACACAAATAGTGTCTCTAACTGGAGGAGAGAAGAAATCTCAGGAGGAGACGCTCATGTTCGGATTCGCCAGCAGCGCCGACAAGTCAGACCTCCAAGGCAAGCTTGCGGCGCTCGACCGTTCGCAGGCCATCATCGAATTCAAGCTCGACGGCACCATCGTCACTGCCAACAAGAATTTCCTCGACACGCTCGGCTATACGCTCGCGGAGATCGCCGGCAAGCACCACAGCATGTTCGTCGATCCCGCCGAGCGTAGCAGCCCGGCCTACGCCGAATTCTGGGCGCGTCTCAATCGCGGCGAGTTCCAGGCGGCCGAGTACCGGCGCCTTGGAAAGGACGGCAGGGAAATCTGGATCCGTGCCTCGTACAATCCGATCCTCGACGGTTCCGGCAAGCCGGTACGGGTCGTGAAATTCGCCTCGGACGTGACAAAGGACAAGCTGCGCAGTGCCGACTTCGAAGGCCAGATCGCGGCGATCGGCCGCTCGTCGGCCGTCATTCAGTTCGATCTCGACGGCAAGATCATCGACGCCAACCAGAATTTTCTCGGCGCCGTGGGCTACACGATCGAGGAGATCCGCGGCCAGCATCACAGCATGTTCGTCGAACCGGAGTACAAGCGCGGCAGGGAGTACGCCCAGTTCTGGGAGGGACTCCGCCGCGGCGAGTACAAGTCCGACGAGTTCAAGCGCATCGGCAAGGGCGGACGCGAGATCTGGATCCAGGCCTCGTACAATCCGATCCTCGACATGAACGGCAAGCCCTTCAAGGTCGTCAAGTTCGCGACCGACGTGACGGCGCTCGTCATTGCCCGCCAGAAGAACGAGAAGGCGCGCAAGATGATCGACGAAAGCCTGACCGTGATCGACACCGCCGTTTCGGATGCCAGCGCGCAGGCGACATCGGCCGCGTCGGCTTCGACGCAGACGACCGCAAACGTGCAGGCGGTGGCGGCGGGCGCCGAGCAGCTCAACGCCTCCGTCCTCGAGATATCGCAGAGCATGAGCAAGTCGCGGACCGAAGCCGATCATGCCTTCCGGCGTGCCGGCGAGGCGGACGCATCGACCCAGCGCATGACTGCCGCCGCACAAGCCATGACCGGCATCGTATCGCTGATCCAGAACATCGCGGGCCAGATCAACCTCCTGGCACTGAACGCGACGATCGAATCGGCGCGTGCGGGCGATGCCGGAAAGGGCTTTGCGGTGGTCGCCTCGGAGGTGAAGAATCTCGCGCGCCAGGCAGCCGAAGCCACCGAGAAGATCGGGACGGAAATCGGCGGACTCCAGGTGATCGCGAAGGAGGTCGTCGAAGGACTGGCGAACATCCGCCAGTCTATCGAATCGGTCCGCGAGTATGTCGGTTCGACGGCGAGTGCGGTGGAGGAGCAGAGCGCGGTTACCCGCGACATGTCGCAGAACATGCAGACGGCGGCTGTCGCCGTTGAAAACATCACCAACAGCGTCAAGGCGATCGCGCAGGCGACCGGCTCTGCCGACCGCTCGACGAAGGAAGCGCGCGAAGCGTCGGCGGCACTCGCCGCCTGACGCGCCGCGCACGATAGGGCCGTCCGCTGGATTTACCGGTGGAACGGAGAACCAAGGCTTGCCGCAGGAGCAGCATGCAATGCAGGCCGCGACACTCATGGCCCTGACGGCGAATATCGGGCTGCTCGCTCTCGCGGCATCCCTGATATTCATCATCGTGACCAACTTCGGACTCCGGCCGCGCAGCCAGGTCCAGAAGCTCGCGTTCGGACTGGTTCTCGGCGCCATCTCGATCGTCGTCGTGCAGGTTCCGGTTCCGGGGCCTCTGGGTGCCACTTTCGACACGCGCGCCGCGCCGATCGTGCTGGCCGGCGTGTTCGCGGGGCCGCTCGGCAGCCTGCTCGCAGCCGGCCTCGGCGCCGTGGCGCGTTACAATGTGGGCGGTCCCGCGGCGATCGGCGGCGCGGCGAGCTTCCTGTTCTATGCCGCTGCGGGAATCGCCTTTGCCCATGCGATCCGGCATCGCAGGACCGGCGAGATCGGGCTTTTACGATTCGCGGCGCTTGCCGCTCTTGCGACGGTCGCGGTGCTGCCGGCCTTCTTCATCGGCCAATCAATCGAGCGCGGGATCAGCATTCTCGGGCGGTTCTGGCACGTCCTTGCCTTGGGCAACCTGATCGGCATCGTGCTTCTCGGCTGTCTTCTCGAGCAGATGCTGGCCGTCGTCGACGAGCGCGACCGCCGGAAGATCGCCGACCAGACCTCGACGCTCGCCCGCCAGATCGCGTCGATCGGCGTCTGGAACTACGACTTCCGCGCCGGGCGCCTCGACTGGGATGCGATCGAACATCAGATCATGGGGACGGATCCGGCGAAATTCGAGGTCACCTTCGATACCTATCGAGAACTTGTCCACGAAGACGATGTCGGGCGGGTCGGCGATGCCTTCAAGCGGGCGCACGACGCACCGGCTTCGCTCAAGATCGGTTATCGGATCCGCCGGCCGTCCGGCGAGGTCCGCAACGTCACGACCTTCGCCGACTTCATCGTCGGCGGATCCGGCCAGCCCGAGCATGCGGTCGGCGTGACGATCGACGTGACGGATGAGGAGAAGCTGCGCGCCGAGCTGGCCCTGAAGAGCCTGGCGGTGGATTCGGCGACGTGCGGTATCGTCGTCGCCGAGGCGGCCGGCGACCACCCGATCGTCTATGCCAACAGCCACTTCCACGAACTGACGGGCTATCGGCGAGACGAGGTCATCGGGCGCAACTGCCGGTTCCTGAACAGGGATATCGAGCCGCAGGCGGCGTCCGGCGAAGTCCGGAGCAAGCTTGCTGCCGGTATGTCCTGCGAAGTCACGATCCGCAATCGGCGAAAGGATGGCAGCCTGTTCTGGAACCGGCTGCGGATCTCACCGATCCGCAACGACCAGGGTCATGTCACGCATTTCATCGGAATACAGCAGGACATCACGGAGCATGTCGAAGCGAGCCTGGCGGTTCTGGAAACGCGCGACCAGCTTCGCGCGATCCTTGCTTCGGCTCCAGACGCGATCTTTACGGTCGACGCCGATCGGCGCATAGCGATGTTCAATGCTGCCGCTGAAAGGCTGTTCGGCTGGTCACGGGCCGAGATACTCGGCCGTCCGATCGAGATACTGATCCCGGACGACGCTTCTCCGAGCGACCGCGTGTTCGTCGAGAGCTGCTTCTCAGATCCTGATTCGCGCGCGGAGAGGGCTGCGCCCGCCGGCAACATCCAGGTGCGGCGGCGTGACGGCTCCGCCTTCCCCGCGCGGATCTCGCTGTCGCGCTACGAATATCGGGGACGTCCGGAGGTGGCGGCGATCGCACAGGACATGAGCGAAATAAACTTCGCCAACGAGAAGTTGACGCAGCTGACGAACCGGCTTTCCGAACAGCTCAGGATCGCGCAGGAGGCGAGCGAGGCGAAAACGCGGTTTCTCGCGAACATGAGCCACGAACTGCGCACGCCTCTCAACGCGATCATCGGCTTTTCCGAGCTCATCTTGAATCTCGGCGTCGGAAAAGTCGGCAACGGCAAGACGGAAGCCTACATATCCGACATCCGCCGGAGCGGGATGCATCTTCTGGATCTGGTCAACGACATACTCGATCTCGCGAAAATCGAGAATGGCGCGTTCCGGTTCCAGATCGAGCCGCATGCCGCTGCGGAAATGATCGAGCAGGCGCTCGATCTCATCCAGCCGATCGCGGCGAACCGCCGGATATCCCTGTCGCACGACATCGCATGCGCGACGCGTGTCCTGTGCGACCGTCGCGCCATGCAGCAATGCCTGCTCAATCTCCTGTCGAACGCGGTCAAGTTCTCGCCGGCCGGACAGTCCGTCTCGGTCTCGGTCCGCGGCGAATCCCGTCGAGCCCGGTTCGTCATCACCGACAAGGGGCCCGGCATCGCGTCGGACGTGCTGGAGAATATCGGGCGGCCGTTCGTGCGCGCCACGCGGCCAGATGTCGCGAGCAGCGAAGGCACGGGTCTCGGGCTGGCGATCACGCGCCAGCTGGTCGAGGGGCAGGGTGGCTGGTTCGGGATCGAGACCGAGCTGGGGCACGGAACTTCCGTGACCATCGATCTGCCGACGGAGATCGTCAACGAAGAAGCGGCCTGAAGGGGATGCGGGCAGTCAACCGCCCGATTTGGCGCGCCCGACGAGGGACGCCCCGGCACTTGCCGGCATCGCGAGGAAGGCGATGCTTGCGAGGCTCGCGATCCCGCCGGCCACCCAGAAGGCGTAGCCGAACTCGGTAGCGGTCAGTATGCCGGATGCCGAGCGGTGCGTGGCCCAGTCGAGCACAAGGGCCGCCAGCGCGATGCCGATCGATCCGGAGAGTTCCTGCAGCACCGCCACGAACGTCGTCGCGCGGGCCATGTCGCCCGGCGCTATGTCGGCGAACAGCACGACGTTGGAACTCGTGAACTGCAGCGAGCGCGAGAAACCTCCGGCAAGCAGGAGGACAAGTATCGCCGCCGTCGGCATCCCGGCCCAGAACAGCGCCGGAAGGGCCACGAAGGCGGCGGCAAGCACGCCGTTGAAGACGAGAACGCGGCGGAAGCCGACGGCGCGCAGGATGCGCGGCGCGACGAGTTTCATCGAAAAGGCGCCAACGCCCGTCGCGAATGTCAGCGTGCCGCTTGCGAAGGCGCTCATCCCGAAGCCGACCTGCAGCAGCAGCGGCAGCAGGAACGGCGTGGCGCCCGCTCCGACGCGGAACAAGAAGCCGCCGATGACCCCGACGCGGAATGTCGTCATGCGCAGCAGCCGGAGGTCGATGACCGGGTTGTCGATCGCCAGTGCGTGCCGGCAATAGACGGCGACCAGGAGAAGGCCCACGGCGCACGAAGCACCCGCCATCCATGCCGGAATACGGTCGAGACCGAAGATCGTCACACCGGTAAGCGTCAGGGCCAGACCCGGGCCGATCAAAAGGAAGCCGCGCAAGTCGAACGCCGATCCCGTCTCCGCGCGGATCTGCGGCAGCAGGCGGCGCGCGAGCAGGACTCCGGCTGCGGTCAGCGGCAGGTTGATCCAGAATATCCACTGCCACGAGACATAGGTCGCAAAGAACCCGCCGACCGGTGGACCGACGATCGGCCCCAGCAGCGAGGGCATCGACAGGATCGCGAGCGCGCCGACCAGTTCCGCCTTGGGCACGCTGCGCAGCACGACGAGGCGCGCGACCGGGATCATCATGGCGCCACCCGCACCTTGCACGACGCGCGCGGCGATCAGCGTCCACAGGTCTTCCGACATTGCGCAGCCGGCGGAGCCGACGGCGAATACACCCATCGCCCAGCAGAAAACGGTCCGCGTTCCGAACCGGTCGGCGATCCAGCCCGATGCGGGAACGAAAACCGCGAGCGAGACGAGGTACGACGTGAGTGCAAGTTTCAGCACGACCGGGTCTGCGCCGAAATCCTTCGCGACCGTGACGAGTGCCGTCGACAGGACGGTCGAGTTCAGGTTTTCGACGAACAGCGCCGTTGCGGCGATCAGCGGAACGATGCGCGTCGAGCGCCGCAGGGCGCGTGTATCTTCATCGGTCGTCATGGCACCATTGTCGATCCGGCGGGGTATCGGTTCAAGCGCGTGACGGAACCACAGTGTTACAGGCGCGACGAGGGCTGTAACAGGCGCGCGATGCGCGCATGGCTGGCCATCCTCCCGCATCGGTTGCCTCTGTAGCCGGGATCTCTAGTGTAGTCGCGATCCGACCTCGCCCCGACCGACAGGTAGACCCCGCACGATGTTCGACAGCCTGAAGGGCGGACCGAGACCGGAAGGCTGGCGCAGCGACGCGACGTTCGTCGGCACGCTCGGCATGCTGCTCGCCATCACGCCGATGGCCGTCGACATGTATCTGCCCGCTCTCCCGACGATCGGGCGCGCACTTGCCGCGGATCAGGACCAAGTCCAGCTTTCGCTGTCGGGGTTCTTCCTCGCCTTCGCGGTGGGCCAGCTCATCTGGGGTCCGATCGGCGACCGGTATGGCCGACGCGGCCCGAGCCTGATCGGTCTCCTGCTGTTCGTCGCGGGCAGTGTCGGCTGCTGGCTTGCCGGTGATGCACTGGCGCTTGCCGGGTGGCGTGTCGTGCAGGCGCTGGGTGCCGCGGCTGCGACCGTTCTTGCCCGCGCGATGGTGCGCGACGTTTTCGACAAGGACCGGAGTGCCAGCGTGCTGTCGCTGATGATGCTGGTGATGGGGGCGGCACCGATGCTCGCACCCGTCGTCGGCAGCCAGATCCTGAAGGTCGCCGACTGGCGCGCGATCTTCGTGGTTCTCGGCCTGCTCGGCCTCCTGCCGCTTCTTCCGTTGTGGCGCCAGCCCGAGACGCTGCCGGCCGCGCGCCGGCGGTCGGCCGGAGCCGCTTCGGTTGCGGGCGCGTATCTCCGGCTGATGCGCGACGGGCGCTATCTGGGGTACGTCGCGGGCGGGGCCGGGATGCTGGGTGCCATGTTCGCGTATATATCGGGCACGCCCTTCGTCTATATCGAGATATTCGGTGTCGGGCCGGACATGTTCAGCTTCCTGTTCGGTCTCAACGTCGCGGGCATGATGGCGGCGAGCTATCTCAACAGCCGGCTGGCGCTGCGCTATGGCAGCGACCGGGCGATGCGCATCGGATTGGTGGCCTCGGTCGGCTTCGCGGCCGTGCTGCTTGCCGCCGGCATCACCGGCGCCTTCGGGCTTGCCGGTATCGTCGTGCCGCTGTTCCTGTTCCTTGCCTGCATGGGGCTCATCGCGGCCAACGCGATGGCGGGCGCACTCGCCGACCATCCGCAGATCGCGGGTGCCGCCTCGGCGCTTGCGGGATTCACGCAGTTCGCGGTCGGCGCCGTCGCCGGCCTGCTGGTGGCCGCCCTTGCAGACGGCACGCCCGTGCCGATGTGCGCCACGATCTTCGTGCTGGCGGTCGTCGGCTGCGGCCTCAATTTCCTGCTCGTGAAGCCGGCCCGCAACGGCTAGAAATCGGCGATGCCGAAATTCGCCGCAAACCTCTCGTTCCTCTACCAGGACCGGCCGTTCCTCGACCGGTTCGCCGCCGCCGCGGCCGACGGCTTCCACGGTGTGGAATTCCTCTTTCCCTACGAGTTCGCCGCCGAAACAGTGGCCGTCGCCGCGCGAAAGGCCGGCGTGCGTATCGTGCTGTTCAACCTGCCGCCGGGCGACTGGGCGCGCGGCGAACGGGGGCTTGCCGCCCTTGCCGGGCGCGAGAAGGATTTCGAGACCGCTCTCGCGCGGGCCCTCGACTATGCCGAGATCCTAGACTGTCCGCGTGTCCATGCGATGGCCGGCCGGGTCGGGGACGGAGCCGACTTCGCCACCTACATGGCCAATCTGCGCAAAGCAGCCGTCCTCGCTTCCGATCGCCGCCGGGCGCTGACGATCGAGCCGATCAACACGCGGGACATCCCGGGCTACTTCCTCAACCGGCAGGACGAAGCACACTCGATCTGCAAAGCCGTAGGGGCGGTCAATCTCGGCGTGCAGATGGATCTCTACCATTGCCAGATCGTCGAAGGCGACGTCGCGCGCAAGATCGAGAACTTCCTGCCGGGCGTGTCGCACATGCAGATCGCGGGCGTTCCCGACCGGCATGAGCCGGACGAGGGCGAACTCAACTATCCCTATCTGTTCGACCTGCTCGACCGGCTCGGCTATGCGGGCTGGATCGGGTGCGAATACCGGCCACGCGGCGACACGTCGGCCGGGCTCGGGTGGGCGAGGGCCTATCTCGCCCGCTAGCGCCGCGTACGGCGTTTGTGCCGGTGCTGTCCGGCCGATCCCTTGGCCGCCTCGATCAGCCACTGGGCGAACGTCGCGAACGACGCCTCTCGCTCGCGCCCCGGCGGATAATAGAGATACCAGCTGCGCCCCATCGGCACGGTCAGCGGGAACGGAGCGACCAGCCGCCCGGCCCGGATCTCGTCGTCCACATAAGGCCGGATGCCGACTGCGATGCCCACGCCGTCGCACGCCGCCTGGATCGCCAGCCCGTAATTGTCGAACATCGGCCCGGTGGCGCGCACGCGCGGTGCGCCGGCCGCTTCCAGCCAGTGCGGCCAGTCCTCGGGCGCCTGCGCGATGCGCAGCAGGGTCTTGGGCGAAAGATCGGCGGGCGTGCGCGGTCGCGGCGAGAAGCTCTTCGCGCAGACCGGCAGCAGGTCCGCGTCGAACAGCTTCTCGGCGACGAAGCCGGTGCGCTCGCCCGTTCCAAGGCTGATGCCGCAGGTCCAGTCGTCGCGGTACGGCACCGTGAAGCCGCCGGTCGCCAGCCGCACCTCGATGTCCGGCGCGATCTTGCGGAAGTTCGCAAGCCGCGGGATCAGCCAGCGGATCGCGAATGTCGAGCCGACGCCGACGGTCAGCGTGCGCGTGTCGCCGCGTGCCGCGACCTGTGCGGTCAGATCGGCAAGGCGGTCGAGGATCGGACCAAGCCCGTCGCGATAGGTGCGCCCGGCCGACGACAGCGCCAGCCGGTTTGCCGAGCGTTCGAACAGCGTCACGCCCATGCGCAGTTCGAGAAGCCGCACGAGCCGGCTGACGGCCGCTGCCGTGACGCCCAGTTCGGTCGCCGCTGCCGCGAAGCCGCCCAGACGGGCGGCCGCCTCGAACGCGCGCACGCCGTTGAGGAAGGGGAGCCGGCGCATCGTACCCTCAGTTAATCTATCGGTAAGGCAAAGCTATCTCGGTTTGCGGTCGGCGCGCAACCGGCGCAAGAATTGACGGACGGGAATTGCCGGAAGCGAAGGCGAAACGATGAGCGGCCTGGAAATAGCGTTTGTTTGCGCCGTGATCGTCGCCACGTCGTTCCTGTCGGGCCTGTTCGGCATGGCGGGTGGCATGATCCTGATCGGCGTGCTGCTGTCGATGCTGCCCGTCCCGGCGGCGATGGCGCTGCACGCGGTCACGCAGATAGCCTCGAACGGCTGGCGCGGCGCCTTGTGGATCCGCCATGCCGATTTCAGGATCGCCAGCGTCTACATGATCGGCGCGTTCGCGATCCTCGGCGTGTGGTCGATCTGGCGCTGGGTTCCGCCGCCGGCCCTCGCGATGCTGATGCTCGGCCTCATCCCGTTTTCGCTGAAGCTCATTCCCGAGAGCCTGCGGCCCGATCCGTCGCGACGGAAGGACACGGTGGCGGTCGGTGCCATCTGCATGGCGCTGATGCTGACGACCGGTGTCTCCGGCCCGTTCCTCGATACGTTCTTCCTCGGTGGCGGCCTCGACCGACGCAAGATCGTCGCCACCAAGGCGATCTGCCAGACCTTCAGCCACGGCGTGAAGTTGCTCTATTTCGGGGCCATCGTCGACGTGACCGGCACACTCGACCCGTACACCGCCGTCGGCGCGGTCGCGGCCGCCGCACTCGGCACCCTGCTTGCCCGCGGACCACTTGAGCGGATGGGCGACGCGTTCTACCGGCGCTGGTCGTACCGCATCATCAACACCATCGCCGCCTTCTATGTGCTCAACGGCCTGCGTCTGATGGTGTTCGGATCGTGAGCGGGACGCAGTCCGACCCCGTCGAGGCGCTGATCCTCGATTTCATCGAGTGGCTGGCCGAAGCCCCGCGCGACTATGCCGGGACGATGGCCGCATGGCGTACTTCGTGCCCGCGGCTACCGGTGTGGGAGGAGTCCGTCGAGCGCGGCTTTGTCGCAAGGCGCGTCGGCCCGGACGGCAAGGTCCGCATCCTGCCGAGCGCCGTCGGGCTTTCGCATCTTTCCGCGAGCCGCGCTCAGCCGAGGCCGGCGCGGACTTCCATCGACCGGTCCCACAGATTGGGCACGAGCGGCGAGGCGTAGCCGGACACGAAGTCCTTCGCCGCACCCGTCGCCGGATCGTAGACGTGCCGGGCGACCGCCCCGATATTGCCGCCATAGACATGGATCGCGACCGAAACGCGATTCGCATGCGCGTTGGCGACTTCGTGAATGTCGCCGCCCAGCGGCCCGAGCGTGCTGATCTGTCCGGCTTCAAGCCGTTCCTCGCCCAGCGGCTCGAGATGGCCGTCCCCGGCGCGCTCGAAGAACCGGCAGCGTTCGGCACCGCGCAGGATGCCGATCAGCCCCCAGACGGTATGGTCGTGGATCGGCGTCGCCTGGCCCGGTCCCCAAACGAAGCTGACGACCGAAAAGCGCTCCGCCGGGTCGCAGTGGAGGAGGTATTGCCGGTAATGCTCCGGATGCGGTTCGGCGAATTCGGCCGGCAGCCAGTCGTCGTGTGCCACGAGATCGCGCAGCAGCGGGCCCAGCTTCGCGTGCGCCGCCGTCTCGTCGATTCCGTGCGGCCCTATCGCGGCGGTCACCGCGACCACGAATTCGCGCAGGCGTCCGATATTCCTGACGGAACCTGTCATGCCGACTCCCTCAATCCTGCACCATTGTCGTCCGTCCGCCGGCAGACGCAAGGCCAAGTTCGATCAACTCTCGGCCAGCACGCGCAATCTTTCGGGGCCGACGGGCGGCTCGACCGCCCATGGAACGATCGCCATTCGCGTGGCGAGTCCGTCGGCCACGCGGGCGATCTGCGCGAGTTCCCGGTCGATCCGCGCACGCAGCAGCGGATCGGCGCTTCCCGTCGCGGCAAGGCAGTTGTTGACGATCCAAGCGAACGGCTCGATGTGCGCGCGTCGCAGGTCTTCCTGCAGCCCGGCGGCTTCCGAGACCGGCGTCGTTTCCGGCAGGGTGACGAGGAGGACCCGCGTGTATCCGGCATCCTGCAGGCGCATCAAAGGGGTGGTCAGCTTGCCGGCCGAACCGGCAGTCCCCTGCACCATCTGCCGGTGATAGGCGCCAGTCGCGTCCATCAGGAGAAGCGTGTGGCCGGTAGGCGCCGTATCGAGGACGACGAACTCGTCGCGGGCCTCCGCGACGACTCGCGAAAAGGCGTGGAAGACGGCAACTTCCTCGGTGCAGGGCGAGCGGAGGTCCTCGCGAAGCAGGGCACGTCCGTCGGCATCGAGATCGCGGCCGCGTGTTGCCAGGACCTTCTCGACATAGCGTTCGGTCTCCGCCTTTGGATCGATCCGACCGACCGAGAGGCCTGCCACGCCGCTCCCGATCGCATCGGCGACATGGGCTGCGGGATCGGTCGTACTGAGATGGACTTTGTGGCCGCGTTCGGCGAGTGCGAGAGCTATGGCTGCCGCGATTGTCGTCTTGCCCACGCCACCCTTGCCCATCACCATGACAAGGCCCTTGCCCGGTTCGGCAAGTCTGTCGATCAGCTCGGCGAGCCGCGGCAGGGCATTCGCGGGCGCGCTCGCGGCAGGCTCGGGTGCCGGTCCCTTGGACGGGTCGAACAGGCCGCGGAGCGCGGCAAGGCCGACCATGTTGAACGCACGCAACGGGATTTCGTCGCGCGGGCAGCTCGCGATCCCCGCAGGCATTCCGGCTAGGGCCGCGTCAGATCTCTTCTCCAGCGCGTCTGCGACCGCATCGCCGGCGACCGACGCACGGAACCGGGCGTTGACGACGAGGCGCTGATTGCCAAGCCCCAGTGCGCGCAGCTCGTCGGCGCTGCGTGCCGCTTCGCGCAGCGCCGAGACTTCCGGGCGGGCGACCAGCACGATGGTCGTCGCGCGAGCGTCGCTGAGGCCGGCGAGTGCGGCTTCGAATCGTGACTGCCGCAGCTTCAGGCCCGAATGCGGTCCGAGACACGATGCGCCCCGATCGTTGTGCTCGAGGAAACCCGACCAGCTGCGCGGCAAGCTCAGCAGGCGCAGCGTGTGGCCGGTCGGCGCCGTGTCGAACACGATATGGTCGAACTCGGCATACTCGTCCGCATCGCCGATCAGGCCCGCGAACGCATCGAAGGCCGCGATCTCGACAGTGCAGGAGCCGGACAGTTCTTCGCGCATCCGCGCGATCTCGTCGGCGCTGGCGCGTCCTTCATAGGGCGCAAGAACGCGTCGGCGATAGTCCTCGGCCGCCGCCTCGGGATCGATGTTCATCGCCGAAAGCCCCGTCACGCCGGGAACCGCACGGGGCGTATCGTCGAGCGCCGTCTCGAGCATCTCCGAGAGGTTGGACGCGGGGTCGGTCGAGACGAGCAGCACGCGGCGCCCTCGGTCGGCAAGCGCGATCGCGCAGGCGCAGGACAGCGCGGTCTTTCCGACCCCGCCCTTGCCGGTAAAAAAGAGGTGGCGCGTGGCGTTCTGAAGAACGCCCGGTTCTATCGGAACTTCCATGCTCCAAGCCTAGCACTTCCGGCCGGCATCTCCGGACAATGCGGGCAGCGGCAAATTGTCCCTGCCGGTCAGCTCTTCGCGCGCGGCACGATGCGGTCCTGGCCCATGAAGGGCTGCAGGACCTTGGGCAGGCGCACGCTACCGTCTTCGAGCTGGTTGTTCTCGAGGATGGCGACCATCGCGCGGCCGAGTGCGATGCCCGTGCCGTTGAGCGTATGGACGTAGAGCGGCTTCTCCTTCGGCCCCTTGCGGAAGCGGATGTTGAGCCGGCGCGCCTGGAACTCGGTGCAGTTCGAGGTGCTTGTCACCTCGCCGAACTCGCCGCCATCGCCACGGCCCGGCATCCAGGCTTCCAGGTCGTACTTGCGGTAGGCCGCCCCGCCCAGATCGCCCGTGCAGATATCGAGCACGCGGTAGGGCAGCTCGAGCGCATCGAAGATCGCGCGCTCGTTGGCGAGAAGCTCCTTGTGCATCGCCTCGGAGTGTTCGGGCGTGGCGATGACGACCATCTCGACCTTCGTGAACTGGTGCACGCGGTAGAGTCCGCGCGTGGCGCGGCCGGCCGCGCGCTCTGTGCGGAAGCAGTGGGAGATGCCGGCGATGCGGATCGGCAGCTCGGCCTCGTCGAGGATCGTGTCCTGGTAGAGGCCGCACAGCGTGATCTCGGAGGTCGCGATCAGCGACAGGTCCTCGCCCTCGATCCGGTAGGTGTTCGTCTCGTTGCCGCGCGGCGTGAAGCCCGTTCCCTGCATGATCGAATCGCGCGCGAGATCGGGCGTGACGTGCGGCACGTAGCCGCGCCTGGCGAGGAACTCGACCACGAAGTTCTGCAACGCGAACTCGAGCCGCGCCCCATCGCCCTTCAGGAAATAGAAACCGGGGCCGGCGACCTTGCTGCCGCCCTCGGTGTCGATGATGCCGAGATGGTCGCCGATCGCCACGTGGTCGCGCGCGGCGAACCCGAACTTCGGATGCGGCACGCCGTTGCGGTCGATTTCCTTGTTGTCCTTGTCGTCGCGCCCGATCGGGGACTCCGGGTGCGTCATGTTGGGCAGGCGCAGCAGCAGGGTGTCGGCCTCTTCCTGCACCTTGTCGAGTTCGGCCTTCAGCTTCTCGCGCCGTTCGCGCAGCTCGCGGCCCTTCTCGCGCTTCTGCTCGACCGACAGGTCCTTGGCCGACGCCAGGGCGTTCGAATCGCGCTGGGCATCCTGCAGGGCCTGGTCGGTCCGGCGACGCTCGGTCTCCAGTTCGACGAACCGGGCGACGTCCACCTCCACGCCGCGATTGCGGCAGTTGGCGGCGACGGCGTCGGCATTGGCGAGGACGAAATTGCGGTCGAGCATGCTGTTCCCGTTCGAGTTGGCGTGGCCGACAGTTAGCATGGGCGGCGGCGGCAGGCAAAAGGCCTCGGCCCTTGCGCGGCCGCCTTTTTCGCGGGAAAACCCTCGGAAATCCAACTTACGTGCCCGGGTGCCGACGATGCCTGCGACCGCCGACCTAAATCCGCCCGCCCGCCTGCTGATGGGGCCCGGCCCGATCAACGCCGATCCGCGCGTGCTGCGCGCCATGTCGACCCCGCTGGTCGGGCAATTCGACCCGTCGATGACCGCTCTGATGGGCGAGACCATGGAGCTCTACCGGCAGGTCTTCCGGACCAAGAACCGCTGGTCGCTGCTGGTCGACGCGACCGCGCGCGGCGGCATCGAGGCGGCACTCGTCTCGCTGATCGAGCCGGGCGATACGGTGCTCGTCCCGGTCTTCGGCCGGTTCGGACATCTGCTGGCCGAGATCGCGCGCCGCTGCGAGGCCAAGGTCGTCGAGATCCAGACCGAATGGGGGACCGTCTTCGATCCCGCCCAGGTCGAGGCGGCGATCCGGCAGCACCGGCCGAAACTGGTTGCACTGTGCCAGGGCGACACGTCGACGACGATGCTGCAGCCGCTGTCCGAGATCGGCCCGATCGCGCGAAAGTACGACGCCCTGGTCTATGTCGACACGACGGCCTCGCTGGGCGGCAACGACCTGCGCACCGACGACTGGCAGCTCGATATCGTCACGTCGGGCCTGCAGAAGTGCCTTGCCGGGCCGTCGGGTTCGGCCCCCATCACGATCGGCCCACGCGCCGAAGCGGCGATCTTCCGACGTCGCCATGTCGAGCATGGGATCGCCTCGCCGTCCGACGTGAGCGGGCCGGGCGCGCGCATCCGGTCGAACTATTTCGATCTCGCGATGATCATGGATTACTGGAGCGAGAAGCGTCTCAACCACCACACCGAGGCGACGACGATGCTCTACGGGGCGCGCGAATGCGCGCGCATTCTGGTCGACGAGGGCCTCGATGCGGCGATCGCGCGCCACCGGCTGGCTGGTGAGGCGCTGGCCGACGGTCTTGTCGCGATGGGCCTCAGGCTTTTCGGCGACCGGAAAAACAAGATGGCGAACGTCGTGGGCGTGCATATCCCCGAGGGCGTGCCAGGCGATGCGGTGCGCATGGGCCTGCTGCAGGATTTCGGTATCGAGATCGGCACCAGCTTCGGCCCGCTGCACGGAAAGATCTGGCGCATCGGCACGATGGGTTACAACGCGCGCAAGGACTGCGTGCTGACCACGCTGGCGGCCCTCGAATCCGCGCTGCTCGCCAATGGTGCGAAGGTCGCGTCCAACCAAGGCGTGCCGGCAGCGCTCAAACTCTATCGCGCGGCGGAAGGCCGGGCACGCAAGGCAGCGGAGTAGACGAAGATGCTCGAACTCGATCCTGAAATCACGGCGGCGGCAGCACTCGACCTCGGCCGCTTCGGGCCGGCCCCCAGCCATCTTCCCGGAAATCCGGCGGCCGCACGCGCCGAACAGGAGCGCCGGCGGGCCCCGTGGAACGAAGGCGGCCCGGTCATGGCCGAGACACGCGAGCTTGAACTCGCGTTCGGTGCGCGCAAGCTCGCCGCACGCCTCTATGTACCCGAAGGTGCCGGCGACGGTCTCGTGCTGTTCCTGCACGGCGGCGGCTGGGTCATCGGCAGCCTTGCCACGCACGACCGGCTGACGCGCATGCTCGCCCACCTGTCGGGCGCGCGGGTTCTCGGTATCGCCTATCGCAAGGCGCCCGAGCATCCGTATCCGGCGGCACTGGAAGACACGCTCGACGCGTGGGACTGGCTGCAGGCGAACGCCGCATCGCTCGGCGCCCGACGTTTCGCGATCGCGGGCGATTCGGCCGGTGCCAATCTCGCGGTCGCGGCCGCGATGACGCTCGCGTCGGCCGGCAAGCCGGTGCCCGAAGCGGTCGCCTCGCTCTATGGCGTGCTCGACGCCAATCTCGACACGGTCTCGTATCTGATGCGCGGCGACGGTCGTTTCGGCCTGTCGCGCGCCAACATGGGGATGTACTGGGATCTCTACTGCCCGGACGTCAACCAGCGGGCCAGCTTCTCGGTGGCGCCGGCGCGCGCACCGGAAGCCAATCTCAAGACCTTGCGCAGGCCGTTCCTGCTGGCGGCGGGCCTCGATCCGCTACGCGACGACAGCCGGCGCATGCGCGACGTGCTGCTCGCCGCCGGCGTCGACACGGTCTATTCGGAATATCCGCGCGCCAATCACGGCTTCTGCCATCTGTCGGCGACGGCGAAAGTCGCCCGCTCGGCACTGGCCGACGCGGCGTCACATCTGAAGCGGGCGTTGGCCGACGGCTGATCCGTCAGTTGACCGACGGCAGGGCGAGTGCACGCCGGCCTGTCGCAAGGCCGATCAGGGCGACGGCCATGACCGTGCCGAGATGCCAGATCAGCACCATGGTCGACGTCTGGAGATGGTGGAAAAGCTCGAGCCCGGCCGAGCCCGCCGACGCGGCGGCAAGGGCGCCCATCGCGAGCGTACCTGCCGGCATCAGCGGCGCTGCCCGGCGCAGCATCCAAACGAGGACCGCTCCCAGCGGCACGCTCGTCAGCCCGATGAACTGGAGGCAGCCATAGCTGGTGCCGAGCACGGAGGTCCCCTGGTCGGCCAGCTCGCGCACGCAGCCCGTACCCAGCATGCCCAGCCACACCGCCAGCGGCAGGGCGGGCAGGGCCACGATCCAGCGCGGGCTGCCAGGTACTGTCATGTGGAAAGCGGCGACGGCCGCGGCGATCGCGACGGCGACCGAGGCGGCCCACGGCACGTAGAACGAAATCTCGGCAAAGCGTGCGGCAAGGTCGTCGCGCGGGCTGTGCCACAGCACGAGAACGCCGATCAGCACGGTGGCAAAAGCAAGCCAGCGCCCCGCGCGGGCCGCGGGTGCGGGCAACGCGGCGACGGGGGCGACCCCTTCGCTCAGCGCGCCGATCAGATTGTCCGTTCGCTTGTTCATGCCGGTTCGTCGCGTTTCCAGAGTTTGCGCAGCGTGATCATTGCCCGATGTGTCGCCACCTTCAGCGCCCCGACCGACTGGCCGGAGGCCGCGGCCGCTTCGTTGAGGCTCATCTCCCGCAGTTTCAGCAGCTCGACCGCCTGGCGCTGGCCCGCGGGAAGTTCGGCAAGCCACCGGCGGACCGCCGCCGAAGCTTCGGCCTTGTCCTTGTCCCTGTTCGCGTTCGGGTCGGCAAAGGTTTCGTGCCCGACCTCGTCGAGGGCGATTTCGTGTGCCCGGGCCGAGTTGCGCCGGCGGCGCCAGTCGATCGCCCGGCGCCGGGCAATGGCCGCAAGCCACGGCTTGATCGGCCGGGCCGGGTCGTAGGTATGGCGGATGGCGTGGACGCTGATCAGCGTCTCCTGCACGACATCCTCGACCTGGTCGCTCGGTATCCCAGTACGCGCCACGATGATGCGCAGGAAGCCCGCCGATTCCGACAGGAACCGCCGGTAGGCGGCCGCATCGCCTTGCTGGGCGCGCGCCATCAGGGTGGGCCACGAATCGCTATCCATCGCGCGGGAGCATTGCACAAACCCCGCGTCGGAAAAGCGGATTCCGCGCCAGCCGACGGCCGGTATGGCTGTCACTCAGGCTCCGAAATTGTAGATCCGGCCACGGTCGCCGAGGGCGAGCGGATCATTGGGAGTCTGGAACGGCTGCGGACCCGGTGCGCGACCGCTGTCTGCGGCAAGGGCCACAAATAGGGTCGACGAGTCCTGCGGCGGTGATTTTTTCGCATTTTCGACGTCCGTGCAGTTGAAGCACGGAACCCCGTTTACGATTTCCAAGGCCATGACGGATTCTCCGGCATTCGAGGGCCGGCCCAAAATTTCTAGGGTCCGGTATGGTCCGTTCGGACGGCGATGCCGGAAGGTTACGCCCCGCCTGCCGACCCCTGAAGGCCATACGCACGCCGCGCGGTCCCCTCGAACATCTCCAGCCGGTCGGCTGCCGACAGGCCCATGTCGTCGCAGATCTCGCGGAAGGTCCGGACCCAGCCTTCGTAGGTCCCGCCGATCTCCAGGACCGGCCAGTTCGTCGCGAACATGACGCGCGCGGGGCCGAACGCGTCGATGACCGTCTCGACATAAGGGCGCAAGGCCGCCTTGCTCCACTCGATGCCGGCCCGCTCGATCAGGCCCGAGCATTTGACGACTGCCTTCGTCGTGCGCGCGAACGCGCGAAGGTCGCTGGCCCAGGGCTCGATCTGGCCCGTCATCGTGTCCGGCCGGCCGCAATGATCGAGGACCACCCGCAGGTCGGGGAAGTCCGCGACCAGTGCCGTCGCCGCCCGAAGCGACGGCCACTTGACCAGAATGTCGGTGACGACGTTTTCGTCGCGCAGCGTGGCAAGCCCCGTCCGGGTCCGCGGATCGGTCAGCCAGTCGCCGCCGAACGTGCCGTGCGGCAGCGGCCGGATGCCAACGAACTTGCCGAACGTCTTGTAGCGGACGATGTCGTCGCGCAGCTTTGGCGAATGGAGATCGGCCCACGCGACGACGCCGAGCATGCGCGGCAGCTTCTCGGCCGCCGCCAGCCAGCGCAGCGACTCGGCCGTCTCGTGCGCCGCCTGCACGAGCACGACGCCGTCGATGCCGCTTGCGTCGGCATGCGCGCGCCAGTCGGCTTCGGTAAAATCGCGCGCGAGGCCGCCGATCTTACCGGGAAGCCAGATGTCGTCCCCGTCGGCCCGGCGCCAGAGATGGATGTGCGCGTCGATCGCCATCGGCTCAGCTCTTGATGTTGTAGCGGTAGGCGACGCGCATGGTGAGCTGGCGCAGCGCCCAGTTCGCGGCAAAGCCCATCAGCCCCAGGGTGATGATGCCGACGAACACGAAATCCGTCTGGGCAAACAGGCGCGAGTTCCAGATCAGGTGTCCAACGCCGCTCTGGGCGGCGACGAGCTCGGCCGCGACCACCGTCATGAACGCATTGCCGAGTGCGAGCCGGATGCCGGTGACGATGTGCGGAACGGTCGCGGGCACGACCACGTGGATGAATGTCTGGCGTGCCGAAGCACCCATGCACTGGGCGGCCCGGATCTTCTCGACGTCGACGGCCATGGCTCCGGCCAGCGTGTTGATGAACGCGACGAACAGCGACGTGTAGACGATCAGCAGGATCTTCGAGACCTCGCCGAGCCCGAACCAGATCAGGAACAGCGTGATGAACGCGATCGGCGGGATGAAGCGGAAGAATTCGATATAGGGCTCGAGCACCGCGCGCACGAAGCGCGAGCGCCCGGCCAGCAGCCCCAGCGGGATGGCGAGCGCGCAGCCGATCACCCAGCCGACGAGGATGCGGAAATAGCTCATCAGCACATGCTCGACGAGCGTGCCGTTCGTGAGGCTCGTCCAGAAGGCCAGTGCGACTTCCTCGGGCGGCGGAAAGAAGATCGGCATCGACGCCGCCGCGATCGCTTCCCACACGGCCCATGTACCGACGGCGAGGATCGCATAGAAGACGCGCCGGTCGGCGAAGAACCTATTCATTGAGCATCGCCTCCGCCTCGGCCTGGATCGAGGCGCTCAGCGCGTTGTAGATCTCGACGAACTCGGGCGTCATCGTCTTGCGCGGCCGAGGCAATGCGACCTCGACGACTTCCTTGACCCGGGCGGCGGGTCCGCGGGTCATCACGCCGATCCGGTCGGCAAGCCAGATCGCCTCGCCGATGTCGTGCGTGATGAACACGACCGTCTTGCGCGCCTGCGTCCAGATCCGGACGACTTCTTCCTGCATGCGCCTGCGCGTCTGCGCGTCGAGTGCGCCGAACGGCTCGTCCATCAGCAGGATGTCCGGATCGTTGGCAAGTGCCCGGGCGATCTGGACGCGCTGCTTCATGCCGCCGGAAAGTTCGCGCGGGAACTTCCGCCGGTGCTTGGAAAGGCCGACCAGATCGAGATTGCGGTCAAGAACCGCCGCGCGTTCGGCGGCCGGCGCTCCGCGCATCTTCAGGCCGAACGCGACGTTCTCCTCGACCGTCAGCCACGGGAACAGCGCCAACTCGGTCTGGAACACCACGCCGCGATCCGCCCCCGGACCGGTCACCGGCCGGCCGCGCACCGCGATGCTGCCGGCCGTCGGCTGGTCGAAGCCCGCGATCAAATGCAGGACCGTCGACTTGCCGCAGCCGGTGGGGCCGAGCAGGCAGAAGAACTCGCCCTCCCGGACCGCAAGATCGAGACCGTCGAGCGCCGTGTAAGCGCCGCCGGCACGCCCGTCGCCGTCGAACGACTTCGAGACCGACCGAAGCTCGATCGACGTCACGGCCCTCAGAAGCCCTTCACGAGTGCCGGGTTCACCTGCCGGAGATACTGCGGCACGAACACCTTGCTCATGTCCGGGGCCGGGCCCGTGAGGCGGTTCTGACCGCGCATCCAGTCGGCCACGCCGTCGAACACCTTGGTCAGGTCCTTGTCGAGATAGAGGCTGAAATCGAAGCCGACCTGCTGGAGCAGTTCCTGCGCCTGGTCGGCCGGGATGTTCAGTTTCTTGCCGGCGATCTCGGCGGTCTTGCGCGGCTCGGCGCGGATGAAGGCATCGCACTCGACGAAGCCCCGCAGCAGGCCGACGGTCGCTTCCTGGTTCTTCTCGACCCAGGCACGCGACATCTGCAGGTACGTGCGGGTCTTGTAGGCGACTTCGATGCCCGGCTTCATCACGTGGGCGCGCCCGCGCATGATGTCGAGCCCGCGCTTGACCATCGGCTCGAGCCAGACGAACGCGTCGATGTCGCCGCGCGCCATCAAGGCGGGCTGCTCGGCCGCGGGCACGTTGATGTGCGTCACGCGCTCGCGCGGAATGCCGAAATGCGAGAGATAGCGGTCGAAGGCGAAATGGGCCGACGAGCCGAAGATGTAGCCGACCTTCCTGCCGACGAAGTCCTCCGGCTTGGCGATCGACGTCAAGGCCACGATCTTGAGGTCGTCCGCGGTGATAATGACCGCCGGCACGACGAGATCGGCCCCCTTCGACAGGAGGTTCATCAGCGGGAACTCGACCGTGCCCGACGTCTCGGCCTGGCCCGCGATGACCGCCTCGGTCCCGAGGAAGCCCACGTCGAACAGGATCACGCTCGCGTCGATGCCGTGCTTGCGGAAGATGCCCGTGGCTTCGCCGACATACTGGTGCGAGTAGCCGATATTGGCGCCGGCCGTGAGCCGGACCTTCGTCAGCGCCTGCCCGAGGGCGATCCGGACATCCATGGCCGCGGCCAGTCCGAAACCTGCGGACGTCGAGAGAAAGTTCCGTCGCGTCGGGGTCATGCGATCCTCCCTGTTCGGGCTGTTTCGCCCGATTTTCGAGGCTGGATTTCCAGCCGTCAGGAAAGTTGGCAGCAACTTCTCCCGTGGACAACGACCATCTGGTCCCGGATCAATAACTTCCAGCTATACCCCGGCGCGGGCTTCGGTCTCCCCGGCGGCGGCCAGCAGCTCGCCCAGGCGCTGGCGCATCAGCAGGCCGGGCTTGTCCGACGGCATGTGGAATTCTTCGCCCGAGGCGCGGTCGAGCGGCACGTCGGCATCGGTCGATTCGAGCACGGCGCGGTCCTCCGACGTGACCTGGCGGTCGAACGCGACGACCGAGGCGGCCGGCGTGTCGGCCTCGGTATCGTTGCGGTAGACGAACTGCACGATCTGGCTCGTCCGGTCGTCGATCGGGGTCGCCCCGGTCAGGATGATGTGGACCAGACCGTTGGGATACTTGATCCGCAGCTTGCGGAAGAAGGGCATGAACCAGGTACGCGTGTTGTCGCGCACAGTCATGTCGTCGGCGAGGCCGAGATTCTTCTTCTGCAGGTCCGGGTTCTTCACGTGCACGACCGAGTGCGTCTCGAAGCCCCACGGGAAATCGGTGTAGGTCATGTCGGACGGCGTGGGATCGGGATCGCCGAAGCTCGACTTGTGGACGAACGAGAAATGCGCGTTGTCGAACGAGTTCTCCATCACGCGGAAGGCACCCACGTTCCACGGCTCGTAGAATTCGTGGATGCGGCGGAACGTTGGATCGGCCGCTTCGGGGATCGCGGGGATGTCGAACATCGGCTCGGCCAGCGCCACCCAGACATAGCCATAGCGCTCGGCCGCCCGGTAGGCGTCGATCCTGAATTTCGGCACGCGTGCGGGATCCTTGTGCTGCGGAATGCGCACGCAGGCACCCGTCCGGTCATATTCCCAGCCGTGGTAGCCGCAGGCGATCCGCCCGTTCGTGCACGTCCCTTTCGAGAGCTTCGCCGTGCGGTGGCAGCAGCGGTCGATCGCGGCAGCGGGTGCGCCCGTTTCGTCGCGCCACAAGACGATCGCCGTCCCCAGCAGCGTGAAGGGGACCGGTTCGGCTCCCAGCCGGTCAGAGGGGAGGACCGGGTACCAGAAGCGGCGCAGCACGTTTTGACGGGTCACCAGCATCGGCGGAACCTTTCCGGCGGGAGGCAGCGTGCCGGATCGTTGCAAAGCGGCGGCCAAACGGGCAAGAGAATTGGCATGTCCCGTGCTTTCATCTTTCCGCCATGACGTGCCCCGAATGAAAGTCCTCGTCGTCTTCTGCCATCCGGTCGAGACCAGCTACAACGCCGAAATCCATCGCGTGGCGGTCGATGCGCTGAAGCAGGCCGGCCACGAGGTCGCCGATCTCGACCTGTACGCCGAGGGGTTCAATCCGGTCCTGTCGCGCGCCGAGCGGCTCGACTATCACGACCTGTCGAAGAACCGCGCGGGCGTCGAGACGTACGTGGCACAGCTCCAGTGGGCCGAAGCCCTTGTCTTCGTCTACCCGACCTGGACCTACGGCCTGCCGGCGATGCTGAAGGGCTGGTTCGACCGCGTGATGCTGCCCGGCGTGTCGTTCCGGCTGGGCGAGGACGGCATCGCGCGACCCAACCTGCAGCATCTGAAGCGCGTCGTCGGCATCTCGACCTATGGCCGGCCCTGGTGGGTCGCGACTTTCCTGATGGGGAATCCGCCGCGCAAGAACATCGTGCGCTATTTCCGCCTCGTCACGGGCGGGCAGGCCCGGGTGCGCTTCATCGCGCATTACGACATGAACCGCTCGACCCACACCTCGCGCACCGCGTTCCTCGCCAAAGTCGCGCGCACGCTGGCCACGCTCGCATGAACATCCTCGTCGTCTATTGCCATCCGCGCGCGGATTCATATGCCGCCGCCTTGTGCCACGCCACGTGCAAGACGCTTGCGGCACGCGGCCATGCGGTCGACCTCCTCGATCTCTACGCCGAGGGATTCGAGCCGGCGATGGATGCCGACGAGCGCGGCCGCTACCACGATACGGGCGCCAACACGCAGGGCATCGAGGCCCATATCGCGCGTCTCAAATGGGCGGAGACGATCGTCTTCGTCTATCCGACCTGGTGGTACGGCCTGCCGGCGATGCTGAAGGGCTGGTTCGACCGTGTGTGGGCGCCCGGCATCGTGTTCGACATCAATGGCGGCGTGATCCGGCCGCTGCTGACCAACGTGCGCCATGTCGTGGCCGTGACGACGATGGGCGCTCCCTGGTGGTTCGCCTGGTACATGGGCCATCCGGGCCGGATGTTCCTGTCGCGCGGCGTGCGCGCGATCTGCGCGCCGGGCTGCCGTTTCACGTGGCGCGCACACGACCGGATGGACGGCTCGACGCCCGAAAGCCGGGCGGTGTTCCTCGCGAAGATCAGGCGGACATTCGAAGCCTTCTAGAGCTTCACGTCCGCCCACTTGCCGGTCGTCGGCGTGCGCTCGGCCCAGGCGCGCATCTTCCCCGGATTGAGCAGGCCATGCGGATCCGCCGCGCGCTTGAATTCGTACTGCGCCTCGTCGACCACGCGCATGCCGCCGTCTTCCAGCAGGAACGTGTGCGGATCGAAGATCGGGCAGCCGTTCGCGTTGTGGAAATCGATGATCTCCTTGAGCCGCTCGGGCGCGGTGTAACGCACGACCTGCAGCCCGAAGCACCCGACCTTGCCTTGCAGACGCACGAATTCCAGATGCATCACGACTTCGTCGCCGAAGTGCTTCCACATCTTCTCGACCAGCGCCACATGGTCGGGCGGCGGGAACAGCGTCTGCAGGTAGGTGATTGTCTTGTCGGTCTTCAGCACCTGCAATGTCGTGTGGTTCCACGTGAACTCGTAGAGCGGCGGGATCTCGGCGGCGCCGTCCGTCATCGGCCGCTCGAACACGCATGTGCCGCCATGCTCGGCGAGCAGGTCCTTGAACGGCTCCAGGCTCGCCTCGGCGAGCGTCAGGATGACGATGGCTTCGCCCTCGCGAAGATGCCCGAGCAGCGGCTTGAAATGTTTCGCGGCACCCCAGTCGATGGGTGCCACCTCCTTCTTGACGATCGCGTCGGCCTCGCAGAGCGCCTGGGAGAAGCGCACGGCGCCCATGAAATCCTTGAAGCTCGCGATGCATTCGGCCCATGGCCAGGCGCGCGCCAGCGCGATGTCCAGCTCCGTTACGATGCCGTTGGTGCCGTAGGCGTGCACGACCTTCTGCACGTCGTCGCCTTCCAGCGTGACGATGCGGGGGCTCTCCTCGACCGTGACGACACGAAGCGAACGCACGGTGCCGCGATCGCGCAGCACGCCGAAATTGATCGAGCCGATCCCGCTGGAGCCGCCGGCGATGAAGCCGCCGATGGTCGCCGTGCGCCGTGTCGAGGGATGGAAGCGCAGTTCCCAGCCCTGCGGCACCGTCTGCGCCTCGAGGTCGATCAGCTTGATGCCCGGCTGCACCTTGAGGGCACCGGCTTCGAGCGACACGATCTTGTCCATCGCCGTCATGTCGAGAATGACGCCGCCGGCCAGCGGCATCGCCTGGCCGTAGTTGCCGGTCCCGGCCCCGCGCACGGTCAGCGGGATGCGGCGCCTGGCACACGCGGCGGCCACCTTGACGACTTCCGCCTCGTCCTTCGGGATCGCGATCAGGTCGCCGAAATGCTTGCCGAGCTGGCGTTTCAGGATCGGCGAGTACCAGTAGAAATCGCGCGATTTCTGGCGCACGAGTGCCTGTTCGTCGATCGTCTCGACCGGGGCGATCTCGGCCTTGAAGGCGGCCCAGTCGGTGTCGTGCGGGGCCGGCGGCGGCGGTTCGGGCCACAGGCTCATTGCGGGCTCCAGCGCGTCATCTTGCCGGGATTGAGCAGCCCGTAGGGATCCGACACGCGCTTGAATTCGAGCTGGCGGTCGCCGGCGATGACCTTTGGGCCCTTGTCTTCCAGGATGTAGCTGTGCGGGTTGGGGATGATGCAGCCGGCCGCCTCGTGGTGGCGGATGATCTCGTAGAGCCGCTCCTTGGTCGTCCAGCGCACGACCTGCAGGGCCGAGCAGTTGACGCGCCCGAAGCGGCGCTGGAACTCCAGATGCAGCATGACCTCGTCGCCATAATGGCGGTACATCGCCTCGACGACTTCGAGATTGCGGCCGAGCGGAAACACGGTCTGCAGGTACGTGACCGTCCGGTCCACCTTCAGGGCCTGCAGCGTCGTGTGGTTCCAGCAATATTCGTAGATCGGCGTCTCGCCCTGCACGGTCTCGTCGGGTGTGGGGCGCCATGCGGTGAGCTGCCCGCCATGCGTCGCCGCCAGCTTTTCGAATGCGGCCTTCTCGGACCCGGCCAGCATGCAGAACGCGACGTGCTTGCCTTCCGGACATTCGGCCTTCAGCGCCTTGAACCAGGCCGGGATCGGCCAGGCGACGACGGCGACCTCCTTCTTCATGATGCCGTCGGCCTCGCCCAGCGCCTGGCCGAAGCGGGCCGCATCCATGAAATCGTCGAAGGCGACGACCGCGTCGAACCACGGATAGACCGGGGCGAGCGTGATCTCGACTTCGAGGATCACGCCGGTGGTGCCGTAGGCGTGCGTGGCGTTCGCCACGTCGCGGCCGCGGAAATCGAAAATGCGGGGGACGGGCTCGCAGGTGGCGACCCGGATGCCCGGGATGCTGCCCCAGTCGCGCAGCTGGCCCAGCGTGATCGATCCCACGCCCGCAGCCCCGCCCGCGACGAAACCGCCGATGGCGGACATGCGCTTGGTCGAGGGATGCATGCGCATCTCCCAGCCGATCGCGCGCGCCTGCCGGTCGATCTCGACGAGATTGGCGCCGGCTTCGAATCGGCCGGCGCCGGGCTTCACGAAGACCGTGCGGTCGAGGCGTGCAGTATCGAGGATCACCCCGCCCCTGAGCGGCACGAGCTGGCCGTAGTTGCCGGTGCCGCCGCCGCGCACGACAAGCGGGATGCGGAACTGCGCGCACGCACCGATGACGCGAAGTGCCTCGTCCTGGTCCTTCGGGACCGCGACGAGATCGGCCGACTTGCGGTTGAGCTCCGCCTTCAGGATCGGGCTGTACCAGAAGAAGTCGCGGCTTTTGAGGCGCACGAGCTGCGGGTCGTCGATGATCTCGACTCCCGGCAGTGCCTTGCGGAAACCGCCAAGGTCGTACGCGGCCAACGTATCCGTCATGGCGAGCCCGCGACGGCGTCCAGTTCGCGATAGTCGGGCAGCGTCGTGTCGATGGCCTTGCCGTCGCGGATCACGACGCGGTCGGCCTGCCGGCGCGACAAGAGCTCGGAATAGCTGCGCGCGCGCAACACGACGAGATCGGCCGGCAGGCCGCGCGCGAGCCGGCCCGTCGCGGGAAGCTTCATGATGTCGGCCGGCGTGGTCGTCGCTGCCTTCGCCCAGTCGCCGAACGGATGGTCGAGCTGCACGATTCGCACGGCCTGCACGAAGGTCTCGAGCATGTCGTGGTCACCGTAGGCGTAGAACGGGTCGCGCACGTTGTCGCCGGCGACCGCCACGCGCATCCCGCGGGCCTTCATTTCGTGCAGCAGCGTGACGCCGCGCCAGCGCGGCGTGCGGCCCTTTTCGCGGCCCTGCAGGTACATGTTGCACATCGGCAGGCTGACGACGTCGACGCGCGCGTCCACGCAGGCGGCGAGCGCCTCGTCGATCGCCTCGTCGGGCTGGACGGCAAGCGAGCAGCAATGGCCCATCAGGATGGCGCCCTTGAACTTGCGTGCCGTCGCCATCTTCGCGATGCGCACCAGCGTGCGCGCTTCCGGATCGCCCGATTCGTCGACATGCAGGTCGAGATCGAGACCGCGTTCTTCGGCAAGCTCGAACACGCGCGTCATGTAGACATCGAAATTGGGCGGGATGCCGACATGGTCCTCGCCCGAGATGCGCGTCACGCAGCCAAGCTGGCCGCCGTGGCGCTTCACCAGATCGGCGAGCTTCGCTCCATCGTCCGTGCCGAAATGGTCCATTGCGACGATCGACGACGCCTGCAAGGCGATCCGCCCGGCCCACTTGTCGCGCAGCTTTGCGAACACCGGCCATGAGGTCTCGGCCTGCGGCGGGAAGCTGTCGAGATGCGTGCGCACGGCGCTGACGCCGTGCGCGTAGGCGCAGCGGAGTGCGAAATCGAAGCGCGCCTCGATGTCGGCGGCGGTCCAGTTCTTCTGGCGGTCGGCCATCACGGTGGTCAGCGCGCCATAGAACGTGCCGTCGGGATTTGCCGCGCGCGGCCAGATATGGCCTTTGTCGAGATGCGTGTGGATGTCGGCGAAGGTCGGCCAGACGCTGGCCTGCGCCATGTCGGGCCCGCGCGACGGATCGATCGTGCCGGCGGGCACGATGTCGGCGATGCGCCCGTCCGCGACCGCGATGTCGACAAGCAGATGGCCGTCGGCGCTGGCCGGTGCCGCCGCGGCCGCAAGCGGGGCCGGGACGCGCACGTGGCGCAAGGCATAGGCCGCCGCGCGCGGCGGTTCGAAGAAACCTGCGGCCATCTCAGTTTTCCCGCTTGAGCGCGCTTTCGTGCCAGCGCCGCAGCACCATGTGCGACAGCGTGGACAGGCACAGGAAGATCACGATCCCGGAGATCGAGATCATGAACAGGGCGGCGAACATGCGGGGGATGCGCAGCTGATATCCGGATTCCAGGATCCGGTAGGCGAGGCCCGACTGGCTGCCGCCGGTCCCGGCGACGAACTCGGCGACGACGGCGCCGATCAGCGAGAGGCCGCCCGAGATCTTGAGGCCGCCGAGGAAGTAGGGGAGGGCCGACGGCAGGCGCAGGTGCAGCAGCGTCTGGAAGCGCGTCGCCTTGTAGAGCTGGAAGAGGTTGAGCAGGTTGTGGTCGGCCGAGTTGAGGCCGAGCGTGGTGTTGGAAAGGATCGGGAAGAACGCGACGATCCACGCGCAGATCAGCAGCGAGAGCTTCACGTCGTTGACCCAGATGATGATCAGCGGTGCGATCGCCACGATGGGCGTCACCTGCAGGATCACGGCGTAGGGAAAGAACGACAGCTCGACCCATTTCGACTGCGCGAACAGCACCGACAGCGATACGCCCAGCAGGACGGCCACGCACAATGCTGCAAGGCTGATCGACAGCGTGATCCACAGCGAGCCCGACAGTGTTCCCCAGTCGGTCACCATCGTCTGGGCGATCAGGAAGGGGCCGGGCAGGATATAGGCGGGGATCTCGTTGACGCGCACGAGGATTTCCCAGACCGCGACCGCCAGCACGCCGACGAGCAAGGGCATCAGCACCTTGGGCCAGGTCGAGGCCGGCACGCCAAGGATCCGGCGTTCGCGAAGGACCACCGGCGGGGCATCGTCGCCGATCGTGATGACGGGGGCGGGGGCCGTATCCGGCATGTCAGTGCGCCCCGATCGCATGGCCCATCGCGCGCTCGAGCGCTTCCGACGCGCGCTTGCAATGGGCGTTGTAGAGCGGCGAGGTCCGGTAGTCGGATGCCCGCGGATAGGGGGCGGTCACGTCCATGTCGGCGATGACGCGCCCCGGCCGGGCGGCCATCGTCACGATGCGCTGGGACAGGAACACGCTTTCGAAGACCGAGTGGGTGACGAACACGACGGTGAAGTTCGACGCGTGCCAGAGCTCCAGCAGGTCGTTGTTGAGCTTGAAGCGCGTGATCTCGTCCAGTGCCGCGAACGGCTCGTCCATCAGCAGGACCTGCGGGCGCGTGACCATCGCGCGCGCGATCGACACGCGCATCTTCATGCCGCCCGACAGCTCGCGCGGATAGGCGTTCTCGAACGAGGCGAGGCCGACCATGCGCAGCGCTTCGGCCGCGCGCGCACGCTGTTCGTCCGGCTTCACGCCGGCAAGCTTCAGCGGCAGCATCACGTTCTTGATCGCGTTGGCCCACGGCATCAGCGTGGGCTCCTGGAAGACGAAGGAGAGGCTCGGCAGGGCCGCACCGGTCGAATCGTGCTCGGCCTCCGGCCAGTCGATCGTGCCGGCGGACGCCTCGCCAAGCCCTGCGATCAGGCGCAGCAATGTCGACTTGCCGCAGCCCGACGGCCCGAGCAGCGAGACGAACTGGTGCCGGCCGATGTCGAGATCGACGTTCTGGAGCGCCAGCGTGCCGTTCGAGAACAGCTTGGCCACACCCCGGCAGCTGACGACCGGCCGGGCGGCGCGCCCGGCCGGCTGTCCGGCGGCTTCGATCGTCAGGCCCTCAGCGCTCATCCCATCCCGACGCGCTTGTTCACGAAGCGCAGCGTATAGGCCTTCGCGAGGTCGAGGCCGGCCGGCTGCGCGCCGGCGGCAACCATCGCCTCGTAGAAGCCCTTCCAGCGCGCGTCGGTCATGCAACCCACGCCGAGCGTCTTGGAGTCGCCCGAGTCGACGATGCCCTTGTCGTTCATCGCCTTGTGCGCGTAGGCGATCTTGACGTCGTCCATGTCGGGGTTGTCGCGCTTGATGAGCGCGTTGGCCGGTGCCGGATCGCCCTTGAGGTAGGAGACCCAGCCCTCGATCGAGGCGCTGACGAAGCGCTGAACGAGATCGGGCTTCTCGTTGACCAGCTTCCACGACGAGTTGATGGTCGTCTGGTAGTTGTCGAAGCCGTAGTCGGCGAGCAGGTGCACGACCGGCTTGACGCCGGCCTGTTCGATGGCGAACGGCTCGCTCGACAGGAAGCCCTGCTGCGAGAGCGTCTTGTCCGCGAGGAACGGCGCCATGTTGAAGGTGTAGGGGCGGATCTGCTCGTCGTTGAAGCCGAACTTGGACTTGAGCCAAGGCCAGTACGACGAGCGGCCGCCGGCGCCGATCAGCACCGGCTTGCCCTTGAGAGCGGGCAGCGTGTCGTTGCCCATGCCCGGGTGCGAGATCAGCACCTGCGGGTCCTTCTGCATCACCGCGGCGACCACGACGAAGGGCAGGTTCTCGCGCGCGTAATTGAAGCCGGCGAACGAGTTCGACATGATCGCGTCGACGCGCCCGCCGACGAGAAGCTGGTTGGGATCCTGTTGCGGACCGCCCATCTTGATGTCGGCATCGATGCCGTACTTGCGGTAGATGCCCGTCGCGACGGCCTGATAGAAGCCGCCATGCTCGGCCTGGGCGCGCCAGTTGGTCTGGTAGGAGAACTTGTCGAGTGTCTGGGCGCGCAAGGCCGGCGCCGGAAGCGTCGCTGCGGCCGCTGCGGCACCGAACAGGCCGAGGGACTGGCGACGCGAAATGCGGTTTCCGCTCATGGGTTTGCTCCTTGTCGGGCAGGGATACTCAAGGGGGCGTTGCGCGTAGGCTCGAACAGCAATTCCCGTACCATGGTCGCCGGCACGAAAACCGCGCGCTGCTTGGGAAACCGAATATAAGGCTGCCCGAAAAAACGGCAACCTGCCAATTGCCCTTGTGGGCTATTTCCGCACGACGATGTTCGTCAGCGGATACCTGTCGATCTCGCCAAGCGCCTGGACGAACCGCCGGGCCGCATGATCGACGACCTGCCGGCCGCGCTCGGCGTCGGCGTCGAGCGCGTTACCGCACGCACCGGCAGGGTTGAGGTCCTGCACTTCCCAGCCGAAGAGGATGCGCCCCTCGCCGGCCAGGATCGGACTCTCCTTGGAAAGCTTCGCGGTCAGCGGCTCGAAGTTCCGGCATTCGGATTCCTTAACCAGGTCGCCGCGTAGATGCATCATCACCGACGTCTCGCTCGAGCCGGCATGGATGCCGAAGCGCAGCTCGTCGGCCGGGAAGATGCCCGGCGGCTTGCCGAGGCCGTAGGTGTTGATCGTGGCCGCGAACATCTTGTGACGCACGCGCAGGTCCCGGCAGACGATCTCGGCGACCTGCGGCTGGCCGCCATGGCTGTTGAAGATGACGAACTTGCGGATGCCCGCGCGCGCGACCGAGTCGCCGATCTCGGTCCACAGGCGCGTCAGCGTCTCGGCCGACAGCGTCAGCGTGCCCGGGAACGAGATGTGCTCGTTCGACTTGCCCACCGGCATCGCCGGCAGGAACGTCACCGGCAGGTCGTCGGGCAGCAATTCGACCGTGCGCGCGACGATGCCGGCATTGATGCAGGTGTCGACATAGACCGGCAGATGCGGCCCGTGCTGCTCGATCGCGGCCACCGGCAGCACGGCGATGACGCGCTCCTTGTCGAGCGCGTCGAACTCCGGCCACGTCATGTCCTGCCAGTAGCGCTTCGGGAGCCGGCTCATGTCAGCGGAAGACCGCCTTCTGCCACTGGAACTCCGACAGGCCCTTGCCGCGCAGGGCCGTGGCGAGATGGGCGGGGCCGATGAACACGGGCTTGCGCGTCAGGTCGACATACATCAGCACGACCTGCTTGCCCTGGAGGCGCGCCTGGAAGAATTTCATCGAGCGCGACTGCATCTCGGGCGTCGAGCACGAGGCGGCGTCGACATGCACGATGGCGATCTGCACGCCGCCGATCGGCACGACGGAAACGTTGAATGTCTGCTCGGCCATTGCCGTCTCGTTCTTGTCGCGAAGGTCGGCGGAAATCCGCCGACGGAGTCTACGCTACGGAAGCGGCTTGGGGCTGTCCGACAGGCTGCGCATGTAGGCGATCAGGTTGGCCCGGTCGTCGGCGCGGCGCAGGCCCGCGAACGCCATGCGCGTGCCCGGCACGGCTGCCTTCGGGTTGGCGAGGAACGCGTTGATCTTTTCGTAGTCCCAGGTGCCACCCGCGCCCTGGAGGGCCGGCGAATAGCCGAAGCCGGAAATGTGCGCCTGCTTGTTCCCGACGACGTCCCACAGATTGGGGCCCACGCCGTTCTTCCCGCCCTTGTCGAACGAGTGGCACGACGTGCAGTTCTTGGTGACGGCCTTGCCGGCGTCGGCGTCGGCCTTGGCCAGCAAGGGTGCGATCGGGTCGAGGGCGACCGGGGCAGCGGCAGCGGCACCGCCGGCGGCCGGCTCATCGGCGACCTTGATGTCGATGACGCTCTTCTCGAGCAGGCGGGGATGCACGAGCATGTTGGCGAGGAAGCCGATCACCGTCACCGCGAGGATCGACGAAACGACCGCGCCGAAGATCTTGTTGAGTTCGTAAGCGTTCATGATCCCGCTCTCGTGTCGAAATGCGTCCCCGGGCCCAAGGGTCTGACCCGGCTCGAATTGCGGCAATCTAGAGGCGACCGGCGGCCCGTGCAACCCTCACGCGGCTTGGCCCCGCCTGCGGCGTCCTGCCGCAGGGGGGCTGTTGACGCGCGTGGGGCGCGGCCCCGATACTCCGCGCCCCGTCACTTGGCCCCGACAAGGTAAACGCGCATGCCCCAACGCAAACCGCCCGCACGGATCGCCTTCCAGGGCGTTCCGGGCGCCTATTCGCACCTCGCCTGCAAGGCGGCCCGGCCGGCGTTCGAGCCGCTGCCGTGCCCGAGCTTCGAGGACGCGTTCGAGGCGGTACGCCGGGGCCGTGCGGCCCTCGCGATGATCCCGATCGAGAATTCGCTGGCCGGTCGCGTGGCGGAAATCCACCACCTGATCCCGGAAGCGGGCCTGCACATCGTGGGCGAACATTTCCAGCGCGTGAACCACCATCTGCTCGCCCCGCGCGGCGCCACGCTCGAGACGATCCGCACGGTGCAGAGCCACGTCCAGGCGCTCGACCAGTGCCGCGGATCGATGAAGAAGCTGGGCCTGAAGCGCGTCGTGGGCGCCGACACGGCGGGTTCCGCCGCCGAGATCGCGCGCGCGAACGATCCCACGCGCGCGGCGATCGCGTCGTCCCTTGCTGGCGAGATCTACGGCCTCAGGTCGCTGCGCAAGGATGTCGAGGACGAAGACCACAACACGACGCGCTTCGTGATCCTGTCGAAGAAGTCGCAGATCGCCGATCCGGGCAAGGGCACCGCAGTCACCACGTTCGTGTTCCGCGTCAAGAACCGCCCGGCAGCGCTCTACAAGGCGATGGGCGGCTTCGCGACGAACGGCGTCAACATGACGAAGCTCGAGAGCTACATGATGGGCGGGCGCTTCACCGCCACGCAGTTCTATGCCGACGTCGAGGGCCATCCCGCCGACCGGTCGCTCGAATTGGCGCTGGAGGAACTCGCGTTCTTCTCCGACATGGTCAAGATCATCGGCGTCTATCCGGCACACCCGTACCGGTTCAAGGACCGGGGCTAGAACAGCGCCATCTGGTCGCCGGCCTGCGGCGGGGGGCGGAACTGCGCGAGGTCGTAGGTCCAGTCGTTGCGGTCGAGACCGAGGCGTGCCCGCGCCGCGCGGAAGCGCTTCGAGACCATTTCGGCATAGGCCCCTTCGCCCGTGAAGCGCTTGCCGAACTGGGCGCTGTTGAGCGCGCCGCCGCGCATGTCGCGCACCAGCGACAGAACGTGGCTGCGCTTGAGCGGGACGTGTGTCTCCAGCCATTCGTCGAACAGTTCCTTCAGCTCCAGCGGCAGGCGCAGCAGCGTGTAGCCCGCACTGGTGGCACCGGCATCGCGCGCGGCTTCGAGGATGGCTTCCAATTCCATGTCGTTGAGCGCGGGGATCATCGGAGCGGCCATCACGCCGACCTTGACGCCGGCCGCCGCCAGCCCGCGGATCGCGTCGAGCCGCCGGCCGGGCGTGGACGCGCGCGGCTCCATCGTGCGCGCGAGCTCGCGGTCGAGCGTGGTGACCGACACGAACACGTGCGCGAGGTTGCGCGCGGCCATCGGCCCGATGATGTCGAGATCGCGAAGGACAAGTGCGGACTTGGTGACGATCGAGAACGGATGGCCGAAATCGCGCAGCGTCTCGAGGATCTGGCGGGTGATCCGGTGCTCGCGCTCGACCGGCTGGTAGGGATCGGTGTTGGTGCCCATCGCGATGGCCATCGGCTTGTAGCCGGGCTTGCGCAGCTCGGCCGCCAGCAGCATCGCGGCTTCCGGCTTGGCGAACAGCTTCGTCTCGAAATCGAGGCCCGGCGACAGGCCGAGATAGGCGTGCGTGGGCCGAGCGTAGCAATACACGCAGCCATGCTCGCAGCCGCGATAGGGATTGATCGACTGGGTGAACGGGATGTCGGGCGATTCGTTGCGGCTGATGATCGTGCGCGTGGCGTCGCGCGCGACATGCGTGCGCAAGGTCGGCAGTTCGTCCTCGGGGTCCGGTTCCCAGCCGTCATCGACGGCCACGCGGGCCTGGGCCTCGAAGCGGCCGACCTGGTTTGAAACCGCCCCGCGGCCCTTGTGCGCACGATCTGGAAGGATATCGACCATCGGGGGAGAGCCTATATCGCCAATGAGAACATTTCAAGAACTTAAGGGTTCTGACCACCTTAGGAAATTCGAAACCCGGCCGGGCTTAACTGACGACGCCATACACACCCGACCCCTTGGAGTTCCCGTTCCAGATGAGTGCACCCGCCTTGAAGCTGCATGCGGCGCCCCGCTACGAAGCCTCAAAGGTCGCCGCCGCGATCGAGCGCCACGCGCTGCTCAACCGCCGCGCGATCTCGATCATGTCGATCGAATTTTCGGAAGACGGGTCCCGCACCTGGACCATCGCGTTCGCCGATGAAACGCGGATCGTGACTGAGGAATGGATCGAGGATCCGCGGCCGGTCGACGTGACCAAGGCCGACATCTTCCATGACGGCGTGCGCCTCGGCCTTCGGGCCTAGGCGTTCAGCTCCACGCCTTGCGCTGGCTGGCGACGGTCGCGGGATCGAGGGCCGCGTCGATCGCGCGCTGGGCGTGTTCGGCGGGACGCGGGTCGAGCGCCTTGTGCGTGCCTTCGACCTTGAAGCGCAGGAACACCGATGTGGTGCGCAGCCACACGAGCCGGCGGAACGGGCGCAGCAGCGAGACTGTTTCGCGCGCGATCGGATCGCCGACCTTGTTCGCCCACGCGCGCAGGAATCCGTCGATCTGGCCGGAATCGAGCGTTGCGGCACAGTCCGGATCCCAGCTCGTCGATGGCAGGATGATCGCGTGGACGACGTCCAGCCCCGGCAGGCCGTAGATGCATTTTTCCAGATCGACCGCATAGGCGCGGGCCCCGGGGGCCGCGACGAAATTGCCCGGATGCGTATCGACCAGGCACAGAGCCCGCGTCAGCGTGGCGAAGCGCTTGGCGTTGGTCGCCGCGAAGTCCTTCGCCCAGACGATCTCGTGGCCGAACGCCAGCTTGACCTTGGGGTCGAGGCCGGCCTTGTCGACGAGCTTCAGGTTCGCGTCGATGCCGGCGACGATGTCGCCGATCGGATCGGCGGGCGAATCGATGGGGGCACGCGCGGCGGCGTCGGGCAGCTTCAGCTTGTGGATCGCGGCAAGCGCGCTGGCGATCGCCGGCAGCTCGCCCGGCAGGCGCGGGGCACCGCCCGGAATGTCGTCGACGACGAGGGCGCCGAACGGCAGGTCGCCCGAAACCGGCAGCACGCCAAGCAGGCGCGGCGTGGCGTCGGAAAGCTGCGCGCGCGCGAAACACTCGGCTTCGCGCGCGAGGCTCGACGGCGCGTCGAGACCGCCGAACGCCGCAAGCGGGATGCGCACGAGTGCCCTTCCGCCGGTGACGCGCAAATGGGCGTGCGCCAGTCCCTTGCGTTCGAGCGGGACAAGCGAATTTTCCGGCAGCTCGGCGAATCGCGGTAGGGCGCGCAGGGCGGCGAAAACGGCGGTGGAAGCGGGCATCGTCATGGTCCGGCGTTTCTACAATGTTTTTGTAGCACTTGGCGATTGGCTTGAAGCCGGGCCATGCTTGGGCCCATGCACGGGATTTCCAACATCGATCCGGGCCGCGCCATCGACTGGAGCCGGACGAGCGCCGACTATGCCCGCCATCGGCCGGGGCCGCCGGAAGAATTTTTCCGGCGACTGGCCGCCCTCGGCATCGGCCTGCCCGGCCAGCGCGTCCTCGACCTTGCGACCGGGACCGGGCTGCTGGCCCGCCAGTTCGCGCGCCAGGGCAGCGTCGTCGCCGGGATCGACATCGCCGCCGGCCAGATCGAGGCCGCGCGCCGGCTTGCGGCCGACGAAGGGCTTGCCGGCCGTTTCGAGGTGGCGCCGGCCGAAACCACGCCGTTCGAGGCCCGTTCGTTCGACGTGGCGACCGCCAACCAGTGCTGGCTCTATTTCGATCCCGATCGCACGCTTGCCGAGTTGCGCCGCGTGCTCGTTCCCGGCGGCACGCTGTCGACGAGCCATTTCACCTGGCTGCCGCGCCTCAATCCGATCGCGCAGGCGAGCGAGGCGCTGGTGCTCGAGTTCAACCCCGCCTGGCGCGGCGGCGACTGGGTGGGGACGGTCCCGCCGGTCCCGGACTGGGCAGCCAGACGCGGACTGAACCTGCGCGCGATGTTCTGGTTCGACGCGCCTGTCCGCTTCACGGCCGAAAGCTGGCGCGGGCGCATGCGCGCATGCCGCGGCGTGGGAGCCACGCTGGATGACGCGGCCGTCGCCGCGTTCGACGCGGCGCACGCCGAGTTGCTCGCACGCATCGCCCCGCCGGAATTCGACATCGTCCACCGGATCGACGCGCATCTGTTCGAAATCGCGTGAGGCGTCAGACCGTCGCCTTCGGCTTGACCGCCAGATGCTCCTGCAGGCGCGGCATCAGCTCCACGAGGTTGCAGGGGCGATGGCGATTGTCGAGCTGCCATTTCAGGATCTCGTCCCAGCCGTCGCGACACGCCGAGGGCGAGCCCGGCAACGCGAACAGGTAGGTCCCGCCGGCAACGCCGCCTGTCGCACGGCTCTGCAGCGCCGACGTGCCGACCTTGCCGAAGCTGATCATCCTGAACATCTCGCCGAAGCCGTCGATCTTCTTCTCGTAGAGCGGCTCGAACGCCTCGGGCGTCACGTCGCGCCCGGTGACGCCGGTACCGCCCGTGGAGATCACCACGTCGATCGCCGGATCGGCGATCCAGGCCTTGAGCTGCGCCTGGATGAGCGCGATCTCGTCGCGCACGATCGCGCGTGCGGCCACGCGGTGTCCGTCGCGCGCGATCATCTCGCCAAGCGCGTTGCCCGAGCGGTCGGACGCCGGATCGCGCGTGTCCGAAACGGTCAGGACCGCGATGTTGCAGGCAAGGAAGGGGCGGGATTCGTCGAGCTTGGGCATCGGGCGCGGCACCTTCCGGGGCTAGCGCCGCGCGCGGGCCTCGCGACGGGGAGCGGGGCTGGGCGGCAGCGGCAGGACCGAGACTGCCGGAGCCGGGGCCGGTCTTGCAACGGGTGCCGGTGCAACGGGTGCCGGCAACACGGGGGCAGCGAGGGCCGCGAGCGTCGTCTGGTCGCGCGGGGCGAGCACGGGCGGCGGCGGCGGCGGCTGGACCGAATCGCGCGCGACCGGTGCGACGGGCCGAGTCGCGACGGGGGCGGACGCGACGTAGATCGGCCATTCGCCCTGCGCCACCTGGTCGAGCGACGGCGTGGCCTGGCCAAGCCGTTCGGCGTACATCCAGTAGGAATAGAGCAGGCGCGCGATGAACTGGCGCGTCTCGGCCGCAGGCAGGCTTTCGATGAACAGCAGCGCGTCCTCGCGCTTCTCGCCGCGATTGTCCTGCAGGCGCTTCCAGCGCGAGAGATTGCCGATGCCGCCGTTATACGCCGCGGCGAGACGGACCATCTCGCCGCCCACCAGCGGCTCGTCGAGCAGATGGCGGATATAGCGCTGGCCGAGCGTGACATTGACCTCGGGCTCGAGCAGCAGTTCGAGCCGCCCGCGGAACGAGCGGCCGTCCATCGCCGCCGCCGTCGCCGGCATCAGCTGCATGAGGCCGCGGGCACCCGCCGGGCTGAGGGCCGCCGGATTGAACGCGGATTCGACGCGCATGAACGCGAAGACGAGGGCCGGGTCGATGTCGTAGCCGCCGATCGGCTGCCAGTTCGGGATCGGGTAGAAGGCGCCGTCGAAGCGCCGTCCGTCGAGATCGGCGATCTCGCGCGCCAGGCGCATCGCGAGGCCGGGCATGTTGGCGCGCATGGCGACGGCAAGGATCGCGCGCACGATGCCCGAGCCGCTCTGCGCGTAGACGCGGCGCAGCTCGGCCTCGGCGCGGCGGTCCTGTCCGACCTGCAGCAGGGCGAACACGCGTTGCGCGCCGGGATAGCGCTGGAGCTGGTCGATCTCCGACTGGCTGAGCGCGGGCGGGTTCCAGTTGAGGCCCGGATCGATGCCCAGCGTGCGCGCGGCGAGCAGGCCGTAGAACGTGCGCGGATGCTCGGCCGCCAGGGCAAGCCAGGAATTGTAGACGTCGGGCCGGCGGGCATGCAGATGCGTGCGCGCTGCCCAGAACGCGCCGGCCGCGATGTCCCAGGGCTGGCCCTGCGGCAGGCGGGCGAGCGTCTCGAAATGTCCGACCGCGCGGTTGTAGTCGCCCTGGCGGAAGCGGGCGAGGCCGGCGATCCAGTGGGCGCGCGGCACCAGCGCGCCCGAGCGTGCGGCGGCCGCGCCGGCGAACTCGATCGCCTGGGCGTCGTCGCCGCGGGCGAACCAGCCGGCGGCCAGCATCGCCTTGAAATGGTCGATCTCGCCGGCCGACAGCGTGTGAGTTGTTTCCCGGGCGACCAGAATGCGCTCGGCCGCATCGAACTTGCCGTCGCCGAGCAGGTCCTTGAGCCGGTTGCGCAGCGCCGGTGCCCCGGGCGCGCCCTTGCCCGGCGGGATCGGCCGGTTGAGCGACGGGCCCAGATCGTCGGCCGAGGCGCGTTCGGCGAACGAAGCTTCGCCACGCGGCCGGGTCAGGTTGGCGGCCTTGCCACCCTGGCGTCGGACGGCCAGCGAATAGAGGGCGCGCGCGTCGGGCTGGTCGGCGTAGTCCCGCAGCCAGTTCGACAGTTCTTCCACACTGGACCGGTAGCGGGAGCTCAGATAGCGCTCGGCCAGCACATGGCCGACGAGCATGCGGTTCTTGACCCCCCGCAGGACCATGTCGGCATCGGCATAGGCGCCCCGGAGCTGGAGCTGGAATGCCTGCCGGTAGGCCTGCACATCGGCGGCGGTCAGCGGCTGCGGCAGCTCGGCCGTCCGGTCGAGCTGGACGTCGAAGCGCGGCAGGGCCGCCGTCTCGACGCGTGTCTGGGCATTTGCGGATGCGGAGAGGGTCAGCGACAGGCCGAAGAGGCCCGTGCCGAAAAAATATGCCAACCGGGAAATATAGATTAACGATTTGTTCATGGTTGGCGAAGTGGTAGTCGAATATATCCGGTCAAGGCAAGCAGAAATATCAAGTTTTCCACAAGCTTAGCTCAAAGTATAGATGGCACTAATTACTTGCCGGGTTATTTATATTGTTGGTGATCTTTTGTTTGATCGACAATAAATCGCGCCACGAATCCCTTTTTTGGGAGGGCTGGCGCAACAAATAGGCAGGGTGATATGTCGGCAACACGGGTATGTCCGCCGCCATATCGGGGGTGCGGTAGGTCCGCCAGCGGCCGCGCAGCCGCATGATCCCCTCGGTCGTGTCGAGCAGGGCCTTTGCCGAAATTCCACCTACCAGAACAAGAACTTGCGGGTTCACCAGCGCGATGTGCCGCTGCACGAAGGGCAGGCACATCGCCAGCTCCGTGGCGCTTGGCGTGCGGTTGGCCGGCGGGCGCCAGGGGACCACGTTGGTGATGTAGACGCTTGTCCGGTCGAGGCCGATCGCCGCCAGCATCCGGTCGAGGAGCTGGCCGGAGACGCCGACGAAAGGTTTGCCCTGCCGGTCCTCGTCCGCCCCGGGGGCCTCGCCGACCAGCATGATCTTGGCGGCGGGATTGCCGTCGGCGAAGACGAGGTTGGTCGCGGTGGCCTTGAGGGCGCAGCCCTCGAAGGCGACGAGGGCGGCCTTGAGCTCGTCGAGAGTGCGGGCGGCGGCGGCGGCGGTGCGGGCCGAGACGACCGCCTGCGCCGCCGGCTGGGGGGCGGCGAGGGTCGGGGCCGGGACGGCGGGAATGTCGGGCACGATTCGCGGCGCCGGCCGGACGGTCGCCGGAACGGCGACGGGCGGCGGGGCGGAAAACCGGTCGAGGGGGGTGTCGAGGACCGCCTCGTCCGCCCCGGCCTCGATCAGCCAGCGCAGGGTGGCGAGGTCGCTCATCGGCCGCGACCCTACCACGGAGGCCGGCGGATCGAGTATGAGGTTCGTGGCCACCAGGGAGTCCGCATGAGCACCCGCACCGACCGCGAACGGATGGACTATGACGTCGTCATCGTCGGCGCCGGACCGTCGGGTCTGGGGGCGGCGATCCGGATGAAGCAGCTGGCCGCCGCGGCCGGCCGCGAGGTTTCGGTCTGCGTGCTCGAGAAGGGCTCGGAGGTGGGTGCCCACATCCTGTCGGGTGCGGTCGTCGAACCGCGCGCGCTCGACGAACTGCTGCCCGACTGGAAGGCGAACGGTGCACCCCTCGACACGCCCGTCGTCGAGGACCGCTTCCTGTTCCTGACGAAGAAGTACTCGATCCGGCTGCCGACGCCGCCGCAGATGCACAACGAAGGAAACTACATCGCCAGCCTCGGCAACTTGTGCCGCTGGCTTGCCCAGCAGGCCGAGGGGCTCGGCGTGGAAATCTTCGCCGGCTTCGCGGCGGCCGAAATTCTCTACGGCGAAGACGGTGCCGTCTCCGGTGTCGCCACCGGCGACATGGGCATCGGCAAGGACGGCGGCAAGACCGCGAACTTCACGCCCGGCGTGGAGATCCACGGCCGCGCCACGATCTTCGCCGAAGGCGTGCGCGGCTCGCTGACAAAGTCGCTGTTCGCGAAGTTCGGCCTGCGCGAAGGCGCCGCACCGCAGACGTTCGGCCTCGGCATCAAGGAGCTGTGGGAGATCGATCCGGCCAAGCACCATGCCGGGCGCGTCGTGCACACGGTGGGCTGGCCGCTCGACTGGGAAACCTATGGCGGGTCGTTCCTCTATCACCTCGCCGACAACCAGGTCGCGGTCGGCTATGTCGTCGGCCTCGATTACAAGAACCCGTATCTGTCGCCGTTCGAGGAATTCCAGCGCTTCAAGACGCACCCCGCGATCCGCCCGACCTTCGAGGGCGGACGGCGCATCGCCTATGGGGCGCGCGCCATCAACGAAGGCGGGCTGCAGGCGATCCCGAAGCTCGTGTTCCCGGGCGGCGCCATCGTCGGCTGCTCGGCGGGCTTCGTGAACGTGCCCAAGATCAAGGGCAGCCACACGGCGATGAAGTCCGGCATGCTGTGCGCAGAAGCGGTGTTCGAAGCGCTGGGCGGATGCCCGGGGCGCATCGACGCGCCCACGGCCTATCCCGAAAAGCTCAAGGCATCGTGGGTGTGGGAAGAACTTTCGGCCGTGCGCAACATCCGGCCCGCCTTCACGAAGGGCCTGTGGGTCGGCATGGCCTATGGCGCCATCGACACGTACCTGCTGCGCGGCAAGGCACCGTGGACCTTCGGCCACCATCCCGACAACGAATCGCTCAGGCCCGCCGCCGCGTCGATGCCCATCGCGTATCCGAAGCCCGACGGCAAGGTGTCGTTCGACCGGCTTTCCTCGGTGTTCCTCTCGAGCACCAACCACGAGGAGAACCAGCCCGCACATCTCACGCTGAAGGACGCGTCGGTGCCTGTCGCGCACAATCTCGCGATCTATGACGCGCCCGAGCAGCGCTATTGCCCGGCCGGCGTCTACGAGATCGTCGATGCCGCGACGAACCCGCGCCTGCAGATCAACGCGCAGAACTGCGTGCACTGCAAGACATGCGACATCAAGGATCCGACCCAGAACATCAACTGGGTCGTGCCCGAGGGCGGTGGCGGGCCCAACTACCCGAACATGTGATCAGTCGAGATCGAGCGGCGGGATCGCGAACAGCCGGAAGCGCTGGACGCTGAGCGCGCCGTCCTGCGCCGTGATCGGCACCGTGACGGTCGGCCGGTTGGCGTTCTGCGGGTTCTCGCGCGCCAGCACCGACAGCGCGATCTTCATCACCGCCCCGGTCGTCGGCGGGATGGCGCCGGCACCGGCGAGCGCATCGATCGTCTCGACGAAGCCGGCGACGCGCGCGGTCGCGGCCCCGAGCGGGCGGTTCTTTTCGTCAAGCGCCAGCGTGCCGTCGCCCGCGAAATGCAGCGGGCCCCACGCGAGGACGGCCTTCGCCACGTCGAGCGTGCCGCCGTCGTCGCGCCAGATCGCCAGCGCTTCGGCAAGCCGGCTCCCGGCGATGCGGCCCTTCACGCGCGCGTCGAGCTCGGCCGACGCGATGTCGCGGCCCAGTGCCGCGAGCGGGGCGACGGGCGCGGGCAGGCGCACGCCGTCGGCGCGGAACCGGATGTCGAGCGTGTCGGTCGTGTGCGTCGGGTTGTCGGGCCGGTGCGGGGCGAGCGTGGCGACGAGGGCGCGGACCTGCAGGGGCTCGGCCATCGCGTCGATGCGCAGCTCCAGCGCTTCAAGATCGAGATCGAGGCGCGTCACGCGGCCGGCCGTGTCGAACGCGAGCGTGCCTTCCGGCTTGGCCGCGCGCATCGCAAGCCTGGTGGCAAGGTCGCCGGCCCCGAAGCGCACGAGATGTTCGCCCGGCAGGCGGATCGACACGCGTGACAAGTCGCGCGGATCGACCGAGGCGACGAGGCGCGTCCCCGACCACGCCCAGCCGGCGGCACCCGCCCCCTTGACCGACGGATTCTCGATCACCGCGCGCCAGCCGAAGGGCCAGCCCTTCACGTCGAACGATTCGTAGCCGACCGCCACGCCGGCGGCCTCCTGCGCCTTCGTCCACTCGGTGAAGCGGGCACCGACATGGCGCGCGGCCATCGTCCACGCCACCGTCCATGCGAACAGCGCAAGGGTGGCAACGATGGCGGTCATGCGGAGCGGGCGCTTCATCGCTTTGGCTTATCGCGCGCACCGGATAATGTCGACCCGCTTTGGCAGACCCCCGCACATTCGCCGCTTCCTGGACCGCCGCCGCACCGTTCGTGTTCGTCGTGCTGTGGTCGACGGGCTTCATCGGCTCGAAGCTGGGCATCCCCTATGCCGAGCCGGTCACGTTCCTGGTCGTGCGCTTCGCGATGGTCATCGCGATCTTCGCCGCCATCGTCATCGTCACGCGCGCCCCGTGGCCCGAGCGCCGGCTGTGGGGGCATGTCGCGGTCGTGGGCGTCGTGCTGCACGGCTTCTATCTGGGCGGCGTGTTCGTGTCGATCGCGTGGGGACTGCCGGCGGGCGTGTCGGCGCTGATCGTGGGCGTGCAGCCGCTGCTGACCGCCACGGTCGTCGGCCCGCTGCTGGGCGAGCGCGTCAACGGGCGCCAGTGGATCGGCCTGTGGATGGGGCTTGCTGGCGTGCTCGCCGTGCTGTGGGAGAAGCTCGCCTTCGAGGGCATCCCGCTGGTCGCGGTGTGGCCGTCGGTCGTGGCCCTTGGCGGGATCGCGGCCGGCACGCTCTACCAGAAGCGGCACTGCCCGAACGTGGACCTGAGGACCGGCGCCGTCATCCAGTATGTCGCGGCGACGGCGTTCCTGCTGCCCTTCGCTTTGACTTTCGAGACGATGGCGATACGCTGGACGCCCGAGTTCGTTGTCGCGATGGCCTGGCTGGTCGTCGTGCTTTCGGTGGGGGCCGTCAGCCTCTTGATGGTGCTGGTGCGCCAGGGGGCGGCGGCGAAGGTGGCGAGCTTCTTCTATCTCGTCCCGCCCTGCACGGCGGTGGTGGCGTGGCTGCTGTTCGGCGAGACGCTGGGGGTGCTGGCGCTGGCCGGCATGGCGGTCGCGGCGGCAGGGGTGGCGCTCGTTCAGCGAGGTTAAGAGTAATGGCGCAAGCCAAGAAGAGGACCGGGAAGATCGCGCCGTGCGAAGGCTGTCCGCCGCCGCCCGAGGCCGACGAATTCTGGGTCTTCGCCTACGGCTCGCTGATCTGGGATCCGGGCTTCCCCTACGAGGAGGCGCGACCCGCCCGCCTGATGGGCTTCCACCGCGCCTTCTGCATCAACTCGACGCGCTATCGCGGCACGCCGGAAAAGCCGGGCCTGGTGCTGGGCCTCGACAAGGGCGGCTCGTGCCGCGGCATCGCCTATCGCGTGGCCAAGGCCGACGGCGACAAGACGATGGCCTATCTGTGGGACCGCGAGATGCTTAACAGTTCTTACCATTGCATGGATCTGCCGGTGACGCTCGCCGACGGGCGCGAGGTGGTGGCGCGCACCTTCGTGGTCGACCGTGCGCGGCCGGGTTATGCCGGCAAGCTCGCGGTCGCCGAGACCGCCGCGCGCATCCGCCATTCGGTCGGCCAGCGGGGCGCCAACCGCGTGTATCTGGAAAACACGGTCGAGCATCTCGACCGGCTCGGCATCCGCGACCGCCGCCTGCACACGCTGCTCGCGGCGGTGAAGGAGGGCGCATGAAGTTCCTCGAGGACTACCGCTCGCCGAAGGACGACGAGGTGAAGAATTTCAGCCTCGACGACGCCGAGAAGATCGACGCGCTCAACAAGGAAATCCACCTGCGCAACCGCCTGCTCGTGCACAACGCGCGCGCGATCCTGCAGGAGGTGGAACCCACCGTGAAGCTGCTGCGCGAGATCGACGCGCCCGCGCCGCCGCTGGTCTATTCGCGCGTCGTGCAGATGCTGGGTGCCAAGGGTGCTGCCGGCGCCACCGCCCTTGCCGCGAGCACGGGCGCGAAGAAGCCGGCGAAATGACCGCCATCGCGCCGATCGAACCGGAGCGGCGCACGCGGGCCATCGACCAGATCCGCCAGCTGCGCGGCGGCGTGGTCGCCGACGTGATCGCGCGCGGCACGGACGAAACACTAGCGGCCTTCACGGCCTCGCTCGGCCGCTCGGGCCTGCTGGCCGAGGAAGCCGACCTGCCCGTGCACGAATTCGCGGTGGACCCCGCACGCCTGCCACCGCCAAAAAAGAAATTCGGAAGGAGACAGAAGATGAGCACCGATCCTTGGGCGCCGACGGAGGATCTCAAGAAGATGCTCGCCTATCTCGACAAGTCGATCCGGCTCGTCAACCGCGAGATCATCCACGCGCAGATCCCCGGCCTCACGCGCGAACGCTTCATCGAGTTCGCCGCATCGGTCGCCAAGCTGCGCGCGGACTACCTGCAGGCGGCGATGGACTGCTTCCTCGACGACAAGTCCGACCCCGAGCAGCTCCAGAACGTGCAGGAGAAGCGCGCGCTGTTCGAGGAAGGCGTGAAGGCCTACGAGGCGCTGCACCGCGCGATCGAACGCGGCTATATCGACCCGCAGGAGAACGGGAAGAAGTGACGTTTGCGCGGCGCATGCCGCACGAACGTCATGGCCGGGCTTGACCCGGCCATCCACGCCGACAATAGGTTACCACTGGTTACCGTAACCTATTTATCCCCTTGAAGTTGCACGCATGTAACGTAACGCGCACTTCGTGTAACGCCAGATTTGCGGCGTTTTCACAAGCCATATTCACTTGTCAAAGAGCACGGCGGACCTTCCGCGATCCTGCCGGAACCCGTTCTAGTTGTAAAGAAATTAAACCCATAATATTTCCCGTCATGCGTGTTGAAGTCGTGGATGCCCGGGTCAAGCCCGGGCATGACGGGTGGAGGTGAGTCCTGTAGATAAAAAGCGCGACGGCGCGTCAGCGCCGTCTCGACCTCACCCGCACTTCGAATACCCGCAGCTCGTGCAGGTGTCGCAGCCTTCCATCTTGATCAGCGTCGGCGCCTGGCATTTGGGGCAGGAGCGCGAGCCGGCAAGGCGCGGGCGGGGGCCGTCGGCCGGTTGGTCGGCGAAGAGGGCGGCGACGCTTGAGGACGACGCGGACGACGCCGGCGTTTCGACGGCACCGGCCCCGCCCAGCATCGCCATCGGCAGGATTTCGGCGACGGGGTCCTGGGCCAGCGCTTCGCCGGCCCGCAGGAAGCCGATCTGGATCATGTGGCGTTCGATCACCTCGCCGATCGCGGCGAGCAGCGAGGGGACATAGCGCCCGTTCATCCACTGGCCGCCGCGCGGGTCGAACACGGCCTTGAGCTCCTCGACCACGAACGACACGTCGCCGCCGCGCCGGAACACCGCCGAGATCATCCGCGTCAGCGCCACGGTCCAGGCGTAGTGCTCCATGTTCTTCGAGTTGATGAACACTTCGAACGGCCGCCGCCGCCCGTCGGTGACCACGTCGTTGATCGTGATGTAGAGCGCGTGCTCGGCATCCGCCCATTTGATCTTGTAGGTCTGGCCGGGCAGCGCTTCGGGCCGGTCGAGCGGGCGCGTCATGTAGACCACGCCGCCCGCCTCGAACGCGTCGGCGTGCTTGGCCGGCGCCTTGCCCAGCGGCAGCGAGTGCTGCACGGGCGATTTCTTGTCGTCCTTCTTGACCGTCAGCACCGAGCCGGTGATGTCGTTGGGCCGGTAGGTCGTGCAGCCCTTGCAGCCCAGCGCGTAAGCCTGCGTGTAGATGTCCTTGAACGCGTCGAAGGACATGTCCTCCGGGCAGTTGATCGTCTTGGAGATCGACGCGTCGATGTATTTCTGCACCGCCGCCTGCATCACGACATGCTCGGCGGGGGTCAGGCGCTGCGCATCGACGAAATAGTCGGGCAGCTGCGCGTTGTCGCCGAACATGCGCTTGTAGAGCCGGTAGGCGTGGTCCGACACTTCCTCGTCGCGGCGCGTGCCATCCGGCATCAGCACCGTGCGCGTGTAGCTGAACGAGAAGACGGGCTCGAGCCCCGACGACACGTTGTCGGCCATCAGCGAGATCGTGCCGGTGGGTGCTATCGAGGTCAGCAGCGCATTGCGGATGCCGTGTTCGGCGATGCCTGCGCGCGTTTCCTCGTCCAGCGCCTCGATGGCCGGGCCTTGCAGGTATTTCTCGCGGTCGAACAGCGGGAAGGCGCCCTTCTCGCGCGCGAGATCGACCGACGCGCGGTACGCCGCCTTGCGGATCAGCATCATCCAGCGTTCGGTCAGTGCCACGGCCCCTTCCGAGCCGTAGCGCGACTTGCACATCAGAAGTGCATCCGCGAGCCCGGTCACGCCAAGGCCGATGCGCCGCTTGGCGCGCGCCTCGTGCTCCTGCTCGGGCAGCGGGAAGCGCGACACGTCGGTCACGTTGTCCATCATCCGCACGGCGAGAGGTACAAGCCGTTCAAGCTCGGATTCGTCGAGTGCCGCGTTGTCGCCGAACGGGTCGGACACAAGGGCGGCGAGGTTGATCGAGCCCAGCAGGCACGCACCATAGGGCGGCAGCGGCTGCTCGCCGCACGGGTTCGTCGCCGCGATGGACTCCGCGTACCATAGGTTATTGGTGCGGTTGATCCGGTCGATGAAGATCACGCCCGGTTCGGCATAGGCGAACGTGGCGCGCATGATCTTGTCCCACAGCTCGCGCGCGCGCAGCGTCTTGTAATGCGTGCCGCCGAAGACGAGCTGCCAGGGCGCGTCCTCCTTTACGGCCGTCATGAAGGCGTCGGTGACGAGGACGGAGAGGTTGAACATGCGCAGCCGGCCGGGCTCGCGCTTGGCCTCGACGAAGGCCTCGATGTCCGGATGGTCGCAGCGCATCGTCGCCATCATGGCGCCGCGCCGGTGGCCGGCCGACATGATGGTGCGGCACATCGCGTCCCACACGTCCATGAAGGTGAGCGGGCCCGACGCGTCGGCGCCCACGCCCTTCACGGCGGCACCCTTCGGGCGCAGCGTGGAGAAGTCGTAGCCGATGCCACCGCCCTGCTGCATCGTCAGGGCCGCCTCGCGCAGATGGCCGAAGATGCCGCCCATGTCGTCGGGCACCGTGCCCATGACGAAGCAGTTGAAGAGGGTGACGTGGCGCGCGGTTCCGGCGCCTGCGACGATGCGGCCCGCGGGGATGAACTTGAAGCCGTCGAGCGCTTCGTAGAAGCGCTTGGCCCACAGCTCGGGCTCCTTCTCGACGCTCGCCAGCGACGTCGCCACGCGCATCCACGTATCCTCGATCGACTTGTCGATCGGGGCGCCGTCGGCGGCCTTGAAGCGGTACTTCATGTCCCAGATCTGCTGGGAAATGGCGGCGATCGGGCGCATGTCGGTTCCTGGCTCAGTTGCGGGCGCGAGTTTATGCCTCGCCCCGGCTTCCGGCAAATGTTTGTTCTTGATATGTTTCCACAGTGTCCAGACCCACAAGATTTTGGGGGTCATGGATCTTTCGACTTATCCCCGGGACTCACAGCAACCGCCCTCACCCTAACCCTCTCCCGCTAGCGGGAGAGGGGACCCACCGCGTTTTGTCATCCCCCTCTCCCGCTTGCGGGAGAGGGCCGGGGTGAGGGTAATCTGCGACATGACCGCCGACACCCTTGCCGCCCTGCGCGCGCTGAACGCGAAGTTCATCGAGAACTTCGTCACCAACGACGTGCCGTCGCACGACGCGATCATCCATCCGCGTTTCACCTGCATCAATTCCGACGGCTCGCGCACCGACCGCGCGGCCTATCTGGTCGAATGGGCGACCGGCTTCGATCCGGCCGTGATCGTCTACTGGGACTATCGCGACGAGCGGATCGAGATCTTCGGCGACATGGCACTGGTGAGTTCGGCCACCAAATGGGTGCGCGTGCGCGAGGGCACCGAAGTGACCGGCATGACCCGCTACACCGACACCTATGTGCGCGAGGGCGGCACGTGGAAATGCGTGCTGGCGCAGCTGACCGGCGTGCAGCCGATGCACTGGCCGTCCGACGACACGATCGTGCGCAAATGGGTGCGCGGGAACGTCGTCGGCTAGAGGCTCACGCGCCCTTGTCTTGGCTACGGGATTCTTGTCGAGTCGAAGGCCTTTGGAAGCAGTACGTTGGAGAACGCGCAGCAGACGCAGGCCTAGGCGCTAGCTAAGTGATTGAAAGAGTCCGAATTTCTATTCGACAATGAATCCAAGAGTTTAGTGTTGACTGCTAAGGGTGCCCCTGACAGGATTCGAACCTGCACAGTCCTTCGAAGCCGGCCAGCTTCTAGGGACGGCGGTGTAGCCACCGCCGTGTCTTTCCAATTGCACCACAGGGGCACAAGAACCGAACGCTCAACATATGTACCAGGGGCGGGACTCGAACCCACACGGCCACCACGGACCCACAGAATCCAACTCTGTTGCGTCTACCATTTTCGCCACCCTGGTTTTCCTGACGCCGCCGATCCAACCGGCGGCGTTTTCTTTTCCTCCTTACAGTTCGGCGAACTTTTCGCGGCTCATCTCATCGGCTTCGATTTCGTCGCTCGTGACGATCATCCAGCCTTGCGAGACGTAATGTCCGCGAGCAGCTCGCACCAGTTTTCCGGACCGCGCCAAATAGGCGAGGATATTTGCGATTGCTTTTGTGTCGGCACTGACGCCCTTTTTTTCAAGCGCCGCCTGAACGCTCGTCGGCGTCCACTGTTGATTCGGAGCATCGCGGAAAAGGCTGACGACGTTGTCGAAGACAATGCCGCCCTTCGACGGTGCCGCCGGACTCAGCCTAGCGCGGTATTTGGATTGATCGGCCGCCGGGAGAAGAGCGACCAGTCCAGCGATCAGACGCTCGAGCTGGATGGCATTGGCCTGTTCTTCTTCGACCGTCGCTTCGGCCTTTTCCCGATTGACACGCGCAAGGCGCAGCTTCTCGAAGAGCTCTTCGATAGCAACCGGGATCGCGCCCGAAGGCGCGTTTTTGGCGAGGGTCTCGCAGTGCATTCCAACATTCTAATCTGACCTGCACAGCGATTGCGAATCAAAAATTGCAATTCGGCCATATACCTAACACGCTAGCGCACCACAATGGGTAGGGGCTATCTCAAAATTGGAATACCACGAATGGGGGTGGCGCGCGGCTCACTTGATATGCCGGCGAGCGTAAAAATATAAACTAAATCAATGTATTGTAAGGGATTCGAGCTGGAGCCTGACCTCGTTCAGGCGCCCTTGTCCTCGACGAGGTCGGCGATCTTCCGGCTCATCTGCTCGGCCTTGTAGGCCGGCACGCGGTAGGCCCAGCCGTGGGTGCGCTTGGCGATCTGTGCGGCTTCGGCGGCAACCTCGTCGGGCTTCTTCAGCTTGTCGCCTTCGACCGGCGTGGCCGGAGCCGCGTGGCGTGCGGTGAAGCGCGCCCAGATGTCGGCGCCGTCCTTGGCGAATTCGACGCGCACGGCAAGGCCGTCGAACGTCGTGAATTCGGCGAAGTCGCGCTGGCCGAGGAAGGCGAGGCCGTCGGCCTTGCGCACGTCCTCGAGGTCGAGGGCTTCGATGGCGGATGCAATGAGGTTCACGTCGAACGCCGTCTTGATCTTCTTGTCGGCGGGGACCGCCGCCAGATCGAAATCCTGCTGGTCGTGCTTGGCGCGCGATATTTCGAGGCGTGCCCCGTCGGCCGTCACGACGACGGCCTTGGCCACGCGCTCGCGCACCACGTCGACGATGCGCTTTTCAAGCCATTTGGTCTGTTCGCGTTCCACGCCCACACGTCCCTGGACGAACCAAACCTGGTCCTCGCCCTCGCGGCGCACGAACGTGCCGTCGCCGGCATTGCCCTGCCGGCCGAAGCGCGTGCGCCCCACGAGCACGCTGGCGAACTGCTCGGTCTGCGCGCCGGACAGCGCCACGCGCACGGCCTTCTGGTCCTTGCCCGAACCGTCGAGATCGATGTCGGCATGCAGCGCCTTGCTCGCGGTGCGCGCCTCGAGGATGCGCATGTTCGCCATGTCGAGCGCCAGCCGGCGGACAAGCTGGAAATCGGCCGGATAGCCCGCTTTGGCCGGCATCGTCCAGTGGCCGGCGGCGTCGCGCACCAGCTCGAACTTCTCGCCGCCGCGCTCGATCTCGATGCGCGCCACGCCGTCGATGCGCGCGGGCAGGTTGGGGAACACGAGCTTGCCCGCGGGATCGGCGTCGGACGCGTCGTTGCGCCCGCCGGTGGCGATCACGGCGGCCCCGCCGACGATGGCGGCCGACAAGGCGAGGATGGCGAGGGTGCGGCTCTGCATGGCTCCGGTCTCCGTTCAGCGCCCGGCCGGCCGGCGGCTGCGCACGCGCAGCCAGCCCAGCACGAAGGCGACGATCGCGACGATGGCCGGGACGGCACCGATGTTGGCGATGCGCGCGCGCGTCTGCACGCCTTCGATGTCGCGGCGAAGTTCGAGCTGCACGTCGCGTAGCGCGCGGCGCACGACCAGCATCTCGGCGCGGAACTTCTCGATCTCGGCCTGCTGCTCGCCCGACAGGATCGAGCGGTTCGCGTCGGCGGCCGCCCCGCCGCGGCCCTGGAGTTCCGACAGGCGCTTCTCGGCTTCCTTCAGCGTTTCGGTCAGCTCGCGTTCCTTGGCGCGGAACTTGAGCTCGGCCTCGCGCTGGATGTCGGCCAGCAGCGTGAACGGGCGCTGCGACAGGCCACGGCCGCGCAAGCTGATCAGGTCGCTTGATCCCAGCAGGTTGTCGACCGCGTTGACGACGAAGTCGCCGTTATAGGCCCCGGGTGTCGCCACGCGCTGGCCGAAGAATTCCTGCATCTGGACCCAGAAGCGGTCCTCCAGCATGTCGGTGTCGGCGACGACGATGACGTTGATGGGGCCTTCGGACTGCGCGCGGTGCGGCACGGCGGGCAGCGCCGGCGGGGCCGGCTGGCCTTCGGCGGGCTTTTCGGGCTCGGGTGCTTTCTCGAACGCCGACTTGACCGGCCCGCTGATGCGCGCGGCCAGCGTCAGCCGCTCGCCCGAGGGCTTGAAGTCGGCCAGCAGCTTGGCGGGATCGGGCTGCAGGCGCACCTCGTCGGCGACGATCTCCTGCGACTGCTCGGACGTGCGGATCAGCGGCACGAACTTCGTCGTCGCCCCGTCCTTGGGCTTGAGGATGCCGGCGGACGCAAGCTGGATGACGTTGGCTTCGGTCAGCAGCACGTCCGACCGGTCGAAATTGACGTCGCGCAAGCTGAGCCACAGCACGTAGTCGACCGCCTGCACGCGGCCCTGGCCGCCGGCATTGACGCGCCGTGCGGCAACCCGGTCGCCGGCGAGCTTGTCGTCGGCCATGGAGAGGCCCCACGCGTCGAACAGCTTCGTCAGGTTCGAATCCGTCGGCATGCCCATCGCCGCCTGGCCGCCGCGCGCAAGCTCGCCCTCGGCATGCGGATCGACGAACACGAGTGCGCGCCCGCCGCGCAGCACGAACTGGTCGATCGCATAGAGCGTCGTGTCGGAGAGGTTCTTGGGGTGCACGACCATCAGCACGCCGATCTCGGCCGGGATCTCGGCCGCGTCGCGCGCCACCGGGCGGATATCGAAGAACTGGCCGAGCTGGGAATAGACGGCCCACGGCGGCGTGGGCTGCCCGCGGCCGCGGAACTCGCCTTCCATCGGCAGCGACGACAGCAGGCCGACCTGCGGCTTCTTCGTGACCGACAGGTTGTAGACGATCTTGGTGAGGTCGTATTCGAGGAAGCGCTCGCGCTCGGGCTGGAAGAACGCGATGACTTCCTCGCGGTCGGCGCCGTTGGTGCCGGCAAGCCCGAAATAGACCGTCTCGCCCTGCTGGTTGAGCGGGACCGCCTGCAGGCCGAAGGCGACCGCGCGGTCCTCCTCGTCGGAGAAGGCGGGCGGGTCGATGCGCTCGAGGCGCAGCTTGCCGCGCGCGGCGTCGCGGTATTCCTCGAGCATCTCGCGCACGCGCTGGGCGTAGACGCCATAGCTCGGGATCTCGCGGCCCAGCCGTTCGGAATAATAGAAGCGCAGCACGATCGGTTCGTCGATCTTCGCCAGGATCGCGCGCGTGCCCTGGCTCAGCGTGAAGAGCCGGTCGGCCGTAAGATCGAGCCGCGTGCCCTGGAAGAGCGTGCCCGCCAGCACGTTGACCGCGACGAACAGGATGGCCGCGAACAGGATGCCGAGGCCGGTGAGTGCGGAGCGCGTGGTCGCCTTGCTCGCCATGGATCAGCCCGCCTTCTTCATTTCCACGATGGCCGCGTTCGCGAACAGGAACGCCGCCACGAGACTGACGAAATAGATGAGGTCGCGGATGTCGATGACCCCGCGCATGATCGCGTTGTAGTGGGTGAGGAAGCTCAGGCCCGCGACCGCTTCGACGACCGCCGTTGGCGCCCAGCCCGAGAAGAATGCGATGACCAGCGGCGTGCCGGAGACCGTGAAGACGAAGCACGCGGCGGCCGCGACGACGAACGCGATGACCTGGCTCTTGGTCATGGCCGATACGCAGCTGCCGATGGCGAGGTAGCCCGCACTCATCATCAGCGAACCGGCATAGCCCGCCACGATGATGCCGTTGTCGGGATCGCCCAGCATGTTGACGGTGATCCAGATCGGGAATGTCAGCGCAAGGGCGATGCCCACGAACGCCCACGCGGCAAGGAACTTGCCGAGCACCGCCTCGCCGATCGTGATCGGCAGCGTCAAGAACAGCTCGATCGTGCCCGCGCGGCGCTCTTCCGACCACAGGCGCATCGAGATGGCCGGGATCAGGAACAGGTAGAGCCACGGGTGGAACGAGAAGAAGGCCTGCAGGTCGGCCTGCCCGCGCTCGAAGAAGTTGCCGAGGTAGAAGGTGAACGTGCTCGCGAGCACCAGGAAGATGACGAGGAACACGTAGGCGACGGGGGTGGCGAAATAGCCGCCGAGCTCGCGCTTGAAGATGTAGCGGACGTTGCGCATGTTCCCCGTTCCTCAGGCTTTCGTGCCGGTCGTGATGTCGCGGAACACCTCGTCGAGGCGGCCGCGTTCCTCGCGGATCTCGTCGATCCGGATGCCCGTCGCGCGCGCCAGCGCGCCGATCTCGGCCAGCATCGGCTTGCCGGCCTTCGGGAAGGCAGTGAGCATCGCAAGGCCGTCCTCGCCGTCGACGCGCTCGAAGCCGCCCACGCCGTCGTGCGCGGCGATCGCCGCGCGCAGCCGCTCGATGTCGCCGGCCGACGCCACGAGCGATACCGCATGGTGCCAGCGCGAGCGCTTCTCGAGCGATTCGGGCGTGCCGTCGGCCAGCAGGCGGCCGCGCGCGATGACGACCGCGCGCGAGCAGATCGCGTCGACTTCCTCGAGGATGTGGGTCGAGATGACGATGGCCTTGTCGGCCGCCATCGAGCGGATCAGGCCGCGTACCTCGTGCTTCTGGTTGGGATCGAGCCCGTCGGTCGGCTCGTCGAGGATCAGCACCTCGGGGTCGTGCAGCAGCGCCTGGGCAAGGCCCACGCGGCGCTTGAAGCCCTTGGAAAGCGTGTCGATCGGCTGGTTGAGAATGCCTTCGAGCTGCGTGCGCTCGACCGCCAGCGCCACGCGCTTGGCGCGCGAAGCGCCGTCGAAGCCGCGGATGGCGCCGACGAAATCGAGGAAGGCGGCGGCCGTCATGTCGGGATAGGCAGGGGCCCCCTCGGGCAGGTAGCCGATCCGGCGCTTGGCCTCGATCGGGTCGCGTTCGACATCGAAGCCGCACACCGAGGCGGACCCGGCCGTGGGGGCGAGGAAGCCGGTGATCATCTTCATGGTCGTCGACTTGCCGGCCCCGTTGGGCCCGAGGAAGCCGAGGACCTCGCCGCGCATGACGTTGAACGACACGTCCTCGACCGCGCGGATCGGGCCGAAATGCTTCTTGAGGCCCCTGATTTCGATCATTGACGACATGTCGTGCCGGTCCCCCGTCCGTTTGGGCGCCCTTCATGTAGGGAATTTCACGCCGATTGCAAGGCGTTCGGCGTTACCGGGCGGTTCCGGGGCCGGGAACCCGGCCTAGATGACTTTCCGGCGGATCGAGACCATGTCCGACAGGTCGGTGACGGTCGAAAGGTCCTGCACGGCCGCCATCAGCACCTCGGTCACGCGCGTGCCGGCGGGGGCCACCAGCTTTCCGGTCTTGGTCGTGAAATTCTCGTTGAGCACGTCGCCCAGCACGATCTCCTGCCATCTGACATTGATCGCGCGCTGGCCCGACGCGATGGCGACGTCGCCGGCCCGGATCACGGCGACAAGGCTCTCGGCCGCCCGGCCGACATCGGTTTCCAGCGTCGCGGAATCGAGCTCGGGGATGATCAGCATCCGGTAGACTTCGGCCGGCTTGGTGGCGATCTTCATCGACAGCGCGCGATGGATCCGGTCGCCGATCGCCTTCTGGCTCACCGGCTTGGCGACGAAGCCGTGCGCGTCGAGCGCGATCGCCGCACCGATCAGCGCTTCGTCCGAATGGGCCGACATGATGACGACGGGCAGGCCCCGGTGGGCGGACGTCAGGCCCGAGCGGACCGCCTTCAGCATCTCGAGACCGTTCATCGGCAGCATGCGGATGTCGCTGACGATGACGTCGATGTCCTTGCGCGTGTGCACGATGCCCTGGAACATGTCCGGGCGTTCGCGCTTGAGCGCTTCAACCGAGCCGCCCTCGAGCTGGTCGCCGATGCCCAGGATCGACAGCGCCTCGAACCCGTCCGCCGCTTCGGTAACCTGCGCGCCGCTCGCCTTGAGGCCTTGCGTCACCAGGCCGCGGATAAATTTCTGGTCGTCGACGACCAGCACTTTCAGGCCCGAAAAGGGTCGGTCGTTGGGGGGAGCCATGGTTTCGCCTTCCTCGTCAGAATTTCGCGATGTAGGCGCCGAGCCGGGTGTAGCCCTCGCGGATTTGCCCGGCCAGCGCCTGCGCCGGTGCCAGATCGCCCTTGCTTGCCGCGATCTCCACTTGCTTGCACAGGTCGGCCAGCCAGCCGGCGCCGACCGAGGCGGTCGCCCCTTTGAGCGCGTGCGCCACCTCGCGCACGGCGGTGGCCTTGCCCGTCGCCACTGCGGCGTCGAGTTCGTCCGGCCCGCTCGCCGAGGTTTCCCAGAAGAACTGCAGCGCCGCGCGGATGTCGTCGTCGCTGTTGGTGCCGATCTGGTCCTCGAGCACGGACCGGTCGATCGGCGGCTTGTCGTCGACGGGGACCGGTTCCGGTACCGGTGCCGGTGCGCTGGCGGACCGGCGCAGCTTGACGCCCTGCGGCAGCCAGCGCTCGAGCTCCGCCTTCACGACCTCGTAGCGCATCGGCTTGGTCAGGTACCCGTCCGCACCGACCTGTGCCACGAGCCGGCCGGTTTCCGGCAGCGCGTCGGCCGTCAGCACGACGATGGGAAGCCGCGGCTTCTTGCCCCCGGCCTCGCTTGCGCGGATCGCCGTCGCAAGCTCGATCCCGTCCATTTCCGGCATGTGGTAGTCGGTCAAAAGGATGCCGTAGCCCGGCTCCTCGGCGAGGGCGGCCAGCGCTTCGACGCCGTTGAACACGAAGCGCGAGGCGAACCCGACGCGGTCGAGCACGCGCTTGATGACGTATTGGTTCGTCTTGTTGTCCTCCGCGACGAGGACGGCGGCGTTCGCCGCGCGCGCGACGGCGAGATCGGGGGCCACGAACCGCTCGCTGGCGCCGCCGGAAGGCTTCTGCGCATCCGACAGCGAGGCACGGTCGAGGGCGGCGGCGACCGCCAGCCAGACGCGCTGCCGGCGCAGCGGCATCGTGATCGCGTCGAAGGCGCCGGCATCGGACGCGGATTTGAGGGTCGAGGCGAGCGAGCGCGGGGCGGCGAGGATCGCGCGGGCGGCCGGATGGGCCTCGATGATGCGCTTGGAGGCCGCGATGGCGGCACTCGACGTGCCGCGCAGCATCGCGATCGGCACCGAGCCCTTCGGCATGTCGGCAAGATCCGCTTCACCCAGGAACAGCGGCCGGATGCCCGCCGTCCCGAGGATCGAGACCAGAGCACCACGCGTCGGCCCGTCGAACCCGAGGGCGGCGACCGCCGCGTCGGAAATGTCGACGGCGGGTGTGGGCGGTGCCCGCTCGACGATCTCCGCCGGCAGCCGCAGCCAGAAGGTCGAGCCGCGTCCCGGTTCGGATTCGACGCCGACCGTGCCGCCCATCAGCTCGGCCAGGCGCTGGCTGATGGAAAGGCCGAGGCCCGAACCGCCGAACTTGCGCGACGTGGAGGAGTCGGCTTGCGTGAAGGCCCGGAACATCTTGGCCGTCTGTTCGGGCGTCATGCCGATGCCGGTGTCACGCACCTCGATGAGCACGCGCTCGGGCATGTCGCCGAGCGGCTCGGCTTCCAGGCGCACGCTGGCCACGACGCTTCCGGTCTCGGTGAATTTCAGCGCGTTCGACAGATAGTTGAGCACGATCTGCCGGATGCGCGTCGGGTCGCCGAGCACGCGCGCCGGGAAGCTTCGGATCGATCTCGACGACGAAATCGAGCCCCTTCTCGTCGGCCCGGCTCGCGACGAGTTCGGCCGCTTCCTCGACCACGTCGCCGATGTCGAGCGGCAGGCGTTCGAACTCGATCCGGCCCGCCTCGATCTTCGAGAAGTCGAGGATGTCGTTGAGGATCGTCATCAGCGCTTCGGCCGACGTGCGGATCACCTTCGACATCTCGCGCTGGTCGGCGCTGAGCTCGGTCTGGTCGAGCATCTCGGCCATCGACATGACGCCGTTCATCGGCGTGCGGATTTCGTGGCTCATCGTCGCAAGGAAGCTCGACTTCGCCTTCGTCGCGTCTTCGGCGAGCAGGCGGGCCTCGTCGAGGTCCTTGTTCGACTGTTCGAGCCACTGGGCCGACATCTCGGCCTGCCGCCGGGCCTCTTCTGCGGTCGCCTTGGCTGCGAGGATCTCGACTTCCACGGCCTTCTGCGCGGTGATGTCCTGATAGGCACCGTACATGAACAGGGGTTTTCCGGTCGCTTCGTCGCGCACGAGCTTGCCGGCGGCATGGATCCAGACGATCTTCCCGTCGATCGGACGCCGATACGGATAGATCATGTCGTACTGCGAATACTTGCCGTCGATGGCGCCTTGATAGTGGGCGCTCGCCTCCTTGGCCTTCTCAGGGTCGGCTTCGACCAGGCGGGCGTACCATTCGTCCATGAGGTGATAGCGGCCGTCGGATTTCAGGGGTTCGCCCAGGATCGTGGCCGCCCGCTCGGACTGGTAGTAGTAGTCCGGATCGCTGTAGTCGACGTACCAGTGGCCGCTGCCGGTCAGTTCCAGCGCGATGTCGGTGAGGAAATTCGCACGCTTGATCTGCTCTTCGTTCTTGCGCCTTTCGGTGATGTCGACCTGCCAGACCATCAGGGCCTTCTGGCCGGCGTAGTCGACGAGGATCGCCGTCATCATCATCGTGCGGCGCTGGCGGTCGGTGTCGTAGACCTCGACCTCGAAGTCGCGCACCGTTCCTTCGGCCTTGAGGCGGGCAAGAAGCTCGTCGCGCCGGGCCGGATCGACATAGGCCGACTGCACCTTCTGGCCGATGGCGAGGCCGAACAGTTTGGTCGCGATCGGATTGGCGAACAGCGCTATTCCTTCCATTGAGGTGATCGAAACGCAGATCGGCCCCTTGTCGAGTACCGACTGCAGGCGCTTGCGTTCCTCGGCGAGTGCCGCTTCCGCGGCCTTGCGCGCGGTGATGTCGCGCATGAAGACCAGGAGGTACTGCTTGCCGCCGAAATCGATGAACTTGGACAGTGTCTCGACGTCGAGCGTCGATCCGTCGGCGCGCAGCAGCACCTGCTCGCCCGGCTCGTCTGTCGGCCGGGTCGAGACCTTGTTCCAGACGATTTCCCAGACGCGCGCGTCGATTCCCTGCACGAGATCGCGGACCTGCCTGCCCGGCAGTTCGCCATGCGGCAGGCCGATCAGCGTGCCGGCTGCGACGTTGGCCTCGACCACGGTGCCGTCGCGGCCGATCCAGATGATGCCGTCGGCCGCGTGCTCGAGCGCGTAGTGGACGCGGCGCAGCTCGGTCTCCGCCTTCTTGCGCTCGGTCACGTCGCGGATGGCGGCGGAAACGAGCTCGCCGCCGGGAATCGGGTTGAGGCTGATCTCGACCGGAAATTCGCGGCCCTTGGCGTCGACGGCGAGCAGTTCGCGCCCCGATCCCATTTCGCGCGCGCTCGGATTCGCGGAATAGCCGCTGCGCAGGCCGACATGCTTGCCGTGGAATTTCGCCGGGATCAGCGTCTCGATCGGCTTGCCGACCAGCTCCTCGCGCCGGTAGGCGAACAGCGCTTCGCCCTGCCGGTTGACGAACCGGATATGGCCGGTCCTGTCGACGATCAGCACCGCGTCGGGCGTGCTGTCGAGCAAAGCCTCCGTCCGCTCGCGTTCGTGCCGTGCGGCTTCTTCCGAGGCGCGCTGCTCGGTCACGTCGAGGATCCAGAGCAGCGCGCAGGCTTCGTCGTGGAACTCGATGCGTTCGGCGGAAACCTGGAAGATCGGTACCGTCCCGTCGCCGATATCGACGCGGAATTCCGTCGCGGGGACGACAGACTGGCGGCGGAGCTTCTGGAATATCTGCTCGACGGCGTCGGCATCGCCGTCGGCAAGCTTGAGTGCCAGCGCGCCGCCGACAAGATCCCGCTTCGCGCGTCCGAGCAGCGTGGCCGCGCGCTCGCTCGCGAACATCACGGATTTTCCGTCGAGCTTGGCGACGATGGCGCCCGCCGGCCCGCTGTCGAGGAGCGAGACGAGACGCGCTTCGCCTTCCCGCAGCCGCTCGGTGAGGCGGTCGGTCTCGATCAGCGCTTCGCGGAACGCGACCATGCCGCTGGCGAGCCGGCCGATCTCGTCCTTGCGGTTGGTGAACGGCACGTCCATCTCGTGCTGGCCGGACGTGAGACGCGCAAGCGTGTCGGTCAGGGTCGAAAGCGGGGAGCCGATCCCGCGCGCGAAGAGGCCGGCGATTGCGGCGATCGCCATGCTCAGCAGCAGGGCCGCGGTGAAGTTGACGGCAAGCGCCCCGTAGATCCGGCGCTCGATCTCGCTCGTGTCGCTTTTCGCGACGATCGCCCAGCGCACGCCGTAGATGTCGAAGGGCATGACCGCGGCGATCGTGTTTTCGCCGCGATAGTCGACATAGTGGACGATGCCCGTCTCACCGCCCATCGCCCGGCGCACGCCTTCCGTCGCGATGCGCTGCGAAAGCGCCGAACCCGGCGAGAAGCGCGGCTCGTTGCGCAGGACCATGTCTTCGCCGACGATCAGCACTTCGCCGGTGTCGCCCAGTGCCGGCGCCGAGCGGATCACGGCGCTGAAATTCGCGTCGGGAACCAGCATCAAGACCGCGCCGACGGCGCGGTCGGAACCGTCGACGACCGGCAGGGCCACGATGGCGGTGCGGTCGCTGCCGCCGGGCGAATAGGCCGCGATGTCGGAAAAGGCCGGCTGGTGCGGCGGATTGGACGCCATCGCGCCGACGAACGCCTTTGCGGCGAGGCTGTCGGGCATGTCGGCGATGAGGTTGACGCCGAAATCCGCGCGCTTGCGCACCGAATAGAAGACGTGGCCCGCGCGATCCACGAATAGCAGGTCGGGTGCACCGGTTTCCTGCGTCCAGCGCAGCCAGTGGCGATGGTAGGCCGCATGGAACGCGTCGTAGGTCGTGCCGGTGCCGGCATTCTCGCCGGCCGAGCGCATTTCGTACGGGCCTGCCTGGGACCCTGCGAAGCGCTGGACGACCTGGCGGCGGTCGGTTTCGTTGAGCTGCGCGAACGCGTTGGAGAGATCGGAAAACTGCGCGCGCAATGCCGGGTTGATGGTCGCGACCCGCAGGGCCGCGACGTTGTCGGCGATGTTGGTCCGGATTCCGCTCGCGATCGCGTTGCGGATGTCCTCGACGCTGCGCTCGGCCGTCCGGAGCAGGCGGTTATACGACTGGGCGGCCGACAGCCCGGCGACGAGCAAGCCGGTCAGCATGCAGAGCAGGGCGACGAAAGCGACGATCCGCGCCGAAAGCGAACGAATATTCATGCAACCCCGCGGCATCCGGCCCTTTTTCGGGTTCCGGCGGCCAGATCAGAACATAACAATTGTGTTTGAGCAACTTGAGGGGGCAGGTGCCGGAGCCCTGTCCGGCCGCCGGCGCTTCAGGTCAGAACGTGCCTTCGGCGGGCTTGGCGCGGGGCTTGCGGGCCGCGCGCTCGGGCGCAAGCCGGCTCTGGCGCAGGTCGCCCGACGCCTCGAGCAGCGGGTAGGCGACCGAGACGAGGTGCGAGTGGATGCGCTTCAGGTCTCGCAGCACGTCGAGATGCAGCGAGCTGGTCTCGATCGTGTCGGGGTTGCGCCCGCGCAGCCGCGCGATGTGCATGTCCGCCGCCTGGCGTTCGCGCTCGCGGAACTCGACCTTTTCGGCCAGCATCTGGCGGGCCATCTTGGCATCGCCCTGGATGAACACGGCAAGCGCCAGGCGCAGCGTGTCGAGCAGCATCACGTGCAGTGCCTCGATCTCGGCCATGCCCTCGTCGGAGAATCGCAGCCGGTTCTTCATCTTCTTGACGGCAAGCTCGATCAGGTTCTTCTCGACGATGTCGCCCGCGTGCTCGAGGTTGGTGGCGAACTGCAGGATTTCCATCGCGCGGCGCTGGTCCTTCTCGCCCATCGAATCGGTCGAGATGCGCAATAGATAGTGCTTCACGTCCTCGCACAGCCGGTCGACCACGTCGTCGCGCTTGATGATCTCGTCGGCAAGCTTGCGGTCGTCGGTCTTGAACACGGTGATGCTGTCGCGCAGCATCGATTCGAGCGCGTCGCCCATGCGCAGCACCTCGCGCGAGGCGGCGGCCAGCGCCAGGTTCGGCGATTCCAGCGCGGACTCGTCGAGATAGCGCGCGATCGCCGGGTTCGCCGGGTCTTCGCGCGGCACGACCAGCCTGTCGAGCAGCTTGGCCGCAAGCCCGACCAGCGGCAGGAACAGACACGCGAGCGCCAGGTTGAAACCCATGTGGAAGTTGGCGATCTGGCGGCCGATGCCGGTTTCGACGAGCGGCAGATAGGTGACCGCATAGCCGAGCAGCGGCAGCGCCACGCAGACCCCGATGACGCGGAAGGCCGCGTTGCCGATCGTCACGCGCCGCGCCCCGGCGTCGGACGACCAGGTCGCGATCAGCGCGGGCAGGGCGCCGCCGAGGTTGGCGCCGAGCACGACCGTCAGCGCCAGCGGGACGGGCAGCAGTCCGATATCGGCAAGCGAGACCGCCAGCAGCACCATCGCGAGGCTCGAATGGACGAGCCAGGTGAGGCATGCGGCGATCAGCACGACGAGCAGGCGTTCGTCGGCAAGGGCGGCGAGCACCTCGTGCATGACGACGGAGTCACGCAACGGATGCGTCGCGCTCACGATGAGCTTCAGGGCCAGCAGCATCATGCCCAGGCCCACGCCGGCACGCCCCAGATCGCGCCAGCGCGTGGCAAGCGTGCTCGAGAACAGCGCCACGCCGACCGTGATCAGCACCGGCGACAGGATAGCGAGATTGAACGAGACAAGCTGTGCGACCAGCGACGTGCCCACGTCGGCGCCCAGCATGACGGCCAGCGCCATCGCCGTGCCCACGAAGCCGCGCGCGGCGAACGACGCGGTCATCAGCGCCGTCGCGGTCGAGCTCTGCAGCAGGGCCGTCACGCCAAGCCCGCAGCCGAAGGCGAGGAAGCGGTTGCCCAGTGCCGAGCCGATGGCGGCGCGCAGGTCGCCGCCGAACGCGCGCATCACGCCCGTGCGCACCATGCGCAGGCCCCACAGCAGCAGGGCAACACCACCGACAAGGTGGATCAGGATCGAAGTCGCGCCGATTTTCGGGTCCTCCGGATGGGGCGGTGGCAGGAATGTAACGAAAATGTCACAGAATGCCGGGCAGGGCAACCGACGCCGGCCCCGGCATACGTCCGCGCGCTTCGCACGAATCAGGTTTTCATCATAGAATCGGAATCATGGCGGCACCAAGAAACCTCGATGACTACCGGCAGCTGACCGGCTCGGAGAAGGCGGCGATCCTGCTGCTCGCCGTCGGCGAGGAGAGTGCGTCCAAGGTCTTCGCGATGATGGACGACGAGGAGATCAAGGAGCTTTCCCTCGTCATGGCCGGCCTCGGCACGGTCAACGCCAACGTCATCGAGCAGCTGATCGTCGAGTTCGCCGAGCAGATGGGCCAGTCGAGCTCGCTCGCCGGCACGATGGAAGGCACCGAGCGGTTCCTGGGCAAGGTGCTGGGCAAGCGCGCCGACGGCATCCTCGAGGACATCCGCGGGCCCCGCGGCCGCACGATATGGGACAAGCTCGGCTACGTGCCCGAGCAGATGCTCGCGAGCTATCTCAAGAACGAATATCCGCAGACCGCCGCCGTCGTGCTCGCCAAGGTCTCGCCCGAGCATGCCGCCAAGGTGCTCTCGCAACTCCCCGACGGGTTCGCGATGGAAGTCATCACGCGCATGCTGCGCCTGGAAACCGTGCCCAAGGAAGTGCTCGACGAGGTCGAGACGATCCTGCGCAACGAGTTCATGTCCAACGTCGCCAAGAACCCGCGCAAGGACCGGCACGAATCGATCGCCGAGATCTTCAACGCGCTCGATCCGGCCGCGGAAAAGCGGTTCCTCTCCGCACTCGAGGACCGCAATCCGGAAGCCGCGCAGAAAGTGCGCGAGAGCATGTTCAAGTTCGAGGACCTCGCCCGCCTCGATCCCGCCGGCGTGCAGACGCTGCTGCGCGCGGTCGACAAGGGCAGGCTTGCATTGGCGCTGAAGGGTGCCCCCGACCTGATCCGCGACCTGTTCTTGTCCAACATGTCCGAGCGCGCGGGCCGCCTGATGCGCGACGACATGGAACAGCTCGGCCCCGTTCGCGTGAAGGACGTGTCGGACGCCCAGCACGCCATCATCGAACTCGCCAAGGACCTCGCCGCGAAAAACGAGATCGCGATCGGCCGCGGCGACGGCGAGGACGAGCTGATTTACTAGAACCTTCTCAGCAGCCGCTCAAGATAGTCGCGCTCCGCCGTCGGGCGCGTGCGTTCGCCAAGGCGGCGGATAAGCTCGTCGAGGATTTCCTGCGAGCGCAGCAGCTGGCCTTCGCCCACGCCCGGGATGCGCTGGAAATTGTCCGACAGCGACGTGCCGTCGCCTTCGGGATTGCGGCCGAGCGGGTCGCGCTGGTCGGCCTGCTCGCGCTCGCCGAACGCCTCGTCGCCCATGCCGTCGCCTTCGCCCTGGCCGAAGCGCTCCATCATCTGGCGCAGCGCTTCGCGCGCACCCGCGCGCAGCTGGTCGAGCGCGTCCATCTGCGGGCGCAGTGCCCGGCCCGGCGCGCCGCGCCGGAGCTGGTCGCCCGATTCGCCCATCGAGCGGTCGGCACGTCCGAAGCCGTCGGGCGCACCGCCCATCATGTCCTGGAGCTGGCGCATCATGTCGGCGAGCGCGCCGCGCAGCGCGTCCTGTTCGCCCGCGTCGTCGCCTTCGCCCTCGCCTTCACCCTGGCCTTGGCCCTGCTGGCCTTGCTGCCCCTGTTGGCCCTGCTGGCCGCGCTGTCCCTGCTGGCCGGGGCGGAACTGGCCGGGCCGGTTCTGCTGCGAGCGGCGGAAGGTGCGGTCGATCAGGCTCTGCTGGCGCTGCATCATCTCCTGCAGGCTCTTCATCATTTCCTGCGCCTGGCCGTCGCCGGGCTGGCCCTGCTGCTGGTTGCCGCGCTGGGCCTGCATCGTGCGCAGGTTCTCGAGCATCTCCTGCAGGCGGGCGAGCAGGTCCTTGGCTGCGTCGCGCGCCCCCGTGCGGGCGAGCTGGCGGGCCTGGTCGAGCAGCTTCTGCAGGTCGTTGCGGTCGAGGCGCTGGGCGTTGCGGTCCTGCGGCTGCTGGCGCTGGTCGCCGGGATTCTTCATCGCCTGCTCGACGAGCGACTGGAGAAACTTGTCGATGGCCTGCTGGAGCTCGGCCATCAGCTTCTCGATTTCCGAGTCCGGCGCGTTGTTGGCGAGCGCGTCCTGCAGCTTCTGCTGGATGGCGCGAAGTTCGCGCTCGGCGGCCGACAGGCGGCCGTCCTCGATGCGAAGCGCGGTGTCCCACATCAGCGCCTGCATCTCGTCGATGGTGCCCGGCTCGCCGGATTTCTGCAGGCGCAGCGCGCCGATGCGCAGCGACAGCAGCACGACCGGGTCGTCGGCGAACTGCACGGGGTTGGACGCGATCGCCGCGAGAGCGCGCGCCACGACCGGGCGCAGGGCGGGTTCGGCGATCAGCACCTTGCGCTGTTCGACGATTGCGCGCGCCACCGGATGCTGGAACACGCGCTCGGGAAGCACGATGCGGATCGATTCCGAAGCGCCCGTCTGGCCGGCGACGTCGGTCGCCTTCAGCGTCACCGTCACCGGCAGGCCGGCCCACGGATGGGCCGTGAGATCGAAGAAGGTCGCCGCGGTCGAATCCTTCGAGCGGGCGGCCGCGAGCGGCAAGGCGAGATCGATGGGTGCACCGGCACCGGCGGGCTTGTCGGGGGCCACGTCGCGGCGGATTTCCGCCATCACGCCGGCAACGCCGTAATCGTCCTTCGCGCGGTATTCCATGCGCAGCGTGGCGCGCTGGCTGGAGTGCGGCGGCTGCACGAACTCGACCGTCGGGGCGGCATCGGGAATGAGCGTGAGGTCCCACGCCCCCAGTGCGCGCGGACCCTGTTCGACCGTCAGGCGCGAACCGGCGGCAAGTTCGCTCGCCACGCGCCAGCTCTGCAGCTTGGGCGCGGGTGCGGCACCCGGTGCCGTCGATGCAGGTGCCGCGGCAAGCTCGACCGGTGCGAACGGGACGGGCTTGCCGTCGAGCGTCAGGCGCGGCGGCGCGTTGCCGCCGGAAACCTGCGCGATGAGCTGGCTGCCGACCGGCACGGTGATCGACGCTGCATCGGCGCGCGGCAGCACGGGCGGCAGGCCCGTATAGGCCGGCGGCGTGATCCACAGGTCGAGCGTGCCAAGCGGTGCAGCCGCGACATCGACGCCGGGTGCAAGGGCGCGCGCGAAATTGATCCCGGCCCGGTCGCCGCCCACGCCGATCGCCACGGCAAGGCCGAGCACGAGGACGGCGCGCAAGGCGCGCGGATCGCGGGCCGGCACGCCGGGACGCGGCGGCCCGATCCGCACGTCGGCAAGGCGGGCGAGCAGGCGGCGGCGATGGGTTTCCCACAGCGTCCGAGTCGCGGGGTCCTGGCTGCCGCCGGCCATGTCGTCCTCGAGGGCGGCAAGCGGGCGATGGCTGAAGCCGCTGGCCCGTTCGAGCCGGCGGCGCGCTTCCGCGCGGTCGGGCAGGGCGAATACGCGCCGCATGCGCCAGACGGCGGCGGCAAGGGCGGCAGCGAACAGGACAAGGGCTGCCCCATGCAGCGCGAAATGCAGGCGGGGCAGCAGATCGAGCAGCGCCACGATGGTGAAAAGGGCGCCGACCGTCAGGGCGGGCCAGATCGCGGGCCAGACCCGTTCCCAGGCGATGGCGAGACGGGCAAGCCAGAGCCGGCGGGCCAATCCGGGAACGGCCGGTGTTCCAGTGCGGTGCTCAGGCGACTTGTCGGTCATCCTCACCCCGGCAGAAATAGGTCGCGAACCCTGTCCGACCAGTCTAACGCGACCGGCGGGCGGGTCCACACACCAAATTAGCCGCCGCGTCGGGTCTTCCCGGACTGCCAGGGCGCCAGCGAATCGAGGGCGATAAGCGCCTCGACCGACTGGCGGTCCCGGATCGCGGCAACCTTGGCCCCCTTGACCAGCAATTCCGGGGCCAGCGGGCGCGCGTTGTAGGTGGATGACATGACCGAGCCATAGGCGCCCGCCTGCCGGACGGCGACCAGATCGCCCTCGGCCAACGGCGCCAGCAGGCGGTCATGCGCGAAAAAGTCGCCCGATTCGCACACCGGCCCGACCACGTCGTAGGGCCGCTTCTTGCCGGCGCGTGGCCGGGCGACCGGCTCGATCGGCATCCACGCCTCGTAGAGCGTCGGGCGGATCAGGTCGTTCATCGCCGCATCGAGGATCGCGTAGCGCTTGGCAGTCCCCTGCTTGACGTATTCGACGCGCGCGACGAGCACGCCCGCATCGGCCACGAGCCAGCGCCCGGGTTCGAGCACGAGCCCGAGGCCCGTGCCCTTCATCGCCGCGCGCACGGCCGCCGCATAGGCCTTGAGGTCGGGCGGCGTTTCGTCGCGATAGACCACGCCAAGCCCGCCGCCGAAATCGAGCCGCTTCAGCGGCACGCCGTCGGCGCGCAGGACCTTTGCGAGATCGGCCACGCGCTTGAACGCCGCGCGATAGGGTGTCACGTCGGTGATCTGGCTGCCGATATGCGTGGACAGCGCTTCGATCCGCACACCCTTGAGCTTGCGCGCACCCACCGCAAGCTCGCGCGCCTGCGCCAGTTCCACGCCGAACTTGTTCTCGCTCTTGCCGGTCGTGATCTTCTTGTGGGTCTTCGCGTCGACATCCGGGTTGACGCGGATGGCGACCGAGGCGGTCGTGTTCATCGCCTGCGCCACCGCCGACAGGCGGGCGAGCTCGGGGGCGGACTCGACGTTGAACTGCAGGATGCCGGCTTCCAGCGCGAGGGCCATCTCCGCCTCGCTCTTGCCCACGCCGGCGAACACGATCTTCGCGGCCGGAACGCCGGCGGCAAGGGCGCGCGCGAGCTCGCCCGCCGACACGATGTCGGCGCCCGCACCCAGCGCCGCGAACGTCGCGATCACCGCCTGGTTGGAGTTGGCCTTCAGCGCGTAGCAGATCGTCGGATCGAGATCGGCGACGGATGCGGCGAACAGGCGCCAGCGCGCCTCCAGCACCGACTGGCTGTAGATCCACGCGGGCGTGCCGTGCTCGCGCGCGATGCGCGCCAGTGCCACGCCGTCGCAGTGGAGTGCGCCGTTCTTGCGATGGAAACCCTTGGTCATTGGGCCGGCACCGGAACCGGAACCGCACCGGCGGGATAGCTGCGCGGATATCTCTCGTCCGCCCCCGGCGGCGCTTCGGGCAGGCCCTTGCGCCCGCACGCGGCCAGCGGTGCGGCGAGTGCCAGCACCAGGGCCAGAAGGATGATGTTGCGGGCGGTCATTCTCGTCGTCTCCTAGAGAAACTTCTTGCGCGCGGCCTTCGCGGCACGGCGCACGTTGGCGGGTGCGGTGCCGCCGAAACTGGTGCGGCTGGCGACCGAGTTTTCGACGCCGAGCACGGCGAAGACGGATTTGTCGATGCGCGGCTCGATCGCGCGCATGTCGGAAAGCGGCAGGCCGGAAATGTCGCAGCCCTTCTCCTCGGCGCGGCGCACGATGCGCCCCGTCACGTGGTGCGCCTCGCGGAACGGCATGGCGAGTTCGCGCACCAGCCAGTCGGCAAGGTCGGTCGCGGTCGTGAAGCCGGCACCGGCCGCTTCCTTCATGCGCGCGGCGTCGATGGAAAGATCGTCGATCATGCCGGTCATCGCGGCGATGGACAGCATCAGCGCGTCGGCGGCGGCGAAGGTGCGCGCCTTGTCTTCCTGCATGTCCTTCGAATAGGTCAGCGGCAGGCCTTTCATCACGGTCGCAAGCCCGATCAGCGAGCCGAACATGCGTCCGGTGGTGGCGCGCACGAGCTCGGCGGCGTCGGGGTTGCGCTTTTGCGGCATGATCGAGGAGCCGGTCGTCCACGCGTCGGACAGACGCGCGAAACCGAACTGCGGGCCGGTCCACATGACCAGCTCTTCGGCCAGGCGCGAAAGATGGATTGACGCGATCGCGGCTGCCGCCAGGAACTCGAGCGCGAAATCGCGGTCGGCGACGGAGTCGAGCGAGTTGGCCGTGGGTGCGGCGAACCCCAGTTCGCGCGCGGTCGAATGCCGGTCGATCGGGAACGACGTGCCGGCAAGGGCGGCCGCCCCGAGCGGGCATTCGTTGAGCCGGTGGCGCGCGTCGGCAAAGCGCGCGCGGTCGCGCCCGGCCATCTCGACATAGGCCATCAGATGGTGCCCGAACGTGACGGGCTGGGCCGGCTGCAGATGCGTGAAGCCGGGCATCACGGCACCGGCGTGCTTTTCCGCGCGGTCGATGAGGGCGCGCTGGAATTCGCGCAAGGCGGCGTCCGCGCGGTCGCAGGCCCCGCGCACCCACAGGCGGAAATCCAGCGCCACCTGGTCGTTGCGCGAGCGCGCCACATGCAGGCGCTTGGCCGGCTCGCCGATCAGTTCGGCAAGCCTGGATTCGACGTTCATGTGGATGTCTTCGAGTTCCGTGCGGAAGACGAACCTGCCGCCCTCGATCTCGCGGCGCACGGCGTCCAGGCCCTTCACGATGGCGGCCACGTCCTTCGTCGACAGGATCTTCTGGCGGGCGAGCATGCGCGCGTGCGCGATCGAGCCGGCGATGTCCTCGGCATAGAGGCGCCTGTCGACGTCGATCGATGCGTTGATCTTCTGCATGATCGCGTCGGGCGCCACGCCGAAGCGCCCGCCCCACATCGGATTGGCGGCGGGATTGGCGGGGGCGGCGGACTTCTTCGGGGCGACGGACTTTGTGCGGCGGGCCATGACGACCTATATTACGGCTATGACTTCGAACCGGCGCGGTTTTCTGGCGCTCGGCGCGGGCGCGACCCTAGCGCTTGGCGCGGGCGGATCAAGGATTTTCGGGAACGGGGCGGCCGCCCAGGGCCCGGAGTTCCGCGGCGCGTTGGGCCCGTTCAAGCGGCTTGCCGATCCGGTACCCGCACCCGCGATCGCGTTTCGCGATGCCGAGGGGCGCGACCTGACGCTGGCCGACTTCCGCGGCCGGCTTGCCGTCGTCAATTTCTGGGCGACATGGTGCGCGCCGTGCGTCGAGGAGATGCCCGCCCTCGACCGGCTTCACGCCGGCCTGAAGGCCGAGCGCATCGAAGTGGTCGCGATCTCGGTCGATCGCGGCGGCCTGCGCCAGGTGGCGCCGTTCTTTGCCGCACACGACCTGCGCAACCTTCCGGTCTATGTCGACCCGGCAGGTGCTTCTATGCGCGCGTTCGCCGTGCGCGGCCTGCCGACGACGGTCGTGGTGGATGGCGAGGGGCGCGAGCGCGGCCGGCTCGAAGGGGCGGCCGCATGGGATTCGCCCGCCGCCCGGCAGTTGCTGCGCGTGCTGCGCGGCCCCGTACCGGGAACCGCGCGGACGTGATTCAATAGGCTTCGCGGAAGACGATATCGAGCTTGCCCGGCACCGTCGGCGGATTGGCCAGCGTCGTGCGGAAGGCCGTTTCGGCGCCGGGTTCCAGGCGCGGCTCGTCGGCGCTGAATTCCCAGGTCGCGATTTCCTTGCCGTCGGCATCGCGCAGGCTGGCGCGAAGGCCGGGGACCGGGCGCGCCATGCCGCCGGTGTTGCGGATCTTGCCGCTGATCTCAAGCGTCGGCGTGCCGTCGACAAGGATGCGCGCGGGGCTGGGTTCGACCACTTCCAGCCCTTCGCCCGGCGGCGGGATCGGGAAATGCATCGCCTGATAGATCGCGCGCGTCTCGGGGAAGCGCGCCATGATCTCGCCCTGCGCGAAGACCGCCACGCCGATCAGCGTCGTGGCGAGCGCGAACAGCAGCCAGCCGATGACCGCGGCGACCGAGCGGCGCGGATGCCCGTCGACGTCGGATGCCTTGCCTTGCATCGGACGCGACGGGACTTCCGCGTCGGCGGCGGCAAGGGCCGCCTCCATCGACTCGGCAAAACTTTTCGTCGGCAGCTCGGCTTCCGGCTCGACCATCGCCGGCTCGGGGCGCGGTGCCCGCGGCGGCGGGGCCGCGATCGGCGGCGGGGGCGGCGGCGGTGGAGGCGGGGGCGGCGGGACATAAGCCGGCTCCGCCGCGCGGCCGCGCGGGGCGGCCGGTGCCTCGATGCCGTCGTCCATGCCCTGGCGCATGCGCTTGGCGGTCTTGGGGAAGCGCGGATTGACCTCGAGGATCGCCTGGCGCGGACGCTGGACCCAGCTGTTGCCGCACGAGCCGCAGCGCACGGACCGCCCTGCATCGCCCAGCGCCTCGTCGGGCACGCGAAAGCGCGTGGCGCATTTGGGGCAGGCGAGGATCATGGTCCGGTCGACACGGGCTCTAGGTTGGACGAAGTTGCGGATTCCAGATGCTTTTATAGGTCGGCGCGGCGCGCGGGGGCAAGCTTGCGGGTGCCGTCCGGTGCATGCAACCATCCCCGCAGTGGCCGGGGACGTTCGAAATGGTGATTTTCCAGCAGGTGGGTTTGCGCTACGGCCTCGGGCCCGAAGTCCTGCGCGACGTCAGTTTCGAGCTTGCCCCCGGCAGCTTCCATTTCCTGACCGGGGCATCGGGGGCGGGCAAGTCCTCGCTGCTGTCGCTCCTCTATCTGGCGCGGGTCCCCTCGCGCGGCACGGTCCACCTGTTCGGGCGCGACGTGTCGCGCGTCGTGCGCGCCGAACTGCCGGGCCTGCGCCGGCGGATCGGCACCGTCTTCCAGGATTTCCGCCTGCTCGACCATCTTTCGGTCGTCGATAACGTGGCCCTTCCGCTGCGCGTGCAGGGCACCGAGGAGCGCCAGGTGCGCGAGCACGCGGCCGAGCTGCTGGCCTGGGTCGGCCTCGGCGAGCATCTGGGCGCCCTGCCGCCCACGCTGTCGGGCGGGCAGAAGCAGCGCGTGGCCATCGCGCGCGCGATCATCGGCCGCCCGCAGCTGCTGATCGCCGACGAGCCGACCGGCAACGTCGACGACCGCATCGCCATCCGCCTGATGCGCCTGTTCGAGGAGCTGAACAGGCTGGGCACCACCATCGTGATCGCGACCCACAACCTGCAGCTCGTGCGCGAGTCGCGCCATCCCGAGCTGCGGCTCGACGACGGCACGCTCAGCCGGCACGCGAAGGCCGCATGATCGGTTTCCGTCTCGGCCTCGGCGGCGAGCTTGCCCTCGAACGCGACAAGGAACGGCGCTGGATCGCGGCCGTGGTGGGCGCACTCGCCTTCCTCGCCACGCTTGCCCTCGGGCTTGCCCTGGCACTTGCCGGCACCGCCGGGCGCTGGCAGGCGAGCTTCCAGGGCACGCTGACGGTCGAACTGCCGGCCGGTGCCGACAACACCGCCGTCCTGCGCGCACTGCGCGCCGATCCTTCGGTCCTGCGCGTCGAGCCCATCGACCGGCGCCGGGCCGAAGCGCTGCTGGCCCCGTGGCTGGGGGCGGGCAATCTCGCCGGCTTGCCGATCCCGGGTCTCGTCGACGTCAAGCTGCGCGACGGGGCCACGCCCGACGTGCGTGCGCTCGAAGCCCGCCTTGCAGCCTTGGTCCCCGGTACGGCGGTCGACGACCATGCGCGCTGGCTGGGCGGGTTCCTGGCACTTGCGCGTGCGGCCCTGATCGTGGCGTCCATCGTCGTCGTCGCGGTCGGGCTGGCGGCGGCAAGCTGCGTTGCGTTCGCCACGCGCGCCGGCCTTGCCATGCATCGCGAGGCGGTCGATCTCCTGCATCTCGTCGGCGCCGAGGACGGCTACATTGCCGGCCAGTTCGCGCATGCCGCGATGCGCCTTGCCTTCGCGGGCTCGGCGACGGGCGCACTCGGCGGGGCGGCCGTGCTCGCACTGGCGCATTCCATCGCCAGTTCGGCGGGCACGCTGGCCTTTCCGCTGCCGGCGCTGACCGCGTTCGACTGGGTAGCGCTGGCCGGCATCCCGCTCGCCGCGACGGTCGTGGCGGCGGCCGCCGCCTATTCGACGGTGATGCGCAACCTCGGCCGTATCCTGTAGAACGGCAGGCGATGAAGCTCGTGCTGCTCGATCGCGACGGCGTGCTGAACGTCGACCGCGCGGACTATGTGCGCAACCCCGGCGAGCTCGTGCTGCTGCCGGGTGCCGCCGCCGCCGTGGCGCGGCTCAACGCGGCGGGCATCCTTGTCGCCGTGTGCACCAACCAGTCGCCCATCGGGCGCGGCATCTTCGACGAGGCGATGCTGGCGCGCATCCACGAGAAGCTGTACTCGGAACTGGCGCGCGAGCGCGCCCGGCTCGACGCGATCTTCCATTGCCCCGATGCGCCCGGCCGGCCCTCGCGCTGCCGCAAGCCCGCCCCCGGCATGCTGACGGATGCGCTTCAGCGCTTCGGTGCTGCCGCGCGCGACACGCCGTTCATCGGCGACACGGCGACCGACATGCAGGCGGCGGCATCGATCGGCTGCCCGCGCCATCTGGTGCGCACCGGGCATGGGGCGCGCACGCAAGCCCAGGGCCTGCCACCCGAAACGCTGCCCGTCGCGATCCACGAGACGCTGGCCGACGCGGTCGAGGTGCTGCTGTCCAAGGGCAGCGCATGAAGGGCCGCGCGAACCGGCCGGTCGCGTGGGTCGCGATCGCCATCGCGGGCGCGGTCGTGCTCTATTTCTGCGGGCTTGCGTGGTTTGCCCAGACGATCCCGCGCGCGGCGGCCGACGAGACCCGCACCACAGACGCCATCGTCGTGCTGACCGGCGGGCCGGCACGCCTGCGCGAGGGTCTGCGCCTGCTGGCCGAAGGCAAGGGCAGGAAGCTGCTCGTGTCGGGCGTCTATCGCGGCGTGGACGTGCAGGAACTGCTGCGCGTGGCCCGCCAGGAACCGGACTCGGTCGAATGCTGCGTCGAGCTCGGCTACGCGGCCGATTCGACGTTCGGCAATGCCGCCGAAACGGCGGCCTGGATGGCGCGCGAGGGGTATTCGAGCCTGCGGCTCGTCACCGCCAACTACCACATGCGCCGCTCGCTGCTGGAGTTCCGCCGCGCGATGCCCGAAATCGGGATCGTGCCGCACCCGGTGTTTCCCGACGCCTTCCGCATCGACGCGTGGTGGCGCTGGCCCGGCACCTATGCGCTGGTGCAGGCCGAGTATCACAAATATGTTGTCGCGGTGCTGCGGCCCTATGTGCCGCCCGTCGGCATCGAACCGGGTGCCGCCGCTCCGGGAGAATCGCCGTGACGTTCGTGGGTTCGCTGCTCTTCAACATCTGGTTCTTCGCGCTGACATGGGTGCTGCTCGTGCTGACGCTGCCCACGCACCTGATGGCGCGGCGCTGGTCGTGCCTGGTCGGCAAGGTGTGGATGCGCGGCCTCACCTGGGGTCTCGCGACCTTCTGTGGCCTGCGCTACGAGCTGCGCGGACGCGTCGAGTTGCTGCGCAAGCCCGGCCTGATCGCCGCCAAGCACCAGTCGGCTTGGGACACGATGATCTTCCACACGATCAGCCCCGATCCGGCCTACGTGATGAAGAAGGAGCTGCTGTCGGTCCCGCTCTATGGCTGGCTCGCCTACAAGCAGGGCAACATCCCGGTCGACCGCAAGGGCGGGGCGGCGGCGCTGAAGCGGATGCTCGAGCGCGCGACGGCCGCCATTGCCGGCGGCCAGCAGATCGTGATCTTCCCGCAGGGTACACGCGTGCCGCCGGGGGCATCGACGGCCGACTGGCCCTACCATCCGGGCGTGGCGGGCCTCTATTCGAAGCTCGGCGCCGGCTGCGTGCCGGTGGCGCTCAATTCAGGCGTCTTCTGGGGCCGGCGCAGTTTCGTCAAGCGCGCGGGCACCATCGTGGTCGAGGTGCTGGACCCGATTGAGCCGGGCCTTTCGCGCGCGGCGTTCATGCGCGAGCTCGAGCAGCGCATCGAGACGGCGACGACACGTCTTGAAGCCGAGGCGCTGCGGTGAAGTTCACCGTGCGCCAGCTGCGCCTTGCCAGCGGGCTCGTGCTGTTCACCTATGTCGCGTTCCATCTCGCCAACCACGCGACGATGGCGGTCTCGCTCGCTGCGGCGGAAGCCTACGCGGGCGTGATGTTCGCCATCGTGCGCCTGTGGCCCGTGCAGTTCCTGCTCTACGGGGCACTCGCCACGCATCTGGCGCTCGCACTCTATGCGATCTATGCGCGGCGTGATCTGCGTGCGATGTCGCGTGGCGAGATCCTGCAGCTTGCCGCCGGCCTGCTGGTGATCCCGCTGATGGCGAGCCACGTCGTGCCGGCACGCCTTGGCCCCGCCCTGCTCGACACCACGCCGTTCCACACGCTGATCGTGCTGATCGGCACGAATTTCGATCCGCTCGGCGGAATGATGATCGTGGGCGGTCTCGTGCTCGCGTGGACGCATGGCTGCATCGGCATGCACTACTGGCTGCGCCTCAAGCCCTTCTATCCGCGCGTGCGCCTGATCCTGTTCGGCCTCGCGGTGGTGCTGGCGACCGCCGCGATCGCGGGCTATCAGGCCGGTGCGCGCGAGGTGGCGGCCCTCTATGCCGACCCCGCGTGGCGCGCAGGCCTGCCGCAGCGCTATCGGATGCCGGACGCGGCCGGCCAGGCGCTGCTCGGGACGATCAAGGACTGGATCTATCTCGTCTGGGCGCTGGCCATCGCGGGCGCGCTCGCCGCACGCCGCGTGCGCGACTGGGCCGAGCATCGCGCCGGGCGCTTCGCGGTCGCCTATCCCGACGGGCAGGTCGTCGTGCAGCCGCTGGGGGCGACGATCCTCGACGCGAGCCGGTCGGCCCGAATCGCACATGCTTCCGTGTGCGGCGGGCGCGGGCGCTGCTCGACCTGCCGCGTGCGCATCGAGCGCGGCGAGGCGAACGTTCCGCCCGCTGCACCCGAGGAACTTGCCGTGCTGGCACGCGTGGGCGCTCCGCCCGGCGTGCGGCTGGCCTGCCAGGCGCGGCCCACCGGCGACGTCGCGGTGCTGCCGCTGCTGCCCGCCAATGCCGGCCCGCAGACAGCAAGGCGCACCGAGCGCGATTCCGCCGGCAGCGAAAAAACCATCGCCGTGATGTTCGCCGACCTGCGCGGCTTCACCACGCTGTCGGAATCCAAGCTTCCCTACGACGTCGTGTTCCTGCTCAACCGCTATTTCGCCGAGATGGGGGCCGCCATCGAAAAATCCGGCGGGCGGCTCGACAAGTTCGTCGGTGACGGCATCGTGGCGCTGTTCGGCGTGGAAAGCGGCCCCGCCAAGGGCACGCGCGAGGCGATCGCGGGCGCCAAGGCGATGATCGAACGGCTCGTGGCGCTGAACGACGCGCTGTCGCACGACCTGCCGGCGCCGTTGCGCATCGGCATCGGCATCCATACGGGACCGGCCATCGTCGGCGAGATGGGCTACGCGCAGGCGCGCCAGTTCACCGCCATCGGCGATACGGTCAATACCGCCAGCCGGCTTGAAGCGCTGACCAAGAAATTCGGTGCGGAGTTGCTGCTTTCGGCCGACGCGGTGGCGGCAAGCGGGCTCGACCTGTCTGCATTTCCCGAGGCGACAACGGACATCCGCGGCCGGCAGGGCACGCTCGCCGTGCGCGTCGTCGCGGATGCCCGCCAGCTCCCCGACGCCTGAGCGGCCACTACCGAAACGGCCCGCGCGTTCCTATCTATACCGGATACGAAAAACCGGAGGAACGCGCCATGGCCACCAGGACCCTTCTCGCCAGCGACATCATGTCGACGAAGCTTGCCGCCATCGCGCCGGGTGCCGGCGTGCGGCTGGCGGCCGAATTCATGCTCAAGCGCAAGGTCAGCGCGCTGTTGGTCCTCGATTCGAAGAAGCGGCTGCTCGGGATCGTCAGCGAGGGCGATCTCGTGCACCGCGCCGAATTGGGATCGCGCAAGAAGGGTTCGTGGTGGCTCAACCTGCTCGTGCCCGACCGCGACCTTGCTCGCCAGTATGCGCGCGCGCACGGGCGGCGCGTGGCCGACGTGATGACGCGCAGCTGCGTCTTCGCCACCCCCGGCACGCCGGTCGTGGCGCTGGCCGAGCTGATGGAACAGCACAAGGTCAAGCGCATCCCGATCGTCGACGAAGGCAAGGTCGTCGGCGTGGTCTCGCGCGCCGACATCGTCGCCGCCTTCGTCCGCTCGGCCGACGACAAGGTCGCCGTCCATGCCGCCGACGATGCCGCGGCCGCGGCGGCGATCCGCAAGCGCATCGCGCGCGAACCGTGGATCGGCAGCACGATGGTCTCGGTTGCGGTCGCCAAGGGTGTCGCGTCGCTCTCGGGCATCGTCGCCTCGATCGCCCAGCGCGATGCAGTGCGTGCGATCGCCGAGGAAACCGACGGCATCCGCCAGGCGGACATGCGCGCGCTGCGCGTGGACCGCAACGCCATCGCGCTGATGCACAGCGTACCGCTGGTCTAGGCGACCTGCACCGGCAGCGTCTTGACGAAGTGGACGCGATTGCCGTTGCCGAACGGTTCCTCGCGTTCGATCGCGTAGCCGCGCTTCAGGTACCAGTCGACATTCGTGCCCATGCGGCTGTGCGTATAAAGGCGCATGACCGGCAACTTCAGTTCGCGCGCGACCTGTTCGGCGCGTTCGAGGATCGTGTCGCCAAGCCCGCGGCGTTGGGCCTCGGGCCGCACGGCGATGTTTTCGACCAGCAGGTAACCCTCCTGCGGCACGAGTTCGACGGCGGCCACGACCTTGCCGTCCATCTCGACGAACTCGACGAGATGCTCGCGCACGGCCGCGTCGTGGTCGGCCACCATCGGGCGCGGCTCGCGGCCGATGGGTTCGACCCACTTGGCATAGGCGATGCGCGTGATCTCGCGCAGCAGCGGTCCTTCGTCGGTGCGGGCGGGGCGGAAGGTCGCCGTCATGTCAGTCCGCCGGCATCGGCGGCACGACGAGGGCGGGGTCGAGGCGCACGTCGAACCAGGTCAGGCCCCAGTGCAGATGCGCACCCGTCACGCGCCCGGTGGCGCCGATGGCCGCGACCGGCTCGCCCTGCCGCACGCGCCGGCCCAGGCCGACATCGATGCGCGACAGGTGCGCGTAGATCGAGCTCAACCCATGGCCATGGTCGATGACCAGCGTGCCGCCGGTGAAGAAAAGATCGGGCTCGGCAAGCGACACGATCCCGTCGGCCGCCGCCACGACGGGCGTGCCGGTCGGGCGCGCCACGTCCACGCCCAGATGCGGGGCGCGCGGCTGGCCGTTCAGGATGCGCTGGCTGCCATAGACGCCGCTGATCGGCCCCGTGGCCGGCCAGCGGAAACCGCCGGCGAACAGGGCTTCGGGCGTGTCGCGCCGGCGGGCCGCGACGAGCTTCACGTTCTCCGCCGCGATGCGCGCCAGTGCTGCGGGATCGGGTGTGACTTTCGCTTCCGGCAGGCCATCGATGCGCTGGATGTCGAAGCGGCGCGCGGCGATCGCAAGCTCGATCGTGCGACCCGCACCGCCGGCCGAAACGTCGAGCCGTGCGGCGCGCGGCGCTTCGCGCGCGAAGCCGATGACGAAGCGCCCGCCTTGCGACACGCGCACGGCCTGCCCGTCGAGGGCGACGGAAGCGCCGGGTTGCGTGGTGCCGAAAACGAGCCCGCCTTGCACGAACTGCCCTTCGAAGCGCACCTCCTGTGCGCCCGCCGGGACCGCGAGCAGTGCGAGCAGCACCGCGAGGCGTTTCACAGCAGCGAGCCTTGCTTGGCGGGCGGCGTGCCGGGGCCGTGCTTCTTTTTCTCACCGTCGATGGTCGCGCCCGCCTTGCCGTCGGCGAAGGTGAGCGTGACGGCGGCACCCGGCTTCGCCTTCGTGACGGATTGGATCGGTTTGCCGTCGGCGTCGCTGACGAGCGCGAAGCCGCGTTCGAGCACTTTCTTATAGGAGAAGCTTTCCAGCAGCTCGCCCAGCGATTTCACGCGCTGGCCGCGCGTGTCGAGCCCGCGCAGCGAGCCTGCTTTCGCGCGCCCCAGCAGATCGACCAGATGCGTGGTTTCGCGCGCCAGTGCGGTCTTGCGGGCACCCGCGTTGGCGGCAAGCGAGCCGCCGAGGCGCAGCAACTGGCCGCGTGCGCGTTCAAGCTGCGTCTTGGGATCGGGCAGGCGCGCCCCCAGCTCCAGCGTACGGCGGCGGCGCGCATCGAGGCTGGCGACGATTGCCAACTTCAGCCGTTCGCCGCGCTCGTCCACGCGCTGTGCGCGCTCGTCGAGCATCCGCTTGGGATCGCCCAGCGCGCGCGCGGCAGCGGCGATGCGCGTGCGCCGCTCGTCGAGCGTGCGTTCGAGGCTGGCTTCCAGCGTGGCGCCGGCGCGCGCGATGCGGGCGGCCAGTTCCTGGCGCACGGGTACCACCATCTCGGCGGCGGCGGTCGGCGTGGGGGCGCGCACGTCCGACGCGAAATCGATCAGCGTCGTGTCGGTCTCGTGGCCGACGGCGGAGACCAGCGGGATCTCGCTTTCCGCCGCCGCGCGCACGACGATCTCCTCGTTGAAGGCCATCAGGTCTTCAAGGCTGCCGCCGCCGCGCGCGACGATCAGCACATCCGGGCGCGGCACCTTGCCGCCGGGCACGAGCGCGTTGAAGCCGCGGATCGCGGTCGCGACCTGCTCGGCCGCGCCTTCGCCTTGTACTGCGACCGGCCACACGATGACGTGGCGCGGAAAGCGGTCGGCGAGGCGGTGCAGGATGTCGCGGATCACCGCCCCGGTCGGCGACGTGATGACGCCGATGACGTCGGGCAGGTAGGGCAGGCGGCGCTTGCGCCCCGAGTCGAACAGGCCTTCGGCCGCCAGACGCTTCTTGCGGTCCTCGATGAGCTTGAGCAGCGCACCCTGGCCCGCCAGTTCCATGCGCTCGACGACGATCTGGTATTTCGAGCGGCCGGGATAGGTGGTCAGCCGCCCGGTCGCGACGACCTCCATGCCGTCCTCGGGCTTGATGCCGAGCTTGCCGGCCGAGCCGCGCCAGCACACGCCGTCGATGGCGGCATCGGCGTCCTTCAGCGAGAAATAGAGATGGCCCGACGAGTGGCGCTTGAAGCCGGAAATCTCGCCGCGCACGCGCACGATCTCGAAATTGTCCTCGACCGTGCGTTTGACGGCCTGGGACAGTTCGGAGACGGAATATTCCGGCAGGTTGCCGCGCGGGTCGGTCATGGCGTTGTCCTGCCTTTATGATACAAGCCGTGCGGTTTGAATAGCGGGAGTGCCGAGTCGGATGCGGATCCTGGTCGTCGGTTCGGGCGGGCGCGAACATGCGCTGTGCTGGTCGATCGCGGCATCGCCGCTATGCACCAAGCTGTTCTGTGCGCCCGGCAATGCCGGGATCGCGGCCGAGGCCGAATGCGTGCCGGTCGCGGCGATGGATCTTGACGGCATCGTGGATCTCGCGAAGCGCGAGAAGATCGACTTCGTCGTCGTCGGCCCCGAAGACCCGCTGGCGGCCGGGCTCGTCGACCGGCTCGCCGCCGCCGGCATCAAGGCGTTCGGGCCGAACGCGGCGGCCGCGCGGCTTGAAGGCTCCAAGGGCTTCATGAAGGATTTCTGCGCGCGCCACGGTGTTCCCACCGCGGCCTATGCGCGCTTCACCGACCGCGACAAGGCCATCGCGTATGTGCATGCGCAAGGCGCGCCCATCGTCGTGAAGACCGACGGGCTTGCCGCGGGCAAGGGCGTGGTCGTGGCGACGACGGTCGAAGAAGCGCTCGCCGCAATCGATGCCTCGATGCTCGACAAGCGCTTCGGGGCGGCCGGCGCCGAACTCGTCATCGAAGGCTTCCTCGACGGCGTGGAAGCGAGCTTCTTCGCGCTGTGCGACGGCACGAACGCGCTGCCGCTCGCTGCCGCCCAGGACCACAAGCGCGTGGGCGACGGCGACACCGGCCCGAATACCGGCGGCATGGGGGCCTATTCGCCCACGCCCGTGTGCGACGGTGCCATGCAGAAGCGGGTGATGGACGAGATCGTCCTTCCCACGCTCGCCGGCATGAGGAAGGAAGGCAGCCCCTTCAAGGGCGTGCTGTTCGTCGGCCTGATGATCGGGGCGAAGGGGCCGCAGCTCATCGAGTTCAACGTGCGTTTCGGCGATCCGGAAACCCAGGTCCTGATCCCGCGCCTGAAGTCCGACGTGCTGCCCGCGTTGATCGCGTCGGCCGACGGCGGGCTCGACCGTTTCGAACTGCGCTGGCACGACGACACCGCGCTCTGCGTCGTGATGGCGGCCGAGGGCTATCCTGAAACGCCGAAGAAGGGCACCGAGATAAAGGGGCTCGGCGAAGCGGCCAAGGTGCCCGGCGTGACGGTTTTCCATGCCGGCACGAAGCAGGACGGGCCGCGCGTGCTTGCCAATGGCGGGCGCGTGCTCGGCATCGTCGGGCGCGGCAGGGACGCGAAAGCGGCGCAGACGCAGGCCTATGCGGCCGTCGACAAGATCGACTGGCCCGAAGGTTTCTGCCGGCGCGACATCGGCTGGCAGATCGCCGGAAAGAAATGAGCGTCGCCTACGCGCACGAGACGCCGCCCCAGCCGGGCGGCACGCTGGAAATCCAGCCGGGCCTGCGCTGGGTGCGCATGCCGCTGCCGTTCCCGCCCGACCACATAAACCTGTGGCTGCTCGACGACGGTGCCGCCGGCACGGCCATCGTGGATACCGGGCTTTCGCGCGAGGACACCAAGGCGCACTGGCTGTCGGCGATCGGCGACGACACGATCAGCCGCGTCATCTGCACGCATTTCCATCCCGACCACATGGGCCTCGCCGCGTGGCTGTGCGAACGCTTCGGCGTGGAGCTGTGGACGACGCTTGGCGAATACTACACCGCGCGCGCCATCCACGCGCAGGGCGCGCCCGCCGACATCGCGCACAAGGTCGCGTTCTACACCGCCAACGGCATCGGCCCCGACGCGATCGGCCCCTTCGCCAGCCCCGACAACATCTACCGGCGCGGCGTGCCCGAACTGCCCGCCCATTACCGGCGCATCCATGCGCGCATGGATCTGCGCGTCGGCAACGAGGACTGGCAGCCGATCATCGGGCGCGGCCACTGCCCCGAGCATGCGTGCCTGTGGTCGAAGGCCCGCGGCGTGCTGATCGGCGGCGACATCCTGCTGCCGCGCATCACGCCCAATATCGGCGTGTGGCCGGCCGAGCCGATGGCCAATCCGCTGCACGACTATCTTGCGTGCCTCGACGGCTTCGCGCATCTGCCCGATGACACGCTGGTGCTTCCGGCGCACGGCTTCCCGTATCGCGGCGTGCACGGCCGCATTGCGGCGATCCGCGCGCACCACGAAGAACGCCTTGACGTGCTGCTCGCCGCGATGGTCGAGCGCCCCGAAGGCCTCAGCGCCGTCGACTGCTTCAAGCTGCTGTTCCGGCGCGAGATCGGCCCGCACAATGTGGGCCTCGCCACCGGCGAAGCGCTCGCCCACCTGCACCTGATCGAAAGCCGCGGCCAGGCACGGCGCTTGCGCGATGCGGACGGCGTGTGGAAGTTCGTTTCGGCCTAACGGCGCGCCTTGAAGAAATCGCGCAGCATCCCGGCGGCCGCCGCTTCGCCGATTCCGCCGTAAAGCTCGGGGCTGTGGTTGCACCCGGGTTGCGCGAAGATGCGCGGGCCGCTTTCCACGCCGCCCGCCTTGGGATCGGACGCGGCCCAATAGAGCCGGCGCAGGCGGGCGAAGGCGATGGCCTGCGCGCACATCGGGCAGGGCTCGAGCGTGACATACATGTCGAGCCCTTCCAGCCGCTTGGCCCCCAGCCGGCGGGCGGCCGCCCGGATCGCCAGCATCTCGGCATGGGCCGTCGGGTCGTGGTCGCGCTCGACTCGGTTGTGTGCTGCCGCGACGATTTCCCCGCTTGCCCCGTCGACGAGAACAGCCCCCACGGGCACTTCGCCCGCCTCGGCGGCCGCGCGCGCCTCGGCCAATGCCCGATCCATGAAACCTTCCGTCATGCCCAAGCGTTTACGCCGGAATCGCCGCCGTGATAAGAGGGACGCATGAATCGCCCCCGAATTGGCATCACCCTCGACTCCGAACCCGCCGGCGGCTGGTCCAAGATGCCGTGGTATGCGCTGCGCCAGAACTACTGCGGTGCGGTCGCCGACGTGGGCGGCCTGCCGTTGCCGCTGCCGCACGAGCCGGAACTGGCCGGCGCCTATCTCGACGGGCTGGACGGTCTGCTCGTGACCGGCGGCGCCTTCGACGTGGACCCCGCCTTGTTCGGCGACGGCACCAAGCACGCGACGGTCAAGACCAAGGACCGGCGCACCGCGTTCGAATACGCGATGGTCAAGGGTGCGATTCTGCGCGACATGCCGATCCTCGGGATCTGCGGCGGCGAGCAGCTGCTCAACGTCGTGCTCGGCGGCACGCTGCACCAGCACGTGCCCGACGTGTTCCCCAACGGTCTCGCGCACGAGCAGCCCAACCCGCGCACCGAAGCGGGCCATGCGGTCGATGTCGTGCCCGGCACGCTGCTGCATCGCGTGGTCGGCAAGGCGCACATGAACGTCAATTCCGCGCACCATCAGGCGGTCAAGGACGTGGGGCCGGGCGTGGTCGTCAACGCGCGCGCACCCGACGGCGTGATCGAGGGGATCGAGCACACGGGCAAGCGCTTCTGCCTCGGCGTCGAGTGGCATCCGGAATATTCGATCGATCCGGGCGACGGCGCCATTTTCGTCGCCTTCATCAAGGCGTGCGCGAAGTGACCGACGAGCCGAGCGGCGGCGAACGCGTCGCCAAGGTGATCGCGCGCGCCGGATTGTGCTCTCGCCGCGAGGCCGAGGTGCTGATCGAGCAGGGCCGCGTCGTCGTCAATGGCGAGAAGCTGCGCCGGGCCGCGCACAACGTGAAGCCGGGCGACGAGATCGTCGTCGACGGCAAGAAGCTGCCGGCCAGCGAGCGCCCGCGCCTGTTCCGCTTCCACAAGCCGCGCGAAGTGCTCGTCGCCACGCGCGACCCGCAGGGGCGCCGCACGATCTATGACGGCATGCCCGCACACCTGCCGCGCCTGATGCCGGTCGGAAGGCTCGACTTCAACTCCGAGGGCTTGCTGCTTCTCACCAACGACGGGGCGATCAAGCGTTATCTCGAGCTGCCGGCCTCCGGCCTCGTGCGGCGCTATCGCGTGCGCGTCTACGGCACGCCCGACCCGGACCGGCTCGATCGGCTCAAGAACGGCATTTCCATCGACGGCATCCAGTACGGCTCGATCGACGCGCGCATCGACGGCAAGACCGAGGGCAAGAACGCCTGGCTCATCTTCGCGCTGAGCGAAGGCAAGAACCGGGAAGTGCGCCGCGTGTGCGAGCAGCTCGGCCTGCAGGTCAACCGGCTGATGCGCACCGACTACGGCGTCTTCGGCCTCGAACGGCTGCCGCGCGGCGGCATCGAGGAAGTGGGCCCGGGCGAACTGCGCAAGACGCTGGGTGCCCTTGCAGGGCCGCCGCAGAAGAAGGGCAAGCCCAACGCATGAGACCGCCGATGTATCTCGACGATTTCAAGGTCGGCGACGTGATCAAGGGCGGTGCCCTGACGGTGGATGCCGCAGCGATCAAGGAATTCGCCGCGAAGTACGATCCGCAGCCCTTCCATCTCGACGAGGAAGCGGCGAAGGCGACGTTCTTCGGCGGCCTTGCCGCCAGCGGCTGGCACACGGCGGCACTCACCATGCGCCTGATCGTCGATTCCGGCGTGCCGGTCGGCGGCGGCGTGATCGGGGCGGGCGGGACGATCAGCTGGCCCAAGGCGCTGCGCCCGGGCGAGACGATCCGGCTGGAAAGCGAGATCCTCGAAGTGCGCCCGTCGAAATCGCGCCCCGACCGCGGCATGGTCAAGGTGCGCTTCACGACGTTCGACAGCGCTGGCGACGTCGTTCAGGTGCTGGTCGCCGATCTCGTCGCCCCGCGGCGGACTGCCTGATGGCCGACAGGAACGCAGGCAGCATCCGGATCGTCGCGGGCCAGTGGCGTGGGCGAAAGCTCGCAGTACCCGAGGGCGACGCGATCCGCCCGACAGGCGAACGCCAGCGCAAGGCGCTGTTCGACATCCTCGGCCACGGCCAGTTCGCCCCTGGCGGCGTGTCGATGATGCAGGACGCGCACGTGCTCGACGTGTTCGCCGGCACCGGCGCCCTGGGGCTCGAAGCCCTGTCGCGCAACGCCGCGACATGTGCGTTCATCGACCGCGCACCCGCCGCACGCCGCGCCATCGAGGCGAACATCAAGCTCGTCGCGGCCGGCCCGCGCGCGCGCTTCGTCGTCGCCGACGCCACGAAGCTGCCCGCCGCCCCGCCGGCCCCGTGGGCGCCGGCCAGTCTTGCCTTCCTCGATCCGCCGTACCGGTCGGGCCTGGCGCCTGCGGCCCTTGCCGACCTTGCCGCGCGCGGCTGGCTTGCGGCCGGCGCGGTGTGTGTCGTCGAACTTGCGCTGGACGAGGCGTTCGAGGTGCCGGCCGGCTTCGCCAAGGTCGACAGCCGCAGCTACGGCAAGACGACATTCGCGTTCCTCGTTTACGGAGCCTGAACCATGGCGCTGATCCAGTATCTGACCCGCATCCAGTTCGACTTCGGCGCCCTCGATACGCTGGCGGCCGAGCTGGCGCTGATCGGGGCGAAGCGCCCGCTGATCGTCACCGACAAGGGCGTGGTCGCGGCGGGCCTGCTCGCGCGCGTGCTGGCGAAGCTCGGGCTGGAGCCGGCCGGCATCTTCGACGGCACGCCGGCCAACCCGACCGAGGAAGCGGCACTGGCGGCCATCGCGCATTACAAGGCCGTGAAGGCGGACAGCTGCATCGGGCTTGGCGGCGGCTCGTCGATGGATCTTGCCAAGGTCGTGGCCCTTGGCGCCACGCACGAAGGACCGCTCGTGCGCTATGCGGCCATCGAAGGCGGCGTGCCGCGCATCGGCGCGCACATAGCCCCCAGCATCGCGATCCCGACGACGGCGGGGACGGGCTCGGAAGTCGGGCGCGGGGCAATCCTCGTCTTCGCCGACGGGCGCAAGCTTGGCATCGTGTCGCCGTTCCTGATTCCGCGTGTCGCGGTATGCGATCCCGAACTCACGCTCGGCCTGCCCAAGGGGCTCACGGCCGCGACCGGCATGGACGCGCTTGCCCACTGCATCGAGACGTTCCTGGCACCCGCGATCAATCCGCCGGCCGAGGCGATCGCGCTGGATGGCGCGGTGCGTGTCGTGAAGCACATCGAGCGCGCGACGAAGGACGGGCAGGACCGCGAGGCGCGCTGGCACATGATGATGGGCGCCATGCAGGGCGCCATGGCTTTCCAGAAGGGGCTCGGCGCCGTACATGCGCTCTCGCATCCGCTGGGCAGCCTGAAGGACCTCAACCTGCACCACGGCACGCTCAACGCGGTCGTGATGCCGGCGGTGCTGCGCTTCAACGAGCCAGCGACGGGCGACAAGTATGCGCGCCTGCGCGTGGCCCTCGGCCTTGCGGCCGACACGAAGCTCGACGCGTTCATCGCCGACCTCAATGCGCGGCTGGGGATCGCGACCGGCCTTGCGGCGATGGGTGTGGACCGTTCGCGCTTCGCCGGCCTCATCCCGCATATCCTCGCTGACCACACGGCGGCGACCAACCCGCGCAAGCTCGACGTGGCGTCGGCGCAGATGCTGCTGGAAGAGTCGCTCTAGAACGTTTTCGCGACGAGGAAGGCGCGCAGTGCCGGGTCTTCGGTAAGGCCGATCGCGCGCGTGGTGGCGTCGCGGCTTGCAGCACCGTCGCCGGCCTCGGCCAGCAGATGGCCGCGCACGACCCAGTAGGGCTGATATGCGGCGACAAGGTCGGGTGCCAGTGCGTCGAGCAGGGCAAGGCCGGCCGCCGGACCTGCGATCCGCGCGCGCACGGCGGCATGGCTGACGGTGGCGCCGACACTGGGTGCAAGCGCGCCAAGTGCCGCATAGAGCATGTCGAGGGCCGCCCATTCGGTGATGCCGGTCGTCGCGCGCTGGGCGTGGACCGACTGGATCGCCGCCTCAAGCTGGTAGCGGCCCATGCGCGCGCATGCCGCCGCACGGGCCAGCAGCGTTTCGGCCTCGTCCATCATCGCGCGGTCCCAGCGTGCCGTCGGCTGGCGGTCGAGCGGCACGAACGCGCCGGCTTCGTCGCGCCGGGCGGCACGCCGGGCTTCGCAATGGAGCATCAGCGCCAGCAGGCCGAGCGCTTCGGGCTCGTCCGGCATCAGCCCTGCCAGCACGCGGCCCAGCCAGACAGCTTCGGCGGCAAGACCGGCACGGTCCGCATCGGCACCCGGCAGGTCGTCCAGCCCGCGCGAATAGGCCGCGTAGATCGCGGCGAGCACGGCATCGAGCCGGCCGGCAAGCTCGTCGGCCGCAGGGATCGCGAAGGCGATGCCGGCATCGCGGATCTTCGCCTTCGCGCGCACCAGCCGCTGGCCCATCGTCGCGGGCGCCACGAGGAAGGCCGAGGCGATGCGCGCGGCATCCAGCCCCAGCACGGTCTGCAGCATCAGCGGGGTGCGTGCGGCTGCGTCTATGGCCGGATGCGCGCACACGAACATCAGTTTCAGGCGTTCGTCGGGGATCGTGTCGACCTGCAGGGGATCGTGCCCTTCCTCGCCGCCGAGCAGGGCAAGCGTGGGTGCGGCCGCGTCGCGCACCTTGTCGTGCCGGTAGCCATGCAGGAGATTGCGCCGTGCGGCGGTCAGCAGCCAGGCCTCCGGCCGGTCGGGCACGCCGCGCGCAGGCCACGTTTCCAGTGCCGCCCGGAACGCGTCGGCGAGCGCGTCCTCGCACGCCGCGATGTTGCGCGCGCGTGCGGCCAGGAAGGCCAGCAGCCGGCCGTAGGAATCGCGCGCCGCGATTTCGGCCGCGCGGCGCGCGATGTCCGGTGCGTCGCTCACGCCATCGGCGGCGGCGGCAGGACGGGGCGCACCTCGACGCCGGCACCCGCCGCCGCCGGGCTGCGCGCGGCCCACGCCAGGGCAGCATCCAGATCGGGCACGTCGATCACGAAGAAGCCGGCGAGCTGCTCCTTGGCGTCGGCGAACGGGCCGTCCTGCACGATGCGCTCGCCCTTGCGCACGCGCACGGTCGTCGCCGTCTCGGGCGGCTGCAGGCCCGCACCGCTGACGACCTTGCCGGATTCGTTGAGCGCCTTCACATAGGCGCCCCAGGCACCCCAGTAGGCCGGCGACTTCTCAGGGTCGGTCCGTTCGTCGAACTGGGCGGCCGTCTCGTGGAACATGATCATGTAATGCATCGCGCACTCCATCCCGGGTAAGGACAGCGGCCCGTTTGCCGCTTCCATGCCAATGAGCCGCGGGCTCCCGCGATTTCGACAGGCCGGATGGAAAATAGTGCGGAAGTCCGGGCGGGCGAGGCCGCCGCGGGCCAGTGGCGCTAGGCCTTCTTCACGAACTCGGATTTGAGGTTCATTGCGCCGATGCCGTCGATCCGGCACGCGATGTTGTGCCCGTCGGAGGACTCGACCAGCTGGATGCCCTTGACCTTGGTACCGACCTTCACGACCGAGGACGATCCCCTGACCTTGAGGTCCTTGATGACGGTCACGCTGTCGCCGTCGGCAAGCGCATTGCCGTGCGCGTCGCGCACGCCCGGCGGCGCGTCCGTGCCCGCATCGGCGACCGCGTCCGGGTTCCATTCATGCGCGCAGTCGGGGCACGTCCACAGGCTGCCGTCCTGATAGACGTTCGCCGAGCCGCACTGCGGACATTTCAGGTCGTCGGCCATCGTCAGTACGCGAACTCGTCGTAGATCGGGTCCACCTTGCCGCCCCACGCCTCGTGGAAGCGGGCGAGCTTGCGCTCGGCCGGCGTGATGCCGGTATCGACGATCTGCTGCAGCGGTTCGAGGAAGTGGGTCTCGTCGCCGTCGCCCATGCGGTTGAACTTCGCGCGTGCGGCAAGCCCCTTGCGGGCGATGGCGACCATCTCGCGTGCCACGTCCAATACCGTGCCCTTGCGGAACGGTGCCTTCAGCGCCAGGCGCGGCACGTCGCGGCGCAGGGCCTGCATCTCGTCGATGGTCCAGTCCTTGACGAGGTCGTGGGCCGCATCGAGCGCCGTCTGGTCGTAGAGCAGGCCGACGAACAAAGCGGGCAGCGCGCACAGGCGGTTCCACGGACCGCCGTCGGCCCCGCGCATCTCGAGATACTTCTTGAGGCGCACTTCGGGAAACGCGGTCGTCACGTGATCGGCCCAATCGCCGGTCGTGGCTTCGCCCGCACCCAGATCCTTGTATTCGCCCGCCATGAACTTGCGGAACGAGCGGCCCGCGGCGTCGATGTACTTGCCGTCGCGATAGACGAAATACATCGGCACGTCGAGCAGCCAGTCCACGTAGCGCTCGTAACCCATGCCCGGCTCGAACACGAAGGGGAGCAGGCCGCAGCGGTCGGGATCGGTGTCGGTCCACATCTGGCTGCGGTAGCTCAGGAATCCCGACGGCTTGCCTTCGAGGAAGGGCGAGCTTGCGAACACGGCGGTCGCGACCGGCTGGAGGGCCAGCGACGCGCGATACTTCTTCACCATGTCGGCTTCGCTGGCGAAGTCGAGATTGACCTGCACGGTGCAGGTGCGCAGCATCATGTCGAGCCCGAGCTTGCCGCGCTTGGGCATGTATTCGCGCATGATCTTGGTGCGGCCCTTGGGCATCCAGTGGATCTCGTCGCGCCGCCATTCGGGCGCGAAGCCCAGCCCGATCATGCCCACGCCGATCTCGGCCGCGACGGTCTTGCACTCGACCAGGTGCTGGTTGGTCTCGTCGCAGGTCTGGTGGATGTTCTCGAGCGGGGCGCCCGACAGCTCGAACTGGCCGCCGGGTTCCAGCGTGACCGAACACAGGCCCTTCAGCAACGCGATGGGCTTGCCGTTCTCCTCGACCGGGTTCCAGCCGAAGCGCGTCAGCCCCTCGATCATCGCGCGCACGCTCGCCTTCTGGCCCTCGTAGGGCAGCGGCTTGTGGTCGGCGAGCGTGAAAAGGAACTTCTCGTGCTCGGTGCCGATGCGCCAGTCGGCCTTCGGCTTCTCGCCCGACGCGATCCAGTCGATCAGCTGGCTTTTCGAGACGATGACTTCGCCGCGGGAGGTCGGTGGAGCTGACATGAGGGTTCTTCCGGACTCTGTTTCAGGTCGGCGCGAAGCGCGGCTTCTTGTCCGCGTCGGATGCGAGCGACTGGAACACCGCGAGTGCCGCGATGGATGCGGTGTCCGCGCGCAGCACGCGCGGCCCCAGTCCCACCGGTCTAACATTGGAATGTTTGCGCAGCATATCAAGTTCTTCTGCGGCGAAACCACCCTCGGGGCCGGTCAGAATGGCCCATGGTTTCGTAAGGTCTTCTTTCGCGAGCACCGCGGCGATGGCGTTGCCCCCGCCGCCTTCGTCGCACAGCACGATTCCACGCTCGGCCGGCCAGGTGGCCAGCGCCTTTGCGAGCGGCACGCAACTGCGGATCTCCGGCACGCTCAGCCGCTCGCTCTGCTCGGATGCCTCGATGGCCGTGGCAAGCAACCGCTCTTCGTTGACGCGCTCGACGTTCGTGTGGCGCGTGATGACGGGCCACAGCGCGGAGACGCCAAGCTCGGTCGCCTTCTCGGCGACGAAATCGAGATGTGCCCGCTTGATGGGCGCGAACACGAGCCACAGGTCGGGCTCGGGTGCCGGCGCGCGCCGCAGGCCGCGCAGCGCGAAATCGACGCTGTGCTTGCCGTATTCGAGGATCTCGGCGCCATGCTCGCCGTCGCGCGCGTTGAACAGTGCCACGAGGCTGCCGGTCGGCAGGCGCAGCACGTTGCGCAGGTAGTGCGCCGGCCCGCCTTCAAGCCGCACGCTCGCGGCCGATAGATCCGCCGGCGCGTAGAGGCGCGCGCGGGGCCGGGGCGGGGTGCTGGACGCGGGCGGCACGGACATGGGATCGTGCTAGCACATGACCGATACGGCGCAAACTGCGGCAAGCGACATTCCCCGGAACGGCTGGGTCGACCGGTTTCTGCCGGCTGCGTGGCGCCCCTATGCGCGGCTTTCGCGCCTCGACCGGCCGATCGGCACGTGGCTGCTGCTGTTCCCGTGCTGGTGGTCGATCCTGCTTGCGCGGCCTGCGCCGGGCGAAGCGCTGTGGCTCTTCGTCCTGTTCGGGTTGGGAGCTCTGGTGATGCGCGGGGCGGGCTGCACCTACAACGATCTGGTCGACCGCGAGTTCGATGCTGCGGTGGCGCGCACGGCAGACCGGCCGATCCCGTCGGGACAGGTCAGCGTGCGCGCGGCGGTTCTCTGGCTCGTCGCGCAACTGTTCGTCGGTCTCGTCATCCTGCTGCAGCTCAACCTCTTCTCCATCGGGCTTGGCGTGCTGTCGCTGCTGCTCGTCTTCACCTATCCGCTGATGAAGCGCATCACGTGGTGGCCGCAGTTCTTCCTCGGGCTTGCCTTCAACTGGGGCGCGCTGATGGGCTATGCGGCGGTGAAGGGCGGCCTCGACGAGGCGCCGCTGCTGCTCTATCTCGCCGGCATCTTCTGGACGCTGGGCTACGACACGATCTATGCGCACCAGGACAAGGAGGACGACGCGCTGATCGGCGTGAAATCCTCGGCGCTGCGCCTGGGCACGAAGACCGTGCCGGCCCTCTATTTCTTCTACGGCGCCACCATCGCCGTGCTGGCGATGGTCGGTTCGGTCGCCGGGCTGGGCATGGCCTATACCGCCGCCCTCGTCGTCGCGGCGGCCCAGCTCGTCTGGCAGATCCGCGAGGGGCGCATCGACGATCCGGCCGACTGCCTCGTCAAGTTCAAGTCGAACCGAATCGTCGGCTGGTTCGTCCTTGCCGGGATCGGGTTCGGCGGCTTGTGAGCCTCGACCGCGCTGCCTTCATCCGCACCCAGACGCGTCTCCAGGCCCCGCCGCTGGTGCCCGAGATCGTGCTGCATCTGGCCGCGCGCGCGACCGACCTGTGGGAGGCGACCGAAGCGAAGCTCGAAGCGACCGGCCTGCCGCCGCCCTACTGGGCCTTCGCGTGGCCGGGCGGGCGGGCACTGGCGCGCCTGCTGCTCGACCGGCCGGCGCTTGCCCGGGGAAAGCGCGTGCTCGATTTTGCCGCCGGCTGCGGGATCGCCGGCATCGCCGCGGCCAAGGCCGGGGCGGCCCACGTCACCGTCAGCGAGATCGACGCGTTCGCCGGCACCGCGATGGAACTCAACGCCGCCGCCAACGGTGTGGCGCTCGACGTGCGGCTCGATGACGTGACCGCGCTCGACCCGCCGCCGGTCTACGACCTGATCCTTGCCGGCGACGTGTTCTATGAAAAGCCGATGGCGGACCGCATCTGGCCGTGGCTGAAGGCCCGCAAGGCTGCGGGTGCGACGGTCCTCGTCGCCGATCCGGGGCGTGCCTATTTGCCGGGCAGCTTCCTTGCCGAGATCGCGTGCTACGACGTGCCGACCGATCTCGACCTCGAGGACCGCACGGTCCGCACGACGCGCGTGCTGCAGGTCGAATAGCGGGCGCGTGGCGCAAGCGCCACAGGTGCGACGAAAGAATCGCAAGGTACGCCGATGCGCTCTGGCGACTCGGGCGAGCCCACCTCTATAGTCATCCGAATGTCCGCTTCCCCTGAAATCTACGAACGCATCTACAAGCTCTTCACCGCACCCGTGTCGGCGTTCGACTGCGGGGCGCGCTGTGCCGCGCACAACAACGGCACGCCGGTCTGCTGCTCGACCGACGACGCGATCCCCATCGTCGACAACCACGAATGGGCGCTGCTGAAATCGCGCAGCGACCTGTGGCGCGAGTTCGTCGCCCCCGACAAGGCGACGGAGAAGGAACTCTCCGACCTGCATCACGACTGCACGGCGATCGAGTGCAAGGGGGCGGCGTTCTGCGAGCGCGACAACCGCTCGATGTCGTGCCGCACCTTCCCGTTCTTCCCCTACATCACGCGCGAGGGCGACCTCGTGGGCATGTCGGTGTTCTGGACGTTCGAGGACCGCTGCTGGGTGCAGTCGCAGCTCCAGATCGTCAACCAGCGCTTCCTCGACGAGTTCGTGGCCGCCTACGAGATGCTGTTCGCGGTCGACAAGGACGAGTTCGCCGCAAACCGCGACCATTCGGCCAGCATGCGCCGCGTCTTCGCGCGCCGGAACCGCCCGATCCCGCTGATCGGGCGCGACGGCAAGCTCTACAAGGTCACGCCGCGCGACCACGCGATCGTGCCCGCGCGCTTCACGGAATTCGGCCGCTGGGGCTTCTACAAGGACGAGGCGGCCGTCGCACCCGCCGCAAACTGGGCGCTCACCGATCCCCAGTCGCTCGACGGGCTCGACGTGCCCGTGCAGGCGCAGGCGGCGGACTAGGCGCCGTCTTCTTCGATGTTGTTCAGCTTAATGATTTCCCCATACTTATTCATTGCAGCTTGTCGAGCAGGCGCAATCCTTGGATATAGCTAAACGCCTTCTCAATGTGCTGAATGCTGGCAATAAATGTGCCCACGAAGGTTATAAATATCCCGGCCCATTGAAGTCGCCGGCTGCTTGTCCGTTCCTTTTCAGATTTTTCTCGTTCGCTTTGTAACTCCTCTGCTGCTTCGGAGAGTTCATTTGACTGCTGCTCAATTTGCTTAGAAAGATCTATCAAGCGCGTTTTTATGCGTTCGGAGATTGCTCGGTCGACGTTGGGTTGATCTGCAATTGATGTTAATATTGCTTCCATTGTATAGCGAAACTCGCGCGGTATATTTGAGAACGTCGGGTTTTTATCGACATGCTCGATCGTAGCTATAGCAATATCACGGACTTTTTTTGCAAGATCTAATTTCTGCTGATCTTCAATAGTTTGCTCAATGAATTCGGTTGGATTTAATGCATCAACATAAATGCCGCTGAGTAGTCGAGAAATTCGCCGCCATGCAGTAGCAGTCATTTCTTGTCTCGCCCGCAAAAGGCGAAAAAGCCGAATCACTCCCTCAGCGTCTATAATTTCTCCAGACGCAATTGCTGAAACTAACGCGCGCCTGAACCGCAGTTCAAAGCTATCTAATCCTGACTCAGAAACCTCCCGAGTTTCGGCCCCAAATAACCGAATGACAGCTTCGGCGATTTTATTAAGATTCCCAACTACAGAGCTTGCCGTTAGTGCAGCTACAAGGGATACGGCAATCTCGAGGAGAGTGATCATGGATCTGTCCTAGATGGCAACGATTTGCGAAGTTTCATCATCATGCTTATTTAAAATAGAAAAATTTCTTTAAAGCAATCCCTAAAACTGATGGATCAAGCGTACAAAAACGTCCCCAGCACGACCCAGCGCGCGGCCTTTGGCCCCTTGCCTTCGAGCGGCGTGGTGTAGTGCCAGAAGGGCAGGCGATAGCCGGTGATGCCGCCGGCCACCGCGATGTCGACCGTCTCGGTCAGGTGACCGTCTTTCGCATAGACCAGAAGCTGGCGCGCTGCCCCGGCTCCCGCGAATGTCAGATGCAGGTCGAAATAGCCGGCCTTCGCGCGCGGCTCCTCGGGATGGTGGTCGGTGTGCGGCCCGGCATAGTCGCCGGGGCCATAGCGCAGAACCTGCCGGCCGAACGCGGGGTCGAGCGTGCGGCCCGCGAGCTTCGCGGCGAACGCGATGTAGCTTTGCGAACGCAGCATGGCGGTGAGGCCGATCTCGCCGGCGATGGCGGCCGCCTTCGTGCGCGCGGCGTCGATGTCGGCGGCCGAGACGCGCACGGTCTTGGGCAGCCGCTCCTGGTAGTTGCGCGTCTGTCCGGTGATCGATTCGGGCGGGATCGCGCGTGCCATCGGCTTGACGGTTGCGCCGAGGCTGCGCTCGAGCAGGGCAAACGCGGCCTTCGCCTTCGCCGGGTCGATCAGGTGTGGATCGGCGAAGAACGGATCGGCCGGCGGGCCGGAAAAGCGGCGGCCGCGCGGGGACAACAGATCGGCGAATTCGGCGGGGAAACGGCGCATGGGCGCGCCGGTTGTCGCAAGCCCCGCAGCGGCTTGCAAGCGACCGCTCGGCCTATATAGTCCGCCCATGCCCTACGCCTCGCTGCGCGACTTCATCGAACGCCTCGAAAAGGCCGGCCGCCTCGTGCGGGTTTCCGAACCCGTCTCGACCGTGCTGGAGATGACCGAGATCCAGACCCGCCTGCTCGCCGAGGGCGGGCCCGCGGTGCTGTTCGAGAAGCCGGTGAAGGCCGACGGTTCGCTCTCGCCGATCCCCGTGCTCGTCAACCTGTTCGGCACGGTCGAGCGAGTCGCCTGGGGCATGGACCGCGAGCCGCACCAGTTGAAGGAGGTCGGCGAGACGCTCGCCTTCCTGCGCCAGCCGCAGCCGCCGGAAGGCTGGCGCGAGGCGCTCGACCTAGTCCCGCTCGCCAAGACCGTAATGTCGATGAAGCCGTCCACGCGCATGCTGGGCACGGCCCCATGCCACGAGACCGTGCTGACCGGCGACGACATCGACCTTGCCCGTCTGCCGATCCAGACCTGCTGGCCGGGCGAACCGGCTCCGCTGATCACCTGGCCGCTGGTCGTGACCAAGGGGCCGGGGGCCGCGCGCGAGGACGGCTTCAATCTCGGCATCTACCGCATGCAGGTGACGGGGAAGAACACGACGCTGATGCGCTGGCTCAAGCATCGCGGCGGCGCCCAGCAGCACCAGCGCTGGAAGAAGGCGGGCAGGCGCGAGCCGTTCCCCGCCGCCGTCGTGCTGGGGGCCGATCCCGGCACGATCCTCGCGGCCGTCACGCCGGTGCCCGAAACGCTTTCGGAATACCAGTTCGCCGGATTGCTGCGCGGCAAGCGCGTGGATCTCGTCGACTGCAAGACCGTGCCGCTGAAGGTGCCGGCGGAGGCCGAGATCGTGCTCGAAGGCCATGTCAGCCTCGACGACTATGGCGACGAAGGCCCCTACGGCGACCACACCGGCTATTACAATTCGGTCGAGAAATTCCCGGTCTTCACGATCAGCGCGATCACGATGCGCCGCGATCCGATCTATCTGTCGACCTTCACCGGCCGGCCGCCGGACGAACCCTCGGTGCTGGGCGAAGCGCTCAACGACGTGTTCGTGCCGCTGCTGCGCCAGCAATTCCCCGAGATCGTCGATTTCTGGCTGCCGCCGGAGGGGTGCTCCTATCGCATCGCGGTCGTGTCGATGAAGAAGGCGTATCCGGGCCACGCCAAGCGCGTGATGATGGGCGTGTGGAGCTATCTGCGCCAGTTCATGTACACGAAGTGGGTCATCGTCGTGGACGACGACATTAACGCGCGCGACTGGAAGGACGTGATGTGGGCGATGTCCACGCGCATGGACCCGGCGCGCGACATCACGCTCGTCGAAGGCACGCCCATCGATTATCTGGATTTCGCCAGCCCCGAAAGCGGTCTCGGCTCCAAGATCGGGCTCGACGCCACCAACAAATGGCCGCCCGAGACGCATCGCGAATGGGGCGAGAAGATCCGCATGGACGACGAGGTCGTGCGCACCGTCACCGAGAAATGGTCGAAGCTCGGCCTGCCGGGGTCCGGCAAGGCGATCTGGAAGTGACCTTGGTGCGCGCCGCCGTCGCGTTCTTCCTGCTGACGGCATCCGCATCCGCCGCCGACATCTCGCGCATGGGGCCGGTGCTCGACGTGCAGGGGATCGTCGAGGGCGACGTGATGCTGGCGGGCGGGCGCATCGGCGTGGAGGCTGAGATCGCGGGCGATCTGGTGCTCGCCGGCGCCACGATTGGCGTGGGGGCGGCAACGACGGTGGCGCGCAACGCGTTCGTGTTCGGCGATGCCGTCGCGATGGGCGGGCAATATGCCCAGCGCGTCTGGGTCGTCGGCAACGAGGTCGTGCTTGATCTGCGCAGTACCGGCGACGTGTCGGTCGCGGCGGCGCGCGTCGTCATCGGGCCCAACGCGCGCATCGGCGGCAAGCTGAGGGTCTGGTCGGCGGACGCGGCCGATATCCATCCCAGCGCCGTCATCACTGGCGGCATCGAGCAGAATTTCGGTGGTGCCGGCAACGCCATCGAGGCGCTGATGGGCTATGCCGGCATGATCATCCGCTGGATCTACAACGTGGCGATGGTCGTCGTGGCGGTGTCGTTCGCCGCATTCGAGTGGCGCTTCCTGTCGGGCAGTGCCGCCCAGATCGGCACGCGGCCGGTCGCGTCATTCGCGTGGGGGATCGGGCTTGCGGCCGGCGTGCCGGTGGCGGCCCTGTTCGCCGCGATCACGCTGGTCGGCATCCCGTTCGCGGGCACGCTGCTGCTGTTCTTCGCGCTCGCACTTGCCATGGGCTACATCGTGTCGGCCGGGTTCCTTGGCCTGCTCGCCTTGCGGGTCGTCGGCCGCGCCGCGACGCCGGGCATGGGCTGGCGCATCGCGGCGGTCCTTTTCGGGCTTGTGGCGCTGGCGGGGCTGCGCCATATCCCTGCGGTGGGCGGGCCGCTGCTGTGGGCCGCCTTCGTGTTCGGTCTGGGTGCGCTCGCACTCGAGATCCACCGCCGTCTGCGATAGAAAGCACCCCCTTCATGACCTCGACGACCTCGACCCTCGACCTGCTCGGCGACCTGATCGCGCGCGCCAAACGGGCGGGCGCCACCGCCGCCGACGCGGTGTTCGTCGAGGGCGTGTCGGTCAGCCATGCGCGCCGGCTGGGCAAGCTCGAGAAGCTCGAGCGCGCCGAAGGCCACGACATGGGCCTGCGCGTGTTCGTCGGCCAGCGCCAGGCGATCGTGTCGTCGAACGACCGGTCGGCCAAGGCGCTCGAAGCGCTGGTGGCGCGCGCGGTCGCGATGGCCAAGGCCGCCCCCGAAGACCCGTTCTGCGGCCTTGCCGATCCGGCGGACATCGCGCGCAGCTTTCCCGATCTCGATCTCGTCGATCCGGTCGAGCCGCCGGCCGAACTGCTGATGGAACGCGCGCGCGCCGTCGAAGAAGTGGCGATGGCGGTCAAGGGCATCACCAATTCCGAAGGTGCGGAAGCCGGCTGGGGATCGAGCCGCGTGGCCCTCGTCGCCTCGAACGGTTTTGCCGCCGAATACGCGCGCTCGTCGCATTCCTTCTCGGTCGCGGTCATCGCGGGCGAGGGGACGGGCATGGAGCGCGACTACGACTGGTCGTCGGCGATCCACGCCGCCGATCTCGACGATCCCGCGAAGATCGGCCGCAGTGCCGCCGAGCGCGCCATCCGGCGCCTCAACCCACGCAAGATCGAGACCTGCAAGCTGCCGATCGTGCTCGATCCGCGCGTGTCGGGCGGCATCGTGCGCCACCTCGCCGGCGCCATCAACGGCACGTCGGTGGCGCGCGGGACGAGCTTCCTCAAGTCCAAGATGGACCAGATGGTGTTCGGTCCCGGCATCACCATCGTCGACGACCCGTTCCGCAAGCGCGGGCTTTCCTCCAAGCCCGTCGACGGCGAAGGGATCGCACCGATGCGCCGAGCCCTCATCGACAAGGGCCGGCTGACGACCTGGATCCTCGACCTGCGCTCGGCCCGCCAGCTCAAGCTGAAGTCGACCGGCCACGCCGCGCGCGGCACCACGTCGCCGCCGAGTCCGTCGACGACGAATCTCTACATGGAAGCCGGGACCGTGACGCGCGACGCGATGATCAAGGGCATCGCGCGCGGCCTCTACATCACCGAGTTCATCGGCATGGGCATCAACGGTGTGACCGGCGACTACAGCCGCGGGGCCGCCGGCTACATGATCGAGAACGGCGAGCTTACCTATCCGGTCAGCGAAGTGACGGTCGCGGGCAATCTCGTCGACATGTTTGCGAACGTGACGCCCGCCGACGATCTCGTGTTCCGCTACGGCACCGACGCGCCGACGCTGCGCATCGACGGCTTAACGATCGCCGGGATTTAGGGCCCGATCAGCCGCGCGGCATCGGGCAGCGATTCGAAAACCGCCGGCAGGTGCGCGATGACGTCGCCGTCGCCCTGCACGGGTTCGCCCGCCGGCCCCGCGATCTCGACGCGGCTTGCCGCAACGATCCGCACGCGCGGATGGCGGTGCAGCGAGCCGGCGGCAAGGGCCGCCATGTAGCCAAGCGTGGCGCGCGGCCCCGGATCGAGGAACAGCACGACCTGGAAGCCCGGCCGGTCGAGCCGCGCGTCGGGGGCCGCGACGAACTTTCCGCCGTAATAGTGCCCGTTGCACATCAGCACCGAGGCGGCACGATACGGCACGCCGTCGATGACGGCCTCGTAGGTCGCCGAGCCGAACGCGAAAAGCTGCCGGAACGTCTCCAGCGCATAGGCACCCTTGCCGATCGCGCGTTTCAGGCGCGTGGAGACGTCGCGCACGACATGCGCGTCGAAGCCCACGCCCGCCATCATCGAGAAGCGCCGGCCGTTGACCGTGCCAAGCGACACCGCCCGCGGCCAGCCGTCGAGCGCGGCATCCGCGACCGCACGCGCCGAACTGCCGAGACCCAGTTCGTGCGCGAGAACGTTGGCCGTGCCCAACGGCACGATGGCAAGCGGCAGGGCCGAACCGGCGAGACCGTTCAGCGCCTCGTTGATCGTGCCGTCGCCGCCCGCGACGACGAGCCGGTCCGTCCGGCCGTCGGTGGCGGCCGCCCGCGCCATCGCCTCGGCATGCCCGCGCGCGTTCGTCGGTTCGAGCCGGATCGAGGCACCCCGGCGCTCCATCGCCTCGATCACGCGCGACAGGAATCGCTGGCGCCGCCGTCCGGCGATCGGGTTGTAGATCACGAGCAGGCGCGGCAGGGCGTTCGATGACATTCCGGTGACGGTTCCAGGATGTTTCGGAGAAATTTTTTGCAACCTAAGTTTCACTTCATCCGAATACCATAAAAACAATATACAGGGCACAGGAACTTCGCCGCTTCCACATCTGGAGCATCGCCTGTGGACAGTCAGAAAATCTTCATGCGGCGCGATGTCTCGGCACCGGACGGACTCGACCGCGGCGCGTCCGACTCCGGCGACGCGCACCACTGGCGCACGATCTGGCTCTCCGACATCCATCTCGGCACGCCGGGCTGCAAGGCGGAGTTCCTGCTCGATTTCCTGCGCCACAACGAATCCGACACGCTCTATCTGGTCGGCGACATCGTCGACGGCTGGCGGCTGAAGCGCAGCTGGTACTGGAACCAATCGCACAACGACGTGGTGCAGAAGCTGCTGCGCAAGGCGCGCAAGGGGACCCGCGTGGTCTACGTGCCGGGCAACCACGACGAGATGCTGCGCGACTATCTCGACATGCATTTCGGCGGCGTCCATGTCGTCGAGGATGCGGTGCACACGACCGCCGACGGGCGCAACCTGCTCGTCATCCACGGCGACGCGTTCGACGGCATCGTGCGCTACGCGCGCTGGCTCGCGTTCCTGGGTGACCACGCCTACAGCCTGGCACTCTGGATCAACGGCTGGTTCAACCGCGCGCGCCGCGCGTTCGGGCTGCCCTACTGGTCGCTGTCGGCCTGGCTCAAGCACAAGGTCAAGAACGCGGTCAAATACATCGACGATTTCGAGGTGGCGCTGGCGAACGAGGCACGCCGGCGCGGGCTCGACGGCGTCGTGTGCGGCCACATCCACAAGGCCGAGATCCGCGACATCGACGGCATCGCCTATCTCAACGACGGCGACTGGGTGGAAAGCTGCACGGCCCTCGTCGAGGATTTCGACGGTTCCTTGCGCATCGTGCATTGGGCCGATGTGCGTTCGTTCGACATGCTGGAGACCGCCCGATGACCGCACTGCGTGCCCTCGAACTCCCCCTCGCTGCCGACCGGCAGCGCGCCCTGCGCATCGCGATCGTGACCGATGCGTGGCGCCCGCAGGTCAACGGCGTGGTGCGCACGCTGACCGAGACGAAGCGCCAGCTCGAGGCGGCCGGCCACATTGTCGAGATGATTGCGCCCGAGCGCTTCACGACCTTCCCGTGCCCCACCTATCCGGAGATCCGCCTGTCGCTGGCCGGGGCCAAAAGCGTGGGCCGCCTGATCGACGGCTTCGCGCCCGACGCCGTCCATATCGCCACCGAAGGGCCGCTTGGCTGGGCAGCGCGCGCGGCGTGCCTGGCGCGCAAGCTTCCGTTCACGACCGCCTACCACACGCGCTTTCCGGAATACGTGCAGGCGCGCATCGGCGCCCCGCTGTCGTGGAGCTATTCGGTGCTGCGCCGGTTCCATTCGGCCGCCAGCCGCGTGATGGTGCCCACGCCGACGGTGAAGGCGGACCTCGAGACCTGGGGCTTCCGGAACGTCGTGCTGTGGACGCGCGGCGTGGATCTGGAGCTGTTCAAGCCGGGGCCGCGCGACCGGCTTGCGACCAAGCCGCCGATCTTCGTCTATGTCGGGCGCGTGGCGGTGGAGAAGAACGTCGAGGCGTTCCTGTCGCTCGACCTGCCCGGCTCGAAATGGGTGGTGGGCGAGGGGCCGGCGATGGCGACGCTGAAGGCGCGCTATCCGGAAGCAAGCTATCTGGGCGTGCTCCAGCAGAAGGAGCTGGCCCAAGTCTATTCGGCCGCCGACGTCTTCGTGTTTCCGTCGAAGACCGACACGTTCGGCCTGGTGCTGCTCGAGGCGATGGCCTGCGGCACGCCGGTCGCGGCCTTCCCGGTGACCGGCCCGCTCGACGTGCTGGGCGACGTGCCCCCGGCACAGTCCGGCGGGGCGATGGACGAAGACTTGCGCGCGGCGTGCCTGCGGGCCCTGGAGATCCCGCGCGAGCGCGCCCGGGCACACGCCATGCGCTATTCGTGGGCCGAATGTGCCCGCCAGTTCGCCGAGCACCTGCGGCCGCGCGAGAGCTAGAGCGTCGAGAAATCGACGTCCGGCGTGTAGTCGCGCCCCGGCACGTCCTTCACGATCGCCTGCCCGCACACGACGATGCCGCGCGCCGCATCGAACGTCAGGGTGGGAGCTTCGTAGAGCGCCCAGCCCTTGTTCAGGGCAGCCGTGACGCGGTGGCAGAAGGCGCTGTCGTCTTTGCCGGTGAGATAGCGGTAGACCTTCATCGACGGATTCCTTTGATGCGGCCGGGATGATCCGACAGCTCTGGCACGTTGCCAAGAGACCAGAGGCCGGAGGCAACGTTGCGCGACGTCATACCGATACTGCTCCTGCTCGCCCTGCCGGCGGCCCCGGCCGTCGCCCAGGACTACGTGCTGCGCGATGCATCCGGTCGGCGGACGGGTTCCGTCGAGCAGGGTTTCGGCGAAAAGAAGATCTTGCGCGACGTCGCCGGCCGGCGGACCGGGACTGTCGAGCCGGGCTTCGGGGGCAAACTCGTGCTGCGCGATGCGTCGGGCCGTCGGACCGGGACGGTCGAAACGCGGCTCAGCGGCACGAAGGTGCTGCGCGACACGACAGGCTGGCAGACGGGCACGGCCGCGCCCGGACTGGATGGCCGGTATGTCGTCCGGGATCTGTCCGGCCGGCGGACCGGCACGGTCGAGCCGCGCTAGGCCTAGTGCTTGGTGCCCTTGAGGCGGGCTTTCAGTTCCTCGTGGAAAAGCCCGCCATCGGCGCGGGATTTCGAGCGCAGGAACTCGGTGACGACCTTCTGGGCGGCCGCCTTGTCATAGATTTCCCCGCCTTCGGCCACGCAACGCGCTCTTTCGAGCACCTTGGGGTCGAGTTTCTGACGGATTTTGTCGGCCTGCGCGTTGATCAGGCGCAGGCTGGCCTTGCGTTCCGGGGAGGACGGACTCGACATGGACCAAATCCTATCCGAATCCGGCGCTTAGGGCCAGTCCACAGCCACCCCTTGAGCCGCCGGGCGGGGGTTGCCATATCTCGCATTGCAGTATATACCCGCGCCGTTTTCCGGATTTGCACGCGGACCGCCCTCCCGGGACCTCGGAGGACGCGGGCCCGTGCATCTTTGTCTTTACCCGAACCCGCTTTTCCCCGCCCGGGGCGAGGCGGAACTTCCACGGAGGCAGTCGTGCCCAGAACAATACCGGTCGAGAAAATCCGCAACATCGGCATCACGGCGCATATCGACGCCGGCAAGACGACGACGACCGAGCGGATCCTGTATTACACCGGCAAGTCGCACAAGATCGGCGAAGTGCACGATGGCAATACGACGACCGACTACATGGCGCAGGAACGCGAGCGCGGCATCACCATCACGTCCGCCGCCGTGACCGCCGAGTGGGACGGCCACCGCATCAACGTGATCGACACCCCGGGCCACATCGATTTCAACATCGAAGTGAACCGTTCCCTGCGCGTGCTCGATGGCGCCGTGTTCGTCATCTGCGGCGTTGCCGGCGTGCAGCCGCAGTCGGAAACGAACTGGCGCCTCGCCGACCGCTACAACGTGCCGCGCGTCGTGTTCGTCAACAAGATGGACCGCACGGGTGCAGACTTCTTCAAGGCCGTCGACTCCATGAAGGAGAAGCTCGGCATCGTCACGGCCGTCTGCCAGATCCCGATCGGCGCCGAAGGCGAGTTCAAGGGCGTCGTCGACCTGATCCGCATGAAGGGGATCATCTGGTTCGGCGACGAGCTGGGCGCCAAGTTCTCCGACATCGACATTCCGGCCGACCTCGTCGACAAGGCGAAGGAATACCGGCTGGCCCTGCTCGACTCCGTGCTCGGCGTCGACGACAAGGCCATGGAAGAGTTCTACGAAAAGGGCGACGTCTCGGAAGAGACGCTGAAGCGCTGCATCAAGCGGGGCACCATCGACGGCACCTTCCGTCCGGTGTACTGCGGCTCGGCCTTCAAGAACAAGGGCGTGCAGACGCTGCTCGACGCCGTCGTCGACTTCCTGCCCTCGCCGGCCGACATCCGCGGCATGCGCGTGGTCACCGACGAAGGCGAGCCCGAGCGCTTCAAGCCCGCCAAGGACGAGGAGCCCTTCTCGGCTCTCGCGTTCAAGATGATCAACGACAAGTACGGCAACCTCACCTTCGTGCGCGTCTATTCGGGCGTGCTGAAGTCGGGCGACACCGTCATGAACACGACGAAGGGCGAGAAGGAACGCATCGGCCGCATGTTCCAGATGCACGCCGACAAGCGCGACGAGATCAAGGAAGTCTATGCCGGCGACATCGCCGCGTTCGTGGGCCTCAAGGACACCGGTACCGGCGACACGCTCGCCGACCCGTCCGATCCCGTGATCCTCGAGCGCATGGCGTTCCCCGTGCCCGTCATCGACATCGCCGTCGAACCGAAGACGAAGGATTCGGTCGAGAAGATGGCGCTTGGCCTGCAGAAGCTGGTCGCCGAAGACCCGTCGCTCCGCCTGAAGACGGACCACGAGTCCGGCCAGACGATCCTGTCGGGCATGGGCGAGCTGCATCTCGAGATCATCGTCGACCGCCTGAAGCGCGAATACGGCGTGGAAGCCAACATCGGCTCGCCGCAGGTCGCCTACCGCGAGACGATCTCGAAGGCGCACACCGAGGTCTATACGCACAAGAAGCAGTCGGGCGGTTCGGGCCAGTTCGCCGAAGTGAAGATCCGCTTCGAGCCGATGCCGCGCAACGGCGGCGTCGTGTTCGAGGACGACGTCGTCGGCGGCTCGATCCCGCGCGAGTTCATCCCGGCCGTCGAAAAGGGCATCAAGGTGCAGTGCGAGCAGGGCGTGCTCGCGGGCTTCCCCACGGTCGACTTCAAGTACACCCTGCTCGAGGGCAAGTACCACGACGTCGACTCGTCGGCGCTCGCCTTCGAAATCGCCGGCAAGGCGTGCTTCCGCGAAGGCATGCGCAAGGCCCAGCCGATCATCCTCGAGCCGATCATGGACGTCGAGGTGACCACGCCGCCCGACCATGTCGGCGACGTGGTGGGCGACTTGAACCGCCGCCGCGGCATCATCCAGAGCCAGGACCAGATCGCCACGTCGGTGATCATCCGGGCCCACGTGCCGCTGTCGGAAATGTTCGGCTACATCTCGGACCTGCGCTCGATGTCGAAGGGCCGCGCGTCCTTCACGATGCAGTTCGACCACTACGAGCCCGTCCCGCGCAACATCGCGGAAGAGATCATGGCCAAGAACGCGGCCTGATTTCCTTCGGGACTTCGGAACGGAAGAAGCGGGGCGGGAAGGAAACTTCCCGCCCCGTTTTCGTTTCAGCGCACGAAATGCGGAACGAAGCGCGCGGTCGAGCCGACGAAGTCGCCGTCGGCCTCGCGCAGGGCCAGCCCCGCGGGCTGCGAGGCGACCATCCAGGTCGAGGCGAGCACGGAGGCCGTGCCCGATTTTTCGAGTGCCGCCATCGTCTGGTAGACGAGCGGGCCGTCCTTCGGGTCGGGGTCCTGGGTGTCGCCGCCTGTCGCGGCGGCACCGAGACCGCCGGCGAACATCTTCACGCCCGCGCCGTCGCGACCCAGTGCGGGCTTGGCGACCGCCGGCCCGGCGATGGCGCCGGCGTCGAGGCTTGCCGGCAGCAGGTTGGGGTGGCCGGGATGCATCTCCCACAGCAAAGGCAGCATGCGCTTGTTGGCCAGCAGCATCTTCCATGCGGGCTCGATCGCGGTCAGGCCGGATGATTCGATATGCGGCCCGAAATCGTCCTCGACGAGCCAGGCCCACGGATAGAGCTTGAAGAGCGTGCGGATCGGCCGGTCGTCGGCGTCGAGGAACTTCTCGCCGTCCCAGCCGATGGCATCAAGATCGAGGCGTACCGCCTCGAGCCCGGCCCCGCGCGCGGTGGCGGCGAGGAAATCGAGCGTCAGCGTGGCTTCGGCGTCGTCGGCCGCACCGGTGAAATGAACCGGCAGGCGCGGCAGGCCGAAATTGCGCCACGCCTCGACGAGCCGGCCTTCGATCTCGTTGAACTGCAGGGCGCCCGGCATGGCGAGCGCACACCATTCGGCCTGGAAGCGCGCTGCTTCGACGAGGGCGACGGGCGTTTCGGCGTTGTATTCGAGGAGTTTCGGCGGGCTGCCCGGGCGCCAGGCGAGGTCGAAGCGGCCGATCAGGTTGCGCGCCTGGCGGTCCCACGAATCCGCGACGAGGCGGGCGGCAAGCGGGGACAGGTCGAAGCGGTCGAACAGGTCCTCGTTGACCACGCGGTTGACGAGGTCGAGGCACAGGCGCTCGAGCTCGACGCTGGCGTCGTAAATCTCGTCGATCTCGGCCTTGTCGAGCGCGTAGCCGGCATCGGCGACCAGATAGGGCGTGCCGTCGTCATGTTCGGCGGGCAGGCCAAGCTCGGCTATGCGCCGGACGAGATCCGCCCGCGCCCCCGTCGCGATCCGTTCCATGTGGGAAGTGTCAGCTGCCCGAGACGCGACCCGAGCCGGTGCGCCCGAAGCCGCCCCGTTCGACGGGTGCTGCCGGGCGTGCGGCTGCCGTCGAGCTGCCGGCAGCGGCGGTCTGCGCCACCGAGCGCGGCGGCGGCATGGCACGGCTGTCGAAGGTCGTGCCGGTCGGCCGGGTGCCGGAATAGGCGCGGTTCTGCGTGTCGCGGTAGAGCGGCTGGGCGGCGAAACCGCCGCCGGCGAGCCGGCCCATCATGTAGCCGGCGAGCAGCGGCATGAAGAACGAGCCGCTGGCCTGCTGGACCTGGGCGGGCTCGGTGCCCGCGGCGGCAAGCTGCTCGGTCGTCGGCTTGATGCCGGTGACCGGCTGGCAGTTGGCTGCCCCGAATTTCTCTTCGCAGGCTTCGGCGCTGGCGAAGGCCGGTGCCGTGCGCACATGGGCCTCGCGCGCGTCCATCAGCGCCTGGCGGCAGGCGCCGGGATTGCCCTGGCTCGCGCACTGGCTCTCGTCGCGCACGAACTCGGAGGCGATGTCGGATTTGTCGTCGCAGGCCGCGAGGGCGAGGACGGCGACGGAGGCGAGAAGGAGGGGGCGGAGCTTGCTCATGCCTTCAATGTAAGCACTCCCGGCGGCAATTCAATGTTCGATTTTCCACCCGCCTTGGCGATATTCCGGGCAGGTCCTTGGGGTGGCATGGGAATTGCTGAATTTTTACGCTTTTTCGTTCCACCGACAGGGAGGCGTCCGCGATGCTCGGCAACCCATATGACCCCAACGCGTCGATCGGCGGTTGCCCCTGCGGCAGCCATTCGAGCCTTTCCGAGCACAACGCGGCCTCGCCCTTCGCCAATCTTTCGCACCCGCCGCGCGAAACGGCCACGCCCGATACCGATTCGAAGATGGCCGACCTGTTCGAGGCGGCCGTCGTGCGCGCGGTGCTTGGCGCCGACACCAAACGCCGCGGCTTCCTGCGCGCGGTCGGCAGCGGGACGGCGGCTGCCGCCATCGCCAGCGTGCTGCCGATGGGCTTCATCCGCGAGGTCGCGGCCCAGGCGCCCAAGGCGCTCGAAAAGCAGAAGCTCGATGTCGGCTTCATCCCGATCACGTGCTCCACACCCATCATCATGGCCCACCCGATGGGCTATTATTCGAAGAATGGCCTGGATGTGAACGTCGTGCGCACGGCCGGCTGGGCCGTCATCCGCGACAAGTCGCTCAACAAGGAATACGACGCGGCGCATATGCTGGCGCCCATGCCGCTCGCCATCTCGATGGGCGTGGGCTCGGCCCCGATCCCGTGGTCGCTGGGGGCGATCCAGAACATCAACGGGCAGGCGATCACGCTCGCGACCAAGCACAAGGAAAAGCGCGACCCCAAGACGTGGAAGGGCTTCCGCTTCGCGGTACCCTTCGACTATTCGATGCACAACTACCTGCTGCGCTACTACCTCGCCGAAGCCGGCCTCGATCCCGACCGCGACGTGTCGATCCGCTCGGTGCCGCCGCCGGAAATGGTGGCCAACCTGCGCGCCGACAACATCGACGGGTTCCTGGGGCCCGACCCGTTCAACCAGCGCGCCGTGTTCGACGGGGTGGGCTTCATCCACGTGCTGACGCGCGAATTGTGGGACGGGCATCCGTGCTGCGTGTTCGCCGCCAGCCGCGATTTCGTGCAGTCGATGCCCAACACGTTCCAGGCGCTGATGCGCTCGATCGTCGACGCCGCCGCCTTCGCGCGCAAGCCCGAGAACCGCAAGCAGATCGCCGAGGCGATCTCGGCGCAGAACTATCTCAACCAGCCGGTCACGGTGGTCGAGCAGGTGCTGAGCGGGACCTACGCCGACGGCCTCGGCCAGGTGCGCCGCGTGCCGGGACGCATCGATTTCGACCCCTACCCGTGGCACTCGATGGCGATCTGGATGCTCACGCAGATGAAGCGCTGGGGCCAGATCAAGGGCGACGTCAGCTACGGCCAGCTTGCCGAGCAGGTGTTCCTCGCGACCGACGCGGCGAAGACCATGCGCGAAAGCGGCATGACGCCGCCCACCGCGACCAAGCGCAAGCACGTGATCATGGGCAAGGAGTTCGATCCGGCGATGCCGGAGGAGTACATCGCCTCCTTCGCCATCAAGCGGACCTGACGGGCGGCGGACATGCCGGTCAAGGCGAAGTCGGCGCTGCTGTCGGCGATCCTGCTCGCCCTCTTCCTGGGGGCGTGGCAGATCGCGACGATGCCAACGGCGGGGACGGGTCCGGCGCTGGACCCGGAATACGCCGCGTTGCTCGGTGCTTCGGCCCAGCAGGGCAAGCAGACGCCGATGCCCACGCCCGTCGACGTGGGCGTCAAGCTCGTCCAGCAGCTCGCCGATCCGTTCGCCGACCGCGGCACCAACGACAAGGGCATCGGCATCCAGCTCGCCTATTCGTTGGCGCGCGTGCTGGCGGGCTTCGGCATCGCGGCCCTGCTGGCGATCCCGCTCGGGTTCCTGATCGGCATGTCGCCGATGGTCTATGGCGCGCTCAACCCGTTCATCCAGGTGCTGCGGCCGATCTCGCCGCTCGCGTGGATGCCGCTCGCCCTCTACACGATCAAGGACAGCGCCACCTCGTCGATCTTCGTGATCTTCATCTGCTCGGTCTGGCCGATGCTGATCAACACCGCCTTCGGCGTGGCGGGCGTGCGCCGTGAATGGCTCAACGTCGCGCGCACGCTGGAGGTGGGCCCGCTGCGCACGGCACTACGCGTGATCCTGCCGGCGGCAGCGCCCACGATCATGACCGGCATGCGCATCTCCATCGGCATCGCGTGGCTCGTCATCGTCGCGGCCGAGATGCTCGTGGGCGGGACCGGCATCGGCTATTTCGTCTGGAACGAGTGGAACAACCTGTCGCTCGCCAGCATCATCACGGCGATCCTGGTGATCGGCGTGGTCGGCATGGCGCTCGACCAGCTGCTCGGGCTTGCCACCAAGCTCGTCACGTTCCAGGAGTAGGCGGGTGGTGGCCATGCAGGATTACGTCTCGATCCAGGGCATCGCGCGCCGCTTCGCGCAGCCCGGCGGCGACACCCAGACGGTCTTCGAGAACGTGCATTTCGCCATCGCGAAGGGCGAATTCGTCTGCCTGATCGGCCATTCGGGCTGCGGCAAGACGACGATCCTCAACATCCTCGCCGGCCTCGACGCCAGCGACGACGGCGTGGTGCTGGTCGGCGGGCGCGAGGCGTCGGGTCCGTCGCTCGACCGCGCGGTCATCTTCCAGGGCCATGCGCTGATGCCGTGGATGAGTGCCATCGAGAACATCGCCTTTGCAGTTTCCTCGCGCTGGCCCGACTGGGACCGCGCCAAGGTCCGCGCGCACTGCCAGAAATTCATCGACCTCGTGGGCCTCACGGGCTCCGAGCGCAAGCGCCCCGCGATGCTGTCGGGCGGCATGAAGCAGCGCGTGGGCATCGCGCGCGCCCTTTCGATCGAGCCCAAGATGCTGCTGATGGACGAGCCGTTCTCGGCGCTGGATGCGCTGACGCGGGGCACGCTGCAGGAGGAAGTGCTGCGCCTGTGCGCCGCCACGCAGCAGACCGTGTTCATGATCACGCACGACGTGGACGAGGCGATCCTGCTCGCCGACCGCATCGTGCTGATGACCAACGGGCCGGGGGCGCGCATCGCCGAGATCGTCGTCAACACGCTGCCGCGCACCCGCACGCGCCACGACATCCACAAGCATCCGCACTACTACCGGATCCGCAACCACATCGTGGATTTCCTGGTCGAGCGCTCGAAGAACTTCGCGGCGAGCCTGCCGGCCGGCTACGACCCGCTGCATCCGCCCGCGGTCAGCCCCGGCCTAGCCGCCTGACCGCCAACGAGATTTTCCAAGGAGGACACGATGAACGAAGCCAAGGACGCGCTCGGCGAGAAGATCCTTAAACTCAAGAAGAAGAAAAAGCTGAGCTGGAAGAAGATCGCCGACGCGGTCGGCATGAACCCGGTCTGGACGACGGCGGCCCTGCTCGGCCAGATGTCGATGCTGCCCGAGCATGCGGCGAAGGCGGCGAAGCTCCTCGGCCTTTCGAAGGAAGAAGCCGAGATCCTGTGCGAGATCCCCTATCGCGGCTCGCTGCCGCCGGGCCCGCCGACCGATCCGCTGGTCTACCGCTTCTACGAGCTCGTGCAGGTCTACGGCACGACGTGGAAGGAACTGATCCACGAGGAATTCGGCGACGGCATCATGTCGGCCATCGACTACGAGATGGACATGGTCCGCCTGCCCGACCCGAAGGGCGACCGCGTCAAGATCACGATGCACGGGAAGTTCCTGCCGTATCGGCGGTACTAGCCCCGGACGACGAGGATCATCAGCGCCACCGCACCGACCGCGATCCGGTACCACGCGAACGGCACGAAGCCGTGGCGGGAGACGAACGCGACGACCGTGCGCACGACGAACAATGCTGCGACGAACGCGGTGACGAAGCCCACCGCGATGACGGCGTAGTCGCCGTCGCCCAGCAGGGCGCGGTTCTTGTAGAGGTCGTAGACGGTCGCGCCCAGCATCGTCGGGATCGCGAGGAAGAACGAGAACTCGGTCGCGGTCTTGCGGTCCACACCCATCAGCAGGGCGCCCATGATCGTGGCGCCGGAGCGCGACACGCCCGGGATCATCGCCAGCACCTGGCAGGCACCGATCTTGAACGCGAGCAGCGGGCTCATCTGGTCCACTTCGTGCGTGCGGGCAAGCGGCAGGTTGCGCTCGATCCACAGGATCGCGATGCCGCCCACGATCAGCGCGACCGACACGACCCACGGATTGAACAGCACGTTCTTGATGAAGCCGTGCAGCGTGAAGCCGAGCACGAGGGCCGGGATGAAGGCGAGCAGCACGTTGAGTGCGAAGCGCCGGTCGGCGGGTTCCTTGACCATGCCGAAGGCAACGCCGAACAGCTTGGCGCGGTAGACCCACAGGATCGCGAGGATGGCGCCGAGCTGGATCGCGATCTCGAACGTGCGCCCGGGCGGGCCTTCGAAGCCCAGCAGCTCCGCGCCCAGCAGCAGGTGGCCTGTCGACGAGACGGGGATGAACTCGGTCAGCCCCTCGACAAGACCCAGCAGAACCGCGTCGCCATATGTTCCAAGCGCCATCGCAGGCCTAGCTCCCGAGCACGGCCATGCCGGCGCCGAACAGGCCCCAGACCAGCACGCCGACGAGCACGAAGGCGAGCACGCCCGCCACATAGCCCGCGATCACGAAGCGCCCGTCGCGCTCGAGGATGCCGATGGCGAGCAGCGCCAGCGCCAGGGCCGGCGGCGGGTTGCCGAACGGGATCGGGGCGGCGAGCAGGATCGCGACCGGGATGCCGAACAGGCCGATGAAGCGTTCGCCCATCGGCGAGGTGAGGCCGGGCAGGCTGGGGCCGACCCAGCCTTCGGCCTTCCGGAGCCACGGCAGGAAGCGGCCGACCACGCCGGCATAGGTGGCGCGGTCGACGCCGCGGTCGAGCATGCGCGCCGGCAGCCACGGCTTGCGCACGCCCGCCAGCAGCAGCCCGCACATCACCGCGATCGGCAGGCCGGTCAGCGCCGAGAAGCCGGGGATCGAGAAGGGCAGGAAGTTGGGCAGGCACAGCAGCACGATGAGTGCGCCGAAGCCGCGTTCGCCGAGCTCGTCGAGCATCTCGCGCAGCGTGATGGTGGCCCCGCGTGCCGGATCGAGCAGGCGCACGAAAAGGCCGGACAGCGGTTCGACCGCCTCGTGTGTTCCGTTTGTCATGTGTGTGCGTCCGGTCAGGCGGCCGTGCCGCCGACCGTCAGCTTGTCGAGCAGCAGCGTGGGCTGGCCCACGCCGACCGGCACGCCCTGGCCGTCCTTGCCGCACGTGCCCACGCCGGGATCGAGCTTCATGTCGTTGCCGACCATCTTCACCTGCGTGAGCGAATCCGGCCCGTTGCCGATCAGCATGGCGCCCTTGACCGCCGGGCCGACCTTGCCGTCCTCGATGAGGTACGCCTCGGCCGCGTTGAACACGAACTTGCCCGACGTGATGTCGACCTGCCCGCCGCCGAAATTGACCGCGTAGAGACCCTTCTTGACCGAGCGGATGATCTCCTCGGGCGCGTGCGGGCCGGCTTCCATGACCGTGTTGGTCATGCGCGGCATCGGGTGATGGGCGAAGCTCTCGCGCCGTCCGTTGCCGGTGGGCTGCATGCCCATCAGGCGCGCGTTCTGCCGGTCCTGCATGTAGCCGACCAGGATTCCGTCCTCGATCAGCACGGTGCGCTGGCCGGGCGTGCCCTCGTCGTCGACCGTCAGCGAGCCGCGCCGGTCGCGCAGCGTGCCGTCGTCGACGACGGTCACACCCTTGGCCGCCACGCGCTGGCCCATCAGGCCGGAGAACGCCGAGGTCTTCTTGCGGTTGAAATCGCCTTCCAGGCCGTGGCCGATCGCCTCGTGCAAGAGTATGCCGGGCCAGCCCGGCCCGAGCACGACCTGCATTTCGCCCGCCGGTGCCGGGATGGAACCGAGATTGACCAGCGCCTGGCGCACAGCCTCATCGACGCCATGCTTCCAGTTGGCCGGATCGACGACGGTCTCGAACGCGAAGCGCCCGCCCCAGCCGTGCGAACCGGTTTCCTGCTTGTCGCCTTCGCCCACGACGACCGACACATTGAGGCGCACGAGCGGGCGGATGTCGGCGATGCGTTCGCCGTCGGCCCGGATGATCTGCACGGCCTGCCATTCGCCGGCGATCGAGCACATGACCTGGCGCACGCGGCTGTCCTTGGCTCTGGCATAGGCGTCGATCTCGCCCAAGAGCTTCGCCTTGTCGGCGAACGCCATCAGCTCGAGCGGGTTCTCGTCGGCATAGAGGATCGAATTGGTGCCCTTGGGGCCGGGGGCGGCGACGCCGCCGGAACCGGAACGGATCGCCCCCACGGTGCGTGCAGCCCGCGCGATCGCGTCGTGGCTGAGGTCGGAGGCGTGCGCATAGGCGGCCGTGTCGCCCAGGATCGAGCGCAGACCGAAGCCCTGCGCGGTATCGAACGAAGCGCTCTTGAGCTTGCCGTCGTCGAAGGCGAGGCTTTCCGACTGACGGTATTCGAGGAACAGCTCGCCGTCGTCCATGCCCTTCAGCGCGTCGTCGACCTGTTTTTGGGCCTTCGCGCGGTCGAGACCGGCCTGGTCGAAGAACAGCGCGTCGGTGCGGGCGAGATGGCTCATCGGATAGGGGTACTCCGGAAAAGGGCTGACAGGGAACATAGGACGGTGCGGCGCCAATTCCAAATGCCGTCCGGACCCCTTAAGGTCGGGGCAGGGAGGACGGTGAAGCATGGCGGCGACGGCGAACGAGCAAGTCAGGACGGTCCGCGAACATCCCCAGCGCGTCGCACTCGCCAACGAGGTCCATGCAAGACCCTTCCTGAGCCTGGCGGCACCCGAACGGGCAAGCCATCTCGCGATGACGTCGGGCGAATCGGGGGCGGCGGCCGACCGCGCGCACCTGACGGCCCTGTGCGAACGCTACGGCATCGGCCATCCGCCGCCCGGCGCCAACCATTTCGTCGCCGAGCTCGACGGCTTCCGCGTCAAGTGGGAGCGGCACACCGAATTCTGCACCTGGACGTTCCTGAAGGCCGGCGTCTTCGGCACGCCGTTCGCGCAGAACGCCATCGACCTTGCCCCGGCCGAATGGGTCGCCGCGATCCCGGGCGAGCGGATCGTCGCCGTGCACGTGGCACTGCTGGCGCGCGAGCGCGCCGCCCCCGACATCGACGAGCTGGGCGGCTGGCTGCATGCCGACTATCTGGTCGGCAGCACGATGGCCGGCGGCAATGCCGTGGCGTGGACCGACTTCCGCCTGCACGCCGACGGGTTCGGCCGGCTGGTCGTGCACGACCGCGGCCTTGGCAACCGCCAGTGCGGCCGCCTGATCCAGCGCCTGCTCGAGATCGAGACCTACCGCACCATGGCGATGCTGGCCCTGCCGGTGGCGCGCGAGATCGGCCCGCAGATCACCGTCGTCGACGGCGACCTGCTCGGCATCATGGACGCCATGCCGCGCTCTGCCGGTGTTGGCGAACAGCGGGCATTGCTCGACCGGCTGACCGAGCTTTCGGCACTGATCGAACGGGCGACGGCGGCGTCGGCCTACCGGTTCGGCGCCGCACGCGCCTATGCCGAGCTCGTCTCCAAGCGTGTCGGCGAACTGCGCGAAGAACGCATCGAGGGCCTGCAGACCTACCGCGAATTCATGGACCGGCGGTTTGCACCGGCCTTGCGTACCTGCGAGGCGACCGCCGACCGGCTCGCCCAGATGTCGCAGCGCCTGACGCGCGCGGGTGCCTTGCTGCGCACGCGTGTGGACATCGCGGTCGAAGCACAGAACCAGGATCTGCTCGGCTCGATGGACCGGCGTGCCCAGCTCCAGCTGCGCCTGCAGGAGACGGTCGAGGGCCTGTCGGTCGCCGCGATCACCTATTACACGGTCGGCCTCGTCGCCTACGCCATGCGGGCCCTCGAGGCCGCCGGCTTCCGTTTCGACAAGGACATCGCGACCGGCTTCGCGATCCCGATCGTCGCGGTACTGGTGTGGTACGGGCTGCGCCGGTTCCGCCGTTCGCTCGAGCGCGCCGCCGCGAAGGGCGACAGCGCCGGCCGGCCGCGCACCTGACATTGCTGCGGCAAACCGACGCAGGCCTGTATTAATTCATGTTTATCAATAAGTTGATCCGGATTTGCCCGTCCCGCAGAGGGACGCGGACGCGCATCGGCCGGCATGTCTTCCGGCGGAAGTTGAGCCGGGTACCGGCATTCGTGTAGCTTGCCCTCAAGCCCGACTCTAAGGGCGTCCGGAACCCCCGCTTTTTGCGTCTGCGCGTGCCCTCGCGACGGCGCAGACACCCAACCATAGGCAGGACATGCTCACGACCGTATCCGTCCGCAACCGCACGGCGCTCGCAGCCACGTTCCTTGCAGCGCTCGCCTTCTTCGTCCTCGGCGCCGTCGGGGCGCAGGCGAGCCAGCCCACGCCCTGGCAACTCGGCTTCCAGCCGTCGGCAAGCCCGGTGAAGGACTATATCGGCTGGTTCCACGATCTCCTGCTGGTCATCATCACGCTGATCACGGTTTTCGTGCTGGCCCTGCTGCTCTACACGATCGTGCGCTTCCGCGCCGCCGCCAACCCCACGCCCTCGCGCGCCACGCACAACACGCTGCTCGAGATCGTGTGGACCGGCGTGCCGGTGCTGCTGCTCGTGCTGATCGCGATCCCGTCGATCGACCTCATCCGCGTGGCCGACAAGCCGCCGGCGGTGGACTTCACGCTCAAGGTCACCGGCCACCAGTGGTACTGGAAGTACCAGTACCCGGATCACGGCGAGTTCGAATTCGACAGCTACATGGTCGCGGACGCCGACCTGAAGCCGGGGCAGATCCGCCTGCTCGAGGTCGACAACCGCGTCGTGGTGCCCGTGGGCGCCAACGTGCAGGTCCTGATCGCCGGTTCCGACGTGATCCACTCGTGGTTCGTGCCGGCGCTGGGCGTGCAGAAATACGCGATGCCCGGCCGCATCAACGACTTGTGGTTCCGCGCCGACAAGCCCGGCGTGTACTACGGCCAGTGCAACCAGATCTGCGGCGTCAATCACGCCTACATGCCGATCGCCGTCGAGGCGGTCGACAAGGCGACCTTCGATCGCTGGACGGCGGAAGCCAAGAAGCGTTTCGCGGACGGCGGCAAGGCGCCGCTGTCGGTGGCCGAACTGCAGGCGCTCGAAGCACCGCGCGTCGCCCTCAACCTCTCCAAGTAACCTCTCGCGCCAAGGAAGCTCCCCATGAGCGCCAACACGCACGCCGCCCACGACAGCCACGATCATCACGACCACACGCCCTATGGCTGGCGTCGCTGGGCCTATTCGACCAACCACAAGGACATCGGAACGATGTACCTCGTGTTCTCGGTCCTGGCCGCGATCCTGGGCGGCGCCTTCTCGGTGTGGATGCGCATGGAACTGGCGCACCCGGGCATGCAGTACATGACCGACGGACACCAGTGGAACATGGTCGTCACCGCGCACGGCCTGATCATGGTGTTCTTCGTCGTCATGCCGGCCCTGATCGGCGGTTTCGGCAACTGGTTCATCCCGATGATGTGCGGCGCGCCCGACATGGCGTTCCCGCGCATGAACAACATCAGCTTCTGGCTGATGCCGCCGGCCTTCCTGCTGCTGCTCGGCTCGGCCGTGCTGGGCGGCGGTGCGGGCGTGGGCTGGACGATCTATCCGCCGCTGTCTTCCGCGCAGTACCACCCGGGCCCTGCGATGGACATGGCGATCCTGTCGCTGCATCTCGCGGGCGCCTCGTCGATCCTGGGCGCCATCAACTTCATCACGACGATCTTCAACATGCGCGCCCCCGGCATGACGATGCACCGCATGCCGCTGTTCTTGTGGGCGATGCTGCTCACCGCGTTCCTGCTCGTGCTGTCGCTGCCGGTCCTCGCCGGCGCCATCACGATGCTGCTGACCGACCGCAATTTCGGCACGCACTTCTTCGAGGCGGCCGGCGGCGGCGATCCGGTGCTGTTCTTGCACCTGTTCTGGTTCTTCGGCCACCCCGAGGTCTACATCATGATCCTGCCGGCGTTCGGGATCATCAGCCACGTCGTGTCGACCTTCTCCAGGAAGCCGATCTTCGGCTATCTCGGCATGGCCTATGCGATGACGGCGATTGGCGTCGTGGGCTTCGTCGTGTGGGCGCACCACATGTATACGGTCGGCCTCAACGTCAACACGCGCATCTACTTCACCGCGGCGACGATGGTGATCGCGGTACCGACGGGCGTGAAGATCTTCTCGTGGATCGCCACGATGTGGGGCGGCTCGATCGAGTTCCGCGTGCCCATGCTGTGGGCCGTGGGCTTCATCTTCCTGTTCACGGTCGGCGGCGTGACGGGCGTGGTGCTCTCCAACGCGGGCATGGATATCGCTCTCCACAACACCTACTACGTGGTCGCGCATTTCCACTACGTGCTGTCGCTGGGCGCCGTCTTCGGCATCTTCTGCGGCTTCTACTACTGGTGGCCCAAGATGACCGGCCGCGAGTTCCCGGAGAGCTGGGGCAAGCTGCATTTCTGGGCGACGTTCATCGGCGTCAACCTGACCTTCTTCCCGCAGCACTTCCTGGGTCTCGCCGGCATGCCGCGCCGCATTCCCGACTATCCGGACGCGTTCGCGGGCTGGAACCTGGTCTCGTCGTGGGGTTCGTACCTCTCGTTCGCCTCGTCGATCGCCTTCATCGGCGCGGCGATCTGGGTGTTCTACAACGGCAAGAAGGTCACCGCCGACAACCCGTGGGGCCTGCCGGCCGACACGCTGGAATGGACGGTTCCTTCGCCGGCACCGCACCACACGTTCGAAGTGCTGCCCGACATCAAGGCGCCGGCGCATCACTGAGGCGCCGGCCTAGGAAAAGACAGGTATGTCCGCCGACGGTTCCGCACATGCGAGCCTGACGATCGACGAACTCCGCGCGCACGGCGAAGCGGGCGGGGTCGCCGATTTCGTGGAGCTGCTGAAACCCCGCGTGATGAGCCTCGTGGTGTTCACAGGGCTCGTCGGGCTGATGCTCGCACCCGCCACGCTGCATCCGTTCGTCGCGGCGGTCGCCGTGGCGTGCATCGCCGTCGCGGCCGGTGCGGCGGGCGCCATAAACATGTGGTACGACGCCGACATCGACGCGCTGATGTCGCGCACGCGCGCACGTCCGATCCCGGCGGGCCGCATCGAGCCGGCCGAAGCGCTCGCCTTCGGCATCGTGCTGTCGGTCGCCTCGGTCGTGACGATGGCGCTCGCCACCAACATCGTGGCGGGCGCGCTGCTCGCGGGATCGATCGCCTTCTACGTTTTCGTCTACACGGCCTGGCTCAAGCGTTCGACGCCGCAGAACATCGTGATCGGCGGGGCTGCCGGCGCCTTCCCGCCGATGATCGGCTGGGCCGCCGCCACGGGCGACGTGGGTCTCGGCGCCATCGTGCTGTTCGCCATCGTGTTCATGTGGACGCCGCCGCATTTCTGGGCGCTGGCGCTGTTCGCGATGCGCGACTACGGCAAGGCCGGCGTGCCGATGCTGCCCAACGTCGCGGGCAAGCCCGAGACGCGTCGCCAGATCGTGATCTATTCGGTCCTGCTCGCCCCGCTGGGCGTGGCGCCCTATTTCTGCGGGCTCGTCGGCCCGCTCTATGCCGTCGCCGCCGCGGCGCTGGGCCTCGTTTTCGTCGCCGGTGCGATCGACGTGTGGCGCGACGGAAAGCGTGCGGGCGCGGAAGGTTCCGACTTCCCCGAGACGGCCGCCAAGCGGCTGTTCGGCTATTCGATCGTCTATCTCTTCCTGCTGTTCGGCTTGATGATCCTCGACCGCGTGCCGGCCGGGGCAGGTGCGTGATGGCGGCCCCCGATCCCATGAAGAACCGCCGCGGCAAGAACCTGGCGATCGCACTCACCGTCGCGGTGCTGTGCGCGCTGTTCTACGCGATCACCATCGTCAAGATGGTGAAGTGATGATGACAGGCCCCGCCCGCACGAACCGCCGGACCGGCCTTGCCATCGCGGGCATGGGCATCGGCATGCTCGCACTCGCCTACGCGTCGGTGCCGCTCTACAAGCTCTTCTGCCAGGTCACCGGCTTCGGCGGCACGCCGATGATCGCCGACGCGCTTCCCGCGCAGACCGGCAGCCGCATCGTCACCGTACGCTTCGACGCCAACGTGATGGGCGGGCCCGACGCGCTGGGTTGGCGCTTCAGGGGTCCGGCGCCGGTCAAGGCGCGCACGGGCGAAGAGAGCCTGATCTTCTACACGGCCTCCAATCCGGGTCGCGTGCCGACGACCGGGACCGCCACGTTCAACGTGACGCCGCTGAAGGCCGCCCCCTATTTCCAGAAGGTCGCCTGCTTCTGCTTCTCCGAGCAGACGCTCGCACCGGGCGAAAGCCTCGACATGCCCGTCTCGTTCTTCGTCGATCCCGCGATCGAGAAGGACCCGCACATGAGCGACGTGACGACCATCACCCTGTCCTATAGCTTCCACCGGGCGGCCGACCAGCCCAAGACCGCCGAAGTACCGGCGACGCAAAACTGAGGATACGAACCATGGCCCAGACCTCCGCGCACGGGACCAAAGCGCCCTACCATCTGGTGGAGCCGAGCCCCTGGCCGATCATCGGATCGATCAGCGCCTTCGTGCTGGCCGTCGCCGCGCTGACCTTCATGCATCCCGACCTGTTCGGGACCGGCATGGCCAAGACCTTCCAGTCGATGGGCGTGTGGAAGATCGTCTTCGGCCTCGGTCTCGTGCTGTTCACGATGTACGGCTGGTGGAGCCAGGTCGTGAAGGAAGCCCGCACGCCGGGCCTGCACAGTGCCGCCGTGCGCCTGGGGCTGCGCTACGCGATGGTGCTGTTCATCGCGTCCGAAGTGATGTTCTTCGTTGCGTTCTTCTGGTCCTATTTCCACTTCGCGTTCTATCCCGAGCTGCACACGATCGGCCAGGTCTGGCCGCCCAAGGACGTCGTCACGTTCAACCCGTGGGACCTGCCGTTCCTCAACACGCTGATCCTGCTCACCTCGGGCGCCACGGTCACGTGGGCGCACCATTCGCTGGTCGAGGGCAACAAGCAGGGCCTCGTGTGGGGTCTCGTGCTGACGGTGCTGCTGGGCATCGCGTTCACCGCGTGCCAAGCCTACGAGTACGCGCACGCCGCGTTCGGCTTCAAGGACAACGTCTACTCGTCGGTCTTCTTCATGGCGACGGGCTTCCACGGCTTCCACGTGCTCGTCGGCACGATCTTCCTGATCGTGTGCCTCGTGCGCGCGATCAAGGGCCACTTCACGCCGGAGCGTCATTTCGGATTCGAAGCGGCGGCGTGGTACTGGCACTTCGTCGACGTGGTGTGGCTGTTCCTGTTCGCCGTCATCTACGTGACAGGCGAAGGCCCCGTCAGCCTGCCGGGTCACGGCCCGTGGTCGAGCTGATCGCCTGACCGACGCCGCACCCGAGACACGCTCCCGACCCGCCGCCAGCCCGCTGGCGGCGGGTCTTCTCTGCCGGTGCCCGAAATGCGCGGGCGCACCTCTCTATCGCGGCCCGTTCTCGCTTTCGGTCGCCGATACCTGCGCGTCCTGTGGCCTCGACCTCAAGCGCCACGAGGAAGGCGACGGTCCTGCGGTGCTTGTCATCCTCGTGCTCGGCTTCGTCGTCGTCACGCTGGCGCTGTGGGTGGACGCGTCGTTCCATCCGTCCTGGTGGGTCCATCTGCTGCTTTGGGTCCCCTTCATTTCTTTCGCCGGCCTCTGGATGCTGCGCGTCGCCAAGGCCATATTGATCGCCATGCAGTTCCGCCACAGACGCCACGAGTTCGATGCTTGAACGCCTGATCCCCGGCTTCGCCCCGCGCCTGGTGCCCACGCTGATCGCCGTGCCCGGCGTGCTGATGCTGTTCGCCCTGTCGGGCTGGCAGGTCGCCCGCCACATCGAGCGCTCGGCCGAGAACGACATCCGCGCCGAGCGCCTCGCGGCCCCGCCGGTCGAGATCGACGCGGCGATGGCCGATCCCGAACTGCGCCGCTTCCGGCGCGTGCGCGCGAGCGGCGTCTTCGCGCACGACAAGGAACTGCACGTCTACGCGCGTTCGCTCAACGGCAACGAGGGCTTCTATGTGCTGACCCCGCTGCTGCGCGAGGGAAAGCCCGCCGTGCTCATCAACCGCGGCTGGGTGCGCAAGGACCTACGCGAGGCATCGACACGCCCGCAGGGCCAGGTCGCCGGCCCCGTCGCGATCGAAGGCGTGCTGCGCGACGAGCCGCGCAAGGGCCCGATGATGCCGGACAACGAGCCGGCCAAGAACGGCTGGTTCTGGTTCGACCTGCCGGCGATGGCCGCCGCCGCCGGCGTGCCGGAAGCGCTGCTGGTCTATGTCGAGGCGGCCCTGGAGCCGCGCAACCCGGGCGGCTGGCCGCTGGGCGGGCAGACGCAGGCCCAGCTCCCGCGCCCGCACCTGCAATACGCCTTCACCTGGTTCGCGCTGGCGATCGCACTCGCCGTCATCTTCGTCATCTCGCAGAGACGCAAGCCATGAACGCATCGACTGCCTATCCCGCCCTCGAAGCCCGTTTCAGGCGCATGAACCTCGTGCGCGACGCCATCGCGATGCTCGACTGGGACGGGGCCGCGATGATGCCCGACGGCGGCGCCGACGCGCGCGCCGAACAGCTCGCCACGCTGAAGCTGATCGTCCACGAGCAGGCGGTCGATCCGGCCCTTGCCGACCTGTTCGCCGCGGCGGGCGAGGGACGCGATCTCGACGAATGGAAATCCGCCAACCTGCGCGAGATGCGCCGCGATTGGCTGCACGCGACCGCCTTGCCCGCCGACCTCGTCGAGGCGCGTTCGCGCGCGGTTTCGGCGTGCGAGATGCGCTGGCGTGCCGCACGCAAGGCCAACGACTTCGCCGGGCTGCTGCCGTCGATGAAGACGGTGCTGGACCTGACGCGCGAAGTGGCCGCCATCAAGGCCGCCAAACTCGGACGGTCGAAATACGACGCGCTGCTCGACGAGTACGAGCCGGGCGGCTCGTCCGACGAGATCGACGCGATCTTCGCCGACCTTGCCGCCTTCCTGCCCGGCTTCACGGCCGACGTGCTGGAGCGCCAGGCCAAGCAGCCCGCCGCCCTGCCGCTCGACGGCCCGTTCCCGGCAGCCGCCCAGAAGAAGCTCGCCGAGGAACTGATGGGCTCGGTCGGTTTCGAGTTCGACCATGGCCGTCTCGACACGAGCCACCATCCGTTCTGCGGCGGCGTGCCCGACGACGTGCGCATCACGACGCGCTGGGACGAGAGGGATTTCGCCAAGGGCCTGATGGGCGTGCTGCACGAGACCGGCCACGCGATGTACGAGCGCGGCCTGCCCAAGGACTGGCGCCACCAGCCGGTCGGCTTCGCGCGCGGCATGAGTGCCCACGAAAGCCAGTCGCTGCTGGTCGAGATGCAGGCCGCGCGCAGCCCGGAGTTCCTGTCGTACCTCGCCCCCAAGGCGGCCGCCGCGTTCGGCCGGTCGGGCGTGGCGTGGACCGGCGATAATTTCCGGCGCATCTACCACCGGGTGAAGCGCGGCCTCATCCGCGTGGATGCCGACGAGGTGACGTATCCCGCCCACGTGATCCTGCGCTACCGGCTCGAACGCGCGCTGATCGAAGACCGCATGCAGCTTGCCGACCTTCCGGCCGCGTGGAACGAGGGCATGCGCGCGCTTGTCGGCGTCGTTCCGCCCGACGACCGCGACGGCTGCCTGCAGGACATCCACTGGCCCGGCGGTTCGTGGGGCTATTTCCCGACCTATACGCTGGGCGCCATGACGGCCGCCCAGCTCTTCGACGCGGCGAAACGCGCCGACACGTCGATCCTGCCGGCGATCTCGCGCGGCGACTTCGCGCCGCTGATGGCGTGGCTGCGAAAGAACGTGCATTCGATGGGCTCGCTCGTCTCGACACGCGAGATGCTGGTGCGCGCTACCGGCCGCCCGCTCGACGCCGCGATCTTCAAGGCGCATCTGAAGGCGCGGTATCTCGACTCCTAGCTCTTTGAAGTAAAACGTGTTTCGGCGACGTTGCACCAGCCGTCCGGGCGCACTAACGTCCGCCGCTCGACGGACATCCAGGAGATGCGGTTGCGCTATATCTCGACCCGCGGGACGGCCCCGGTCCTTGCCTTCGACGACGTGCTGCTCGCCGGCCTCGCGCGCGACGGCGGCCTCTATGTGCCCGAGCACTGGCCGCAATTCTCGCCCGCCGAATGGCGTGCGCTGCGCGACCGGCCCTATGCCGACATCGCCTATGCCGTGATGCGCCCGTTCGTCGGCGGCACGATCGCCGACGCGGACCTGCTGCGCATCTGCCGCGAGACCTATAGCCAGGCCACGTTCGGCCATCCGGCCGTCGCCCCGCTCAAGCAGCTTGGCCCCGGTCTGTGGACGATGGAGCTGTTCCACGGCCCCACGCTCGCCTTCAAGGATTTCGCCCTCCAGCTCGTCGGCCGGCTGTTCGACCACGTGCTGACGAAGCGGGGCACGCGCGTGACCGTCATCGGCGCCACGTCGGGCGATACCGGCTCGGCCGCCATCGCCGCGTGTCTCGACCGGGCGGCGGTCGATGTCGTGATGCTCCATCCCCACGGCCGCGTGTCCGACGTGCAGCGCCGGCAGATGACGACGGTGCTGGCCGCGAACATCCACAACGTGGCGCTCGACGGCACGTTCGACGATTGCCAGGACGCCGTGAAGGCGATGTTCAACGATCTCGCGTTCCGCGACGCGCATAACCTGTCGGCGGTCAACTCGATCAACTGGGCGCGCGTCGCCGCGCAGATCGCCTATTACGCGCATGCGGCTCTGTCGCTGGGGGCACCCGACCGGAAAGTGAGCTTCTGCGTGCCGACGGGCAATTTCGGCAACGTGCTCGCCGCCTATGCCGCCAAGCGCATGGGGCTTCCCCTCGACCGGCTGGTCGTGGCGACCAACCGCAATGACATCATGGCGCGCACGATCGCCAGCGGCCACATGGCGCTGGAAACCGTGGCGCCGACCGTGTCGCCGTCGATGGACGTGCAGGTCTCGTCCAATTTCGAGCGCATGGTGTTCGAGCTTGCCGGCCGCGACGGGATCACGACCGCATCGATGATGGCCGGGTTCCGCAAATCCGGCCGGCTCGAGTTTCCGCAGAACATGCATGCCGGCCTCGCCGCCGAGTTCGATTCCGGCGTGTGCGACGATGCGGCCACGCTTGGCGAGATCCGCGACACGTGGCGTCACTCGGGCGAACTGGTCGACACGCATACGGCCGTGGCACTGCACGTGGCGCGCAAGGCAAAGCGCGAGGGCATGCCCATGGTCGTGGCGTCCACGGCGCACCCGGCCAAGTTCCCCGACGCGGTCGAGAAGGCGTCGGGCGTGCGCCCGAAGCTGCCGCCGCATCTGGCCGACCTCATGACGCGGCCCGAACGAGTCACGCGCCTGCCCAACGACATCACGAAGCTGAAAGAATTCGTCGCCGCCGCGAGGCGCGCATGACCAGCGTGCGCATCGACACGCTCCCCGGCGGCCTGCGCGTGGCCTCCGACCGCATGGACCATGTCGAGACCGTCTCGATCGGCGTCTACGTCGGGGCGGGTACGCGCCACGAGCCGGCGGCCCTCAACGGGGTCGCCCACATGCTCGAGCACATGGCGTTCAAGGGCACGGCCCGGCGCGACGCCAAGGCGATCGCCGAGGAAATCGAGAATGTCGGCGCGTTCATGAACGCGCACACGGGCCGCGAGCAGACCGCCTATTACATCAAGTGCCTGAAGGAAGATTCCGACCTGGCGCTCGACATCCTCGCCGACATCTTCCTCAACTCGGTCTTCGATCCGGCCGAGTTCGAGCGCGAGCGCGGCGTGATCCTGCAGGAGCTCGGCCAGGTCGAGGACACGCCCGACGACGTGATCTTCGACCGCTTCCAGGAAACCGCGTTCCCCGGCCAGGCCATCGGCCGGCCGGTGCTGGGCACCGCCGAGATCATCAAGAAGCTGCCGCGTGCGGCGGCGTTGGACTGGCGCAAGGGCATCTACGCGCCCGGCAACGTCGTGATCGCGGCCTCGGGCAATCTCGATCCCGCACATCTCGTCGCGCGCACGGCCGAGCTGTTTGGCAAGTGGCAGGGGACGGGAACGGCCAGCGACGAGCCCGCGCGCTATCTGGGCGGCGAGTTCCGCGACGACAGCGATCTCGAGCAGGCGCATCTGGTGCTGGGTTTTCCCGGCGTGGGCGTGCGCGATGCCGATTACTGGGCCGTGCAGGTCTTCGCCACGTTGCTGGGCGGGGGCATGTCCTCGCGCCTGTTCCAGGAAATCCGCGAGAAGCGGGGGCTGTGCTACTCGATCTCGTCGCACGCCTCGTCGTTCGCCGACGGCGGCGTGTTCGATGTCTATACGGGGACGGGCGAGCGCGAGATGGAAGAGCTGATCCCGGCCCTCGTGTCCGAGCTGCGCGGGGCGCGTGCGCTGCCGCAGGCATCCGAAGTGCGCCGCGCCAAGGCGCAGATGCGCGCCGGCCTGCTGATGTCGCTCGAAAGCACCAACGCGCGCATGGATGCGCTGGGGGCCAATCTGCTGATCTTCGGGCGCGACATCACGCCGGAGGAAGTCTCGGCGAAGGTCGAGGCGGTGACGGCCGAGGACATCGCGCGCGTCGCGACCCGCATCCTCGCCGGCAAGCCCACGCTCGCGGCCCTCGGGCCGCTGGCGAAGCTCGACCGGCTTGCCGACATCGCGGCGAAGATCGCTGCTTAGGCGTGCCCGGCCTGGCCGGACAGGAAGCTGACGGAGATGCCGACCCTGCCCAGTGCCCGTTCCCAGATCGAATCGAGTTCGGGGTCGAAGACGATGTCGTCGTCGGCGGGAACGGTAAGCCAGCCGTTGCGCTGGATCTCGCCTTCGAGCTGGCCGGCCGACCAGCCGGCACAGCCAAGGGCCAGCAGCGACTTGCGCGGGCCCGAACCGGTCGCCAGCGCTTTCAGGATGTCGACCGTGGCGGTGAGGGCGATGCCCGGCAGCACGCGCATCGAGCCGTCATGCATGTAGTCGTCCGAATGGAGCACGAAGCCGCGCCCCGCCTCGACCGGGCCGCCGGCGCGCAGGCGGATCTGCTTGGTGCGCGGGCCGGCATCGATGTTGAGCTGTTCGAGCAGGTCGGGGAAGCTCAGCTGCTCGAACGGCTTGTTGATGACGAGGCCCATGGCGCCGTCCGGGTTGTGCGCGCACATGTAGATGACGGTGCGTTCGAAGCGCGAATCGGACATCGACGGCATGGCGACCAGCAGGTGGCCGGCGAAGAAGGTCGGGATCTCGATGTGCGAGCGCGGCATGACTATACTAGAATAGCATGAATTCGATGCTTTTGCAGATCCGCCGTCTTGCCGTTTTGTTGCCGTTCCTGTGTGCGGCTTTCCCCGCACTTGCACAGGAATCGGCCTCGGGCTGGGTACGCCATCCGGAAGTGTCGGTGCGCCTCGTTTCCGCGACGACCGCGACGGGTTCGGCACCCGTCGTGCGGCTCGGGCTGGAGATGGCGCTCAAGCCCGGCTGGAAAACCTATTGGCGTTCGCCGGGCGATGCGGGCCTGCCGGTCGAGATCGACTGGACGGGGTCGGCGAATCTCGGTGGCGCCCGGCTGCGCTATCCGGTGCCCGAGCGTTTCACACTGTTCGATCTCGAGACGTTCGGCTACGGCGGTACGGTCATCCTGCCGATCGACGCGACGCTTGCGATACCGGGTGCCGCCCTTGACGTGAAGGCCGGCGTCGACCTGCTTGTGTGCGCCGACGTGTGCATTCCCTATCGCGCGGATCTGGCGCTTGGCCTGCCGGCGGGGCCGGGCACGCCGTCGGCGCACGCGCACGACATCGCGCGCTTCGATTCCGCCGTGCCGCCGGTCGATGCGACCGGGGCAGGGGCCAACGGGCTCGTCGTCGAGGGGGCGGATTTCCGCGGCGGTCCCGGCGCGGCCATCGTCGTGCGCGCGCGCGCCGAGCCGGCGTTCGCGGCACCGGACGTCTATATCGAAGGCCCGGCGGGCTGGAGCTTCGCCAAGCCCGTCGTGCGCTATGCCGAAGGCGGGCGGGCGGCAACGCTGACCGTGCCCGCCGCCGGCGGGCCGGGGGCCGCCCCCTTGCGCGCCGGGGCAGACGTCACGCTCACGCTGGTCGATGGCGTGCGCGCGGTCGAGCGGGCGGTGGCGCTGGGCAATGCGCCACCCGCAGCCCCGCCGGCGGCGCTGCTGGCGATGCTGGCGGTGGCACTTCTCGGCGGGCTGATCTTGAACCTGATGCCGTGCGTGCTGCCGGTGCTCGCGATGAAGCTTGCCAGCGTCGTCACGCTCGATGCCACACGCGCACGCGACGTGCGCATGGCGTTCCTCGCGACGGCCGCCGGCATCGTCACGGCGTTCATCGGCCTCGCCCTCGCTCTCGTCGGTCTCAAGCTCGGCGGTGAGGCGGTGGGCTGGGGGCTGCAGTTCCAGCAGCCATGGTTCCTGTCGGGGATGGCGCTGGTCGTCGTCGCGTTCGCGGCCAACCTGTGGGGCTGGTTCGAAGTGCCGCTGCCGGCACTGCTTTCGGACATCGGCGGCAATCGCAAGCTCGCCGGCTCGTTCGCGACCGGCGCGTTCGCCACGCTGCTTGCCACGCCCTGCTCGGCACCCTTCGTGGGCACGGCGGTCGGGTTTGCGCTGGCGCAAGGGCCGCTGCAGATCCTCGCGATTTTCGTGGCCCTGGGCGTAGGTCTTGCCGCCCCCTATCTTGCCGTCGCCGCGTTCCCGGGGGCGGCCCGCCTGCTGCCGCGCCCCGGCCCGTGGATCGGCGTGTTGCGCAAGCTGTTGGGGCTGGCGCTGGCGGGCACGGCCGCGTGGCTCGTGTGGGTGCTGGCGGGCCAACTCGGCGTTGTCGCCGCCGGCACGCTGGCCGCAGCACTGGCCGCACTCGCGGGCGGCCTGTTCGCGCTTCGCAACGCGCCGGCCGCGCGCGGGCGCGTGGCCCTCGTCGCCAGCGTGCTGCTGCTCGCCTTGTTCCTGCCGCCGAAGCTGGGCTACGTGCCCGAGCGCACGCCCGAAACCTCGGCCATCGCGTGGCAACGTTTCGAGCGTGGTGCGATCGACGTGGCGGTGGCTGAGGGCAAGACCGTGTTCGTCGACGTGACGGCCGACTGGTGCGTGACCTGCCAGGTCAACAAGCGGCTGGTGCTGTCGCGTGCCGAGGTCGCGGCCGCACTCGCATCCGACGGGGTCGTGTCCTTGCGCGCCGACTGGACGCGCCCCGACCCGCGCATCGCCGCCTATCTGGCCGAATTCGGGCGCTACGGCATCCCGTTCAACGCGGTCTACGGGCCGGGCGCGCCCGGCGGCCTCGCTCTGCCCGAACTGCTGTCCGCCGAGGCCGTCCTCGGCGCCCTGGCGCAGGCCGCCGCCCGCTGACCGGACCCGGGTTGCATTCGGCCCCCGGCCACTCTAAATCCTTGATCCGAACTCCCCCACCAAAAGCCCTTCCGGGCAAGAGGAAATCCCCATGACGATCCAGGCAGGCGACAAGGTCCCGTCCGTGAAGCTCAAGACGATGACCAAGGACGGCATCAAGGACCTGACGACCGACGATATCTTCAAGGGCAAGAAGGTCGCCATCTTCGGCCTGCCGGGCGCGTTCACGCCGACCTGCTCGGCCAAGCACCTGCCGGGCTTCGTCACGAATTTCGAAGCGCTGAAGGCCAAGGGCGTGGACACCGTCGCGTGCGTGTCGGTCAACGACGCGTTCGTCATGGACGCCTGGGGCAAGGCGCAGAATGTGGGCGACAAGGTGATGATGCTCGCCGACGGCAACGCCGACCTCACCAAAGCGCTCGGCATCGAGATGGACGGCACGGGCTACGGCATGGGCCTGCGCATGAAGCGCTTCTCGATGTACGTCGTCGACGGCACGGTCAAGAGCTTCAATCTCGAAAAGCCCGGCGCGTTCGAGGTCTCGAACGCCGAAACGATGCTCGGCCAGGTCTGATACCCGACCGCCGGCGATACAGGAGGAACGCACGATGACGATCGAAAAGGGCCAGACGATCCCGGCCGCCCGGATGCGGATCATGACCGCCGAGGGCCCGAAGGATTTCACGACCGACGATCTCTTCAAGGGCAAGAAGGTCGCGATCTTCGGCCTGCCCGGTGCCTTCACGCCGACCTGCTCGGCCAAGCACCTGCCGGGCTTCGTCGAGAAGGCCGACGCGTTCAAGGCCAAGGGGATCGACACCATCGCGTGCGTGTCGGTCAACGACGCCTTCGTGATGGACGCCTGGGGCAAGTCGCAGAACGTGGGCACGAAGGTCGCGATGGTCGCCGACGGCAACGGGGCGCTGGCCAAGGCGCTGGGCATCGAGATGGACGGCTCGGCCAACGTCATGGGCACGCGCATGCGCCGCTTCTCGGCCTATGTCGTCGACGGCAAGATCGAAGCCTTCAATCTCGAGAAGCCGGGTGCTTTCGAAGTGTCGGACGCCGGGACGCTGCTGAAGCAGCTCGGCTAGACGGCGCCGGCCAGCAGCACGGCACCGGCGAGTGCCACGGCAACACCGCCCGCGCGAACGAGGCGCGGGCCGGTGAATCCTGCGGCAATACCTGCGGCGTGCAGCAGTGCCGTCGCGGCGAGGAAGCCCGCCGAATAGCCCAGACCGCCGGCGCCCGCGGGAAGTTCCGCGCCGTGCGCGAAGCCGTGGAAGACCGCGAAGAAGCCGACGAACGCGGCGGCGGCCGCGACCGGCGGCACGTAGCCGGTGGCAACGGCGATGCCGATGGCGACGACCGAGAGCGCGATGCCGGTCTCGACAAAGGGCACGTCCAGCCCCTCGAACCCGGCGATCCCGCCCAGCGCCATCATGCCCACGAAAGCGGCAGGTACGAGCCAGAGTGCTCGCCCGCCGAGGCGGACCGCGAAGAGGCCGACCGCGAACATCGCCAGCAGGTGGTCGAGACCGCCGAAGGGGTGGGCGAAGCCGTGCGCCAGCCCGTCGACCGAGCCGTGGCCGGTATGGGCGAGGGCGGCACCGGGAACGAGCAGGGCGGCGGCGGCAAGGACGGGAACGAGGCGCATGTGGGGTCGGTCTCCTGAAGACGATTCGGGAACGATCCTAGCGAAACCCGTGCCGATTGCCAGCCTGCCCTTTCGTCAGCGAACCGCCGCGATCGCCCCGCGCGCCAGCGCGTCGGCGCGTTCGTTCTCGACATGGCCGGCATGGCCCTTGACCCAGCGCCACTCGATCTCGTGACCCTCGGTCGCGGCGATCAGTGCTTGCCACAGATCCACGTTCTTGACCGGCTTCTTGTCGGCCGTCTTCCAGCCGCTGCGCTTCCAGCCGTGGATCCATTTGGTGATGCCGTCGCGCACATAGACGCTGTCGGTCCATACGCGCACGCGCATGCCGCGCTTGAGCGCCTTCAGGCCCTCGATGGCGGCCATCAGCTCCATGCGGTTGTTGGTCGTGGGGTTCTCGCCGCCGGAAAGTTCCTTCTCGGTGCCGCGCCAGCGCAGCAGTGCGCCCCAGCCGCCGGGGCCGGGATTGCCGCTGCACGCCCCGTCGGTGAAAAGCTCGACCAGATCGGCGTCGGCGCCGTCGTTCATTTCGGCCCCAGGCGGAACACGGCTTCGACTTCGATCCGCACGGTGGCAAGGCCCGGCTCGGCGACCGGTGCCGCCGCTTCGGCCGCCATCGCGGAAGCGCGCATCATCGGGCGCGGTTGCGGCACGGTTCCGCCGGCATCGCCCACGCGCATCTCGACGATGCCCACGACGCGCATCCCGATCGCGTCGGCGGCCTTGTCGGCGCGCGCCCGCACGCGCCTCAGCGCGTCGGCCGTCAGTTCGTCCTGCACGGCACGCGCGGATTCGGGCGTGAGCTCGAAGCGCATGCCCGACATGGCAAGCCCGGTTTCCTGCAAGGCGCCGGCAAGTGCGAGGACGGCACCCGTGTCGCTGCCCACGAGATTGAGCCCGGCCTGCCCGCGCCAGCGGCGCGGCTGGTTGGCCGGGCGCTCCTCGTAGGTCCAGTAGCCGGTCGTTTCGACGCGCACGCCGGACACGGCGCGTGCGCGCGCAAGGGCCGCCTCCATGCGCCGGTTGACGTCGCCCTGGACGGCGGCAGCGGTCGCCGCCGTCGCCTCGACGCGCAGCGAGACCGTGAGCCGGTCCTGCGCCAGCTCGCGCTCCGCACTTTCGCGCAAGGAAAGACGCGGGTCGGGGGCCTGCGCCAACGCCAGCGACGGCAGCAGCACGAACAGGGCGGCGATCAGATGGCGTTTCATGGCGTCCTCTCGATTCCATAGGCCGCGAGGCTCGCGGCCCCGCGATGGAAGCGCAGCTTCTTGGCATATTCGAGGGGATCTTTGGGCCGGACGAAGGCACCGGGCGGGTGGTTGAGCCAGTCGTAGAGACGCGTCAGCAGGAAGCGCAGCGCCGAGCCGCGCGCGAACACCGGCAACGCGTCGAGTTCGGCGGACGTAAGCTCGCGCTTGCGCCGGTAGCCGGCGACGAGCCGGCGGGCCTTCGTGGCGTTGAGCTGGCCGTCCGGCTCGAAGCACCACGCGTTGAGGCAGATCGCGAGGTCGTAGGCGAGGAAGTCGTTGCACGCGAAATAGAAGTCGATCATCCCCGAGAATTCGTCGCCGAGGAAAAAGACGTTGTCGGGAAAGAGGTCGGCATGGATGACGCCCTCGGGCAGGCCCCTGGGCCATTTCGCCTCGAGGAACGCAAGCTCGCTGCCAAGTTCCGCGCCAAGGCCCTTCTCGACCTCGTCGGCGCGCGGCGCGCAGGCGTCAAAGAGCGGCCGCCAGCCCGCGGGGCCGAGCGCGTTGGCGCGCTTCAGGCCGAAGCCTTCGCCCGCAAGATGCAGCGAGGCGAGCGCTTCGCCCACCGGCGCGCAGTGCGCCAGCGCCACGCGCCTGGGCCACACGCCGGCAAGGAAGCTAACGATCGCTGCCGGCCGGCCGCACAGTTCGCCCTGCATCGTGCCGTCGCGGCGCATCAACGGCGTGGGGCAGGCGAGACCCTTGGCCGCCAGATGCTGCATGAGGCCGAGGAAGAAGGGCAGGTCCTCCTTCTTCACGCGCTTTTCGTAGAGCGTCAGGATGTAGCGCCCGCGGTCGGTATCGACGAGGAAGTTCGAGTTCTCCACGCCCTCCGCGATGCCGCGATAGCCGACGAGTCGCCCGATGTCGTAGCCCGCAAGGAAGTCGGCCAGCGCCTCGTCGTCGACGTCGGTATAGACGGCCATGCGCTGTCCTAGCCTTCGAGGACGCGCGGCAGGTTGAAATGCACGTCCTCGCGCGCCGTCACGACCTCTTCGATCGTCACGTCATAGTGCACGCGCGCCGCCGCGATCGCTTCCTGCACCAGCAGCTCGGGTGCCGAAGCCCCCGCGGTGATGCCGAGCCGGCGCAAGGGACCGAGCTTGGGCCAGTCGATCTCGGACGCGCGCTGGACGAGCTGGGCGTTGGCGCAGCCCGAGCGGCGCGCCACTTCCACCAGCCGCATCGAGTTCGACGATTTGGGCGAGCCCAGCACCAGGATCGCGTCGGCGGTGGCTGCGATCGCCTTCACCGCCGACTGGCGGTTGGTGGTCGCATAGCAGATGTCGTCCGAGCGCGGCGGGCGCATCTCGGGAAAGCGGCGCATCAGCACGGCGACGATGCCGGCCGTGTCGTCGACCGACAGCGTGGTCTGGGTCGAGAAGGCGAGCTCGCGGTCCGCCGGCAGTGCGACGCGCTCGGCCTGTGCCTCGTCCTCGACCAGCGTGATCGCGCCGTCGGGCAGCTGGCCCATCGTGCCGACGACTTCGGGGTGGCCGGCGTGCCCGATCAGCACCAGGTGCCGGCCGGCCTTGTGGTGGTGTTCGGCCGCCGAATGGACCTTGCTGACCAGCGGGCACGTCGCGTCGAGATAGAACATCTTGCGACGCACGGCTTCGGCCGGCACCGCCTTGGGCACGCCGTGCGCAGAGAAGACGACCGGCCGGTCGCCGGGCACGTCGTCGAGCTCGTCGACGAACACGGCGCCCTTCGCCTCGAGCGATTCCACGACGAAGCGGTTGTGCACGATCTCGTGACGCACATAGACGGGCGCGCCGTATTTTTCGAGTGCCCGTTCCACGATCAGGATCGCGCGGTCGACGCCGGCGCAGAAGCCGCGGGGGCCGGCGAGCAGAACGGTCAGCGGCGCTTGTGCGGGCATGGCGGTTTCTCTAAGGTCGGACCCGTTAGTTACACCGGAGTCGCAGCGCTGCGCCAGCCCCGCCCGACGCCATTTTCCGCTCCGAGGATGCCGCCCCCGATGACCACGCCCGCTGTTCCGCAGAAAGCCCCCTATCCGGTCGAAGTCGAGGCCGGCAAGGCGTACTGGTGGTGCTCGTGCGGCCTGTCGAAGAAGCAGCCGTTCTGCGACGGCAGCCACGCCGGCAGCGGCTTCCAGCCGATGAAGTTCGTCGCGGACGAAGCCAAGAAGATGTTCTTTTGCGGCTGCAAGGCCAGCAAGAACCAGCCTTTCTGCGACGGCGGCCACAAGAACCTGCCGTGATGCGGACAGCACTCGCGATCGGCCTCGCGGCCACCCTGCTTGCCGGCTGCTCGTCGGGCGATTCGGCGATGTCGGCCGTGTGTCCCGCGGGCGGGATCGTACCCGACGCCAACATTGTCGTGCAGTTCCGCGACGGGCCGGGGCGCGACGTGACCGACGTGCTCGTCCAGGGCCAGGTCGTCGACTTGAGGATCACCTGCGAATACGCCAAGGGCCGCAACGCCAAGCCCGCCGTCACGCTCGACCTGCAGATCGCGTTCGCCGCCGAGCGCGGCCCCGCCGAGCGCACGCGCAAGGCGAGCCTGCCCTATTTCGTCGCGATCGTGGACGGCGAGCGCAACATCGTCGCCAAGGAAACCTTCCGCGCCGATTTCGAATGGCCCGACAATCGCCCGCGCACCGGCCGCGTCGACCAGTGGGAACCGCATATCCCGCTCCGGAGCAATTTCGACGGCCCGTCCTTCCAGATCCTCGTCGGCTTCCAGCTGACCGCCGAGCAGGTCGCCTGGAACCGCGCGCAGCGCGGGGCACGCTAGGCGCTTCCCCGAGTCGCCGAATTATCCCCAGAATTCCTGCCATTTGAATCAACCACCTGCGCGGTCTTCCTTGACCCGCGAGGGGCGCCCGCTATGTTCGGTGTCGCGCACCCGTAAGGGTGCGACTCCCGCGCGGGAGAGACCTCCGGTTCGCCGCCGGGGGCGCCGAAGGAGCAACCGCCCCGGAAACTCTCAGGCAAAAGGACCGCGCGGGCGAGCGTACTCTGGAAAGCGATGAGGGGCCTTCGGGCCCGTCTCCACCGAAGAGGTAAGCCCGGTACTTTGATTCGGGCGATTCTTTCAGGTCCCAGGACAGAGGGGGCGCGCGCACCGGCATTCCCGCCGGCGTCGAGCGCCGTCCTGTCCCCGGAGTGTCGCCCTTGGCCGATGAAGCCCTGAAGAAGACCCAGCTGCATGCGCTGCACGTGTCGCTCGGCGCCAAGATGGTGCCGTTCGGCGGCTACGACATGCCCGTGCAATACCCGATGGGCATCCTCGGCGAGCACAACCACACGCGTGTCGCCGCCGGCCTGTTCGACGTGTCGCACATGGGCCAGGTCACGCTGCACGGCGCCCACGCGGCGGCCGCGCTCGAAACCCTCGTGCCCGGCGATCTCGCGATCCTGAAGGAAGGATCGATCCGCTATTCGATGTTCACCAACGACGAAGGCGGCATCCTCGACGACCTGATGATCACCAACCGCGGCGACCGGCTGTTCGTCGTGGTCAATGCCGGCTGCAAGGAACAGGACCTTGCCCACCTGCAGGCGAAGATCGGCGGCAAGGTGAAGATCGAGTATCACGCCGACCGCGCACTGCTCGCGTTGCAGGGCCCGAAGGCCGCCGAGGTGATGGCGCGGCTGTCGCCCGCGGCCGCGGGCCAGAAATTCATGACTTTCCGCACCGGCGATGTCGCCGGCATCCCGTGCTTTTTCACGCGCTCGGGCTACACCGGCGAGGACGGCTACGAGATTTCGGTCCCCGGCGACAAGGCCGTGGCGTTGGCCGAAGCGCTGCTGGCCCAGCCGGAAGTGAAGCCCATCGGCCTTGGGGCGCGCGACTCGCTTCGCCTCGAAGCGGGCCTGTGCCTCTACGGGCACGACATCGACACGACGACCTCGCCGGTCGAGGCCGACCTCGTCTGGTCGATCTCCAAGCGCCGGCGCGCCGAAGGCGGCTTCCCGGGTGCGGCACGCATCCAGAAGGAACTGGCGGCCGGCCCGTCGCGCAAGCGCGTCGGGATTCTTCCCGAGGGCCGTGCGCCCGCGCGCGAGGGCACCGAGATCGTCGACGCGTCGGGCACGAAGATCGGAACGGTCACGTCGGGCGGCTTCGGCCCCAGCGTCAACGGGCCGGTCTGCATGGGCTATGTCGCCACCGCTTCGGCCGCCCCGGGCACGCCGGTCGGCCTCGTCGTGCGCGGCAAGACGCTGCCCGGCAAGGTCGTTGCAATGCCCTTCGCTCCGCATCGCTATTTCCGCGGCTGAAACTCCAACAAGGAAAACCAAGATGGCCGAACTGCGCTTCACCAAGGACCACGAATGGATCCGCGTCGAGGACGGCGACGTCTACGCGGTCGGCATCTCCGACTTCGCGCAAGGCCAGCTCGGCGACGTCGTGTTCGTCGAACTGCCCGAAACGGGCAAGGCGCTCGCCAAGGGCGCGCAGGCCGCGGTGGTCGAATCGGTCAAGGCCGCGTCCGACATCTACGCGCCCGTCACCGGCACGGTCGTCGGCGTGAACGATGCGTTGACCGCCGAACCCGGCCTCGTCAACACCGACCCGACCGGCAAGGGCTGGTTCTTCAAGATCAAGGCCGGCAACTCCGCCGAATTCCAGGACCTGATGGACGAAGCCGCCTACGGCGCGTTCGTGAAGTCGCAGGGCTGAAGGAAAACAACGCATGCGCTATCTGCCCCACACCGAATCCGACCGGCGTTCGATGCTCGCCGCCATCGGGGCCGCGTCGGTCGACGAGCTGTTCGTCGACGTGCCCGCGCATGCCGTGCTGAAAGGCCCGGTTACCGGCCTTTCCACGACGATGACGGAGCTGGAGGTCGAGCGCGAGATGGGCGCCCTTGCCGCGAAGAACCGCCCGGCGGGGTCGATGGCGAGCTTCATCGGCTGCGGGGCCTACCGGCATCATGTGCCGGCTTCGGTCGACTACATCATCCAGCGCGGCGAGTTCCTGACGAGCTACACGCCCTACCAGCCCGAGATCGCGCAGGGCACGCTGCAATACCTGTTCGAGTTCCAGACGCAGGTGGCGCTGCTGACCGGCATGGAAGTGGCGAACGCCTCGATGTACGACGCGGCCACGTCGTGCGTGGAAGCCGTGATGATGGCCAACCGCGTCACGCGGCGCGGCAAGGCGATCCTGTCGGGTGCCTTGCATCCGCACTATCGCGAGACGGTCGAAACGCACGGCCGCTTCTCCGGCTTCGCGGTCGATGCAGGCGTGCCCTCGCCCGACGGCCTCAAGGGCCTCGCCGAGAAGATCGACGCGACGACCTCGTGCGTCGTCGTGCAGTATCCCAACGTTTTCGGCCGGCTCGAGGATTTCTCGGCACTCGCCGCCGCGTGCCAGAAGGCGGGGGCGCTGCTGATCTGCGCGGTGCCCGAAATCATCTCGATGGGTGCCGTGACGCCGCCGGGTGCCATGGGCGCCGACATCGTGGTGGGCGAGGGCCAGTCGATCGGCAACGGGCTCAATTATGGCGGGCCCTATGTGGGTCTGTTCGCCGCCAAGGAAAAATACGTGCGCCAGATGCCGGGTCGCCTGTGCGGCGAGACGGTGGATGCCGACGGCAAGCGCGGTTGGGTGCTCACGCTCTCCACGCGCGAGCAGCATATCCGCCGCGAGAAGGCGACATCGAACATCTGCACGAACTCGGGTCTGTGCGCGCTCGCCTTCACGGTGCATCTGTCGCTGCTGGGCGAACGCGGCCTCAATGAACTCGCGGCCCTCAACCACGCGCATGCCGCGTTGCTGGCCGAGAAGCTCGCCAAGGTGAAGGGCGTGTCGCTCCTGACCGACGCGTTCTTCAACGAGTTCGCCGTGCGCCTGCCCAAGGACGCGTCCGCCGTCGTGGATGCGCTGGTGGACAAGGGCGTGCTCGCCGGCGTGCCGGGTGGCCGTCTGTGGCCGGGCCACAAGGACATGGCGAACGTGCTGATCGTCGCCGCGACCGAAACCAACACGCCGGCGGACATGGATAAGTTCGCCGCCGCCCTTGCCGAGGTGCTTTGATCATGGACAAGAGCCAGGGCCGCACGAATGCTGCCAACGATGCCGGATCGGCACTGCCGCCGGTCGTCACCCGGTCGGGCCATCGCGGCCTCGATCTGGAAGAAAAACTGATCTTCGAGCAGGGCGTGCCGGGCCGCATCGGCGTGGACGTCGCCCCCGCACCGAAGGTCGCCTCGAAGCTGGGTGGTTTCGCGCGCAAGGCTGAGGTCGGCCTGCCGTGCCTTTCGGAGCCGCAGGTCGTGCGCCATTTCACGCGCCTGTCGCAGAAGAACTACGGCATCGACAGCGGCCTCTTCGCGCTCGGTTCGTGCACGATGAAGCACAACCCGCGCCTCAACGAGAAGATGGCCCGCCTGCCGGGCTTCGCCGACATCCACCCGCTGCAGCCGGTCAAGACCGTGCAGGGGGCGCTCGAACTGATCGACCGGCTCGCCCACTGGCTGAAGACGCTGACCGGCATGCCCGCCGTGGCGATGAGCCCGGCGGCAGGTGCCCATGGCGAACTGTGCGGCATGGTCGCGATCTGGTCGGCGATCAAGGCCAAGGGCGAGGGTGCGACGCGAAAGCGCGTGCTCGTGCCTGAATCCGCGCACGGCACGAACCCCGCTACCGCAGCACTGCTCGGGTTCCAGGTCGATCCGATCCCGGCCGACGCGCGCGGGCGCGTCGACCTCGCCGCGTTCGAGAAGAAGCTGGGGCCGGACGTCGCCGCCATCATGCTCACCAACCCGAACACCTGCGGGCTGTTCGAGAACGACATCCGCAAGATCGCCGACCTGATCCACAAGGCCGGCGGCTATTTCTATTGCGACGGGGCGAACTACAACGCCATCGCGGGCCGCGTGCGCCCGGCCGATCTCGGCGTCGACGCCATGCACATCAACCTGCACAAGACCTTCTCCACGCCGCATGGCGGCGGCGGGCCGGGCTCCGGCCCGGTCGTGCTGTCCGCCGCGTTGGCGAATTTCGCCCCGCTGCCCTATGTCGTGCACGGCAAGGACGGGTTCCGTCTGGTCGAGACGAAGGAGGGGACGGCAGAGCCCTTCGGCCGCCTCAAGGCGTTCAACGGCCAGATGGGCATGTTCGTGCGTGCGATGGCGTACATGCTGAGCCACGGGGCCGACGGCATCCGCCAAGCGTCGGAAGACGCGGTGCTGAACGCCAACTACATCCAGGCGCGCCTCAAGGACGTGATGAGCCCGGCCTTCGACGGCCCCTGCATGCACGAAGCGCTGTTCGACGACACGTTCCTAAAGGACACGGGCGTGTCCACGCTCGACTTCGCCAAGGCGATGATCGACGAGGGCTACCACCCGATGACGATGTATTTCCCGCTCGTCGTCCACGGCGCGATGCTGATCGAACCGACAGAAAGCGAGAGCCGCGAATCGCTCGACGCATTCATCGACACGCTGCGACACCTTGCGGCCGAGGCGAAGAAGCCCGGTGCCGAAGCCTTCTTCCACGCCGCCCCGCGTTTGACCCCGCGTCGGCGTCTGGACGAGACGCGTGCGGCGCGCGCGCCGGTGCTGCGCTGGAAGCCGGAAGCGGTGACCAAGCAGGCGGCGGAGTAGGCGTCAGGCCATATACCCGCCGTCGATCGCGAACACGCTGCCCACGGCGAAGCTCGCCGCGTCCGAGCATAGCCACAGCACCGATTCGGCGATCTCGTCGGGCTTGCCGGGCCGGCCCTTGGGCGTCTGGCGCAGGATCTCAGTCGCGACCGCCTTGTCGCGCTTCATCCAGTTAGCCACGGGGGGCGTGTCGATCCAGCCGGGGCAGATGGCGCAGATCCGCAGCTCCGTCTTCGCCTGTTCGAGGGCGGCACTCTTCGTGAGCCCGAGCACGCCGTGCTTGGCGGCCGAATAGGCGGCCCCGCCCGGGAACGGATAGCCGCGCAGCCCGTCGACAGACGCGTTGTTGACGATTGCGCCGCCGGCTTTGGCCATTGCGGGGATTTCCGCACTCATGCACAGGAAGACCGAGGTGAGGTAGCCGTCGATGGTCCGGCGCCACTGGTCTTCCTTCATGCGGCCGATCGGGCCGCCGCCCGCACCGCTACCGCCATTGTTGAACGCGTAGTCGAGGCGCGTGTGGCGCTTTGCGATGGCGGCGAAGAGCCGGGCGACCGATCTGCCGTCGGCCGTGTCGGTCGCGATCCACTCGACTTCGCCTTCCCGTGCGAGCTGCTTGAGGGCCGCTTTGCCGCCCGCGGCGCTGCGGCTGGCGATCACGACGCGCGCCCCCTGGCGGGCGAATGCGCGCGCGGTCGCAAAACCGATGCCGCTGCTGCCGCCGGTCACCAGTGCGACCTTGTCTTTCATCTCGGGATAGATCGCCATGATGCGGTCTCGCTCTTGCGGGGATGGCCTTTGTCTCGGGGCCAGCATGACACGCGCCGGCGCTTGGTCGAATACGATTGTATTTTAAGTTGTATTTAATCCCTTCGCAGATTAACCTCCTCGCATCGGCCGGGACCATCCGGCCGTGCGCTCTTTGACATCGTGAACTGGACCAGGCGGGAGCGTGCCCGCGAAACGGCCGCAAAGTTTCGTCAATCGAAACGCGGGTTACGTCACCTGTCTCGTATGATTCGCCGGCGTTTCAACGGCTTGGACAGGAGACTGTAACATCCCGTCTCCTGTCGTCTCCTGAAACGAAAAACGCCGCCGGCCTTGCGGGCGGCGGCGTCTTTGTTCCGGCCAGAGCCGGAAACGCTTAGTTGAGACGGGCGGGCATCGCCTTGATGGCACCGTCGATCAGCGCGTCCTGGCGGGCAGCGTCGAGGCGGCCTTCGAGCAGGCGGGCCGTGGCGGCCATCGCGAGGTCGACCGCGGCGGTGCGCACTTCGGCGGTCGCCTGCGCTTCGGCCTGCGCGATGCGCTCCATCGCGAGGTCCTCGCGGCGCTTCAGCGAGGCAGCAAGGTCACCCTCGGCCTTCTGGGCGAGGCGGGCCGCTTCCTCGCGGGCGTTGGTCAGGATCGCTTCGGCCTGCGCCATCGCCTCGCGGTGCTTGGCCTGGTACTCGGCCAGCAGCGCTTCGGCCTGCTTGCGCAGGGCGGCCGCTTCCTCGAGGTCCTTGGCGATGCGTGCGGCGCGCGCATCGAGCCCGCCGAGCACGGCCGACTTGACCGGGCCGGCGGCGAACCAGAACAGGGTCAGGATCGCCAGCGAGATCCAGAGATATTCGTTCTGCAGGATTGCCATGTCTGTTGCTCCTAGCCGCGCGCCGCGGTCTTGGCGTCGGCCTCGGTCACCGAGATGCCGCCGATCTTGCGGGCGGCTTCGACGGCGATCTCGGCGGCCAGCGCCTCGACGTTGGAAAGGGCGGCACGGCGGGCCTCGGCGATCTTCGCCTCGGCGGCCTTGATCTTGTCGCCCAGCGCGGCGTTGAGGGCGGCGGACTTCACCGCGGCTTCCTTGGCGAGCTTCGCCTCGGTCTCCGCGCGCACGGCCTGGGCCTTGGCGCGGCTCTCGGCCAGCGCCTTCTCGTAGGTGGCGATCATCGCGTCGCTCTCGCCCTTCAGCGAGCCGGCGCGCGCGAGGTCGCCCTCGATCTGCTTCTCGCGGCCCTCGATCGCGGCCCCCAGCTGGGGCAGCACGAGCTTCGAGAGCACGACGTAGAAGGCGAGGAAGATGATCGCGAGCCAGAAGATCTGGCTGGGGAACCAAGTGGGATCGAACTGCGGCATCGGATTTCCCCTTCGGGAAAACGGATCCGGGGAAGGGCCGATGCCCTTCCCCGGAAACGGGATCAGGAGACGAAGATCAGGATCGCGATGACGAAGGCGAGCAGCGCGATGAACTCGGTCACCGCGAAGCCGATATAGGCGAAGACCTGCACGTTGTCCTTGGCGGCCGGGTTGCGCGCGACGGCCGAGATCAGGCTGGCCCACACCGAGCCCACGCCGATGCCCGCACCGATCATGCCGATGGCGGCCAGACCCATGCCGATGAGCTTTGCTGCTGCGACTTCCATAGTGATGTTCCTCTCTCTTTCGGTTTACTGGTCGCTTCGTTTCCGTCCGGCCGGTCCACAGGGTCGGGGCAGGGCGGCAACGGCGCTCAGTGCAGGTGGATCGCGTCGTGCAGGTAGATGCAGGACAGGATCGTGAAGATGTAGGCCTGGAGGGCGGCGACGAAGAACTCGAGTGCCGAGATGCCGACCAGGACCGCGAAGGGGACGACGCCCGGGATCACGAAGAACGCGCCCAGGCTGATCACGAAGCCCGCGAAGATCTTCATGATGATGTGGCCCACCGTCATGTTCGCGAACAGGCGCACCGACAGCGAGATCGGGCGGGCCATGTACGAGATCACTTCGATCGGGATGAGAATGGGCGCCGTGGCAAGCGGGGCGCCCGACGGGAAGAACAGCGAGAAGAAGTGCGTGCCGTGGTGCATGAAGCCGATCACGGTGATGACGAGGAAGATGGCGAGCGCCATCGTGAACGTCACGACGATGTGGCTGGTGAAGGTGAAGGCGCCCGGGATCATGCCCGCGAGGTTGCCGAACAGCACGAAGCAGAAAAGCGTGAAAAAGAACGGGAAATACTTTTTCCCTTCGTCGCCGACATTCTCGCGCACCATGCCGGCAATGAAGCCGTACATGATCTCGCCCACCGACTGGAGCCGGCCCGGCACGAGGCGGGCCCCGTTCGCGGCGGCGAGCAGCAGCACCGAGGCGGCGACCGCGGCGACCGTCATCATCAGCGCCGAGTTCGTGTAGGCGAGGTCGTAGCCCGCCAGGCTGAACTGCACGATCGGCTTGATCTGGAACTGCTCGAGGGGACTTGCCACGGTGCGGGTGCTCCGGAAAAACTTGAATTCAGGTCTCGGTCTCAGTCTTGCGTTCCGCGTCGTCGGCCACCTTCTTCTGGGCGGCGGTGGCGACCCGGATCACGTTGCGCATGCCGGCGGCTGCGCCGAGCATGAAGAACGCGAGCGTCAGCCACGGCGAGGTGCCGAGCCACCGGTCGAGCACGTAGCCCATCCCGGTCCCGACGGCGAGCGTGGCGAGCAGTTCGACCGAGATGCGGAAGCCGAGGCCCATCTGCCCCGTCGTCCGCCCGGCCGAAGATGCCGAACGCGTCTCCGCTTTCGCCCGGCGCGCCTGCACGGCCTCTACCTTGGCCGAGAGCTCGTCGAGCTGGCGCGTCCGGTCATCCGGATCGGTCATGCTCGGGAACCTCTTGCGTTCGCTGCCGGTCGAAACGACAAAAAAGGGCGAAGAATCCGCCCTTTTCCGTCTCGATGACGGCGCGGACAATAGGGTCGGGCCGTTCCCCTGTCAAGGCCGAAAGGGGGAAACTACGGCCTTGATAAGAAAGCGAAAACGCCCCGCGCGTCAGGCCGTCGCGCGGAGCTTTTCTGCACTGCGAAGATCGACCGAGACGAGGGTCGAAACCCCGCGCTCGGCCATCGTGACGCCGAAGAGCCGGTCCATCTTCGCCATGGTGAGGCGGTGGTGGGTGACGACGATGAAGCGCACGCCCGACGAACGGCCGATCTCGTCGAGCAGCTTGCAGAACCGGTCGACGTTGGCGTCGTCGAGCGGGGCGTCGACTTCGTCCATCACGCAGATCGGGGCGGGGTTGGTGAGGAACACCGCGAAGAGCAGGGCCAGCGCCGTCATCGCCTGCTCGCCGCCCGACAGCAACGTCAGCGACTGGAGCTTCTTGCCCGGGGGCGAGGCCATCACGTCGAGGCCGGCTTCGAGCGGGTCGTCGTTGATCTGGCCGTCGGGGCCCATCACGGGCGTCAGCGTCAGATGCGCCCGCCCGCCGCCGAACAGGCGCGAGAACAGGTCCTGGAAATGCTGGTCGACCTTGGCGAAGGCCTCGCGCAGGCGCTCGCGCGCCTCCTTGTTGAGGCTGTTGATGCCCTGGCGCAGCTTGGCGATCGCGGCGACGAGATCGTCCTTCTCGGTCGTCATGCCGAGGATCTGCGCTTCGACTTCCTCGGCTTCCTGCTCGGCGCGCAGGTTGACCGGGCCCATGTTGTCGCGCTCCTTCACGAGGCGGTCGAGGCGGCGCTCGATGTCCTCCATCGCGGGCAGTTCGTCGGACGGATCGACCATGCCGGCGGCAAGGCAGCCGTCCGGCGCGCAGTCGAGCCGTTCGCGGATCGTGGCCACGAGCTGTTCGCCCGCCGCCGTCTGGTGCTCGACATGGCCCTGTTCGCGCACGCGGTCCTCGCGTGCCTCGACAAGGCTGGCTTCCACGGCCTTCAGCGCGCGGTCGGCCTCGCGAACGGCGTTCTCGGCGGCCGCCAGATCGTCGGCGGCCTTGCGGCGGATCGCTTCCATCTCCTGCGTCTTGGTCAGCAGGGCTTCGCGCTCGGCGGCGATCTCGGCCGGGCGGCCGGCCAGTTCCTCGCGCTCGCTTGCCGTCAGCTCGGCGCGCTCGACGAGCGTGGCGATCTGGCGCTGGGCGCCGTCGGCGCGGTTGGTCCACGCCTCGGTTTCGTTGCCGATCATATGGCGGCGGCGCTCGCGCCCGTCGCGCTCGCGCGTCAGGCGCGCGGACGCGGCCTCGCGCTCGGCCAGCGCCTGGCGGGCGGCGGACAGGGCCTGGCGGTCCTCGGCGAGCTTGGCGCGTGCACTCGTCGGGTCCTCGATCTCGGCGAAGCGCGTCTCGGCATTCGCCCGGCGGCCGTCGATCTCGGCGCGTTCGGTTTCGTTGCGGTCGATCTCGCCGGCGAGCAGGCCGAGCTTGGCGGACTCGTTCTCGGTTTCGCGCGCGATGCGGATGATCTCGCTGCGTGCTGCTTCGACCGTGGCGGTCGAGGTGCGCGTGGCGGTGCGCGCGGCCTGGTCCTTCGCTTCGGCTTCCTTGCCGGCGGCCTGCGCGTTGGCATGGCGGATGCGCGCCCCGTCGGCGATCTCGCGTGCGCGGATCAGTTCGGCGTCCAGCGTTTCGAGGCGGTTGCGCATCGTCAGCAGTTCGGCCGCCTGCGAGGCGGCACCTGCACGCTGGGCGAACCCGTCCCAGCGCCACAAGGCACCTTCGCGCGTGACGAGGCGCTGGCCTTGGGCGAGCTGTGGGGCGAGAGCATCGGCCGTGGCGGCATCGGCGACGATGCCGATCTGCGAAAGCCGGCGTGCGAGCGCTTCGGGTGCCTGCACGAAATCCGACAGCGGTGTCGCACCCACCGGCAACGCCGGCGGATTGCCGGCGATGTCGAGTGCGCGCCAGTTGCGCGGTGCCTCGCCGTCGAGCGAGGCCGAGAGATCGTCGCCGAGGCCGGCACCAAGAGCGGTCTCGTAGCCCGCGACGACGCGCAGCGCATCCATCACGGGTGCGTGCGGGCCGGCGTTCTTGGTGAGGGCGGCCAGCGCACGCCCGATGCCCTGGCGCTCGCCGTCGAGCTTCGACTGGTTCTGGTCGGCCTCGCGCAGCGTCTCACGCGCGGCGAATTCCTCTTCCTGGGCGGCGCGTCGCGCGCCCTCGGCCTCTTCGGCGGACGAGGCGGCCGCGTTCATGTCGGCATCGGCCTGGGCGAGGCGCGCTTCGGCGGCGAGCCGCTTCTCGTCGGAACCGGCGAGCTGGGCTTCGAGCCCCACCTTGTCCGTTTCCAGTGCCGCACGCCGGTCGGCAAGGCGCGCAAGGCGGCCGGCGAGATCGCCAAGCTCGCGCTGCAGCGAGGCGCGCTCGCTCTCGGCCTTGGCGACCGCTTCGGTGGCGCGGGCGAGGTCGGCGTCGAGCGTTTCCACCTGGTCGCGGCGGGCTTCGATGTCGGTGGCGAGGCCGGCTTCTTCTTCGGCGGCCCGCGTGTCGTGCTCGGCAAGCTCCCCGAGTTCGGCCGCCAGCTTCTCGCGCGCGGCGTGCGCGTCGGCGAGCAGGGATTCCTCGCGCGTCTTGTCGCGCGCGAGCTGTTCGAGGCGCGCGTCCAATGCTTCGATCTGCGCCACGATGCGGCGCTCTTCTTCCGCCAGCTGTTCGCCCGCGACCTGCAGGCGCGTCAATGCAGCCGCCGCTTCCGCCTCGTGGCGGCGCAGATCGGGGAGCAGGGCCTGCGCTTCGGCGACGACCGTGGAGGCCGCGGCGGCGCGCGTCGTGATGTCGATGACCAGCGCTTCGGCGGCGGCGAGCCGCTCGGTCGCCATGGCACTGTCGGCCTGCTGCTTTTCCCAGCGCAGGTGGAACAGGATCGCCTCGGCGCGGCGCACGAGGTCGCTCATGTTGCGGTAGCGCGCGGCCTGGCGGGCCTGCTTCTTGAGGCCGTCGAGCTGTGCGGTCAGTGTCGTGATGACGTCGTCGAGGCGGGCGAGATTCTGTTCGGCGGCCTTCAGCTTCAGCTCCGCCTCGTGGCGGCGCGAATGCAGGCCGGTGATGCCGGCGGCCTCTTCCAGGATCTGGCGGCGCTCGGTGGGCTTGGCCTGGATGATGGCGCCGATGCGCCCCTGGCTGACCAGCGAGGGCGAATGCGCGCCCGAGCCGACGTCCTGGAAGAACAGCTGCACGTCGCGCGCGCGCACTTCGCGCCCGCCGATGCGGTAGGCCGAGCCCTTCTCGCGCTCGATGCGGCGCACGACGTCGAAATCGTTCATGTCGTTGTACGCGGCCGGTGCCCGATGCTCGCCGTTGTCGACGAACAGGCCCACTTCGGCCACGTTGCGCGACGGGCGGCTCGTCGTGCCGGCGAAGATCACGTCGTCCATCTCGCCGCCGCGCAGCGCCTTGACGCGGTTCTCGCCCATCACCCAGCGCAGCGCTTCGACCAGGTTCGACTTGCCGCAGCCGTTGGGACCGACGATGCCGGTAAGGCCGGGTTCGATGGCGAACTCGGTCGGCTCGACGAACGACTTGAAGCCGGACAGGCGCAACTTGACGAACTGCATGGGTCGTAAACTCCCTGGGTACTGGACCTGAGGCTAGCGGTTGCCCGCGAGCGGTTTCAGGATCTTGTCGAGCTCTTCGAATGTCTGGCCGCCGCGATGGACGGTGCCGTTGATGACCAGCGTGGGCGTGGACTGGACCTTGTGCTCGCGCTCGCCCGTCATCGACTGCGACAGCACGGCGTTCTGCATGTCGGTGTTGGCAAGGCACGCATCCATCGCCGCCTCGCTCATGCCGCCGGTGCGCGCGAGCCGGCGCAGGCTGGCCATGATCTGGTCGGCCGAAGTGCCGCGCAGCCAGTTGGCCTGCTGGGTGAAGAACACGTCGAGGAACGTGAAGAAGCGCTCGGGTCCAGCACAGCGCGCCAGCATCGCGGCGTTGAGCGCGATGCGGTCGAGCGGGAAGTCGCGGAAGACGAGCTTGAGCCTGCCGGTGTCGATGTATTCGGCCTTCAGGCGCGGCATCGTCTCGATGTGGAGCTTGGCGCAGTGCGGGCAGGTCAGCGAGGCGTACTCGATGATCGTGATCGGGGCGTCGGGCGCCCCCATGACCATGTCGAGGCCCTCGGCACGCGGAGCGGGCACGGGTGTTTGCGCTGCGGCCGAAAAGGCGAGGCCGATCAGCGCGAAAGCCGCGAAAAATGTCGAGATGTGCCGCTTGTTCATCGTTCCACCCACAAGATGTTGTGATCGTACCGACTCGGGACCGGACTCCTCAAGGTCGATTCCCCCGATTGGGGATAAGTCAGCCTATCCCACCGGAGAATCTAGGCTTTTCCGCGGCGACCCCGGGTCAGTCCCTCGCCCAGCCGGAACAGGGCTGCCTTCAATCCGTCGTCGGCCAGCGACTCGACCGCCTGGCCGATGCGGGACCGCTCGGCCGCCGACAAAGGCCGGGGCGGGGCTGCGGGCGGTTCGCCGGCCAGCGGCATCGGCCCCTGCACGAAGCGCAGCCGGTCCACCGCCTTGAATCCGGCGAAGGAATTGATCCGCTCGACGAGCTGCGGGGCGAGGTGCTGGAGCTCCATCGCCGCCCCGCCGGCAACGCGCAGCGTCAGCACGCCGGCCTGCGGTGGGGCCGTCACGCCCTTTGGCGGGCGCGGCGGCGTGCCGAGCTTCTCGGGCAGCGTGCAGCCGGCAAGGGCCGGCCCCACGATGTTGGCCCATTCCGCCACGATGGTGGCGAAGGCCGGCCCGCGCCGCTTCAGCGCTTCCTTCGTCAGCTTGGGAACCTGTGTCGCGATCGCCTTGAGCGCCATGGCCGTCAGTCTAGACTGCCGCCCATGCGACTCCAAATTTCCCGGCGATGACAACGGCCCTGACCGCAGCTTTGCTCGCCTGGTACGACCGGCACCGGCGCGTGATGCCGTGGCGTGCGGCGGCCGGCGAGATGCCCGATCCCTATCGCGTCTGGCTTGCCGAGATCATGCTGCAGCAGACGACCGTCGCCACCGTCGGTCCCTATTTCGACGCGTTCGTGAAGCGCTGGCCGACGGTCGAGGCACTGGCGGCGGCCCCGCGCGAAGACGTGCTGCATGCGTGGGCCGGGCTTGGCTACTACGCGCGCGCGCGCAACCTGCACGCCTGCGCACAGGCCGTCGCGGACGCGCATGGCGGCATCTTTCCCGACACCGAAGATGGCCTGCTCGAGCTTCCGGGCATCGGCCCCTACACGGCCGCGTCCATCGCGGCGATCGCGTTCGGCCGGCCAAGCGTGGTGATCGACGGCAATGTCGAGCGCGTCGTCACGCGCCTGCATGCGATTTCCACCCCGCTGCCCAAGGCCAAGCCCGAGATCCGCGCCGTCCTTGCCGAGATCGTGCCCGCCGACCGGCCCGGCGATTTCGCGCAGGCGACGATGGATCTGGGCGCCACGGTGTGCAGCCCGCGCAAGCCGCGCTGCATGCTTTGCCCGTGGAAGCTTGCCTGCCGGGCGCGTGCGGCGGGCGAGGCGGAGCGCTATCCGGTCAAGCTTCCGCGCGCCAAGCGGCCCACGCGGCGCGCGATCGCCTATGTGCTGAGCGACCGCACGGGGGCCGTGTGGCTGCGCCGTCGCGCCGACGAAGGCCTGCTGGGCGGCATGATGGAAGTGCCGTCGAGCGAATGGGCGAAGGCCGATCCCTCGGAAAAGATCGCGCGCGCAGCGGCACCTGCGGCGCTCGCCTGGCGCGTGTTGCCTGGCCGCGTGCGCCACGGCTTCACGCATTTCGAACTGGAATTGACCGTGTGGGCCGCGCGCGGCCGGCGTGCGGACGTGGAAGGCGGACAGTGGGTGGCGATCGACCGGCTGGGTGACGTGGCGCTGCCCACCTTGATGCGCAAGGTGATCGCCCACGCCCTCAAGGACGCGACAGGCACGCCGCCAGCGAAATCGCGAGCCCGCGCATGACCGTCGGATAGAAGTCCGGCCCGAGCGGCACGCCGCTGCCGGCATAGTCGAGCGTGCCGGTGCGCGCGTCGGTCGCCTCGACCACGGTGCGCACCAGCGACGGCTCGAACTGCGGCTCGGCGAACACGCAGATGGCGCCCGCGCGGCGGATGCGCTCCCGGAGCTGCTGGATGCGCTGGGCGCCGGGCTTTCGTTCCGGGCTGACGGTGATCGAACCCGCCGGTGCAAGACCGTAGCGCGTCTCGAAATACTGATAGGCGTCGTGGAAGACGACGAACGGCTTGCCCGCGAGCGGGCGCAAGGTCGCCGCAAGCTCGCGGTCGAGGGCGTCGAGCATCGCGACCGTCTTCGTCGCGTTGGCCGCATAGCGCGCCGCATTCGCCGGATCGAGACGGGCGAGTTCGTTGGCGGCGGCCTGTGCCAGCAGCATCATGTTGCGCGGATCGAGGAACATGTGGCCGTCGCTCGCCTTCGGGCCGTGCCCATGGCCATGTCCGTCGACTTCCCAGGCGCCGCCGCCGCGCGCGGGCAGCTTCAGCACACCGGGCAGGCGCGACAACGCCACGTTGACCGAGCGGCCCGCGAGGCTGGCGAGCGGGCGCACGAGGAACGTCTCGTATTCCGGCCCGATCCAGAAGACGATCTGCGCGAATTCGAGCAGGCGCGCCTCGGACGGGCGCATCGCATAGGTGTGCGGCGAGGCGCCGCTTCTCACCAGCGTTTCCGGCGTGCCGATGCCTTCCATCACGCCGGCGAGGACGGACTGCAGGGGCGCGAAGCTCGTCACGACGCGCAAGGCCGCGTCGGCCGGGGCTGCGGTCGCGAGCAGGATCGCAAGGGCGAGAAGCCTCGAAAAACGCATGGTTGCCGGGTTCCTTCCTGAGCTATAATATACCGTATAGTATAACATTCTATCCGAAAGCAAGACGATGGCGAAACGCGCGACGAAAGCCCCCCATGCCGGACACGACCACGGGGCGTGCGTGGGCACGGCCCTTGCGGCGGCCGAGCGCGTGTGTGCTGCCGGCGGCGAGAAGCTGACGGAGCTGCGCAAGCGCGTGCTGGAGCTGGTATGGGCGAGCCACAAGCCGGTCGGCGCCTACCAGCTGCTCGATGCCCTTCGCGCGGACGGGCGCTCGGCCGCCCCGCCGACGGTCTATCGGGCCCTCGAGTTCCTGCTCGGGCAGGGGCTGGTGCACCGTGTGGAATCCCTCAACGCCTATATCGGCTGCACGCATCCGGGCGAGCGGCACGCCACGCAGTTCCTGATCTGCGGGCGCTGCGGCACGGCGGTCGAACTCGACGATCCGCGCATCGCTGCCGCGATCGACGCGAGTGCGGCCCGCCTCGGCTTCGAGGTGGGGGCCCGCACCGTCGAGGTCGCCGGAACCTGTGCCGGATGCCAGGCGTGACGGCATCGGCCCCCCTGATCGCCGGCCACGGCATCGTCAAGCGCTTCGAGGACCGCACGGTTCTCGACCGCGTCGACGTCTCGGTGTCGCCCGGCGAGATCGTCACGCTGATCGGCCCCAACGGCGCCGGCAAGACCGTGTTGCTGCGCGTGCTGCTCGGCCTTGCGGGTGCCGATGCCGGCACGGTCGAACGGCAGCCGGGCCTCGTCGTCGGCTACATGCCGCAGAAATTCGCCGTCGACGACAATCTGCCGCTGCGCGTCGGGCGCTTCGTCGGCCTGGCCGGACGATTCTCGCGCGCCGAGATCGAAGCCGCCCTCGACGAGGTCGGCGTGGCTGCGCGCATCGACGCACCCGTGCAAGGCCTGTCAGGCGGCGAGTTCCAGCGTGTGCTTCTGGCGCGGGCGCTGCTGCGCCGGCCGCAGCTTCTCGTGCTCGACGAGCCGGCACAGGGCGTGGACGTGATCGGGCAGGACGCGCTCTACGATCTGGTCGCCAACGTGCGCGACCGGCACCGCTGCGGCGTGCTGCTGGTCAGCCACGACCTGCATCTGGTGATGGCGCGCTCGGACCGCGTGCTTTGTCTCAACGGGCATGTCTGCTGTTCGGGCCGGCCCGAAGCGATCGGCAAGGACCCGGCCTTCGCCGAACTGTTCGGCGCGCGGGCGGGCGAATCGCTCGCCCTCTACAAGCACCGCCACGACCACGTGCACGACGCGCATGACCATGCGCATCACGGGCATTCCCATCACGACCATGCGGGGCACACGCATGGATGAGTTCTTCTGGCGCGCGGTCCTTGCCGGCGTCGGGCTTGCCGTCATCGCGGGGCCCTTGGGCAGCTTCGTCGTCTGGCGGCGCATGGCGTTCTTCGGCGACGCGCTGGCGCACTCGGCGCTGCTGGGCGTCGCACTCGGGTTCCTCTTGCATGTCGAAGTCAATCTCGCCATCGCCACGTTGTGCGTGATTTTCGCGATGCTGCTGACCGCGATGCTGGCGCGCGCGCGGCTCGCCCCCGACACGCTGCTGTCGATCTGTGCCTTCACTGCCCTGTCGGTCGGTCTCGTGGCGATCTCGTTTGTCGAGGACGTGCGCGTCGACCTGATCGGCTACCTGTTCGGCGACGTCCTGGCGGTCGGCCGCGCCGACCTCGCGTGGATCTGGGGCGGGGCGGTCGCGGGGCTGGCCCTGCTGGCTTTCCTGTGGCGACCTTTGCTGTCGGTCACGGTGCATGCCGATCTTGCCGCGGTCGAGGGCGTCAACGTGGGCGCGATGCGCCTTGCCTTCGTGCTGCTGCTGGCCGTGCTCGTCGCGGTCGCGATGAAGATCGTCGGCGTGTTGCTGGTGACCGCGCTGCTCGTGATGCCGGCGGCCGCAGCGCGGCGCTTCGCGCGCAGCCCGGAAAGCATGGCCGCGATTGCGGCCGGGATCGGCGCGTTTGCCTCGGTCGCGGGCCTGCTCGCGTCGGTCGAATTCGACACGCCGTCGGGCCCGTCGGTGGTCGTGGCGGCGGCCAGCGTGTTCGCGCTCAGCCTCGTCCTGCCGCAGCGGCGCTAGGTGTCGCGCCCCAGCGCGTGCGCCGCGAGCGTGGCCGCACTCAACAGGATCACGGCACCCGCCTGATGGGCGGCAGCAAGCGGGATCGGCACCCATAGAAGCAGCGTGACGATGCCGAGAGCCGCCTGTGCGAGGGCGGCGGCCGGAACGGCGAGCAGGGCCAGCCGCCCGAACCGGTCGCGTGCATCTGGCCCGAACCGCCACGCGAAGATGCAGGCCAGCAACGCGGCCGCAATGCCGAGCCAGCGATGGTTGAACTGAACGGCCGCATGGTTCTCGAACAGGTTGCGCCAGAACGGCGCGATGTCGCCGTAGCCGGCGGGCAGGAGGCGGCCGTCCATCAGCGGAAACGTGTCGGAGACGAGGCCCGCATCCAGTCCCGCGACGAAAGCGCCGGCAAGGATCGTCAGGAAAACGAAACCGAGCACGCCAAGCCCGAAGCGGCGTGCGGGCGTCGATCGCTTCGGCCCGCGCAGCAGGTCGAGGGCGATCCACAGCAGCCCGACATGCAGGGCAAGGGCGAGCGTCAGATGCACGGCGAGCCGGTACTGGCTGACCGCCAGCATGTCGCGCTCGAGGCCGCTTGCCACCATCCACCAGCCGATGGCGCCCTGCAGCCCGCCCAGACAGAAAAGGGCGAAGAGCTTGCCTGCCAGTGAACCCCGCACCTGGCCGCGCCAGAAAAACCAGACGAACGGCACGAAGAACACGACACCGATCAGGCGGCCCCAGAAGCGGTGGAACCACTCCCAGAAGAAGATGCGCTTGAACTCCGCCAGGCTCATGCCCTGGTTCATCAGGCGGTACTGGTCGATCTGCCGGTACTTGTCGAACTCGGCCTGCCAGTCGGATTCGGAGAGCGGCGGCAGCGTGCCGGTCACCGGCCGCCATTCGACGATCGACAGGCCCGATTCCGTCAGCCGCGTGATGCCGCCGATGACGACCATCGCGAAGATCATCGCGCAGCAGGCGAGCAGCCAGAGCCCGACCGGGCGGGCAGATGGAAGGGTGAGGTCATTCACGACACGAGCAGATAGACCGAAATCGCGGGCCGGGCCAGATGCTTGGACCCATCTTGACAATCGGCGGCCGGCAACGACACATATGTACACGAACGAACTGCCCCGGAGTGCCGATGCAGCCAGCCGCCAAACTCGACGCCATCCCGGCCGCGACGAAGACGGGCGAGTGCGAATACGTTCTTGAAACGCAGATCGGGCATCTGCTGCGCCGCGCGCACCAGCGCCACGTTGCGCAGTTCGAGAAGGAGGTCGGCGATCTCGACCTCACGCCCACGCAGTTTGCCGCCCTCGCCAAGATCAGCGAGCGCGGCGAGGTGTCGCAGAACCTGCTCGGCCGCATGACCGCGATGGACCCCGCGACGATCCAGGGCGTGATCCAGCGACTGATGGCGCGCGGCCTGATCGACCGGCGCCCCGACCCCAACGACCGGCGTGCAACGCTGCTGCGCCTGAGTACGTCGGGGCGCACGCTGACGCGCGAGGCGATCCGCCGCGCCCACCACGTGTCCAAGGCCGTGCTCGAACCGATGACGCCGGACGAACGGGCCACGATGACCGAACTCCTGCGCAAGCTCACGGACCTCACATGAATCTCGAATTCGGCCTCGTCTTCGCCGATCTCTACGATCGCGCGAAGCTGGCACGCATCGACGGGCTGTTCGCCGACGCGCTGAAGTCGGCCGACGCCGCACTCCACGACCGGCTGATGGAAGCGCGCGCGAACCCCGAAGCGCTTGCCGCCAAGGACGAGGGCAACCTGCTCGTCGATCTGGGGCCGCATGTCGACAATTTCGTCGGCAAGCTGTTCGGCGTCGAGGGCGAGGTCGAAGCCCTTGCCAAGCGCACGCATGCACTTTCCCCGCTCTATGCGGTCAAGCGCCTGTTCGTGCAGCGGCGTGCCGCCAAGGCGGCGAAGGCCGATGCGCTCGCCGCGTTCGATCCGTCGGCGATGGACGCGCTGCTGGGTGCCGGCTGGACGGAGCTCAAGTTCGCCGAAGCCGTGACGGCGTGGGAGAAGGACGAGGCGGCCAACGCGCCGGCGCTGGCACTGGCGCTGGATTACGCCGGCTGGGCGCTCGTCACCGAAGCCGGGCGCGCGCGCCACGGCAAGGGCATCCTGTTCCGCCAGCCGCACAAGCTCGACCCGCTCAACTACATCCCGCTCGAGACGATCGAGATCGATGGCGTGCGCATGCAGCGCCTGCCCGAGCACGACTGGCGCCACCGCGAGGGCTTCGCGCTCACCGACGAAGGCATGGATCTACCGCAGGCCCTCGACCAGACGAACTACTGCATCTGGTGCCACGTGCAGGGCAAGGACTCCTGCTCGAAGGGCCTCAAGGACAAGAAGACGGGTGCCTTCCAGAAGACCGTGTTCGGCGTCAATCTCGCGGGCTGCCCGCTCGAGGAGAAGATCTCCGAGATGCACGCGCTGAAGGCCAACGGCTTCGCGCTCGGTGCCTTCGCGACGATCCTGGTCGACAACCCGATGGTCGCGGCGACCGGGCATCGCATCTGCAACGACTGCATGAAGGCCTGCATCTACCAGAAGCAGGAACCCGTCGACATCCCGCAGGCCGAGACGCGCATCCTCAAGGACGTGCTCGCCTTGCCGTGGGGCTTCGAGATCTATTCGCTGCTCACGCGCTGGAACCCGCTCAACATCCGCCGGCCGCTGCCGCGCCCGGACACGGGCCGCAAGGTGCTGGTCGTGGGTCTGGGCCCCGCCGGCTACACGCTTGCCCATCACCTGATGAATGACGGCCACGCGGTCGCAGGCATCGACGGGCTGAAGATCGAGCCGCTGCCGCCGTCGGTCTCCGGCGTGGGCGCGGACGGAGCTTGCGTGCCGTTCGAGCCGGTGCGCGACAGTGCCGCCCTGTTCGAGAATCTCGACGAGCGCGTGCTTGCCGGCTTTGGCGGTGTCGCCGAGTACGGCATCACGGTGCGCTGGGACAAGAATTTCCTCAAAGTCATCCGCCTGCTGCTGGAGCGGCGCGCGCAGTTCGCCATGTATGGCGGCGTGCGCTTCGGCGGCACGATCACGATCGACGAGGCCTATGCGATGGGCTTCGACCACGTGGCGCTGTGCATGGGGGCCGGCCGGCCGACCATCATCGACATGCCGAACGGCCTTGCGCGTGGCGTGCGCCAGGCATCGGACTTCCTGATGGCGCTGCAGCTTACCGGGGCCGCCAAGAAGGATTCGCTCGCCAACCTGCAGATCCGCCTGCCAGTCGTCGTTATCGGCGGCGGCCTCACGGCCATCGATACGGCGACGGAGTCGCTCGCCTATTACGTCCGCCAGGTCGAGAAGTTCGCGCACCGCTACGACACGCTGGTCGCCGAGCGCGGCGAGGTGGCCGTGCGCGCGCGCTGGACGCCGGAGGATACCGAGATCGCTGCCGAATACATCGCGCATGCGCGTGCGATCGCCGCCGAGCGCGCGAAGGCGAAGGCCGAAGGGCGTTCGCCCGATCTTGCGAAATTGCTGGATGGCTGGGGCGGGGCGACCGTCGCCTATCGTCGCCGGCTGGTCGACGCGCCGTCCTATACGCTCAACCACGAGGAAGTCGCCAAGGCGCTGGAAGAAGGCGTGCGCTTCGCCGAAGGGCTCACGCCCGTCGCGGTCGAGGTCGATGCTTTCGGTGCTGCGAAGGCGCTGAAGGTCAAGGACGCCGACGGCAACGAACGCATCCTGCCCGCGCGCGCGATCCTCGTCGCGGCCGGCACGCAGCCCAACACGGTGCTCGCCCGCGAGGAGCCGGGCCGCGTGAAGCTGCACGGCAAGTATTTCGCGGCGATCGACGCCGAGGGCAATCCGGTCGAGCCGGAAAAGCAGACGTCCAAGCCGACGATCCCGCACGTACTGATGGGCATCGGATCGGAAGCCGGTCGGGCGAGCTTCTTCGGCGACCTGCATCCTTCGTATTTCGGCAACGTCGTGAAGGCGATGGGGTCGGCCAAGCAGGGTTACCCGGTCGTCACGCGCGCGATGGAAACGCTGCCGCGATCGGCAGTGACGTGGACGCAACTGCGCGCCACGCTCGATGCCGATCTTCGTGCCACGGTGCACGCGGTCAACCGCCTGACGCCGAACATCGTCGAGATCGTCGTCAAGGCGCCGCGCGCCGCGCGCGGTTTCAGGCCCGGCCAGTTCTACCGGCTGCAGAATTACGAGGCCTATGCGCGCCGCGTGGACGGCACGGTTCTGGCGATGGAAGGCCTCGCGATGACCGGAGCGTGGACCGATCCCGACAAGGGCCTGATCGCGGCGATCGCGCTGGAAATGGGCGGCTCGTCCGACCTGTGCGCGTGGCTGAAGCCGGGCGAACCGGTCGTGATGATGGGCCCCACCGGCAGGCCGACCGAAACGCCGGCGGGCGAGACGGTGGCGCTGGTCGGCGGCGGGCTCGGCAACGCCGTGCTGTTCTCGATCGGGGCGGCACTGCGCAAGGCCGGGTCGAAGGTCGTCTATTTCGCGGGCTACAAGAAGGTGCAGGACCGTTACAAGATCGAGCAGATCGAGGCGGCGGCCGACGTGGTCGTGTGGTGCTGCGACGAGGCCCCCGGTTTCCCGGCCACGCGCCCGCAGGACCGCACGTTCGTGGGCAACATCGTGGCCGCGATGAACGCCTATGCGACCGGTGCGCTGGGCGCGCAGGCCGTTCGCCTGCAGGACGCCGACCGGATGATCGCCATCGGCTCGGACCGGATGATGGATGCGGTCGGGCGCGCGCGCCACGGATTGCTGAAGCCGTGCGTCAAGCCCGGCCACCACGCGATCGGGTCGATCAACTCCCCCATGCAGTGCATGATGAAGGAGATCTGCGCCCAGTGCCTGCAGCCGCACCGCGATCCGGTAACCGGAAAGCAGACGGTCGTCTTCTCGTGCTTCGACCAGGACCAGGATCTCGACCGGGTCGATTTCGCCGGCCTTTCGGCGCGTCTGGGCCAGAACGCGTTGCAGGAAAAGCTCGCCGCCCAGTGGATCGACCGCGCGCTGAAGCGGCTCGAACTGCGCCAGGCGGCGGAATAGGCGGGCCTGCCGGCGTGTTGTCATGTGGCCGGCCGCATTGAAAAGTGCGGCCGGAAGTGCATCTACTTACCCGGCGCGTCGGACGCGCCGGTACCCTCGAGGAGGCGGAAATGGATCGCAGGATGTTGCTGAGTCTGGCCGCTGCCGCCGCATTCGCCGGCTGGTCGCCGCTCGCCGGGGCGCAGGAGCCGATCCGGATCGGCGAGATGAACTCCTACAAGGTCTTCGCCGCCTTCCTCGAGCCCTACAAGAAGGGCATGGATCTGGCGGTCGAGGAGATCAACGCCGCCGGCGGCGTGCTGGGGCGCAGGATCGAGATCGTCAGCCGCGACGACAACGGCCAGCCGGGCGATGCGGTGCGCGTGGCCGAAGAGCTGCTGACGCGCGAGAAGGCCGCGTTCCTGATCGGCACGTTCCCGTCCAACGTGGGTCTCGCCGTGGCGAGCTTCGCCAAGGAACGCAAGGTGCTGTTCATCGCCGCCGAGCCGCTGACCGACAAGATCGTCTGGGACCAGGGCAACCGCTACACGTTCCGCCTGCGCGCCTCGACCTACATGCAGACCGCGATGCTGGTGCCCGAAGCGGCGAAGCTCGCGAAGAAGCGCTGGGCCATCGTCTATCCGAACTATGAATACGGCCAGTCGGCGACCGCGGCCTTCAAGCAGCTGATCAAGGAGCGCCAGCCCGACGTCGAGTTCGTGATCGAGCAGGCAACGCCCCTTGGCCGCATCGAGGCCGGCCCCGTCGCCGACGCGATCGCGGCGGCCAAGCCCGATGCGATCTTCTCCTCGCTGTTCGGTCCCGACCTTGCCAAGTTCGTGCGCGAGGGAACGACGCGCGGCCTGTTCAAGGGCGTCGAGGTCTTCAACATCCTGGGCGGCGAGCCCGAGTATCTCGACCCGCTGCTCGACGAGGCACCCGTCGGCTGGTACGTGACCGGCTATCCCTGGCAGGACATCCGCACGCCCGAGCACGCGAAGTTCCTTGCCGCCTACCAGGCGAAGTTCCGCGACTATCCGCGCCTGGGGTCCATCGTCGGCTATTCGACCGTGCTGAGTGCGGCTGCCGCGATCCGCAAGGCGGGCTCGCTCGACAGCGAGAAGCTGGTCGAAGCGATGAAGGGCCTGACCCATTCCACGCCGTTCGGCGAGATCACCTACCGCCGGCAGGATCACCAGTCGACGATGGGTGCCTATGTCGGGCGCGTCGGCCTCAAGGACGGCAAGGGCACGATGGTCGACTGGAGCTACGCCGACGGCGCGAAATTCCTCCCCTCGGACGCCGACGTCGCGAAGATGCGGCCGGCCGAGTAGGGCCCGCCCCTCGGTACTGCGCGCATGACGGCGAACGTCGTCATCCAGTTCCTCAACGGGCTGGCCGGTGCTTCGTCGCTGTTCCTCGTCGCGGCCGGGCTGTCGATCATTTTCGGCGTCAGCCGGATCGTCAATTTCGCGCATGGCTCGCTGTTCATGCTCGGCATGTATTTCGCGTGGAGCTTCGTGGGCTACTTCGGCCGCGGCTCGGTGCTTGGATTCTGGGGTGGCGTGCTGTGCGCCGCACTTGCTGCCGGTCTCGTCGGCGTCCTGATCGAAACGCTGGTCCTGCGGCGCATCTACCGGGCACCCGAGATGTTCCAGCTGCTCGCGACCTTCGCGCTCGCGCTCGTCGTCAAGGACGTCGTTCTCTATTTCTGGGGTGCCGAGGACCTGCTGGGCCCACGCGCGCCCGGCCTGCGCGGGGCAGTCGAGATCCTCGGGCGGCGCGTGCCGGAATACGACCTGCTGCTGATCGCGATCGGGCCGGCGGTGCTGGGCCTGCTGTGGCTGCTGATGAACCGCACGCGGTGGGGAACGCTGGTGCGCGCGGCCACGCAGGACCGCGAGATGGTCGCGGCACTGGGCGTGGACCAGGCGCGGCTGTTCACCGGCGTGTTCTTTCTGGGCGCTTTCCTCGCCGGGCTCGGCGGCGCCCTGCAGCTTCCGCGCGAGCCGGCGAATCTCGCGCTCGATTTCTCGACCATCTCCGACGCGTTCGTCGTCGTGGTCGTGGGCGGCATGGGATCGATCGGCGGCGCCTTCCTTGCGGCCTTGCTGATCGCGCAGGTGAAGGCGCTGTGCATCGCCGTCGGCGACGTAAGTGTCTTCGGCACCGTGCTGTCGTTCAGCAAGCTCACGCTGGTCGTCGAATTCGCGATCATGGCGGTCGTCCTCGTGCTGCGCCCGTGGGGCCTGCTCGGCCGGCCGCAGGCGCACGCGCGTGGGGCCGCCACCGCGGAACCGCTGTTCGTCCCGCCCGGCCGGCCGTTCTGGCCGTCGGTGCTGCTGGTGCTTGTGCTGCTGGCGCTGGTCCCGCTCGGCGGGAACGGCTATGCGCTCGTGCTGCTGATCGACATCGCGATCTTCGCGCTGTTCGCCGCCACGCTCCATTTCCTGATGGGACCGGCGGGCATGGTGTCGTTCGGGCACGCCGCCTATTTCGGCCTCGGCAGCTACGCGGCGGCCCTCGTGTTCCTGAAGCTTGGCTGGCCGGCCGGTGCCGCCCTGCTGGCAGCCCCGGCGCTGGGTGCGGCGGCGGCCTTGCTGTTCGGCTGGTTCTGCGTGCGGCTCTCGGGCGTCTATCTTGCGATGCTCACGCTCGCCTTCGCGCAGATCGCCTGGTCGGTCGTCTTCCAGTGGGACGGGCTGACCGGCGGTTCGAACGGTCTTGTCGGCCTGTGGCCGCAGGATTGGCTCAAGGACCGCATCGCGTTCTACTGGTTCGTGTTGGCGCTGAGTGCCGGGAGCATCTTCGTGCTGTGGCGGATGGTCGTGGCGCCCTTCGGCTACGCGCTGCGCGCGGCACGCGATTCGAGCCTGCGGGCCGAGGCGATCGGCATCGACCGGCGCCGCATCCAGTGGTTCGGTTTCGCCATCGCCGGTGCTTTCGCCGGGCTTGCGGGCGGGCTCTACGCGTTCTCGAAGGGCAGTATTTCGCCCGAAACGCTCGGCGTGACGCGCTCGGTCGACGGGCTCGTGATGGTGCTGCTGGGCGGCGTGCAGACGCTGACCGGCCCGGTGCTGGGGGCCGCCGCCTTCACGCTGCTGCAGGACGAGATCGCGCGCGCGACCGACTATTGGCGCGCGGTCCTCGGCTTCACGATCCTTGCCATCGTCCTCGTCTTCCCGATGGGGATCGCGGGCGCGATGAAGCGCCTGGCGGGTGCGGCCCGATGACCGTGCTGGAAGCTAGCGGCCTGGAGAAGTCGTTCGGCGGCGTGCAGGCGCTGCGCGGCGTCGGCTTCTCGCTCGCGGCCGGCGAGATGCTGGCGATGATCGGCCCGAACGGGGCCGGGAAAAGCACGTGCTTCAACATCCTCAACGGCCAGCTTCGGCCCGATGCGGGAAGCGTGACGCTGGCCGGTGCAAGCCTCGTGGGCCTTGCACCGCCCGCGATCTGGCGCATGGGCGTGGGCCGGACGTTCCAGATCACCGCGACGTTCGGCTCGATGAGCGTGCGCGAGAACGTCCAGATGGCGCTGCTGTCGGCGGCCGGCGGCCTGCTGCGCTTCTGGCGGCCGGCTTCGTCGTATTTCCGCGACGAGGCGATGGCCCTTCTCGAGCGCGTCGGGATCGCCGATCAGGCCGGGCGTGCCTGCGGCATCCTCGCTTACGGCGACCTCAAACGCGTCGAGCTGGCGGTGGCGCTGGCCAACCGGCCGCGCCTGCTGCTGATGGACGAGCCGACAGCCGGCATGGCGCCGGGCGAAAGGCGCGCCCTGATGGAGTTGATCGCCACGCTGGCGCGCAAAGACGCCATCGCCGTGCTGTTCACCGAGCACGACATGGATGCCGTGTTCGCGCATGCCGACCGGCTGATCGTGCTCGATCGCGGCGAGCTGATCGCGACGGGAAGCCCCGCACAGGTCCGCGCCGACGCGCGGGTGCGCGCGGTCTATCTCGGCGCGGGGGAACGCTGATGCTGGTCGCCGAAGGCCTCGACGGTTTCTATGGCCGCGCGCAGGTGCTGTTCGGCATGTCGCTGCGCGTGGCGGCGGGCGAGGTCGTCGCACTCCTCGGGCGCAACGGCGCCGGCAAGTCGACGACGCTGAAGTCGATCCTGGGTCTGGTGACGCTGGCCGGCGGAACGGTCGCGTTCGAGGGTACCCGCATCGAACGCATGGCGCCTTACCGCATCGCGCGGCTCGGGATCGGCTACGTGCCCGAGGACAGGCGCATCTTCACCGACCTTACGGTGATGGAGAATCTCGAAGTCGGACGCCGGGCCGCGCGCGAGGGTGCGCGTTCGTGGACGCCCGAGCGGCTGTTCGACCTGTTCCCCAATCTGGGCGCCATGCGCGACCGGCCGGGCGGGCGCATGTCGGGCGGCGAGCAGCAGATGCTGACGATCGCGCGCACGCTGATGGGCAATCCGCGCCTTGTCCTTCTCGACGAGCCGTCGGAAGGCCTTGCCCCCGTCATCGTCGAGGAAATGGCACGCACGATCCATACGCTGAAGGCGGAGGGGATCTCGGTGCTGCTGTGCGAGCAGAACCTGCATTTCGCCAAGGCGGTCGCCGACCGGGCCTACATCGTCGAGAAGGGCCGCAGCCGCTATGAAGGCACGATGGCGGCACTGACGGAAGACGCGCGCGTGCGCGCCGAGTTCCTCGAAATCTAGGCCGCGCGGATCGATTTCAGGAACCCGTCGACGGCCTGGCGCAGCGCCGTCGCCTGGTCGCCGAGTTCGCCCGACGTCGACAGCATCCGGCGGGCCGCCTGGCCGGTCTCGGCTGCCTGCCGGTCGACCTCGCCGATCGTGACGCTGACCGCCTCGGACCCGCGCGCGACCTGCTGGGCGTTTCTCGCGATCTCGCCGGTGGCCGCGCGCTGCTGCTCGACCGCGCCCGCGATCGACGTCGCGATCGCATCGAGACGCTGGATCGTCTGCGCGATCGAGCCGATCTGGCCGACCGCGATGCCCGTCGCGTCCTGCATGCCGGCGATCTGCTCGCGGATCTCGTGGGTTGCGCGCGCGGTCTGGTCGGCGAGGTGCTTGACCTCGCCCGCGACGACGGCAAAGCCCGCACCGGCTTCGCCGGCGCGCGCGGCCTCGATCGAGGCGTTGAGCGCCAGCAGGTTCGTCTGGGCCGCGATGGTCTGGATCAGCGACACCACGTCGCCGATGCGCTTGGCCGCGGCAGCCAGTTCCTGCACCGCGCCGTCGGTCTCGCGTGTCTGCGTGACGGCGCTCGCCGCGATGCGGCCCGACTCGCCCGCCTGCCGGCCGATCTCGGCGATCGATGCGGCGAGCTCCTCGGCCGCCGAAGCCACGCTCTGCACGTCCTTGATCGAGCCTTGCGCCGATCCCGAAACGACGGCGACACGTTCGCTCGTCGCGGTCGCCGTGCGCGAAAGCTGTCCAGCGGCCCCGACGAGCTCGGTCGCACCCGTCGAGACATGTTCGACCACGCCGAGGACCGCGCCTTCGAACGACCGTGCGAGTTCGAGCAGCTCGTTCCGGCGGACCGTTTCGGATTCCTTCTTCGCGTCTTCCTCGTGCCGGCGCAACGCCTGGTTCTCGCGTGCGTTGTCGCGGAAGACGGCGAGCGCCCGGGTCATGGCGCCGATCTCGTCGCTGCCGGCCGGCGGGATATGGGTTTCGAGCGCACCCTCGGCGATGGCGCGCATCGCGGCGGCCGTCCCGACGACGCGTCCGGCGACGTTCCGGCTGATGAGGGCGGCGGCAAGCAGCCCGATCACCGTCGCGGCGATGGCGCCGCCGACGATCCAGAACCGGGCCTGGACCCCGAAATCGGCAAGGGCGCGCGCCTGTACGTCGACGAGTCCGCCGACCTGGCGCGCGACTTCGCCCGACAAGGCGTGCGAGTTCGCGATGGCCGCACCGTTGGCGCGCAGGGCGGCGATCAGGCCGGCGAGTTCCTGCCGGAAGAGGGCGGCGGCCTCGCCGATCGCTGCGGCCTCGCCGCGCTGATCGGGCGGGAGCTGGCGCTGCAGCTGTGCGGTCGCCGCGAAGATGCGGCGCACGGCAAGGGCCGCACTTTCCCCGGCGGCGTCGCGTTCGGTGTCGTTGTCGGCGTCGATCGCGCGCAGCGTGTCGGCCTGGAGACGCTCCGCACCCGCCACCAGCAGCAGGGCGGTCGCCTGCAGGGAAGCGGACTGCTCGGCGGCACGGCGTGCCGCGTCGGCCTGGGTCACGGCCTCGCCCGACGCCTCGCGCTGGCGCCGCTCGACGACGCCGGCAAAGGTCCGCAGCTGTCGCGATCCCTGGTCGGCGGCACTCGCGTCGCCATCCGCGATCGCCTGTCGGTAGCGGTTGACGGCGTCGGCGATCCGCTCGGCGAGTTCTTCGTCCGGCGTGCCGGCCGTCTGCCGGCGCAGGCTGGCGGCGGCAAGGAAGATGGGACGCAGGGCCGCAAGCGTGCCGGCGCGATCGCCGGACTCCGCCGCCTTGTTCGCCGCAGCGGCGGCGCCGATCAGCTGTTCGGCGGTCGCGGATATCTGGCCGCGCGCGGCCAGTGCCGCTTCGGCCGACTGGAGCTTTGCCTGTGCCGCCTCGCGCACGCCTGCCGCACCGGCAGCGACCTTCTCGGCACTGGCGCCGATCTTGCGCGCGAGGGCACCCAGCGTACCCGTCGCCTGTCGCGCGCGGGCGCCCGTCGAGCCCAGCGTCTCGATCGCCTCGCGCATCGCGGCGACATTCGCGAGCGCGCTTTGCGCGTCCCGGGGGGCGAGCGCTGCAAGTTCCTTTTCGACCGCGCCTGCGGCAAGCAGGGTGCGGGCTTCGGCGATGTCGCTTTCCTCGCCGCGCAGCGCATGGCGCATCAGCGCGCCGTTGGTGCCCGCCATGCGATAGCGCAGGGACTGGGCCGCGTCGTTCCGGGCTGCCGCGTCGGAATAGGTTTCGACGGCCGCGTATCCGATGAAGCCGACGATCGACGAAAGCGCGATGACGGCGACGAAGCCCAGGCTGATCCGCAAGGCGATGCGCATTCCATGATCCTGTATCGATGATTGTATGACATGACGTTAACTGCAAATTTACATTGCGGATCGTATAGATCGAGTTAACAGCATTGATCGAACTACAAACAACGACTGACCGGAGATTAGAGATGCGCAAACCCGCCCTGTTCGTCCTCGCGATCGCCGGCATGGCGCTCGCGGCCCTGTCCGTCCCGACGGCGCAAGCCAACGACTTCGACAAGCAGATGCGCGCGTACTACGACGCGAAGATCAAGCCCCTGCTGGCCGATCCCGAAGTGGTGGCGCTCATCAAGGCGCAGAACGCCAGGCATGCCGATCTCGACGCCGCGAAGATCGACGTGCTCGACAAGCAATGGCGGGCCGAGGCGAAAGCCGGCGGCAAGGGGCCGCTCGTCGACGACCTGCTGGGCCGTCCGCTGTCGGCCAAGCTGAAGGCTTTCAAGCAGGCCAGTGCCGGCATGGTGGTCGAGCTGTTCTTGATGGACAACAAGGGCCTGAACGTCGCCCAGGCCGACGTCACGTCGGACTACATGCAGGGCGACGAGGCGAAATGGCAGAAGACCTTCCTGATCGGGCCGGCGGCCATATTCGTGGACGACGTCGATTTCGACGAGAGCAGCAAGGCCTTCATCGCGCAGATCAGCGGTGCCGTCGTCGATCCGGCCGACGGCAAGCCGATCGGCGCCGTGACGGTCGGTCTTGCCGTCGAGAAGCTGCCCTAGCCGCTCTTCGACCTAGTGCCCCCGCCTTCTAGTGCAGCGTCATCAGGCTCGCGTTCAGGCGGAACTCGGCGGGCTTGATGAGCTCGCTGTGCGCGACGCGCACCTTGAAGAGCTTGCCGTCGAGATTGCGCTCCCAGAAATCGAGGAACTTCTTGAGCACCGGAAATTCCGGGGCGATGTCGAGGTCCTGCCAGAGATATGTCTGCAGGAAGGCCGGATGGTCGGGCATCCGGTAAAGGATCTCGGCGGTGGTAATCCGATAGTCAGCCAGTTGGCGCTCGAAGTCGGACATGTGCTGCACACCCTCCCTTCGCTTGCTTGCCGGATCGAATCGGCACATCCAGCGTCTCGCAAGGAACGTGCCGGTTTCAACTGTTATTCCAGTGTCTTAGCAGCCTCATGCGGCGAGTGCTGCCAAACCCCTTGACGGATTTTCCCGATTTCCCTATCTGGCTGGCACTCGCTTCGGGCGAGTGCCAATTCAAACGGGAGACACGCACCTATGAAGTTCAAGCCGCTCCATGACCGCGTTCTCGTCCGCCGGATCGACGAAGTCTCGAAGACCGCGGGCGGAATCATCATCCCCGACACCGCCAAGGAAAAGCCGATGGAAGCGCAGGTCGTCGCCGTCGGCCCTGGTGCACGCAACGAGAAGGGCGAGCTGGTCGCCATGTCGGTCAAGGCCGGCGACCGCGTCCTGTTCGGCAAGTGGTCGGGCACGGAAGTGAAGATCGACGGCGAAGATCTCCTGATCATGAAGGAGAGCGACATTCTCGGCACGCTGGAAGGCGCTGCCGGTTCGGCCAAGAAGGCCGCCTGATCCACACCAAGAGGGAATACGAAGATGGCAGCCAAGGACGTTAAGTTTTCCGGCGACGCGCGCGCACGCATGCTGCGCGGCGTCGATATTCTCGCCGACGCGGTGAAGGTCACGCTGGGCCCGAAGGGCCGCAACGTGGTCATCGACAAGGCGTTCGGTGCGCCCCGCATCACCAAGGACGGCGTGACCGTCGCCAAGGAAATCGAGCTTGCCGACAAGTTCGAGAACATGGGCGCGCAGATGGTGCGCGAAGTCGCCTCGAAGACCAACGACGCGGCCGGCGACGGCACGACGACGGCCACGGTCCTCGCCCAGGCGATCGTGCGCGAGGGCGCCAAGTCGGTCGCGGCCGGCATGAACCCGATGGACCTCAAGCGCGGCATCGACCTTGCGGTCGAGAAGGTCGTCGAGGACCTCAAGAAGCGCTCCAAGAAGATCACGACCGATGCCGAAGTCGCCCAGGTCGGCACGATCTCGGCCAACGGCGAGCGCGAGATCGGCGAGATGATCGCCAAGGCGATGCAGAAGGTCGGCAAGGAAGGCGTCATCACGGTCGAGGAGGCCAAGAGCCTCGAGACCGAACTCGACGTCGTCGAGGGCATGCAGTTCGACCGCGGCTACCTGTCGCCGTACTTCGTGACCAACGCCGACAAGATGACGGCCGAACTCGATGACGCCTACATCCTGATCCACGAGAAGAAGCTCGCTTCGCTCCAGCCGCTGCTCCCCGTCCTCGAGGCGGTCGTGCAGACGGGCAAGCCGCTGCTGATCGTGGCCGAGGAAGTCGAAGGCGAGGCGCTCGCCACGCTCGTCGTCAACAAGCTGCGCGGCGGCCTCAAGATCGCCGCCGTCAAGGCGCCCGGCTTCGGCGACCGCCGCAAGTCGATGCTCGAGGACATCGCGATCCTGACCAACGGCCAGGTGATCTCGGATGATCTCGGCATCAAGCTGGAGAGCGTCACGCTCGACATGCTGGGCCGCGCCAAGAAGACGCGCATCGACAAGGACAACACGACGATCGTCGACGGTGCGGGCAAGAAGAAGGACATCGAGGCGCGCATCGCGCAGATCAAGGCGCAGATCGAGGAGACGACCTCGGACTACGACCGCGAGAAGCTGCAGGAGCGTCTGGCCAAGCTCGCGGGCGGCGTCGCCGTCATCCGCGTGGGCGGTGCGACCGAGGTCGAGGTCAAGGAGCGCAAGGATCGCGTCGACGACGCGATGCACGCCACCAAGGCCGCGGTCGAGGAAGGCATCCTGCCCGGCGGCGGTGCGGCACTCCTCTATGCGATCCGCGCGCTCGAAGGCATCAAGGTCGCCAACCACGACCAGCAGGTCGGCATCGACATCGTGCGCAAGGCCCTCCAGGCCCCGGCACGCCAGATCGCCGAGAACGCCGGCGCGGACGCCTCGCTGATCGTCGGCAAGCTGCTCGAAGGCAAGTCGGCCACGATGGGCTACAACGCCCAGACCGGCGAGTTCGTCGACATGGTCAAGGACGGCGTGATCGACCCGACCAAGGTCGTTCGCCTGGCCCTGCAGGATGCCGCGTCGATCGCGGCCCTGCTGATCACGACCGAGGCGATGATCGCCGAGGCGCCGAAGCCCGAGAAGGCACCGGCGGCTCCGGCGGGCGGCATGGGCGACTACTAAGCCGCTCTTGCGTCCGGAACGAACGGGAAGGGCCGCGGTGCATGCCGCGGCCCTTTTTCTTTTTCAGCCGGTCCGGCAGGTCTTGATGCCCAGCAGCGTATAGGCCGGGCAGAAGCGGAATATCGCCGTGGCGAGCGGCACGAGACCGACCAGCGCCCACGGGCTCTGCGGCCCCCAGAAGTAAAGCGACAGGATGAACAGGCCCGCGACGGCGCGCAGGATGCGGTCGATGCCGCCGACATTCATACCCATGATCCGACCCCATATTTTAGAGAAGACTGATATTCGCACATCCCGGCGCCGGCCGGCGGGACGAATTGCCGCGGGGCCGCGGCAGGGACTTCTGGACGGCGCAACCGGCCGCTTGTAGCTTCCGCCCCCTGCCATGCGCGCGATCTTCGACGTCATCCTGCCGGTCTTCGGAATCATCCTGACGGGGTATTTCTCGGGCCGCATCAAGCTGCTCGGGCCGGACAGCTCCGACGCGCTCAACAAGTTCTGCTACTGGTTCGCCTTGCCGCCCGTGCTTTTCCTGGGGCCGGCGCGCGTTCCGCTCGACCAGGTCTTCAATCTTCCGTTCATCGCGACCTTCATGGGCGGTGTCGCCATCACGTGGCTGATCGCCCTTGTCGTCGGCGTGATCGCGTTCCGCGACCGGCCGGCGGTTGTCGCCCTCGCCCTGCTCAGTGGCACGTTCTCGAACGCCGGGTACATGGGCATTCCGCTGTTCCTCGCCGCTTTCGGGCCCGAAGGTGTGCTGCCCGCCGTCATCGCCACGGTCAGCTACACGTTGCTGCTTGTCGCCACGACCGTGATCATCGTCGAGGCCGATCTCGCCGGGCAGGGCGGTGCGTTCAGGGCATTCGGCAAGGTGCTGAAGGGGCTGGCGACCAGCCCGCTGATCGTCGCCCCGCTGTCGGGCCTCGCCTTCAACGTCTCGGGCCTGCCGATGCCAAAGCCGCTGTCGAACTTCGGCGAGCTGCTGGGGGCGGCGGCCGGGCCTGCGGCCCTGTTCGCCATCGGCCTGTTCCTTTCCACGCGCTCGCTGCGCACGCTGGTGGGCGGCAGGAAGCTCGCGGAAGTGGGCTGGCTCGTCTACGTGAAGCTGATCGTCCAGCCGCTGGCCACCTGGTGGCTTGCCGGCTATTTCGGGCTCGACGCGTTCTGGCGCGGCTCGGCCGTCATCCTCGCCTCGCTGCCGACGGCGGCCCTGTGCTTCGTGCTCGCCCAGCAATACAAGCAGTTCGTCGAGCGCGCGTCGGCCACCATCCTGATCTCGACCGTTCTGTCGCCGGTCGTGATCTCGACGATCATGATCCTGTTCGAGGGGATCCGCCCGAACTGAAGAATTCGTGCGTGCGCGCGATCGCGTCGGCAAGCCCGATGCGCTCGATCGTGACACCCTCGGGGAACGCCTTGGCAAGGCGCGAGGGAAATCGGGAATCCAGCAGCACGAACACGCCGGTATCGTCTGCCCGGCGCACCAGCCGGCCGAACGCCTGCTTGATGCGCAGGCGCACCAGCCGGTCGTCGTAGGCCGCTTTGCCGAAATGGGCGCGCCGCGCCTTATGGAGGATATCGGGCCGCGGCCAGGGCACGCGGTCGAACACGATCAGGCGCAGCGAACGGCCGGGCACGTCCACGCCGTCGCGCACCGCGTCGGTCCCCAGCAGGCACGAATCTTCTTCCGCGCGGAAGATGTCGACGAGCGTGGACACGTCGAGCCGGTCGACATGCTGGGCGTAGAGCGGCAGGCCCGCACGCTCGAGTGCCGCCCCGATGCGCCCGTGGATCGCGCGCAGCCGGCCGATCGCGGTGAACAGCCCGAGCGCGCCGCCCTTGGATGCGAGGAAGAATTCGCGATAAGCCGCCGCCACGCGGTCCGGTTCGTCGCGCGCGAGGTCGGTGACGACGAACACGCGCGTGTTCTTGGCATAGTCGAACGGCGAAGGGACCTGCGCGCGCGTCCATTCAGGCATGTGGGCCGCACCCGTGCGCGCCGCCGCCGCCGCCCAGTCCGCTTCGATATCGCCGGTCGCGTCGGTGAGCGTGGCCGACGTGACGAGCGCGCCATGTGCCGGCCGCAGCACGGCTGCGGCAAACGGCACCGTCGGATCGATCCAGCGCCGGTGCACGCCCACGTCGGCATCGCGCCCGTCCATGCGCTCGAGCGCCATCCAGTCGACGAAATCGGCCGGCGTGTCGCCCGACAGCGCCTTCAGCATGCCGCGCCAGCCGGCAAGCTCGTTGCCCGCACGCCTGGCGATGCCGCGCGCCACCGCCTCGATGCGCGCGCGCGTGGCGGTGTCGAGTTCGGCGGCCTCGTCGTCGAGCCGTTCGACGAGGCGCTTGGCCAACGCGATCATCGGTTCGGCGATGCGCGCAAGGGCGGCATCCAGCTTCTCGGCCGCGTCGATCAGCCCGTCGAGCGGCGGGCGGCAGTCGGTCTCCAGCGAATAGCCGTCGCTCGCGTCCGAAGACGCGCGCGCCAGAACCTGCCGGCGCACCACCGCGAGGAACGCTTCGGTCGGCCCGATCGTTTCGCCCGCAAGGCGCTGCAGCCAGCCTTCGCCGGGCAGGGCGCGCGCGGCGGCAACCGCCTTTTCCAGCAGGTCCGGCCCGCCGTCGATATCGGCGACCAGCTCGCCCGCACGCGCTTTCAGGCCACGCACGCGGCTGCGGGTGCCGCTTTCGGCGCCGACGATCCAGCGGCGCAGTTCGACCGTTTCCTGCCCCGTCAAAGCGCCGCCGAACGCGGAATCGGCGGCATCGAAAACGTGATGGCCTTCGTCGAACACGTAGCGCGTGGGCAGCGTCGATTGCGCGGAGCCGGCGGAAAGATCGACGGCGGCAGCGCCCAGCGCCGCCTGCATCATGACGAGCGCGTGGTTCGCGATGACGATCTCGGCCTTGCGCGCGCGGCGCACCGATTTTTCGATCGGGCATCGCATGTAGTGCGGGCACGCCGAATAGATGCATTCGCCGCGCCGGTCGGCGAGCCCGCGTGTGCGCGCCTTGCCGACCAGATCGGGCAGCCATGCCGGGAAATCGCCGCCGACCATGTCGCCGTCGCGGCTTGCGGCCGCCCAGCGCGCCATCAATCCCAGGGCCGGCGCATCCTGCGGGCGCGAGGTAATCCCGCGCACGGCGTCCTCGAGGTTGAGCAGGCAAAGATAGTTTTCGCGCCCCTTGCGGATGACGACCTTGCGCGCCTTCGTCGCCGGCTCGTCATGCAGCCGGTCAAGCTCGCGGTCGATCTGGTGCTGGAGGTTCTTGGTGTAGGTCGAGATCCACACAGCGCCTTGGTTCTTCTCCGCCCACAGCGTGGCCGGGGCGAGATAGCCGAGCGTTTTGCCGACACCGGTTCCCGCTTCGGCAACGACGAGGCGCGGGGCGTCGGCCTCATCGCGGGGTGCAAAGGCGCGCGAGACGGCCGAGGCATAGTCCGCCTGCTCGGGCCGTGCCTCGCTGTCGGCGCCCAGCATGTCGGCCAGGCGGCGGCGCGCTTCGTCGGGATCGACGGCAAGGTTGCCGGGCGGCGGCTCAGGCGCGGTCTCGACCCATTCCTCGATGCGCCGCCAGGCTTCCAGCCCCTGCACCGAACGGTCGGTCTCGTAGGCACCGGGCGAATCGCCCAAAGCCGCGAGCACGCATTCGGCCCAGCGCCAGCCGCCGCGTGCCATGGCGCGCGCGGCGCCGACCACGTCGGGATTGCGCGCGACGAGCGGCTCGGCCAATTCGGTCAGCAGCAGGCGGACTGCCTCGTGCACGGCCTGCACCTCGGCCGACAGGCCGTGCGGGACGGGCAGGCCGAGCGCCTCCGCCAGCCCCCGCGCGGTCGGCAGGCAGAAGCGCGCCGGGCGCACGAAAGCGAAAAGCTCGAGCGCGTCGTAGCAGGCGAGCCGGTCGAGCCCCAGCCGACGCGCTGTCGCGGGCGCATGGACCGCGATCGGCGGCTCGGTCATCGCGCGGCGCGCGGCTTCGGACAGGCGGATCTCCTCGATCTCGCCATCGGCCGTCAACCATGCGGCCTGCGCCACGCCCGCGGCGATCACCGGGACGGCGGGCACGCGCACGAGCGACGTGCGCGGATTGCTGCCGCGGAAGGGAACGACCGTTGCGTTGGCCGACGGGGGCGCGTCGGACGAGGGGGGCGAATCGCGCATGACGCATCATAGGGCTTTGCGGGGCGTTGACGCACCGGCGCATGGGCCGTAGTTTCGCGGGCCGTTTCGACCGTCCTTTCCGAGCCATCCTTTTCGAGAGCGCCATGACCGATCCCGCCGCCCCCCTTTCTTCCGCCCCGCCGACGCGCGCGGACGCGATGAAAGGCCGCGCGTGGCCGTTCGAGGAGGCGCGCCGTCTCGTCGCGCGCACCGGCGAAAAGGTCCCGGCCAAGGGCTACGTGCTGTTCGAGACCGGCTACGGCCCCTCGGGCCTGCCGCATCTGGGCACGTTCGGCGAGGTCGTGCGCACGACGATGGTGCGCAAGGCATTCGAGATGCTGTCGGACGTGCCGACCAAGCTGTTCGCCTTCTCCGACGACATGGACGGGCTGCGCAAGGTGCCCGACAACGTGCCGAACGGCGAGATGCTGGCGAAGAACATCGGCATGCCGCTGACGGCCGTACCCGACCCGTTCGGCAAGTTCGACAGTTTCGGCGCGCACAACAACGCGATGCTGCGCGAATTCCTCGACCGGTTCGGCTTCGAGTACGAGTTCGTGTCCTCGACCCAGATGTACAAGTCGGGGAAGTTCGACGCGACGCTGCTCAAGGTGCTGCGCAGCTACCGCGCGATCATGGACATCATGCTGCCGAGCCTGCGCGAGGAGCGCCGGCAGACCTATTCGCCCTTCATGCCCGTGTGCCCGAAGTCCGGTCGCGTGCTGCAGGTGCCGACGGTGGAAGCCAAGCCCGACGCCGGCACGATCGTCTGGCGCGACGACGCGGGTAACCTCGTCGAAACGCCCGTCACCGGCGGGGCCTGCAAGCTGCAATGGAAGATCGACTGGGCGATGCGCTGGACCGCGCTCGAAGTCGACTACGAGATGTCGGGCAAGGACCTGATCGACTCGGTCAAGTACTCGTCCAAGGTCGCGCGCGCCATCGGCGGCAAGCCGCCCGAAGGCTTCACCTACGAGCTCTTCCTCGACGAGAAGGGCGAGAAGATCTCGAAGTCGCGCGGCAACGGGCTGACGATCGAGGAGTGGCTCACCTACGGGCCGGCCGAGAGCCTGTCGCTGTTCATGTACCAGCAGCCCAAGGCCGCCAAGCGCCTGCATTTCGACGTGATTCCGCGCAATGTCGACGACTACCTTTCGTTCGTCGAGCGCTTCCCCGCGCAGACCGTGCAGCAGCGGCTCGACAATCCGGCCTTCCACATCCATGGCGGCAAGCCGCCGGCACCGGAGGCCAACGGCCTGCCGTTCAGCATGCTGCTCAACCTCGTCGGCGTGGCGAACTCGCTGGAGCCCGACGTGCTGTGGGGTTTCATCACGCGCTATGCGCCCAAGGCGACCCCGGCGGCGAACCCGATGCTCGACCGGCTGGTGCGCCATGCGATCGCGTATTTCCGCGACTATGTCGGGCCGACGCGCGTGTTCCGCAAGCCGACCGACATGGAACATGCGGCCATCGCCGATCTCGATGCGTGCCTTGCCGGGCTTGCCGCGAACGCGAGCGCCGAAGACATCCAGAACGAGGTCTACGCGGTGGGCAAGCGCCACGCGTTCCCCGAACTGAAGGCGTGGTTCCAGGCGATGTACGAGACGATGTTCGGCGCCAGCCAGGGCCCGCGCATGGGCTCGTTCATCGCCCTCTACGGGATCGACGCGACCCGCGCGCTGATCGCGCGCGTGCTGTCGGGCGAACTTTCGAAGGCGAAAGCCTAGCGCCGCGGCCTTGGCGGCGGCGGCGGGGGATCGATCCCCAGTTCCATGCGTTCGATATTGGCACGCGCCGTCTCGGCCGCCTGACCGTCGGGTTCGAGCAGCAGCACCTCGCGCCAGTCGCGCCTGGCACCATCCTTGTCGCCGCGGATGCGCTTGAGGATCCCGCGTTCGAGCCACGCTTCCGGCAGCTTGGGAGCCAGCCGCACGGCGGCATCCGCGTCCTCGATCGCAAGGTCCGTCGCGTCGACCTGCCGGTAGGCCGCCGCGCGCAACGCGTGCGCGTCGCCGCGCCGGGCGTCGAGGTCGATGGCACGGTTGAGATCGTCGATCGCTTCCCAGAATTTCCCGTCGGCGGCCTGCGCCTCGGCGCGGTCGATCCAGAAGGTCGGCGTGTCGGGCGAGATCTCGATGGCGGCGGCGAAAGCCGACACCGCGCGTGCCGGTTCGTCGGCGGCGAGCCACGCGCGGCCGGCCTGCGCCACAAGGCTTGCGCGCAGCAGCGTGCGCCGGTCGCGGAAGCGCGCGGCAAGGTCGGTGAAGGCGTCGGCCGCCTGGCGGAAGGAGCCGCGATTGAAGAGGGCGACCGCCGCACAATGCTCGGCCGGTTCCCCGCCGCCGCGCGTGCGCGCCCAGCCGCGCGCGTCCTCGAACGCGGCGTCGGGCTCGCGCTCGGCCCTGCGCAGGCACGCGTCGTATTCGTTGGCGGCGGCGGGCGACGGCTCCAGGCGCGGCAATGGGCGGGCCACGCCCGCACCGGGCGGCGCGCTCTGCACGGGCGTCTGGGTGCGGCGCGGGGGCTGCTGGGCTTCCAAGGGGGCGGATGCCAGCACGCCCGCGAGCGCGAGAAGGAGCAGGGCAAATCGTTTCATGCGCGAGGGTGTAGCGCCGACGCGGCCGCGATGCCATAGACTTGGAGTCACGATGGCAACCAGGCTTCCAGACGCGATCCCGCTCCATCCCGCGCGCGCCAACCGGCTGTTCTGCTTCGGTCTCGGCTACTCGGCGATGGCGCTGGCACGCCGGCTGATCGCCGGACGCTGGCGCGTGGCCGGCACGTGCCGCACGGCCGAGAAGGCCGAAGCCCTGCGCGCCGCCGGCATCGAGCCGTTCCTGTTCGACCGCGGCCGGCCGCTGGCCGATGCAGCCGCCGCCCTTGCCGGGACCACGCATATCCTGTCGTCGGTGCCGCCCGACACGAAGGGCGATCCGGTCCTCGACCATCACGCCAACGACCTGATCCGGCTCGAAGGCGTCAAGTGGACGGGGTACCTCTCGACCACCGGCGTCTATGGCGACCGGGCCGGCGAATGGGTCGACGAACGCGGTGCCTTGCATCCGGTCGGCACGCGCGGCAAGGCCCGCGTGGCGGCGGAGGAAGGCTGGCTCGGTCTGGGCCGCGTCGGGCAGAAGGTACATGTCTTCCGGCTCGCGGGCATCTACGGGCCGGGGCGCAGTGCGCTCGATACCGTGCGCGGCGGCAACGCGAAACGCGTGGTCAAGCCCGGCCAGGTCTTCAGCCGCATCCATGTCGAGGATATCGCGAGCGTGCTCGAAGCCTCGATCGCCGCACCCGAAGCCGGTGCGGTCTACAACGTGTGCGACGACGATCCGGCCCCGCCCCAGGACGTGATCGCGTATGCGGCGGCATTGCTCGGCGTGGAAGCGCCGCCGGAAGTGCCCTATGCGCTTGCCGAGAAATCGATGAGCGAGATGGCGCGCTCGTTCTATGCCGAGAACAAGCGCGTGATGAACCGCAAGATCAAGGACACGCTGGGTGTGAAGCTCGCCTATCCCGACTATCGCGCGGGGCTGAAGGCGCTGCTGGACGCGGGGTCCTAGGCGAGAGATTTCAGGAACGAAGCGACGTCGTCGGCCGCCGCCGCCGGCGTGTCGAGATGCCCGCCGGCGACCGCGACGAACGCGTGGCGCGGATCCGGCGGCAGCCGGTCGAAATACTGCGCGCGGCTCGACGCATAGAGACCATCCTGCAGGCCGATGGCCCACAGGACCGGGCAGGGCGCCTTGGCGACGAGCGCGTGCGGGTCCATGGCACCACCCGGCTCGAACCACGAAAGATACTCGCCCGCCGTCATCCGCAGCGACAGCGCGTTGCCCTGGTTGTTGTCGGCGAACCCGGCGCTCTCGCCGCCGCGACCGGCGGCGACCATCGCGCGCGCCCGGTCGATCGAATCGCGAACCGCCAGGTTCGCCGTGAATGCCACGTTGTAATAGAACTGCGGCACGTGCCCGGTCGCGACCATCGCCACGCCGTCGATGCCGCCGCGCGCGACCGCATAGCCGAGGGCGGCTGTGGCGCCGATCGAATGCCCCGCCAGGAACAGCTTCGCCGCTCCCGCCGATTTCAGCCGCGCAAGCTCCCGCCCGATCTCGTCGAACGCCTTTTCCACCGGTCCGTCGATGTAGCGGTTGCGCGACCATGGCATCTCGGGGAGGACCGTGCGCATTCCGGCTGCCTCGATGCGCGCGGCAAGCGTGCGCAGGCCGGGAAAGCCCGGCATCCCGGTCTTTCCGTGCATGACGACGACGCCGGCCCGCAGCCCTTGCGCGCGGGCGCGTGGGGCCAATGCCGCAAGCCCTGCGGCGAGCACGCCGCGTCGGGCGATCAGCCGCATAGCTCGTCCAGCGTATCGGTCAGCAGTTTCAGATCCTGCTCGCGCGACAGGCGGTGGTCGCCATCCTTGACCAGCGTCACGCGAGTGTCGGGCGACGTCAGCCGCTCGGCGATCTTCGGCGACCATTGCCACGGCACGTCGGAGTCGAGCATGCCGTGCAGCAGGCGCACGCGGCCCTCGAACGCGATGGGGCCGCGCAGCAGCAGGTGGCGGCGGCCGTCCTCGAGCAGCGCGCGGGTGATCGTATAGGGCGTGTCGCCATAGGCGCTCGGCTCCTGGAAGCTGCCCTCGGTCTCGATCTTCGTGCGCAGTGGCGGGGGCAGCTTTGCCCAGATCAGGTCCTCGGTGAAATCAGGGGCGGCGGCAATCCCGACGAGCGAGGCCACGCGCGCGGGCCGTGCCAGCGCGAGGAGGAGGGCGATCCACCCGCCCATCGACGAGCCGATGACGACCTGCGGGCCGTCGGTGTGCGCGTCGAACACGCCAAGTGCGTCGTCCCGCCACAGCCCGATCGTGCCGTCCGCGAAGGTTCCCTCCGACTCCCCGTGGCCGCGATAATCGAAGCGCAGGCACGCCTGGCCGCGCTTTCGCGCCCATTCCTCGGCCGCCAATGCCTTGGAACCGTTCATGTCCGACATGAATCCGGTGCAGAACACGATTCCGGGGGACTTGCCGCGAATCCGGCGATAGGCGATACGGGGTGCGTGCGGATCGGGATGGGCGAAAAAGCCCGGGCGCGTTAGGTCGGACGACATGCAATCCTTGAACGGCAAAGAAACGGAAGCGGATGACCGGCCCGGGACGGGCCTGCCCGTCGCCGCGCGCGTTCCGGTCATCATGCAGGTTTTGCCAGCCCTCGTCACCGGCGGGGTCGAGCGGGGGGCGGTCGACGTGGCGGCCGCGACCGTCAAGGCCGGCTGGCGCTCGATCGTGGTGTCCGAAGGCGGGCCGATGGTGCGCGAGGTCGAGCGTGCGGGCGCCACGCACATCACGCTGCCGGTCGCGTCGAAGAACCCGTTCACGATGCGCCGCAACGTCACGCGCCTGGCCGAAGCGATCCGCCAGACCGGCGCCGACATCGTCCATGCGCGCAGCCGGGCTCCGGCGTGGAGTGCGCGTGCCGCCGCAAGGCGCGAGCGCGTCGCGTTCATGACCACGTTCCACGGCACCTACAATTTCGGCAACCCGATCAAGCGCTATTACAATTCGATCATGGCGAAGGGGGCGCGCGTCATCGCGATCTCCGAATTCATCGCCCGCCATCTTTCGCAGACCTATCACGTGCCCAGCACGCTGGTGCGCGTGATCCATCGCGGCATCGACATCGCGAAGTTCGACCCCGCACGCGTATCGGTCGAGCGGCAGGTGAAACTCGCGACCGAGTGGCGCCTGCCCGACGGGCTGCCGGTGATCATGCTGCCGGGCCGGCTCACGCGCTGGAAGGGCCAGACGCTGCTGATCGACGCGGTGGCGAAGCTCGGCCGGCGCGACATCGTGCTGCTGTTCGTGGGCTCCGACCAGGGCCGCACCGCCTATCGCGCGGAACTGGAAAAGCGCGTGCGCGCGCGCGGGCTGGAAGGCATCGCGCGCATCGTCGACCACTGCGCGGACATGCCGGCGGCCTACATGCTGGCCGACGTCGTCGTTTCGGCATCGACCGACCCCGAAGCCTTCGGGCGCGTGGTGGCCGAAGCGCAGGCGATGGGAAGGCCGGTCGTCGCACCGGCGCACGGGGCAGCGCCTGAGATCCTGATCGAGGGCGAGACCGGCTGGACGTTCACGTCGGGCCGCGTCGACGCACTTGCCGATGCGCTGCGCTCGGCGCTGGCGCTCGACGCCGCGGGCCGCAAGCTTTTGTCCGAGACCGCGATCGACCATGTGCGCGTAAGTTTCACGAAAGAGCGCATGTGCCAGGCCACGCTCGACGTCTACGAGGAATTGCTGCGCGAGACCTATCCCGAGGTCTGGGGATGAGCGAAGCGGGCGTGGCACGCATTCTCGTCATCAAGCTCGGCGCGCTCGGCGACGTGGTGCAGGCGCTCGGGCCCATGGCGGCGATCCGCGCGCACCACAAGGACGCGCAGATCGTGCTGCTGACGAGTGCGCCGTTCGCCGATTTCCTGCGGGCGAGCCCCTATGTCGACGAGGTGTGGGTCGATCCGCGCCCGCACAAGCTGAACCTGCCCGGCCTGATGGCGCTGCGCGCGAAGTTGCGCGGCGGCAAGTTCCAGCGCGTCTACGACCTGCAGACCTCCGACCGGTCGGGGCTCTATTTCCGCCTGATGGGGCCGGGCCGGCCGGCCTGGTCGGGGATCGCGTCCGGCTGCAGCCTGCCGCACGCCAACCCGGCGCGCGATTCCATGCACACGGTCGACCGGCAGCGCGAGCAGCTCGCGATGGCCGGCATCGCCGACGTGCCGGCCGCCGACGTCGGCTGGGTTTCGGCCGATCTGGCGCGCTTCAAGCTGCCCGACCCCTATGTGCTGCTGGTGCCCGGCGGATCGGCCGGCCGGCCGGCCAAGCGCTGGCCGGTCGCGAAATACGGCGCGCTGGCGACCGAACTGCTGGCGCATGGCGCCACGCCGGTGCTGATCGGCGGACCGGACGAGAAGGGGTTGGGCGAGACGATCCGCGCCGTCGCCCCCCGGGCGCGCGACCTGATCGGACAGACGGATTTCGCCGACATCGCCGCGATGGCGCGCGGGGCAGGGGCGGCGATCGGCAACGATACCGGCCCCATGCACCTGATCGCGGCGGCCGGCTGCCCGTCGGTCGTGCTGTTCTCGACCGAGTCCGACCCCCGGCTCTGCGCGCCGCGGGGGGCCGAAGTGGCCGTCCTGCGCCGGGAAAGCCTCAAGGGCCTCGGCGTGGACGAGGTCATGCGCCTGCTTTTCGTGCGCGAAGGCAAGGCGCCGGCTGCCGGGCGGCCGCGCCGGGCCTGACTTGCCCCGTGTTTGGCTTGCCGGCCTTGACTTGCCGGCCTGCGCGCGTAAATTCGCCCGGTTTCCAACTGCTGAAAGGTAATTGCCATCGCCCGTCCGACCCAGGAATCAGCGCCCGCCAAGGATGGCCCGCGCATCAATGACGAAATCGAATCGGCCGACCTGCGCCTGATCGGCGCGGAGGGCGAGATGCTCGGTGTCGTGAACGTCTTCGACGCCCTGCAGCTCGGCTGGGATGCCGGCCTCGACGTGGTCGAGGTGAGCCCCAACGCCGAACCGCCCGTCGCCAAGCTGCTCGACTTCGGCAAGTTCAAGTACGAGCAGCAGAAGAAGGCCAACGAGGCCCGCAAGAAGCAGAAGGTCATCGAGATCAAGGAGATCAAGATGCGCCCGGGCATCGACGATCACGACTACGACGTCAAGAAGCGCGCGATGATCCGCTTCATCGAAGAAGGCGACAAGGTCAAGGTGACGCTGCGTTTCCGGGGCCGCGAGATGGTCCACCAGGAACTCGGCCACCTGCTGCTCGACCGCCTGAAGGAAGATCTCGGCCAGCTCGTGAAGGTCGAGGCGCACCCGCGCATGGAAGGCCGCCAGATGACGATGGTCGTGGCACCCAAATAACGGTGCTCTCCCATCGCCGGCGACAAAAAAAGGGCCCCGCGAGGGGCCCTTTTTCGTCGCACCGGTAAGGGTGCTTAGGCGACCTTGAGGTTGCCCGCCGACGTCTTGCCGCGATCGCGGACGAGGTCGAACGAGACTTCCTGGCCTTCGGCGAGGGTCTTGAGACCCGCGCGCTCGACGGCGCTGATATGGACGAACACGTCCTGCGTACCGTCGGTCGGGACGATGAAGCCGAAGCCCTTCGTCGCGTTGAACCACTTCACTTTGCCATCAGCCATCTCGGCCTCCATGGGTTTGCCCGCGCGCCCGGCCAAGCCGGAACGCGGACGATTCTCGCCGCACGCAGGATGCATGCGGCTTTGGACGACCGGATTTCTGGGTGTGACCAGGGTGGACCCCCGAAGGGGCAAGCCGCCAAGAGGCAGGCCAGAGAAAGGATCGTGGGGCGCAAAGACCACTTTGACGGCTGATTTACAAGGGAAATCGCCGTCCGTCCGGGGCCGCTTGCCAAGTCCCTGCCCCCCTTGTATAACCCGCGACCTCCAAACAGGAGCGGCCACGGCGCGGAATGCCGTTCGGGGACCTTCGGGACCCCGACCGGAGCGCATTCCAACAGGGCATGCCCAACCGCTCGGAACTTACGAAGGAGTTTCAAATGCCCAAGATGAAGACCAAGTCGGCCGCCAAGAAGCGGTTCAAAGTCACGGCCAGCGGCAAGGTTCTCGCCGCAGCGGTCGGACGGCGCCATGGCATGCGCAAGCGCCCCCAGAAGGTGAAGCGTTCGTCGCGCGGCACCTCCGCGCTGACGCATGGCGAGGAAGTGCGCGTGAAGCGCTTCTTCCTCCCGTACGCCTGATCCGCACGCAAGGAGAGACAAAATGGCTCGTGTAAAACGTGGCGTCACCGGGCGTGCGCGCCACAAGAAAGTCGTCGACCTCGCTTCCGGCTATGTGGGCCGGAGCGGCACAACGTTCCGTGCGGCACTCCAGCGCCTTGAGAAGGGCCTGCAGTACGCCTACCGCGACCGTCGCAACAAGAAGCGCGAATTCCGGGCACTCTGGATCCAGCGCATCAATGCCGGTGCGCGCGAGCACGGCCTCACCTACTCGAACCTGATCGCCGGCCTCAAGAAGGCCTCGATCGAGATCGATCGCAAGGTGCTGGCCAACATCGCGATGACCGATCCGCAGGGTTTTGGCGCCTTGGTTGCGAAGGCCAAGGCCGCCCTCTAAGCCGTCTTTTCGTCTAAAGACGCTTTCGACCCGACAGAGGGGGTCTGGCCTTCAAGGCCGGGCCCCCTTTTTCCGTTTCAAGACCGGTGACGAGTTCATGGACGACCTGACGCAGATCGAAACCGAGATCGCCGCGAAGATCGACGCGGCCGCCAGCCTCGAAGCGCTCGACGCCGTGCGCGTGGAAACGCTCGGCAAGAAGGGCCGCGTGACCGAGCTGATGAAGACGCTTGGCACGCTGCCCGCGGACGAGCGCAAGGCGCGCGGGGCCGCGTTCAACGTTCTGAAGGATGCGCTCGCCAACCGCCTCGACGCGCGCAAGGCATCCCTCGAAGGTGCCGCCCTCGATGCGCGGCTTGCCGCCGAGACGGTCGACGTGTCGCTTCCCGTACGTTCGACGCCCGAAGGCCGCATCCATCCGATCAGCCAGACGATCGACGAACTGGTCGCGATCTTCGGCGAGATGGGTTTCGCGGTCGCCGAAGGGCCGGACATCGAGAGCGACGATTACAACTTCACGCGCCTCAACATCCCGCCCGAGCATCCGGCCCGCCAGAGCCACGACACGTTCTATCTGGTCGGCGAGGACGGCCAGCAATACGGCAACGTGCTGCGCACGCACACCAGCCCCGTGCAGGTGCGCTCGATGCTGGCGCAGAAGCCGCCGATCCGGGTCATCGCGCCGGGGCGCACCTACCGGTCGGACTCCGACGCGACGCACTCGCCGAACTTCCACCAGATCGAAGGTCTCGTCATCGACAAGACCACGCACATGGGCCACCTCAAGGGCTGCCTCGTGGAATTCGTGCGTGCCTACTTCGAGATCCCGGACCTGCGCTACCGCTTCCGGCCGAGCTACTTCCCCTTCACCGAGCCGTCGGCCGAGATGGACATCGCCTGCACGCGCGGCGGCGGCGAGCTGAAGCTCGGTGTCGGCGACGACTGGCTCGAGATCCTCGGCTGCGGGATGGTGAACCCCAAGGTGCTCGCGATGTGCGGCATCGATCCCGACCAATACCAGGGCTTTGCCTTCGGCATGGGGATCGAGCGCGTGGCGATGCTCAAATACGGCATCCCCGACCTTCGCACCTTCTATGAAGCCGACCTGCGCTGGCTCAAGCACTACGGCTTCCTTGCCGTCGACGTTCCCACCCTTTCCGGCGGTCTCGCGCGATGAAGTTCACGCTCTCCTGGCTCAAGACGCATCTCGACACGACGGCCTCGATCGACGACATCGCCAAGGCGCTGACGGCGATCGGCCTCGAACTCGAAGGGATCGAGGATCGCGCAAAGGCGCTGGCCGCCTTCAAGGTCGCGCATGTGATCGAAGCGAAACCCCATCCCGACGCCGACCGGCTGCGCGTGTGTACGGTCGATACGGGGGCGGGCATCGTGCAGGTCGTGTGCGGGGCGCCCAACGCGCGCACCGGCATGAAGGGCGTGTTCGCGCCCGTCGGCTCGACCGTTCCGGGTACGGGTCTTCTGCTGAAGGCCGGCCAGATCCGTGGCCAGGCTTCCAACGGCATGCTCGTGTCGATGCGCGAGATGGGCCTTGGCGAAGACCATGACGGCATCATCGATCTGCCGGCCGACGCACCCGTCGGCAAGCCGTTCGCCGAACTGCTCGGTTACGACGATCCGGTCATCGACATCGCGATCACGCCCAACCGCGCCGATTGCCTCGGCGTGCGCGGCATCGCGCGCGATCTTGCCGCCGCCGGCATCGGCACGCTCAAGCCCGCACCCGTCGCGAAGGTTCCCGGCAAGTACAAGTCGCCCGTCGGCGTGCGCTTCGAGCTGGCCGAGCCGGGCCATTGCCCGCTTTTCGTCGGCCGGCATTTCCGCGGCCTCAAGAACGGCCCGTCGCCCAAATGGCTGGCCGACCGGTTGATCGCGGTGGGCTTGCGGCCCATCTCCACGCTCGTCGACATCACCAATTTCTTCACGCTCGACATCAACCGCCCGCTGCATGTGTTCGACGCCGGCAAGCTCAAGGGCGATCTGGTCCTGAAGCCGGCCAAGGGCGGCGAGGTTTTCTCCGCGCTCAACAACAAGGCCTACACGATGGCCGGCGGCGAGACGCTGATCTGCGACGGCACCGGCGAGCCCGTCTCGATGGGTGGCCTGATGGGCGGGACGACCACGGGATGCGGCCCCGACACGACCGAGATGTTCCTCGAAGTGGCGCTGTTCGACCCGATCCGCGTGGCGATGACCGGCCGGCACCACCAGATCCTGTCCGACGCGCGCTACCGCTTCGAGCGCGGCCTCGATCCCGCCGCCGTGATCGACGGCATGGAAGCCGCGACGAAGCTGATCCTCGAACTGTGCGGCGGCGAATGTTCCGAGCCGGTCGTCACCGGTGCCGTACCCGAATGGAAGCGCAGCTACACGCTGCGCCCCGAACGCTGCGCCACGCTTGGCGGGCTCGACGTGCCGAAGGCCGAGCAGGCGCGCATCCTCGGCGCACTCGGCTTCACGGTCGCCGACAAGGGCAACGCGTCCGAAGTTTCCCCGCCGGCCTGGCGTGCCGACGTGCACGGCGAAGCCGATCTGGTGGAAGAGGTCATCCGCATCATCGGCTACGATTCGATTCAGCCGGCGCGCCTGCCGCGCGACACCGCGATGCCGCCGCTCGCCCTCACGCCCGCGCAGCGCCGCGTGCGCGATGCCAAGCGCGTGCTTGCGGGACTGGGCCTCGTCGAGGCGGTGACGTTCTCGTTCATGCAGGCAAGCCACGCCACGCCCTTCGGCGGCACGAACCCGAAGCTGGCACTCGCCAACCCGATCAGCGCCGATCTCGATTACATGCGCCCGTCGGTCATCCCCAACCTTGCCAATGCCGCCAGGCGCAACGCCGATCGCGGCTGGCCGGACAGCGCGCTGTTCGAGGTCGGCCCGATCTTCCACGATCCTTCCGAGACCGGGCAGCGCATGGTCGCCACGTGCGTGCGCGCCGGCTCGGCCGTGGGCCGCCACTGGGGGCAGACGGCGCGCAATGTCGACGCGTTCGACGCCAAGGGCGATGCGCTCGCGTTGCTCCAGCAGCTTGGCCTGTCGATCGAGAACGTGGCCGTGGCGCGCGAGGCCCCGGGCTGGTTCCATCCGGGGCGCTCGGGCGTGCTGAAGCTCGGGCCCAAGACGGTGCTCGCCCAGTTCGGCGAGCTGCATCCCGAAGCGCTGAAGGTGCTCGACATCGATTTCCCGATCGTCGCGTGCGAGGTGTTCCTCGATGCGCTGCCGGCACCCAAGGCCAAGGCGGGCCGCCAGCGCCCGGCGCTGAAGCTCGCGACGTTGCAGCCGGTCGAACGCGATTTCGCCTTCGTCGTCGACGAAGCTGTGGCGGCCGACGCGATCCTGCGTGCAGCCAAATCCGCCGACAAGGCGCTGATCGCGGGTGCCAGCGTGTTCGACGTCTATCGCGGCAAGGGTGTGGCCGACGGCCGCAAGTCGGTCGCCATCGCCGTGCGCCTGCAGCCCGTCGAGCGCACGCTGACCGACGAGGACCTGGAAGCCGTCGCCACGAAGATCGTCGCCGCCGTCGCCAAGGCGACGGGGGCGAGTCTCCGGGCGTAGACCGGCGATGCCGGCCGGCACGGGCGACGGGAAATTTGGTCAGCCGCTCCACGAGGCGCCGGCGTTCCCTCATGCGCCGGTCGCTTTCGTGCCGCCGCCCGGCGATCACGCGCGCATCGATGCGTTCGCGCGCGCCATCCTTGCCGGAGAGACCGGAATGTTCGACGGCGATTTTGCCGCCGCCGGCGTTCCGGGGCCGACGATCCGGCCCGATCCGGGTGCCGGCACACTCGATCATCCAACCTTGCGCTTCCTGTACGACTACTGGCACGGCCTGCCGTGCCCGCGCGATCTGCCGGCGCAGGAATCCGTCGATCCCGTGCAGATGCGCCCGGCGCTCGGCTACATCCTGCTGCTCGACGTCCTGCCGTCGGGCGACGACTTCGTCTACCGGCTCTATGGGTCGGGCATCGCCGGCGTGGCCGGGCAGGACTGGACCGGCTGGTCGGTCGCCGCGATGTGCGAAAAGACGAAACTGCGCTTCGGGTCCTACTACCGGGCGATGTACCGCGCCTCGCTGCTGTCGCGCCGGCCCATCTACAGCGAGCATTTCTCGCCGAGCTTCCTGTCGGCGCGGTCGTGGCAGCGCATCGTGCTGCCGCTCGTCGACGCGAGCGGCGCCGTGTCGCGGTTCCTCGTCGGCAACGTTCCCGTCGGCCTCAGAGCCCTCAGCGCCGAAGAGCGCGCCGAACTCGTCCGCCGCGCCGGGCCGGATAAAATCTGATTGCGATTTTTCCTATTATAGGTTATATATCGTAAATATTGCTGAAGGCTGACCGATGTCGATTCCGACCGCCCTACATGTGACAGGAAAATTCCGCCGTCATCCCGTCACCTCCGAGCGGAATCAAAGGGTTAGGCAGTTGACGGTCAACGCTCGTCAACTGCCGTCAACCAACTTTTGCGGCGATCCCGTCCGGTTGACGGGCTTCCGTCACCGTCTATAGTGCCGACCGATGACGCCCGATCGCTTCACCTTCGGCCCGCAGGGGCGAATTAACCGCCCGGTTCTCGTCGAGAACCGGGATGCGTCGATTCGTGCCTTCGTTGCCCCTGTGGAGTGTCTGCGTCATGTCCCAAGCCAATCCCGCCGATAGCGTGCGTTTCTTCGCCGTGGTCGCCCAGCCGAATGTCGGCTTGCCCGCGCGCGTGCTCGACCAGTTCGCCAAACGCGACCTGCTGCCCGAACGGTTCCTCGCGCGTGTCGTCGACGGCATGCTGACCATCGACGTCGAGTGCCGCGGGCTTGAAGACGACGTCGCCGCGCATGTGCGCGACGTGCTGCAATCCCTCGTGCATGTCGAGCGCGTCGATCTCGACACGTATCGCCGTTCTCTCGCCGCCTGATCCGATCCGGAGCCGTCCGTCCGATGTCCGCACCCGCCAAGCCCGCCGATTACAAGTCGACCGTCTTCCTGCCGCAGACCGCGTTCCCGATGCGCGGCGACCTGCCCAAGCGCGAGCCCGACACGCTGGCGCGCTGGGACACGCTTGCGCTCTACAAGCGCCAGCGTGCGGTCTCGAAGGGCCGCGAGAAGTTCGTGCTGCACGATGGCCCGCCCTACGCCAACGGGCACCTGCATATCGGCCACGCGCTCAACAAGATCCTGAAGGACGTCGTGGTGCGCACGCGCCAGATGTCCGGCCTCGATTCCGACTACGTGCCCGGCTGGGACTGCCACGGCCTGCCGATCGAATGGAAGATCGAGGAGGAGTACCGCGCCAAGGGCAAGGACAAGGACAAGGTCGACATCGTCGAGTTCCGCCGCGAGTGCCGCGAGTTCGCCGCCAAGTGGATCGAGATCCAGAAGGCCGAGTTCAAGCGCCTGGGCGTGGTCGGCGACTGGGACAATCCCTATTCGACGATGTCGTTTCCGGCCGAGGCGCAGATCGCGCGCGAGATCGCCAAGTTCGCGATGAATGGCGGCCTGTTCCGCGGCTCCAAGCCCGTGATGTGGTCGGTCGTCGAGAAGACCGCACTTGCCGAGGCCGAGATCGAGTATCACGAACACAAGTCCTCGACGATCCATCTCGCCTTCCCGGTCGTGAAGGCGGCGAAGCCCTCGCACGCAGGCGCTTCCATCGTCATCTGGACGACGACGCCGTGGACCATCCCGGGCAACCGCGCGATCGCGGCGGGTGCCGAGATCGAATACGACCTCGTGACGGTCAAGTCCGTGCACGAGGATTCGCGCGCGAAAAAGGGCCAGCGCTATCTCGTCGCCAAGGCGCTCGTGACCGAGTTCGTCGAGGCCGCGAAGATCGCCGAGGTCAATGTCGAGCTCGACGACCGCGCGACGGGTGCGGAAATGGCGGGCACGGTGTGCGCGCATCCGCTGCGCGGCATGGAAGGTGCCGGCGGCTACTACGATTTCGACGTGAAGGTCTTCACCGGCGATTTCGTGACGACCGAGGCGGGCACGGGCTTCGTGCACATAGCACCCGGCCACGGCGAGGACGACTACGAGCTGGGCCTCAAGCACGGCGTGGAAGTGCCGCAGACCGTGTCGGGCGACGGCACCTATTACGACCATGTGGCGCTGTTCGCGGGCAAGCGCGTCTACACGCCGCACGGCAAGCCGGGCGACGCCAACAAGGCGGTCATCGCCACGCTCGATCCCACCGGCCTGCTGCTGGCGATGGGAACGCTCGTGCATTCCTATCCGCATTCGTGGCGCTCGAAAGCGCCGCTCCTGTTCCGCAATACGCCGCAATGGTTCATCTCGATGGCCACGAACGACTTGCGCGCCAAGGCGCTGGCCGCGATCGAGGCGACGCGCTGGGTGCCGGCCAGCGGGCAGAACCGCATCCGTTCGATGATCGAGACGCGGCCCGACTGGTGCATCTCGCGCCAACGCGCCTGGGGCGTTCCCATTGCCGTCTTCGTGGATAAGAAATCGGGCCAGTTGCTGCGCGACCAGAAGGTGTTCGACCGCATCGCCGACGCCTTCGAGGCCGAGGGCGCCGACGCGTGGTACGCCTCGCCGCCGTCGCGCTTCCTGGGCAACGGCTACGATCCGGAAGCCTACGAGCAGATCCGCGACGTGATCGACGTGTGGTTCGACAGCGGGTCGAGCCACGCCTACACGCTCGAGCCGCCCAAGGAAAAGACCGGCTGGGATCTCAAATGGCCGGCCTCGCTCTATCTCGAAGGCTCGGACCAGCATCGCGGCTGGTTCCATTCCTCGCTACTCGAAGCCTGCGGCACGCGCGGCGTGGCGCCTTACGAGGCGGTGCTGACGCACGGCTTCGTGCTCGACGAGCAGGGCCGCAAGATGTCGAAGTCGCTGGGCAACGTGACGGCCCCGCAGCAGGTGATCGAGCAGTACGGCGCCGACATCTTGCGCCTGTGGGTCGTCGCGTCCGACTATTCGGAAGACCTGCGCATCGGGCCGGAGATCCTGAAGCAGCAGGCCGAATACTACCGCCGCCTGCGCAACACGCTGCGCTACTTGCTGGGCGCACTCGACGGCTACGACGCGGCCGAAGCGCTGCCGGAAGCCGAAATGCCGGAGCTCGAGCGCTTCGTGCTGCATCGCCTGGTCGAACTGGACGCCGCGCTCAAGACGGCGGTGAACGATTTCGCGTTCACGGCGTTCTATACCGAGCTCCATAATTTCTGCGCGGTGGATCTCTCGGCCTTCTATTTCGACATCCGCAAGGACGCGCTCTATTGCGATGCCAAATCGTCGGTGCGCCGGCGCGCCGCGCGCACCGTGATGGCGGCCCTCTACGAGCGGCTCGTGAAATGGCTTGCCCCGGTCCTGTGCTTCACGGCCGAGGAAGCCTGGCGTTCGCGCAATCCGGGCGAGGCGGAATCCGTCCATCTGCACGTGTTCCCCGAGACACCCGCCGCGTGGAAGGACGACGCACTTGCCGCCAAGTGGGCGAAGCTGCGCGACCTTCGCCGCGTCGTGACGGGGGCGCTTGAAGTGGCGCGCGCGGAAAAGAAGATCGGCTCGTCGCTGCAGGCGGCCCCGACCGTTTTTGTCGACAGCACCGAGGTTTCGTCGTCGATGTCAGCTGAGGCGTGGAACGAGATATTCATCACGTCGGCGCATTCGTTCAGCACCGGGTCCGTTCCGGCCGACGCGTTCCAGCAACCCGACGCACCGGGCGTGGCCGTCGTCGTCGGGCTGGCGGCCGGCACCAAGTGCGACCGCTGCTGGAAGGTGCTGCCGGATGTCGGCACGCGTGCCGCACATCCGTCGCTGTGCGCGCGCTGCGCGGATGTCGTCGGCACATGACGTCGGAGGGAAAACTCCGCCGCGGGCTGCTGATCGCGACCGGCGTGCTGGTGCTCGACCAGGCCGTCAAGTTCGCGATGCTGCGCTATCTCATCGACGGCTTCCGTCCGCATGTCGAGCTGTTGCCGTTCTTCAATCTCGTCGTCGTGTGGAACTACGGCGTCAGCTTCGGCATGTTCAACACCGGCTCGTCGTCGGCCGCCCATCTGTTCGCGGCCCTCGCGATGGCGATCGTCGCGGGTCTCGTCTGGTGGCTGCGGAATGCGGAGAACGCCACGGTCGTTGTCGCCCTGGGCCTCGTCGTGGGCGGGGCGGTGGGCAACGTAGTCGACCGGCTGCGCTTCGGAGCCGTGTTCGATTTCTTCGATTTCCACGCGTTCGGCTACCATTGGCCGGCATTTAACGTGGCGGATGCGGGGATTACGCTCGGTGTTGCATGTCTGTTCTTCGACGCTTTCTTCGGGCCGCGAAGCGGACTAAAATAGAGGGCATGATGATTCGAGTTTCCAGGGCCGGGCTGCGCGCGACGATGCTGCTGATGGCGGCGTCGCTGGCGCTGGGCGGATGCGGCGAGACGCGCAAGCTGCTCGGCTGGGAGAAATCCACGCCCGACGAGTTCCGCATCGTGAGCCGCGCTCCGCTGGCCGTGCCACCGGATTACGGCCTGCGTCCGCCGGCACCGGGGGCCGCACGCCCCAACGAGACGACCGCCCAGGACGCCGCGCGCAGCGCCGTGTTCGGCCCCGACCGGCCGGGCGCGCAGGTGGCTGCCGCGCGCGCCTCGGGTGCTCCGGTCAGTGCCGGCGAGCAGCAGCTCCTCGGCCGCATCGGTGCCGACCGGATCGATCCGGGCATACGCGACCAGATCGACCGCGAGACGCAGAGCCTCGCCGAGGCCGACAAGTCGTTCGTCGACCGGCTGCTGTTCTGGCGCGCGACGGATCCCAATGCGGGCAGCCAGCTTGACGCCGCCCGCGAGGCCCAGCGCCTGCGCGAAGCGTCCGCTTCGGGCCGCCCTGCCAACGAGGGCGAAATTCCGACGATCAAGAAGCGCTCGCGCGGCATCCTCGAGGGCATTTTCTGAGCCCGCTGCGCGGCCAGGCGATCGCTCTCGGCCTTCTCGTCGCATGCGTCGCGGGGCCGGGTGCTTCCGCGCAGGTCTTCTCGCCCGCCACGTTCGAGCTTGCCAACGGCCTGCAGGTCGTCGTTATCGAGAACCGGCGCGCCCCCATCGTCACGCAGATGGTCTGGTACAAGGCCGGTGCCGCCGACGAGGTGCAGGGCAAGTCCGGCATCGCGCACTTCCTAGAGCACCTGATGTTCAAGGGCACGCCCAGCGTGCCGCCCGGCGAGTTCAGCCGCATCGTCGCGCGCGTCGGCGGACGCGACAACGCGTTCACCAGCTGGGATTACACCGGCTATTTCCAGAACGTCGCGCGCGACCGGCTTGAAACGGTGATGCGCATCGAGGCCGACCGCATGGCGAACCTGACGCTGTCGGACGCCGAGGTGACGCCCGAGCGCGACGTGATCGTCGAGGAACGCCGGCAGGTCGTCGACCAGCGCCCCGGCTCGCGCCTGCGCGAGCAGACGATGGCCACGCTGTTCCTGAACCATCCCTACGGCCGGCCGATCATCGGCTGGGAACACGAGATGAAGGGCCTCACGCGCCAGGACGCGCTCGATTGGTACGGCCGCTGGTATGCGCCAAACAACGCGATGCTGATCGTCGCCGGCGACGTGTCGGCCGCCGAGGTGCGCGTCCTCGCCGAACGTTTCTATGGCCCGATCCCGCGCAAGGCGGTCCCCGAACGCATGCGCGCGCACGAGCCGCCCGCGATCGCGGCAAGGCGCGTCGAGCTCAAGGATTCCCGCGTGCGCCAGCCTTCGTGGTCGCGCGGCTGGCTCGCACCTTCGCAGTCGCGTGCACTGGGAACGCTCGGCCCCGATTCCGCCGACGCGCTCGACGTCGCGGCCGAACTTCTCGGCGGCGGCCCGTCGAGCCGGCTCGCGCGCGCCCTTGTCCACGACCAGTCGCTCGCCACCGGCGCTGCCGCTTCCTACGACTCCGCCTCGCTCGATCTTTCGAGCTTCTGGGTCTTCGCAAGCCCGCGCCCCGGCATCGAGCCGGCCGCACTGGAAGAAGCGGTCGAGAAGGTGCTGCGCGACACGCTTTCCTCTGGCTTCACCGACGAGGAGGTCGCGCGCGCCAAGACGCGCATGGCCGACGCAGCCGTGTTCGCGCGCGATTCGCTGCAGGCCGGTGCGCGTGCCTTCGGCACCGCCTTCACGACGGGGCGCGACGTCGCCTATGTCGAATCTTGGCCGCAGCGCCTGGCGGCCGTGACCGCCGCCCAGGTGAACGCCGCACTGCGCGCCGTGCTCGACCCGGAAGCGCACGTCACGTCGATCCTGCTGCCCAAGCCGGGGAGCTGAAATGCATCTGCGCATCCTCGCCGCCCTGTTTTTCGTGACGCTCGCGTTGCCTGCGCACGCGCAGGGCCAGCGCATCGAGCGCGTGACCAGCCCCGGCGGCATCGAGGCCTGGCTCATCCGCGACGCCTCGCTGCCGCTGCTGGCGATCGAGTTTTCGTGGCGCGGCGGCTCCTCGCTCGACCCTGCGGGCAAGGAAGGGCGTGCCGCGATGACGGCCGACCTCCTCGTGCAGGGGGCGGGCGCGCGCGACCAGCAGGCGTTCGCCGCGGCGCTTGAAGACAAGTCGATCTCGCTGGGCTTCTCGGCCGGAGCGGACACGGTACAGGGCTCGCTGCGCGTGCTGGCGCGCGACAAGGAGCTGGGCATCGGGCTGCTTGCCGACGCCCTCCAGCGCCCGCGTTTCGACGCCGCACAGATCGAGCGCATCCGTGCTTCGATCCTGTCCGGCCTGTCGCGCGACGAGGGCAGCCCCGAGACGGCCGGCCGGCGCGCGTTCGCGCGCGCGGCCTTCGGCGAGCATCCCTATTCGCGGCCCACGCGCGGCACGCCCGACAGCGTGCGTTCGCTGGGCGAAGCCGACTTCCGCGCCGAGCTGGCGGCCGTCTACGCGCGCGACAACCTCGTCGTCGCGGCCGTCGGCGATACCGATCCGGCCGAGCTTGGCCGGCTGCTCGACCGCGCCTTCGGCGGCCTGCCCGCGAAATCCACGCGCGCGACGGTCCCGGCGACCGGCATCGGCGGGGCCGGGCGCACGATCGTACTGCAGCGGCCGGGCACGCAGACCTTCCTGCTGTTCGGCAGCGAAGGCGTGTCGCGCGACGATCCCGACTTGTTCGCCGCCACGCTCGTCAACTACGTGCTGGGCGGCGGCGGCTTCAATTCGCGCCTGATGGCCTCGGTGCGCGAGCGCGAGGGCCTTACCTACGGCATCGGCACCGGCCTTGCGATCTTCGAGCGCGCCAATCTCGTGCAGGGCTCGACCTCCAGCGAGAACGGCACGGCCGGCCGCGCGCTCGATCTGGTCCGCGCCGAGTGGGAACGCATGGGGCGCGAGGGACCGAGCGAGGCGGAGTTGCAGGGTGCCAAGGACTACGTGCTCGGCTCGTTCCCGCTGCAGTTCGAGGGCGTGAGCCGCATCGCGCGCCTGCTCGTCAATGCGCGGCTCGACGGGCGCGGCACCGACTGGTTCGAAGAGCGCCAGCGGCGCATCGCGGCCGTGACGATCGCCGACGCGCGCCGCGCGGCGGCCCGGCTGTTCGTGCCGTCGCGCATGCTCGTCGTCGCGGTCGGCCAGCCCGCCGGGATCGCGGCGGGCGAGTAGATCCGGCTATCATCCGTCTAGGAGACGACTCGACCATGCCGCTGCCCTATCTCCAGGATCTGCGCCATTGCGCGGGCGTTTCGCTCGACGCCGCGCTCGCGCACACGAAGCCGGCGCTCGCGCGCCTGAAGGCGGCGGTCGGCAAGGGCACCTATGCCTTCCTCGACCAGCCCGACCGCACCGACGACTACGCGGCGATCGAGCAGGCGGTGAAGGATCTGGGCGGCTTCGGCACGATCGTGCTGCTGGGGACGGGCGGGTCGAGCCTGGGTGCGCGCACGCTTGCCGCCCTCGTCGATGGCGGGGCGGGCTATTGGCCCAAGGGCTCGATCAAGCTGATCGTCGCCGAGAACGTCGATCCGTTCGGCTTCGACAAGCTGCTCGCCACGCTCGATTTCAGCGATACCGGCGTGCTGATCGTCTCGAAATCCGGCGGCACGGCCGAAACGCTGGCGCAGGCGCATGCGATCCTGCCGAAATTCGCCGATCCGGCGCGCCACGCGCGCGCGATCACCGAGCCGACCGACAATGCGCTGGCGCGCCTCGCCCGGCGTCTGGGCATTCCGCAGATCGAGCATCCGACGACGCTGGGCGGGCGTTATTCGGTCCTGTCGGTCGTCGGCCTGCTGCCGGCGGCCCTGCTCGGCATCGACATCAAGGCCCTTCGCGCCGGTGCCAAGGCCGCGCGCGATGCGGCCCTTGGCGATCCCGCGACGTCGCTGCCGGCCCACGGGGCAGCACTTGCCGCCGCCTTCGCCGCGAAAGGTCATCGCACGACGGTGCTGTGCCCCTATGTCGACGCGCTCGGGCCCTTCGGCCAGTGGTTTGCGCAGCTGTGGGCGGAAAGCCTCGGCAAGGGCGGCGAGGGAACCACGCCGATCCGCGCGCTGGGCACCGTCGACCAGCACAGCCAGCTCCAGCTCTGGCTCGACGGGCCGGCCGACAAGCTGGTGACGATCCTTGCCTGCGAAACCCGCGGCGCCGGCCAGCGCTATACGCCCGAGGCACTCGGCGATCCTTCGCTCGACTGGCTGGAAGGCCGCACGATGGGCGACGTGCTCGACGTGTCGTGGCGGGCCACGGCCGAGACGCTGGCGCGGCGCGGCCGTCCGGTTCGGCTCATCACGCTTCCGAAGCTCGACGCTTACGCGCTCGGCGCACTCCTGATGCATTTCATGCTCGAGACCGTGATTACGGCGGAGCTCTTCGGCGTCGATCCGTTCGACCAGCCGGCGGTCGAGGACGGCAAGATCCTCGCGCGCAAGTATCTCAAGGGCATGGATTGATGACGATCCGGCTGCTGCCCGAAACGCTCGTCAACCGCATCGCGGCGGGCGAAGTCATCGAGCGGCCGGCAGCGGCCGTGAAGGAGCTGGTCGAGAACGCGATCGATGCCGGTGCAACGCGCGTCGACGTGACGCTGGGCGAGGCGGGCCGCGCGCTTATCGCGGTCGCCGACGACGGCAAGGGCATGAGCCCCGCCGAGCTCGACCTCGCGGTCGAGCGGCACGCCACGTCGAAGCTTCCCGACGACGACCTGCTGGCGATCCGCACGCTCGGGTTCCGCGGCGAAGCATTGCCGTCCATCGGTGCGGTGGCGCGCCTTGTCCTCGTCAGCCGGCCGCGTGCGGCCGCCGAGGCGTGGTCGATTTCCGTCGAAGGCGGGGCCAAGCACGCCCCCGTCCCGGCCGCGTCGCCGCCAGGCACGCGCGTGGAAGTGCGCGACCTTTTTTATGCCACGCCCGCGCGCCTCAAGTTCCTGAAAGGCGAGCGCGCCGAGCGCGAAGCCTGCGAGGACGCGATCGCGCGCCTTGCCATGGCGCATCCCGAAATCGCCTTCTCGCTGACCGCCGACGGCCGCTCGATCCTGAAGCTGCCGGCCGCGACGGGCGATGCGGCGACCGCGCGGCTGACGCGCGTGGCCGCCGTCGTGGGCAAGGATTTCTTCGACAATGCCGTCGCACTCGATGCGCGCCGCGCCGATCCGGAAGGGGAGGTGCGTCTCTCCGGCCATGCCGGTCTGCCGACCTATAACCGCGCGACCGCGCAGCACCAGTACCTGTTCGTCAACGGCCGGCCCGTGCGCGACAAGCTGCTGGCCGGTGCCGTGCGCGGTGCCTATGCCGATTTCCTCGCGCGCGACCGGCATCCGGCGGTGGCGCTGTTCCTCGACCTACCCACGCACATGGTCGACGCCAACGTGCATCCGGCCAAGACCGAGGTGCGTTTCCGCGAGCCTGCGCGCATCCGCGGCCTGATCGTGGCGAGCCTCAAGGAAGCGCTCGATCGCGCAGGCTTCCGCGCCTCGACGCGCGTGGCGGTCGAAGCGCTGGAACTGGCCCGCCCGCAGGTCCAGCCGCCGCAATACCAGTTCGCGGGATCGCAGCCGCTGTCGGCCGGCATGGCCGAGCGCAGCATCGCGTACAACGCGCCCGTTGCCGTACCCGCACCTGCGTTCGGCGCGTCGGCGCCCGCACCGGCCCCGGTCGGCGAGACCACCCCGGACCTGCCGCTGGGCATCGCGCGCGCCCAGCTGCACGAGACCTATATCGTCGCGCAGACGAAGGACGGCATCGTGCTGGTCGACCAGCACGCCGCGCACGAGCGCCTCGTCTACGAACGCATGAAGGAAGCGCTCGCCAATGGCGGGGTCAAACGCCAGACGCTGCTGATCCCCGAGATCGTCGAACTCGACGAGGCCGACGCGGCACGCCTCGTCGCGAAGGCGGACGAGCTTGCCGAGCTTGGCCTCACGGTCGAATCCTTCGGCCCCGGTGCCGTGGCCGTGCGCGAGACGCCGGCATTGCTGGGCGAACTCGACGTGCGCGGCCTGATCCGCGACCTTGCCGACGAACTGGCCGAGCACGGGGCCGCTCTGTCGCTGAAAGAGCGTCTGGCCGACGTGTGCGGCACCATCGCGTGCCACGGCTCGGTGCGCGCCGGCCGGCGCCTCACCGGCCCCGAGATGGACGCGCTGCTGCGCCAGATGGAAGCCACCCCCCACAGCGGCCAGTGCAACCACGGCCGGCCGACCTACGTGGAACTCAAGCTCGCCGACATCGAGAAGCTGTTCGGGCGGCGTTAGCCGGCCGCAAGCTTCGTCGGAAGCACGACCGTGAACCGGGCCCCCGAACCGACGGCGCTTTCCACGTCGATCGTGCCCCGCAGCTGGCTCACCATCTGCTTGGTCAGCATCAGGCCAAGACCCTTCCCCTCGGCCTTCGCGGTGTAGGCGCCGGCGCTTCGCCAGAACGGCTCGAAGATGAGCGGCAGGTCGCTTTCGGGGATGCCCTGTCCGTTATCGGCGACGAAGAATTCCCAGAATCCGTCTGACCGGACCGACCAGCCTATCCGCACCAGCCCGGGTCTCCCGGAATACTTCATCGCGTTGTCGACAAGGTTGAGAAGTATCTGCCGCACGATCCGCTGGTCACTTTGGACGGCGAAGGCCAAGGCGGGCGGAAGCAGTTTGAAGCTGACCTTGCGGTCGGTGATCCGCGGCGCGAGAATTTCGACGACCTCACCGATCGTCGCGGACGGGCTGAATATCTCCGGATTGAGCTGGGATCGCCCGGCCTCGATGGACGCGATGTCGAGCAGCTGGTCGACGACGGAAAGAAGGTGGTTCCCGGCCTTGAGAACGTCGGCGTTGTACTCGGCGTTCTTCGCCGTGAGGGCGCCGAAGACGCCGGTCGCCATCATTTCGGAAAAGCCGATGATCGCGTTCAGCGGCGTGCGGAGTTCGTGGCTGACATTCGCGAGAAAGTCCCGTTTGGCGACGTTCGCCGCCTGGGAATCGACGAGCGCGCGGTGCAGGAGCGTGGCCTCGCGCTCGCGGATGCGCGCGAATACAATCACGAAAACGCCCAAGCCGACGCAAAGGAGCGTCGCGACCGCCGCAAATCCGAAATAGACGGGGCGGCGCGCGAGCGCCCGCGTGTCGAGATCCGCGCCCCGGAAGCTCGCATAGGCATAAATCGGCAACTGGTCGACGCGCTTGTACGCAATGAGGAGGGCGCGCCCGGTCGGGTCGCTGCGTCCTGTAATGATGCCGAGCTCGGACCGGTCGGCTTCGGGCCCCATGAAATAGTCGAGATCGAGTTTGACGCCGACAAAATTGTCCGGGTCTGGATATCGGTAGATCAGATACCCGTCGTCGCGGAAGGCGCCGATGTTGCCGGGAGCCGAAACGAAGACGCGGTCGAACAGCTTGTCCAGCTCAGACGCAAGGATTCCGGCGACGATGTAGCGGACGCCGAAGACATTTTCGTGCGCCCGCTTCGCGACGAGCAGGATTCTCAGGGCAGGATTGTCGTAACCGCGGAACCGGACCTGCCGACCGATGACGATGAAATCGGCGTCCTTTCCCTCGAGCTCCTTGATATAGGGCTGATCGGCAATGTTGAAGCTTTCTTCCGGGTTGGTCGGCAGAGCGATCCGCTCGCCGTCCGCGTCGAAGAGACGGACCCGGACCAGAAACGACTGATGCCGGATGTTTCGCTCGATGAATTCGCCGAGATCCGCCATGTCGGTCGCACCGCTGAACGGGCGCCGCTGGCCTGCCATCCAGCCGTCGATGGCGGACATGACGGAAACGGCAATGTCGGTCGAGCGGGCGAACTGCGCCGCGATGAGGTTCTGCGCGCCGAGCAGTTCAGCCTGCGCCGCAGAATAGACTTCGCGCCGATCTTCCGCGACTTTCCAGAAAACGACGGACCAGATTCCGGCGATCACGAGGCAGGCAAACGCGAGCACGATATGCTCGGGCGCGATGCCTCGGAAGATCAGGCTTTTTCGTTGGGGAAGCCACACCTTCATCGGTCCTATCATTGCACCGCGTGTATCAGCGTCGCCTTATGAATTCGCCGCGGGATCGCCGGAATCGCGACAAGCGGTATTTGGAAACGGCACCGGCATCCCCGAATGCCGCGCCCGAACGCAAGGAGCGAGATCTCGGCCGGTCGTCGTCGCCTTGGAGTCCGTTCGCGGAGCCGGAGCGACGCTGGTGAGGCGCTGCGCTAGCAGGTCGCCGCGTTCCTCGCCGGGGTCCGCGCGGCCTAGCGCGCGGACCCCGTTTCCCGATGTTTTTCAGCAGCTTGCCGCCCAGCCGCGTGCGGCCGGGCGGCGGGGTTGCTTCGCCCTGTGCGTCCGCCTATGTTCCGGCTCCTGTCCGATCCCGCGCCCTTTCCGGGCGCGCTTTTTTTGACTCCAGAGCGCAATGACCGACCTCTCGCGGATCCGCAATTTCTCGATCGTCGCCCATATCGACCATGGCAAGTCCACGCTTGCCGACCGGCTGATCCAGGCGTGCGGGGCGGTCGAGGCGCGCGACATGCAGGAGCAGATGCTCGACTCAATGGATATCGAGCGCGAGCGCGGCATCACGATCAAGGCGCAGACCGTCCGCCTCGACTACAAGGCCAAGGACGGCAAGGACTATGTCCTGAACCTGATGGACACGCCCGGCCATGTCGACTTCGCCTACGAGGTCAGCCGCAGCCTTGCCGCGTGCGAAGGCTCGATTCTGGTCGTGGACGCAAGCCAGGGCGTGGAAGCCCAGACGCTCGCCAATGTCTACCAGGCGCTCGACGTGGGCCACGAGATCGTGCCGGTCCTCAACAAGATCGACCTGCCGGCCGCCGACCCCGAGCGCATCAAGAAGCAGATCGAGGACACGATCGGTCTCGACGCGTCGGATGCGGTGCCAATCTCGGCCAAGACCGGCCTCAATATCGACCTGGTGCTCGAAGCGCTGGTCAAGCGCCTGCCGCCACCCAAGGGCGACGGCGCGGCGCCGCTGAAGGCGCTGCTCGTCGACGCGTGGTACGACCTCTATCTCGGCGTCGTGCTGCTGATCCGCGTCAAGGACGGGCGCATCGCCAAGGGCATGAAGATCCGCACGATGAACGCGGGCGCCACCTACGACGTCGAGCGCGTGGGCGTGTTCACGCCCAAGATCAAGGAAGTGGGCGAGCTGGGGGCCGGCGAGATCGGCTTCATCACCGCCGGCATCAAGGCGGTGGCGGACGTCGCCATCGGCGAGACGATCACCGAGGAAAGGCGCCGCACGGCGGAAGCCCTGCCGGGCTTTAAGCCGTCGCTGCCTGTGGTGTGGTGCGGCCTGTTCCCGGTCGATCCGGCCCAGTTCGAGCATCTGCGCGAGAGCCTGGGCAAGCTGCGCCTCAACGACGCGAGCTTCGTCTACGAGCCGGAAAGCTCGGCCGCCCTCGGTTTCGGGTTCCGCTGCGGGTTCCTGGGGCTGCTCCATCTCGAGATCGTGCAGGAGCGCCTGTCGCGCGAGTTCGACCTCGATCTCATCGCGACCGCGCCCTCGGTCGTCTACAAGGTGCACATGAACGACGGCACGGTCATGGACATGCACAACCCCGCCGACATGCCCGATCCCACGTTCATCGACCATATCGAGGAGCCGCGCATCAAGGCGACGATCCTCGTCCCTGACGAGTATCTCGGCTCGATCCTCAAGCTCTGCCAGGACCGGCGCGGCATCCAGCAGAACCTTACCTATGTCGGCAACCGCGCGATGGTCGTCTATGACCTGCCGCTCAACGAAGTTGTGTTCGATTTCTACGACCGGCTGAAGTCGGTGAGCCGCGGCTACGCGAGCTTCGACTACACGATGACGGACTACCGCGAGGACGATCTCGTGCGCCTGTCCATCCTCGTCAACGCCGAGCCGGTCGACGCGCTCGCCATCATCGTGCACCGCGCGGCGGCCGAAAGCCGCGGGCGCGCGCTATGCGTCAAGCTCAAGGAACTGATCCCGCGCCAGCTTTTCGTCATCCCGATCCAGGCGGCGATCGGCGGCAAGATCGTGGCGCGCGAGACGATCTCGGCGCTGCGCAAGGACGTGCTTTCCAAGTGCTATGGCGGCGACATCAGCCGCAAGCGCAAGCTGCTCGACAAGCAGAAGGAAGGCAAGAAGCGCATGCGCCAGTTCGGGCAGGTCGAGATCCCGCAGTCGGCGTTCCTCGCGGCCCTCAAGGCGCGCGACGACTAGGCTTGGCCTAGCGCCACTCCGGCCGGCGGCGGCGGCGCGGCGTGCGTTCGCGCGCGAGGATGCCCAGGATGCCGCCGCTCACGGTCCCCACCAGCCATGCCGGCGCCTGCAGCAGCGGGAAGACGACGTCCTCCCAGAGGGCGGGATGGATGTGGCGCACGATCCCCGGCTCGACCAGCAGCAGCGAATCGCGATGGATCGTGGCCCAGACCTGGCCGAGCGGGATGGGGGCGTACTCGCCCGTCTCGAGATAGGCGAGCCCGTCCAGGCCGGCCGCGAAGACGGCGCCGGCAAGCAACAGCCAGGCGATGATGCGCAGAACGATCACGGGCTCCAACGTCCCTTTCCGGGCTTTTGTCGTGCCATTCTAGCCACTTCGCCCGTCCGTGGCGAGTGTGGCCGAACCGCTTGGATTGCGCCCCGATTGGCGGTATGAGGTGCCCCGCGAACCCCGGCGGAGGGGTGGCCGAGTGGTTTAAGGCGCTCGCTTGGAAAGCGTGTATGGGGGAAACCCCATCGTGAGTTCGAATCTCATCCCCTCCGCCATTTTTTTCCCTCTGGCCATATGTGCGGTTCGGGAATGACCGATGTCCTGATCGTCGTCGACATGCAGGTCGGGCTTCTCGACGGGGGGACGAAGTACGACCTGCCCGGCGTCGTCGACCGGATCAACCGCGTGGCGGCGCATGTCCGCGCCCGGTCGGGCCGCGTGATCTTCGTTCAGCACCACGGGCCGTCCGGCGATGCATACGAACCGGGTTCGCCCGGCTGGCGGTTTCTTCCGGAACTCGTCCGGCACCCGGACGACATGGTCGTCGCGAAAACCCTGAACGATCCGTTCTGCGGAACCGACCTGAAGTCGCATCCTGGATGGGCTTTCGCCGGAGCGGGTTCTCGTTGCGGGTTGGGCGACGGATTTCTGCGTCGACTCGACCGTGCGGTCGGCCGTGTCGAACGGGTATAAAGTCGTCGCGGTCGCGGATGGCCATACTGCCAGCGACCGCCCGCACCTCGACGCGCGATCCGTCATACGCCATCACAACTGGGTCTGGAAGAATCTGATCGCGGCCCGGCCGGTGGAAACCGTCGCGACCGACGATCTGCTTGCAGGCTTCGCTCTCGGCTAGCCGGGACTATCGGCGGATCTCGGATCCGATCTGCGGCAGCGAATAGATCGTGTCGACGTTCTGTCCGTCGGTGGACAGGGGCACGAGCAGGATCTCGTATTCCCAGCGCCACAGGCTGATCGTGATGTCGCGCTTCTCGAGCACCGGCGCACGCTTGGCCACGACGCTCAGCAGGGAGTGACGGATCAACTCGCGGACACGCGGCTCGGAATAGTCGGCAAGGGATTTTCCCGTCATGTCGGCGCCGAAAATGTTCGCCGTATGGGGCGCGTCGATGCGGAAATGGAACTCGTTGCCGGGACGCACTTCGTGCACGCTCAGGAAGTCCGCCGCCCAAGCGATATCCGCCGGATCGAAATCGCGCGGTGCCGGCATCGGCCGGTCCCCGGCGGCCTTGAGCCAGGAATCGTGGAGCCGTCGCAGCATCGGCGAGACGATTCGGGAAGGCTCGAAGGCAGGGAAGGCGGACGTTGATCCGGTCGCGGTGCTGGCGGCGTAGGGCGTTGTCATCGGCCGGAAGGGTCCGTCGGGTGCGGTGTCGAACGGGATCTGCGAATCGATCCTGTCACGAAGTGCTGCGGTTCAAAACCTTTTCCGGCCGGAACAGGGCCTGTCTGCCGGCTAAATCACGCTTCCTGGCTGCCCCGCCGGGTGCCTGCCCGGGGCTCTACCCCGGTCTTGCCCGGCTGGCGGGTCTTCTCCAATATCCCGGCGCAGTCGACCGTCCGCGAGCCTCAGGAGATATGAAGTGTCCCAGATTGCCGAAATCCATGCGGAAACCACCGCGATCCTGAAGCGCCTCGGCGTCGACCCGGCGGCCCTTTCGGGCGGCACGCTCGTCGCCCGCAGTCCGGTTTCCGGGGCCGAAATCGGACGCGTGCGCGAGTTCGGCCGGGCGGAGTCGGATGTGGCGATCGAAGCCGCCCATCGCGCTTTTCTCGAGTGGCGCGGCGTGCCGGCGCCCCAGCGCGGCGAGTTCGTGCGTCTGCTCGGCGAAGCGCTTCGCGCGGCGAAGACGGATCTCGGGATGCTGGTCACGATCGAGACCGGCAAGATCGCGTCCGAAGGACTCGGCGAAGTGCAGGAGATGATCGACATCTGCGATTTTGCCGTCGGCCTTTCGCGCCAGCTGCACGGTCTGACGATCGCGACCGAGCGGCCCAATCATCGCATGATGGAAACCTGGCATCCGATGGGTGTCTGCGGGATCGTCACGGCGTTCAATTTCCCTGTCGCGGTCTGGGCATGGAACGCCGCACTCGCCCTCGTGTGCGGCAACGCGGTCGTCTGGAAGCCGTCGGAGAAGACCCCGCTGACGGCGCTTGCCGTCGCCGCGATATTCGATGCCGCCGCACGCCGCCACGGCGGCGTGCCGACCGGCCTGCATCAGGTGCTGACGGGTGCGCGCATCCCCGGCGAAGCGCTGGTCGCCCATCCGCTCGTTCCGCTCGTCTCGGCGACGGGTTCGACACGCATGGGGCGCGAAGTCGGCGCCCGGCTTGCCACACGCTTTGCCCGCGCGATTCTCGAACTGGGCGGCAACAATGCGGCCATCGTCGCGCCGTCGGCGGATCTCGATCTCGCCTTGCGTGCCATCGCTTTCGCCGCGATGGGCACGGCGGGCCAGCGCTGCACGTCGTTGCGCCGGCTGATCGTCCACGAAAGCGTCTACGACAAGCTCGTCCCGCGGCTCGTGCGCGCCTATGCCGGCGTGACGATCGGCGATCCGCGTGCGGCGGGCACGCTTGTGGGCCCGCTGATCGACGCGGCGGCCCTGGAGGCTGCACGCAAGGCGCTAGGCGAAGCGGCGTCGCTCGGCGGGAAGGTCCATGGCGGCGAACGCGTCACGCGGCCCGACCTGCCGGCGGACGCCTGCTACTTCCGGCCGGCGATCGTCGAGATGCCCCGGCAGGCGGGGCCGATGCTGCACGAGACCTTCGCGCCGATCCTCTATGTCGTGCGCTACCGCGATCTCGACGAGGCGATCGGGATCCAGAACGGTGTTTCCGCCGGCCTGTCCTCGTCGATCTTCACGCTCGACCTGCGCGAGGCCGAGCGCTTCGTCTCCGATGCGGGATCAGATTGCGGGATCGCCAACGTCAATATCGGTCCGTCGGGTGCCGAAATCGGCGGTGCCTTCGGCGGCGAGAAGGAGACCGGCGGCGGACGCGAGGCCGGCTCGGATTCGTGGAAGGCCTACATGCGCCGCGCCACGAACACGATCAACTACGGCACGACGCTGCCGCTTGCCCAGGGCGTCACCTTCGACATCGGCTCGTAGCGCGTCCGTCAGGCGCCCGCCAGAAGCTGCGGGCGCATCGGCATGCCGGCCACGCCGATCGGCACGGTGCCGACAAGCAGCCGCGAAACGGCGCCGGAGGGATCGACGAACGGCAGCAGGAGCCGTTCCCAGCGCCGCGTGTTCGCCGCACCCAGCGGGATGCGCGAGGTCAGGAGCGGCAGGCGGCGCGCATGGGCGGCGCGGTAGCAGGCCAGCGCATGGTCGACGACATAGTCGCTTGCCGGCATCTGCGACAGGAGTTGGCCCGTCAGGTCGCAGCCGGTGACCGCGGCGACGAACGTTCCGAAAATGCGAAATCGGAAATCTCGGCCTCCGTCGACCGGCTCGACGACGTTCACGTAACCGAGTGCGGGCCGGAACTCGGCCGGATCGAGAGATGCTGCCGCCGCGCGCGCGCCCGCCGCGATCTTCCCTTCGAAATAGCGGATCAGGTGGTGGATCGGCGCGGTCTGGGCTTCCTCGGCCCTGGGCGTCCAGAGCGTGGACGGACTCGAAGCACCAGACTTCGCGAACGTCCTGTCGATCCTGTCGGTGCGCCCGGCCAGGATGTCGTCAAACCAGAGGTCGCGGCGCCGCTTGAATTCATGGCAAGTCTCGATCGTCACTTTCACGCATCCATCGTTCGTCTTGGGGCGTGTCTGATAGGGCCAAGGTCGTTAACGAACCGTCACCGGGTCGGGCATTTTCGGTGCGGTTAGCCGTCCTGCCCGGCGCATATACCTCGGTATCTGCGTCAGCGTGTCGCTTCGGGTCCGGCGAGTACCTGGCGCAGCGCCTGGGCCATGTCGGCTGACCGGAACGGCTTGCGCAGCAAGGGTACCGAGTCGAGCAGATCCATGCTTTCGAGCGCATCGCGCGGATAGCCCGACATCAGGATGCAGGCTAGGCCGGGGCGAAGCGTACGCGCCGCCTCGACGAGCTGGCAGCCGTTCATGTTGCCGGGCAGTACGATATCGGTCACGAGAATGTCGATGGCCCCGTCGCCGCGCAGCGTCTCGACGGCCTCCGGCGCCGTCCGGATCAGGCTGGTCGCGAAACCGAAGCCGTCGAGAATTTCGCCGACAAGTGCGGCGACCCCCGCATTGTCCTCGACGACGAGGACATGGCGCCCGGCTCCGTCCGGCAAGTCCGGTGAGGCAGGCACGGACAGCGCCGGAAGCACGACGCCCGCCGCCGGAAACAGCAGATGGACTTTCGTGCCCGTCCCGAGCGCCGATTCGACCCACAGATGGCCGCCGGACTGCTCGACGAACCCATGCACCATGCTGAGCCCGAGGCCAGTGCCGCTTCCCAGATCCTTCGTGGTGAAGAAAGGCTCGAAAATGCGATCGATCAGCTTCTCGTCGATACCCGTTCCGTTGTCGCCGACGGTCACTTCGACATAGCGGCCCGGCGGCACCTTCCGCTTGCCCTGCACCGTCCCGGCGTCGAACTTGCGGCAGGCCACGCCGAGCTCGATGCGCCCGCCCTGCGCCAGCGCATCGCGCGCATTGACGACCAGATTGATGACTGCATTCTGAAGCATGCCGCCGTCGATCTGGACGGCCGGCGGATCCTCGTCGATGCGAATATCGAGGGATATCCGGTCGTCGACGAAAGTGCGAAGCAGCGGCATCATGTCGCCGAGGACGGCCTGGATCGAAACGGCGCTCGAGGCAAGCGGCTGGCGTCTCGCGAAGGCAAGCAGGTTGCGCGTCAGCGAAGCGCCGCGCTCGGCGGCGAGGATCGCCTTGTCGAGTCGCGCACGCTCGCTGCCGACGAGATTCTTCTGCAGTGCTTCGAGATTGCCGAGGATGACGGCAAGAAGATTGTTGAAATCGTGTGCGATGCCGCCGGTGAGCTGGCCGATCGCCTCGAGCTTCTGGGCGTGGCGCAATTGGGTCTCGAGCCGGATCTGTTCGGTGATGTCGACCGTCATGACGATGTAGAGGTCCGGATCGTAGCCAGCCAGCGGATTGCCGCGCAGCTGGACGGTCTTCACCTCGCCTGTCTTGGTCTTGATGTCCACCTGCACTTCGTCGATACCTTGCCGGCTGCGCGCGGCTGCGACCCTGTCGCGGTCGGCAGCGCGGACGTAAAGGCCGAGTTCCGCGGAGGTCCGCCCGAACGCTTCCATGGCCGTCCACCCGGTCAGGCGTTCCCAGGCCGGGTTGACCTGGATGATGCGGCGTTCGCGAGAATCGCGGATCGTCATCGCGATCGGCGAATCGCGGAACAGGGACTGGAACTTCCGCTCGCTCTGGCGCAGTGCCAGCTCGGCCAGCTTGCGATCGGAGATGTCGACCATCATCCAAACGCTTTCCGCCGGCTCCGCACCGTCGGTTGCGGCGCGGCCTGAAAGCAGAATCCAGCGCGTATCGCTGCCGGGTCGCAGGATCTCGAACTCGCCCGCAATCGGGATCCGGCTTTCCGTCGGGCTTGCCGCGCGCGCCTCGAAATCGCGATATGCGTCAATCGCGGAGAAATGCGATCCGATCGGTTTGCCGACGAGCTCGCCTTCGCCCGCGTCGAGCATCTCCTCGGCGCGCCGGTTGGCCGAAACGACGCGACCGTCGCGCACCGAATAGATCCCGACGAGCGTGCTGTCGAGGACGGATGCCAGCTGCCGGTTGATTTCGGCGCGACTCTGCGACAGCGCCTCGGTGCGCTCGAGCGCGATGGCCAGCGTGTCGCGCGTCTCGATCAGGCTGCGGCGCGTGTCGTCGAACTCGATCAGCAGCACCGAAAGCGCCGTCGCCAGGTTGGCGCCGACGCTGACATGGCGGATGATCTCGACCAGCAGCGGATCGGGATGGCCGAGCCCGACGATCAGCGTCAGCAGGCCGTTGGCCGCGCGCACGGCGAACACGGCTCCGGCGAAGACGTAGAAGACGGACCCCCGTCGCATGAGCCGGCTTGCGATGTACGCACCTGAAGCGACGTTCCCGACGAGGATGCATCCGAACGCGAGCTTGCTGCCGAAGGCGGCATCGACGGCATTCAGCGTTGCAGCGGCGACGATCGTGACGAGCGTGGCCTGGCGAAGGGAGAGTTTCGCGTTCTCGAGGCTCAAGACGGCATAGACCGCGAAGACGATGAACCCGGTCGTCGTCGTCAGGATCGCAGGCATCGTGCCCTGCATGCGGATCTGGGACGCGTCGACGCTCGGTACGTAGGCGGCGAGCAGCGCCGTCATGGCGAAGAACGCGCTCGAAACGGCGAAAAACAGCAGCCACGGCCGGCCCGCGCGATAGCGCACGAGAACGAGGCAGATCGCCGCCGTCAGGGCCGAAAAGGTGCCGGAAAGGAGCCAGAGAAGCACGGGCGGCGTTTCTCGCGGAGTTGGGGGAGGCGGGGCGGACCGAGACGCTGAAACATGCGGCATGTATCTAAATTATTGTTAATTCAGATATATTCCTCCCTTTGGGTCGTTGAAGCCGGAACTGGTCGACGGTTTTCCCGCAACCGTTCCGGCGCAGCCTTGTTGATTGTATGCTCAACGGGTTGTCAGTGCCGGTCAAGCCGTCGAGAACGACAGGAACCGATGCGAATCCTCATTGCCGACGATCATCCGATCTTCGTCGAGGCCCTGATCGGCCTTCTCGAGCGCGATGGCGTCGTCGCAAGCTGGCAGCGGGCGGCGAGCTTCGACGAGATGCTGGTCCATCTGCAGGGCGACGTGGATTGCGCGCTCGTGCTGATGGATCTCGACATGCCCGGTGTCGAACTTCGCGATGCGGCCGTCCGGTTGCGCGCACTTGTCGGTGAAGGACCGCTTGCGATCATTTCCGGCGAGAGCGATCCGAACACCGTCCTTCTCGTGCAGGAGGCGGGCTTCAACGCGTTCCTGCCCAAGTCGCTCGAAACGAGGTTGCTGTGCTCGGCAATCCGGCTGGTCATCGCGGGCGGAAGCTACTTCCCGCGGGTCGAAAAGGGCGTTTCCGAGGCTCACGAAAGGCGCGCGGCGGGTTTCTCGGAACGCGAGATGGCGATCATCCGCTCCGTCACCGACGGACGTTCGAACAAGCAGATCGCGCGCGAACTTGGTCTCCAGGAAGTCACGATCAAGATGAACCTCACGCGCATCCTCGACCGCACGAAACTCAAGAACCGCACCCAGCTTGCGACCTTCGCGCTGAAAGAAGGCCTTGTCAGGTAGCCGCCCGCGCGGTTTCGGCGGCGAGCCGTCGCATGTCGCGCGACAGCTTCTCGCCGATTTCCCGCGCTTCCTGGACCGAAGTTTCTATCCGATCGAGATAGCGGCGCGACTTGTCGGCGGGCAGGCTCCCGTCCTTCAACAGGTCGGCGAAGCCGGCGATCGTCCCGATCGTGTTGTTCAGTTCGTGGACGGCCCCGAGTGCCGCGCGCAGCACGCCGTTGAAGCCGTTCAAGGTGCCGTCGGCCGAAAACAGCACGCGCCGGCTGCCCGCACCGTCCGGCAGGATGTAGAACCGCAACAGCATCGGGCGCGCGTCCGGAAATGCGACGAGATCGAGTCCGGAAGCACCGTCGGCCGGCACGGTTCTGCCAAGACAGCGACGCAATGCCGACTCCTCGCCAAGCGGCAGCAAGGCCGCGATGTCCCGGCCCACGAGCCTGTCCGGCGCTCCCGGGAATGTCGGTTCGCATTGCTGGTGCAGGACCATGCCGCCCCCGTCCAGGATCACCTCGATCGAGACCGGAGCCATCAGATGGTCTTTCATCGCGAACTCCCGGGCCATTTGGGCACTTTCCTCAGGAGCCCAGTGTGGCGGGAGGTCTCCGGTGGCTCAATGCCTCGTTGCGCGTCCGCATCCCGGTATCCGGCCAATAGACGAAGGTATATCGCGTCTGCGCGAATGGCGTTCCGGCGGATACGTCTGCCGGTTCGCGAGGACGGCAAATGAAGGTTATCCACGTCTTTACCAAACAAGAGGTCCCGCAGGGGACCATGCAGTTGCCGGGGAAGCGCGAAATGACAGCATGTCGGATCGACAGCCTGGCGCAAGCCGATGCAACGCTGAAGAACGCGGCTTCCCGCACGCTGCTGGGTCATTTCCGCGCCGAAATGGAACGGGTTGGCGGGCAGTTGCCGACCCGGGCGTCGATCGATCCGGGCGCGCTGCGCACCTGCCTGCCCCGCATGGCCATCCTCGACATCTCGAATCCGCTCGATCCGGTCTACCGGCTGGCCGGGACCGAGTATTGCGGTTTCATCGGTCTCGACCCGACGGGCCGGCGTTATCTCGACCTGGTTCCGGCCGCACGCCGGAACTCTGCAGCCGAGGCCTATGTGGCGATCGCCGCGCACGGATGCGCGATGGTCACCAACCTCGTCGCATCGAGCGACCGCGGCCGCGAGCGGCTGTTCGAGGTGCTGAACGTGCCGGTCCGCGACCAGTCCGGCTCCGACGATGTCCGCTACGTGTACGTCGTCTTCTCGCCACTCGACGATTTCGGCTGGAGCTGGGACAAGTCGGATTTCTCGAACTACCGCACGGTCATGTTCCGCGCCTTCGTCGATCTTGGCCGGGGAACACCTGAAACGTTCAACGATCTGCCCGTCGTGCCGTACCGCGACGGAACGCCGGCCGCCGGCACTGGCGGCGCTACGTCACGCAAGGTCCATACGGCCTGCTGACGAAGTCAACGTCGAAGCCAACCATCCCGGGAGGATGAAAATGCGCGCGTTCCTTGCAAGATTGAAAATCAGAAGGAAGTTGCTGCTGCTGGCCGGTATCTCGGTGGTTGGTTTCGCGGTGCTCGGTGCCATGGTCGGCTATCAGGCCCGCATTGCCGACACGGCAACCGAGATGCGGGATCTGGGCGAAGCGCGTGCGGACGGGTTGCGCGAATTCGACACGCTCCTGCTCCAGATGCGCCGGCACGAGAAGGACTTCCTGCTGCGGCGGGACGACAGGGAGGTCGCGCGCCATCGCGAGGCCGTCGGCAACGTCAACAAGGCGATATCGCACCTGAAGGGGCTTGCGGGCCCGCAGAACGCGCCGGTCTACGACCAGCTTGCCGCCGGCATCGCCGTCTACTCGAAGACGTTCGACGAACTTGCCGCGACGATGACGAGGCTCGGACTCAACCAGAACCTGGGGCAACAGGCAGTCATGCGTCGGGCCGTGCAGACCGCGGAGACCGAGCTGAACAAGCTCGGGCGCGATGCGGTCGTAGTGCTCGTCCTCCAGCTGCGCCGTCACGAAAAGGATTTCCAGCTCCGCGAGACGCAGAACGAGGTCGACGCGCACGCCCGCGACACCGCGCGGCTGGCCGCGGTTCTGTCGGCCGCCGGCCTGGACCCTGCGCAACAAAGGCAGATCGAGGCCAACACGAACGAGTACGTCGCCGCGTTCGCCGAGTACGTTCGTTTGACCTTCGACAAGAACCAGAGGAATACCGAGCTCAGCCGCACGTTCGCGGCTGTCGAGCCGATCGTCGATCGGCTCCTGCAACTGGAGAAGGCCGACATCGAGCGCGCGATGGCCGAGGTCGCCGAGCGGCTTCGGCTGGCAAGCATGATCCTGTGGGCGTCGATGGCGATCATAGCCACGGTTGTCGTGCTGCTGAGCCTGCTCATCGCCGGATACATCGCCGGACCGATCGCGCAGATCACGTCTCAGATGAACAAGCTCGGGAATGGCGACGTGGACATCGCGGTCGACGTGCAGGGCAAGGACGAAGTCGCCGACATGGGACGCAGCCTGATCGTGTTCCGCGACAATCTGGTCGCCCAGCGCGAACTGGAGGCGCAGGCGACCCGCCAGCAGATGGCACAGCTCGAACGTGCCCAGCGGGTGGCGTCGATCACGGACGAGTTCCAGTCCGGCGTCACCGAAGTCCTCGACACGACTTCCAAGTCGGTCTCCGATCTCGAATCGACGGCGCGGAACCTGACCCGCATCTCCGCGACCGCCCAGGACCTTTCGATCGCCGCCGCCGCCGGTTCGAACGAGGCGTCGTCCAACGTGCAGACCGTGGCATCGGCGACCGAAGAGCTGACCGCCTCGATCAAGGAGATCTCCCGGCAGATCGCCACGTCGAGCGAGAACGCAAATCGCACGGCCGAGCTTGCCGCCACGAGCGAGGCACGCGTGCGCGAGCTCAGCGAAGTCGCCGAACGCATCGGTGACGTCGTCAAGCTGATCAACTCGATCGCGTCGCAGACGAACCTGCTGGCGCTCAACGCGACGATCGAGGCCGCGCGCGCCGGCGATGCCGGCAAGGGGTTCGCGGTCGTCGCCAACGAGGTCAAGACGCTCGCCTCGCAGACCGCCAAGGCGACCGAGGAGATCGGGGCCCAGGTCAGCGCCATCCAGGAGAAGACCGGTGGGGTCGTCAAGGCCATGTCGGACATCGGCGTCGCCGTGCGCGGCATTTCGGAGATGACGGCGACCGTCGCTTCGGCAGTCGAGGAGCAGACGGCAGCCACGCAGGAGATCGGCCGCAATGTCGAGCAGGCAGCACAGGGCGTGGAGGAAACGAACCGCGCGATCACCGGCGTGCGTTCTGCTGCAGAAGAAACGGGGATCGCGTCGAACGGCGTCCTGTCCGCATCGGGCCAGGTCGCGACGCAGGCCGACGCGCTGAGCAAGCGCGTGTCGTCCTTCCTCGACGCCGTTCGGGCTGCCTGACCGGGGCCGCGCCTGTCAGGGGCGGACGGCAGGCGTTTCCCACGCCATGCCGCCCGCCCGGCGCATCAGGTAGATCTCGAGTTCGAGAAACTCCGGCGAACCGAACGCATAGGGTTCGGCGCGCACGCCGGTCATGCAGTTGCGCAGCCGGCGCTGCAGCGAGCCCACGGCCTGCCATTCGGAACGATAGAGCGGATAGCCGGTCGGGTGGGCCTGCGGGATCGTCACGCCGGCGAGCTTGCCCCCGGCGCGCTCGTCGTGACATTGCGCGCATGAAAGGTTGAGCTGGCCCTGGCGGCGACGATAGTGCGCTTCGCCTGCGGACGCCAACGCGTCGAGACGCGTGTCGGCCGGCGGAGAGATCGGCATCCCGCGCGACTGCCGCGCGACGAAACCCGCCAGCGCCACGCGTTCCCGGCTCTCGGCCGCGGGCGGATCGGCAAGCTGGTATTGGCTGCGGCAGCGGTCGATCCGGCCATCCAGATCGACGGCGTGACCGATCCTGTCGTCGAACGCCGGATAGCGCGTGGCGACCCCGCGCATGCTTTCGCCTGAACCATGGCAGGCGGCGCAGGATTTCGTCGCACGGCCGGCGGCGGCGTTCCACAGGCGCTCGCCCTCGGCGATCCACAGCATCGCGGGATTGGACATATCGTCGAGCTGGATCGCCTGCAGGGCAGGCCCCATGTCCGCGAAGCCGGAGCGTCGCGTGTCCGGGGCGGGTTGGCCAGCCGCCGACGCGGCAAGCGTGCCGAGAGCAAGGAACAGCCCCAGATGCCGCACAGACCTTCTCACTCGACCGCGATGGCGACGCGGTGGCTGGCAGCGAAGCCGTTGTCTCCGGTCCAGACCAGCTCGAGCATGCCGCTGCGCTCGGCGCGCATGTGGAACGACACGAACGGATTGGCCGCGATGGCCGGCGACAGTTCGAGATCGAGCACGTCGGCGCCGTCGTAACGGCAGCGCAGGCGCTGGACGATGTCGCGCGGGATCAGCACGCCGTTCATGCCCGGACGGTAGCCAGTCTCCATCGGGTGGGCGACGAGCGTCTTCACCTCGAAGACTTCGCCGCGGCGAACGCGGGCCGGCGCATTGACGAGCGGGACCGCCATTGCTAGATCCCCTCGACGCAGGCAGCGAGCGTCACGATCACGTCAACGCTGGCGGTCCACAGCGTGCCGTCCTGCATCTCGGCGACCGCGACGACTTTCTGCGAGTCGCCGAGCTTGATGCGCGTGGCGATGCTGGCGCGCCCGGCCAATGGCCCAAACGAAACGCTCAGCACGTGCGGCTGCGGATTGCGCTCGTTGAAGACGTGGATCGCGCGCACGTGGTCGGCGCCGTCCATGCGGCTCTCGGCGTTGACGCGCATGGGCACGGTATTGCCGTTGTCGACGAGTGGCTGGATGTCGAGCGTGACCTTGCCTTCGCGCATCGGCCGGCCGGCCGCGACGGCGGCGATGGCGGCACGCATCGTCTCGGGCGTGGCATGCGCCGATGCGAGCGGCAGGACGGCCAGGACCGTCGCACCGCCGAGCAGCATGCGGCGTGTGATGCCGGCGGGATTCATCTCGGGGCTCCCGGTTCGCGCAACGTCACCAAGTATGCCACGACATCCTCGATCTGTGCGGCCGTGAGGAGCGGCTTTCCGGAAAAAGCGGACGCCACGCGCTTGAGCCCGTCGGTCCGGAAATAGGCCGGCATCGGGCTGTCGGGCGAAACGCGCGCCGGCTCGACGAGCCGCAGGCGCAGTTGGCCGGCATTCCAGCGTGCACCGGCACCGTCCAGCGGCGGGGCCAGATTTCCCTGGAAGCGCTCCTCGGGGAACGGGCCCGAATGGCAGAGCAGGCAGAGGCCGACGGTCCGGTTCGCGACGATCGCCCGCCCGCGTGCTGCATCGCCGACCGCGCCTTCGAGCGGCAGTTCGATCGCGTCGCCGGTCACGACATAGCTGCCGGCGGATGCAGGCGCGGCGGCGAAAACGATCGCCGCCGCCAGCCGCAGGAGGCCTTTCATCGTCACACGGTCTTCAGGTCGTGCTTGGACACCGGCAGCGACCGGATGCGCTTGCCGGTCGCGGCGAAGATCGCGTTGAGCACCGCGGGTGCCGCCACGCCGATCGTCGGTTCGCCCACGCCGCCCCAGAAGCCACCCGAGGGAACCAGGATCGTCTCGACTTTCGGCATCTCGTCCATGCGTAGCACCGGATATGTGTCGAAGTTCGTCTGCTCGATGACGCCGTCCTTGACCGTGCACTGGCCGTGGAGTGCGGCCGACAGGCCGTAGACGAACGAGCCGGACACCTGACGCTCGATCTGGGCCGGATTGACGACCACGCCCGGATCCGTCGCCGCGACGATGCGATGGATCTTGAGCTTGCCGTTGGTGACCGAGACTTCCGCGCACGCCGCAACGTAGCTGCCGAACCCCATGATCTGGGCAAGGCCGTGATGTACGCCGGGGGCCGCCTTTCCGTAGCCGGCCCCTGCCGCCGCCGCCTCGAGCACCGCGCGGTGCTTGGGCTTCAGGTATTTGCGCCGGAACTCCAGCGGGTCCTGGCCCGCCGCGCGCGCCAGCTCGTCCATGAAGCATTCGACGTAGATGGCGTTCTGGTTGAGATTTACCCCGCGCCAGAAGCCGGCCAGCACGTGCGGATTTCGCATGGCGTGGTCGACCAGCAGGTTCGGGATGTCGTAGCCGAACTGGCCTTCGGCACCGCCGGCGTTGAGACCCTGGAACACGACCGGGTCCATGCCGTTCTGCAGGTTCTGAGGGAGCAACGAGGCGAGGATCGACTGGCCGGAGATGCGCATGTGCAGGCCGGTGAGATTGCCTGCGGCGTCAAGCCCGCCGGTCAGCTTGCACTGCGTCACCGGATGGAACGCGCAGTGCATCATGTCCTCTTCGCGCGACCAGACGAGCTTCACCGGCGCGCCGGGCATCTGCCGGGCGATCAGCACGGCCTGGCGGACAAAGTCCGACCGGCCGCGACGGCCGAAACCGCCGCCCAGCATCATCTTGTGCACGTCGCATTTGGCGACCGGCAGCTCGGCGGCCTCGGCCGCCGCCGCAAGGGCCGCCTCGCCGTTCTGCGTCGGTGCCCAGACTTCGCAGCGATCGGCCGTGTAGAGCGCCGTAGCGTTCATCGGCTCCATCGGCGCGTGGTTCTGGTAGGGATACGAATAGACGGCCTCGACGGTCTTGGCGGCCCCGGCGAGTGCGACTTTGGCATCGCCGATCTTCGTGCCGATGAAAGCATTCTCGGCCGTCAGGCCTTCGGCCAGCATCGCGTCGATCGTGGCGCTGGACGTCTTGGCGCCAGGCCCAAGATCCCAGTCGACCGGCAGTTCGTCGATCGCCTTGTGCGCCTGCCAGTAGCTGTCGGCGATGACCGCGACGGCGTTCCCGTCGACCGCGACGACCTTGCGAACGCCCGGCATCTTCTCGACCTTCGCGGCGTCGAAGCTCTTTAGCTTGCCGCCGGCCACCGGACACTGGCGGATCGTCGCCGTCAGCATGTTGGGAAGCCGCAAGTCGATCCCGTAGACGAGGCTGCCGTTCAGCTTCTCGGCGGTGTCGAGGCGCTTCACGCCCTTGCCGGCAATCTTCCAGTCCTTGATGTCCTTGAGGGCGACCGTCGCGGGCGGCTGGAGCTGGGCGGCTTCTGCGGCAACGGCACCGTAAGTGACAGTCCGATTGCTGGCCGCGTGCCGGATGACGCTGTTGGCGGCAGCGCACTCGCCGGACGGAACGTTCCAGCGCTTGGCTGCGGCCTCGACCAGCATCATGCGTGCGGCGGCACCACCCTGGCGCACGTATTCGTGCGATTCGCGGATGCCGCGGCTGCCGCCGGTCGAGAAGTTGCGCCACACGCGGTTGCGCGCGACGTTCTGGCCCGGCGTGGGAAATTCGGTCGATACTTTCGACCAGTCGCATTCCAGTTCCTCGGCGACGAGCTGGGCGAGACCCGTGAGCGTGCCCTGGCCCATTTCCGAGCGCGCGATGCGGATCACGACGCGGTCGTCGGGGTGGATGACGACCCAGGCGTTGATTTCGCGCACGGCACCGGCAACCTGGGCGTCTGCCTTGCCGAACGGGATGCCGAAGCCGAGCGAGAGGCCGCCGGCTGCGGCGGAGACAAGGAACGAGCGGCGGTCCATCGAAGCGATCGCTGTCATGGCGCGTTCCTCCCTCAGGCCTTGGCGGCGGCGTGGATCGCCGCGCGCACTTGCTGGTAGGTGCCGCAGCGACAGATGTTCGTCATCGCCGCGTCGATGTCGTCGTCGGTCGGATTGGGCTTTTCGGCGAGCAGGGCGGCGGCAGCCATGATCATGCCGCTCTGGCAGTAGCCGCATTGCGGAACGTCGTTGTCGAGCCAGGCCTTCTGCACCTTGTGCAGCATGCCGTTGGCGGCGAGGCCTTCGATCGTGGTGATCTTGCCGTCGCCGACGGATCCCAGCTGCACGGAGCACGATCGTGTCGGAACGCCGTCGATATGCACGGTGCAGGATCCGCACTGCGCGATGCCGCAGCCGTATTTGGTGCCTGTCAGGCCGAGCGTGTCGCGCAGGACCCACAGGAGCGGCGTCTCGGGATCGGCTGCGGCGTCGTAAGTCTTCCCATTGATTGTCAGGACAGCCATTTCCCGTCTCCTTCCCGAGCAAAACGGAATGCGATGGAAAAAGACTAGTGCCGGTCCAGCCAAAAGGGGAGTCGCGTCGGGTAACGAACCAAGTTGCCCGTTGGTTAAGCATATCCGTGACGGACTTGCGGCGGATCGGCATGTTTGCCAGAAAATTCGGCATATCCCGATTGACTTTGTCGACAATCGACATCACGGTCGCGGACATACGAACGGACCACAAGCGTCCGGAACTCGGGAGATTCGCTCGCACATGCCCGCTCCGCAGGCCTCGACGGCGCTCAAGCGCTTCACCGTTCTCGACCTCACGCGTGTCCGCTCGGGTCCCACCTGCGTGCGCCAGCTCGCCGACTGGGGCGCCAACGTCATCAAGATCGAGATGCCCGAACATCTCGAAGAGGCCGACCCGATGGGCGGGCCGCGCGATGGCGCGGACTTCATGAATCTCCACCGCAATAAGCGGTCACTGACGCTGAACCTGAAGTCGCCCGAAGGCGTGGCACTGTTCCGCAAGCTGGTCGCTAAGGCCGATGTGGTGGTCGAGAATTTCCGGCCCGACGTGAAGGACCGGCTCGGCATCTCCTATGCCGACCTCAAGAAGATCAATCCGCGCATCGTCTACGGCAGCATCTCCGGTTTCGGGCAGGACGGCCCTTATGCCAAGCGCCCGGGCTTCGACCAGATCGCGCAGGGCATGGGCGGTCTCATGTCGGTGACTGGCCTGCCGGGCCAGGGTCCTGTCCGTGTCGGCATCCCGCTGGCCGACCTGACGGCCGGGCTGTTCTGCGCGATGGGCATCCTCACGGCACTTCTGGAACGCGAGGTGTCGGGCGAGGGGCAGTGGGTGCAGACGTCGCTCCTGCAGGCGCAGGCCTTCATGCTCGACTTCCAGGCCGCGCGCTATCTGGTGAAGGGCGAGGTCGCCAAGCAGGCCGGCAACAACCACCCCACCAGCATCCCGACCGGCGTGTTCAAGACGAAGGACGGCTATCTCAATCTCGCCACGACTGGCCAGGCGATCTGGGAGCGCTGCGCCAAGGCGCTGGGTGCCGAGGACCTGATCGCGCGGCCCGAATACGCGAAGATGTCGCTGCGTTCGCAGAACCGCGAGAAGCTGAACGAGGAATTGCAGGCAATCTTCGCGAAGGAAACGTCTGCCGACTGGGTCGAGAAGCTCAATGCCGCCGGCGTGCCGTGCGGGCCGATCTACGCGATCGACCAGATGTTCGCCGACCCGCAGGTCGGGCATCTCGGCGTGGCGCAGAGCGTCGCCGGTGCCGATTACAGGCTTATGGGCCAGCCTTTCGCGATGAGCCGCACGCCCAGCCGTCTCGCCGGTCCGCCGCCGGCGCGCGGAGCGCAGAACGACGAGATCCTGTCCGAATTCGGGCTAGGCAAGGACGAGATCGCGGCCCTCAGGGCCGCCGGAACGATCTGAAGGAGACGACGCGTATGACCGAGAAGATGCTGTCCCGCAAGGAAGGCCGTGTCGGGATCATGACCTTCAACAATCCCGAGAAGCACAACGCCGTGTCCTTCGAGATGTGGGAAACCGCCGAAAAGATCCTCGACGGATTCCTCGCCGATCCCGACGTGCGCGTGATCGTGCTGACGGGAGCGGGGGGCAAGGCGTTCGTGTCGGGTGCCGACATCTCGAAGTTCGAGAGCGAGCGCGCCTCCGAAGAAGCGGCGCAGAAATACAATGCGCTCGTCGAGAAGGTCTACATGCGCATCTACCAGATGCCCAAGCCGACCATCGCGATGATCCGCGGCTACTGCATCGGCGGCGGGCTCAACCTCGCGATCTGCTGCGACATGCGCTTCTCGACTGAAGGCTCGAAGTTCGCGCTTCCCGCGGCCAAGCTCGGGCTCGGCTACGGCTACAAGGGCCTGCGCCGCTACATCGAGACGATCGGCCCCGTCGCGACCAAGGAAATCTTCTATACCGCGCGCCAGCTCTCCAGTGCCGAAGCGCTGCGCTGGAACATCGTCAATCGCGTGATTGCCGACGACGCGCTCGAAACGACGGTGATGGACGTCGCCAACACGATCGCCGACAACGCGCCGATGACGATCGCCACGATCAAGCAGAGCACGATCGAGGTGCTGAAGGATCCCGACAAGCAGGACATCGCCAAGTGTGACGCGATGGTCGCCGCCTGCTTCGCCAGCAGCGACTACAAGGAAGGCCGCAAGGCCTTCATGGAGAAGCGCAAGCCGCAGTTCACCGGAACCTGAGGTCACGCATGGACGCCCCCGCCGCGATCGCCCTCGTTCGGACCACTTCGCTTTCGACCCTCGTCGAGGCCGAGGTGATGCGCCTCATCCTTGCCGGCGAACTCGACTCCGGCCAGCAGATCAAGGAAGTCGCGATCGCGGCCCGCCTGGGCGTGGGGCGTTCGTCGGTGCGCGAGGCGCTGCGCGCCCTCGAGGCGGTCGGACTCGTTCGCATCGAGAAGAACCGCGGCGCCTTCGTGCGCGTGGTGAGCGAGGCCGAGGCGCGCGAGATGTACGTCGTGCGCGAACAGCTCGAGGGTCTCGCCGGGGCGTTGCTCGCTCCGCGCATCACCCGGGAGGAAGTGGGCGAACTGCGCGCCTATGTCGACGAACTCGATCACTATCTCGATCCGGCGGCATTCCACCGCTACTTTCCGCTCAACCTCAAGTTCCACCGCCGCATCTTCGAGATGGCCGGTAACGGCCGCCTGCTCGACATGTACGGCCGGCTGACGAACGAGTTGCACACCGTCCGGCGCAACGGGCTGCTGCGCGGCGGCGGGCTCGCCGTTTCGAACATCGAGCACCGCAACATCGTCGAAGCGCTCGCCGCGCGCGACGTCGATGCCGCTGCAGCCGCGATGCGGGCGCATGTCAGTGCAGGCGATCAGCGGCGGCGTGCGCGCGGGCCGGGTGCTTCGGATACGGAGGTCGCGTGAGCCATCTCGTTCTCAACGGGCTGACCAAGCAGTACGGCACGCAGACCGTGCTCGACTCGATCGACCTGTCGGTGGCACAGGGCCAACTCGTCTGCCTGCTCGGGCCGTCCGGCTGCGGCAAGACGACGACGCTGCGGCTGGTCGCGGGTTTCATGGAGCCGTCAGCGGGAACCGTGCATGTCGGCGGGCGCGAACTTTCGCGCCCCGGCAACGCGCTGCCGCCCGAACGGCGCGGCATGTCGATGATCTTCCAGTCCTATGCGCTGTGGCCGCACATGACGATCTTCGAGAACGTCGCCTACGGCCTGGCGCTGCGCAAGTTCGACAAGGCGGAGATCGCAAAACGCGTCGCGAAGATGCTCGGGGCCGTCAAGCTCGAGCATCTGGCCGCACGCTATCCCGGCGAACTTTCCGGCGGCCAGCAGCAGCGCGTGGCGCTGGCGCGCGCTCTGGTGGTCGAGCCGGAGATCCTTCTGCTCGACGAGCCGCTGTCCAATCTCGACGCCGCACTTCGCGAGGAGATGCGCTTCGAGGTGCGCCGGCTGCACGACGAGTTCCGCTATACGACCGTCTATGTCACGCACGACCAGGCCGAGGCGATGACCGCCGCCGACCTGATCGTCGTGATGAACCAGGGCCGCATCGAGCAGGCCGGCTCGCCCGAAGAGATCTATTCCCGACCGCGCTCGGGCTTCGTCGCCACGTTCCTCGGCGGCGCCAACATCCTATCCGGCAAGGCGGTGGATGCGAGCCGGCTCGATATCGGCGCCGGCATCGTGCGCTGCGCGGAGCCGCTGTTTGCCGCCGGTGCCGCCGGTGCCATGTCGATCCGCTTCCACGAGATCGGCGTCAGTGCCCGCCAGACGCAGGACGCGCTGCCGGCGACGGTGACGCGCCAGACCTTCCTCGGCTCGACACGCGACCTTTCGCTGGCACTTGCCGACGGCACGACATTGCGGGCGTCGGCACCCCCCGATCTCGCGATTCCGGCGGACGCAAAGGTCTGGGTGGCGCTGCCGCCCGACCGGTGCCGACCGGTCCTGATCTGACGCACGACGAAAAACAAAACACAAAACGGAGGAAACCCATGAAAGCCAGATTGCTGACATCGCTTGCGGCATTCGCGCTGCTCGCGACCGGGGCCGCGGCGCAGAGCCCGATCTACAAGATCACGCCCGAACTCGAGGCTGCCGCCCGCAAGGAAGGCAACGTCGTCTACTACACGTCGATCGACGTGAAGGTGGCCGAGGATCTCGCCAAGGCGTTCGAGAAGCGCTATCCGGGCGTCAAGGTCCAGGTCGAGCGCAACGGCGCCGAGCGCCAGTTTTCGAAGATCGGCCAGGAATATTCGAGCCGGATCTACAACGTCGACACGGTCAACAGTTCGGATGCGGCGCACTTCATCTACTGGAAGCGCGAAGGCTGGCTTGCGGCCGCCCTGCCCGAGGAAGTGAGCCAGCGCTACCCGGCAGGCTCGTTCGACACCGAAGGCTTTTTCGCTCCGATGCGCGCCAGCCTCAGCGTCATCGCCTACAACACGACTCTGGTGACGGCCGCCGACGCGCCGAAGAGCTTCAAGGACCTTCTCGACGCCAAGTGGAAGGGCAAGCTCGTCAAGGCGCATCCGGGCTACTCCGGCACGATCCTGACGGCGACGTTCCAGATCAGCCGCGACATCGGCTGGGACTATCTCGAGAAGCTGGCCGGCCAGCAGGTCATGCAGGTCCAGTCGTCGACCGAGCCGCCGCGCAAGGTGATTGCCGGCGAGCGTCCGGTGATGGCCGACGGCAACGAGTACAACGTGTTCCTCGAGAAGGCCCGCAAGGCGCCCATCGAGATCGTCTATCCGACGGAAGGCACGCCGCTCGTCATCGGGCCCTCGGGCGTCATGAAGAACGCCAAGAACCCGAACGCCGCGCGTCTCTTCCACGCCTGGACGTTCTCGCAGGAAGCCCAGCAGCTTGCCGTCGACGTGGGCGGGCTGCGCTCGTTCCATCCCGGCGTCAAGGAGCCGGCCGATCGCAAGCCGCTGTCGCAGATCAAGCTGATGAAGGACGATCCTGCCGCGGTCGACAAGCAGGTCGAAGAGATCAAGCGCAACTACCTGCGCTTCTTCAAGACGTGACGAATCCCGTGTCGGCCACACTCGCGGTCGATGCGGGACGCGGCCGGTCGCCGGCAGGACTGGACCTTTCGGGTCCGGTCCTCGCCGCGACCGGGCTGTTCCTCGCCGCCCTGATCGGCCTGCCGATCGCATGGCTGGCGGCCTATGCGTTCAGCGACCGTGCCGGCGACTTCACGCTGGCGAACTTCCGGGCGCTGATCGAGGACCCGACCCTTTCCCAGCCTTTGTTCACGACATTCGGCCTTTCCTTTCTCGTCGCCACGTTCGCAGCCCTTGCCGCCGCCCCGCTGGCCTGGGTCGTCGCGCGCACCGACCTTCCGGGCCGGCGCACCGTGCGCATGCTGATGACGGCGAGCTTCGTCACGCCGCCGTTCCTCGGTGCCATCGCCTGGGAAATCCTTGCCGCACCCAACAGCGGCATCCTCAACAAGCTGTGGCGCGAGGTGACCGGCTCGGGCGACGCGCTTTTCAACATCTACAGCTTTCCGGGGCTGGTCTTCGTCATCTCCTGCTACACGGCCCCTTACGTCTTCGTCGTCCTGACGAACGCGCTCGACCGGATCCCCGCCGATCTCGAGGACGCCGCCGGCATCCTCGGTGCCGGGCGGTGGAAGGTCGTCACCGGCGTCACGCTGCCGCTCGTGCTGCCGGCGTTGCTGGCCGGCGCGCTCGTGGCCTTCCTCCAGGCGATGACGCTGTTCGGCTCGCCCGCGATCCTCGCGATCCCGGCGGGTTTCCACACCGTCACGACCAAGATCTATTCGCTGTTCCAGTTCCCGCCCAAGCCTCAGATCGCCGCGGCGGCCGCATTGCCGCTGCTGATCGTCACGGTCATGCTGCTTTGGCTGCAGGCGCGCATCCTGGGTCGTCGAGGCTTCGCCGTGCTGGGCGGAAAGAGCGGCGAGCCGCGCCTGATGCCGCTTGGGGCCTGGCGCTGGCCGGTCTTCGCCCTGGTCATCGCGGCACTGGCGTTGCCGCTGTTCCTTCCTTACGGCGCGCTCATCAAGGCGGCGATCAGCCGGGTGCCATCCGGCCCGTTCGACCCCAACAACATCACGATCGAGAATTTCACGTTCGTGTTCATCGAGTTCTCGCAGACGCGCCGCGCTTTCTCGAACACGTTCATCCTGGCGGCCGCGACGGCAACGGCCGGCGCCGTGCTGGCGCTGGTGATCGCCTATCTGGCCGCACGCCGACCGACCTTCGGCGGCCGCGCGCTCGAGTTCCTCGCCACGGCGCCGATCGCGATTCCGGGCATCGTGCTCGGCGTGGGGCTGTTCCTTGCCTACACGCGCGGGCCAGTCGTGCTCTACGGCACGCTGTGGATCCTGTTCCTGGCGTACCTGACGATCGAACTGCCCGCCGCGTTCCAGCAGATGCGGGCGTCGTTCCGCGGCCTGCATCCCGAACTGGAAGAGGCATCGCGCATCCTGGGCGCCGACCGGCTTGCCACGCTGTGGCGGATCACCGCACCGCTGCTGAAGAGCGGCGTGATCGCCGGCTGGTGCCTGATCTTCATCGGCGTCGTGCGCGAGCTCTCGGCCGCGGTGATGCTCGCTTCGTCGAGCACGAAAGTTTTGTCGGTCGTCATCTACGACCTCAACGAAAGCGGAAATCTCGGCGCGATCGCCGTGATCGGCGTGACGATGCTGATCGTCACGTTCGCCGTCGTCGGTTTTGCCAACTGGGCGTCCGGAGTCGGTGCAGGCCCCCGCCTGCGCGCCGGCTGAGGGACAAAATAGGGAGAAGGTCCATGCAGATGAAGAACTGGATCGCCGGGCTTTCGGCCATCCTTGCCGTCGCGTCGGCCGACGTCGCGGCGCAGGCGAAGTATCCCGTCTCGCCGGTCAGTCTCGTCACGCATTCCAGTCCCGGCGGCGGAAGCGACGTGTTCCTGCGCGAACTCGTCAAGCATCTGACGCCGGTCATGGGAACAAGCTTCGGCATCGACAACGTGCGCGGCGGCAGCGGCGCTGCCGCGATCGCGAAGGTCGCCAAGTCGCCGCCAAACGGCGGCATGTTCTATGCGACGACGCCCACATATATCCAGACCTCGCTGCTGTCCAAGCCCGAGATCGGCTACGACGGTCTCGATCCGATCGCGATCGTGTTTCTCGATCCCGAAGTGATCTACACGCGCGCCGAAAGCCCGTTCCGCAACGTGGCGGATGCGCTTGCCTACGCCAAGGCGAATGTCGGCCGCGCCAAGTGGGGGGCCGCGAACCCCGCGTCGCTCGAACGCATCGCACTGGAGCGGCTGAAGAAGGTCGCCGGCGTGCAGGCGGCGGTCGTCAGCCACGAGGGCGGCGGCGACCTGATGATCAACGTGCTCAACGGCACGCTCGATTTCGGCATCGGCGAGATCCAGGAGATCCGCGCCCAGCTCGATGCCGGCAAGGTGCGCCTGCTCGGGGTGCTGACCGAGAAGCGCCTGCCCGATTTCGCGAATCTCGCGACGGTCAAGGAGCAGGGCTTCGACGTGGTCGTGACGAAGTTCCGTGGACTTGCGGGCCCCAAGGGCATCCCCGACGACATCGCGGCCCAGTGGGAACGTGCGATCCGCCAGGTCGTGGCGAGCGATGCCTACAAGGCCGAGTACGCCAAGGAAAGCCTCGTGCCGACCGTACTCGGGCGTGCGGAAGCGCGCGTCTTCACCCAGAAATTCGCGGAAGAAATCACCGCGACGCTGCGCGAGCTGGGCGTCATCAAGTGACGTTTTCGCGCGATACCGGCCTTGGCATTCTTGCCGTCATCGTGGCCGGGGCCTACTACGCCCAGGCCACGACGATCCAGCAGAGCCTGCTTGCCGACGCGGTAGGTGCCGATGGCGTACCGCGCATGCTGGCTGTCGGCATGGGACTGACGGGGTTCGTGCTCGCCGGCCGCAGCGTGCTGCGGCCGGCGAAGGCCCCGGACGACGACCTTCCGGTGTCGGCGCATCTGCGTGCGGCGGGGCTGCTTGCGATCCTCGTCGTCTACTTGCTGGCGGTTCCGGTCGCCGGTTATCCGCTGTCTGTCGCCGCACTGATCGCGGCCGTCGCGGTCTATGCCGGTGCGCGCGTCAACGCCACGCTGGCCGTCACGGCGGTGGCCGGTGCCGCCGCCTTCTGGTTCATGTTCAAGTGGCTCCTGGGCATTCAGCTTCCGGTCGGGATGCTGTCATGGGGTTGAGCACGCTGCTGGCCTCGTTGGCCGGCGTCATCTGGGGGATTTTCGGCGGTGCCCTGCCGGGCATTTCGCCCTCCATCGCGATGGCGCTTCTTCTGCCCTTCACCTACGGGATGGAACCGGTCGTCGCGATCGTGCTGCTCGCGTCGGTCTATGTCGGCGCCGAATACGGCGGATCGATCCCGGCAATCCTGATCCGCACCCCCGGCACGAATTCGGCTGCCGCCACGACGCTCGACGGCTACGAGCTTGCCAAGCAGGGCCGGGCCGGCGAAGCGCTCGGCATCTCGCTGATGTCGGGGCTGGTCGGCGGGCTGTTCGGGCTTGCCGTGCTCGTGCTCGCGACCGAGCCGCTGGCCAAGGTGGCACTCGCCTTCACCCCGCCCGCCTATTTCGCGCTCGGCATTCTCGGCCTGTCCGTCATCGCCAGCCTTGCGGGCGGCTCGCTGCTCAAAGGGCTGATCGGCGCGTTCGCCGGCCTGATGGTCGCGACGGTCGGGACCGACCCGGTCTCCGGCGTGCCGCGCTTCACCTTCGGCAGCGCCGATCTGCTCGGCGGCATCCGGCCGATCCTCATCATGGTCGGCCTGTTCGCGGTGGCCGAGATGCTCGAGCAGATCTCGTCACCCGGCTGGAGCAAGGCCGATGCGCGCGACACGCGCCTGAAGCTGCCCGGTCTCGCGACATGGAAGCGAATCTGGAAGGCAAACGCGATCGGCTGCGGCATCGGCACGTTCGAGGGCGTGACACCCGGTGCCGGCGGCACGATCGCGGCCTTCATGGCCTACAACGAGGCGAAGCGCTGGTCGAAACACCCGGAGGAGTTCGGCAAGGGATCGGTCGAAGGCGTGGCGGCACCGGAAAGCGCCAACAACGTCGTGACGGCAACCGCCCTCGTGCCGCTGCTCAGCCTCGGCATCCCCGGATCGAACTCGGCTGCGGTCCTTCTTGGCGGGTTCATGATCCATGGCCTGATGCCGGGACCCTTGCTGTTCCAGAAGGCGCCCGACGTCGTCTACGGTCTCTATGGCGGCCTGCTCGCTGCCAACATCTTCATGGTGCTGGTCGGGCTCGTCATCCTTTCGCCCTGCATCTGGCTCGTGAACCGGCCCAAGCCCTATCTGATCGCGTTCATCCTGGCGCTGGTGTGTACGGGCGTGTTCGCGATCGAGCAGAGCCTGTTCGATCTCGGCCTCGTGCTGGGGGCGGGCGTGGTCGGCTATGCGATGCGCCGGTTCGGCGTACCGGTCCTGCCGGTGGTGCTGGGTGTCGTGCTCGGGTTCCTCGTCGAATCCAACTATCGCCGCAGCCTCGTGCTGTCGAACGGCGACCATGGCGTGTTCGTGGAGGATCCGGTCTCGCTCGGGCTGCTGGCCGCCGCCGTGCTGCTGACCGGCTATTCGCTGATCCGGGAGTTCAAGCCGAAATGACCGTCGCCGAAACGCTCGCCGATGCCTGCCTTGCCGCAAAGCCCACGCCGGCGGCCGCCGCGATGGCGCAGACCCAGCTGATCGACATCGCGGGGATCTGCGTTGCCGCGCGCGAGACCGATTTCCTCGTCGCCGCGCGCAAGGGCGTCGACGAGGGCGGGCCCTGCACGGCGATCGGCCTTGCCGGCGGCTTCTCGCCGGCCGATGCCGCGATGCTCAACGGCGTTGCCGCACACGGCGAGGATTTCGACGACACGTTCGAGGGCGGGCCGGTGCATGCCGGCGTGGTCATCCTGCCCGCCGTGCTCGCCACGGCCGAGCGCCACAAGGTGCCGGGGCGCCTCGCGATGCGCGCGATCGCGATCGGGACCGAGATCACGTGCCGGCTTTCCGTCGTGGTGCCCAAGGCCACGCACAAGGCCGGTTTCCACCCCACGGCCGTGTTCGGTGCCATCGGGGCGGCGGCGGCGGCAGGAACCGCGCTGGGTCTTTCGAAAGCGCAGCTCGTCAACGCGATGGGCATCGCCGGCAGCATGGCCTCGGGCATCATCGAGTATCTTGCCGAAGGGACATGGACCAAGCGGCTGCATCCGGGCTGGGCCGCACAGAGCGGCTACCGTGCGGCACGACTTGCCGCAGGCGGCTTCACCGGCCCGCGCACGCTGTTCGAAGGCACGCACGGCCTGTTCCACGGGTTTGCACGCAAGGTGCCGACCGACTGGTCGGGGCTGCTCGACGGCTTTGGCAAGCAGTGGGTCAGCGAGACGATCGCGTTCAAGCCCTATGCCTGCGGCACGATGATCCACCCCTATATCGACTGCGCCAAACGCATCGCGGCGCGCGGGCTCGATCTTTCCAGGATCATCTCGATCGAATGCGAGACGGCGGAAGGCATCCTGCATCGCCTGTGGGAACCGCTCGAGGCCAAGCAGAACCCGCCCAACGGTTATGCCGCCAAGTTCAGCATCCCCTATGGCATCGCAGCGGGCCTCGTGCTCGGCCAAGGCGGGCTTGCGGCATTCACCGACGCGCAGGTCGCCGACGAGCGCCTGCGCGCGATCGCGCGCAAGGTGCGCTATGTCGTCGATCCGAACAATCCCTATCCCAACCAGTTCACAGGGCACGTGCGCATTTCGATGGCGGACGGCAACGTCATCGAGGAACGCCAGCCGCATTTCCGCGGCGGATCGAACGAGCCGCTGACCCGCGCCGAGATCGTCGAGAAGTTCCGCCTCAACTGTCGCCATGGCGGCTGGCCGGACGCACGTTCCGACCGCCTGCTGGCCTTTGCCGAGTCCGTGCTGGACTCAGGTGCACCCGTTTCCCTTTCCGATTTCGGAGGTTGAAGAATGGCTGAACTCAAGGGGCGCGTGGCGCTCGTCACCGGCGCCGGGCGCAATATCGGCCGGTCGATCGCGCTCGAACTTGCCGCCGCCGGTGCCAGCGTCGTCGTCAATGCGCGGACCAACCGGGATGAGGCCGAGGCGGTCGCCGCCGAGATCGGCCCTGCCGCGATGGTCGCGATGGCCGACGTGACCGACCGTGCGGCCGTCGACGCGATGGTAGCCGCCACGCTCGCCCGGTTCGGCCGGCTCGACATCCTCGTCAACAACGCCGCCGTGCGCGGCGAGAAGCCGTTCGAGATGCTGGATTACGCGACTTGGCGCAACGTGCTGGCGATCTGCCTCGATGGTGCCTTCAACTGCGCGCAGGCGTCGCTTGCGGCCCTCAAGGCGAGCGGGGCGGGCGCCATCGTCAATATCGGCGGCCTGACCGCGCATACCGGGGCGGTCGACCGCGTGCATGTCGTCACCGCGAAGGCGGGGCTTGTCGGCCTCACGCGTGCCCTTGCGCACGATCTGGCACCGCACGGCATCACGGTCAACAACGTCGCACCGGGCATGATGGATACGGTGCGCGGCGCTTCGGCCGGCCACCAGCAGCCCAAGCACCACGCCACGCACCAGACGCTGCTGGGACGGCGCGGGCATCCCGACGAGATCGGCAGCGCCGTGCGCTGGCTCGCCGGGCCCGGCGGGCGTTTTGTCACCGGACAGGTCATCCATCTCAACGGCGGAACATATCTGGGCGGCTAGACGAAACGTCCGATCGGCGGTATCTGAACGCGATGACTGATCGCCTGCGCATCGCCCACTGCTCGGACATCCATCTCGGCGCCAACGAGGCCGTCCCGGCGCGATTCGCGCGTGCGCTCGACGCGATGGTCGGCCACCGGCCCGACTTGATGCTGCTCGCCGGCGACCTGTTCGACGCGAACAACGTGGCCGACCCCACGGTCTTGTGGGCGATGGAAGCGCTGGGTCGCCTGCCATTCCCGGTCGCGATGATCCCGGGCAACCATGACTGCCTTGCCGACGACGCCGTCTTCCGGCGCCATGATTTCGGCCGCATCGCGAACATTCGCCTGCTTGCCGAACAGGATGGTGGCAGTGCCGCGCTGCCGGAACTGGGCGTCAGCGTCTGGGGCAAGGGCATGGTCGAGCATTCGAACGATTTCCGCCCGCTCGCCGGCAGCCCGCCGCGGCCCGATGGTGCGCGCTGGCATCTGGGCCTCGGGCACGGGCTGTTCGTGCCGCGTGGCGAAGCAAGCGAGCGTTCTTCGCCGATTCGTATGGAAGAGATCGAGGCAGCGGGGTTCGACTATCTCGCTCTCGGCCACCACCACGCGGCGATGGAACTGGTGACGCCGGCGGCGACGGCCGCCTATTCAGGTTCGCCGACCGACGATGTCGGACGCGGGGCCACCTATGCGATCGTCGATCTCGCCGCGGGCAAGGCGCCGGCCCTGGCGATCCACGTCGTCGGCTAGCTAGCGGCCGGCCGAGCGCGCGATCAGTTCGCCCAGAGCCTGCTTCTGCTTGCCGGCGGCATCGAAATTGTCCGGCGACAGCCATGTCTCGAACGCCGCCTTGCGCGCCGGCCATTCGCGATCGAGCATCGAGTACCATGCCGTGTCGCGGTTGCGGCCCTTGGCGATCATATGCTGGCGGAACAGTCCTTCGAACGAGAAGCCGAGGCGCTGGGCCGTGCGCTTGGAAGGCTCGTTGAGGTCGTTGCACTTCCATTCGTAGCGCCGGTACCCGAGCGTCTCGAACACGTGGCGCATCATCAGGAACTGCGCTTCGGTCGAGGCCGGCGTGCGCTGCAGCGCCGGCGTGTGCAGGATCGAGCCGACCTCGATCACGCGGTGCGCGCGGTCGATGCGCATCAGCGAGAGCCAGCCCACTGCCCGGTCGTTCCGATCGGCGATCGCCCAGTAGACGGGGTCCGTCGTCCCGGCCGCGATCTTCGCCACGTGCGCGTCGAAGTCGGCGCGCACCGGATAGGGACCGGTGAAAAGATAGGCCCACTGCGATTCCGCCTCGGGCCCGTGGCTCAACTTGTAGAGCCCGTCGCCGTCGCGCAACGGTTCAAGCGGGCGCAGCCTGCAATGACGGCCTTCGATGACGCAATGGACGGGTTGCGGGGCATGGTGCGTGTCGACGGGCGGGCCGAACTGGGGCGTCATCTGCGGGAAACCTGGCTGCGGAAGAAATCGTTGAGGAAGCCGAACGGTTCGGCATCGCGCAGCGGCTCGAAGCTGCCGGTCTCGCGAAGCGTGCGTGCCGCTTTCAGGAACCCGCCCCACGCGGCGCGTGCGAAGCCGGAGCCCACGCTGATGCGTCGCACGCCCAGCGCCGCGATGTCGGCGACCGTAAGGCCGATGGGCGCGGAAACCAGCAGGTTGACCGGCTTCGATCCGGCAAGCGCCACCACGCCGGCGATCTCGTCGCGTGTTTTCAAACCGGGCGCATAGAGCACGTCGGCCCCGGCGGCGGCGAAGGCGGGCAGGCGGCGCGCGATTTCGGCACGCGCGTCGGGATGGCCGACCAGCAGCCCTTCGCAGCGCGCCGTCAGCAGGACGCCTGTCCCCTTGAGGGCGGCCGCCGCGGCCGCCACGCGCTCGACCGCGACGTCGAAGGCGAACAGCGGCTCGGCATTGTCGCCGGTCGCATCCTCGATCGACAGGCCGGCGACGCCGGTCTCGGCGCAGCGTTTCACGTTGCGAACCAGTCCGTCGATGTCATGTGCATAGCCGGACTCAAAATCGGCATTCACCGGCAGATCGCTCGCTCCGACGATCGCGGCGATGTGGGCAAGCTCCATCTCGAGCGGCACCGCCCAGTCCATGTCGGGCAGGCCCTGCGAGAACGAGAAGCCGGACGACGTCGTGGCGAGCGCTTCGTATCCCAGATGGCGCAGCATCATCGCCGAACCGATATCCCACGGATTGGGAATGACGAAGCAGCCCGACGCGTGCAGTTCGGCAAATCGGCGACGGCGGGCGGCAAACGCGTTCATCGCGAACTCCCGAAAGCGGCATAGGGGGCGGGGTCGAAGAAGCTCGTCCCAGCGACGTAGCCATGGCCCGGGCGCATGTCGGGCGGCGGCCCCGCCTCGGTCGCACCGTCGAAGGTCAGCTCCAGCTGCACGCCCGACGGGTCGTAGACGAAGAGCTGCCAGAGCGTCGTGCCGGGAACGAGAAACTCGCGCCAGGGCAAACCATGGCGCTCGAACGCGGCGCGGAAATCGTGAAAGCCGTGGGCGGCGATCGAGACATGGTCGATCGCGGCCGTGCCCGAAGGTGCCTTGCCGTCCGCACCCAGTGCCGGCCCGCCGGCATAGATGTGGATGATGGCGCTGCCGGCCGGCCCGGTCGTGGCGAGCCAGGCGCCCGGATAGCCGAAATCGGGCCGCGCCACCTTCTTCAGGCCAAGCAGGGCCGTATAGAAGCGCTCGGTGGCGGCAAGATCGTTGGTCTTGATCGCGATGTGGAAGAGTCCGGAAACCAGCATTCCCATAGCTTGGCATGCACGCCCGGCGATGGCAAAACAGGACATGTACGCAGACATCGAGTCGGCCCGCGCGCGCCTGAAGGCGACCTTCGGCTTCGACACGTTCCGCCCCGGCCAGGACGAGGTGATCGGCGCCGTGCTCGGCGGCGAAAACGTGCTTGCGGTTATGCCGACGGGATCGGGAAAATCGCTGTGCTTCCAGCTGCCGGCATTGCTGCGCGGCGGCCTGACGGTCGTCGTCTCGCCGCTCATCGCGCTGATGCGCGATCAGGTCGGCCAGCTGCGCGAATACGGGATCGAGGCGGCGAGCCTCAACTCCTCGAACGACGCGGCCGCCAACGCGGCGGTGCGCCGGTCGATCCGCGACGAGAAGCTGCGCCTGCTCTATGTGGCGCCGGAACGGCTGGTGCGCGAGGACACGCTGGAGCTGCTCGGCGAGGCGCACGTCACGCTGCTGGCGATCGACGAGGCGCATTGCGTGTCGCAATGGGGCCACGATTTCCGGCCCGAGTACCTGGCGCTGGGGCGCATCCGGCGCGACCTTGGCGACGTGCAGACGATCGCGTTGACGGCCACGGCCGACGCCCCCACGCGCGCCGACATCGAGCAGAAGCTTTTCTCGGTGCCCCCGCGGATCTTCGTGCGCTCGTTCGACCGGCCCAACCTGCGTCTCGCCATGCGGCCCAAGGCCAACGCGCGCAAGCAGGTCGAACGCTTCCTCGAGACGCGCAAGGGCCAGAGCGGCATCGTCTATTGCAGCTCGCGCAAGCGTACCGAGGAACTGGCCGAAGCACTGGGCAAGGCCGGCGTGCGCGCGTTGCCCTATCACGCCGGCCTCGATAGCGCCGTGCGCAGCGCCAACCAGGACGCGTTCCTGCAGGAGGACGGCATCGTCATGTGCGCGACGGTCGCCTTCGGCATGGGCATCGACAAGCCCGACGTGCGCTTCGTCGTGCATGCCGACCTGCCGTCGAACGTGGAGAGCTACTACCAGGAAATCGGGCGCGCGGGGCGCGACGGGCTGCCGGCCGAGACGCTGACGCTGTTCGGCCTCGACGACATGCGTCTGCGCCGGTTGCAGATCGAGCAGGGCGAGGCGTCGGACGAGCGCAAGCGCATCGAGCGCCAGCGCTTCAACGCGCTCGTGGCGCTATGCGAGGCACCCCGCTGCCGCCGGCAGACGCTGCTCGCGTATTTCGGCGAGGCGTCCGAGCCGTGCGGCAACTGCGATCTCTGCCAGGATGGTGTGGAAACGGTCGACGGAACGACCGACGCGCGCAAGGCGATGTCGGCGATCCTGCGCACGGGCGAGCGGTTCGGTACCGAGCACCTCGTCGCGATCCTGACGGGCCAGACCGGCGACGCGATGAGCCGCTACGGGCACGACAAGCTGCCGACCTTCGGCGTGGGCAAGGACCGCACGGCCGGCGAATGGCGTTCGATCTTCCGGCAGATGTACGCTTCGGGGCTGATCGCGCTCGACATCGTCGGGCATGGCTCGTGGTCGGTGAGCGATGCCGGGCGCGCGGTGCTGCGCGAGGAAGCGAAGTTCGACGTGCGCAAGGACGCGCTGTGGGCCGAGAAGGCGGAGAAGAAGGGCGCGCGCAAGGGCAAGTCGGCGATCGCGACGGCACCGGGCGACGCCGGCCTGCTGGCGGACCTGAAGGCTCTGCGCACGCGCATCGCCAAGGAAATCCGCCAGCCGGCCTATGTCGTGTTCGCCGACCGCACGCTGATCGAGATGGCCTCGATCGGACCGAAGACTCTTGACGACATGCGCCTCGTGCACGGTGTCGGCGTGGCGAAGCTCGAGCGCTATGGCCCTGCGTTCCTCGAGATCGTCCGCTCGCACCGCGCCTAGCGCGGGACGAGCGGCAGGCAGATGTCGGTCAGCAGCTCGGCCGGCGGCGTCGTCTTCGGATCGTTGAGATATTCCTCGTGGCACGGCCGGTCGGCGGCTTCCTCGCCGCTGCCGGCAAGCCATGTGCCGAACAGCCAGCGATAGGCACCCTCGAGTTCCGAATAGGGCCCCTTGAAGCGCAGCACCGCGTGCCGGCCGCCGGCGAGACCCACGATGCGGATCGTCTCGTCGGGACCCGTTTCGGGGCCGACGGTGCCGCAGGCTTCCGAGCGCAGCTTGTCGACAGGTACTTGCGCCGGATCGTCGTGGTAGATGCCGATCCAGCGCGTGCCGGCATCGATCAGGCCGCGCGCACCCAGCCAGGCACCCACGCGGTCGAACGTGGCGCCGATGTCGGTGTAGCGCCCGGCATGGGGGATCGAGGCGAGGCGGAAGGCGGGGCGTTCTTCGATGCGTACGTCGTGCATTGTGTTCTCCATCTTGGGGTCAGGGCGGGACGGAGAAGCGGCCAGGCCGCCGGCGCGATAGGCCGCCGGCGGCGTGCCGTAGAAAGCCGAGAACGCGCGCGTGAACGCCGCCGCCGACCCGTAACCCGCCCGACGCGCGATCGCCGGAACCGGTGCGGTGCCCTGCACGAGTTCGGCGGCCGCACGGTCGAGGCGCAGGCGGCGCAGCGTTTCGGCCGGCGTTTCGCCCGTCGCCGCATGGAAGATGCGGTGGAAATGGCAGGGCGAAAAGCACGCGACTGCGGCAAGATCGTCGAGCGACAGGGGCGCATCCAGCCGTTGGGCCAGATGGCGTATCGCGCGGTCGATTCGCTTTGCGTGGTCGAGGCGGGTGTTCGTCTTCGCGGGCATGGTCGTTTCTCCGTGGCCCTCAAACTGCCCGAAACGGCCTTGATCGCGCTTGCGCGGTTTCAGTTCAGCGCGCGGCGCCCCGCATCGCCCTTCGAACCGTAAACACCATCAACCAATCCGCCGAACGCGCGCTTGACGTCCGGATGGTCGACCGGGCCGTTGGCCGCGTCGGCAAGCAGGTTCTGCTCGCTGACATAGGCCTGGTAGGGGCCCTGCTCGGCGTTGATGGCGTAGAGATGGTAGAACGGCTGGTCCTTGCGCGGGCGCACCGATGGCGGGATCGCGCGGTACCATTCCTCGGTATTCGCGAAGACCGGATCGACGTCGTAGACCACGCCGCGGAACTCGAAGATGCGGTGGCGGACGATCTCGCCGATCCGGAACTTCGCTTCGCGTATCGTCTGGCTGCCCATCAGGCGAATCCGGCCTTGGCGAGGTTGCGCAAGGCGAGGTTCATCGACGAGCGCATGGCGCCCTCGTCGGCGGGCGCGCACCACACGCGCAGCGCCACCGTGACGCTGTCGGCCGAGTACTTCGTGACGATGGCTTCGGCACCGGGCGACTTCAGCGCGCGCGGATCGCCCGCCGCCACCGCCACGATCCGCGCGCACGCGGCCTCGACGTCGGTGCCGTCGGGGATCGAGATCTCGAAATCGAGGCGCTTCATCTGGTATTTCGAGTGGTTCGTCACCTTGTCGCCCCAGATCTTGCCGTTGGGGACGAGCACCTGGACGTTGTCGTCGGTGCGGATGTCGGTGACGAAGAGGTCGATCGCCTCGACCTTGCCGGCGGTGCCGGCCGCGTCGATCCGGTCGCCCACGCGGTAGGGGCGGAAGGCCAGCAGCATGACGCCCGCCGCCACGTTCGAGAGCGTGCCCTGCAGGGCGAGGCCCACCGCGAGGCCGGCCGCACCGAAGACCGCGATCAGGCTCGCGGTCTGCACGCCGAACTGCGAGAGGGCGGCGAGCACCACGACGACGAGAACGAGGTAGCGCGCGAGGCTGGCAAGGAAGCGCGCCAGCGTCAGCTCGACGCGGCCGACCTTTTCCAGCGTCGTGGCCACGCCGTGCTGCACGAATCCGGCGACCCACGAGCCGACGATGAGGATGGCGATCCCGGCCACGAAGGGCGGGCCGTAGACGAGCAGGACTTCCTTGATCTGCTGGACGATATCCATGTGACTCAGGCTTTCTCCGTTTGGTCGGCTATCCCATGACGGGAAACGCCGGATCGGTTAGACTCATTCCCATGGCCGCACCCGCGAAAGCACCCGCCAGAGGCCCCCGGACACCCGCGATGCCGGCCGGCAAACCCGCGCCCAAGGGCGGCCCGCCTGCAAAAGGCGGCAAGCCGGGTCCCGGCATGAAGGGCAAGGCGGCACTCGCCGACGATGCCCCGCCCGCGGTGCCCGAACCTGCCCCGCGCCTCAACCGGCTGAAGCTGGTGATCTTCGCGGCGCTGGGCATCGCGATGGCCGGCACGCTGGGGGCGGCGAGCTGGATGATCTATTTCAAGGCCGAGGAGCATCCGCTGGTCGACATCCCGCCGCCCGAGCCCGCCCCGCCGCGGCCCACCGGCCCGGTCGTGCGCCAGGGCGACCTCAGCGACGAGCTGTGGCGCCGGATGGGCGTGCGTCCGCAGGGCGAGTGACCGGAACATCGGACGGACCTAGCGAAAACTGCGCCAGAAGCTGAGGCCGACGAACCACGCGTTGGCGGCAAGCCAGCCCGCGAGGAGGAGATCGGGCCGTGCGGGCGACAGCCAGATGAGGCCGAACGACGTGCCGACCCAGAGTGCCGCCATGCCCAGCGTGACGGTGCGGAAATCGCGCACGCGCAGCGGATGGGCGGACTTCACCTTCGTGAAGCTGAAGGCACCCAGCACCGCGACGGCCACGAGGTTCATCCACGGCTCGGGCTCGAGCACGAACATGAACAGGGCCACCACGTTCCAGATCGCCGGGAAGCCGACGAAGTAGTTGTCTTCGGTCTTGAGGTCGAGATTGGCGAAGACGTAGAGCGCGCTGAAGATGATCCAGCCCGCCGCCGCGGCCGCGAGCCAGCCGTCGCCCAGCCAGCCGAACTGCCACATCATCACGGCCGGCACGACCACATAGGTGAGATAGTCGACCACCAGGTCGAGCAGCGCCCCGTCGAAGCGCGGCAGGCGATTGGCGACGTCGAGCTTGCGCGCGACCGGGCCGTCGATGCCGTCGACGATGAGGGCAAGGCCCAGCCACAGCAGCGCCTGGCGCGCGTCGCCCTCGATGACCGCGAACAGCGCCAGCAGGCCGATCACGGCACCCGACGCCGTCAGCGCATGCACCGCCCATGCGGCCCCCTTGACCGCCGTTTCAGGTGCATGCTTGACCATGTCGAGTTTCACTTGCGTGTCCTCACTGCGCGGTCCAGCCGCCGTCGATCGAGAACGAGGCGCCGCGGATCTGGTCGGCCGCCGGCGAGCACAGGAAGGCGGCAAGCCCGCCGATCTGCTCGGGCGTGGCGAATTCCTTCGACGGCTGCTTTTCCGACAGGAGCTCGATCTTCGCGGCCTCGCCCGAAATGCCCTTGCGCGCGGCAAGCGCATCGATCTGCTTCTGCACCAGCGGGGTCAGCACCCAGCCCGGGCAGATCGAATTGGCGGTGATGCCGGTCGTCGCCGTTTCCAGCGCCACGACCTTGGTGAGGCCCATGAGGCCGTGCTTGGCCGCGACATAGGCCGACTTCTCGGCCGACGCGACAAGGCCGTGCGCCGAGGCGATGTTGACGATGCGCCCCCAGTTGCGCTTCTTCATGTCGGGCAGGGCGGCCCGGATCGCCTGGAAGCACGAGGTGAGATTGAGCTGGATGACCTTGTCCCACATCTCGAGCGGGAACTGGTCGACCGGGGCGACGTGCTGCATGCCGGCGTTGTTGACGAGGATGTCGACCGTGCCAAGTTCCGCGATGCACGACGCGACGAGGCCGGCGACGGCTTCGGGCTTGGTCAAGTCGGCGGCCGAGTAGGCGACCTTGACGCCGCCGGCGGCGATTTCCTTGCGCAGCGCTTCGATGGCGCCGGCATCGCCGAAGCCGTTGAGCATGATGTTGGCGCCTTGTGCCGCGAGTGCGCGCGCGATCCCCAGCCCGATGCCGCTGGTCGAACCCGTCACGATCGCCGATCTGCCCTTGAGCGTCATTTCCGCCTCGTCCTTGCCATTGCCTGGGCCTGTCTCCAGCAACGTTGTAGCGCCTCGCCGCCCGCTAGGCCAGAATGAGCGTCATGCTGACCCAGACCGAGGCCCTTTTGATCGTCGTGATCGGCTGGGCGCTGCCGCTTTGCCACGTGCTGTTCGCGCGCGGGGCCGGTGGCTGGCGCCCGCCGCCGGGTTCCGGCTGCCCGATCGGCCACCGCGTGGGCTGGCTGGTGCTCGTGCTGCTGCTCGGCCCCGTCGGCTGGCTGATGTTCGTCACGCGCAAGTCGCGCCGCGTCAGCTCTTGAAGCCCGGTCAGCTCTTGAAAAACGAGGCGGCGGCAGAGCGGTGCTTGTCCTTGGCGTCGATGGCGGCCTGGGCGCGCGCGATCTCGCCTTGCAGCCGCTCGATATACGCCTGCAGTTCCGCGATCCCCCAGCCCGACAGGTCCTTGGGCTTGGCGAGCTTGTGCTTGGGTTCCAGATCCTCGAATTCCATTGCCCGTCTCCGCCATCATTGAGGTTTCCATGAGTCTCCCCCAAACGATGTCCGTCGTCGAGTTGCCCGTTCCGGGGCCCGCCGAAAATCTCGTGCTGGGGACAAGGCCCCTGCCGGTGCTGCAGGCGGGCGAGGTGCTGGTCGAGGTGGCGGCTGCCGGCGTCAACCGGCCGGACGTGCTGCAGCGCACGGGCAAATACCCGCCGCCGCCCGGTGCGCCCGACACGCTGGGGCTGGAAGTGGCGGGCAAGGTCGTGGCCGCAGCCCCCGGCGTTTCGTGGCCGAAGATCGGCGAGCGCGTGTGCGCGCTGGTCGCCGGCGGCGGCTATGCGCAATACGCGGCTGCACCTGCATTGCAGTGTCTGCCGATCCCGAAGGGCTTCACCGACATCGAGGCGGCGGCGGTGCCCGAAACCTTTTTCACCGTGTGGACCAACGTGTTCGAACGCGGCGGGCTGAAGGCCGGCGAATATTTCCTCGTGCATGGCGGGGCGTCGGGCATCGGCACGACGGCCGTGCAGCTTGCCAAGGCGTTCGGCGCGCACGTGATGGCGACGGCGGGCACGGCCGAAAAATGCGCGGCCGTCGCCAGGCTCGGCGCCGACCGGGCGATCGACTACAAGAAAGAGGATTTCGTCGCCGCCGCGAAGGAATTCACCGGCGGGCACGGCGTGGACCTGATCCTCGACATGGTCGGCGGCGACTATTTCATGCGCAACATCGAGGCGTGCGCGGTGGAAGGCCGTATCGTGCAGATCGCGTTCCTGCGCGGCGCCAAGGTCGAAGCCCAGCTCGACGCGATCATGCGCAAGCGCCTCACCTATACCGGCTCGACGCTGCGTCCGCGCTCGGTGGCGCAGAAGGGCGCCATCGCGGCGGCGCTCAAGGAGAAGGTGTGGCCGCTGCTCGATGCCGGCACCGTGCGCCCGCTGATCCACGCCACGTTCCCGCTGGCCGACGCCGCCAAGGCGCACGCGCTGATGGAGGCCGACACGCATATCGGCAAGATCGTGCTGACGGTCGGCCGGAATTAGGCGACGGGTAACGCGCCGATGCACGGTGATGTAGGATATTTTGCCCGGTAACTCGCTGGAATCGCTCGGGCCGGCCGGACGGAAACAGGTTACGATAGGCGACGCAAATTCTGCTGCAACGACGGGCTTTCTGGCCGATATCGCCGCCTGTGATTCCCCGATCCGCATGGCTTCCGGTTCCCTTTCGACCGGAAGATACTATCCTATACTAGGACAAATATCAAGAACGGCGCGCCGCCGCGATCGCCTCGCGGATCGTGTCGAGGTCGCCGATGTGGTTGGCGAGCAGCAGCACGAGCTTCGCGTCGAGCTTCGCACACGCGGCGTCGTCGAGGTCGCGGTAGGCGTCGACGAGCAGCGCGTAGAGCTCGTCCGGATTTCCCGGGGCGGGGTCGGTGCGAAGTTTCGTCATGTCGGGGTCTCCGGAGAAGTGGCGCGCGCGATTGCGGCGTCGATCGCGGCTTTGTCGAAACGCCGCGCGCGGTAGCAGACATGCTGGTCGGGGCGGAACAGGTAGACCGTGCCGGGCTTCGCGTCGTAGCGCTGCCAGGCCTGGGTGCGGTCGGGCGGCACGATGCTGGCGCTTGCGTGCGCGTCCCCGCCGAACTGCAGCAGCGTGAACCCGCCTTTCAGCCGGTCGAGCAGCCAGCCCTTGCCGTCGGGCGCGTCGAGGGCGGGCGAGCCCGGCGGCGGGCCGCCGGCGAAATCGTCCGCGTCGGGCGTGTTGAGCGGCGAAGCGGCGTGATGCGTGGGCAGCGACAGGCGGCCCGAGTTCACGAGGCGCCGCGCGAAGGCATGGTCGCGCGCCAGTTCGAGCGTGGCATCGCGCAGCCGGCGGGCACCGGCGTTCTTCGGCGTGATGAAATCGGTCGCGCGCGTCGAATTGAGGATGTTTTCGTCGGCGGCCTGCGCACGCTCGGCATCGTAGCTGTCGAGCAGACGTTCGGGTGCGGCCCCGGACGCGACGAGGGCAAGCTTCCAGCCCAGATTGTCGGCATCCTGCACGCCGGAGTTCGCACCCCGCGCGCCGAACGGGCTGACCTGATGGGCCGCATCGCCCGCGAACAGCACGCGGCCATGGCGCATGCGTTCGATGCGCCGGCACTGGAACGTGTAGACGCTGACCCATTCGAGTTCGAATTCCACGTCCGGCCCCAGCATTGCGCGCACGCGCGCGGAAACCTTCGCGGGGTCCTTCTCCTTCTCCGGATCGGCCCCCCAGCCGAGCTGGAAGTCGATGCGCCAGAGATCATCCGGCTGTTTGTGCAGCAGCGTCGAGCCGCCTTCGTGGAATGGCGGCTCGAACCAGAACCAGCGCTCGGTCGGGAAGGGGGCCGTCATGCGTACGTCGGCGATCAGGAAGCGGTCCTCGAACACGCGTCCCTTGAAATCGAGGCCGAGAGCCTTGCGCGTCGGGCTGCGCGCGCCGTCGCACGCGACGACCCAGTCGGCTTCGATCTCATAGGGGCCGGCCGGTGTTTCGACCGACAGCATCGACGTGCGTCAGCGTGCGCTGACCACGCCCGTCACCTTGTTGCGCCAGCGCAGGTCGAGGCCGGGCAGGCCCTGCGCGCGGTCGACGAGGAACTTCTCCAGCCAGTATTGCTGGAGATTGATGAAGGCCGGGAACCGGTGGCCGCCCTCGGGCAGCAGGTCGAAGGCATAGACCTGCCCCTCGCCGAAGAACACCTTGCCGACCTGCCACGTGACACCCTTGTCGAGCATGGGGGCGGCACAGCCCAGCCGGTCGAAGATCTCGAGCGTGCGCTTGGCATAGCAGATGCCGCGCGAGCCGACCGACACGGTGGCGTCGTCGTCCAGCAGCACGACCTTCGTGCCGCGCATCGCAAGATCGATGGCAAGCGTGAGGCCGACGGGGCCCGCACCGATGACCACGACGGGATGGCGGGCAGGCGGGCCCCCGCCAAGCTCCGGCGGCGGAACGAAATCGTAGCGCGGCTGCTCGAAATTCATTCCTTCGCGCGCAGGTCGATGACGCGCTTGGCCTTGCCGATCGAGCGGGCGACCTGGCCGACCTGCGCGATCGTCACGCCCGCCGTCACGCCGACATAGGCCTTCACGTTCTGCACCAGCAGGGCGGCGGCTTTGCCCAGTGCCACGGCATCGGCGGCACACTCGGGCCGGGGCTCGACGACGATGTCGAGCGTGTCGAGATGGTGCTCGCGGCGCAGCTCCAGCACGTAGTGCGGCGAGAGCCGCGCATCCTTCAGGATCAGCTCCTCGATCTGCGTCGGGAACACGTTGACGCCGCGCACGATCATCATGTCGTCGCTGCGCCCGGTGATGCGCGCCATGCGGCGCATCGAACGCGCCGTACCCGGCAGCAGCGTCGTCAGGTCCCGCGTGCGATAGCGGATGACGGGGAACGCCTCCTTCGTCAGCGTCGTGAACGCAAGCTCGCCCGTGTCGCCGTCGGGTAGCGGCGTGCCGGTCACGGGCTCGAGGATCTCGGGATAGAAATGGTCTTCCCAGATCGTCGGGCCGTCCTTGGTCTCGATGCACTCGTTGGCGACACCCGGCCCCATCACTTCCGAGAGACCGTAGATGTCGACCGCATCCATCGCGAAGCGCGCCTCGATCTGCTTGCGCATCGAATCGGTCCACGGCTCCGCGCCGTGGATGCCGACCAGCAGCGAGGACCGGCGCGGGTCGAGCCCCTGCTTCTCGAACTCGTCGGCGATCGCCAGCATGTAGCTGGGCGTGACCATGATCAGCTGCGGCTTGAAATCCGCGATCAGCTGGACCTGCTTTTCGGTCTGCCCGCCCGACATCGGGATCACCGTGCAGCCCAGCGCCTCGCCGCCGTAGTGCGCGCCCAGACCGCCGGTGAACAACCCGTAGCCGTAAGCGACATGCAGGAGGTCGCCCGGCAGCCCGCCGGCAGCGCGGATCGAACGCGCGACGAGCGTTTGCCCAGTTCGCGATGTCGGCCCGGCTGTAGCCCACGACCGTCGGCTTGCCCGTGGTGCCCGACGAGGCATGGATGCGCACGCATTTCTCGCGCGGGATCGCGAACATGCCGAACGGGTAGGCCTTGCGCAGGTCTTCCTTGGTGGTGTAAGGGGAAGATCGCGAGATCCTCCAGCCGGCGGAAGTCCGACGGATGCACGCCGGCATCGTCGAACTTCTTGCGATAGATCGGTACGTTTTTGTAGGCGTGCGCGAGCGTCCATTTGAGGCGCCTGGTCTGCAACGCGGCGATCTCGTCGCGGCTGGCGATCTCGATCGGGTCGAGCAGCTTGCGCGGGCAGCCGCCGCGCAGCTGCTTGCCGGCGACGGCGGCGGGGCCGCGCGATGTCAGTTTGAACCGGAAGGTGGCTTTCTTCTTCTTTGCCGCCATGGACGTGTCCTCACACGCGTTCGAGCGCCAATGCGATCCCCTGGCCCACGCCGATGCACATCGTCGCGAGCGCGCGCTTCTTCTTTTTCTGCTCAAGCTCGATCATCGCCGACAGCGCCATGCGCGCCCCCGACATGCCGAGCGGATGGCCGAGCGCGATCGCCCCGCCATTCGGGTTGACGTTCGCGGCATCGTCGGCCAGGCCGAGTTCGCGAAGCACCGGCAAGGCCTGTGCCGCGAACGCCTCGTTCAACTCGATCACGTCGAGATCGGCGACGGACCAGCCGAGCTTGGCGAGCAGCTTCTTCGTGGCGGGGGCCGGCCCCATCCCCATGATGCGCGGCGGCACGCCGGCGGTGGCGGCCCCCACCACGCGTGCGCGTGGCGTGAGGTCAAATCGCTTGATCGCGTCCTCGGAAGCCAGCAGCAAAGCGGCCGCCCCGTCATTGACGCCCGACGCGTTGCCGGCCGTGACGGTGCCACCGGCGCGGAAGGGCGCTTTGAGCTTCGCCAACGCTTCGATCGACGTGGCGCGCGGATGCTCGTCCTTGTCGACGAGCACCGTCTCCTTGCCCTTCTTCGTCTCGACCGCGACGATCTCCATCGCGAGGCGCCCGTTGGCCTGTGCCGCCGATGCCTTGGCCTGGCTGCGCACGGCGAAGGCGTCCTGGTCCTCGCGGCTCACCTTATAGTCGGCCGCGACGTTCTCGGCCGTCTCGGGCATCGAATCGATGCCGTGCATCTGCTTCATCAGCGCATTGACGAAGCGCCAGCCGATGGTCGTGTCGTAGATCGCGGCATCGCGGCTGAAAGCGGTCTCCGCTTTGCCCATCACGAAGGGCGCGCGGCTCATGCTTTCCACGCCACCCGCGATCATCAGGTCGCATTCGCCGGTGCGGATCGCGCGCGCGGCCATGGCAAGCGCATCCAGACCCGAGCCGCACAGCCGGTTGATCGTCGTGCCCGACACGCCCACGGGAAGCCCCGCCAGCAGCAGCGCCATGCGCGCGACGTTGCGGTTGTCCTCGCCCGCCTGGTTGGCGCAGCCGAACACGACGTCGTCCACGGCGGCGAAATCCACGCCCGCGTTGCGCTTCACGAGTTCGCGGAGCGGGATGGCGGCGAGATCGTCGGTGCGCACGCCCGAAAGCGCGCCGCCATAGCGGCCGACCGGCGTGCGGATCGCGTCGACGATGAAGGCGTCTTTCATTTGTGCGGTTCCTCTGATGTCAGTCCCGGCACGAGCTCGCCCTTGATCTGGGTCGAATGGCCGCGGAACAGGGCGACGAGCCCGCCGTCTTGCCCGCGCACCTCGACTTCCGTCACGCCCGAGCGGCCGCCGCGATGCACCTCGACCGCACTTGCGGTCAGCACGTCGCCCTCGAACGCAGGTGCCACGAACGTGATCGCGCAGTTGTTGGCGACCGTCACCTTGTTGTGGCTGTTGCACGCGAACGCGAACGTGGAATCCGCCAGCGAGAAGATGAAGCCGCCATGGCACGTGCCGTGGCCGTTGCAGAACTCAGGCACCACCTTCATGCGCATGACGGCCTTGCCCGATGTGGCCGAGACCAGCTCCATGCCGAGATGCTTCGACGCGCGGTCCTGCGCCCACATCGCATCGGCGGCCTTCGCGGCGAGCGCGTCCTTGGAGCGCGCGCTCATCGTTCCCGCGCGACCAGCCGGTTGAGGCGCGGCGACGCGCGGTAGCGGTCCTCGCCATAGTGGGCCGCCAGATTGTCGAGCACGGTCTTGACCGTCGGCAGGCCGATCTCGCGGCCCCACGCGAACGGCCCCTTGGGATAGTTGACGCCCTTGGTCATCGCGATGTCGACGCCCTCGGCCGTGACCACGCCCTGCTGCACGGCCTCGAGCGCCTCGTTGACCAGCATGGCGAAGGTGCGCATGACGATGAGGCCGGGCGCATCGTCGATCAGCGACACCGCGATGCCGCACGCCTGGAAGAAGCCGGTCGCGACCGCGGCGGCCTGGCCCGTCGCCTGGTCGGCGACCGAAACCGCGATGCGCGTGCAGCCCGTGTAGTCGAGGGCGAGATCATGCAGCACCAGCGCATGCTCGCCCGTCTGCCGGGCGCGCACCGTCGCCGTGCGCCCGTCGGTCAGGCGCAGCGCCACGCCGTCGACCAGCAGCGAAGGCCCCCGCGCGCCTGCGGGGCGGCGATGGACGGCGAGTTCCACGTCCTTGGCGCGCGCGACCAGCGGTTCGAGGAAATCGAGTTCGCCCTCGACGATTACCTGTGCCGGCCGCGTGCCCACCGGTTCGGTCGAGGGGTAGGGCTTGTCGGCTTGTGCGCCATAGCCGAAGAAGCCGCGCCCGCTCTTGCGCCCCAGCCTTCCGGCCGCGACCATCTCGGCCTGCAGGACCGAGGGCAGATAGCGCGGGTCCTTGAAATAGGCGTCGAACACCGAATTGGTCACGGCGAAGTTCACGTCGTGGCCGATCAGGTCCATCAGTTCGCACGGCCCCATGCGGAAGCCGCCGGCATCGCGCATCACCGCATCGATGGTGGCGGCATCGGCCGCGCGCTCGGTCAGCAGGCGCAGCGCTTCGGCATAGAACGGGCGCGCACAGCGGTTGACGACGAAGCCCGGCGTGGAGGCCGCATGCACGGGCGACTTGCCCCACGCGGTCGCGGTGTCGAACAGCGTGGCCGCCACGTCGTGCGAGGTCGAAAGGCCCGACACGATCTCGACCAGCGCCATGACGGGAGCCGGATTGAAGAAATGGAATCCGGCCACGCGCTCGGGGCTGGCAAGGCCGCGCGCGATGGCCGAGATCGACAGCGACGAGGTGTTGCTCGCAAGGATGCAGTCGGCGCCCACGACACCTTCGAGGTCGGCGAAGAGCTTGCGCTTGGCCTCGACTTCCTCGGCGATGGCTTCCACGACCAGCGCGCAGACGTCGAAATCGCCGAGCGATTCGGCCGGCTCCAGCCGCCCGCGGATCAGGTCGGCCTTGTCGGCGGCAAGCTTGCCCTTGGAGACGAGCGTATCCAGCGTCTTCGACAGGTTTGCGATGGCCGTATCGACCGCCCCCTCGCGCATGTCGTAGAGCCGCACGCGGTGGCCGGCACTCGCGGCGATCTGCGCGATGCCGGTGCCCATGGCGCCGGCACCCACGATGCCGACGGTGCGGTCGGGCTGGATCGCGGCCATCTCAGTTGCCCCCGAAGCGCGGCTTGCGCTTCTCGAAGAAGGCCGCCACGCCCTCGCGATAATCCGCCGTGCGGCCAAGCTCGCCCTGGATGTGGCGCTCGTAGTCGAGCTGGGCGTCGAGCGTGCGGTCCATGCCGGTGTCGATCGCGCGCTTGATCGCCGCGAGCGCCTTGGTCGGCTGCGTGGCGAGATGGCGGGCAAGCCCGAGGGCTTCGTCCTTGACGCGCTCGTCGTCGCAGACCTTCCAGATCAGGCCCCAGTCGTACGCCTGCTGGGCCGTGATCTTCTCGCCCAGCAGTGCGAGCCCCTTGGCGCGCGCGTTGCCGGCAAGGCGCGGCAAAAACCAGGTCGAGCCGCTGTCGGGCGCAAGGCCGATCTTGACGAAAGCCTGGATGAAGCTGGCCGAGCGCGCGGCAAAGACGATGTCGCAGGCAAGTGCGAGCGACATGCCCGCTCCGGCGGCGACACCGTTGACCGCGCACACGACAGGCAGCGGCAGGTCGCGGATCGTGCGGATCAGCGGGTTGTAGAGCCGCTCGAGCGTCTCCGACAGGTCGGGCGTGTCGCCGGCCTTGCGCTGGCCCAGATCCTGGCCGGCGCAGAAGCCGCGCCCCTCGCCGGTCAGGAACACCGCGCGCGCCCCTGATGCGGGTGCGGCTTCGAGGGCCGCGCGCAGTTCGGCGTGCATCTCGGGCACGAAGGCGTTGAGCTTGTCGGGACGGTCGAGTGCTATGGTCGCGACCCCGTCCTCGAGCGCCGTGCGGATCGTCGTGGTGGCCATCGTGATCGGTTTCCCCCGTGGCCTTCGACCATGCCAAGACGCCGCGCATGCCGCAACCCCGTTCTCTGACCGGGCGGTCAGCGAATGGGGTTTCCGGAGCCCTTGATTTCGCGCTAAGTCTGACGGCCGGAACGGCCAGCCTGAAGGACCCACGCGCATGTTTTTCGAACGCCATCGCGCCACGCTCGATGCCGCCGTCGCCGCCATCGACGCGCGCGGCTACTGGTCGGCCTATCCGGAAGCGCCGTCGGGCAAGATCTATGGCGAGACCGCCAACGACGACGCGAAGAAGGCGTTCGAAGCCCAGCTCGGCCAGCCCTTCGCGCTTGACCAGGTCGCCAGCGGCACGGTCGGCGGCGAACGCTCGCCCTACGGCTTCGACCTCAAGATCGCCTATCCGCGCCTCGACATCGAAACGGCATTCCGCAACGCCGCGCATGCGCGCACGAGCCTGCGCAAGGCGGGCACCGAGACGCGAGTCGGCGTGTGCCTCGAGATCCTCGCGCGCCTCAACAGGATGTCGTTCGAGATCGCCTACGCAGTCATGCACACGACCGGGCAGGGCTTCGTGATGGCCTTCCAGGCCGGCGGCCCGCATGCGCAGGACCGCGGGCTTGAAGCCGTCGCGACCGCGTGGCGCGAAATGTCGCGCGTCCCCGCGCACGCGCGCTGGGAAAAGCCGCAGGGCAAGAACCCGCCGCTCGTCCTCGACAAGGACTACCGCATCGTGCCCAAGGGCATCGCCCTTGCCATCGGCTGCGCCACGTTCCCGACCTGGAACACGTATCCCGCGATCTTCGCCAACCTCGCCACCGGCAATCCCACGCTGGTGAAGCCGCACCCGGCCGCCACGCTGCCGCTCGCGATGACCGTGCGTGTCGCGCGCACGGTGCTTACCGAAGCCGGCCTCGATCCCGATGCCGTGCAGCTGATGGCCGACGGCATATATGCGCCGCTGGCCCAGACGCTGGCGAAGCGCCCGGAGCTCGCGATCATCGACTATACCGGCGGGTCGGATTTCGGCGACTGGCTGTCGAAGAACGCGGGCCACGCGACGATCTTCGCCGAGAAGGCGGGGACCAACGCCGTCGATCGTGGAAAGTACCGACAACGCGAAGGGCATGTTCCAGAACCTCGCCTTCTCGCTCAGCCTCTATTCGGGCCAGATGTGCACCACGCCTCAGAACATCTTCGTGCCGGCCACCGGCGTGAAGACGCCCGACGGCACGTTATGTCGTCCGCCGATTTCGGCGCGCAGCTTGGCCTCGCCATCGACAAGCTTCTCGGCGATCCCGCACGTGCGGCCGAAGTGCTGGGCGCCATCCAGAACCAGGCGACGCTCGGGCGCATCGAGATGGCGGCCCGCCAGGGCAAGGTCGTGCGCGCCAGTGCCGCGATGGCGCATCCCAATTTCGCGGACGCCACCGTGCGCACGCCGCTGGTCGTCGCTCTCGACGAAAGCCAGAGCGCGATCTACGGGCAGGAGATGTTCGGGCCGGTCGCCTATCTCGTCACGTCGGCCGATCCGATGCGCGCCCTCGACGCCGCGTTCGGCAGCATCGCGAAGAAGGGGGCCATCACGGCCGCCGTCTATTCGACCGACGCGGCGTTCCTCGCCGCGGCCGAGGAGCGCGCGGCCGATGCCGGCGTGGCGCTGTCGGAGAACCTGACCGGCGGCGTGTTCGTCAACCAGTCGGCCGCGTTCAGCGACTATCACGCGACGGGCTGCAACCCGGCGGCCAACGCCTCGCTGACCGACGCAGGTTTCGTCACGCCGCGCTTCCATGTGGCACAGGTGCGCCGCACGGCCGCCGCGACGGTGCCGGCATGAGCCGCCCGCGCGTCTACGCCATCGACGGCATGGTACCGGTGGTCGATCCGTCGAGCTTCGTGCATCCCACGGCCGTACTCATCGGCGACGTGATCATCGGTGCGAACTGCTATGTCGGCCCCGGTGCCGCGATGCGCGGCGATTTCGGCCGGCTGGTGATGCAGGACGGCTCGAACCTGCAGGACAACTGCGTCGTTCACGGCTTTCCCGATACCGACACGGTGCTGGAGGTGGACGCGCATATCGGCCACGGCGCCATCCTGCATGGCTGCATCATCAAGCGCGATGCGCTGATCGGCATGAACGCAGTGGTGATGGACGGGGCAATCGTCGGCGAATGCGCCATCGTCGCGGCGATGGCGTTCGTCAAGGCGGGCTTCGTCGTCCCGCCGCGCACGCTGGTCGCCGGCATCCCGGCCAAGATCCTGCGCGAGGTGACCGACAAGGAGATCGAGTGGAAGCGCGGGGGTACACGCGACTACCAGAACCTGACCAAGCGCAGCCTCGCCACGCTGGTCGAATGCGAAGCGCTGGCGGCCCCGGAGCCCGACCGCAAGCGGCTGTCGCTCAAGGGCATTTCCGAGCCGCTCTACAAGACGAAGGGAAGCTGAGCGGCCTTGCATTCAGGTGGCGTCCCGGCCGGGTGCTTGCTATCGTCGCGTGCAGCTGGGCTCAACTTGAAGGTGTCGCACGATGTCCGCCGTTTCCCTGACGACCGAATTCTTCTTCCTGATCCTTCTTGTCCTCTTCGTCCTGATCGCGATCAGCGGGATCAAGATCGTCCCGCAGTCGCAGGAATACATCGTCGAGCAGTTCGGCAAGTACACGGTCACGCTGAGGCCCGGTCTCAATTTCATCGTGCCGATCCTCAACCGGGTCGCGGCGAAGGTCAGCATCCTGGAGCGCCAGCTCGAGCCGCAGCAGATCAGCGTCATCACCAAGGACAACGTCGAGATCCACCTGACGACGGCGGTGTTTTTCCGCGTCGTCGATGCGGCGAAGTCGGTCTACCGGATCACCGATGTCGACCAGGCGGTCAAGACGACGGTGACGAGCATCGTGCGCGCGACCGGCGGCCACATGGAGTTCGACGAGGTGCAGGCCAAGCGCGACTTCATCAACGAGAAGATCAAGGATTCGCTGTCGGAAGCCTGCACCGTTTGGGGCATCGAGATCACACGCACCGAAGTGCTCGACGTGTCGGTCGACGCCGCGACGCGCACGGCCATGCAGCAGCAGCTCAATGCCGAGCGCGAGCGCCGGGCCGCCGTCACCAAGGCGGAAGGCGACCGGCAGGCGCAGCAGCACAAGGCTGACGGCGAGTTCTATACCGCGCAGAAACAGGCCGAGGCGCGGCGCGTGCTTGCCGACGCCGAAGCCTACGCGACGACATCCGTCGGCAAGGCGATCGAGGCGAACGGACAGGCCGCCGTCGATTTCGAGATCATGAAGCAGCAGATCCACAGCATCGCCGAGATCGCGCGCTCCGGAAACTCCAAGCTCATCGTCATCCCGACCGATATCACGAAGTCGCTGGGCAGCCTTGCCACCGTGCTCGAAGCGCTGAGGTCGAAATGAACTTCATCGAGGCGGTTTTCACGGACTATCCGGTCGTCGTGTGGGCGGCGATCGGGGTCGTGTTCCTCGTCGTCGAGATCCTGCTGACGATCGGATTCTTCCTGCCGTTCGCGACGGCGGGCTTCCTGATGGCGGCAGGTGCGTGGACCGGCATGTTGCCGGAGCCGCTGCTCCTGAAGCTGGTCATCTTCGCCGCGATCGGTGTGGCGCTGATCGTGCCGCTGCGCACGCTGCTGCGCCGGTTCTCGGACCGGACGCCGGACATCAACCGCTATTGAGTTCCCGGCCCGTCCGGTCGAGCGAGGCGCAATGATCTGGCCGATCGTCGAGCTGCTGTTCTCGCCGCTGTCGACGCGTATCGGACTTTCCGTTCTGCTGGCATTGCTCCTGTTCGCGACCGGCGAAGCGCTCGAACTCAACCCTGAATCCCACGCGGCAAGGGTGGCGGTGTTCCTGGCGCTTTGCCTCGGCATGTACGCGACGGTCGCGCGATACGTCCGCCGGAACCCGCCACCCTGATCGGGTCGCAAGAGTCCGACATCCGACGGCGGCTTCCTTCGGTTCGGTCATGGCCGGCCAAGTCGTTTGGAGGTAGCCCGGTATTGCCAGCTATCGTCGCGCGCAGCTGTTGGACAGGTCGAAGCCATTTCCGGTAGCATCCTTTTCGACTATTCGCATCCCAACCTGCGGTGGACATTCAATGGAAAGTTATATTGCCTACCTGCACGAGTATCCGATCGGCGCATGGGTTGTTTTGGCGCTCTTGCTGATGTTTCTGGAATTTCTGACGGAAGGGCTGCTTGGCGCTTTCGCATTTGCGGCGATCGTCATGGCGATCGGCGCATGGTTCGAGCTGTTTCCGGCCGAGAACTCCGCGCGACTGGTGATATTCGGCTCGGTGGGAGGCGCGCTTTTTCTCCTGGTCCGGATTGTCAACGGGAGCCAGGTGGCAGAAGCGCAGCCGCCTGCACCCGCCGCCGGGCAGGTCGAACATGCCGACTGCGATCCGGTCGGCTGTTTCAAGGCGTGTGTACGAAAGTTCGGACGGCGGTTGGCGGGCGACGCCTGACCCCTCCCGCATCCCCGACTCGCCGTCCGGCACGGAATATGCTTTGATTTGACCCTTGGTTGTTCCGGACGGAAGGCAGTGTGCGCGATGCGCAATCGACGCCGGCCCCCAGCGATCGATCCCCGCGGCTTCCTTGCCGCGTGTCTGGCGGCGGCCGTGCTGCTCGCCGCCCTGACCGGCTGGGTGCGCACCGCGCGCGCCGACACGACCTTCGACTGGCTGCTCTTCGAACGACTGACCGAACGGCGCGCGCAGGATCCGGTCCCGCAGCGCTTCACGCTGCGCGGCCATGTCTTTTCGCTCTATCCCGCCAACCGGGAACATCCCGCCTTGATGCTGGTCGAGCGGCGCGGGCGCATCGTGCATCTGACGTCGGCGGGCATCTTCAAGGTCGTCGCGTTCCACGAGGGCAGCGCCGACGGCCCCGACCTGCTGGTGGATGCAAGCCCGGGCGGCGGGTCCGGCGGCGACACGCTGCATGCGTTCGCGCTTCGCGACGGCTTTTCGGTGCAGACGATCGGGCGCGGCGACATCTTCGCCGGCGTGGAAGACGGCGACGAGCGCGCGGTCGAGCGCCTCGTCTTCTCCGACCGCGCCTTCGCGGGCTGGAACGCGCCGCTGTCCAACGGCCCGACGCCGGCCCTCAATCTCGTGTGGGAAGGGCGGCGCTTCGTCGTCGACGCGAATGCCGTCGGGCGCGCGCCCACATCGCCGCGTCGCCTGCAGCGTTTCGAGACCGAGATGCGCACGGCCCTGGAAAACTGGCGCGCGTCGGGCGGGGCCTATGTGCCGCTTGGCCTGCGCACGCCCGACGACGTGCACGCGATCCCGCCCGTGCAGGCGTGGCGCTCGCTGCTGATGCTGATCTATTCGGGCGAAGCGGCGACCGCGCGCGACCTGTTCATGCGTGCGTGGCCTGATGGTCTGCCCGGCAAGGCCGCGTTCTGGGACGATTTCCGCCGGCACCTGCGCGCAGGCGAGCTATGGCGGAACTTCGGTCTGGAAGACGTGCTGCAGGCCGGCCTGCTGTTCGACGATATCGAGCCGCAGACGAACTAGGCCGTCAGGCCGGCGTGCCGCGGAACAGGCTGCCGATCTTCGCTGCGGCGAAGCGCAGGAATTTCGCCAGCAGCCACAGCGTCAGCCCCATGACGACGATCAGCACCGCAATGGCGCCAAGGAACCAGACCGGATTCGTGACCGCGGCGTAGAGCCCGCCGACCACCGCGATATCCTCGGCGACTGACGCGGCGGCCGTGCCCACGAACGGCAGGTGCGAATTGACGAAGAGCCGGCCGCTCGCCTTCGTCGCATGCGTGCCCAGCGAAAGTGCCCCGCCGGCAAGGGCGGCGGCAAGCTTGAGGCCGGTGTCCGCGTCGCCCACGGCGGCGGCCGCAAGGAAAGCACCCGCCGGAATCCGGATGAAGGTATGGATCGCGTCCCAGCCGAGATCCACGCCCGGGATCTTGTCGGCGACGAACTGGGCCAGATACATCCCGCCCGCCGCTGCCATCACCGGGAACGATGCGACGAGCTGCATGTGCTCGGGCAGCGTGACGATGCCCAGATGGTGCATGGCGCCGAGTGCCAGCACGGCGGCATAGAGATTGATCCCGCTCGCCCAGGCGACCGCCGAGGCGAGGGCGAGGATCTCGGAGGTGCCGTCCGGCAACTAGCGCCCGCCCAACTAACGCCCGACCGCGTAGGCCTGCTGGAGGCGCGGCGTGGCGGCCGCCTTCAGCACCTTGCCTTCGCGCTTGGTGGCCGCGTTGCGGCCCAGCGACCATTCGCCGCCGACCTCGATGTCGTGGCCCTTGGCCTTCAGCGCTTCGATCGTTTCCTTCGGGAAGCGCGATTCGACCTGCACCTTGCCGGGGCGTGCTTCGCGCGGGAAGAACGAATTGGGCCAGTGGTCGGTCTGCAGCATGGGCGCGTCCATCGCGGCCTGCATGTTGAGCTTGTGGTCGACATGGCGCAGGAAGAACTGCGCGATCCATTGGTCCTGGTTGTCGCCGCCGGGCGAGCCGAAGGCCATCCACGGCTTGCCGTCCTTCATCGCCATCGACGGCGTCAGCGTCGTGCGCGGGCGCATCTTCGGGGTGAGGCTCGACGGCAGGCCTTCCTGCAGCCAGAACATCTGGCCGCGTGTCCCGAGGCAGAAGCCGAGATCGGGGATCGTCGGCGAGCTCTGCAGCCAGCCGCCCGACGGTGTGCACGCCACCGTGTTGCCCCAGCGGTCGATCACGTCGAGATGGCAGGTGTCGCCTTCGGCGGGCCCTTGCGCCGCGCGCCCGCCGCGCGCCATCGCGGAGGCGCCGCCGTCGCGGTAGCGCTCGGTCGCCAGCGCGTCGCTCTCCACGCGCGCGGGCTCGCCGAAGCCGCCCATGCCCGGGATCATCTTCTTGGTGCCGACGACGTTGAATTTCGGCAGCGACGGATTGCGCCCGTCGGGCGAGCCGGGGCGCAGGTCGAAACTGGCGCTGTCACCGATCAGCTTGCGGCGCGCGTCGTTGTACTTGGCCGACAGCATCGTCTTCATCGGCACGTCGTTGAAGTCGGGGTCGGCGTACCACGCCTCGCGGTCGGCATAGGCGATCTTGGTCGCCTCGATCAGCAGATGGATGAACTCGGGGCCCGTCGTGTCCATCGACGCGATGTCGTAGCCCTGCAGGAGTGCGAGCACCTGCAGGAACACCGGCCCCTGGCTCCATGGGCCGGCCTTGCACACGGTGATGCCGCGATAGTCGAACGTCGTGGGATCTTCGACGGGTGCGCGCCACGCGGCCATGTCGTCGGCCGACAGCACGCCTTTGTGGCGCTTGCCCGACACGTCCATGATCTCGTTCTCGCGGCAGAACTTGTCGATCGCCTCGGCGACGAAGCCCTTGTAGTAGGCGTTGCGCGCCTTCTCGATCTGCGCCTCGCGGTCGGGGCCGGCCGAAGCGCCCTCGGCCAGCAGGCGCTGGAGCGTGTCGGCGAGCTTGGGGTTGGTGAACAGCGAGCCGGCGGCCGGCACGTTGCCGCCCGGCATCCACGTGGCGGCCGAGCTCTTCCACTCGGTCTTGAAGATCTCGGAAACCGACTGCACCGCACCGGCGACGCCGGGCAGCAGCGGGAACCCGTCCTTGGCGTAGCCGATGGCCGGCGCCATCACTTCGGCGAGCGTCGTCGTGCCGTAGTCGCGCAGCATCGTCAGCCACGCGTCGAAGGCACCCGGGACGACGGCCGCGAGCAGGCCCGTGCCGGGGATCGTCTCGATGCCCTGCGCCTTGTAATGCGCGATGGTCGCCTTTGCCGGCGCCACGCCCTGGCCGCAGATCACCTTGGGCTTGCCGTCGGCGGTGCACGCGATGATGACCGCGTCGCCGCCCAGCCCGTTCATGTGCGGTTCGACGACCTGCAGCGTGAAGCCGGCCGCGACGGCCGCGTCGAACGCGTTGCCGCCCTTTTCGAGCACGCCCATGCCGACCTGGCTGGCGATCCAGTGCGTGGAGGAGACCACGCCGAACGTGCCGGCGATTTCGGGGCGGGTCGTGAAGGTGGAGGGCGCGGCCATGGGCGGATCAACCTTGTTCGGGCGGGAAGGGGAGGATGGAGAGAATATAGGCGGCCGGCGTCAGCCGAACACTTTTTTCAGCAGCTCGGTCGTGCGCGCGGCCGGGTTTGCCCGGATATCGGCCTCTTCCTTGGCGATGTAATGGAAAATGCCGTCGAGGCCCTTGTCGCGCGTCCAGTCGGTGATGTTCGCCTTGGCGTCGGGCATGCCGGGGATCTGCGCGTAGCGGCCGAGCATCGAATCGTACGCCTTCGCGGCACCCGCCTGCTGCAGGGCCGTCTCGATCAGCGGGCGGATCTGCGTGCCGAGCTGGCCGCCGGTCGTGCGGCGAAGATACTGCGTGGCGGCATCGGCCGGCCCGTTGAGGATGCCTTGGGCATCCGAGACGCTCATGCCGCGGATCGCGGACAAGAACAGGTCCTTGGCTTTCGGTGCCGCCTGTTCGGCCGCGCGGTTCATGCGCGTCTCCAGATCGTCGGCCATGCCGGAAGCGCCGATGGTGCGCAGGGCCGACTGCACCTGGCGCAGCGTGTCGGGCAGAGGGATGCGCACGGCGGGATCGCCGAGGAAGCCGTTGGCCTTGCCCAGGCGCGCAACGGTCGCCTCGCTGCCCTTGACGAGCGCGTCCTTCAGGCCCTGCACGATCTGGGAAACCGACAGGCCCGCACCCTTGGTGCCGCCGCCGGCACCGGGGATCGAAACGCCGCCCTGGTTGAGCAGGTTGCGCCCCTGGTCGAGCAGGCCCTGTGCCGCGACAGGGCCGGGGAGGACGATGAGGCCGATGCCGGCCAGCAGCAGGTCGCGACGGGTGTTCATGGGGTCTCCGGGTGCATGAAATATGGCCTCGGACAGCGTCGTGCCATGGCCCTGACATCTCTAACACCTTGATTTCGATGCCGGACTGAGGCAATCGTACGAGGTGGTCGCGAACGGGGGCGCAATGCTGTCGGCCCATAGTGCCAAAGTCCAGCGCAAGAAGCTGTCGCATTCCGAACTTGCCAACGTGATCGCGCTTCACGAGCGCTTCCGCACGGGCAAGCCCGGCGGCGTGCGCGCGATGCTGGCTTTCGCCGATCTCGGCGGCATGGCGATGGCCGGCGCCAACTTGACCGAGGCCGACTGCACCGGGGCCTCGTTCCGCGGCGCGATGATGTCGGACTGCGTGCTCGACCGCGCCACGCTCTTCGCCTGCGATTTCCGCGAGGCCGATCTCGAAGGGGCAAGCCTGATGCGCGCGGACCTGCGCGGGGCGTGCCTGCGCGGGGCGAACCTGACGCGCGCCAACCTCATCCAGGCTGATCTTCGCGAAGGCTCGATCACGCAGAAGGACAGGGCCGGCAACCTGCATGCGCTGAAGCTGGGCGAGGTGGGGGCAACCGAGCTGCAGGGCGCCAAGCTGGCGGCGGCGAACCTTTCCGAAGCCGCGATGGACGGCATGCTCGCGGGGCAAGCCGATTTCACCGACGCGATCATGCGCGACTGCAAGCTCGCGCGCGCCAACCTGCAGAAGGCCCAGCTCGTCGGCGCCAATCTCGCGGGTGCGGATCTCACCGGCGCCAACTGCACGGGCGCTTCGCTCGACGGCGCCGTGATGACCGGCACCAAGCTTTCCAACGCCGTGCTCGACGGCGCCACGCTGGTCGATGTCGTCGACGACAAGCTCGCCGGCAAGGCGCTGTCCGAACAGGGTGTGGCGCCTGAGGAACTGCTGCGCCTGCATGCCGCGTGGGCGCAGACCGGCGGGGCCGAAGGCAAGGTCGCCGATCTTTCCGGCTACGACTGCCGCAAGCTGCCCAAGCTCAGCGGCCAGCTTCTGGTGGGCCTGCGCGCGGAGGGCGCGATCTTCGTCGGCCTCGACATGCGCGGCTGCCAGCTCCAGGGTGCACGTCTTGCCGGGGCCGACCTGCGCGACTGCAAGCTGGCCGGTTCCGACATGCGCGGCGTCAGTCTCGCGGGTGCCAAGCTCACGCGCGCCGACCTGCGCGACTGCGACTTCTCGCCGCTGCCGCTCGCCGCCGGCCGGTCGTTCGCGGCCAAGCTCGACAAGGCGGTGCTGCGCGCGGCCGACCTGCGTGGTGCCAAGTTCGCAGGTGCGGGCGTATCGGGCATCGACATCCGCGACGTGACGGTCGACGAGGAACAGTTCGCCGGAATCGACCTTGCCGATGCCGTCGTCGATCCGCGCCTGAAGGTGCGCCTAGGGATCAAGTAGACACGGCCATGCGGCTGAAAGCTGGTTGAAAGGCGACTCCGGTAGCTTGTCCCCCGGGCAGATAAAAATCTGCCGGAAACGATTTTGAGGGGATGACGCCATGCGTTCCATATACGCCGCTGCCGCCGCCATTCTGATGTTCGCGGGTCCGCTGCCGGTCGCAGCCGCACCCGACAAGACCGAATGCCTCGCCGGCGCGCAGCCGGGCGGGGGCTTCGACCTCACCTGCCGGCTCGTCGGAAACTCGCTGCTTGCCGCCAAGCTGATCGACAAGCCGATGGCCGTCACCTTCATGGAAGGCGGCGTCGGGGCGGTCGCGTACAACCACGTCATCGGCACGCGCCCGGGCGATCCGGGCCTTGTCATCGCCGCGTCGACCGGTTCGGCGCTGCTGCTCGCGCAGGGCAAGTTCGGACGCCACGACGAGAACGCCGTGCGCTGGGTCGCCGGCCTCGGCGCGGATTTCGGCGTGATCGCGGTCGCAGCCGACAGCCCCTACAAGTCGCTCGGCGAACTCATGCAGGCCTTCAAGCAGAATCCGGGCAGCCTGCCGGTCGGCGGCGGCGGTGCCGTCGGCAGCCAGGACTGGATGAAGGCGGCTGTTCTCGCGAGAGCCGTCGGCGTGGCACCCCGCACGATGCGATATGCGGCGCTCGAAGGCGGCGGTGCCGTCATGACGGCGCTGCAGGGCGGTCACATCAAGATCGCGTCGGGCGACGCGGGCGAGATGGGCCAGCACCACAAGGCCGGCAAGGTGCGGATTCTTGCCGTGATGTCCGAACAGCGTCTGCCCGGCGATCTTGCGGCTGTTCCGACAGCGCGCGAGCAGGGCTACGACGCGATCTGGACCGTGTGGCGCGGCTATTATGTCGGGCCCAAGGTCAGCGACGCGGATTACCGGTGGTGGACCGAGTTGCTGACGAAGCTGAGCGCGACTCCCGAGTTCGAACGCGAGCGTGCCGCACGCGGGCTCTTCCCCTACACCGTGATCGGTCCGGCGTTCGATGCCCGCGTCAAGGAGGAAGTCGCGCGCTTCAAGCTTCTGGCAAAGGAAGCCGGGCTCTAACGGGCCTGTGCGGACCGGCCGGCCGGGCCCGCGAACGGGGCCCCGGCCGGCGACGGCGCAGCGGGAAGGAAGACTGCCTTGGAAAACAATCACGGCCAGACCGGCCCGGTCGGTGGCGCGCGGCGGATTCCCGGACTTGCGCTGCTGGCTTTCGCGCTCGTCTATTGCCTTTTCGCCGCCAACATCGAATACGGCTTCTCGTCCGATCCCTGGGGGCCGCGCGCCTTCCCGCTCTTTCTGGGTTTCGTGCTGGCGGCCCTGTCGATCTGGTACGCGTATCGGCCGGGCCTTGCCGAGCCATGGCCGAAGGGCGCCCTTGCGGGGAAGCTCGGGGTGCTGCTGGGCTTGAGCTTCGGGACGGCGGCCCTCTACACGATCGCGGGCTTTCCGGTCGCCACATTCCTTCTGTGCGGCGGCGTGGCGCTGCTCTTTCGCGCGACCTATCGGCAGGCCATTGCCGTCGGCGTCGCGAATGCGGCGATCTGGTATGGCCTTTTCACCGGCGTGTTCGGCGTTCCGCTGCCGCTCGGATTCGGATTCGGGAGCTGAACGATGTCGCTCGACTATCTCTGGACCGGATTCGGCGTCGCCCTCCAGTGGCAGAATCTGCTCTACGGGCTTGCCGGCTGCTTCCTCGGCACGATCGTCGGCGCTCTGCCCGCGATCGGGCCGATCAACGGAATCGCGCTGCTGCTGCCGCTTCTCTACACCCTCGGCGTGCCGGCCGAGAGCACGATGATTCTTCTCGCCGGCATCTATTACGGCGCCGAATACGGCGGTCGGATATCATCGATCCTGCTGAACGTACCCGGCGATGCCGGTGCCGTGATGACGGCACTCGACGGCTATCCGATGGCGCGGCAGGGGCGTGCCGCGGAGGCGCTGGCGATAAGCGCCATCAGTTCGTTCGTCGGCGGAATGCTCGCGGTCGTCGGGTTGACGCTCTTCGCGCCGCTGCTCGGAAAACTCGCGATCGGCTTCGGACCGGCCGAGTACTTCGTGCTGATGGTGTTCGCGTTCGCGACGTTGAGCTCGATGGTCGGTGCCGAGCCGGTCAAGACGATGATCGGCTGCACGATCGGCCTCATGCTCGCCACGATCGGGCTCGATCCGACCTCCGGTGCCTACCGCTTCACGTTCGACGAGCCGGAACTCTACGACGGGATCGAGTTCATCATCCTGGTGATCGGCCTGTTCTCGATCAGCGAGGTCCTGCTGATGCTCGAGAAGGAATTCCACGGCCGCCTGAAGCCGGTCAAGGTCGGGAAGGGCTTTCCAAGCTGGGCAGACCTGCGCGCCTGCATCTGGCCGACCCTGCGCTCGACCGGGATCGGCTTCGTCGTCGGCGTGTTGCCCGGGACCGGCGCGTCGGTCGCCAGCGCGATCTCCTACACGACCGAAAAGCGGCTGCTCGACCGTGGCACGTTCGGCAAGGGCGACGTACGCGGGCTTGCCGCCCCCGAGGCCGCGAACAACGCGGCCGCCGGCGGCGCGTTCGTCCCGATGCTCACGCTGGGCGTACCCGGCAGCGGGACCACCGCGGTGATGCTGGGCGCCCTGATGCTCTATAACATCATGCCCGGGCCGCAGCTCTTCACCGACAGACCCGAACTGGCGGGCGGACTCATCGCGTCGATGTATATCGGCAACGTGATCCTGCTGCTGATGAACCTGCCGATGATCGGCCTGTTCGTGCGCATGCTGACCGTCCCCAACTGGGTCCTGCTGCCGGGCATCCTCGTGCTGTCGTTCCTCGGCGTCTACAGCGCCTATTCGAGCGTATTCTCGATCGTCCTGATGCTCGGGGTCGGCGTGTTCGGGTATCTCGCCCGGAAGCTGGAGTTCGACCTGGCTCCCATCGTCCTCGGCTTCGTTCTCGGCGACGTCGCGGAGAAGAACCTGCGCAACGCGCTGGCGATCAGCGGCGGCGAACTTTCGATCCTCGTCGAGAGCAGCATTTCCCAGGTCCTCTGGTGCTGCGCGGTGGTGATCGTGTTCGCACCGGCGCTAGTGAACCGGTGGCGTGCGCGCAGCGAGCGACGCGATCGCGTGGGTTAGGGACGTCGTTGGCCCCTTCGTGCGCCGGTCAGTTAGCCAGTCCGAATGTCCGCGCGAGCTCGCGGTACTCGGCGATCGAGCGTTCGACATACTGAGCAAGATCGTCGCTGGTCCTGTCGAACGGGAGGAGAGCGCTGGCAAGCCGGGCGTCGCGGAATTTCTCGCTTGCGAGCATTTCCCTGAACCGTCCGACCCAACGCTCGTAGTCCCCCGGATCGACATTGGGCCCCATGTAGAACCCCCGCACGGTCGGCCACGCAAGCGGATAGCCCTGCTCACGGGCCGTCGGTATCGACGCCATTTCGCCGGCAAGACGCGTGTCGGAAAGGACCGCGAGGATGCGGATCCGGCCCTCGCGCCAGAGCTGGCCGACTTCCGAGACGTCGCCTGTGTATACCTGCACGTGTCCGCTCAGCAGTGCCGTCGATGCCTCGCCGCCGCCTTCGAACGAGACGTAGGGAAACGCCCTGTGGTCGACATTCGCCATGCGCAGGAGTGCGGCCGCCTTCATCCAGTCCTGGCTGCCGACTGTGCCGCCGCCGCCGAACACGCGTTTCCTCGGCGACTTCTTGACGGCACCGATCAGGTCCTGAAGGCTCCGGTAGGGCGCGTCGGCGCGGACCGCGACCATCCCGTAGTCGGCACCGATCGCCGCTATCCATCTGACTTCGCGGCCGGAGAACTTGCCGAACTTGCCTTGGGCGAGATTGAGGAGAGAGCCGCCGGAAAATGCGACGATCGTGTCGCGCTCGGCGGTTCGCTGCGCGACGACCATGTTGTACGCGACAGCACCTACGCCGCCGGGCATGTAGGTGACGCGCAAGCCGACGTCTTCGCCAAGTCCCGCTTGCGCAAGCCGGCAGGTCAGGTCGAATCCGCCACCCTGCCGGGCAGGCGCTATGCATTCGGGCCCCGCCGCGCGGGCGATCGCCGGAAGGGCGATCGCCGCCACGACGGCACAAACGAAGGCCCAGATCAGTCGGCTAACCACCCGGATGCTCCATTTTTGAAACGAATCTTGAGGCTTGGTCGGCGCCGCGATAACTCTATCACCGTGTCCGTCCTGGCGCGCGGGTAAGATCGATGCGAATTCTGCTCGTGGAAGACCATGGCGATCTGGCCCGTTCGCTCGCGAGAGCGCTTCGCGACGCCGGCTTTACCGTGGAGTGCGCCGACAATGGCCTCGACGCCGACGCGCTTCTCCGGGACCAGAGCTACGCGCTCGCGATACTCGATCTGACCCTGCCGGACCTCGACGGGCTGGAAGTGCTGAAGCGGCTGCGCGCGCGTGGCGGCGACACGCCCGTCCTCGTGCTTACGGCGCGGGGGTCGGTCACGGACCGGGTGCAGGGGCTGAATCTCGGCGCCGACGACTATCTCGCCAAGCCCTTCGAACTCACCGAGCTTGAAGCCCGGGCCAAGGCCCTTCTGAGGCGCAGCCACGGCCACGGCACCGCCCTGATCGCGTGCGGAAACCTGGTCTTCGACAGCGTCGAGCGCACCTTCTCGTGCGCGGGCGTTCCGCTCGTCTTTACACCGCGCGAACGCGCGGTGCTCGAGCTCCTGATCGCGCGCCCCGGCAAGGCGGTCAGCAAGGACCGCCTGTTCGAAAGCATTTTCGTATCGGATGCGGACGCCAGTCCGGATGCGATCGAGATCTATGTCCACCGCATCCGCCGGAAGCTTGAAGGCAGCGGCGTCAAGATCGTCACCCTGCGGGGCATCGGCTACCTGCTGGAGATCGCGGATGCCTGACGTCAAGGCGACGGGGCCACGCCGTCCGCTCGGCAGCCTGCGCGGACAGCTGATGCGATGGCTGCTTGTGCCGCTGGCCGGACTGATCGTCGTGAATTCGATCGTGATCTACGGAAACGTCCACGCCGCGGTCAACTTCGCCTACGACAGGACGCTGCTTGCGACGGCTCGGGCGATCTCCGAACGGGTCCAGATGCTCGACGGGCGCGTCGTCGTCGACGTGCCGTACGTGGCGCTCGACATATTCGAGTCCGATTCGCCGGGGCGCCTCTACTACAAGATCACGGGGATCGCGGGCGAGTTCATTTCCGGTTACGGCGACCTGCCGCCGGTGCCGGCCGGAACGCCGAGATCGGACGCGTATCCCGCACTCGTGCATTTCTACGACGAGACCTACGACGGGCACGCGCTGCGGGTCGCGGCACTCCATCAGCCGATCTATGACGGCACCGTGCGCGGCATGGCGCTCATCCAGGTCGGCGAGACACTCGACGCCCGCAATCTGCTGACGCGCGACATCCTGACGGACTCGCTCTGGCGCTTGACGCTCCTCGTCGTCGTCCAGGCGCTGCTCGCGCTGTTCGCCTTGCGGCTTGCACTCGGTCCGCTGGTCCGGCTGCGCCAAGAGGTCGAACGCAGGGAGCCGACGGAGCTGGCGCAGATCGATCCGAACATCGTCCACAAGGAGGTGCGTCCGCTCATCGACGCGATCAACCACTATATGGCCGTCTCGCGGCGGCTGATCGACCGGCAGCGGCGATTCATCGCCGATGCGTCGCATCAGCTGCGCACGCCACTGACGCTGCTGAAGACCAATTCGGAGCTGGCACTGCGCGCCGACGACCCGGCATCGGTGCGGGACATCCTGCGCGCCCTGGGCGCCACGACCGACCAGGCGGTCCGGCTGTCCAACCAGCTTCTCAGCCTGGCCCGTGTCGAACAGGTCGGCGCGATCGGCGAGCTTTCCGCGATCCGGCTCGAGGACATCGCGCGGCAGGTCTGCCTCGAACTCGCGCCGGCCGCCGTGAAGAAGCGGATTGCGATGACCCTCGACGTCCAGGCGGCCCGCGAGCGGAGCGTGCAGGGCAATGCCGTCCTCGTGCACGAGGCCATCGTCAATCTGGTCGACAACGCGATCCGGTACACGCCGGCGGGCGGGTCCGTCGTCGTGCGGATCCTGCATGATCCGGCTGCCGCGATCGAGATCGTGGACAGCGGATCGGGAATTCCGCCAGCCGAACGCGAGCGGGTCCTCGAACCATTTTACCGGATACCCACGCGCGGTGAGGGTGACCGCCACGGCTCGGGACTGGGACTGGCGATCGTCGCGGACATTTGCCGGTCGCACGGCGCGACATTGACGCTTTCCGACGGCGATTCGGGGTGCGGCCTGAAAGTCCGCATCGCCTTCGCCGACTCGCAAGCACCCCCCGGTCAGGCCGCCGGATCGGGCAGCCTGTAAGGCAATGCCGCCGCCTCGAACTCGCCCAGATCCTCGGGCTTCAATCCCACGACGATCGGGTCGGTCTCGTCGCGCTGGACCAGCACGCGCGCGTTGAACAGGTCGTGGTTGTAGCCGTGCTTGTCGACGATGCGGTGCATGACCACCGGCAGCGTCGCCTCGCCGACTTTGCCGCCGGTGACCTGGCTGCGCACGCGGGAAATCGCGTAGCCGCCGATCGACAGGCCCTGCAGCTTCTCGAGCAGCTTTTCGGCGCGCGCCAGGAACAGGATCGTGTCGAGGTTGCGCACGACCGGCGGCTCGGTCGGCCGCACGAAGCTGCCGATGCAGACCTGGTTGGCGAGGGCCTTGCCGATCAGGCGCGCGAGCTGGATCGTCACCTCGCCCACGAGATATTCGAAGCCGCGTGGCCGCGTGCCTTCGATCTGGTGGTAGGCGTAGTGGCTGCCGATCGAGAAGCACGTGCGCATCACCGGCACGAAGCGCGCCTCGCCGCGCGTGCGCGCGACCGCGTTGTCGGCCAGGATCAGCACCATCGCGGCATAGGTGCGAAGGTCCGCCTCGAAGCCGCGCGCGCGGTTCCACACATAGAACCCGTCGCCGACCGTCGAGCGCGCCAGTTCCACGTCGAGCCCGGCTTCCGAAAGCTTCTTGGCCGCGTTGTTGATCGAGAATTCGAGCGAGGCAAGTTGGGCCATCTGCGCCAGCGGATCGACCTTCGAGAAACCGACGATGTCGAACAGCATGACGGCGCGGTGTTCCGAGCGCGACACGCCGTAGCGGCGCACGACCTGGTCGATCACCTGCGGGTCGATCTCGCCCTTGTTCTCGCCCACCGTGAAGGGCAGGTCGACGCGGATGGGCCGCGCCTGCAGCGCCTTGCACACCTCTCCGAAGGTCGATGCCCCCATGTGCCGGCCGCCCGACAGGATGCGCGGCACGTTGGGCGCTTCGGCCAGCACGCGCCACACCGGGGCGGCGCAGATCGCCACCACGTTGGCCTCGTGCATCCAGCCCGCGACCATGTGCTGGCCGAGCTTCCACGCGGCGTGGAGCGCGAAATCCAGTTCGCGCAGGCCGTTGCGGATTTCCTCGGGACTCGCCATGGCCGGGATTCTAGACCACTTCGGAAACGTAGTGGTGGGCGGCCGTATCGCAGCGGGATACCCGCCATTCGCAGGGCCTGCCGTCGAGCGCGTAGGCGATCCGGTCGATCTCCAGCACGGCCGCCCCGCTGCGCAGGCCCAGATGTGCGGCATCTTCCGGCCCCGCCGGGGCGGCCTTCAGTTTTTCGGCCGCGCGCGCGACCGACACGCCGTAGCGGTCCTGGTAGAGCTTGTAGAGCTCGTTGGGCAGGCCCGCGCGGTCGAGCCGTTCGATCCCGTCATAAAGGGTGGCCGGCAGCACGATGCGCTCGACGATCGCGGCACGCCCGTCGAGCATGCGCAGGCGATGGAGCCGCACCACTTTCGCGCCGGCGGCAAGTTCGAGCCGGCGCGCTTCCTCGCGCGAGGCCGGCCCCGCCTTGACGGCCAGCACGCGGCTGCCGGGCAAAGCCCGCTTGCCGTCGTCGCCGACCAGATGGAAGAAGTGGAACAGGGCGCGCTCGCGCGTGTGCTCGGCCACGAACGTGCCCTTGCCCTGCCGGCGCACGACGAGGTTGGCGCGGGCCAGCTCGTCGAGCGACCGGCGCACCGTGCCCTGGCTCACGCCAAGCTCGGATGCGAGCGCATGCTCGGACGGGATCAGCTCGCCCGCACGCCAGCGCCCGTCGACGAGACGGCGCATCAGCGCTTCCTTGATCTGGCGGTAGAGCGGGCGCGTTTCCATGATCTCGAGTCTTATATAAGACCCGGTTGACGGGTCGCGCAAGCCGGGCGTAGCGTTCGCGACCATCCGACAACCCATAAAAACCGCGAGGGGGAAATGGCGACCCAATTCATCGTCCACGACAAGAAGGACACCGTCGGTGTCATCGTCGTCGAAACCGTCAAGCCGGGTGCCGCCCTCGAAGGCTGGCTCATGGAAGGCGACGGGACCGTGCGCGTGAAGGCGCTCAAGGCCATTCCGCTCGGCCACAAGATCGCGATGGTCGACCTCAAGAAGGGCGACACCGTGATCAAGTACGGGCACGACATCGGCAAGGTCGTCGCGGATACCAAGAAGGGCGACCACGTCCATATCCACAACATGAAAACCAAGCGCTGGTAAGGGAGAGATCGACATGGCCAAGGCCCCCGCGATCATCAAGAAGCGCTCGAAGAACACCGGCAAGCTGCCCTTCATGGGCTATCGCCGCGAAAACGGGCGTGTCGGCATCCGCAACCACGTCATCATCCTGCCGCTCGACGACCTGTCGAACGCGGCGGCCGAAGCCGTCGCCAACAACATCAAGGGCACGATGGCGCTGCCGCACGCCTACGGGCGCCTGCAGTTCGGCGAGGATCTCGCACTCCACTTCCGCACGCTGATCGGCACCGGCTGCAACGCCAACGTCGCGGCCGTCGTCGTCATCGGCATCGAGCCGGGCTGGACGGGCCGCGTGGTCGAAGGCATCGCCAAGACCGGCAAGCCCGTGCAGGGCTTCGCCATCGAAGGCAACGGCGACCTGCGCACGATCGAGGCCGCCAGCCGCGTGGCGCAGCAGTTCGTCATGTGGGCGACCGAGAAGCAGCGCGAGCAGTGCACGATCGAGGAGCTGTGGGTCTCGACCAAGTGCGGCGAGTCCGACACCACGTCGGGCCTCGCCTCGTGCCCGACGGTCGGCAACCTCATCGACAAGGTCGATCCGCTGGGTGCCACCACGTGCTTTGGCGAGACCTCGGAGCTGACCGGGGCCGAGAAGGAGATGGTCAAGCGCGCGGTCGACAAGAAGACCGCCGACAAGTTCATGACGATCTTCAACGCCTACCAGGACATGATCAACCGCTTCAAGACGAGCGACCTGTCGGAATCCCAGCCGACCAAGGGCAACATCGCGGGCGGCCTGACGACGATCGAGGAAAAGGCCTTCGGCAATTTCCAGAAGATCGGCCACAAGACGAAGTACGTGGACGTGCTCGCCCCCGCCGAGATGCCCAAGAAGGGGGCAGGTCTCTACTTCATGGACACGTCGTCGGCCGCGGCCGAATGCGTGACCCTGCAGGCGGCCGCCGGTTTCGTCGTGCACCTGTTCCCGACGGGGCAGGGCAACGTCATCGGCAACCCGATCGAGCCGGTCATCAAGCTCACGGCGAACCCGAAGACCGCGCGCGAGATGCCCGAGCATATCGATCTCGACGTCTCCGGCATCCTGCGCCGCGAGATGGATCTCGATGAGGCGGGCGACCGTCTGATCGACGTGATGATCCGCGTGTGCAACGGCCGCTACACCTGCGCCGAGGCCCTCGGGCATCGCGAATTCGTGATGACGAAGCTCTACCAGAGCGCCTAGGCCCTTCGTGGCCGACACGATCGACGCGCGGATCTGGCGCGGCGGCGCGGACGGAAGGTTCGAGACCTTTTCCGTTCCGCGCCGCGCGAGCCAGACCGTGCTCGACGTGGTCACATATATCCAGCGCAAGCTCGACCCGACGCTCTCGTACCGATTCGCGTGCCGCGTGGGCATGTGCGGCTCGTGCGCGATGACGGTAAACGGCAAGCCTCGCTGGACCTGCCGCACGCACGTGTCGCGTCTGGAAGGCGGCCCGCTGACGGTCGAGCCGCTGCGCAACCTGCCGCGCATCAAGGATCTCGCCGCCGACATGGCGCCGTTCTTCGACAAATGGGCGAAGGCCGGCGGAAGGTTCGTGCCCTCGGCCGACGCCGGTGCGGATTTCGCGGTGGTCGAGCCGGCAAGTGCCGAACGAAAAGCCGCCGACGCGGGCATCGAGTGCATCGGCTGTGCGGTGTGCTATTCGGCCTGCGATCTCGTGGCGTGGAACGCCGAGTATCTCGGGCCCGCCGCCCTCAACCGCGCGTGGACGCTGGTCAACGACGTGCGCGATGCCGGCAACGCCGAGCGTCTCGACGCGGTCGCCGGCGACGCGGGCTGCCATGCCTGCCATTCGCACCAGTCGTGCCGCGAGCACTGCCCCAAATCGCTCAACCCCACCGCGTCGATCGCGGGGCTGAAGCGCGCCACGCTGCGCGCGGCATGGAAGGGCGGGGCATGAGATTTCGCGCGCGCGCCGAAACGCTGCTGTGGGGGGCGCAACGCGCCAGTGCCGCCGTGCTCGCCGTGTGCGTGCTCGTGCATCTGGCCACGATCCTCTATGCGGTGCGCGGCGGGCTGACGGCCGCCGAGATCCTGTCGCGCACGCGCGGTTCGTTCGGCCTGGCGTTGTTCTACGGCCTGTTCGTTCTCGCGGTCGCGGTCCATGCCCCCGTCGGCCTGCGCGCCATCCTGCGCGAGACGTTCGGCTGGCGCGGCCCGGCGCTTGATCTGGCGACCGCCACGTTCGCGGCATTCCTCGTCTGGTTCGGCTGGCGCGCGGTCGCCGGCCTGTTCGCATGAACCGGCCGCCCCCCTCTTTTCGGCACCGCAAGCACCCCGCGTGGTGGGCGTTTGCCGTGCACCGGTTGTCCGGGCTGGCGCTGACGCTTTTCGTGCCGCTGCATTTCTGGGCGCTGGGTACGGCCATCGGCGGCGAGGCCGCACTGGACGGCATGCTGCGCTGGACCGACAACGCATTGGTCAAGTTCGCCGAGACCGGTCTCGTCGTGCTGCTCGCCGCGCACATGGCCGGCGGCGTGCGTCTGCTGGCGGTCGAGTTCCTGCCGTGGAGCGACCGGCAGAAGACGGCCGTCGCCGCCAGTGCCGGTTTCGCGATCGCGGCGGGGTTGCTGTTCGCGTTCAACGTGATGGCGGCATGAACGAAGTGCCGAGCGAAGTCTGGCTGATGCTCGCGTCTTTCGTGGCGGCCATCGCGTCGGGGCTGGCGGGGTTCGCCTTCGCGCTGATCGCGTCGGCGGTCTATCTGCATCTGCGCCTGCCGGTTGATGCCACCCCCCTGGTGCTGGCGGCGAGCCTGCTGGCGCAGACCTTCTCGATTCTCGGCGTGCGCGACGCGATCGACTGGCGTCGGCTCGCCCCGTTCCTGATCGGTGGCGTGATCGGCATCCCGCTCGGCGTGCTGCTGCTGCAGAGCGTGTCGCCCGAGCCGCTGAAGCGCGCGATCGGCGTCTTCCTCGTCGTCTATGCCATCTACATGCTGGCGCGCGGGGTGCCGCGGCCGATCCGTTTCGGCGGGGCACCGCTCGACGGGGCGGTCGGCTTCGTCGGCGGGGTGCTGGGCGGGCTCGGCGGCCTGTCGGGGGCGATCCCCACGCCGTGGACCGGCCTGCGCGGCTGGTCGAAAAACGAGCAGCGCGGCGTCTACCAGCCTTACATCTTCGTCATGCAGGCCGTGGCGCTCGTCTATCTTTATTTCGACGGCGGGATCGGCCCGCAGGCGGTTTCGGATTTCCTGTGGTGCCTGCCGGCCGTGGCGCTGGGCGTGTGGATCGGCCTCCGGCTCTATGCGCGCGTCGACGACGCGACGTTCCGGCGTATCGTCTTGGGATTGCTGCTGGCTTCGGGAGTCGTTCTCGTTGCCTGACCGTGTTAGAAAATCTTGTTCGACAAGGGCAGAACCGTCCGCGAACTTCGCCGCCGCAACAGAATGGGAGGAAACCCGAATGTCCGATATCCGTCCGACCCGCCGCGCCTTCGTCGCCGGCGCCGCCGCCGTGCTCGCCGCCCCCGGGATCGCGCACGCGCAGGAGATCGGCGAAGTGCGCATCGCCAAGCAGTTCGGCATCTCCTACCTGCCGCTGATGATCATGGAAGACCTGAAGCTGATCGAGAAGCACGCGGCTGCCGCGGGCCTTCCCAACGTCAAGACGAACTGGCTCCAGTTCGCGGGCGGTGCCCCCATCAACGACGCGCTGATCTCGGGCAATCTCGAATTCGCCGGTGGCGGCGTGGGGCCGATGATCGTGCTGTGGGCGCGCACCAAGGGCTCGCTCAACGTCAAGGGCGTGGCCTCGCTCAATTCGCTTCCGCTCTACCTCAACACCGTCAATCCCGCCGTCAAGACCATCGCCGACTTCACCGACAAGGACCGCATCGGCCTGCCGGCCGTGCGCGTCTCCATCCAGGCCATCACGCTCCAGATGGCCTGCGAGAAGGCCTTCGGTGCCGGCAAGCACGACAGGCTCGACAACATCACCGTCTCGATGTCGCACCCCGACGCGATGAACGCGATGATGTCGGGCAAGAGCGAGATCACGGCGCATTTCGGCTCGCCGCCCTTCCAGAACCTGCAGCTCCAGGACGCCAAGGTGAAGCGCGTGCTGTCGAACTACGAGGTGCTGGGCGGCCCGTGCTCGTTCAACTTCGTCTGGACGACCGACAAGGTCCGCACGCAGAACCCGCGCGTCTACAAGGCGTTCCAGGATGCGCTCGTCGAGGCGCAGGCCATCATCACGAACGACAAGAACCGCGCGGCCGACATCTACATGCGCGTCGAGAAGGGAGCGCCGCCGAAGGAATTCGTGATGTCGCTCCTCAACGATCCGCAGCACGAGTTCACCGTCGTGCCGAAGAACACGATGAAGTACGCCGAGTTCATGCAGCGCACCGGCACGGTCAAGGAAAAGCCGGCCGACTGGAAGGAGATGTTCTTCCCCGGCCTGCACGGCGTGCAGGGATCCTAGGCGGAGCGGCTTGACGATGGCAGACGCCTCCGGCGTCACCCCGCCGATCCTGAAGGTCGACGGGGTGACGCTCCAGTACAAGACGGCCGAACATCTGGTCACCGCGACGTACCGCGTCAGTTTCGAGGTGCAGCGCGGCGACCGGTTCGTGCTGCTGGGGCCATCGGGCTGCGGGAAGTCGACGCTGCTGAAGGGCGTGGCCGGCTTCATGACGCCGGTCGAAGGCACCATGGCGCTCAACGGGCGCACGATCGACCGGCCGGGTCCTGACCGCATGATGGTCTTCCAGGAATTCGACCAGCTGCTGCCGTGGAAGACCGTGCTCGAGAACGTCATGTTCCCGATGCTGTGCGCGGGCAAGTGGAACAAGACCGAGGCGGCGGCGCGTGCGCGCCACTTCATCGAGAAGGTGAACCTGACCAAGTTCATCGACGTCTACCCGCACATGCTGTCGGGCGGCATGAAGCAGCGCGTGGCCATCGCGCGCGCGATGGCGATGGAACCCGACATCCTGCTGATGGACGAACCCTACGCGGCCCTCGATGCGCTGACGCGGCGCAAGATGCAGGAAGAACTCCTCGAGCTGTGGGACGACGTGCGCTTCACCGTGCTGTTCGTCACGCACTCGATCGAGGAAGCCATCGTTGTGGGCAGCCGCATCCTCGTGCTGTCGCCGCATCCCGGCCGCGTGAAGGCCGAGCTCAACTGCCACCAGTTCGACCACACGGCACAGGGCGGGGTCGAGTTCCAGGCCCTGCAGCGGCGCATCCACGACATGCTGTTCGCCGAACGCATCGAGCAGGAGAAGGCGGACGCCCATGGTTGACGCCGCCGCACGCATCACGCCGCCGGTCCGCGCCGAATTCGAGGTCCGCGAAGTGGGGGCTGCCCAGTTCGGCGAGGTCGAGCGGCCGCTTTCCGCCTTCGAGCGCATCTGGAACCAGACCTGGATCCGGCGTCTCGTCATCGTCCTGGCGCTGGCGGGTGCCTGGGAGCTCTACGGGCGCTGGCTCGGCAATCCGCTGATGTTCCCGCCCTTCCACGAGGTGGCGCAGGCCTTCTACGACGCGTTCGTAACCGGCCCGCTGCTCGGGCGCATGGCCACGACACTGCAGGTGCTGTTCGTGGGCTACGGCTCGGGGCTCGCACTGGCGGCCGTGTTCACGACGCTTGCCGTTTCCACGCGCTTCGGCAACGACCTGCTTTCCACGCTGACCGCGATGTTCAATCCGCTGCCGGCGATCGCGTTGCTGCCGCTCGCCCTGCTGTGGTTCGGCCTCGGCATCCCGTCGCTGGTGTTCGTCATCGTGCATTCGGTCCTGTGGGCGGTGGCGCTCAACACGCATACCGGTTTCAAGTCGGTCTCCGAGACGCTGCGCATGGCGGGCACCAACTACGGGCTGCGCGGCGTGCGCTTCGTGATGAAGATCCTGATCCCGGCGGCGTTCCCGTCGATCCTGGCCGGCCTCAAGATCGGCTGGGCGTTCGCCTGGCGAACGCTGATCGCGGCCGAGCTGGTGTTCGGCGTCTCGGCACGTTCGGGCGGGCTGGGCTGGTACATCTTCGAGAACCGCAACCTGCTGGAGACCGCAAACGTGTTTGCCGGATTGCTGACCGTCATCGTCATCGGCCTGTTCGTCGAGGGCGTGATCTTCCGCGCCGTCGAGGCGCGCACGGTCCGCCGCTGGGGCATGCAGCGCTAGCCATGAAAATCGCGCGCGCACAGGCACTGCTACATCTCTATCCGCTCGCAACGCCGATCCGCACCGCGTTCGGCGCCATGCGCGCGCGCACGATGCTGCTCGTTCGTCTAGAGGATTCCGACGGCGCCGTCGGTTGGGGCGAGATCTGGTGCAACTTCCCGCCCGGGGCCGGTGCCGCCCGCCGCCGGCTGTTCGACGATATCTTCGCGCCGCTGCTCAAAGGTGCGACGTTCGAGGACCCGCGCGCGGCCTTCGATATCCTCGAAGGCAAGACGCGCATCCTGTCGCTCCAGTGCGGCGAGCCCGGCACCTTCGCGCAGGTGCTGGCCGGCATCGACCAGGCGCTGTGGGACCTGAGCGCGCGCCGCGCCGGCCTGCCGCTGTGGAAGCATCTGGGCGGGGCGCGCAGCGACGTCGCGGTCTATGCCTCCGGCCTCGGTCCGGACGGTGCGGTCGAGCAGGCGCTGGTGCGCCTCGCGCAGAGCTACGACGGCTTCAAGCTCAAGGTCGGCTTCGCACCCGAGGCGGACTTGAAGAACATCGCGGGCCTTCGTGCCGCCCTCGGGCCCAAGGCGTTCATCGTGGTCGACGCCAACCAGGCGTGGGACGCCGAGACCGCCGCACGCCGCGTGCGCGAGTTCGCACCCTTCAATCTCGGCTGGATCGAGGAGCCGCTGGCGGTCGATGCCCCCGAAGGCGAATGGCAGCTTGTCGCGGGCCTCAGTGCCGCTCCCATCGCGGGCGGCGAGAACATGCGTGGGGCCGCGCAGTTCCGCGAAGCCATCGCGTCCAACGCGTTCGGCGTGTTGCAGCCCGACATCGCCAAGTGGGGCGGCTTCTCGGCTTGCGTGCCGCTGGGGCGTGCCGTGCGCGAGGCCGGCTTCATGTTCTGCCCGCATTATCTGGGCGGCGGTGTGGGCCTGCTGGCAAGCGCGCACCTGCTGGCGGCAGTCGGCGGCGACGGGCGGCTGGAGGTCGACGCACAGGACAATCCGCTGCGCGATTCGGTGTTCGACGATTTCCCGCACATCCGCGCCGGGCGCCTGCACCTGCCCGACCGGCCCGGCCTCGGCTACGATCCCGACCCCGATCTCCTGAAGCGATACGCGGAGGCGTCGTGAGCGCAAAGCTCCATATCGACATCGCGGCGGTCGAGGAGGCGGCGAAGCTCCTCTATATACGTGCGCTGAAGCTGCTGCCCGACGACATCAAGCGCGGCTTCACGCGGCTGGACGCCGCCGAGACCGACGGCACGGCCCGCACGATCCTCGCCACGATGATCGAGAACATCGCGGTGGCCGAAAAGACCGACAACCTCTTGTGCCAGGACACCGGCATCCCGATCTTCAACATCGAGATCGGCCGCGACGTGGACGTGGACGGCATCGCGCTGAAGGAAGCGATCCGGCGCGGCACGGCGCGCGCGACGAAGGAATACCCGCTGCGCTCGTCGGTCGTGCATCCGATCACGCGCAAGAACGAGCACACCTCATCGGGCATCCGCGTGCCGGTCATCAACATCGATTTCATCGACGCCCCGCGCACCTTGCGCATCGAGATGATCCCGAAGGGATCGGGGTCGGAGAACGGCTCGTTCCTGAAGATGCTGATCCCGGCCGACGGGATCGACGGCATCAAGACCTTCGTCATCGATCGCGTGATGGAAGCCGGCGGCAAGGTCTGCCCGCCGACCATCGTGGGCGTGGGGATCGGTGGCACCTCCGACCTGTGCATGCATCTCGCCAAGGTCGCGGCGACGCGCGCACTCGGCAGCGTGTGCGACGATGAAGAAGGTGCCAAGCTCGAAAGGCTGCTGTCGGGGGCGGTCAACTCGCTGGGTATCGGCCCGCAGGGGCTTGGTGGCGATGGCACGGCCTTCGCGGTGCATGTCGAGACGGCGGCCACGCACATCACGATGAATCCGGTGGCCGTCAACATCCAGTGCCACTCGGCAAGGCGCGCGAGCGCCACCTTCACGCCGACCGGCGTCGAGATCGGGTTCTGACGCCATGGCCCACCACGAATTCCGCATGCCGGTGGACGAGGCGCAGGTGCGAAGCCTGCGGACCGGCGATACCGTCACGCTGACCGGCTCGCTGTTCGGCATCCGCGACGCCACCCAGATCCACATGTTCGACCGCGGCCGCACGACGCGCTTCGACATGAAGGGCCATGCCGTGATCCACACGGCCCCCAACGTGCGCAAGGTGCCGCTGTCGAACGAGTGCCCGGTCGGCTACCAGCCGGTCTGCGTGGGCACGACGACGTCCGACCGCATGGAGCGCTTCTCGAAGCCGCTGATGGCGCAGTACGGCGTGCGCCTGATTATCGGCAAGGGCGGCCTGCGCGAGGCCTCGCAAGCGGCGTTCACGGAGCTGGGCGGGGCGTATCTGGCGATCATCGGCGGCACGGCAGCCCTCGAGACGACATGGATCGAGCGCATCGTCGACGTCGATCTCGACGATCTCAATCCCGAAAGCCTGTGGCATTTCCAGGTGAAGGGCTTCGGGCCTCTGCTGGTGGCGATGGACAGCCATGGCGGCTCGATCTACGACAAGGTCCGCGCCACGGCGCAGGACCGGCGTGCGGCAGCCCTCGCCGCCGTCGGCGTGAAGGCATGAGGCGGGTCGATACCGACATTCTGATATTGGGTGCAGGCGGGGCGGGCCTGTTCGCGGCGCTGCATGCGCACAAGGCGGACCCGGCGCTCAAGATCACCATCGCGGTCAAGGGCCTGCTCGGCAAGTGCGGCTGCACGCGCATGGTGCAGGGCGGCTACAACGTGGCGCTCGCCCAAGGCGACAGCGCCGAACGCCATTTCATGGACACGATCGAGGGCGGCAAGTGGCTCAACGACCAGGATCTCGCCTGGACGCTCGTCACGGTCGCGCAGGTGCGCATCCGCGAGCTGGAGAACGAGCTGGGCTGCTTCTTCGACCGCAACCCGGACGGCACGGTCCACCAGAAGGCGTTCGCCGGGCAGACCTTCGACCGCACCGTCCACAAGGGCGACCTCACCGGCATCGAGATCGTCAACCGCCTTGCCGAGCAGGTCTGGGCGCGCGGCATCGACCGGCTGGAAGAGCATCGCGCGATCGAGCTCGTGCGCACGGCCGACGGCTCGGCGCTCGCCGGCGTGCTGATGATCGACATGCGCGACGGCGAATTCGTGTTCGTGCGCGCCAAGGCCGTCTTGCTGGCAACCGGCGGCGGACCGACCATGTACCGCTACCACACGCCGTCGGGCGACAAGGCGTGCGACGGCATGGCGATGGCGCTGCGCGCCGGCCTGCCCTTGCGCGACATGGAGATGGTTCAGTTCCACCCCACCGGCCTGCTCGCCGGACCTGACACGCGCATGACCGGCACGGTGCTGGAAGAGGGCCTGCGCGGGGCGGGCGGCTGGCTGCTCGACAAGGACGGCACGCGTTTCATGGCGGAGTACGACGCGCAGGGCGAACGCGCGACGCGCGACGTCGTCAGCCGCGCGGTGTTCGACATCGTGCGCAAGGGCCGCGGCACCGCACTTGGCGGCGTCTATCTGCAGATGCACCATCTGGGACCTGACATGGTGCGCAAGAGCTTCAAAGGCATGGTCGAACGCTGCGCCGATTGCGGCTTCGATCTTGCCGGCGGGCGCGTCGAAGTGGTGCCGACGGCCCACTACATGATGGGCGGCGTGCCGTTCCGCGGCGACTGCACGACGGATCTTACCGGGTTGTTCGCGGCCGGCGAGGATACCGGCGGCGTGCATGGCGCCAACCGGCTGGGCGGCAACGGCGTGGCGAACTCGACCGTGTTCGGCGGGCTGGCCGGCGACAGCATGGCGCGCTGGGTGGCCGCGCGCGGCGAACTGCGTGCACCCGACGAAACGGCCATCGCGGCCGCGACCGCGCGCGCACTTGCCCCGTTCGCGCGCAAGCCGCGCGACCTCGAGCCGATCCGCGAGAAGCTTGCCGACACGATGTGGGAAGATGTCGGCATCGTGCGCGATGCAGCCAGCCTCGCGCGTGCCGGCGGCGTGCTCGACGATCTCGATGCCGCTCTCGACGAGGCCGGCGTGGCCGAGACGACGCGCGCCTTCAATCTCACCTGGCATGACTGGCTGAACCTCAAGAACCTCGTCGCCGTGTCGAAATCGATCCGGGCGGCGGCCGTCGCGCGCACCGACAGCCGCGGCGCCCATTTCCGCGCCGACCACCCGGAAGCCGGTGACCTGCCGACGTCGCGCTATACGCTGGTGCGGACACGCGCCGACACGCTCGACGTGGCGATGGAACCCGTCGCCTTCACCCGCGTGCGGCCGGGCGAGAGCCTTCTCGACCGGGCCGCCGAATAGGAGCCTTGCCTTGAAAGTCGCCGACAAGCTTGCCGCCACCTTGCGCAACTGGGGGGCCACGTTCGCGTTCGGCATCCCCGGCAACGACGTGCTGGAAACCGTGCGCGCGTGCGAGGAAGCCGGCATCCGCTTCGTGCTGGCGAAATCCGAACCCGCTGCCGCGTTCATGGCCGATGCGGTTTGCCAGATCACCGGCAGGCCGCAGGTGCTGATCCCCGCACTCGGCCCCGGCATCGCCAACGCGACGGCGGGCATCGCGGGTGCACTGATGGAGCGCTCGCCGCTTGCGGTGCTGACCGGCGAGATGGCCACATCCAACGCGCAGATCTACAACCACCAGGTCTTCGACCATGTGGCGCTGGCCACACCCGTCACCAAATATGCCGCCACGCTCAACGCGGCACGCCCCGCCCAGCAGATGGCGCGCGCGCTCGACATCGCGATGGCCTATCCGGCCGGCCCGGTGATGCTGAATATCCCGGCCGATCTGGGCCGTGCGGAATCGACCGAGAATTTCGATGCCCGCCCGGTCGCGGTCGCGCGCACCGCACTTGCCGGCGATGCGGCGGTTGCGGCTCGCCTCGCGATCGCGCGCGCCAAGCGCCCGCTGCTGCTGGTCGGGCGCGGGGCGGTGCATGAAGGCGTGCCCGACATGCTGCGCCGTTTCGCCGAATCCTGGCGCCTGCCGTTCTTCGCCACCTACAAGGCCAAGGGCGTGATCGACGAAGCCCATCCGCTGTGCCTGGGCGCGGTCGGCCTGTCGCCGGTCGTGGACGGCGAAAACATGAAGATCGTGCGCGAAGCGGACCGGATCGTGTGCGTCGGCTTCGATCCGATCGAGCTGCGCGATGCGTGGCTTGATGCGTGGCCGCAGGATCGCGCGGTGCTCACGCTCGACTGGGGGCCGCTCAACCACCGCATTTTCCCGCTGGGCACCGAATGCTACGGCGACCTGCCGGCGATGCTCGGCCAGCTTTCGTCGTCGGGCGAGCCAGGGGCGGGTGCATGGCCCGCGGCGACACTCAAGGCCTGCCGCGATGCGGTCGCGCACATCGTGCGGCCGCGCGCTCCGGCCAAGGGCATTTCGCCCGCCGGCCTGTTCAAGGCCGTGTCGGACCGCGTGGCACCCGACTGGAAACTGACGGTCGATGTCGGCGCGCATCGCATCCTTGCCAACCATTCGGTCAAGTGCCGGTCGTCCGGCCAGCTGCTGCAATCCAACGGCCTGTGCTGCATGGGCTATGCGGTGCCGGCGGCCATCGGCGCGCAGCTTGCCTGTCCGGATGCGCCCGTCGTGGCGCTGGTCGGCGACGGCTGCATGCTGATGACGGCGGGCGAGCTGCCGCTGGCGGCCGAACTGGGCCTGCCGATCGTCGTCGTCGTGCTCAATGACGGGGCGCTGTCGCTGATCAAGCTCAAGCAAGCCAAGATGCAGATGGCACCGCGTGCCGTCGACTTCAAGGGACCGCGCTTCGACCAGATCGGGCAGGCGTGCGGGGCCGTCGGCGTGCGCGTCGAAACGCTGGCCGACTTCGAAAAAGCCTTTGCGGCGGCCGTTTCGTCGCGCAAATTCACGGTCATCGACGCAATCGTCGATCCGGCCGAATACATGGAGCAGATGTAGAATGTACGACATCGTCGTGAGCGAATTCGTCGACCAGTGGGCGGTCGACGATCTGGCGAAGGATTACAAGGTCCATTACGACCGCACCCTCGTGTCGAAGCCCGAGGAACTCGCGAAGCTTGCCGCGGAAAGCCCGGCGATCATCGTGCGCAACCTCACGCAGGTCCGCGGCCCCGTGCTTGCCGCGATGAAGAACCTGAAGGTGATCGGCCGGCTGGGCGTCGGGCTCGACAATATCGACATGGACGAATGCGCGAAGCGCGGCATCCAGGTCTTCCCGGCGACGGGGGCCAACACCGTTTCGGTCGCCGAATACGTGATCGCGGCAACGCTCGTGTGCCTTCGCGACGTTTGGAAGGCCAATGCCGACGTGCTCGCCGGCAAGTGGCCGCGCAACGACCTGATGCTGGGCGAGGCGATGGGCAAGCGCCTCGGCTTCGTGGGCTTCGGCGGGATCGCGCGCGCGGTCGCGACGCGCGCGAAGGCGCTGGAAATGGATCTTGCGGCCTACGACCCGATGCTGAAGCCGGACGATCCGGCGTGGAAGCAGTACGGCGTGACACGCATCGCCACGGTCGAGGAGCTTTGCGCCACGTCCGACGTGATCTCGCTGCATGTGCCCTTGACGCCGCAGACGCGCAACCTGATCGACGCGGCGCGCCTCGCGAAGATGAAGAAGTCCGCCATCCTGATCAACACGTCGCGCGGCGGCATCATCGACGAGGCCGCTCTGGCCGCCGCCCTGAAGGCCGGCACGCTCGGCGGCGCCGCGATCGACGTCTTCGACAAGGAGCCGCTGAAGGCGGGCTCGGTGCTCGAAGGTGCTCCGCGCCTGTGGCTGACGCCGCACATCGCCGGCGTGACCGCCGAGGGCAACGTGCGCGTTTCCAGCGTGACGGTCGCCAACGTGCGCAGTGCGTTGGCGAATCTCGGCATCAAGGGGTCGAAATGAGCGAGACCATTTCGCTGGCCGACGCGCATGCGCTGGTGCTGAAGGCACTTGTCGCCGCCGGTACGGTACCCGCCAACGCGGGCGCCGTCGCCGACGCGCTCGTCGCGGCGGAAGCCGACGGGCTCGCCAGCCACGGTCTGAGCCGTGTCGCCGCCTATGCCGACCAGGCCAAGGCCGGCAAGGTCGCGGGTACGGCCGTGCCCGAGCTGCGCGTCAACGCGCCCGGCGCGCTGTTCGTCGACGCGAAGGACGGGTTCGCCTATCCGGCCATCGCCGCCGGCATCGCGAAGGGCATCGACATGGCGAAGACGGCCGGTGTCGTGGGCGTCGGGATCGGCAACTCGCATCATTTCGGGGCGGCCGGCTATCACGTCGAGGCGGCGGCGAAGGCAGGGCTGGTCGCCCTCCTGTTCGGCAACTCGCCGTCGGCCATCGCCCCGTGGGGCGGGTCGAAGGCACTGTTCGGCACCAACCCCATCGCGTTCGCGGCTCCGCGCGCGGGCAAGGCGCCACTCGTCGTCGACCTGTCGCTGTCGAAGGTCGCGCGCGGCAAGATCATGGTGGCCGCCCAGAAAGGCGAGACGATCCCCGAAGGCTGGGCGCTCGATCCCGACGGCAATCCGACGACCGATCCCAAGAAGGCGATGGCCGGCACGATGCTCCCGCTGGGCGACGCCAAGGGGGCGGCGCTGGTGCTGATGGTCGAGATCCTCGCGGCCGCACTCACCGCATCGAATTTCGGCTACGAAGCCAGCTCGTTCTTCGACGCCAAGGGCGGGCCGCCGCGCGTGGGCCAGTTCTTCCTGCTGATCGATCCCCAGCGTTTCGCCGGCCCTGCGTTCGCCACGCGGCTGGAGGTGCTGCTGGGCGCCATCCTCGCGCAATCCGGCACGCGCCTGCCCGGCGAGCGGCGGCTGAAGCTGCGGGCCGCGTCCGCCGCCGGCGGCATCAAGGTGCCGGCCGACCTGCTTGCCGACCTGCGCAAACGGGCGGGCTAGCGCCATGGCGAGCCACCCGGAGATCCGCGAATCGGTCAAGGCGCTCTGCGCGAAATATCCGGGCGAATACTGGCGCGCACTGGACCGCGAACGCGCCTATCCCAAGGCGTTCGTCGACGAACTGACGAAGGCGGGCATGCTTGCCGTGCTGATCCCCGAGGAATATGGCGGGTCGGGGCTGGGGCTTTCGGCGGCCGCCGCGATCCTCGAGGAGATCCACGCGTCGGGCTGCAATGGCGGGGCGTGCCACGCGCAGATGTACACGATGGGCACGATCCTGCGCCACGGCAGCCCCGAACAGAAACAGCGTTTCCTGCCCGGCATCGCGGCGGGCGATCTGCGCCTGCAGGCCTTCGGCGTGACCGAGCCAAGTGCCGGTACCGACACGACCGCGATCCGCACGACCGCCGAACGTCGCGGCGACAAATATGTGATCAACGGCCAGAAGGTGTGGACGAGCCGCGCCGAACATTCCGACCTGATGCTGCTGCTCGCGCGCACGACGCCCAAGGACAAGACCGCGAAGAAGACCGACGGCCTCTCGGTGTTCGTCGTCGACATGCGCGAGGCCAAGGGCCTGACGATCAAGCCGCTGCGCGCGATGATGAACCACGCGACGACCGAAGTGTTCTTCGACGATCTGGAAGTGCCGGCGGAAAACCGCATCGGCGAGGAGGGGCGGGGCTTCCGCTACATCCTCGACGGCATGAATGCCGAGCGCATCCTGATCGCGGCCGAATGCGTGGGCGACCTCAACTGGTTCGTCGAGAAGGCCAGCAACTACGCGCGCGAGCGCGTCGTGTTCGGCCGGCCCATCGGCCAGAACCAGGGCATCCAGTTCCCGATCGCGCGCGCCTATGCCGAAGGGCAGGCGGCAGCCTTGATGGTGCGCGAAGCGCTCGATCTCTACGAGGCGGGCGAGGCGTGCGGGCCGCAGGCCAACATGGCCAAGATGCTGGCGGCCGACGCGTCGTGGAAGGCCGCCGAGGCGTGCCTGCAGACGCATGGCGGCTTCGGCTTCGCCGAGGAATACGACGTCGAGCGCAAGTTCCGCGAGACCAGGCTCTATCAGGTCGCCCCGATCTCGACGAACCTGATCCTCGCCTATCTTGCCGAGCACGTTCTGGATCTTCCGAGGTCGTACTGACATGACGGGCGCACTCGACGGCATCCTCGTCCTCTCCCTCGAACAGGCGGTCGCGGCCCCCTATTGCACGTCGCGGCTGGCCGATGCCGGTGCGCGCGTCGTCAAGATCGAGCGGCCCGAGGGCGATTTCGCGCGCGGCTACGACGATGTGGCCAAGGGGCAGGCGAGCTATTTCGTCTGGCTCAACCGCGGCAAGCAGTCGCTCGTCGCCGACATCAAGGAGCCGGCGGACGCGACCCTGATGCACCGTATCCTCGCGAAGGCCGACGTGTTCGTGCAGAACCTGATGCCGGGGGCGGCCGCGCGTGCGGGCTTCGGCACAGAAGATCTGCGCGCGAAATATCCGCGCCTCATCGTCGTCGACATCTCGGGCTATGGCGACGAAGGTCCCTACGCGGCGATGAAGAGTTACGACATGCTGGTGCAGGCCGAGACGGGCCTCGCCTCGATCACCGGCGGGCCGGATGCGCCGGGGCGCGTGGGCGTGTCGGTGTGCGACATCGCGGCGGGCATGTACGCGCACCAGGCGATCCTCGAAGCGCTGATCGCGCGCGGACGCACCGGTGAGGGCCGTTCGATCAAGGTCTCGCTGTTCGACGGCATGGCCGATTGGATGGCCGTCCCGCTGCTGCATTTCGACTATGCCGGCAAGGCGCCGGCGCGCGTGGGCCTCGCCCATCCGTCGGTCGCCCCCTACAGCGCGTTCGCCAGTGCCGACGGCATCCCGATCGTCATCTCGGTGCAGAACGACCGCGAATGGGCGGGCTTCTGCACGCATGTGCTGGGCGAACCGGGCAAGCCCGAGTTCGCCACCAACGTCCTGCGCGTGAAGAACCGCGCCGCTCTCGACGCCTATATCGCCGCGTTCTTCGGCAAGCACCCGCGCGCGGAACTGGTGGCCCGACTCAAGAAGGGCAACATCGCGTTCGGCGAGCTCAACGACGTTGCGCGCTTTTCCAGGCATCCGCAGCTGCGTCGCGTCGAGATCGACACACCGGGCGGCAAGGTCGCGATTCCCGCACCCCCGCCGGTCATCGATGGCGAACGCGCACCCTCGCTCGGACCCGTGCCGACGGTCGGCCAGCATTCGGCCGCGATCCGCAAGGAATTCGCATGAACCTCGCCGACTGGATCGGGCGCACCGAGACGGCGAGCGAGACGATCGAGCCGGGACGTATCGCGGCCCTTGCCGCGACGTTCGACCGCGATCCGCCGGGCGATCACGTTCCGCCCGGCTGGCACTGGGCGTTTTTCAACGCGGTCGCCAAGGCGCGCGATCTGGGGCGCGACGGGCACCCGAAGCGCGGCGGCTTCCTGCCGCCGGTGGCGCTGCCGCGCCGCATGTGGGCGGGCGGGCGGCTCGTCTACCATTCGCCGCTGCCAGTGGGTGCCATCGCCACGCGCGCCTCACGCATCGCGAAGGTCGAGGAGAAGCACGGCAAGACCGGCGCCCTCGTGTTCGTCACGGTGCACCACGCGATCTCGGCCGACGGCGCGCTGCGGCTCGAAGAAGAGCACGACATCGTCTATCGCGCCGACCCTGATCCGTCGCACCCGGCTCCGAAGCCGCCGCAGGCGCCGGGTGGAGAAGACTGGTCGCGCCACGTGACGCCGGATCCCACGCTGCTGTTCCGCTATTCGGCGCTGACGTTCAACGGCCACCGCATCCACTACGACCGCACCTACGCGCGCGACGTCGAAGGCTACGAAGGCCTCGTCGTGCACGGGCCGATGCTCGCGACGATGCTGATGGATCTTGCCGTCGAGCGGGCCGGTCGGCCTTTGAAGCGTTTCGCCTTCCGCGCTCAGGCGCCGGTCGTCGACACCGCACCCTTCGTGCTGTGCGGCAAGCCTGCGGAAAATCCGGCGACGCTGTGGGTGCGCGACGCGACGGAAGTCTGGACGCGCGCGGGTGCCGTGCTGTGGGTCCGCCGCGCCGACGGCGCGCAGGCGATGACGGCGGAAGCCGTCTTCCAGTAGAACTAATCCGCTGCTTCCGTCGCGACCATCTTGCCGGTGTATTCGACGGCGATCGACGCTTCGGCGGGCGTGCCCTTGATGCGGATCAGGAAGCACAGGCGGTCGGCGACGAGGCGCATTTCCTTTGCCGACTTCGCCGGCAGCGGGATCTTGCGGTCGCGGCAATAGACGATCAGGGCGGCGGCGACCGACGCGGCGTCGAACGTCACCTTGTCGAGATCGCCCGAATCCTTGTCGATCTGGATCGTCACGTTGAGCCGGTCGCGGTCGATGACGACCTTCTTGAGATTGCCCGGCGGGAACGGTGTGCGGCGCTGGCGGTTATATTCGATCAGCGCGCGGCACAGCTCGTTCTGGTCGAAGAAGATCAGACGGTACTCGCTCGCCATCGCCTCTTCCTCTGAACCCCGCAAGGCGGCCATTGCCGCGATTGGGCCACAATCCTAATGGTTTGCACGGATTCCCGCCACTGCACGACTTGTCCACAATAAATCTACAATTTTAGAAAACTTCTGTAAACAGATAGACGGCTCAAAAGGCTGCCAGAATCGGTGCCGGATGTTGTCGCGGGCCCGAACCTCGCCCATACTTGGATGCCATGGCTCGCGTCCGCGCCCGTCCCTATGACCGCCCCCAGGTCGACCCCCATGCCGCTCCCAAGCGGTGCGACCATCCCGGCTGTGCCGCGACAGGCGAGTTCCGCGCTCCGCGCGATCGGAAAAAGCTCAACGATTTCTATTGGTTCTGCCTGCCGCACGTGCGCGCCTACAACGCGTCGTGGGATTTCTACAAGGGCATGGGCGCCGACGCGCTCGAGCAGGAAAAGCGCGCCGACGTGATCGGACGGCGCCCGACCTGGCCGATGGGCGTGGGAAGGCGCGGCCGCAACCGGGGCGGGGCCGAGGCCATCGAAGAGGCAATGCGCCGCTGGTTTGCGCAATCCGACATCCCGGGGTTCGACGCGTCCGCCAAAACGGAAGCCCCGCCACCCCGCCGCCGCCCGGCAACGCAGGTCGAAGAAGCACTTGCCGTGCTGGAGCTCGACTGGACCGCCAGTCCCGACGAGATAAAGTCTCGATACAAGTCCCTCGTCAAACGCCATCATCCGGACGCGAACGGGGGCGACAAGGCGGCGGAAGAACGTCTAAAATCCATCAATCAGGCTTATACGTTCCTGAAGGCGCAGCAAGCCAAGCCGACGGCCGGACCCTAGGGTCCCGACCGGCGGGTTTCTGCGCCGGTCCTTTCGACGTTCCGATCGCGGAGTTTCCCAGACCATGGCCACAGTGACGACTGCGTCCGCCGATTACGCGCGCGTTCCCGACATCAAGGTGAAGGTCCGCCAGACCTTCGGCATCGATTCCGATCTCGAGGTTCCCGCCTTCTCGGTCGCCCCGACCGAGCACGTCCCCAACGTCGACGAGAATTACCGCTTCGACAAGGAGACGACGCTCGCCATCATCGCAGGCTTCGCCTTCAACCGGCGCGTGATGGTCCAGGGTTACCACGGCACGGGCAAGTCGACGCATATCGAGCAGGTCGCCGCCCGCCTCAACTGGCCGTGCATCCGCATCAATCTCGACAGCCACATCAGCCGCATCGACCTCGTCGGGCGCGACGCCATCGTCGTGCGCGACGGCAAGCAGGTGACCGAGTTCCGCGAGGGGCTGCTGCCCTGGGCGCTCCAGCATCCCTGCGCGCTCGTGTTCGACGAATACGACGCCGGCCGCGCCGACGTGATGTTCGTCATCCAGCGCGTGCTGGAAGTCGACGGCAAGCTCACGCTGCTCGACCAGAACCGCGTGCTGCATCCGCACCCGGCTTTCCGGCTCTTTGCGACAGCCAATACGGTCGGCCTCGGCGACACGACGGGCCTCTATCACGGCACGCAGCAGATCAACCAGGGCCAGATGGACCGCTGGAACGTCGTCACGACGCTCAACTACCTGCCGCACGAGCAGGAGACGAAGATCGTGCTGGCCAAGGCGTCGGGCTACGACACCAAGGAAGGGCGCGAGATCGTCTCGGCGATGGTCGCGTTGGCCGATCTCACGCGCGCCGGCTTCATGGCGGGCGACATCTCGACGGTGATGAGCCCGCGCACCGTGCTGACCTGGGCCGAGAACGCCAAGATATTCGGCGATGTCGGCTTCGCGTTCCGCCTCACATTCCTCAACAAGTGCGACGAGGTCGAGCGCACGACGGTCGCCGAATACTACCAGCGCTGCTTCGGCACCGAGTTGCAGGGCGGTGCCAACCTGAGCGTGCGCAAGGCGGGCTGACCGGCCCATGCCGCCGCGCAACAACGACGGTCCGGTCGAGCAGTTCCGCCAGGTCACGGCCGCGGCGATGCGCGCGGTCGCGCGCGAGGTCGAGCTTTCGGTCGCCTTCGTGCCCGAACAACCCGGCCTGCGCGGCAACGAGGCGCGCCTGCCCGTGCCTTCGCGCGACCTGCCGGCGGGCGAAGTGGCCATCGTGCGCGGCGAGGCGGATTCGATCGCGCTCAAGATCCGGCACCACGACGCGGGCGTGCACGCGAAGCGCTCACCCACCGGCACGATGGGCCGGGCGATCTACGACGCGGTCGAGCAGGCGCGCTGCGAAGCGCTCGGCTCCAACCTGATGTCGGGCGTGGCGGGCAATCTTTCCGCCGCCCTCGAAGAACGCTGCCGGCAGGCGGGCTATTCGCGCATCGCCGACCGCGAGGCGGCCCCCATCGTCGAGGCGGTGGCGCTGCTCGCGCGCGAGACCTTCACCGGCCAGATGCCGCCGGAATCGGCCCGCCGCATGGTCGATCTGTGGCGCCCGTGGATCGAGGGCAAGGCGGGCCAGGATTTGACGCAGCTTTCCCGTTCGCTCGACGACCAGGCCGCCTTCGCCGAAGTCGCGCGCAAGCTGATCGCGGATCTGGAGCTTGGCGAGGAAGAAGGCCAGGCCACCGAGTCCGAGGACCAGGACAGCGACGGCGAGAACGACGAGGAAGGCCAGAAGTCGGGCGAGGCCGAGGATTCGGGCGACCAGTCGGACTCCGAAGCGATGATGGGTTCCGAGACGCGCGACGCCGCCGGTGAAGACGGCGGCGAAGGCGAGGGCGAGGAACGCGAGGGCGAGGATTCCGACGGCATGGGCGAGGACGGCCCGGAACGTCCGGGCAAGCGCTGGCGCCCGCCAAACGACATGCGCAACTCGGCCGACGCGCCGATGTACCGCGCCTACACGTCCGAATTCGACGAGACCGTCGATGCCGACGCGCTTTGCGATGCCGACGAGCTCACGCGCCTGCGCGCCCATCTCGACCAGCAGCTCAGCCATCTCACGGGCGTCATCGCGCGCCTTGCCAACCGGCTGCAGCGCCGCCTGCTGGCGCGCCAGAACCGCGCGTGGGAGTTCGATCTCGAAGAAGGCACCCTCGATGCCGCGCGCCTCGCGCGTGTCGTCGCCAACCCGGCCTTCCCGCTTTCCTACAAGCGCGAGCTCGACACCAAGTTCCGCGATACGGTCGTTTCGCTGCTGATCGACAATTCGGGCTCGATGCGCGGCCGGCCGATCACGGTCGCCGCGATGTCGGCCGACATCCTCGCGCGCACGCTCGAGCGCTGCGCGGTCAAGGTCGAGATCCTCGGTTTCACGACGCGCGCCTGGAAGGGCGGGCAGAGCCGCGAGCGCTGGCTTGCCGCCGGCAAGCCCGCCAACCCCGGCCGTCTCAACGACCTGCGCCACATCGTCTACAAGGGTGCCGATGCGCCCTGGCGCCGGGCGCGCAAGTCGCTGGGCCTGATGCTGCGCGAGGGCCTGCTGAAAGAGAACATCGACGGCGAGGCCTTGATGTGGGCGCATTCGCGCCTGATCGCGCGCACCGAGCAGCGCAAGATCCTGATGGTCATCTCCGACGGGGCACCCGTCGACGATTCGACGCTGTCGGTCAATCCCGGCAACTATCTGGAGCGCCACTTGCGCGAGTCGATCGAGTACATCGAGACGCGCTCGCCGGTCGAGCTGCTGGCCATCGGCATCGGCCACGACGTGACGCGCTATTACCGGCGCGCCGTCACCATCGTCGATGCCGAGCAGCTCGGCGGCACGGTGATGGAGAAGCTTGCCGAACTCTTCGAGGAAGACACTGCGCCCAAGGGTGCCCGCCGGCGCGCCTGATCTGAACGGTTTCACATAACGGAGTCCCGCGATGAAGAGTTTCCGCCCCCTCCGCCTGTTCGCCGCCGCTTCCCTGGCGCTGCTCGCCGCCTGCACGACGACACCCCCCGCACCGCTGAAGCTGACGATCCTGCACTCCAACGACGTGCATTCGCGCCTGCAGATGGTCAACGCGCAGGGCTCGAACTGCTCGGCGCAGGAAGCGACGCAGAACCGCTGCTTCGGCGGCGTGGCACGCATCGCATCCCTGTTCGAGGCGCAGAAGCGCGAAGCGCTCGCCGCCGGCCGGCAGGTGCTGGTGCTCAACGCCGGCGACGAGTTCCAGGGCTCGCTGTTCTATTCCCACTACAAGGGAATGGCCGAACTCGAGATGGCCAACCTGATCGGCTACGACGCGATGGCGATCGGCAACCACGAGTTCGACGACGGCCCGGCAAACCTCGCGCGCTATCTGTCGGGTGCGAAATTCCCGGTCCTGTCGGCCAATGTCGACGCGTCGGACGAGCCGACGATCCGCGGCATGTTCCGCGACCACATCGTCGTCGAGCGTGCGGGCGTGAAGATCGGCATCATCGGCGCCACGACCGAAGACACGCCCGAGATCTCGTCGCCCGGCTCGCGCCTGAAGTTCGTGCTGGCCGAGACGGTGCTGCCGGCCCTGATCGCGAAGCTGCGTTCGCAGGGCGTCAGCCACGTCGTCGTCGTCGGGCACATGGGCCTGTCGCGCGACCGCCAGCTTGCCGAGAAGATCGACGGCATCGACGTGATCGTCGGCGGTCATTCGCACACGCTGCTGGGCAACGGCATCCAGGGTGCCGAGGCGCCGTATCCGGTCGTCGTCAAGGGGCCCACGGGGCGCGACGTGCCGATCGTGCAGGCGGGCTCGTTCTCGCGCCACATCGGGCGCATCGACGTCGATTTCGACGCGGCCGGCAATGTGGTTTCGGCCGCCGGCAACACGATCCCGGTCGTCCAGTCGATCGTGCCCAACGCCGTCATCCAGGCGGCGGTCGACCGGCTCGACGCGCCGCTGATCCAGGTCCGCAACCAGCCGGTCGGGTCGGGTGCCGTAACCTATTCGCTGGATGGTTGCCGGGCGCGCGAGTGCGCGCTGGGCAATCTCGTCGCCGAGGCGATGCTCGTCGCCACGCGCGCGGCCGGCACCACCATCGCCGTGCAGAACGGCGGCGGCCTGCGCGCCGGCATCGCGGAAGGTCCGATCACGCTGGGTAACGTGCTGACGACGCTGCCTTTCCAGAACAACATCGCCACGCTGAAGCTGCGCGGCCGCGATCTGGTTGCCGCACTGGAGAACGGCCTGTCGCAGGTCGCCGAGAATGGCGGGCGCTTCCCGCAGCTCGCCGGTGCGCGCCTGACGTGGGCGCTGTCGCGCCCGGTCGGCAGCCGCGTGATCTCGCTCGAAGTGCGCCGCCCCGACGGCAGCTTCTTGCCCGTCGATCCGGACGCCCTATATACGGTCGCGACGAACGACTTCATGCGCAAGGGCGGCGACGGCTATGTGGTGTTCCGCGACCGTGCGGTCGATCCCTACGATTTCGGTCCGGGTCTCGACGACGCGCTCGCCAGCTACATCCGCGCCAACAGCCCGGTGCGCATCGCCACCGACGGCCGTATAGTGAACCGATAACCCCAGAAGCTTCCGAGGAGCGCCCATGCCCGACGATATCCGGACACCCGATCTGCTCGATTCCCAGAAGACGTCGCTCGAACCGGCCGCCCTTCCGGTCGGCCGTCGCGGTTTCCTCGCCGGAGCCGGCATCGCCACGGGCTTCGCGCTTGCAGCCCACCCGGTGACCGCCCAGACGATCATCACGACCGACACCAACGGCCTCACCGCCGGGACAGCCATGATCCCGACCGCCGACGGCAAGCGCATGGAGGTCTATTACGCGCGCCCGAGGGACGGAAAGAATTTCGCGACCGTCATCGTGGCGCAGGAAATCTTCGGCGTGCACGAGCACATCAAGGACGTGTGCCGCCGCCTCGCGAAGATCGGCTACCTCGCCATCGCGCCCGGCTATTATTTCCGCCAGGGCGATCCGTCGAAGCTGCCGGACAACGCGACGATCATCCGCGAGGTCATCTCGAAGGTGTCGGACGCGCAGATCATGTCCGACATCGATTCGACGGTGAAATGGGCCGGCGGCAGGGTTGCCCAGGGCGACACCCGCAAGCTCGGCATCACGGGCTTCTGCTTCGGCGGCCGCGTGACATGGCTCTATGCGGCGCACAATCCGGGCGTGAAGGCCGGGGTGGCGTGGTACGGGCCGCTCGTCGGCGAGAACAACGCGATGCGTCCGCAGCATCCGATCCAGCTCGTCGCTCGCATCAACGCGCCGGTTCTCGGCCTCTACGGCGGTGCCGATGCCGGCATCCCGAACGATGGCGTGGAGCGCATGCGCGACGCCCTGCGTGCGGCCGGCAAGAACTCCGAAATCGTGCTCTATCCCGACACGCCGCACGCCTTCCACGCCGACTACCGCCCGACCTATCGCGACGGTCCCGCCAAGGACGGCTGGAAGCGCCTGGAAGTCTGGTTCTCGCGCAACATCGCTTGATCGAAGTCGCGTCCACGCGGCGCGGCGCACTTGCCCTTGCGGGCGGTGCGCTTGCCGCGTGGACCTTCGCTCCCGCCGCCCGTGCCGCGGGCGTCGAGGAATTCCCCCTCTACGCGGCCCCCATCCCCTTCGACGAGACGACCGCCGACCGCACGACCGCCGGTGCGCTCGAATGGCGCGGCGGCCTGCTGCTGGGCTCCTCCGACCGGCGCTTCGGCGGCTGGTCGGACCTGTGGGTCTCGTCCGATGCCTCGCGGCTGGTCGCGATTTCCGACAATGGCTGGACGCTCGATGCGCGCATCGCGTTCGACGGAACCCTGCGCGGCCTGTCGCACGCGAAGCTCGGCCGGCTGATCGGACCGGACGGCAAGGTGCTGGAAGGGCCGGCCGCCGACGCCGAAGGGCTGATCCGCCTGGCGGATGGCGGCTTTGCCGTCAGCTTCGAGCGCCAGCACCGCATCCTCGTCTATCCGCCGTCCGAGCCGCCGTTCGCGCGGCGGCCGCGCGCGATGGCGCTGCCGCCGGCGCTCGCTGCCGCCCCGCGCAATGGCGGGATCGAGACGCTCACACGGCTTGCCGACGGGCGCTTCTTGTTCCTCATCGAGGATCTCGTCGAGGACGGCGTGCATGTCGGCTTCGTCGGTGCAAACGGCGGCTGGACGAAGATCGGCTATCGCGCGGCCCCGGGCTTCGTGCCGGTCGGTGCATGCACGCTTGCCGGCGGCGACACGGCCGTACTCGAGCGGTCGTTCTCGTTCTTCGGCGGGTTCGGCACGCGCATCGTGCGGGTGGCCGCCGGCGCCTGGGGCGAAGGTGCAGTGACGGAGGGTGCTGAACTGGCCCGCCTGCGCCCGCCTTTGGCCGTCGACAACTACGAAGGTATTGCGACGACGCGCGCATCCGACGGATCCGATCTGTTGTGGCTCGTGTCCGACGATAACTACAGCCTGCTCCAGCGGACGCTACTTGCGGTCTTTACGATCCGCGTTGCGCCATGACGACGTACTACAATTTAAGATAACAGATTGTTTACCCGACGCGCCTAGACTTCGCGCGTCATGACAGATCAGACCGAGCCGCCGTCAGGCCCTGCCGCCCCTTTGCACGAAGTCCGCGTTCCGCTGCGTTCGAGCATCCGCCTCAAGATCTTCCTCGCGATGGGCGCCATCGCCGCCGGCTCCGGCGTCGCAGCACTCGTCGCGGCGCTGCTGCTTTCCGGCGTGGGCGGCACGATCGGGACGATGACCGAACGGCGCATGCCCGTCGTCGCCGCGTCGCTTCGCATGGCGCAGGTCGCGGCGGAGATCTCGGCGTTCGCGCCGGTTCTCGCGTCCGTCGTCGAAGAACAGGCCCGCAGCGAGATCCTCTCGAAGCTTGCCGGCAGCCAGGAGCGGCTCGCGGAACTGTTCGTCGAGATCGGGCAGGGCGGTGCCGAGACGGACGTGCAGGCGTTGCGCGAGCTTGCCGGCGCCGTCGCCGAGCGGATCGCCGCGATCGACAAGACGGCCGAGCGGCGCGTGGCCAGCCAGACGGAGCGCGTGACGCTCGAAGCCCAGCTTGCCGCCGCGAAAGACAGGTTCGTCGAACTCGCCGTCCCGTTCGTCGCGACGCGCGCCGCGGCGTTGAAGTCCGGCATCGGCGGTCTCGCGAAGGCCGGTCCGGCCGAGCTTGCCGCGCGCGCCGCAGCCCTCGCGGACACCGATCTCGTGGTCTACGACAACGCGATGAAGGCGCTGGCGGGCATCAACCAGTCGGTCGCCATCCTCAACGAGGCGACCGCGGCCGATACGCCTGCGGCACTCGAAGCGGTGCGCGAACGCTTCCTTGCGGCGATCGATGCCGTGTTCGCGGGGCTGAAGGTCGAAGGCCTCGACGGGACCGAGCTCAAGGATGCCGCGCTCACCGTCGCCGATTTCGGCGACGGTTACCGCAACCTGTTCGAATTGCGCGAGCAGGAAATCGACATGGACCGCCAGGCGCGTGCCGCCCTCGAGCAGGGCCGTGCCATATCGGCCGAACTCGTCGTCCGGGTGGATGCCCTCGCGGCCGAAGCACAGGCCGCCGGCCGTTCGGCGGCAGCGGATGCCGGGCGTGCCATCGACGACGGCATCCGGCTTGTCGCGGCGATCGCGGCCGCAAGCCTGCTGCTGGCGGTCGGGATCGCGTGGTTCTATGTCGGGCGGCGCGTGCTTTCCCGCCTCGACTCCTTTGCCGCCGGCATGCGCGCCATCGCCGGCGGCGATCTTGCCGCCGCGATTCCGCCCGCCCGGCCGGACGAGATCGGCACGCTGACGGCGGCGCTGGAATCGTTCCGCGCGGCCGCACTTCTGGCGCGCGACGCGGCCCGGCGCGAGGCGGCCGCCAAGCAAGCGGCCGACGCCGAGAAACGCGAAGCGCTTGAGCGGCTCGCCGGTGCCTTCGAGGCGAGCATCGGGGCCGTCGTGCGCGATATCGGAACTTCGTCGGCCGAACTCGAGCAGGCCGCCGGATCGATGACGCATACGGCCGAGGACACCCGCGCCCAGACCGCGTCGGCCGCCGGTGCGGTCGGGCAGGCGGCGGCCAGCGTGCAGTCGGTCGCCACGGCGACCACGCAGCTTGCCGGCTCGACCGACGAGATCGCGCGGCGCGTGGGCGAGAGTGCGCGCATCGCCGACGAGGCCGGCGTGCAGGCCGAGCGCACGGATGCCTGCGTGAAGGCGCTGGAGGAAGCCGCACAGAAGGTGGGCGACGTGGTCAAGCTCATCAACGCGATCGCCGGGCAGACGAACCTGCTCGCCCTCAACGCCACCATCGAGGCGGCGCGCGCGGGCGATGCGGGCAAGGGCTTCGCGGTCGTGGCGAACGAGGTGAAGACGCTGGCGACCCAGACCGCGAGTGCGACCGGCGAGATCGCCCAGCAGATCGACAGCATCCGCGTGGCGACGGGCGACACGGCGAGCGCCATCGGCACCATCGCGCGCACGATCCGCCAGATGCGCGAGATCGCGGCGGCGGTTTCGGCGGCGGTGGAGGAGCAGACGGCCGCCACGCGCGGGATCGGGCGCGATCTGGAGGTCGCGGCCGACGGGACGGCGCGCGTCTCGACGATGATCGGCGGGGTCAACGACGCGGCCGGGCGCACGGGCGACGCGGCGGCGAACGTGTCGGGTGTGGCGGCCCAGTTCGCGCGCCTTGGCGAGAACCTGCGCAGCGAGGCCGACCGGTTCCTGGCATCCGTGCGCCAGGGCTAGGTCGACTTACGATCGTATGCAGAAGCTCAAATGAAGCGGGCCCGCCGTCGCCGGCGGGCCCGAAGTTCTTGTATCGGAAACAAGGAGTGACGTTTTCTGCTTATACCGTCACGCGCCGCCCGCTCAGGCAGCGCGCTTCTCGAGGGCCGTCTCGACCTGAACCTTGAGACGGCGCATTTCCTTGTCGAGCTTTGCGCCCGGAGTCTTGGACAGCCACGCGTCGAGGCCGCCGGCATGTTCGACGGTCTTGAGACCGTTGGTGGAGATGCGCACGCGCACCGAGCGGCCCAGCACGTCGGACAGCAGCGTGGCGTCCTGCAGGTTGGGCAGGAAGCGGCGCTTCGTCTTGTTGTTCGCGTGCGAGACGTTGTTCCCGACCATCGGACCCTTGCCGGTAACCATGCAGCGGCGCGCCATGTTACGAATCCCCGTGGAAATGGCCCCCTTTGGGGGGCGAAAGCGAAGAGGCGCGGTTTTACGGGCTTCGGGGGGCGCCGTCAACCGCCGCCTTCGCGCAGGGCCGCCACGACCCGCCCGGCGGCCCCGTAGGGGCTTTCAAGCCCTTGGGAAACCTTGGTTTCCAGGGATTTTACCAAGGCCGCGAGGGCCGGCTCCCCGGTCAGGGTTTCGCGCACCAGATCGCCGATTTCCCGCCACAGGGTCGCCTTGGCCTGGGCGGCCCGCCTTGCCGCGATCCCGGCCGGTCCCAGCGCCTTGCCGTGCGCCTCGATGGCCGTCCAGACCCCGTCGATCCCGCGCCGTTCCAGGGCGGAAATCTTCAGGACCGGGGGGTGCCAGGCGGCGTTGGCCGGGCGCAGCATGTGGAGGGCGGCCGTGTAGTCCGACGCGGTGCGCCCGGCGGCGGCCAACAGGTCCCCGTCGGCCTTGTTGATGACCACGAGGTCGGCCAGCTCCACGATGCCCTTCTTGATCCCCTGCAGCTCGTCGCCGCCCGCCGGCGGCAGCAGCAGCATGAAGAGATCGACCATCTCGGCGACGGCGGTTTCCGACTGGCCCACGCCGACCGTCTCGATCAGCACCGTGTCGAAGCCGGCCGCCTCGCACACGAACGAGGCTTCGCGCGTGCGCCGGGCCACGCCGCCAAGCGTGCCGCCTGACGGCGACGGGCGGATGAACGCGCGTTCATCGCGCGCCAGCAGTTCCATGCGCGTCTTGTCGCCCAGGATCGAGCCGCCCGAAACCGGCGAGGACGGATCGACCGCCAGCACGGCGGGCTTCCGGCCCAGGGACAGCAGATGCAGGCCGAACGCCTCGATGAAGGTGGATTTGCCGGCACCCGGCGGGCCGGAAATGCCCACGCGCACCGCATGGCCCGAATGGGGCCGCAGCTCGGACAGCAGGGCATCGGCCTGCACGCGATGCTCGGGCAGCGTGGACTCGACCGTCGTGATCGCGCGGGCGAGTGCGCGCCGGTCGCCGGCGCGGATCGAAGCCGCAAGCGCCGAGAGGGCGCCCGGCCCGCTCACAGGCCCTTGCGGCCCATGTCGAGGAACTTCTCGCGCCGGCGCGCGCGCAGCACGCCGCCGTCGACACCCTTCATCTCGCCAAGCGCCCGGCCGATCGCTTCGCCGAGGGCCGCGATCGTCTCGGCCTTGCCGCGATGCCCGCCGCCGAGCGGCTCGGACACGATTCCGTCGATGATGCCGAGCTTGTAGAGATCCTGGGCCGTCAGCTTCAGCGCTTCGGCCGCCGTCTGCGCCTGGTCGCCCGCACGCCACAGGATCGAGGCGCAGCCTTCCGGCGAGATGACCGAATAGATCGAATGCTCGAGCATCAGCACCTTGTTGGCCGACGCGATGGCGATGGCGCCGCCCGAGCCGCCTTCGCCCACGATGGCCGCCACGAAGGGCACGCGCACGCGCAAGGAAACCTCGATCGTCTTGGCGATGGCCTCGGCCTGGCCGCGCGCCTCGGCGTCGATGCCGGGATAGGCGCCGGCGGTGTCGACGAGGGCGACGACCGGCAGCTTGAAGCGGTCGGCAAGCTCGAACAGGCGCTGGGCCTTGCGGTAGCCCTCGGGCCGCGCCATGCCGAAATTGTGCTTGATGCGCGATTCGGTGTCCGAGCCCTTCTCGTGGCCCAACACGACGACCGAGCGGCCCTGCAGGCGGCCGATGCCGCCGATGATCGCCTTGTCGTCGGCGAACAGCCGGTCGCCGGCGAGCGGCGTGAATTCCTCGATCAGTCCGGCGATGTAATCCGAGCAGTGCGGCCGCTCGGGATGGCGGGCGACCTGCACCTTCTGCCATGCGGTCAGCTTGCCGTAGACCGCGCGGATCTGCCGGTCGACCTTGCCCTGAAGCTTCGCGACCTCGTCGGCGATGTTGAGGGTGCCGTCGCCGGTGAGGCGTTTCAGCTCCTCGATCTTGCCTTCGAGTTCGGCGATCGGCTTTTCGAATTCCAGATAGTGCGCCATGGCGGGGGTCTATAGCACAAGGGAAGGGGGGGTCACGAGCATTCGCCCGCTACATGCCCGAGCGGATCCGGGCCGCCTTGGCGACCAGCGCCTCGGCCTGGCGGATCGAGGCGATGTCGATGAGCCGGCCCTCGAAGGCGGCCGCACCCTGGCCCTTCGCGGCGGCCTCTTCCATGGCCAGCAGAATCGCGCGCGCGCGCTCGATCTCCATCGGGTCGGGCGTGAAGACCTCGTTGACTTCGTCGATCTGCGAGGGGTGGATCACCATCTTGCCCTCGCAGCCCAGGGCCGCCGCACGCAGGGCCGATTCCTTCATGCCGATCGAATCGTTGAAATCGGCATAAGGTCCGTCGATCGGCCGCTTGCCGGCGGCACGCGCGGCCACGACAAGGCGGGCGAGCGCGTAGTGCCAGATGTCGGCCATGCGCCCCTCGACCATGTACTGGCGCGACAGGCCGCCGATATTGGTCGTGCGCATGCCGGTGGATGCGGCGAAATCGCCCACGCCGAACACGAGCGATTCGGTCCGGCTGCTTGCCGAAGCGATCGCCTCGGCATTGGCGATGCCCTGCGCGGACTCGACCAGCAGTTCGAGCCCGATGCGCCGCGTGAGTTTCTTCGCGCGCTCGATCTGCGAGATCCACAGATCGACCGCGATGACCTCCTCGGGCCGCGTGACCTTGGGCAGCATGATCATGTGCAGACGGTCGCCGGCCTTCTCCACCAGATCGACGAGATCGCGGTAGAGCCATTCGCTGTCGAAGCCGTTGACGCGCACGGAAACGGTCTTGCCGACCGCCTCCCAGTCGATGTCGTTGAGCCCCTCGACCGCGTTCTTGCGCGCCTTGGCCTTGTCGCCCGGGGCGACCGCGTCCTCGAGATCGAGGAACACGACGTCGGCGGCCGAGCGGGCCGCCTTGGCGAACAGCTCGGGCCGGCTGGCCGGAACGGCCAGTTCGGTGCGGTTGAGGCGGCTGGGGATGGGGTCGGTCATGCCGGCCGATATTCACCGCATTTTCCGGGGAGATTCAAAGGGAATCGCCCGTAACTCCGGGGGCCGGACGCGCGAACCGGAAGGCATGAACAGCTATATCCTCGCGGCATTCGCAGGCTTTGCGGCCCTGGGCGCCATCCCTGCGGCTTCGGCGGCCGACCGGCCGGTCGTGGTCGAGCTTTTCACCTCGCAGGGCTGTTCGTCCTGCCCGCCGGCCGACCTGCTGCTGGGCGAGCTTGCCCGGCGCGACGACGTGCTGGCGCTGTCGTTCCATGTCGATTACTGGGACCGGCTCGGCTGGAAGGACCCGTTCTCCTCGCCGATGGCCACGGCCCGCCAGCGTGCCTACGCGCACAGGCTGGGCCTGCGCACCGTCTATACGCCACAGGCCGTCGTGGACGGCACGGCCGAGATGGTCGGCTCCGACCGCCGGGCCGTCGCGCGCGCGATCGCGGCGGCGCGCGCCCGCCAGACCGTCGACGTGAAGCTCGTGCGCGAGGCGGGCGAGCTCGTCGTGCAGGTCGGGCCGGTCGAAGGGATGGGACGCACCAGCGTGCAGCTCGTTTCGTTCGTGCCCGCCCACGTCACGCGCGTGACCACCGGCGAGAATGGCGGGCGGGCACTTGCCAACACCAACATCGTGCGCTCGGTCGAAACGCTGGGCGTCGCCGGCACGGTCGCCGGCGAATGGCGTGTGCCGGCCGAAACCGGCCCCGGCTTCGCCGTGCTCGTGCAGGGCGCGGATGGCCGCGTGATGGGGGCGGCGGCGCTGAAGCCGGGCGGGTAGAAATCACAAAAGCCGTGGATGCCCGGGCTTGTCCCGGGCATCCACGAGTTCGGTTGCATGAAGTACCCTGCCGATCACGGGAATTGGTCTGCCGCCGGCGGCAGGCTGCCTCGGTCACTGCGCGCCGGTCGGCCAGCCTTCGATCGTGACGGGAACGTACTCGCCGGCCTTGATGCGGCCTTGCAGGCCTTTTTCGACGAAGGGAAGCATCGCTTCACCGAACGACTTGATCGTTCCGGCGAATTTCACGCGGTCGGGGAACAGGTTGATTCGCAAGATATTCCATTCGCTCGAATCCCAGCGCTCGAGACTTCCCAGCGGAACGCCGACGATCTCTGGATTGAACGCGTAGTTCACGTAGACGAAGTTCGTCGCGTCCGTCAGGAAATAGACCGCACTGAGGCGCAGCTTCGGCGTATCGAGCTTGCTTTGTGCGAGTGACGCGTAGAATTCCCTGAAGGCGTCGGACGGATTGTTCGGCGTTCCATCGAAGAAATGGGTCACCATCCAGCACTTGGCTTCCTTGGGATTGAAGTGCCGGTCGAACTCGGCGTGGATCACGTTGACCCGGTCGCAGACGTTCCTGTCGCGAGTCCATCCGCCTCCGGTCGATTCCCCGCCCAGATTCGCGCGCGCGTAGATGATGCGGGTCACCTTGCCGTCTTTCGACTCGGACAGATAGGCTTCGCCGACCTTAAGAGGACCGGTCGACGCGTTCACAGTGAATACGCCTCGCCCGTTCAGGACCCACTCTCCCGGCGGCAGGGGAACCGTTACCGAGCCGAGTTGGAAGCTTCCGAGGATCCGGGTGCCATTTGGTTGCTCGTGGATCGACTGTGCCAGGCACTGCGGTACCAGCACGGAAATCAGCATCGAACCGATGACGCAAACAGTCTTCAGCATTTAACACACCTCAGATTACCCGGCTGAATTATATACACTCTAAGGATAATTCAAGTCGAATTCCGCGCGTGCCGTATCCGGCATCCTTCCATAGGGATGGTTCCGGAAGTCGCGGCATTGGGCATTGCCCGGCTGGACTTTTACCGGGCTTGTCCCGGCGGAAATATTATAGGCTATTTATCTTGACAATTGCAGGGTGTGTAAATATATTCACACCCTCGGGACGTGCTCTTTGACAATCGAATATGACTGCAAGATTTGCGTGACGGATCGATGCGACGTCGCGTGTCGCATCGATCCGTCCGCGAAATTAATGGCATGCACACGCGATGCTGAACGTCGGAGTCATACGTTGCCGCGCGCACGGAAGTTACCTGCAAGCGATTCCAGCGGGATAAACAGGTTACCGTAACCGGTGGTAACCTGTTTCCCGGGACCTCACCCGATCTTCGACTCGTTCGCGATGATCCAGTCATAGGCCGGGATCGTCAGGAAGTCGGGGAAGCGGTCGGCCTCGCACAGCTCGATGAACATCTTCGCCGCTTCCTTGAAGCGCCCTTTGCCGTAGCGTTCGGCGCCGACCGACTTGCGGATCTTGTCGAGTTCCTCCTCGACGATCTTGCGCATCATCGCCTTGTCGACCGCGCGCCCGTCCTCGAGCGTGGCCGAGTGGCGCAGCTGCTGCCAGACCTGCGCGCGGCTGATCTCGGCGGTCGCGGCGTCTTCCATCAGGTTGTAGAGCGGCACGCAGCCAAGGCCGCGCAGCCACGCTTCCAGATAGCCGATGCCCACCGCGCAGTTCTGCCGCAGGCCCGCTTCCGTCATCGTGCCGGCCGGCACCTGGATGAGGTCGGCCGCCACGACATGCACGTCCTGGCGCTTGCGCGCGATCTGGTTGGCGTCCTTCATCTTCTCGTCGAACACCGCCTTGGCGATGGGAACGAGACCCGGATGCGCCACCCACGTGCCGTCGTGGCCGTCGGTCGCCTCGCGGTCCTTGTCGGCGCGCACCTTGGCCATCGCGGCCTCGTTGGCGGCCGGATCGTCCTTGATCGGGATCTGGGCGGCCATGCCGCCCATCGCGTGCACGTTGCGCCGGTGGCACGTCTTGATCAGCAGCTGGCTGTACGAGCGCATGAAGTGCGAGGTCATCGTCACCTGGCCGCGGTCGGGCATCAGGTAGTTGGGCTGCTCGGCGAACTTCTTGATGAAACTGAAGATGTAGTCCCAGCGCCCGCAATTGAGGCCGGCCGAGTGCTCGCGCAGCTCGTTGAGGATCTCGTCCATCTCGAACGCGGCGAGGATCGTCTCGATCAACACTGTTGCCTTGATCGAGCCGCGCTTGACGCCGAGCTTCTCCTGCGCGTGGACGAACACGTCGTTCCACAGGCGCGCTTCGAGATGGCTTTCCATCTTCGGCAGGTAGAAATACGGGCCCGAGCCCTTCTTCAGCAGCTGCTTGGCGTTATGGAAGAAGTACATGCCGAAATCGAACAGCGAACCCGACATCGGCTTGCCGTCGACGGTGAGGTGCTTCTCGGGCAGCGCCCAGCCGCGCGGGCGCACGAACAGCACGGCATGCTTGGGGTTGAGCTTGTAGGCCTTGGCGGTCTTGGGATCGGTGAACGCGATCGTGCCGGCGTTGGCGTCGCGCAGGTTGACGTGGCCCTCGATCAGGTTGGCCCAGGTCGGCGTCGAGGCATCCTCGAAATCGGCCATGAACACGTTGGCGCCGGAGTTGAGCGCGTTGATGACCATCTTGCGGTCGACGGGCCCGGTGATCTCGACGCGGCGGTCGAGGATGTCCTTGGGCAGCGGGGCCACGGTCCATTCCGCCTCGCGCACCGAGCGCGTCTGCGGCAGGAAGTCGGGCCGCTCGCCGGCATCGAGGCGCTTCTGGCGCTCGACGCGCGCGGCGAGCAGTTCATGGCGGCGGGCACCGAACTTGCGCTCGAGCTCGACGACGAAGGCGAGCGCTTCGGGCGTGAGGATCGTCAGCTGGTCGGGCGTGATCTTCGCGTCGAGCTTGACGCCGTCGTCGGGCAGCACCGTGCCGCCGGGCCCCTTCACGGGCGGCTTGACGACGGGCTTGGGCGGCGGCGGCGGGGCCACCGGCTTGGCCACGACCGGCTTTGCCACCGGCACGGGCTTGGCGGCCACGACCGGCTTGGCGACGGGCTTGGCGACAGGCATCGGCTTCGCGGCGACGGTTTTGGCGACCGGCTTTGCCGCCGGCTTCGCGACGATCTTGGGGGCGGGCTTCTTGGCCGCCAGCTTGGGGGCCGGCTTGGCGGCGACCTTCTTCGCGACCGGCTTGGGCGCCGGCTTTTTGGCGACGACCTTTTTGGGCAGCACCTTCTTGGCGACCGGCTTCTTGGCCGCTGCTTTCTTGGGGTCAGGCTTCTTGACGGCCTTCTTGGCGGGGGCTTTCTTGACGGGCTTCTTCTTCGCGGCCATGAGCGGATTTCCTCAAAAAGAGCAGGTCTGGAACGTAGCCTCTAGTGGCGCCGACGGGCAAGCGGATGGTGCGTGGCGACAAGGCGTTTCAGGCGCTCGCCGCCGACATGCGTGTAGATCTGCGTGGTCGCGATGTCGGCGTGGCCCAGCATCTGCTGGACGGCGCGCAGGTCCGCCCCGCGGTCGACGAGATGGCTCGCGAAGGCATGGCGCAGCACGTGGGGCGACAGCCGGCGCGGATCGATCCCGGCCTTCGGGGCCAGCGCCTTCAGCAGCTGCGCGATGCGCGCCGGCGTCAGGTGGCCGGAGACGGCGCGCGTGGGGAACAGGAAGCGTGACTTGGCGGCGAGCGGGAACTCGCGCGTGCGGGCGGCCCGCCACGCTTCGAGGGCGGCAAGGGCCGGGGCAGCGAGCGGGATCAGGCGTTCCTTGTCGCCCTTGCCGCGCACGATCAGGAAGCGCCCGTCGCGCGACAGCGAAGCAAGCTTCAGCCCCGCGAGTTCGGAGACGCGCAGCCCGCTCGAATAGAGGATCTCGAGGATGCACACGAGGCGCGTGCCGTCGATCCCGTCAAGCGCCTTCGCGGCATCGAGGAGGGCGCGCACCTCGTCCTCCGACAGGATCTTCGGGAGCGCCCGGCCCACGCGCGGTGCGTCCAGCGTGGCGAGCGGATCGTCGGCGCGCAGCCCTTCGGAGACGAGGAAGCGGTGCATCTGGCGCAAGGCCGAAAGCCGGCGGGCCGCACTGCGCGGCGCAAGTCCCGCCTGTGCGATCTGCTTCAGGTAGGCACGCGCCGCAGCGGCATCGACGTCGAGCGCGCTTGCCCCGCGTTTCCCGAGGAAGCTTTCGTAATCCGCGATGTCGCCGCGATAGGCGCGCTCGGTATTGGCCGATGCGTTGCGTGTCGCGCGCAGCATCTCGATGAAGTTTTCCGCGGGCGCCGACAGGCCGGCTTTCGCACCTGCCGGCCGGCCGCGCGCCATGCGCCTAGAGCCCCGACGCGATCGCCGCTTCGAGGGCGAGCCGGCGTGCGGTCTCCTCGAAGCCGACGGCGCGCAGCCCGTCGAGGACGGCGAGCAGCGCATAGGGACTGGCGCCTGCGGCACCTTCGGCCCCCAGCAGATGGACCGCCAGCAACGCGGTCTCGGCGGTGCGCCCGCCGATCGCGGCTTCGTGCAGGCCGGTCCACAGCACGGGGCTTGGCATCGGCACGCTCAGCCGTTCGAACGGGCCTTGCACAAGCGCGATCACGGCACCACCCGGCGGCAGGTGGCCAAGGCCGCTCAGCAGCGTGATGCCGAGTGCGGCGCGTGCGGGTGCCGCGCGCGCGTCGATGCGTTCCTGTGCCTGGCGCCACGCGTCGAGGCGGGCGGGATCGCGCGGGCCGTCCCACTGCAATCCGCCCAGCGTGGCCAGCAGCCAGAAGCCGGCGACCTGCGTCTCGGCATCGGCGTTGCCGCCGATCTGGGCGGCGCGCGCGAAGCGCATCCAGCCAAGTGCGTCGTCCTCGCGCCCCGCCATCAGCAGGGCACGCGCGACGTCGCCGGCGGCGGCCGCATGCTCGGGCGATGCCGGGACATCGGCGAGCAGGCCAAGGCTGACGCGCGCGAGCGTGGCATAGCCGCCGCGTTCGCGGCCATGACGCCACAGGCGCTGGAGGGCGGCCAGGCGCTGGGCCGGATCCGTCGCCGCCTTCGCGGCCTTATAGAGGGCGGCCCGCCCCTTCGGCCCGCCGTCCTGGCGCGCGAAGGCGGCGGCATCGTTCATCTGGGCCGGCGTGAGTTCGATGGCCGCGTAGAGTTCGCCCAGTGCCTCGGCGGCAAGCACGCCGAAGGCTTCGGCGCGCTCGCCGGCCGCAAGGCGGAACTCCGGCGTGCCGAGGCTGCCTTTGGCAAGGCTCGCGAGCACCGCAGGATCGGCCGACTGGGCCGTATCGGCCGGCGGCGCGACCTTCGCCGAACGCAGCATCGCCAGCGACAGCGGGCTTGCGTTGCGCAAGGTATCGACCTTGATGCCCTTGCCGTCGCCGCCGGCGGCAAGCAGCAGCGTGACGAAGGCGGCGTCTTCCGGCACGCCCTGGTCGCGCAGCATGGCAAGGCCGAGCTGGGCGCGGTTGGAATCGCCGGCAAGCGCCTGGCAGAACATCAGCGCCTTCTGGAAATCCGCGTGGCGCGAGACGGCGAGCGCTTCGCGCACATGGCCGCAGGCGCGCTCGTCGGCCCCGGCAAGCCAGGCTTCGTCGATCAGGATGCGCAGCAGGTTCTCGTCGCCGGTGCGCTGCGGGATGCGCCCGGCGAGATCCGCCGCCGCAGCGATGTCGCCGATCTGGCGCAGCTTGAGGGCGCGAAGGGCGGCGAAATTCGTCTTGCTGTCGCCGGCCGGCGCACCGCTTGCCGAGACGAGGGCGCGCGTCGCGAGTGCCCGCGCCGGCGTCGAGGCGATGGGGGCCGGCAGGTCGCGGACCAGCCGCTCGGCCAGGGCGCGGTTGCTGGTCGCCCAGGCTTCGGCGGCAAGACCGCCATTGGCCGCATCGATGAGGCCCACGCCTTCGGTGTCCATCGGCCGCGCGTTCTCGATCTCGATGCCGGCGGGACCGCGCAGGGCCGGGCCTGCGGCCGGCTCCGGCGGAGCGGCCGGTCGCGGCGCTTCGCGGCCCGGCGGCACCAGCAGGGGCATCGGCGTGCCCTGGCCGAAGGCCGGGCCGGCGGCGAGGCCGGCCAGCAGGGCAAGCACGAGGGGGCGGGGCCTAGCGGGGAAGGCGGTCATTGGGGATGGTCTTTTCGATGCGCGCGGTCGGCGCGGGGATTTCCCAGGTGGCGAGGAAGGCCACGAAGCCGGCGAGAATGACCAGAAGGCCGATCAGAGCCAGCGCAAGCGGGCGACGCATATCCGTACAAGTCCTTGTTTTAAAATCATAACACGGGATTCGAACGGCGAGCCGTGCGAGTCGGGCCGTGCTTTGCTACACTCCGGTTTATGACGCGCCCGTGCAAGAGGAAAGGCGAAGCCCAGACCCGGTTTGAAACACCGGAACGGCGATTCGCGTCCCCGGTCTAGCCGCCATGATCGATGCGACCCAAAACGAACTGCCGGCTTCCCCGGCGGTGCGCTCCGGACTGCCGCCGGTCGACCGCTCGATCGTCATGGTCGGGCTGATGGGGGCAGGCAAGACCGCGATCGGCAAGCGACTGGCCGCACGCCTGGATCTGCCCTTCGTCGACACAGACAAGGAAATCGAACAGGCTGCCGGCTGCACCATCCCGGAAATCTTCGCGCGCTTCGGCGAACCGGCCTTCCGCGACGGCGAACGGCGCGTGATCGCGCGCCTGCTCGCGGGCCCACGCTGCGTGCTGGCGACGGGCGGCGGCGCCTTCATGGACGCGGACACGCGTGCGGCGGTCAAGGCGGCCGGCCTTTCGATTTGGCTCCGGGCCGATCTCGACACGCTGGTCCGGCGGACCGCGCGGCGCACGAACCGGCCGCTGCTGCACAGCGGCGACCCGCGCGAGATCCTCGCGGGCCTGATGGAGACGCGCTATCCGGTCTATGCGCAAGCCGACATCCACGTGCAGTCGCTCGAATCGCCGCCCGACGAGACGACGTCGCGCGTCGTCGATGCACTGACCCGGCATTTCGAAACGGCGGACCGGACATGAGCGGTTCGACCGAACGCGTGCGCGTCGAACTTGGCGAGCGCGGCTACGACATCCTGATCGGCAACGGCCTGCTCGAGACCGCGGGCGAGTCGATCCGTGCGGTACGCGCCGTCCGGCGCGTCTTCGTCGTCAGCGACACGCGTGTGGCGGCGGCCCACCTGCCGCGCCTCGAAGCGGGCCTCGCCAAGGCGGGGATCGCGAGCGAGACGTTCCTCCAGGCCCCCGGCGAGACGTCGAAGGATTTCGCGCATCTGGGCGTGCTGCTCGACCGCATCCTCGAACGCCGGCCCGAGCGCGGCGACCTGCTGCTGGCCCTTGGCGGCGGCGTGGTCGGCGACATGACGGGTGTCGCCGCCTCGCTGCTCCTGCGCGGCGTGGATTTCGTCCAGTGCCCGACGACGCTGCTCTCCCAGGTCGACAGTTCGGTCGGCGGCAAGACCGGCGTCAACACGCGCCATGGCAAGAACCTGATCGGCGCCTTCCACCAGCCACGCCTCGTGCTGTGCGACCTTGGTACGCTCGACACGCTGCCCCAGCGCGAACTCCTCGCCGGCTACGCCGAAGTGGTGAAGTACGGCCTGATCGACGAGCCGGGTTTCTTCGACTGGTGCGAGAAAAATTCGGCTGAGATGCTTGCGGGCGACGTGGCGCTTCGCGCGCATGCGGTGGCCGTGTCGTGCCGCGCCAAGGCGCGCATCGTCGCCGCCGACGAGCGCGAGAACGGCGTGCGCGCCCTCCTCAATCTGGGCCACACGTTCGGTCACGCGCTCGAAGCCGAGACCGGCTTTGGTGCCGAACTGCTGCACGGCGAGGCCGTGGCGATCGGCATGCGCATGGCCTTCGACCTGTCCGTCCGCCTCGGCTTCTGCCCGTCGGACGATGCGGTGCGCGTGCGCCGGCATCTGGACGCGACCGGCCTGCCGGTCGGCCTCGCCCGACAGCGCGCCTGGCGCGCCGACGATCTCGTCGTCCATATGGGACACGACAAGAAGGTGCGCGACGGCAAGGTCACGTTCATCCTCGCGCGCGGCATCGGCAGGTCGTTCGTCGCGACCGGCGTCGACATCGCGCGCGTGCGCGATATGTTGGCCGAAGAGGCCGCGGCATGAGCATGGACGGCATGAGCTTCGAGTTTCCCGATCTTCCCGGCTGGTTCACGATCGCGGCCGTTCTGACGCTGCTTGTGATCGCGGCCCTGCTTTCGGCCGTCGAGACGTCGATCACGTCGGCTTCGCGTCCGCGGCTGGCCGAGATGGAGCGCCGCGGGTCGAAGCGGGCCGGCCTCGTCAACCGCCTGCGCGTCCAGCGCGACAAGTTCATCAGCGCCGTGCTGCTCGGCAACAACCTCGTCAACATCCTGGGATCGGCCCTGACGACGAGCGCCCTCATCGCGCTCTTCGGCGACGCCGGCGTGCTCTACGCGACCGTCATCATGACCGTTCTGGTCGTCGTCTTCGGCGAGGTGATGCCCAAGCTCTGGGCCTTCGCGCATGCCGACCGCGTGGCGCTGATCCTTGCCCCCTTCGCGCGCGGCATGGTCGCCGTCCTGTCGCCGCTTGCCAATGCGACCGGCGGCGCCGCCCGCGGCATGCTTTGGCTGCTGGGCGTGCGCGTGCGGGAAGCCGACGAGGAAGCCGAAGCGGCCGCCGAGGAGCTTCGCGGCGCCATCGAACTGCACGGGGCCGCCCACCGCGACGCCACGGTGCGCAAGGAGCGCCAGATGCTGCGCTCGGTGCTGGACCTTGCCGACGTCAGCGTGTCGGACATCATGGTCCATCGCCGGCTCGTCGTGGCGATCGACGCCGACCAGAAGCCCGAAGCGATCCTCGAGCAGGCGTTGTCGAGCCCGCATACGCGCATCCCGCTCTGGCGCGGAACGCCGGACAACGTGGTGGGCGTGCTGCATGCCAAGGCGCTGCTTTCCGCGCTTCGTGCCAACGGCGGCGATCCGTCCACGATCGACATCACCCAGATCGCCACGCGACCCTGGTTCATCCCGGACTCGACCAGCCTGCTCGACCAGCTCGAGGCGTTCCGCCGCCGGCGCGAGCATTTCGCGCTTGTCGTGGACGAGTATGGCGGGCTGATGGGCGTCGTGACGCTGGAGGACATCCTCGAGGAGATCGTCGGGGACATCGACGAGAAGCACGAGTTCCGCGTGCCCGGCGTGCGCCCGCAGACCGACGGCAGCTTCGTCGTGGACGGCAGCGTGACGATCCGCGACATCAACCGCCAGTTCGACTGGCGCCTGCCCGACGCCGACGCCGCGACGATCGCGGGACTGGTCCTCTACGAGTCGCGCCGGATCCCCGAGGTGGGCCAGGTTTTCCTGTTCCACGGGCTGCGCTTCGAGATATTGCGCCGCAAGAGAAATCAGGTCGCGACGCTGCGCATCAGCGTCATCGCGGATGCGGCGACGCAAAAGGTGCCGTCTGCAGCCAAGGCCGCTGAATCGGCACCCGAATCGGTCGCCTGACTCGGGGCTTGCCCCTGACTCTGGACTTGCCAATGCCGCCCTTCCGGGCGCTATCATCATGTCCAAAGGCGGCGCAAGACCGTCCCTCGACGTGGCGACAGTCCGACGAAGGGAGAAACAGATGATCCGCAAGATCGTGCCCGACGTAATTTCCGGGACCCAGAACCTGGCCACGGCCAGTGCAAACATGACCGTCCGCGAAGCAGCCCTGGCGATGGCCCAGCGGCGCATCGGCGCCGTGATGGTGATCGACGGGGCGCGGCTGGTCGGGATCTTCACCGAGCGCGACCTGCTCTCGAAGGTCGTCGCCATGAAGCGCGACCCCGACACGCTCCGCCTTGCCGAAGTGATGACGCGCGATCCCGACACGATCGGCCCGGACGAGACGGCGTTCGCCGCACTCGACATGATGCGCAAGCGCGGCTACCGCCACCTGCCGGTGATGGACGCGGGCCGGCTGATCGGCATGGTTTCGGTGCGCGATCTCTACTCGACCGCCCTTGGCGAGCTCGAGGAAGGGCTCAAGGAACGCGACGCGTTCATTTCGGGTTCGGCCGGCTACGGGCTGACCTGAAGGCTTTTGCGTTCGGTCCGCGGACGCGCGATCATCGGGCGGCAACCCCGCCCGGAGACCGCTTCCCATGCCGCTGCCCCCGCCCGCCGCCCCGCGCAAGCCGATCCATACCAGACGCATCGAGTGCAACGGCTTCCGGCGCGACGACGGGCTGTGGGACATCGAAGGCTATCTCGTCGACACGAAGGCCTATCCGTTCGAGAACGCGTGGCGCGGGACCGTGCATCCCGGCGTTCCCATCCACGAGATGTGGCTGCGCCTGACGCTCGACGACGATCTTCTCGTCCACGACGTCGCGGCCGCGACCGACAACAGCCCGTTCGAGATCTGTCCGGCGATCGTGCCGGAATTCCGCAAGCTGGTCGGCATGCGCATCGGCAAGGGCTGGTACGGCCAGGTCAAGGAGAAGCTCGGCGGCGTGCAGGGCTGCACGCACCTGGTCGAACTGGCGCTGGGTGCCATGGCGACCGCCGCCATCCAGACGATCTTCCCGATGCGCGCGGCCGACAGGCCGAAGTCGGAAAGGAAGCCGAACCACCTCGACACCTGCCACGCGCTTGCCAGCGACGGCCCGGTCGTGCGCGAACACTATCCCCGGCACTATACCGGACCGACCTAGTGCCGCAGCGGCCGCCGCCGCCGGGGGTGGTGGGGCGTGCGCGCGAGACGGAACCAGTTCAGCACGAAGACCCGGATCGCCGACGTCCGGTTGCCGCGATGCGCGTCGCGCAGGATGCGCTCGCAAAGGGCCGGGACGCTGATGCCCGAGCGCTCGGCGATCTCGGCGAGTGCGAGCCAGAACTTGCTTTCCAGACGCATGCTCGTGCGCTGGCCTTCGATCCGGATATTGCGGGGATGCTTGGGTTCCATCGCGGCCGCCGAATATTCAGGGTTTAATAACTAAAAAGAAAAATATCATTAAAGTAGTATGGCCGTCGAGCAGAATCCGCGCCGGCAGGCTTCAGCGTTACTCGCCCGGTGCACGCAGGACGAGAGCGAGGGCGTGGACCGGGCCTGCTAGTTCGTCGGCCAACGCCGCGTGCACGAGCCGCTGGCGGTCGACGCGGCTCTTGCCGGCGAATGCGGCCGAGACGATCGACACCGTGAAATGCGATTCGCCGCCGGGACGGGCACCGGCGTGGCCGGCGTGCTTGTGCGAATCGTCGGTGATCTTGAAGTCGTCGGGTGCGAAGGCGGCTTCGATCTTGGCGCGCATGCGCTCGGCAACGCTCTGCATGTCTGTCTCCGGCGTGGCTGGGATGCGGCACGTTCGCCGATGGCAGCACCTTGCGCAAGCGGTGCTTGACGCAGCCGCCCGCATCGGGCTCCCTAGCCCTCGAATGGAAAAGAACGCGCTCATCCGCGCGGCCGAGGCCGGCGACCTGGCGGCGATCGGCCGGCTCCTCGACGATCCGACCGGCGGCGGTCCCGATGCACCGGGTGCCGGCGGGCTGACGGCTTTGATGCGCGCGGCCGCGCGCGGCCAGGCACAGGCGGTCGACCTGCTGCTGGCGCGCGGGGCGGCCGTCGACGCGCCCGACGCGTTCGGCAACACGGCGCTGATGTACGCGTGCGCCCGCGGCCACGAAGCGGTGGTCGTGACGCTTGTCGGCGCCGGTGCCGCGCGTGCGCATGTAAACAAATACGGGCTGGGCCCGGCGGACTGGGCCAAATGGCCCAAAGACGGCGACGCGATCGAAAACCGGATGCGGGCCTGAACGGGGCCTAGCCCCGCGGGCGCGACGTCCCGGTGCGCAGCGTCCATTCCGCGACACGCCGCAACACCGAGCCGAGCGCGTTGTCGAACGCCACGACGACCTTCTCGATCTCCGGTCCGGCGGCCGGCTCGATCCCCTCGTGCGCGAAACTCGCGACGACCGTGCGTTCGGGCAGGCGCACGAGCCTGACCGACAGGCGCACGCGCGCGACCGGTGCGGCCGCCCCGCGGAACTCCGCCTGGAATTCGCGCAGATCGACCTTCAGCAGGTAGTCCGGCCGCAGGCTCGATGATTCCCGCCCGACCGCGACGAGCTTGCCGGTGTTCTCGAAGCTTTCAAGCAGCAGCGTCTGGACCATGCGCGGTGCCGTATCGGTCCAGGCGGCGCGGGCGAAATAGTCGAGCGTCAGCGGCGTGCGCTGCACGGCGATGCGCGTCGTGTCGATGCCGCCCGGCGCCACGGGTGCCTCGATCGCGAGCTGCCAGTCGACGCGCGGCAGATCGGCGGCGAACGTCGATTTCGGCGTCAGCGTGAAAAGCCGCGGCGGCTCGCCGGTGCCGGGCAGCGCGCACGCGCCGAGAGCCCCCGCCCCGAGCCCGAGAAAACCGCGCCGTGCCAGTCTGCTTGCCGTGCCGGTCATTTCGCCTCTAGTCCCTTCTGCTGGTCGCCGAACAGGAAGCGCGCCGGGTCGCGTTCGAAATTCGTCACGACACGGTTTATCGTCGTCATGAGCGCACGGCCTTCGAGCATGAACTGCTGCACTTCGTAGAGCCCGGCCTGCCCGAAATCCTGGACGCCGGGCCGGGTCACCGAAGCGATCTTCTCGAGCTCGTCCGCGACCCTGCCGAAGCTGCCGGCGGTCCGCCGGACTTCCTCGATCATGGCATTGGCCTGCGGCGTCAGCGTTCCGGCCGAACGAGTAAGCCTGTTCGCCTCGCCGATCAGTGCCCGCGCGTCGACGGCCAGCCCGTCGACGTTGGCGAGCGTGCGATCGACGTTCTTGAGCGTCTGGTCGATGTTGCCGGCGAAGGTCTCGATGCCGAGCATCGCGCGCGCGAGGCTTGCCGCCGCATCCGCCGAATTGTCGATCAACCGGTCGATGTTCTTGGCGTTCTCCTCGTTGAGCATGGCCGTGATGCGCTCGGCGAGTTCGGCCACGCGCGCCACGACGAGGGGCGCATCGCTCATGATCTTGTCGAGCGGCGAGGGTATGGACGGGATCACCGCGCGCCGGCGGCCGGGACGGGGGCGAAGCGGCTCGGCCGCCTGCGTTCCGCCCGAGAGCTGGATGAACGAAAGCCCCGTGATGCCCTGCGGCTGCAGGCCCGCGACCGTGTCGGTCCGGACGGGCGTGTCGGGGCGCAGCGCCAACGTGACCTGGATGAGTTCGAGGTTCTGGTCGTCGATCGCGATGTCCGACACCGTGCCGACCGGCACGCCGCGGTAGCGCACGGTCGAGCCCAGGGACAGCCCGGTCACGGCGCCGCGGAAGTAGGTGTAGTAGTAGGTGCTCTCGTCGCCGAGATTGGCCCGGGCGAACCAGGTGCCGGCGGCGAAGACTCCCGCAAGCAGCGCCAGGACGAAGCAGCCGACGAGAAAATGATTGGCGCGCGTTTCCAACTCTAGGCGTCCTTCCTGTCCGAAGTCTTTTCGTCCGGCTCGTAGCGCCCGGTCTGCGCCGCGCGTCCGCGCGGGCCGGAAAAGTACTCGTGGACCCAAGGATGGGGGTAGGCGCGGATTTCGTCCAGCGTTCCGACGACCATCTTCTTGTCGAGCAGGACCGCGATGCGGTCGGCGATCGCGCAGAGCGTGTCGACGTCGTGCGTGATCATCACGACGCTGAGCGAAAGCGAGCGCTGCAGGTCGCGGATCAGCTCGTCGAACTTCGCCGCCCCGATCGGGTCGAGACCGGCGGTCGGTTCGTCGAGGAACAGGACGTCGGGGTCGAGGGCGATGGCGCGCGCCAGTCCCGCGCGCTTGCGCATGCCGCCCGACAGCTCGGCCGGGATCTTGGCGCCGGCCTCCTGCGGCAGCCCGACCATCGCGAGCTTGACGCGGATGAGCTGGGTGACCAGCCGGTGGTCGAGGTCGGTATGCTCCGAGAAGGGGAGCCGGATGTTCTGGGCCACGGTGCGCGCGCTGAACAGCGCGCCATCCTGGAACAGGACACCCATGCGCTTGAGCACCGGCCGCCGCGCGTCGTCGTCGAGTGCGGAGAGGTTCTTGCCGAGCACCTCGACCGTGCCGCCGTCCGGTGCCTTCAGTCCCAGGATCGTGCGCAGCAGGACGGACTTGCCGGTTCCCGAGCCGCCGACGATCGCGAGGATCTCGCCGCGCCGGACTTCCAGATTGACGCCGTCATGGATCGTCTGCGCGCCGAAGCGGGTGACGAGATTGCGGACGCGGATGACGGGTTCGCTCATAGGCCGATCTGCGAGAAAAAGATCGAGAAGGCGGCGTCGAACAGGATGACCAGGAAGATCGATTTGACGACCGAACGCGTGGTGTGGATGCCCACGCTTTCGGCCGATCCTGAAACCTTCAGTCCTTCGTAGCATGCGACCATGCCGATCAGCACCGCAAAGACCGGCGCCTTGATCATGCCGACGAGGAACGTGGAAAACGTGACCGCTGCGGCAAGCTGTTCGAAGAACTGCGGCAGCGACAGGTCGAGCCCGACGATGACCATCGTGGCACCGCCGGCAAGCGCCATCGCGTTGGCGAAGAAAACCAGAAGCGGCAGGGCGATCGCCAGCGCGAACAGGCGCGGCATGACGAGCGTTTCCATCGGATCGAGGCCGATCGTGCGCATGGCGTCGACTTCCTGGTTCACCTTCATCGTCCCGATCTCGGCGGCGAAGGCGCTGCCCGTGCGCCCGGCGACCATGATCGCGGTGATCAGCACGCCGATCTCGCGCAGGATCGACACGCCCAGCAGGTTGATCGTGAAAACTTCCGCGCCGTACTGGCGAAGCTGGTCGGCGCCCTGGAACGCGAGAACGACGCCGATCAGGTATGCCAGCAGCCCCATGATCGGCAGTGCGTCGATGCCGATGCGCTCGATGTGGAAGACGGTACTCGTCAGGCGGATGCGGCCGGGCCTGCGCCAGGCGCGGCCCCACGCCGAGAAGACGGCGCCGACGAACGACAGCAGCGCATGGGCCTCGCGCGCCATATCGACCGTCGCCTCGCCGGTCCGGATGACGAGTTCGCGCATCGCCCCTTCGCCGGGGCGTGCCAGCGACATGCGGACCTCGTTCTCGATCGACATGCGCTCGAGCAGGGCGGTCTGGGCATGGTTCGCGCGGACAAGCTCGATCTCGCCGCCGGCTTCCTGCCAGCGCAGGATTTGCCGGTGCAGCAGCCATGCACCGCCGGTGTCGATCGCCGCGACATCGGAAAAGTCGATGCGCAGCGCCGCCGCACCTTTCGTGTCGATGCGGCCGAGCGTTTCCTCGAGCGTGCGCGCGTGCGCAAGTGTCCAGCGCCCGCCGAGCGCCACGACGGCGGCGGACCCTTCCAAGCGGCTGCGCGCCCAGCCGGCATCGCCGCGCTGTGTGCGGTCCCCGTCCATCCGTCCCGACTCCATGCGTCCACCCATTCTTGAAGCCGGGCCGCAGCAAGGGCAAGCCGTCCCTTGGAGCGTCGCTGATCCTCTACATTCGTATTTCTGTATGCTGCATTGCGGCAAGGGAGGGGGTCTGAGAGGGCCTCGAATAGCACAAATAAATCAGGTGGATAATCGAAGTACTACAAATTAATCATGAGATTTCAGATGGTCACCGCATAATTGCCCTTGATTTTTGCGCCGCAACAATTAAATTGTGCAGTGCGACATTGATTTGTCGCAGCTCGAAATGGCCTCCGGGCCGTTTCGTGGGCGTTTCCTCCCTAAACTTGGGCCGTGCCTTCGGGCGCGGCCCTTTCTTTTTGTCAAAGGGTTAGCCCGGTTGCTGGTCACGCGTGTCACACGGGTGTCACAGCATGGCTACCATTCGTCGTCGCGGCTCGATGTACCAGGTTCAGGTCCGTCGCGCAGGACACAAGCTCAGCAAGACCTTTTCAACACGTCAGGATGCCCAGCAATGGGCGCGGCTCCACGAGCGTCGGGTCGACCTCGGGGAGGCCTTGGTTCTGACTGCCCCACCCTTGATCGACGTAGTCGAACGCTATCGAACCGAAGTTGCCGTCTCGATGCGGCGCGAAGAGAATTGCGTGGGGCTACTCGCGGTCATGCTGCGAGAAAAATGGATGCATCTTCCCATGCATCAGATTCCGGCCTCCTGCCTTGCCCAATATCGTGATCGCCGCCTAGCTGCGTGTTCGACCGAGACTGTCCGGCGGGAGCTTGGTTTGCTGCAGACAATTCTGCGGTATGCCCATCGCGAATGGTCGATGCCGATGGCGGATGCCCTCATTCAGGTTCGCAAGCCTGCGGCAGGCAGGCATCGGACACGGCGAATAGCGCCTGGGGAAATGCGGCTATTGCTGGCGGCCCTCGATCCCAAGTTCCATGGCCTTGTCTTGTTCGCGCTGGAGACCGGCCTGCGAAGGGGCGAGCTTGTCCGACTTGAGCCGACCGATATTGATCTAGCCTCTAGTCTCCTCGTCGTTAGGGAAGCCAAGAACGGTTACCCTCGAACTATCCCGCTTACTCCTGTTGCCGTAGCTATCCTTCAGAGCCTTCCGTGCAGAGAGGGGCATCGCATATTCGAGTGGAGTCCGAGGGCAATCCAAATGAGGTGGTATCGCGCAGTGCGTCGAGCTGGGATCGAGGATCTACATTTTCACGACCTGCGCCACGAGGCTGTTAGCCGGTTCTTCGAAGCCGGGTTGAGCATCCCCGAAGTCGCCCTGATCTCCGGGCACCGGGATCCGCGCATGCTGTTTCGCTACACGCATCTTCGGCCTGAAGATGTTGCGAAGAAGCTCGCATGCCTATCGGCCAAGCAAGTTGCTACCGAATCTGGCCCGGTACTGCTGTCACCACCGGATGCAGTTCCCTGAAAGGGCCTAGCCTCAACGGGGATTTCCAAGTCCCTTCGAGCTTCACTGCCAAAGACAGGGGCGGGTGAAACTGCGATGTGAGAAATTCATCGTCACTCACTTGAAAAGTCTCCGCGTGATGCCCAAGTAATATGTAGGCAGCACGCGAAGACTCGGTCTTGCCACTGCCTCAAGTCAATCTCATCTCAGAATCTAAGGACGTCGTTGGGCGACGACGCCCCTTGCGTCCTTTGCTGCCATGAAGGATCGCAACTTGAGTGATGCAGTCAGCCCGTCCCAAATACTTTCTGTTCCGATTGACCCCAGCTACGTGATTGAGAACGAGGGCTTCGATGTCCTCGTCTCACAGATCGCCACTGAGATTGACACGGCTTCGGGTCGTCGCAAGCGCTCCAAGATGGAGCTTGAACGCCTTACTGCAGCTCTTCGCGCTCTCCTTCTGAACCTGATTCTTGCGCATGAAAATCTGCCCGGGTGCACCGTCGGCATCGATCTCAATCGGAGCAAATATGCGGCAACCAGTCGATATGCCCAGCGAGGGATAACCTATCGCCCGATGATCCAAGCGTACGAAGGACTGCGGACTGCCGGGCTTATCGAGATTGCCAAGAAAGGATTGTATGCGCCGAGTGCCGCGATGTACTTCAACACGAAGATACGAGCTACGCCGAGCCTGATCGAGCGGATCGTAGCAATTCCCGATTTCTCCCCAGATGAGATCGAGCACGTTGACCACTGGCACGCGGATATCGAGCTTCGGGACGCGATGAAGAAACCGATCCAGTTCGATCCGACGCCTGAAACAGAGGCGAAGCGGGCGAATATTGGGACCATCAACGCGGTACTCCGAGACTCCAAGATTGCAATGGATCTCTTGCCCGGCGATTTGATCGATCTCAACCGGCGCATGATAGGCACGAAGCTCCGTCGACCATTCGATCCACGCAAGCGAACTCTTGTGCGCAAGTTCAACGATGCAAGCTTCCAGCGCGGTGGTCGATTCTTCCAATCCTCATGGCAGAACATGCCTAAGGAGTACCGACCATATCTGACCATCGATGGGTATCAGACGGTCGAAGTGGACTATGTCGGCCTACACCCGAGCATGCTCTACGCATCCCGGAGCATGCCAATTCCTGCCGATGTGTACGACGCGTTCCCGGATGCCCCGCCAATCGTTCGGATATGGGTGAAGAAGACCTTCAATGCCCTGATCAACGATAAGAGGGGATGGGTTCGTCAACCTCATCTCAAGAGCTTCGACCTGGAAGAGGGTTATGACGAGACAGTACTCGGCGTCACACGGGGCGAGTTCGTCGAGAGGGTCAAATTGCACTTCGCTCCGCTGAGCGACCTGTTCCATACGGGCGTAGGCAAGACCATGCAGTTCTGGGAGAGCCAGCTCGCAGAGACGGTCATGCTGCACTTCGCAGACGAAGGGATCCCCGTACTCCCGGTCCACGACAGCTTCATCATTGCGGAGGAGCGTTCTGAGGAGCTTCAGAGGGTCATGGTCCAAGTGTTCCAGGAACGATTCGGGGTACTGATTAGCCTGAAGATCACAGATCGTGACGGTAAGCAGATGATCGATGGATCCAATCTTATGGATGCCAGTCTGTTTATGATCTCGGATGGAAAGAATGATTACCCCCTTCGGGGGGCCTATCGGAAGGAGTTGGTGTGACTGTGGGCTTCGCCCACGGTTGGAAGCGCACTACCCCATTGTAAGGGTGCTGTAGGGATGAATTTGGAAGATAGAAAGGGAGAGACCGCCTAGATCCGAGGGAAATTACGGCCCTTTTTGCGAGAAGAATAATAGTAATAACTATAACTAAGATCAGTTACTGGATTCGATGGTCACTGTTACGGACAATGACTCAGTATCAAGGCCTTAACAGGAGATGCCCCTTCTGATCTGCCAATAAGGCAGGCACACGAGGCAAGGCATATCCCCCACGGGGGTCCTAGAAAGCCCAAGTCCATAGGGCCTCAATCGCCATTAGAGAGTCACTGAGTCGGCCGTTCCAATCTGGCTAGGTAGGTACCAAGAGGGTGGTTGCCAGTGTGTGGCGACTCTCCTGACTCGAATGGCATGGCAACGGGGCCTAGCCGACCGTCAACAGAGAAGGATCACATCGAATGGAGCCATTCGTAGGAACCATCAGTGAGCTACGCAATGAGATCACTCGGCTCGGTATCGTCGGTACTTGGGCTTTGGGCGGCCAGGATGGGCGGGCGACGTTCACGACTGACCTTGGGCAAATACTCAACTGGTGGCCCAAGAAGGGTACGATTCAGATACAGGGGCGGTTCCAGAAAGAGTTACGCGCCGCTCTGACTGGGGGGCGTTTCAGGGCAACTGCTGCGAAGTGACTCTTCACTACGCGAGCATCGGCAGCTTCGTCGATCACTACAACTACTGCCGATACCACGAGCGCCTCAGTATCCTCGCGCGGGCCAACGTCTATACCGAACGTGGGCAGGCCATTCTGGAAAGGAGGGAGACGATCAAGCGCAGAACCATCGAGCACCGCCGCTTGCTGGCATCGGCAAGCGACCGCCAATACTGCCAACGCAGATGCGCCGAAGCCTCCGTTAACAGCCGCCTCAAAACGTCCCGATTATTCTGACGACGGACAGTGTGGGTCTATAGGACCCCCGCGCCAAATAGAACCAAAGAAAGTTCATTTTGAACCCCCCCGTGTTACTAGCCAGGGGAAGGGGCCGCCTTACGCTTCTTGAGGCCCATCGCGGTGGCGAGTTTCTTCACAAACTTAGTTTGGTCGACGGTCGGTCTCAACGCACTAGGATCACCTGAAAGAATTCGCGCTGCTACGGTAGCTCTGACGCTATCTAAGGGACCGTAGCTCTGGAAGGAAGCAAGCTGTTCGGGTGTGAGATCGAATATGGGCTGCAACTCAGGGTCTCGCCGCATAACAACTCTGGCGGCTTCGTTAAGTGCAACGCAGCGACGCTCTGTCGGAGAGAGATTGCTGTACGGGTTTAGAACAACCGAATTATCTTCGGCTGCCAATCCTGAGATGTGCATATTTCTTTTAAAAAACACGTCTTCCGAAGGGTACGGTTCCCGTTGAGGCACGCCACCTGGCAGTAGTCCAATCATCGTAGGCGATTTATCGTTTCTCAATCGCCATCTCCCGAATCAACCAATCCGCATTACTCGATGGCGCCTTTTGCCCTAGAAAGACGGTGTCCAGAATAAAAATTGCTTCAGACAATCCGTATTGAATCGAAAATGCGACAGCAGCTTCTGGAGTACCAATCAAAATTCTATCCGCACCTGTAACGCGGCAGGCTTGGGCGTCCATCAGGTACGGCCCTTCTTCAAGCGCAAGCGCACCTAGCCGGCGGCAGTTAGTAAGTCGTGCTTTGCCAGCCGTCATCGTTCCATCAACGTGCAAAAAGATAATTGCGTTTCCGTGAGGAACTTCAAATTCACCGGTGAATGAACCCTTCAATCGCATCAGGCGCCTACTGTTTGTAAGTAGCGGGCTCTCCGTGAATGCCAGGTTGAAATTTCTTTCATCAAATCCAATTTGGTCAACGTATGTATCCCTCCACCTACTGCTCTCTGGTGTTGGAAATAGAAATATATAGATGCCAGAAACTACAAAAAAGACGGAAGACATCGTGATGCTAGCTTCGGCTAACGTGACGTGAGCAAGCATAAGCAAGCAACCTGCTATAGCGAGAAATCCAATCGCAATGTCTTTAACAAGAGCAGGCCAAAGCGAGGCGAGTTCAATCAATCGAAGCAAAGTACGTGGATCAGCGTAAATTTGGTTACTTAGGAAAAAGCTATTGTCGCCAACAATGATCCAGCGGGCACCGCCTGAATCTGAAGCGATTGCCAAGGCCATTCGGCCGGCGCGCTCTCCTGAACGCCAAATATAGTCACCGACCCACAGCCATTCGCCCAAGTCGGGCTCTGCCCACCATCCGTCTCCGGCTAACAGCACTTTATCGAGAAGCGACATTATTTCGACGCTTGCGCCGCGATTCAAAATACTTCCATGCGGCCACTCACGAAGATCAGAGACGTGTAAAGGACCAGAGTCATCAGTATTGTACGGCGGCACTGTGAGGTCTCGGCGCAGAAAAGGCTTTCCGCTCATGGCTTCTATCCGGTCCGCCGCACCGCCCAAGTTGGTATGCTCCCCGCCTACGATAACGGTCCATTGATGACCTTGAGCTAGCTGCCCTATGCTTTTGAGCATCTCGTTGTCATCCGCAGATTTAAAATCTGCGGATGTCCACGGCATGAGTACCAATGATCTTGATGGTATGTCGTTTAGTCGAGTAACCCTCTCCGCTCGTATGCCTGCAAATCTGAGGGCGTCGGTATAGTTCTTAAAGAACTGTGCCTCGTATGTGTCCGATGCATCTGGCAATAGAACAAATATCTCGCCCCACGATCTCGGGGGAGTAGCTGCCCAAGGCAGTAGCAAGCCGAAAGCAATGGCAATAAACACGAGAGAGCGGGCTCTTGGTGAAGACTCGGAAACAAAACATACGACAACAGAAAAGATGGTGGCCGGAACTGCTGCGGCGATCATTAATGCATACGGGTGAGAGGCGATTTTGTCAGCAACAAGAGCAGCTATTGCGGAGACTGCCGCTAAACAAACCCCAGCGGAAATAGCGGAGGGTCGAGCGATCACCAAGACTGCCGTTGTCAACATTGCTGGCGCAGCTGCTTCTAGTCCGATCATATCAAGCGTCTGTGCGAGCATCATCTCAGCACTACCAATCACAGACATGTTGAGTAGTAGCAGCGCAGCTCCGACGCTAGCTGCGCCAACAAATATCAATACTGTGAAGGAGAGAGATGCAATGGCAATTGGTGCCGGAGCTATACCGGCAAGAACAGCGCCAGCAATGCTTGTGCAAAGAACCAGCCAAATGATGCGATTCGATCTCTTACGTAAAACAAACAGGCCAACACTAAATGGCACTAAAAGGAGTACCAGACTCCATGGCGCGGCCAATGGAAAGGCATGCGCTGCGGCGGACGCAACCGCCGCGAAGGCGGCGCTTCGGCGGCTACTCGCCAAAGACAACATTGACCGTGCTACCGAGGCCCGAAAACCGCCGCTCGTGCAGTAGCTCCAGCGCCACCGGCGCTCCGTTCATATCTGCCGCCCAGGAAACCATCCATTCAGTCATATCGGGGCCGAGCATTCGACGCTCGCAGAATGTGACCTTGCCGCTTAGAGGGCAATTTAAGTCAACGAATGACAGTGCCCGTGAGCGCAGGTCCTGCAAATATCCCACCGGATTGGCGGACGGATTTATAGCAGCTACATTTTCAGTAGTGTTCTCAACTGATTCGAATTTTCCCGTAATGATTGTGCGTCCATCCTCCATTACTAGATACGAAGTAAGCGCTTTACCCTCTTTTTTTGCCTGCACATAGGCAAGTTCGCTGGGGAATGGTGCGGGGAAATCCTCCCCCAATAATGCGGATGCAAGTTGCCGTTCGCGCAACCGCCCGATAGATGCAGGATTCGTCCCCTCCCATACTTCGCCTACTGCATCATCTGAGAATTGATCGGCCGAGAACCCTACTGTTAGCCGGCCACTAGTGCGGGGCAGCGTAGTCGGCCGCAATGTATAAGACTGAAAGAACTGATCACCATCGTGAGGCTTCAGAATACTGGTTGGAAGAGCAGAAGTGACCGGCCGTACGTCGCGGATGATCGATGGTCCTCTGCGAGTAAGCAATCCACCCTGATCGAGATACGCATCTTCTGCTACAGCTAACGCCACAGTCTTTCGCAAATTAAGCCCTAACGAACGCAGCCAAGTTTCGATTTCCATGCTCTGCCCTTGTTCTGGGCCAAACAGAATTGTGAGATCGCCACCAGCCTTGAGGTGACGCAGGACGACTTGAATATTTGGAAGAGTGCGAAACTCTGGCTGAATAAAAAGCCATCGCTTCGCGGTAGAAATTGTTTGAGCATCAGTGCCTGGGAGCTCTGCCGAAGGATTAAGGCCGTACTTCGCCATGGCAGAAATAATTCGCGAAAAATTTCGGTCTCCTGACCCAACAAGTTGCTTCAAGAACTCCAGTCGAGCGGAGTTTCCTAGTTGAACTTTCAATCCAAAATCCCGCCCCTCAACCGGCATTAAATGAGATAGGGCACCAATCTGGCTAGCTGCACCAACGACAAGACCTAATACGGCGCCACCTAGAACAAGTATCGTGCGTGTTCTCCAAACCAGAACAGCTATGCCCGCAATTGGCAGAAGCAGTGCGGCCCACCCCCAGATTTTTATTGCGATAGGATTGCTTAGTGCGAAAACGATAGATCGGAATAGTCGCGTATATTGGTCAATAAAGATCGAAAAATTTGACCACGGCGTGCTGTCAAGAATGATGGCAACTGCTCCCGCCCCAACAGAGAAGGCCGCAACTGCCGTATGTTTTGTGAAGCGAAGAGTGGAGCGTGGCAAGAAGGGGCCAAAGCGATTCGGGCGAGAATAGTCGCCGGGCTCCGAGAAAGATGGCCCATAGGACGCTAACTCCACGGCGTTCGCGGGCAATCTTCCGAAGCTTGCACCCGTCTGCCAAGGAAGCGGTTTTGCGTAAGCGTCTATGCGGCCCAGAAAAAAGGCGAACTGTTCCGTCTCAGGGACGGTCGGCATTCCGCGCGTATCAAACACCGCGTCCGAATTTATGCTGACGCCTAGTAGCTGCAAAAACAAATTCAAGTTCTGAGTAGTGTCGTAGAGGTCAGTGTGGTCGGCCACTACCAATAGGCGCCCTCCATCGGAAATCCATTGATAAAGTCGGCTGGAAAATTCATCTGAAAGTGCCGTTGTGGGCATTTTCAATACAAATAGGGCATGGGGGGGTAACGAATCCCCCTCATTGTCCAGGGTAGTAGAACCTACGAGACGATCAGCATGCCTTTCTAGAAGGCTATATGTGTAGTTTGCGCTGCGTCCGAAATCGTTAGGACCGAATGTTGCCCTGACGGTTTCCCAGCGACCATGAGCCTCGTCAAAAACGATCTGGGAGACTGGAAACTGGGGCGCAGCAAATGTGACTAGTGCGCCAATAGTCACGCCGCCGAGCATCCAAAAGACAGAAGGCATTTTTAAGCATTGCGTAGATCCCGAACTAACTGCGAGCGCTGCGATAGCAATCGGCAGCACGGAAGCCGCCAGTCGGAAATATTGAGATGTCAAAGTGTTGTGATTGATCCATATTGCTGCCGACAAATTTATACCGATGAGCACAGTTGTAGCGGCTAGTAAGATAGTGAGAACGCCACTCCATCCAATTCGCCAATTGAGAGATGTGCAGGCGACAATTGCAGGAAGAATAATAAACGGCGAAGAGCCTATATGAAAAGTTAGCCCCGAAATTCTCTCGATTGACTGAAAGTGGTGACCTAGAAATGCGCATGTGCATATCGCAAATGCAAAGGCGATGGCTGTATCTGCCATAGCAACGATCAGAAGCATTCCCGTAGTTGTAGCAATTAGAGACGTTGGACCGAACATCCAACCAATTGTTGCCAAGAGCACCAATACCACTCGCCTAATTTGGCTAGTCCTGGACGGGAAAAGAAATCCAACTAGCGCGGCGGAATGTGCGGCAACTTCACTGGCATCAACTATAGCAAAAGCCGAGGTGGCTGTGAGTGCTACGGCCCAAATGCAAACGGCCCGGTCTTGCCAACCGGGCCGTGCATGTGTCGATAAACTCGCCAATAGCTACTGAGAAACTAACGACACTGGATCAACTATCGACAACCTACTGAACAGCCAACGGAACAACCGACAGAGCAACCGGTGGAGCACCCGTTGGAGCAACCGGAAGAGCAGCCGGTGCTACGGCTTTGAGCGAGTTGAATGGTGCTTCCTTGATTGCCGACCGATGATTCTTTGGCAATCTTCTCAACAGCTCCATTGGCGAAAGATTCCAAAGAGGCGATGGCGAACTTTGCGTCTGGCGAGCCCAATTCATTGATTTCGGCTGCCATCAATTGCGAAGACTTTATCACAACGCATCCGTCAGATGCATTGGCAGGAGGGTTTGCGACCGCAAAAAGTGCGAATACCGCAAAGACAAAACCAACCAATAGTTTCATGGCGTTCCCCCACACAAAATTAACTTAAAAAAACTTTAAGGGAAACAACAGAGGAGGGCAAGGCTAATGAGTAAGCGACTTAAGGTACGAAACCACCTCTTGCGCGTCCCATTCAATCGCGCCTTCGAGGCGCGAAATTAACGTCCCCTTGCTGCTAACAATGACGGTTGTGGGAAGCCCTCTTGCGCTGAGGTCCCGTGATACACGGCCCCTTGGATCAAAATAGGAATTGACCATCATCACGCCAAGTTTAGCCAAAAAAGGCTTCGCTACGAGGACACCGGCATTGTCTTGACTCACTGCTACGACCGCGAATTTATCGGCAGGGAGTACTTTCGAGAGCCGATCTAGAGATGGCATCTCTTTGATACAGGGCGCGCACCATGTTGCCCATAAATTCAGAACCACAACTCTTCCTCGAAAACTTTCTAAAGATACCGGTCGCCCGGTTTCATCCTGAAACGATGTAGAAAACTCCAGATTTCGAAGCTCAAAGAAACCCTTAGGCAAGGGTTCGGACGCGAGCCCAGAAGGACTTGCGGCGCCAATAAACAGCCCGAAAATGACTAGAGCTATCGTGCGGATTGACGTCATAACTACAAACTAACGTCAAGGCGTCGATGCAAATCAATAATAATCTGGCATGCCCCGAGTTCCGTGGACACGTAGTTAAGCTACCCGCATCTTCGCCTCGAAGGCTATCAGGCTCTCATAGCCGAGCGTCGAGTGCCTGCAATAGCGGAGATTGGCTACCGTCAGGCAGATATGCTGCAGATCCCGCTGTCCAGATTTCCTGAGCTAGCTCTTTGTTCGTGGGATCCAATCGGTCGATCCGGATTGGTCGAGGTGGTTGCCAACTCCTGTCAGGAATTTTCACACGAGCGCGTATATGCACTACCCCCACCCCCGGCATGGCCCTAGTCCACCCCCCTCTCTGGCAACCTTCCGAACTATTAGTCGCGACCTGTCACACCCATGTCACACCGGGCGCACGGAACTGAGAGGCTTGATGCCAGTAGCCATTGCTACTAGTCTCCGTCCATTCCAGCGTAGGCACCTCAAGTTATTGGGAAAATGCGACATTGATTTGTCGCAGCTCGAAATGGCCTCCGGGCCGTTTCGTGGGCGTTTCCTCCCTAAACTTGGGCCGTGCCTTCGGGCGCGGCCCTTTCTTTTTGTCCGGATGCCGGCGTCCGGCCATCGTTCGCCGGATCCAAATCCGCCGCGTCGGTCATGCCAGCCGCGTACCGTCCACATTGCGGTCCACCGAAGGATCAACCTCGATGCGTTGGGTTCCGACGAGGACGTGACTGACCTTGCCGGCTTGGCCGATCGGCAGGCTGAGACGGATATAGACGTACGGCTTTGCGTCGGTCTCCGCCTCGATGTGGTAGCAGCTCGGCATCGCGAGCCGTACGGCCTCGTCGATATGCGCCGTGACGAGCCGGGAAAATTCCTTGTCGATGTAGTCGAGCGTCGTCCGGCCAGTCATGTCGAGCCGGTCCGGATTCGTGACGCCGGATCCATAGATGCTGTATCGGAAAACTCCCGGCCCTTCGACTGCCAGGAGATGCATCCGGGGCAGGAGCTTCTGGACCTCGGTCGGGTTGATGTTTCCGAGCCGCGGAAGCGGGTCGTTGCCGCACTTGCGCCGCCAGAAGCCGAGCAGTTCGTTGAGCGTCTCGCTCGGGATCGCGTCGAGCGGAACCGGTGATGCCTTTTTCAGCGCAAACATCCGCAACTCCTCGACGGAAAATCGCAGTGCTAGGCGCGCTTCGCCTCGTCGAGCTTGGCGCGCGCGTCGGCATAGTCGGGATCGAGCGCCAGCGCCTTTTCCAGGGCCGCGACCGCGTCGGCCTTCTGGCCGAGCGCCAGCAGGGCGGCACCGCGCCCGAAATGGGCCCGCTTGTCCTTCGGGGCCGCCTCGACGAGCACGTCGAGTTCCTTGAGTGCGGTCACGAAATCGCCCATCGACATGTACGCGATCGAAAGATTGATCACGATCTCGGGCTGCCCCGGCATCAGGGCGCGCGCCTGGGCAAACCGCCCGATCGCCTCGAAAAACGATCCCTGCGCCAGCCGCACGAGGCCCAGATTGTTCGCCGCGAACCCGTGTGCGGGATCGATCTCGATGGCGCGCGCGAAGCTGACGGCGGCGTCGTCGAGGCGGTTCTCGGTCCGCTGGACGGCGCCGAGGTTGGCATGCGCGTCGGCGAAGTCGGGGAAGATCGCGATGGCGCGCGCGAAGCGCTGGGCCGCCTGTTCGCGCTTGCCGAGCGCATGCAGGGCAAGTCCGCCGAGATTGAGCGCGTCGAGATCGTCCGGATTGTCGGCAAGGATCGCGGCATAGACCGCTTCGGCCGCCGCGAGCTTGCCCGCCTTGTGGAGATTCAGCGCCTCTTCGAGGCGTGCTGTTCCTGTCTGGCTCATCGGCCCCCCGGCGGATCGTTCGTGTCGCCGTCGCCCAGGGCCAGCTGCATCATCACGCTGTCGACCCAGCGCGCGTGCTTGAACCCGATCGAACGGAACGTCCCAACCATGCGGAAACCGAGGCTGGCATGCAAGCCGATCGAACCGGCATTGGCGCTATCGCCGATCACGGCGATCATCTGCCGCGCCCCCCAGGCGGTCGTGCGCTCGATCAGCGCCGAAAGCAGTGCCCGACCGAGGCCGCGACCGGCGAGGCCGGGTGCGACATAGATCGAGTCTTCGACCGAGAAGCGATAGGCCGACCGCGGCCGGAAGGGGCCGGCATAGGCGTAACCGGCAAGTTTCCCGTCGATGTCGACCGCGATGTAGGGCAGGCCCTTGTCGAGGATCGCGCGGCGGCGCTGGGCAAGTTCGGCTGCATCCGGCGGGATTTCCTCGAAGCTTCCGAAGCCATTGGCCACGTGATGGGCGTAGATCGCCTGGATGGCGGGGATGTCGGCCTCGACGCTGTCGCGCGGAACCAGGACATTGACGGAAGAACTCATGCGTGGACACCGGGAAGGGAAGGGGCGAGTTTGGCAAGTGCGGCGACGAGCTTGACGAGGTCGGCGCGCAGCGACTGGAAGCCCGCCGCGCGCGCGATGGCCGTCTCGTCCATGTAGAGCTGGCGGTTGATCTCGATCTGGAGTGCATGCCGGCCGCGGCGGGGAACGCCGTAGTGACGCGTGATGAACCCGCCGGCGTAGGGATCGTTGCGCCCGACGGCATATCCCATTCGCTTCAGCACCGCCTCTGCCGTTTCTGTCACCACCGGCGCGCAGGCGGCGCCGAAGCAGTCGCCGAGCACGAAATCCAGGCGCCGGCGGCCGGGATCGCGATCCATCGGACCGCCGACCGAGGGCATCGAATGGCAGTCGACGAGCAGGGCGCGCCCCTGGCGTTCCACGCTGTCGGCGACCAGCCCTTCAAGTGCGGCGTGATAGGGCATGTAGTGCAATTCGATGCGCACGCGCGTCGCGTCGAACGAAAGCTTGTCGCGGTAGATTTCGGCACCGTTGGAGACGACGCGCGCCACGGTCCCGAGCCCGGCACCCACGCGCGGCGACGCGATGTTGACGTAAGCCGGCAGCGGCCCGTCGAACATCGCGGGGTCCAGTTCCCAGGCCTCCCGGTTGACGTCGACATAGGCGCGGGGAAAGAGCGCTTTTATCAGCGGTGCGCCGTGGGCGGGGGTGGCATCGAACAGTTCGTCGACGAACGCGTCCTCGGACCGGCGCAGCGAGAGCGGATCAAGCCGCGCGCCGGCGACGAATTCGGCCGGATAGTCCGAGCCGGAATGGGGCGAGGAAAAGATCAGCGGAACGCGCGGGACGGTCGGCTCGACGATCCTGTAGGGCAGGCTCGGCGCGGGACGGACGGCAAGCAAGGCGGTCATTCTGGGAAATATCTGCTTCGTGGGCTTGCCAAACGGGGGCGGATCGGTATATTCCGCGCCTTCCCGGGTTCGGATGGGCGCTTAGCTCAGCGGGAGAGCACTACCTTGACATGGTAGGGGTCACAGGTTCAATCCCTGTAGCGCCCACCATCCGAACCCAGGCTTCCGGCAATGCTTCCAACGCGATGCGCGAACCTGCGGGCGGCCCTTATCCGCGCGTCGGTCCGTGCCGCTGTCCTGGCGGTTTTCGTGCTGCCGGCCTTTGCCGACACGACGCTTTCCGACGGGTTCGACCGGCCGGAAATCCGGTCCGACCTGTGGGACCTCAAGGATATCCGCCGCGACGCGTACGCTTTCGTGTCACCCGGCCGCTGCGGCAACGACAGCGCCGTCGCGATCCGGATCGACGGGACGACCGGCGGGTCGAACTGTGGCGGCGGCGAACTCTGCCAGCGCGCCGAATTCCGCGAGCGTCCGGGGCACTGGCTGCGGTTCGGCGACGAGGCCTGGTACGGCTTCAGCTTCCGGGTCCGCGGCGAGTATCCCGAAGACGGGCTGAGCACGCGCTGGATCCTCGCGCAGTTCAAGGAACAGTCCGACGAAAGCCCGTTCCTGGCACTGCGCTTCGACGATGGCGTGTTCCACATCACCGTCCAGGACGACAAGGAGCGTTTCACCGTCGCCTCGGCCCAGCACACGATCGACCAGATCAAGACCTACCGTGCGGAGCTCGGCGGACTTTCGCCAGTCGAGATCGACATTGCGCGCCAGATCGTCCTGGCCGGACGGATGCTGCGGCTGACATTCGCGCAGATCAGCCGGCAGCTCGAGGCGCGATCGGACCTGTTCCGGCGGCTTGCAGGCGAAACATCCGCTGACCGTTTCGTCGAATTCAGCTACGTGATCGACAATCCGGCTGCGGCGGACGGAACCAGGCTGCGGATCGTGCCCGGCTCGACGCCGGTCCTGCCTGATCCGCGGCGCGACTGGGTGGATATGACGCTGCGCGTCCGCGCCGGGCGCGACGGCACCGGGCTCGTGCAGGTCTGGGCGAACGGCAGCGACGTCGTCGCGGTCGAAGGCAACATCGGCCACCGCGCGCGGGCGGGCGAACGCCAGTATTTCAAGTTCGGCCAGTATCGCGCGCAGACGCGCCATGCGACGGAGCTGCTGTTTGACCAGTTCCGTCGCGGAACACGCCGCGAGCAGGTCTATCCGGCTTGCCGGTAGTCCGGCAGGCTACCTGTCGGCAAACGCGCGCCAGCCCGCATGCCAGCGCACGACGGTCGTCATCAGGCAGGCGGCCGCGAAGATCCACGCGAACGTCGGGAACAGGGCTGGCCACAGGCAGGACGCGGCAAAGAAGGCGATCGTCTCGGCACCTTCGGTAAGACCGCCGAGATAATGGATCCCCTTGTCCGGAAATTCGGACGCCTCGATTCCCCGCTTGGCCGCGATCGCCGCGAAAGCAAGGAAGCTGCTGCCCGTGCCGACGAACGCGACGACCAGGGCGGTCGCCGCAAGCGCGTTGGCTGGCGGATCGGCAAGCGCGAAAGCGAGCGGGACGCTCGCGTAAAAGAAGAAGTCGAGTGCGATATCGAGGAAGGCGCCGCGGTCGGTCGCACCCTCGATACGCGCGATGGCACCATCGAGACCGTCGAGAAGCCTGTTCGCGAGGATTGCGGCAAGGCCGGCACCGAACTGGCCCGACGAGATCAGCGGGACCGCCGCCATGCCGATCGCGAAGCCGGCGAAGGTGACCGTGTTGGCCGACACGCCGACGGCGGCAAGCCATCGGGCGGCAGGCGCCAACACGCGGCGCTGGAGCGGCAGCAGATGGCGGTCAATCATATGCCTACGGGACGAGTTCGAAGACGATGTCCTGCGCGCCCTTCCACAGCACCATCTTGCCGAGTGCGGGGAGATTCTCGAGGCCTTCGGTCAGCGTGATGAAGTGGTTGCCGGCAAGCTGGCCGACTTTGCTGGCGAAGCTCACGGCACCGTAAGCAAGCAGGATCTCGGTCTCGCTGATGCCGCCGGGATAGACGATGATCTGGCCGGGTGCCGGATGGCTCGTGTGGTTCTCGTATCCGAGACCCAGATCGAGCTCGCCCAGCGGCACCCAGCAGCCTTCGCCGCTCCAGCGCACATGGATGATGCGCTCCCGGTAGGGCAGCAGCTTGCGGAAGACGGCACAGGTCTTCGGTGCCGCTTGCGTCTCGAAGCGGCCGGCGAAGACGAACGGTCCGGCGGTGATGCGCAGCTTTTCCATTCGATCCGTCGTCCTTTCCATTCGTTTGCGGTGCCAGCCTATCAATCGGCATGCCATCGCACGATAGCACGCTGTCGGCCGGGGCAAGCATCTGATGGGATGGCCATTTTCCCCACCCGTGCCGTGTTCGTGCAGGGCGTCCGCCGGGCGCGCGCATGAGCACGGCTGTGGCGCGCATGAAGACGTTTGCATCGCCCCGACATGCTCGAACGCATGGCAGGTTTCTTGCGTGCGCTGTTAACATCGCCGGGCATTTCGCGCGGACGAGAGGCGTGCTCGCCGGAATGCCGACGAACGGAACGCGATGAACGCAGTCGACAACATGCAAGGACCGCCAAAGGCACCGTTCGCCTGGCGCCGCCTTTCCGATCTCGTCCAGTTCGGCCTTTTTGCCGGCCTGATCGTCTGGGCGACGGTCTATGGCGCCGGCCGCATGGGCTATAACTGGCAGTGGTACCGCGTGCCGCGATATTTCTTCCGCGAGATCGACGGCGAGATCTATCTGGGGCCTCTCGCCAAAGGGCTTCTCGTCACGCTGGAGATCAGCGCGCTCGCACTCGTGCTCACGGTGGTCTTCGGCCTGGTCGCGGCGATCCTGCGCCAGTCGGGTTCGCTCGTCGGCGGGGCGCTGGTGCGCATCTATGTCGAGGCGATCCGCAACACGCCGCTGCTCGTGCAGCTCTATCTGTTCTATTTCGTCCTGTCGCCGATCCTGGGCATCGACCGCTACTGGACCGGCGTGCTGTGCCTGGCGGTCTTCGAAGGGGCCTTCGCGGCCGAGATCTTCCGCGCCGGGATCGAAGCCGTGCCGAAGGGCCAGTGGGAAGCCGGCCGCAGTCTCGGCCTCACGACGGCGCGGCTCTATCGCAACATCGTGCTGCCGCAGGCGCTGCGGCTGGTGCTGCCGCCGCTGACGGGACTTTCCGTGTCGCTGGTCAAGCACTCGGCGATCGTCAGCGTGATCGCCGTGTTCGACCTGACGAACGAGGGGCGCAACGTCATCGCCGACACGTTCCTGACATTCGAGATCTGGCTTGCCGTCGCCGCCGTCTATCTGGTCGTGACCGGGACGATGTCCGCGGCTGTCGGCGTACTCGAGAGACGACTCAAGAACTGAACCAACGCAAGAAGAAGGAGGCTACATGTTCGGACTCAAGAAACTGGCTCTCGCGGCATTTGCCGCGACGGTCCTGCTCGCACCCTACGCGGCCGTGGCGCAGGACGCGCGCGCGGCCCTGTCGGCGACGAGCGCCATCGAGGAAATCAAGAAGCGCGGCACGCTGCGCGTCGGCCTTTCGACGTTCGTGCCGTGGGCCTTCCGCAGCAAGTCGGGCGAGCTCATCGGCTACGAAGTCGATGTCGCCAAGAAGCTCGCCGAGGACATGGGCGTGAAGCCCGAGTTCGTGCCGACGGCCTGGGACGGCATCATTCCCGCCCTGCTCGCCGGCCAGTTCGACTTCATCATCGGCGGCATGACGATCACGCCGGCGCGCAACCTGACCGTCAACTTCACGGCACCCTACTCGGCAACCGGCGTCGACGTCGTCGCCAGCAAGAAGCTCGCCGGCGCCTTCAAGACGGTCGCGGATTTCGACAAGCCGACCGTCACGCTGTCCGCGCGGCGCGGCACGTCGGCCGCGACGACGGCCCAGCGCCTGTTCCCGAAAGCGACGCTGCGCCTGTTCGATGACGACGCGCCCGCACTGCTCGAGGTCACCAACGACCGCGCGCACGCCTGGGTCAGCACGGTGCCCAAGCCGGCGTTCGCGACGCTCGACAACCCGAACGCGCTGTTCCGTCCGTTCGCCGAGCCGCTCGTCGGCCAGGCCGACGCGATGGCCGTGCGCAAGGGCGATCCGGACGCGCTCAACTTCCTCAACAACTGGATCCAGAACCGGACGATCGACGGCTGGCTCGCCGAGCGGCAGGCCTACTGGTTCAAGGCCCGCGAGTGGAAGGACCAGCAGCCCTAGTGACGTCGGCACTGCAAGCCTCCGGCCCGCCGCCTGCGCCACGCAGGCGGCGGCTCGGGCCGATCGATGCCGTCATCGTCGCTGTCCTGCTCGCGACGATCGCGTACGTCATATGGCGGGCGCAGACCGTTCTGCGTTACGACTGGAACTGGGCCCCCGTGTGGGGCTTCGTCATCCGCTACGACGCCGTGCAGGATTCCTGGGTTCCGAACCTGATCCTCAAGGGCCTGTGGACCACGATCCGCATTTCCGTCTGGGCGGGCCTGCTTGCCGCCATATTCGGCGGCCTGATGGGGATCGCGCGGGTCTCGAACTCGCTTTTCCTCAACCTCGTCGCGCGCAGCTATGTCGAGCTGATCCGCAACGTGCCGCCGCTCGTCTTCATCTTCGTGTTCTATTTCTTCCTGACCAGCCAGATCGTGCCCCTGCTCGGGGTCGATGTCTGGGTGCGCACGGCATCGCCCGAGGCGCGCGCCGCCGTCGACCTGCTGCTGGGGCCGCCGCAGTTCCTTCCCGCGCTCCTGTCCGCCGTCCTGTGCCTTGCGCTGTTCGAAGGCGCCTATGTGACCGAGATCGTGCGTGGGGGAATCGAATCGATCGACAAGGGGCAGTGGGAAGCGTCCAGATCGCTCGGGCTGACGCGCGGCAAGACGCTGCGCCTCGTCATCCTGCCGCAGGCGATCCAGCGCACGATCCCGCCGCTCGCCGGCCAGTTCATATCGCTGATCAAGGATTCGTCGATCGTCTCGCTGATCTCGATCCAGGACCTGACATTCATGGGCAACGAGGTCGCCGCGACGACGACGCGCGTCTTCGAGGCATGGACGATCGTCGCACTTCTCTATTTCGCCCTCTGCTTCGCGCTCTCGCGCCAGTTCGCCCGGCTCGAGGTGCGGATGGGCCGCTTCAAGTGAGCATCCGTCGCCTCGATGTCGCGGTGCTGGGCGGCGGTGCGATCGGGCTTGCCAGCGCCTTTGCACTCGCCGAGGCCGGCCGCGAGGTGACGCTCTTCGATCCGGCTCCGGGGCGCGCCGCATCCTTCGGCAATGCCGGCGGCATCACGCCCGGCTGGGTGGCGCCGACGGCGATGCCCTCGACGATCCGTGCCCTGCCGCGCATGCTGGCCGATCCGCTGTCCCCGCTCGCGATCCGGCCCGCCTATCTGCCACGGCTCGTTCCCTGGCTGCTCGGCTTCGCGCATGCGGCCTTGCCGCACCGGGTGGAGGCGATCTCGAAGGCGCTCGCGGCCCTGACGCTGACCTCGTACGAGGTCTGGCAGGATTTTGCCGCCCGCACGGGTGTGGGCCATCTGCTGCGCCGGCAGGGAATCCTCTATGCCTACGCCAGTGCCGGCAGCCGGGCGGGTGCCGAAGCGGCACACGCACTGCGGCGCAAGCGCGGCGTGGCGATGGAGGAGGTCGATGGCGCATGGCTGCGCAACTTCGCGCCGATGCTGTCTTCGACGTACCGCTACGGCGTCTTCTCGCCGGGTGCAGGACATGTCGTCGATCCCGGTGCTCTGTGCGACGGGTTGGCGACGGCGCTCGAATCCAAAGGCGGCCGCATAGTGCGCGAAGCGATCGACGATCTTGCCGCCGATGCCGACGGCGTTGCTTTCCGCACGTCGGGGGCTTCGTGGCGGGCCGGGCATTTCGTGCTCGCCGCTGGCGCCCATTCCCGGCCATTTGCCGCCAAACTGGGTGCGCGCGTGCCGCTCGATGTGGAACGCGGCTATCACGCGATGCTGCCGGCACCGGGGCTGGAGCTTCCGGCCCAGATGATCGACGGCGAAGGCAAGTACGCGCTGACCACGATGTCGGGCGGCCTGCGCCTTGCCGGAACGGTCGAATTGGCCGGAATGGAAGCGCCGCCGAACTATGCGCGGGCCGAGCAACTTGTGGCGAATGCGCGACGACTTCTGCCGGAACTGGACGTGCGCGACCCGACCTATTGGATGGGGTTTCGGCCATCGCTTCCAGACGGCCTGCCGGTGATCGGTGCAGCACCCGCAAGCCAGCGCGCGATCCTCGCCTTCGGCCACGCACATCTCGGGCTCACGCTTGCCGCCACGACGGCCGGGATCGTCGCCGATCTGGTTGCCGGCCGGGCGCCGGCGATCGATCTCAAGCCCTATTCGCCGACCCGCTATTCCGGCTGGTTCTGACGCCGGCCCTTCAAGGAGACGACACGATGACGGCCTGGATCAAGATGCTGCAGTACGACGAATCGACCGGATATCTGCGCCAGCTCTACGACCGCGTGAAGGGGCCGGGCGGGGCCATCGACAACGTGATGAAGATCCATTCGCTGCGTCCGCACACCATGGAGGGCCACAGTGCGCTCTACAAAAGCGTGCTGCACCATGTCGGCAATACGATGCCCGTCTGGTTCCTCGAGTGTCTCGGCATCTACACGAGCCTTTCCAACAAGTGCGAGTACTCGGTCTCGCACCATTATGCCGGGCTCACGCGCCTGCTGAAGGACGACGCGAAGGCGCGTTCGATCTATCAGGCGCTGGTGCTTGGCGCGCCCGAACGCGCGTTCGACGGCAAGGAGCTCGGCCTGCTGCGCTACGTGCGCAAGCTCACGCTCGAGCCGCAGAAGATGGAAGAGGCCGATGTCGAGGCCGCGCGCGCCGCCGGTGCGAGCGATGCCGAGATCTTCGAGGCGAACCAGGTCTGCGCCTATTTCAACTATTCAAACCGGCTGCTGAACGGGCTTGGCGTCACGACGCAGGGCGACATCCTCGGCTATTCGCCGCCGAACTCCGACAAGCTCGACGACTGGGAGCACGTCTGACGCGCATGCGCGGCTATTCGATCTGGAGTCTGGCGCGCAACGCGTTCGCAGCCCGGACCGACTGGCCGCGCGCGTGGCGCAGTCCGCCGCTGCGCGCGAAATACGACGCCGTGATCGTCGGGGCGGGCGGGCACGGCCTCGCCACGGCATATTACCTCGCCCGGCGGCACGGGCTTCGCGACGTGCTGGTGGTCGACAAGGGCTGGGTGGGTGGCGGCAACACGGGCCGCAACACGGTGACGATCCGGGCCAACTACCTGCGCGAAGAATCCATCCGGTTCCATGCCGAAGGCCTGCGGATGTGGCGCGAGATGTCGGGCGAACTCGGCTTCAACGTCATGTTCTCCGAGCGCGGCCAGATCGACCTGATCCAGACATGGGCCAAGCTGCGCGACGTGAAGCGCCGCCAGTCGATCCTGCGGCTTGCCGACGTGCCATTCGAGATCATCACGCCGCAGGCGGCGAAGGGACGCGTGCCGATTCTCGATCTCGACGGACCCAAGCGCCTGCCGATCCTGGCGGCGACCTGGCATCCGACCGCCGGTGTCGCCCGCCACGATGCCGTGGCATGGGGATACGCGCGTGCGGCCGACGCGCTGGGCGTGGATATCGTCCAGAACTGCGAAGTGACGGCGATCCGGCGAAGCGGCGGGCGCGTTACCGGCGTCGAGACGACGCACGGCTTCGTCGCGGCCCCGAAAGTGGCGCTCGCCGTCTCGGCGCACGCAAGCGTGCTTGCCCAAACGGCCGGCCTACGGCTTCCGATCGAGACGGTGCCGCTGCAGGCTTTCGTCTCCGAGCCGCTGAAGCCCATGCTCTCCTGCATCGTCAATTGCCCGGGGCAGGTCTATCTGAGCCAGTCCGACAAGGGCGAACTGGTCATCGGCGGCGGCTCGGATCCGGTCCCGTCCTATGTCCAGCGCGGCGAGTTCGCCACGCTCGAGCGCGTCGTGTCGAACCTCGTCGAGCTTTTCCCGGTCCTCGGCCGTGTACGGATGCTTCGCCAATGGGCCGGTGCGATCGATCTTTGCCACGACACGTCGCCAATCGTCTCGAAGACGCCGGTCGAGGGGCTTTATCTCGATGTCGGATGGGGCTCCGGCGGCTTCAAGGCGATCCCGGCCGGTGGTGCCGCGTTCGCGGACCTCATCGCCAACGACCTTCCCGGACCGGAGATCGCCGGGTTCGCGCTCGACCGGTTCGCACGCGGCCGGCCGCTCTACGAAACCGCCGGCGCGTCGAACCGGGATTCATAAAGCCATGCGGCTCGTCCCTTGTCCCGATTGCGGTCTGCGCGAACAGAATGAATTCGTCTGCATGGGCGAGGCGACGGCGCATCCGTCATCGGCGGATGATCTCGCGGACACGCTTTACGCGCGTGCCAATCCGAAGGGGGTTGCCGAGGAACTCTGGTGGCACAGGTTCGGCTGCCGCGGTTGGCTTCGCCTGCGCCGCGACACCGCTTCGAACGCGTTCGTGCCATGAGCGGATACAGACTTTCCGCTGTCCCACCCGATGCGATCGTGCCCGTCACTTTCGACGGCCGGTCGCTCGCGGGCCGTGCCGGTGAAACACTTGCCGCAACGCTGCTCGCAAACGGCGTGCGGACCGTCGCGCGCAGCTTCAAGTACCACCGGCCGCGCGGGATTGTCGGCTTCGGCTGGCACGAACCGAACGCGTTGGTCCAGACGCGTGACGGCGTCGAGCTTGCGACCCGGCTTGCTGCCACGGCGGGACTGGACGCGCGCGCGGTCAATTGCTGGCCGTCGGCAGCATTCGATGTCGCGTCCGTTCTCGGTGCATTCGGCGCGTTGATGCCGGCGGGATTTTACTACAAGACATTTCGCGGTCCGCGCGGCCGCGCCTGGCATCTTTTCGAGCCGGCGATCCGCGCACTGGCCGGCTTGGGAAGGTTGCCCGAAGCATCGGGCCCGCTCGCGTGCGAGAAACGTTTCGCGCATTGCGACGTGCTGGTCGTCGGCGGCGGTGCTGCCGGTCTGGCCGCGGCAACGGCTGTGTCGGCAGCGACGGACGCACGGGTCTGGCTCCTCGACGAAGATCTGGCGCCGGGCGGCGCGTTGCGCGACCGGCCGGACGCGGAAATCGACGGCAACGCGGCTCCAGACTGGATTGCCCGGACCACTGCACTTCTGCGCGCCCGCGGCGTGCGTGTCCTGTCGCGGACGACGGCGCTGGGTCGGTACGACGGCGGCTTGATCGTCGCACTTGAAGAGGCACCTGCCTGCGGGATCGAGAAACGTCTCTGGAAGATCCGCGCGAAGACGGTCGTGCTGGCGACCGGCGCATTCGAGCGGCCCTTCGTCTTCGCCGACAACGACCGGCCGGGCGTGATGCTGCTCTCCGCCGTCCTGTCCTATGCGCGACGTTTTGCCGTCGCCTGCGGGCGCGATGTCGCCGTCATTGCCAACAACGACGAGGCCTATGACGACGCGGCCGCCCTCGCCGCCGCCGGCGTGCGGGTATCGGCACTCGTCGACATCCGGCCGGCAGCAGATCCGCTTCGCGTCGCCGCGGCTCGAGCCGCCGGCATCGCGATCCATGCCGGCCATGCGGCGATCGCGGCCCTCGGTTCGCCGGTGCGCGGATTGCGCATTGCCCTGGTCGCGGAGCCTGGCCGGACGCGCGATCTTCCATGCGACACCGTCGCGATGGCAGGTGGCTGGACGCCGGCCGTGCATCTGCATTCGCACGCCGGCGGCAGGCTCGAATTCGAGCCGCACCTGTCCGCTTTCGTGCCGACCGCGCCGCATGACGGCGCGTTCAGTGCCGGTGCCTGCAATGGACGCGGAAGGATCGGTGAGGCGCTTGCGGACGGGCATCGCGCCGGCATCGCGGCGGTGAAAGCCGCCGGCTTCGTCGCGTCGGCGGCGCGACATGTTCCGGTATCGACCGACCGACCGGCCGGTCTTCTGGCGCGCTGGGAAATGCCGCGCGCCCGGCGCGGCGGCAAGGCCTTCGTCGATGTGGCTGCCGACGTGACGGCCGACGACCTGCGGCTTGCCGTGCAGGAAGGTTACGATGCCGTCGAGCTGCTGAAGCGCTATACTACGACGGGCATGGCGCCCGACCAGGGCCGCTTCGGCAACATGAACGCGATCGACGCGCTCGCGCGGGCACGCGAAGTCTCGCCCGCGGCGGCGGGCACCACGACCTATCGGCCGCCCTTCGTCCCGGTCGCGTTCGCGGCACTCGCCGATGCGGGCGGCAGGCTCCTTCGCCCGTCGCGGACCACGACACTGACCTCGATCCACGAGGCGTCTGGTGCCGTCATGTACGAATCCGGCGCCAACTGGCGGCGACCGGGCTACTACCCGCGTTCCGGCGAGACGCTCGAAAGCGCCACGCATCGGGAATGCCGCGCGGTCCGCCAATGCGTCGGCCTCTACGATTCCTCGCCACTCGGCAAGTTCGAGATTGGCGGGCGGGATGCAGCCGTCTTCCTCGACTTCGTCTATGCCACGCGGCTCTCGGACCTGAAGCCTGGCCGCGGGCGCTATGCGCTGCAGGTCCACGAGGACGGGCGGCTCTTTGATGACGGCATCGTTTTCCGAACTGCCCCCGACCGTTTCTTCGTGACGACGACGACCGGCAATGCCGATGCCTGCCTGCAGCGCTTCGAATATTGCCGCCAGATCCTGCGACCCGACCTCTCGGTCTTCATCCTGCCGGTGACCGAGCAATGGGCCGATCTGGTGCTGTGCGGTCCGCAGGCGCGTGCCGTGCTTGCCGAGGCCGGCGCCGTGCTTCCGGCCGACTTTCCGTTCATGTCGCTCGTGGAGGCGCGCATCGGCGGGCAGGCAGTCCGCGTTGCACGCGCCGGCTTCACCGGCGAATTGTCGTTCGAGATTTTCCTGCCTGCGAGTGCGGCACGCGCCCTCTGGGCGCGTCTTCTGGAAGCCGGTGCACGGCACGCAATCGTGCCGGTCGGTTCGGAGGCCAACCACGTGCTGCGGATCGAGAAGGGCTTCATCTCGGTCGGGCATGAAGGCGACGGGATCGCCGATCCTTACGATCTGGGACTGGGTTTTGCCGTGCAAGCCGACAAGGCCGATTTCATCGGCCGGCAGGCGTTGCGGCGCAACCGCGCCGATCCTTCCGGCCGGCCACAGCTTGTCGGCCTGCTTTCGCGCGACGCGCGCTTCGTGCTGCCGGAGGGTGCCTGCGTGATGTGGCGCGATGCCGCGCGCGGACGCGGCCACGTCACCGCAAGCTGCTGGAGCGATGCGCTGGGCCGGTCGCTGGCGCTGGCGCTGATCGAAAACGGTCGCGCACTTGTCGGCAGCGACGTGACGGTGGCGCTTGCCGACGGGGTCGCCGGCGCGCGGGTCGTGGCGCCGGCTTTCTACGACCCGCGCGGGGATCGCCAGCGTGGCTGATCGCGAGATTCGCATCCGTGCCTTGCCGGCGGAACGGTTGACCGCGTGGCTTTCGCGATCCGCGCCGCGCGAACCGTCCGTGCGGATCGAGCCGGCGATGTGGCTCGTCTTCGGGGCATGCGCCGCGCCCCCGGCCGACGGAATGGCCGTCGACATGTCGCACGCCTATGCCGCCTTTTCGGTTGACGGCCCAGGGGCGGCGGACCTGCTGGCCCAAGGCATCGCGCTCGATCTCGGACGCCTCGCGCCGGATTTCGCCGGCCGCACGCGCCTCGGCGACATGGCTGTCATCCTCGTCTGTACGCCCGGGGGCTACGTGCTGCGCTGCGAGCGGTCCTATGCCGAATGGCTGGAGGCCTGGCTCGAGCGCGCACGCCGGATCACGACTTCGCCTGCCGGTACTTGAACGCCTTGTCGAAGCGCTGGACGATGTACTCGCCACACGCGATCGGCGGGTATTTCGCGGCGGCCTTGTCGTCGAGCAGGTCGCGCGGATCGACGACCGTGTCGGGATGCGGATCGAAGAAGACGGCGATCGAATAGCGTTCGCGACCCGACGCGTTGATCACGCGATGCGGGTTCGAGCTGAAGCGCGCGTTCGTCCAGCGATGCATGAGATCGCCGATATTGACGACCAGCGTGTCCGGAACCGGATGCGCCGTGACCCACTGACCGGACTTGGCGAGAACCTGAAGCCCTCCGACCTGATCCTGCGACAGCAGCGTCAGGCCACCGTAGTCGGTGTGAGGCGCCACGCCGAACTGTGTCTCGCCGAGATCCGGGGGTTGCGGCGGATAGTAGATCGCCGAACCGCGCGCGAGCGGTTTGGCGAACGCGGCAGCGAAGAAGGAGGGATCGCGCCCGAGGCTGGCGGCAAGACCCTTGAGCAGGCGTTGTCCGCAATCGCAGATCGCGAGGTAGTAGGCGTAGAACGCCGCCCGCGTCTCGGGGCTTCCGGCCGGCCAGTTGTTCGGCCCCATCAGCGGCTTGCCGGCGGCGACGTCGGGATCGTCGTCGCCAAGCTCGAGGCCCCAGAGATAGCTCTCCTTCAGATCGATCTTGGCGCTGCTGTACATCTTCGCGCCGCCGACCGACAGGAATCCGCGATGGAGATCGTTGATCGTGACCGTCCGCTTGACGGCATCCGGTTGCGCGAAGAAGGCCCGACTGGCCGCATAGACGCGTTCGACCAGGGCCGGTGCTATGCCGTGATTGCGGACATAGAAAAAGCCGATCCGCTCGGCGGCCTCGCGCATCTGCGCGCCGACCGCATCGATCTTCTCGCGGTCGTCCGACGCGAGATCGCCGACATCGATGATCGGGATTTCCTCGACTGCAATCTGCTTGGCGCCCGCGTAGGCCATCTGCGGCCCTTCCATCTGTTTCGTTCATGTGAGAAGATCGGGTATTGGCATTCTGTTTGGAAATACCTAAATCCTCAAGTGAGCCGATTTCATGGGTACCTCCCCCCTGCGTCATTTGCCGCCGATCTCGGCGCTGCGCGCTTTTGAGGCAGCGGCACGCCTCAAGAGCTTCACGATGGCCGCCGATGAACTGGGTCTTACCCAGAGCGCCATCAGCCACCAGATCCACAGCCTCGAAAACCAGCTCGGCTTCGAGCTTTTCCATCGTGAGCCACGGCGCATCACGCTGACGGTCAAGGGCGAGGCGCTTGCAAGCGCCGTGCGGGACGGGCTTGGCGTCGTCGCCGATGCGATCCGCGAATTGACCAAGACCGACACGGGGCCGCGCCTGACGGTTTCGACGCTGCCCGGCTTTGCGGTGAAGTGGCTGTTTCCCAGACTGATCCGCTTCGACGAGCGCCATCCGCACATCGAACTGTCGATCGCTACCACGGGACAGATCGCTGATTTCTCGGCAGGCGAAGCCGACGTGGCGATCCGCTATGGCACCGGCCGGTATCCGGGCCTGCATGTCGAGAAGATCCTCGACGAAGAGATGTTCCCCGTCTGCGCGCCGCGGCTCATGAAGGGCCCCAAGGCACTGCGCGTGCCGGGCGACCTTGCCAACGTGCCGCTGCTGCATGACGACATCCTCACGCTTGACGGCAACACGCCGGGCTGGAAGAGCTGGCTCGATGCCGCAGCGGCGACAGGCGTCGACATCTCGAAGGGTCGGCGGTTCGGCCAGTCGAACATGTCGATCCAGGCGGCGATCGAGGGGTTGGGCGTGGCGCTCGGCCGCACGCCGCTCGTGATCGACGACCTGGCCGCCGGCCGGCTCGTGCGCCCGTTCGACATCTCGATCCCGAGCGGCTACGCGCACTATTTCGTCTGCCCGCCGCGCGCGCTGGCCACGCCGAAGATCGCGGCATTCCGCACATGGCTGTTCGCCGAAGCGCAGGGCAAGGTCTAGCTTTTCGGCGGCTTGCCGAACGCGTCCTTGAAGCGCTGGCGCGTCTGTGCACCATGGATGTAGGCGTAATCCTGCTGGCTTGGCTCGCCCGCTTCGACAAGCAGCGCACGGAAGATCGGACCTTCGCCGCCGAGGATCTCCGGCAATGCCGCCTCGAACGCGTCGAGCGTATCGATGGTCCCGGCGTTGGCGATCCCGGCGCCACGTGCGATGGCGGCAAAATCGAGTCTGTCGCTTGCCGGCAGCGGGTGGCTGCCATTGGCCTCGTAGACGCCGTTGACGCAGACAAGATGCACGAAGTTGCGAGGGTTGGCTGCCGCGACCGTCGCGAGACTGCCGAGATTCATCAGCAGGCTTCCGTCGCCGTCGAGCACGATGACGCGCCGGTCGGACCGGCCGAGTGCCAGGCCCAGGCCGTGCGACGAGGCGATGCCCATCGCACCGATCGAAAGGTAGTTGAGATCGCGCGGTGCGATCGCCATCCAGTCGAATGCGGCCTGATAGGTAGCGACGATCGCCTCATCCCGGATATGGCGGGCGAGAAGTTTCAGGCAGGCGTCGCGCTTCATCATGGCCGTGCCGCCGGTGCGTCCGGTGGCCGGCCGATCAGCAGGCAGACGGGACGGGAACGGTCGTAAGCCGTCTCGATCGCGGGACCGATTGCCGCTTCGTCGCCGTCGTTCTCGATCACGTGATGGGTCACGCCCATGGCGTCGAGTATCGGTACGACGATCCGCACCGATACCTTGGCCGAATCCGCAGGGGCGATTCCGGGCTCCTTGCCCTGCAGGCCGACCAGCATGACGACCGGCTGCTCGTACTCGACGCCGACCGCGCGAAGCGCGTTGATCGAATCGAGCAGACCCGTCTGCTGCATCAGCAGGACCGAGCGGCGGCCGGCGAATGCGAGGCCCGTGCAGATCGCGATGCCTTCGTCTTCCTTGCAGATGCGCACGAGCCGGACATCCGGATCCCGGGACAGCGGCCAGAGCAATCCGTCGCTCGTCACGATATCCGGCAAGGCGACGACGAACTCGACCCGTGCCGTTTTCAGGCTGGCGATGATCCGTTCGCCTTGCGGTGCGGCCTTCCTCACGCCTCACCCCGCAGATAGTCGCCCAGCGCAGCGAGTGTGGCACCTGTGTCGTCGGAGGTGCCGACGCCGATACGAAGCTCGTTCAGGTGCTCGGGGTCCCGCCAGTCACGAACGAAAATGCCTTTCTTCTCGAGGGCCGCCATTGCCGGAGCGGCGGCCCCGGGCAGCACGCACGATACGAAATTCGCCGCCGTCGGCAGGACGCGCAAGCCCAACTGCGCGAGGCCCTTGGAAAGCCGGTCGCGTTCGGAAGAGATGCGGTCGAGCATCGTGCGCAGGTAAGCCTGATCGCCGAAGGCGGCCAGCGCCCCCGCCTGACTGAGTGTCGGCACGTTGAACTGGAGCTTCGCGCGTCGTAGCGCCTCGGCAACGCCATCGTCGCCGCAGATCGCGTAGCCGACACGCAACGCGGCGCACGCATAGGCCTTCGAGAATGTCCGCGTCGACAGCCAGGGCCCTTTGCGTGCGCGCAGGATCGAAAGCGCGTCGGGACCCCCGGCGTGCCGGCCGAACTCGTAATATGCCTCGTCGACGAGCAGCAAGACGTCGTCCGGCACGCCTCGCGCAACCGCGGCCAGCGCTTCGGCGGTCATCATCCCGCCGGAAGGCGGGTTGGGCGTGCAGCAGACCACAAGCCGCGTGCGCGGACCGATGGCTGAAAGGATCGTGTCGGGATCGCACGCACCGCCGGCATCGAGACGCACACGCCGGACACTTGCGCCGGCCAGCTTCGTCGAGAGCGCGTAGCGCGGAAAGCTCGGCGCAGGGATGACGGCCTCGTCGCCTGCCGCGAGTGCCACGACGGTCGCGAAATGGATCAGTTCGTCGCTCCCGCAACCCAGCACGATGTGCGCCGCCGGTAGATCCAGCGATCCGGCGATCGCGGCGCAGAGCTGGCGGCCGAAAATGTCGGGGTACCGGTTGATGTCATGCATCGCCGCGGCGATAGCCTCGCCGACGCGCGGAGAAGGCGGATAGGGCGACTCGTTCAGGTGGATGAGTCGCGGCCGAGTCGCCGGGTCGGGAAAGTCGGCGAATGTCGTGGGTCCACGATATGCAGGCAGAGCCCGGATTGCTGCGGCCGCCCAGCCGATACCGGGCAATGACCCGGACTGCGATCTATCTTGCGTCATACGCGTGGCACCGATGTCGTCGCGATCGGCATCACGGTAAGGTGGCATGGCCGGCTTGTCGAATTAGTTTCGGTGGCGCGCGTCGGTACGGGATTCATGCGCCCGTCGCCCGATCGCGCCGGGCGACGGCATTGCGCAACAACCTGCCGAGCGTGGAAAGGACAGGCGTAGGGACGCCGGCAAGCCGCCCGATTTCGCAGGGCGCCTCGACGAGGGCCGCCGTCTCGAGCGGCCGGCCGGCATCGAAGTCCTGCAACGTCGATGTCCGGAAATCGCCAAGCCGGCGGGCAGCTTCGAGCCGCACGTCGATCGATATGTCGATATCGACGCCGATGGCTGCGGCGACCGCGATCAGTTCTTTCATCGTTTCGGCACAGACGGCACGAAGGTCTGGATCGTCAAGGATGTCCGAGATCGTGGCACCGGCAAGCGCCGAGAGCGTGTTGAACCCCGCATTGCCGAGGAGCTTCATCCAGAGCGCATGCCGGATGTCGGCGCTTTCGTCGATTTCCATGCCCGCCGAGCGCAGGACCGCGGCAAGTGCCGGCACGCGCGTGCCGGTTTCGCGGCCGATCTCGCCCAGCACGAGCCGCTTGCCCGTGGGCCAGTCGATCCGGCCCGGGGCAAGCCGTGTCGCTGCCATGTAGACGACGCCACCGACCAGACAGGATGCCGGAAATCCGGCTTCGAGCAGGCCTTCCGGATCGAGGCAGCCAAGGCGCGTTCCTTCCAGGGCGCCACCCGAGCGCTGGAAGTACCACCAGGGAATCCCGTTGATTGCCGGGACAAGGCAGGTCTCCGGTCCGACAAGCGGCTTCATCAACGGCACCGCGGCGGCCCAGTCCTGTGCCTTCAGTGTTCCGATGACGGCATCGAACGGCTCGATGCCCCGCGTATCCTCGACGACCCGTGGCCGCGACTTCTGGGACTCGCCGAACCGTTCGACCAGCAGGCCGTCGCGCGCGATGGCAGCCGCCGCTGCCCCGCGCGCCACGAGCACGGGATCGCACCCGGCGTGGGCAAGCGCGTGCGCGATCGAGCTGCCGATGGCACCGGCTCCGACAACCGCGATCCGCACGCTTCTTTCCGCTTCAGCGCGAGCTGACGGTGCGCGCCCAGCGCTGAGTCGCATCGTCGAGGTTGAACACGTTGAAGTCGACCGACACCATGTTGCCGACCTCGGCATCGCTGAGCAGGAACATTTCCTTCAGCAGCGGATCGCCGGCAAGCTTGGCGCGGGATTTTCCGTTCACCGGCACGACACCGCGCTCCGTCGCGAGGCCGAACTGGGTCTCGTCGGACACGTACTCGTTGATGAAGAACTCGGCCGCGCGCGCCACCGGCGTGCCCTTGACCACGCCGAGCCAGCCTTCCTTGAGTAGCCCCCGCTTGGTCGGGCCGATCTTCGGGTGCGAGAAGGCGACCGGCAGGCCAGCCCGGCGCATCTGCACGGCAAAGCCCGCATGCATGGTCGAGGCCCAGATGTCGCCCGAGTTCATCAGTGTCACCGCCTGCGCGCCGACCTTCCAGAATTGGAACGGATTGGCTGCCTTGACGAAGCGCAGGGCCGGCTCGATATCGGTCATGCTGCCGCCTTCGTCCATCGCGGCACCGACGATCAGCTGCGAGGCGCCGGCCTGGGTGATGTCGATCAGGGCAAGCTTGCCGGCAAGTTTGGGATTGAGGAGATCCTTGTAGCGCTCCGGCTTCGGAATGCCGTTGGCCGCAAACTTCTCGGTGTTGTAGACGATGCCTTCCTGCGTGACCCAGCTCGCGACCTTCCACTCGTCGGACTGCGAGGGCAGCAGGTCCCTGCGGTTGGGCACGTTCGCAAGATCGATCTTCTGGAGGAAGCCGGCATCGTAGGTGTCGACCCATGTGAGGTCGCCCATCTCGACGACGTCGAAGGGTGCCGGACGTCCCTTCGCGGCGATCAGCTTGGCAAGATTGTCGCGCGGCGGCGCCGTCACGTACTCGACTTTCGCGCCGAGCGCTTCGAGTTTCACGCCTGCGTATTTGTGGACCGCCCGGTCCCAGCCGCCGCCGAAGGTCGCCACGCGAAGCGTGACACCGTCGAAGCGGGGTTGCTGGGCGACGGCGCCGCGCGAGCCGGCTGCCAGTCCGATACCCGTCGCCGCGATGCCAGTCAGGATCTGCCGTCTGTCGAAATTGGTCATCGGAGTTCTCCTGGAAGAGAAAGGGGGATCAGTTGCCGCCGCTCGAGCGGCTGAGTTCTTCGAGTCCGACGGCGCGTTGCAGCAGGTAGATCGCCGCAAGCGAGCCGAAGATTATGAAGGTCGAGATGGCAAGAAGCGTGGGATCGAAGTCGAACTCCATCAGGTGGAAGATCTTCGCGGCGAAAGGCTGCATGCCGCTCGACCCGAGAAAGAGGGCGACGGGTACGTCGCCGAACGAGACGAGAAAGGCGTACATCGCGCCGGCGTATACGCCCGGCATGATCACCGGCAGTGTCACGCGCTTGAACGTCCGCCATCGGGTGGCGCCAAGGCTGAGAGCCGCCTCTTCGAGGCGCGTGTTGAAGCGTTGCAGCACGGCCGAGACCGTCCCGATCACGTATGGCGTGGCCAGGAAGCTGTGCGCGACCACGAGGCCCGGCAGCGTGCCGACCATGTAGAAGCCCGTCGCATCGCCGATCAGGTAGTAGAGCTTCAGGAACGAAACGCCGGTGACGACGGCGGGAATCTGCAGGGGGGCGCGGAACGCGGCGGCGACGATCGCCTTGCCGGGGAACTGGGCGCGCACGAGGCCGAGTGCCGCCGGAACGCCGACGAGGCAGGCGATCGCCGCGGTGATGAAGCCCAGTGCGATGCTGAGGCCGAGTGCTTCGAAAAGTTCCGGGCTGATCCGGCCGTACCAGCGGAACGAGATCTCGCGCGGCGGGAAGTTTAGGAATGTCCGTTCGCCGCCGTCGAACGACGCACCCACGACGACGACGAGTGGCGCAAACAGGAACACGAATACGCCGAACAGCCAGAAGCCGGACGCCGCCTTGCGGCAAGCCGCGATGGCACGATAGCGGTTCATGCGACCATCCCGCGACGCCGGTCGAAGCGCGCCATGATCAGGACCGAGAGCCCGTTGATGAGCAGCGTCGCCGTCATCAGGACGGCTGAGACCGTCGCACCCATCGCGTAGCGTGTCTGCATGATCACCGTCTGCTGGATGAGGACCGGCAGCGTGAACACCTTGCCGCCGCCGATCAGGGCCGCCGACGTGAACGCGCCCATGCAAAGGTTGAAGACGATCAGGGCCGTCACGACGATGCCGGGCAGGCTGAGCGGCACGACGATGCGCAGGAAGACGCGCCAGCGCGGCGCACCGTGGATTTCGGCCGCCTCCTCGAGCGAGCGCGGGATCGTCCGGATGACGCCGTAGAGGAGCAGCACGGCGAAACCCATCGTGAAATGCATGAGCCCCACGACGACACCGGACGGTTCGCCCATGATCGTCAGCGGCCGCTCGAGCAGGCCGGAGCCGAGAAGCAACCGGTTCAGCGTACCGCCGCTCGAGAAGATGATGATCAGGCCGAGGACCTTGATGACGATCGTGATGAACGAAGCGGCGATGATCGCCGCCAGCAGCGCGAGAGACCAGCGCGAGCGCATGCGCGCGAGGATGTAGGCGACCGGGTAGCCGATCGCGAGCGTGAGAATCGCGACGGTCGCGGAAAGGCGGATCGTCAGCAGCAGCGAGTCGAGATAGAGGCTGTCCGTGAAGAAACGGGCATAGTTCTCCGCCGTAAGTTCCGTCCCGAGGCGTCCGAGGCGGAGGTCCTTGAAGAAGCTGCCGCGCAGGAAGGCGATCTGCGAGCTGAGCAGCAGGAAAAGCGTCAGCAGCAGCGACGGCACGAGAACGAAATGCCAGCGCGCTTTCATCGACGTCTCCTGCTCGGGATACGCATGGAGGTCTCGTTACATCCGGGGCGCGGGGGCATTGTCGTCACCGAAGATGATGAGCAAATAACAGACCAGCCGCACGCGGATTCGACTTGGACCGGAGATAAAAATTCCAGGCAGCACTGGTCCGCTTTTGGCATAGTGTCAACGATCTGGAAGAGGACCTGATGGCGCTTGCAGGACCGACGGTAACGGACATTCTCGGGCAAGAGGCGATCGCGGCGCTGCGAAAGCCGATCGCCGAGGCCTGCGGCCTCCCGGCGGTCGCCTATACGAGCGACGTGTTTTTCAAGATCGAGCAAAAGCAGCTATTTGCACGCACCTGGATGTGCCTGGCATTCGCCAGCGACGTGCCGGAGCCGGGCGATGCAATCCCGCTCATGGCGGCAGGATTGCCGCTCATCCTCGTCCGCGACCGCGCCGGCCAGATCCGCGTCTTCCACAACGTGTGCCGGCACCGGGCTGCCCTGATGGTGACCGAGCCCTGCACCAAATTGAAGCAGTTCGCGTGCCCCTATCATGCGTGGGCCTACGACCTCGACGGGCGCCTCAAGTCGACGCCCTATTTCGACGGCACCAAAGAAGGTAACAGCCGTACCAATCTCGATCTTTCGGCGCTGGGCCTCATTCCCGTCCGCACAGCCGTGTGGCACCACTGGGTCTTCATCAATATCGACGCCAATGCTGCCCCGTTCGCCGAGCATGTGCGGCCGCTCGACGACCTCATCCAGGGTGCGGACATCGGCGCCACGCGCATGGCCCACCGCGAGGACTGGGAATGGCGCGGAAACTGGAAGATGCAGAACGACAACTGGGAGACGTACCACCACGTCTGGGTCCACAAGAACGTCTTCACGAAGATCTCGGACGATCTCGATCTCGCCACGGGCCAACCGGTCGCCGAGCCGATCCCGCTGGGGACCGTCGTCACCTTGAAGCGGCGCGGCGATCAGGATTTCTACCCGGGTGCCGGCGACCTGCCGCTGATCCCGTTCCCCGAGGGCAAGAAACGCGTGCGCTGCACGAGCGTGGTCTTCCCGAACATGACGCTGACACTGCAGTCCGACCATCTGGCGTCGGTGATCGCCGCACCGACGGCAGCCGACAGGACCGTATCGAAGATGGGTTTCTTCTTCGTAGGGGATGCCGCGACCGATCCGGCGTTCGCACCGCAGCGCAAGAAGACGCTGTCGCGCTGGCTCGGTGAAACCGGCATCCTGCGCGACTATGGCGGCATCCGCAGCCAGGACATGAAGATCTGGGAACAGCAGCAGATCGCGCGCCAGTCGCCGGTTGCCGACAAGGTCGTCTTCTCGCCTGTGTGGGAGAAGAACGTTCACCATTTCCAGCGCATGCTTGTCGAAACGATGCTCGGTGCGGACCCCGACTGAAGCACTACGGAAGGACCGGACGATGGCTGGCGAAATCAGGACGGCGACGGGCAAGCTCGTCAAGATGAACACGCGCGCCGGTGCCGTCCTGCCGGACGTCGACATGTACCGGGAGCGGCTCTGGACGGACGCGCAGGTGGAGATCGAGCGGCTCGGGCGACGCGAGATCACGCCCGACGACTATATCGATCGGATCCGCGATCTCCATCGCAGCATCGACCTGCCGGTCGAGCTGAAGCCATGGATCGAACGTGCACTCGCCGAGCGCAAGGACCAGATCCTCAACCAGAAGACCACGCCGGACAAGTCGTGGACGATGCAGCTCCTCTATCTCGAGCCGCACGAGGTCCATCCGCCGCATTGCCATCACAACCTGATTTCAACCCAGGTCGTTCTGCACGGCCGCGTCTACGCGCGCGAATGGGATCGCGTGGCGCGACTTGGACCGGACACCATCCTGCTGCGCACGCGTACCGACCGGTGGTTCGGCATCGGCGACCGGTTCGAAACCACCGAGGTCTCGCGTAACGCGCACTGGTTCTGTGCCGACGACAGACCCGCCGTGATGCTGAACTTCTACATTCTCGGCTTCCAGGACTGGACGTTCGATCCGCCGGGCGGCAAGGGCCGGCGCATGCTCGACCCGACATTCGGCGTTCAGGGCGACGGAATGATCGTCGCACGCGAGCTGCCGCTGGCGGAGGGCTATGCCCGCTTCGGGGATATTCCAATCGAGAGCATTCCGTTGCCGCGCCGGATCGTCGCCTGACCGGCGACCGGCCGCCGGCGATGGCCCTCACGTCGACGCATTGGGGCATCTACCGCACGCGCGTGCGCGACGGCGTGCTTGCGGGTCTCGATCCGTTCGAGCGCGACCGTTCGCCGTCACCGATTGGCCAGTCGATGGCCGCCGCGCTCGACGGACCGGCGCGGGTGCGTCGGCCGGCGATCCGCAAGGGCTATCTCGCGAACGGTCCGGCAAGCCGGGAGGCGCGCGGCAGCGAGCCGTTTGTCGAGGTGCCGTGGGACGAAGCGCTGGACATCGTCGCGCAGGCACTGCGCGGCACGATCGGAGCGCACGGCAACACGGCGGTCTTCGGCGGCTCGTATGGTTGGGCCAGCGCCGGGCGATTCCATCATGCGCAAAGCCAGATCCACCGCTTCCTCAACTGCGTCGGCGGCTATGTCCGGCACATGGACAGTTACAGTCTTGGCGCCGCGCGCGTGCTGCTGCCGCACATCCTGGCACCCGTCGAGACGCTGAACCGCGACGCCTCGGCATGGGAAAGCCTCGAACGGCATTGCAGGGTTCTCGTGGCATTCGGCGGGCTGCCGATCAAGAATGCGCAGGTCAATGCCGGCGGTGTGGGCGACCACGACGTCGCCGAGCGGATACGGCGGCTTGCCGGCACGGGTGCGATCCTGGTCAACGTCTCGCCGGCGCGTGCCGATCTTGCCGACGGGTCCGCGGAGTGGCTGTCAATCCGACCCAACACCGACGCGTGCGTGATGATCGCACTCGCGCACGAGATCGTCGTGCGGGACCTTCACGACAAGGCCTTTTTGGCGACGCACTGTGTCGGTGCGGGACGCGTGATCGACTATTTACTGGGGCACGAGGACGGACAGGCCAAGACGGCCGAGTGGGCAAGCACAATCTCCGGCGTATCCGCCGAGCGTATCCGCGCACTCGCCGTCCAGATGGCGACGAATCGCACGATGATCGCGATAAGCTGGTCGTTGCAGCGCGCGCGCCACGGCGAGCAGCCTTATTGGGCCGCGGTGACGCTTGCCGCGATCCTCGGCCAGATCGGCCTGCCGGGCGGCGGAATCGGGTTCGGCTACGCGGCGATCAATGGCGTGGGCGCTCGCACGACTGGCTTCGCCGGTCCGCGCCTGCCGCAGGGCGACAATCCGGTAAAGGCATTCATCCCGGTCGCGCGCATCGCCGACATGCTGCTCGGGCCGGGAACGTCGTTCGACTACAATGGCCAGCGCTGCGTCTATCCCGACATCCGTCTCGTCTATTGGGCGGGCGGCAACGTCTTCCACCACCACCAGGACATCAACCGGCTTGTCGCGGCGTGGCGGCGGCCGGAAACGACGATCGTGCACGAGCAGTTCTGGACCGCACAGGCCAAGTTCTCCGACATCGTCCTGCCGGCGACGACGTCGCTGGAGCGCGACGATATCGGGGCCGCCGGCGACGACGCGTACCTCGTCGCGATGAAGTCGGCGGTCGCGCCAGTCGGCGAGGCGCGAGACGACTACGCGATCTTCGCCGGGCTGGCACGCCGTCTCGATGTCGAATCCGCCTTCACGTGCGGTCGTACGGTGCAGGACTGGCTGCGGGTCCTCTATGACGAATCACGAGCGACCGCCCACGCGAAGGGAATCGATCTGCCCGAATTCGACCGGTTCTGGAGCGAGGACTATTTCGAGCTGCCGCCCGGGGATGCCGAACGCACGTTGTTCGCCGCCTTCCGCGCCGATCCGCAAACCACACCGCTTGCCACGCCGTCCGGGCGCATCGAGCTCCATTCCGACACGATCGCCGGCTTCGGCTACGAAGACTGCCCCGGTCATGCGGTGTGGCGCCCGGCCGAGGAATGGCTGGGTGCACCGCTTGCCAAGCATTTTCCGCTGCATCTGCTGTCGAACCAGCCGGCGACGCGGCTGCACAGCCAGTACGACCATGGCAGCATCAGCGTTCAGTCGAAGATCAATGGCCGCGAACCGATCTCGATCGCAACGGTGGATGCGGCCGCCCGCGGGATCCGCAGCGACGACATCGTGCGGGTCTTCAACGACCGGGGTGCCTTCCTTGCGGCGGCGCGTGTGACGGACGGGTTGAGGCCCGGTGTCGTCCAGATCGCGACCGGTGCCTGGTACGATCCCGAGACGCCCGGTGTGATCGGCGCCCTCGATCGCCACGGCAATCCCAACATGATCACCGCCGACCGGCCCTCGTCGAAGCTCTCGCAAGGCTGTGCAGCACAGTCCGCGCTGGTCCAAATCGAACGCCATGACGGGCCGCTCGCACGCATCGCGGCGTTCGATCCGCCGAAGTTCGTCGCGCGCGACTAGCTCGCCGAATCCGGGAATTTCGCCTTGAGGTCGGCCTTGATGCGCGCCGACCGCGCCTCGCCCTTCAGTCCGTCGGCGGCGAAATAGATCTCCGCCACCTGGTTCTGCACGGCTTTCATGGTCGCTTCGTCGTCGTTTGTCTTGGCGACACGCAGCACCGTGTCGCCGCCATAGGTCGGGAACGGATTGTCTGCATCGCCAGCGGCGCGTGCCGGGCTTTTGCCTTCAGCGAGTGCGCGGATCTCGCGGCGCAGCCGCCGGCGCAGCATCGCGATGCCTTCGTCGGTGCGCCCGAGATACTCGCGCGAATGCACCGCGATCGGTCCCTGGCTGACCCAGACATCCCAGTCGCCGGGATTCGACTGGCGCTCTTCGTAGGGGCGGTGCGCGGTCTGGCCGTAGAAATCGACCGTCTCCCAGCCGACCTCGTCGCGCTTGCCCTGGCGCAGCACTTCGTCCTTGTCGTTGAAATGCCGCCAGCCGAACTTCCGGCTGTTCGTGCTGTCGATCGGCACGACCCACTTGGTCAGGCTCGTGCGGCCGAAAAACTGGGGCTTCTCCAGCCGCTGGAACATGCCGCCGTTCTGCGCGAGGTTCGGCATCAGGTAGTCGTGGAAGCGAAGCATGACGAGATCGCCGACGCGCCGCGCATGGCTGTAGACGATGCCGGCTTCGCGCCGGAAATACGAGACGACAGGCAACTCGACGAAATGCTCGAGACCGGGGAACTGCGGACCGTTGACACGTCCGTGCAGGAATACCGAATGGTAGGGATCGATCGCGTTCTCGGTCTCCTGCAGCCAGTTGCACGGCGAATGGATGGAGTAGGGGATGAGCTCGTGGTCCGGCAGGTCGAGCGAGTCGAGATAAGGGAAGGCCGGCATGTCGTCCGGCGGGCCCATAAAGGCGAAGACGAGGCCCTTCATCTCGCGCACCGGATAGGCCGGCTGGCAGACGGACTTGCAGATCGAACTCGACGCCGGCTCGCCCGGCGTTTCCAGGATCGTGCCGTCGACGTCGAAATGCCAGCCGTGATAGCAGCAGCGGATCCCGCGCTGCTCGATGCGTCCGAACTCGAGGGACGCACGCCGGTGCGCGCAGTGCCGGTGCAGCAGGCCGATATTGCCGCTGCCGTCGCGGAAGATCGACGAGATCCTCACCGAGGATGCGGATTGGAACGGGTTTGGCGCCAAGCTGGGATGTCATCGCGACCGGTGTCCAGAAACGACGCAGATACTCGCCTGCCGGCGTGCCCGGCTCGACGCGCGTGATTTCGGCATCCGGTTCCGCCGGCAGGCGCAGGTCGTAGCCGCGGAACGGAGCCCTTGCGTGGCGGACATCTTCGGTCATGGCGTCCTCGTCAGGAAGCGGAGCAGGGGTGTGTCGCGATCCAGTGTCGGGCGATGTCGATGCGGCGGCAGATCCAAACGCCGTCATGCCTGCGCACATAGTTGAGGAAGCGGCGGAACGCTTCGGCGCGGCCCGGCCGGCCGGCAAGGCGCATATGCAGGCCGACCGACATCATCCCAGGTTGCTTCGCACCTTCGCGATAGAGGCAGTCGAAGCTGTCTTTCAGATACGAGTAGAATTCCTCGCCGTTCCCGAAGCCGGCCGGGTTGGCGAATTTCGTGTCGTTGCTGTCGACCGAGTACGGGATCACCAGATGCGGCCGGCCATGGCGCGTGTCCCAGTAGGGAAGCTCGTCGGCGTAGGAGTCGCTGTCGTAGAGGAAGCCGCCTTCCTCGACGAGCAGCTTGCGTGTCTCCACGCTCGGGCCGGTGCGGCAATACCAGCCGAGCGGCCGCTCGCCGAAGCTGCGTGCCAGCGAGGCGACGGCGCGTGCGATATGCTCTCTTTCCTCGTCGGGCTTCAGCAGCCAGTGCTTGATCCACCGCCAGCCATGACTGCACACGTCGTATCCGGCCTCGCGGATCGCCGTGACGACCTGCGGGTTGCGTTCGAGCGCCAGCGCGCAGCCGAACACGGTTGCCGGCATCTCGTATTCCCGGAGCAGGCCGATCAGCCGCCACACGCCCACGCGACTGCCGAATTCGTAGATCGATTCCGCGTTGAGATCGCGCGTACCCGGCGGCATCGACGGCGTGGCTTCGAGAAGCTGCGTTTCCGAAGCGCCGTCGCCGTCGGGAAACGAGTACTCGGACCCTTCCTCGTAGTTGAGGACGAAATTGAGCGCGAGGCGCGCCTTGTTCGGCCATTTCGGATCGGGGCGCTTGCGGCCATAGCCGATCATGTCGCGCGGGTAGGGGGCTTGGCTCATGTCCAGTCGACCTCGATCGCCTCGGCGAGCGTTCTTTCCTCGACATCGCCCGGCGTGCCGTCGCGGCTGAGCAGCGAGGCGACCTTGGCGCCGTCGCCCAGTGCGGCAACGCCGGCGTGCCACGTTCCCGGATGATAGCCGAAGGCCTGGCCGGATGCCGCGATGAAGGCACATGCGCCGGAGAGATTCGGTTGGCCGTCGGCGCCCGTCGGGAACACGACCAGCGATAGGGCGCCACCCGACAGATGCAGGAAGAACTGGGCGGAATTCATGTGCCGCTCGATCATCCGCACCGTCCGCGGTGCCGTTTGCGGCGGCAAGTCGATCAATGTCGCGGTCACCTTCGCTGCCGGGCGCGGATCGGCGATCACCGGCAGCGGACCGGTGCGTGCGCCGCCGACAGGGACCGCCATGACCGGGCCGAAGGGCCGGAACGCATCCTCGGTCAGCTTTCGGGCGCTGAGGCGGATCATCGGTCCAACCCCGGAATGGTGCACGCGGCGGCAAGTGCGGACACGTCGTCGATCCGGTCGGCCGACAAGATCAGTTCGGCCAGCCGGTCGCGTGCGGCCGGCAGCAGCACCGAACCGGCAGTCGCCGCAAACTTGCCGATGATCCGCGTCTCGTCGAGACGGCGCGCGCCTGTTCCATCGGCTTCGGCAACGAAAGTCGACACGTCCGGACCGTCTTTGTGCCGAATCGTCACGCCGCCCGAGAAGCGGATCGCATCGCCGGCCGGGACGATGCGCGCGACGATGCGCTGCGCCATTGCCAGAAGGTCCGGGCGGCGGAACGCATCGCCCTCGTAGTGCGCGGCATTGACCTCGCCATCGACCAGTGCTGCGGCGACCGCGTAGAACACGCTGGCGCGCGCATGCGTGGATGTACGGGGCGCCAGCTTGGCGTCGCGCGGTTCCGCGATCTGGCCGACGAACTCGGCAGGAACGGCGAGTTCGACTGACTGTATCTGTCCGGCAGACAGATTGTGCGCGCCCCGCAACTGCAAGGCCCCTTCGATGAAGGCGTGGATCGCGTGCGCGTTGGGATAGAGCTTGAAAGCCGTGTCGAGGCAGGTCCAGTCCTGTCCCAACCCGTCGGTCGCGGCGGCGAGATCCATCTTCGTGTCGGCTGGCAGCAATGCCTTGTAGATGCCGTAGCGACCCTCGAATGCGGTCGCGGGTCCGGTGAAGCCGGCCTGTGCCAGATGGCCGGCGACGATCGCGGCGTGCGCAGCCCAGCCCGGATGCAGCGTCTTCGACCATGTCCCGTCGCTATACGCCTCGAGCACGCCGGATGCCTGGCTGGCGGAGATTCCGAAGCCCGATGCGATCTGCGCCGGCGAAAGATGCCAAATTCGGCCGACCGCGGCGGTCGCGGCGGGCGCGCCAAGCACGCTGGTCGGATGCAGGCCCACGCCATGGAACGCGCCAGGCGTGACGAGCCCGAGGCGGCAGCCAAGCTCATTGCCGATGGCGATCCCGACGATCAGTTCCCGCCCGTTCGCGCGGATCGCCTCGCAGGCGGCCAGAGCGGCCGTAACCGCAGGCGCACTCGGATGCATCACCGACTCGTTATGCGTGTCGTCGAAGTCCATCGCATGCGCGAGCGTGCCGTTGACGAGGGCGGCGTTCGCGGCCGAGCTGCGTGTTCCTTCACCCAGCACCGTCGCGGCATCGCCGCCACCCATCGCGCGGCCGGCCGTGCGCACCGCGACGCCGATCGGCAAGGGCGCTGCAGCAAGTGCCACGCCCAGCGTGTCGAGCAGGCGCAGGCGGCAGTCGGCCACGACTTCGGCCGGCAGGTCGTCGAACCGCAGGCCGGCGGCCCAGTCCGCAAGCTGCGTGCCCAGCGTCACAGCCTTTTCACCATTTTCATCCGCATGTGCTCGCCCGCGAGGATCGGCGGATAGAGCGGTGGCCGATCGGGGCTTGTGCAGCTCTCGATGCAGCGGATCTCGGTGTCGTAATTCGGATGGCAGAAGAACGCGATCGACTGGCGCCGGCTCATCGCCGCCGCCGCTTCGGGCGGGTTCGCGACGCGATGCAGGGTCGAACGCCAGCGGTCGTTCGTCCATCGTGCCATCATGTCGCCGATATTGATGATGAGCGCGCCGGGGATCGGCTGCACGTCGGTCCACGTGCCGTCAGCGAGGCGCACCTGCAGTCCGCCGGGGCCGGCGGTCGGAAGCAGGATCGTCAGGCTGCCGAAATCCGTGTGTTCGCCGGTACGCAGCTGGCCCGGCAGCGGCGGATGCGTGAGCGGCGGATAGTGGTTCGACCCGAGCACGCTGAAATGATGGTCGATCTTGTCGGCGAAATAGTGCTCGGGGAGCTCGAGGCCGAGCGCGAAGATGCGCATCAGCGTTCCGGCAAGCGATTCGAACGAACGATAGAGCTCGGTGAAGATCGGGCGATACTCGGCAGGTGTATCGGGCCAAACGTTCGGCGCGTAGCAGCCGGCCGCTTCGGGTACCTTCGACAGGGCCGGCGTGATCGGTGCCAGCGTGCCGAGCATGAACTGCTCGCGCAGATCCTTGGGCACGTTCTGGCCGAGCGTGGCACCCAGGCCCTTGCTTTCCATCGCCGCGTAGCCGCGCGGCGCCACTTCGCCCGCCGGCCGGAACCGCATCTTCACGTCGGCCGGCTGGTCGAAGAAGTCGCGCGAAATGGCGAAGGCGCGTTCGGTCAGGCCGGAATCCACGCCATGCCCGGAGATGCAGAAGAACCCGACGTCCTCGCAAGCACGTGCGACGGCCCGGGCCACGCCGGCCTTGCCGCCGGCATCCCGGAACGGGGCGATGTCGATGACGGGGATTGCCATTGGGCGCTCCTTCAGTTCGCCAGGACGACGGCGTTCGGCAGGTTCCACGATACCTGGACACGCTGGCCGACTGTCGGGGTCGCCGCGTTGGGATGTGTCTCGACGATGATCGGTGCTGGCGTGGCGGCCTCGATCTCGACCTTGACGATGTTGCCCGCGAACATGGTGCTGCGCACCGTGCCGGGAAGCGCGTTTGCGCCTGCCGCCGGCGCACGGCCCTCGCCAAGGATCGAAAGCTGCTCGGGCCGGATCCCGAACGTGATGCGGCCGGCCAGTGCCTGGGGTGTCGCGACCCGGACATGCGTGCCGCCGACCGAAATCACGGCACTCGCCGCCTCGTTCGCGACGACATCCCCTTCGACCAGATTGATCTGGCCGACGAAACTCGCCACGAAGCGCGAGGCCGGACGGTTGTAGATCTCGGTTGCAGAGCCAAGCTGCTCGATGACGCCGTCATTCATCACGGCGATGCGGTCGGACATGCTCATCGCTTCGGACTGGTCGTGCGTCACGTAGACAGTCGTGATCTTGAGCGCATGCTGGATGGCGCTGATCTCCGCCTGCATCGCTTCGCGCAGCTTGAGGTCGAGTGCGCCGAGCGGCTCGTCCATCAGCAGGACGCGCGGCGAATGCGCGACCGCACGGGCCACGGCAACGCGCTGCTGTTGGCCGCCGCTGAGCTCGGCCGGGAAACGGTTCTCGACGCCCGGCAGGCGGATCAGCTGGAGAAGTTCGTTCACTTTCGAACGGATCTCGGCGGACTTGCGTCCACGCTCGACCAGACCGAATCCGATATTGTCGGCGATCGTCATGTGGGGAAAAAGCGCATAGTCCTGGAACACCATGCCGATCTCGCGCTTCTGCGCCGGCAGGTCAGTAACGTCGTCGCCGCCGAACAGGATGCGGCCGCTCGACGGCGTGATGAATCCGGCGACAAGCCGCAGCGTCGTGGTCTTGCCGCATCCCGACGGCCCGAGCAACGTCAGGAACTCGCCTTCCGCGATTTCGAGATCCATCGTCCGCAATGCCGTGACGGCCCCGTACGACTTGCTGACACCCTGCAACGTCACGCTCGACATCGAACTTCTCCAAGATCTCGAGGTCGCCGGCCGCTGCCCCGCCCGTTTGGATTTGCAGGCTTCATGCCAGAGGATTGGCGACAGCGCGGATATTCCGACCCAATTGCTCAGGCGTGCAAGGCAATTGTCCTGTTATCGCGATCAGGCGCGCTGCCTCATCTCCGGATGAGTGGCACTCATGGCGTATGGCGCCGGATGCTAGCGAAGGAAGGGCAGATCGAGCTGCTTTTCCCGGGCGCAGGCGATGGCTTCCGGATAGCCGGCATCCGCGTGCCGCATCACCCCCGTCGCGGGGTCGTTCCACAGCACGCGCTCGAGGCGGCGGTCCGCATCCTCGGTCCCGTCGCACACGATCACCATGCCGGAATGCTGCGAGAAGCCCATGCCGACGCCGCCGCCATGATGGAGCGATACCCACGTGGCGCCGCTGGCGCAGTTGAGAAGGGCGTTGAGAAGCGGCCAGTCCGACACCGCGTCCGATCCGTCCTTCATCGCTTCGGTCTCGCGGTTCGGGCTGGCGACGGAACCGGAATCGAGATGGTCGCGGCCGATGACGAGCGGGGCCTTGAGTTCGCCGTTGCGCACCATCTCGTTGAAGGCAAGGCCGAGGCGGTGGCGGTCGCCGAGGCCGACCCAGCAGATGCGCGCCGGCAATCCCTGGAACTTGATGCGCGCGCGCGCCATGTCGAGCCAGTTGTGCAGGTGCTTGTTGTCGGGCAGCAGCTCTTTCACCTTTGCGTCCGTCCGGTAGATGTCCTCCGGGTCGCCGGACAGCGCCGCCCAGCGGAACGGGCCGATGCCGCGGCAGAAAAGCGGGCGGATATAGGCCGGCACGAAGCCCGGGAAGGCGAAGGCGTCGGCGACACCTTCCTCTTTCGCGACCTGGCGGATGTTGTTGCCGTAATCGAGCGTCGGTACGCCGAGGCGGTGGAACTCCAGCATCGCGCGCACATGCTCGGCCATCGAGTGGCGCGATGCGGTCTCGACCGATTTGGGATCCTTCTCGCGGGCGGCTTCCCACCGGGCGAGGGTCCATCCGCGCGGCAGGTAGCCGTTCACCGGATCGTGCGCGGATGTCTGGTCGGTGACGACGTCGGGGCGGATCTTCCGGCGCAGCATCTCGGGCAGGATGTCGGCGGCGTTGCCGAGGAGGCCGACCGAAACCGGCTTCTTCGCTTTCACGCTTTCCTCGATGATCGCCATCGCCTCGTCGAGCGTGTCGGCGCGGCGGTCGACATATCCGGTGCGCAGACGCATCTCGATCCGGCTCGGCTGGCATTCGATGGCGAGGCACGAAGCCCCCGCCATCGTCGCGGCGAGCGGCTGGGCGCCGCCCATGCCGCCGAGACCGGCCGTCAGGATCCAGCGGCCGGCCAGATCGCCGCCATAGTGACGCCGGCCGACCTCGACAAAAGTCTCGTAGGTGCCCTGGACGATGCCCTGCGTGCCGATATAGATCCACGACCCCGCCGTCATCTGGCCGTACATCATGAGGCCCTTGCGGTCGAGCTCGTGGAAATGATCCCACGTGGCCCAGTGCGGCACGAGATTGGAGTTTGCGATGAGCACGCGCGGCGCGTCGCGGTGCGTGCGGAAAATGCCGACCGGCTTGCCCGACTGGACGAGCATCGTCTGGTCGTCCTCGAGGGTCTTGAGGCCCGCGACGATCTGGTCGAACGCTTCCCAATTGCGCGCCGCGCGCCCGATTCCTCCGTAGACGACGAGTTCGCTGGGCCGTTCGGCGACCTCGGCATCGAGATTGTTCATCAGCATGCGCATCGCCGCTTCGGTCTGCCAGCTCTTCGCGGTCCGTTCAGCACCGCGCGGGGCGCGGATGCGGCGTTCGTTGTCGATGCGGGTCATGGAGCCCTTCCGGTCAGATGCCGCGCCAAACGCGCGAATGGAGCGGGTTGAAACCCAGACGGTAGACGAGTTCGGCCGGACGTTCGATGTCCCAGATCGCCAGGTCGCACCATTTCCCGGCCTCGAGCGTACCGGTCTTGTCGCCGAGACCCAGTGCCTGCGCCGCTTCGCGCGTCGTGCCGGCAAGGCATTCGGCAACCGTCAACCCGAACAGCGTGGCGGCCATGTTCATCGCAAGCAGCAGCGACGTCATCGGCGAGGTTCCCGGGTTGCAGTCGGTCGAGACGGCCATGCGGGCACCTGCGTGCCGCAGCGCCGCGATCGGCGGCAGCTTCGTTTCGCGCAGCACGTAGTAGGCGCCGGGGAGAAGGACCGCGACTGTGCCGGCTGCAGCCATCGCCGCCACGCCGGCCGCATTCGTCCATTCAAGATGGTCGGCCGACAGTGCCTTGTGGCGTGCGGCGAGTGCTGCCCCGCCGAGATCGGAAAGCTGGTCGGCGTGGAGTTTGACCGGCAGGCCGAGTGCGGCGGCCGCGGCGAAGACCTGTTCGATCTGGGAAGGCGAGAAGGCGATGCCTTCGCAGAAACCGTCGACCGCGTCGGCAAGACCTTCGTTCGCGATGGCGGGCAGCATCTCGCGGCAGACAAGATCGATATAGGTCTGCTTGTCGCCGCCTGCTTCGGGCGGAAGCGCATGTGCGCCAAGAAACGTGGTGCGGATGCCCACAGGCCGGACTGTCCCCAGACGGCGCGCGACACGCAGCATGCGCAGTTCGCTTGCCGTATCGAGCCCGTAGCCCGATTTGATCTCGACGGTCGTGGCACCTTCCGCGATCAGCCGGTCGAGGCGTCCGCACGCGGCCGCGAGCAGTTCGTCGTCGCTTGCCGCGCGCGTCGCGCGCACGGTCGAAACGATGCCGCCGCCGGCTTTGGCGATTTCCTGATAAGTCGCACCGTCGAGGCGCATCTCGAATTCGGCCGCACGATCACCGCCGAAAACCAGGTGCGTGTGGCAGTCGATCAGGCCGGGGGTGATCCAGCGGCCCTCGCAGTCGATCCGATCCGGGGCATCGAACCCCGGCGCGTCGGTCGCCGGCCCGGCGTACACGATGCGCCCGTCCGCGCAGGCGATGATCCCGGCTTGTATCGTCGCTCCAGCCGTACCGGCGGGTGGCGCCATGGTCAGGAGACGGGCGTTCGTCCAAAGCCGGTCAACCCGTCGGGCCATTCCGCGATCCTTGTTCGGTCGCCAGACAGCTTGCTGCTGCCGGCAATCATGTCTGTCACATCCGGCGGACAGGGATCAAGGAAGGGGTGCCTTGAACGCACGGCAAAACAGGCCGGATGGGAACCATTCGGCCTTGAAAAAATTGGATTTAAGCTGCAGCCATCATGCACGAAAACATGCGGCAGACAGACAACGCGCCCCGTCCCGTAGGAACGGGGCGCGTCAGATTCTCGCCCGTGATCGGAAAGCCGGCGCCGGGGACGTACCGTCGGCGCCTGGGTTCCGCGAGGGGAACCTCTTAGATGACCTTGAGGTTGTCAGCCGAGGTCTTGCCCTTCTTGGGATCGGGCTTCTCCTCGTACGACACCTTCTGGCCTTCGTTCAGCCCGCGAAGCCCGGCGCGCTCGACCGCCGAGATATGCACGAACACATCAGCACCACCATTTTCCGGCTGGATGAAGCCGTAACCTTTGGTGCCATTGAACCACTTAACCGTACCGACGGGCATTTAACGCTCCTGGAAATAGAACTAGAGAGCTCGTGTTTATAGATTTGCCGGTCGGCACGCAACTAGCTCGATTCGGGGGAAGTCGGCGGCCGCTTGACCGGCGCTGGAACGGTGCCATTCGAGACGTCCGGCTCAGTTCGTTGGGTATATCAAATTCTCTTATATTATCAAATGCTTGAGTGGGAATTCATGTCCGGCTGATGGCTTGTTTTCAGGTTGCTGTTCGGGCCGGCCGGAAGGCTGACGGTAACCTTGGTTCCCTGTCCGAGTTCCGATTCGATCCGGAGATTTCCCCCCATTCCTGCGGAAAAGGTACGGCTTATGGCCAGACCCAGGCCGGTTCCCTTGACCTCCGACCGGTACGCATCGCCGACCTGAACGAAGGGGCGGCCGACACGGCCGAGATCGTCCCGGGCAATTCCGCGTCCGGTGTCCTGGACGGAAAAGTCGATGAAGGCGGTGTCGGACGACGGGCCGGCGCTCAGCGTCACGACTCCACCCGGATTTGTGAACTTGATGGAATTCGAAAGGAGGTTCACGGCGATCTGGCGGGTCGCGCGCGGATCCGCGTGAGCGAACAGCCGCTCGGGAAGTTCGGAACGGAATACGAGGCCCTTCGTATCCATCAAAGGCATGATCTGCCGGGCCGTTGAAGACAGAAGTTCGCAGACATCGAAATTCTCCGGCTCGAACCGGTAGGCGCCGACCTCGGCCTTCGAGAGATCGAGCACGTCGTTGATGATCGTCAGGAGATCTTCGCCGCTGCTCTTTATGCTCGCGAGATAATCCTTGTAGCGCGCGTTGCCGATCGGCCCGAACATCTCCCGCACCGCGATATCCGAGAACCCGATGATCGCGTTGAGCGGCGTGCGGAGTTCGTGGCTCATGGTGGCGAGGAACATCGTTTTGGCGTGATTGGCGGCCTCGGCCCGTTCCGCCTGCCGCGCGCGTTCGTCCGCCAGCGATATCAGTTCGCTGTTTATGCGCTCGATATCGGTCATGTCGCGCAAGACCGCGGTCATCAGACGTTCGCCTTCGAACTGCGATTTGGCGAGCTGCACCATGACGGGAAACGTCTCTCCGTTGGCGCGAAGGCCGCGGATCAGGCGCCAGTCGCCCATCTGCCGTTCGCGGCTCGATGATGCCGCGAACTGTTCGATATGCGCATGATGGAGGGGCCGCGCGGCTTCGGGCAGAAGTACATCGAGCGGCTCGCCGATCATCGTCTCGGCCGATCTCTTGAACATCGCCTCGGCAGCCGGCGTGAAGACGCGGATACGGCGGTTCTCGTCCAGGGATATGATCGCGTCCGGTGCCGCCGTCAGGATGCTCGACAGCATCGCCTCGTCGCGGGCGGCCGTATATCTCGCATTGAGTCCGAGGAACGTCAGCGCTGCGCAGACCAGCGAGAAAACGATGCCAAGCACCAGGTTCGGAAGCAGAAAATCACCTACGCCGGCGTGCGCTTTTTCCTCGAACTCGACCGTCAGCGTGCGGTCAAGCAGCGGGATCGACAGGCGACGCGCGCCGACCGGAAGCGGGGATGCTTCTGGCTGCTCCGTGTCGATCCTCCACGCATAGCGCATCGCGCGCAGCGTGCCGAGGAGCTGCTCGATGGCATCGACCCTGAAGACGCCGTTGACGTAGCCGACGAAACGACCATCCCGCCAGATCGGGAAGTAGCTGGCGATTCCCTTGCCACCCTGGAAAAGCTCCACGATGCCCGAACTGCGGGCAGTATCGGTATCCCGCGCGATGTCGAGCAACTCGACGATCGACGGCGATTGGCCGACGACCCGTCCGATCATGTTCGCGTTTTCGGCCAACGGCCATGTCCGGACGATCCGGCGCTCGGCGTCGATCAGATTGATCGCGAGGAATTCCCGGGCGATCTCATGGGTCGTTGCCGCCGCGATGTCGAAACGCTCCGGATCTTCAAGCGCGCCGTCGCGCGCGAGGTGCTGGATATAGGCAAGGCCGCGCAGCCTGTTGGCGATCCGTCGCGCGATCGTTTCCGACACCGTATCGGACACGTCGGCAAACTCCTGCGCCCGCACGGCATTCCGGGCATTGCGATCGGCAAGCGACACATAGGTCCACATCGCCGCAAGCACGACGAACAGGAGCGCCGACGGCACCAGGTTTCGTATGGTCGCGGTGCGCCCTGCCGAACGTGCTTTCTCGGTTTTCGTCAATACCCGGTCACTCGGAAAATGCGGTCTGGATCCGGGGATTGACGCATTCTCGGGGTGAAAAAGTAGTTAAGGGCTGACGATCGGACGCTAGCGCGCCTTCTCCGGGCATTTGGTCAGCCACGTACCGATTGCGCGCCGGGCTGCGGCCTCGATTTCCGGTACGCTGGACTCGACCCCGGCGATCGACATCCGGCCCTGATCGGGTCCGAGCCTGAATATCTGGGCGAGCCGAATGCCGCCTTCGGCATATTCGACACGCATGGTCGCCGCCGCAGGCTGGGAATAGGCGGCCGCAAAGCGCTGACGACTGCCGGCAACCACGGCTTCGTACCGGCCGGCGGCAAATTCCACGTAGTTCGTCTCGCAATTGGCGGTTGTCTGGCCGAGAGACCAGCGCCCGGTAACCTCGGGAGGCGGTCGGGCGAGGATCTCCTCCGCGGCCCGCTCGGGATCGAGGATGGGCGGAACGAAGCGGTAGACGACGAACACGAGTCCGACGAATACGGCGATCCCGGCGACCAGCCCGAACTTCCGCAGGATCCCGGCGCGTCTGGCTTTGCGCCGGGCGGCGGCCTGGGCGCGCAGCTTGGGGATCGTGTCGGCTTCGAAGCTCCGGACATGTGCTGCAAGCGTGTCGGTCGCATGCGCGAGCGTGCCGGAGAACACGAGCGTCAGCCGCGCGTCCGGGTCGTCGGCGAGCCGCCCTTCGATCGCGATCCCAAGTGCCAGTTCGACCTGGCCATAGGGCCCGGTACCGAGTGCTTCCTTGAGACGCCCGGCAGTCGTGAGCGCCCAGTCCGCCGCGGTATCCACGGCGCTGAAACTGCGCGACGCAAGCCGCTCGCGACCGTCATTGGCGGTCAGCGTCGCGGTACAGGCAAACTGGAAATCGCGGCTTTCCATCACATCCATCAGGCGGGAAACCAGACATTAGACGCTCTTCTGGCCCGGCGCGAGGCTTCTGACAGATGCCAAGAATCCGGTTTCGTGGTAAGCCTTACAGCCACATAACGACAAGGCGGTGGCCGCGTGGCCAGCGAGTATCGCGTCATTTTCTTCGAGAATCTCGATCTCGTCGCGGCGGCTTTCGACTGGAAGCGGACGCAAGGCGAGCCGCCGCCCAATGGCCGCGCCACGAAGCTGACGATCGACCGGGACACCCTGTCGTTCAAGATCGAGGTCAAGAAGAAGGACGGCACCAGTTCGGAAATGCAGATTCAGGACGCGCAGATGACGGCGGCCCTCATCATGCTGTGCCGCAAGCGGAAGATCCCACTGCCGATGAAGTCAAAGAAGAACCTGGTCAATGTCGGCGGCCAGATCGCGTTCATGATCTCGATGCCGTCCGAAGGAATCGTCGCGAGCGTGCCGATCGAGTACATCACCGGTACCGTCGCGGAGATCGAGAAGAGCCAGATCAAGCCCGTCGTGAAAATGTCCTCCGCACCGCCCGCCGGGAGCTGAGCGCCCGCTAGCCGCGCTCGCGCGTAGTGCGGAAGGTGATGCCCGGCCAGTCCTGCGTCGTGCGGTTCAGCTCCCACGCGTTGCGGGCCATGAACACTGGCGCATCGTCGCGATCCTCGGCAAGGCTGCCGCGATTGCTTTCGATGAATTTCTTCAGCATCGCCGGATCCTCGCTCGAGACCCAGCGTGCCGTCTCGAAGGGTGCGGGTTCGAAGCCGACCTTGACGTCGTACTCGGCCGCGATGCGGCTGGCGAGCACCTCGATCTGAAGCGGTCCAACGACGCCGACGATCCATTGCGAACCCAGGACCGGCCGGAAGACCTGGGTCACGCCTTCCTCGGCAAGATCTTCGAGTGCCCGGCGCATCTGCTTGGCCTTGATCGGATCGTCGAGCCGCACGCGACGCAGGATTTCGGGCGCGAAGTTCGGAATTCCGGTAAAGCGCAGGTCCTCGCCCTCGGTCAGCGTGTCGCCGACCCGAAGCGTGCCGTGGTTGGGGATCCCGATGATGTCGCCGGGGAGCGCTTCTTCGGCAAGCTCGCGTTCCTGGGCGAAGAAGAAGATCGGGCTGTGGACGGCAATCGCCTTGCCCGTGCGCACCTGCTTGAGCTTCATGCCGCGCTTGAAACGACCCGAGCACAGCCGCAGGAACGCGATGCGGTCGCGGTGGTTGGGGTCCATGTTGGCCTGGACCTTGAACACGAAACCGGTGACACGATCTTCTTCCGGCTCGATCGTGCGCGATTGTGCCGGCTGCGGGCGCGGCGGCGGAGCGAACTCGGCCAGGCCCTGGATCAGCGTCTCGACCGAATAGTCCTTGAGCGCGCTGCCGAAAAACACCGGCGTCATGTTGCCGGCCCGGTAGGCGTCAAGTTCCAGCGTCGGATAGGCCGACAAGGCGAGCGACGCGGCCTCGCGGAACTCGCGCAACGGACGTTCGGCGACGAGCGCGTCCAGTGCGGGATCGTCCGGGCCGGACATCGGGATCGCGCGCTCGTACGGTCCGCCGGGCTTGCCCGTCAGGAAACGGTTGTTGCGAAGGTCGTAGCAGCCGTGGAAGTCCGAGCCCATTCCGACGGGCCACACGAACGGACTCACGTCGAGCTGAAGCGTCTTTTCGATCTCGTCGAGGAGGTCGAACGGGTCGCGACCCTCGCGGTCGACCTTGTTGACGAACACGCAGATCGGGATGTCGCGCAGGCGGCAGACCTCGAACAGCTTGCGCGTCTGGATCTCGATGCCCTTCGCGGCGTCGATGACCATGACGGCCGAGTCGACGGCCGTCAGCGTGCGGTAGGTGTCCTCGCTGAAATCCTCGTGTCCGGGCGTATCGAGCAGGTTGAAGGTGACGCCCGAATAATCGAACGTCATCACCGAGCTCGTCACCGAGATGCCGCGGGCCTGTTCGATGGCCATCCAGTCCGAGCGCGCGCGCCGTCTCTCGCCACGCGCCTTGACCTGTCCGGCAAGGCGGATCGCACCGCCGAACAGCAGGAGCTTTTCGGTCAGCGTCGTCTTGCCGGCGTCGGGGTGCGAGATGATCGCAAAGGTGCGGCGCGTGGAGGCGCCTTGCGGCGAAGCGGACGACATCGAGCTTGGAAAATCCTTGCGGAAGGGTCGCAGGGACATACGCCCGTGGCACGCGGGCGGCAAGCCTCAATATCCGCCGCTCGGGGCCCGGAAATTGGACCGCCCCGGCGGCGATCGCCGGCCGGGGCGGTTGTATCGGCGGCGGCGTCACCGGAAGTGATTCCGCGCGTGCCGTCGCCGACGTCTCGAACGTTAGAGACCGGGGGTTAACAGATTGCTAAGCCGGCCTTTGACTACAAAGGAAGGCGGATTCGCGCGCGTGCGCCGCCAAGGGGTGATTCGTCGATACGGACGTCGCCGCCATGTCCGCGTATTACATCCCGCGCGATCGTCAATCCGAGGCCGACACCGCCGGTTTCCACGTTGCGCGCCGGATCGAGCCGGAAAAACGGCTTGAACACGTCCTCGCGCGATTCCGGCGGGATGCCCGGGCCGTCGTCGTCGATCACGATCTCGATCTCGCCGGTGTGCCGCATCGCCTGGATCCGGACCTGGGCTGCGTGCCGGACGGCATTGGCGATCAGGTTCTCGAGGCTGCGCTTGATCGCGTGCGGACGAAGCGACATGCGCATGTCGCCCTCGACCGCCAGTGCGACCGAATGCCCGCCGCGCTGGGTTGCGGCGACCAGCTCGGCAAGCAGGATCGACAGGTCGGCCTCTTCGATCTTCTCTTCGCCTTCGCCGCGTACGAATGCGAGATAGGAATCGACCATGCGCTCCATGTCGGAAACGTCGGTCTTTAGCCCCGCGGAAGAAGGATGGTCGCCGAGCATCGCGAGTTCGAGCTTCATGCGCGTGAGCGGCGTGCGCAGGTCGTGGCTGATGCCGGCGAGCATTTCGGTGCGTTGCGCCATGTACCGGCGGATACGCTCGCGCATCGTGACGAAAGCCGACGCGGCCTGGCGCACTTCGGAGGCGCCGTAGGGGCGGAATTCGGCGTCTTCGCGCCCCTTGCCGAAGGCGTCGGCCGCATCGGCGAGCCGCTTGATCGGCCGGACCTGGTTGTTCATGAAGGCCGACGCGACCGCGATCAGGATCAGGGACGTGCCGATCATGAACAGCAGGAAGACGTAGACGTTCGTGGTGAAAACACGCTGACGCGAGGTCGCCAGACGCAACACGCCATCCGGCAGCTGGACGGCGAGCCGAAGGTCGTCGGGATCGCTCCATGCGTCGAGAAAGAAGGGGCGGCGGACCCGTTCGTTGAGGCCGGCGACGAGATAGTATTCAAGGATCGTGTCCGGTGCCGCCGGGCCCGTTCGCTCGAGGATGCCGCCAGGCTGGTAATCGTAGAACGATCCGTAGGCGATCTGCATGGTCTGGAACAGCCACGCCCTTTCGGCCGCGTCCGGATAGCGGCCGATCGCGTGGACGACGGTCGCAACCTCGCCTGCGACCGCGTTGGACAGGCGGCGCGAGACCGTGTCCCAGACCCGGTCGTAGAACACGAATCCGGCGACGATCTGCACCAGCACCATCGGCGTCACGAGGATTATCAGTGCCCGCGCGAACAGCGAGCGCGGCATGCATCTGCGGACGAGATTGGTGAGTGTCGTCATCGGTCCGCTCAATCGGTCCGCAGCAGATAGCCCGCACCGCGGACGGTCTGCAGGAAGCGCGGATTGCGCGGATCATCCTCGATCTTGGGCCGGAGACGCGTGACCGTCACGTCGACCGTGCGCGCGTTGCCCGACAGGCGCGAGCGGCGCAGCAGGTCGTCGCGGCTGACGGGCGCGTTTGCCGAACTTGCCAGGACCTTCAGCAGGGAAGCTTCCGCCGACGTGAGTTTCACGTGGACGCTGCCGCGCGTCAGTTCCTCTCGCTCGAGGGTAAACCTGAAGGCGCCGAACACGACCTCCTCGGGTGCATCCGCCGGCGGTGGCGGCGCCCGACGCAGGATGTTGCGCACGCGCAGCAGCAGTTCCTCGGGCTCGAACGGCTTGGGCAGGTAGTCGTCGGCGCCCGACGACAGTCCGGATATGCGATCGGCCGTCTCTCCGCGTGCGGTCAGCAGCACGATCGGCACATCACGCTTGGCCGCGCGCAGGCGGCGGGTGAACTCCATGCCGTCCTCGCCGGGCAGCATGACATCGAGCACCACGAGATCGAAGGCGATGGCGGCAAGCTGCGATTCGGCTTCCTTGGCATCGGCGGCCGTCGCGACCCGATAGCCGCGCTCGGCCAGGAACCGGCGAAGCAGTTCGCGGGTCCGCGTGTCGTCGTCGACGACCAGGAGGTGGGCGGCCTCATCCATGGAATGGAATGTAGGTGCGGCGGCCGCACCTGCCAACTGTGGCGTTTGCCGTTTGGCCCGATCGGTCGGGAATTATCGCCGCCCCGACATCGCGGGCAGCGGCTTGACGGGTTCGCCGGCGACCTTGCCGCGATCGCGCTCGTCGATGAGGCCCAGCATCACGCGCCGGAAGCCTTCCACCGCATTGGGGCCGGCAGCACGATACGCGGCCGCGATGCGCCGGCGCTGGTTCTCGGACAGCTTGCGCTCGAGTGCCGCCCCCTGCTCGGTCAGTTCTAGACGGCGCTGGCGGCGGTCGACGGCACCGGGACGCTGCGCGATGTAGCCCTTGCGGACCAGTTCGCCCAGAACGCGCGAAAGGCTCTGTTTGGTGATCCGCAGGATCGCGAGCAGTTCGCCGACATTGATGCCGGGATAGCGGCCGACGAAATAGATCGCGCGATGATGCGCCCGGCCGAGGCCGATCTCGTCGAGCATCCGGTCGGGCTCGGCGGTGAAATCGCGATAGGCATAGAAGAGCAGCTCGATGCCGAGGCGGAGATCCTCGTCGCGCAGATAGAGGTGGTGCAGGCCGGTCCGCAATTCAGGCATGTGAAAGCTTCATAACCGAAATACGTCAGTGATGTTGACATATATGCCGCAAGAGTGTTTCTTGTGGCAAGCCCAAAACGGGCGAATGTTGCGCCGGAGACGATCCCGGCGAAGGAAATGACCTGGACGAGGGGAAATGCCATGGCACTGGTGCCTTTTGACGATCGCGACGGCTTCGTGTGGTGGAATGGCGCGCTGACGGCGTGGCGCGACGCGAAGCTGCACGTCCTTTCTCACGGCCTGCATTATGCCTCGGCCGTCTTCGAGGGCGAGCGGGCCTATGGCGGCAAGGTCTTCCGCCTGCGCGAGCATTCGCAGCGCCTGATCGATTCGGCGCGTATCCTCGGCTTCGAGCTTCCCTACACGGTCGAGCAGATCGACGCGGCGACGAACGAAGTCGTGGCTGCCAACGGCCAGCCCGACTGCTATGTCCGTCCGATCGCCTGGCGCGGGTCGGAAATGATGGGCGTGTCGGCACAGCAGTCGAAAATCAACGTCGCGATCGCGACATGGGCCTGGGGCAGCTACTTCCAGGACAAGGACAAGGGCATCCGCATGAGCTGGGCCAAGTGGTCGCGCCCGGCGCCGAACACGGCCCCGACCGCGTCGAAGGCCGCCGGCCTCTACATGATCTGCACGATGTCCAAGCACGAGGCCGAGAAGAACGGCTATGCCGACGCGCTGATGCTCGACTGGCGCGGCCAGATCGCCGAGGCGACCGGCGCCAACGTCTTCCTCGCGATCGACGGCGTCCTGCACACGCCCAAGCCCGACTGCTTCCTCGACGGCATCACGCGCCGCTCGGTGATCGCGATGGCGAAGTCCCGCCAGATCCAGGTCGTCGAACGGGCGATCTGGCCCGACGAGCTTGCCAAGGCACAGGAAGTGTTCCTGACGGGCACGGCCGCCGAGATCACGCCGGTCGGCGAGATCGGCGAATACAAGTTCACGCCTGGCGCCATCACCAAGGCGTTGATCGAGGACTTCGGCCGGGCCACGCGCGGCGAGGTCGACTTCCCGATCCAGTGACGTTCGATCCAGTGATGGCCGACGAGCTCCTCGTCGCCTACGACGAAGCGCTGGCCCGGCTCGCGGCAACGACGCCCGAGCCGGGACCGGCGCATCGGCTGATCGATCCCCTGTTGCGGCTTTTCGGCCGCGATTCGCGCACGCTGGCCCGACGCGAGCGCCAGTCGCTCATCGAGCATGCGGCGCGCGTCTGCGTCGCGGCGGACGAGCCCGCGCGGGCGAAAGCGCTCGACGATGCGCTCAGGCGTCGGGCGTGGGAACCGGCTCGGGCCGCGCCGTGAACCGGGTGGCATAGGCCGCGATCAACGCCAGCCCTAGTCCGAATGTGCCGTTGATGAATATGCCGCGCATCATGTTGGCGGGCACGAACCCGCCGGCGACCGGCAGGCCGCGCAGCGGGGCAAGCACGAACCAGCCGAAAAACGTCGGCCCGACGACGCCGAAAAGGAAGCCGGCGGCTGCGACGGGAAGTGCTGCCGGAATCCGCGCGCGCACGAGACCGTAGACGATTCCCCAGACCCCGCCCCAGAACGCCTGATTGACGAATGCCGGGACGCCGAAGGGCGGTATCGGTCGCGTTTGGAACGGCCCGTTGGGAATGAAGCCGAGCAGGTTCAGCGTCAGGATGGCGCCCTGATGGAACAGCAGCACGGCAAGAAAGCCGCACGCGAAATGGATCGCGAGCTGGCGCGGCCGAAGCGCTTCGGTGTTCATCTGCGGTCCTTCCATCGTTCGGCCGCCGCGTCGTCGTCGGCCTTCGCCTCGACCCACTGCGGGCCTTCCGGCGTTTCCTCGAGCTTCCAGAAAGGTGCTCTCGTCTTGAGCCAGTCGATCAGGAAATGGCAGGCCTCGAACGCGGCTTCCCGGTGCGGCGAAGCGGCAGCACAAAGAACGATCCGGTCGCCCGGATCGAGTCGCCCATAGCGGTGGACGATCAGCGTAGTCGACAGTTTCCAGCGCGCGTTGGCTTCGCGCTCGACCGCAGCAAGCTCCTTTTCGGTCATGCCCGGATAGTGTTCGAGCGTCATGGCGCCGCCGCCGATGTCGCGCACGAGGCCGACGAAGCTCGTCAGCGCGCCGATGTCGGTGCGCCCGGCGGTCAGCGCCGCGAGTTCGGCGCCCACATCGAAATCCTCGCGTTGCACGCGCACGGCCATGCCTAGCCTCCCGTCACCGGCGGGAAGATCGCGATCTCGTCGCCCTTTTTCACGGGGTGGTCGAGTTTCACGTATTCCTGGTTGACCGCCACGCGCACCACCGCGCGCTTGGCCAGCGCCTCGGCGTGCCCGGGCGAACGTGCGGCAAGCCAGTCGAGCAGCTTGGCCACGTCGTCGACCGCCGACGGCGGATCGATCTCCTCCGCACCCGTACCCACGCGCGTACGCAGCCATGCAAACCAGAGGACCTTCACGACACGAGCTCCGAATAGGGCAGGAAGTCGACCATCGCACCGGCCGGCAGGTCCGTCACGTTTTCCGCAAGCTCGACGAGTCCGTCGGATTCGACAAGCGACGTGAGGATGCCCGCTCCGTCGCGCGGAAAACGGCGCGCAAGCTGCATCCCGTCGGTGTCGACCGTCAGGCGCGCGCGCAGCCATTCGCGCCGTCCTTCCTTCTTGCGGATGTCGAAGCCGGTCCGCACGCGGAACGAGAGCGGGGCGATATCGGCAGCGCCCGAGAGGCGCAGCAGGACAGGCCGGGCAAAACGCAGGAAGGTCACCATCATCGCGACCGGGTTTCCCGGAAGCCCGACAAACGCCTTGCCTGCGATCGTGCCGAAGGCGACGGGCCGGCCGGGCCGGATCGCCAGTCGCCAGAAATGGATCTTGCCGTTGGCTTCGACTGCGGCGCGGACATGGTCCTCGTCTCCCGTCGACATGCCCCCGGAAGTGACGATCGCGTCGTGGGCGGCGGCAGCGTCGGCGAGGGCAGCCGAAACCACGTCGCGTCGGTCGGCGAGGATGCCGAGATCGGTGACCTGGCAGCCGGCCTTCTCCAGCAGCGCCATCAGCGCGAAGCGGTTGGCGTCGTAGACTGAACCTGGCGGCGCGTCGGCGCCGGGCTCGCGCAGTTCGTCGCCGGTCGAGAAGACGGCAACGCGCAGCCTGGCGCGCACCGCGATCTCGACGATGCCGAGCGACGCGATGAGTCCGACATCCTGTGCGCGCAGGCGCTGGCCGGCGGCAAGCACGGTCTTGCCCGCCGCGATGTCCTCGCCGGCCTTGCGGCGGTTCGCACCGCGCTTCTGGCCGGGCGGCAGGATCGCGAACGCGCCGTCGATACGGACGTCTTCCTGCATGAAAACGGTATCGGAGCCTTGGGGCATCAGCGCGCCCGTGAAGACACGTGCGGCCGTTGCGCGCGGCTGAGGGCCTTCCATCGGGTGCCCTGCCGCAGCGCGACCGCGCACCGGCAGGCGCGTCTCGCCGTCGGGTACCAGATCGTCGAAATGGACGGCGTAGCCGTCGACGGCCGCGTTGTCGTGCGGCGGCACGCTGCGGGCGGCGACGATGTCCTCGGCAAGGATGCGGCCCGTGGCCTGTCGCAAACTGGCCGGTTCGATGCCCGCGACCGGCATTGCGCGTGCGGCGAGGATCGACAGCGCCTCGTCGGCCCGCATCAGTTCTCCGCCGAACGCAAAGCAGTCGTTCGACAACTGCGCCATCAGGCGGCTCCGGCCAGTCGCGTGCGGGCCAGCACGAATTCGGCGATCGCCGGGATGTCACCAAGGGCGAGCAGCGGTACGCGCAGGCCGGCGACCGGCGCGTCGCTGGCGACCGCGACGATGTGCGGATCTTCATTGGCCAGCAGCGGCTTGCCGAGCGACGGCCGATGGATCTCGAGCTTGTCGTGGTGGTCGCGCTTGAAGCCTTCGACCAGCACGAGGTCGACGGGTGCCAGACGTGCCAGCAACGCCTCGAGCCCCGGCTCCGGTGCGCCGCGATGCTCGCGCATCAGCGCGAACCGGTTCGCCGACGCGACAAGCACTTCGCTGGCACCCGCCTGACGATGCTCGAAACTGTCCTTGCCGGGCTGATCGACGTCGAACGCATGATGCGCGTGCTTGATCGTCGACACGCTGATGCCGCGCCGGACGAGTTCGGGGATCAGCTTCACGACCAGTGTCGTCTTGCCGCTGCCGCTCCAGCCTGCCAACCCGAAAACACGCATGGCCATCAGGCCGAGCGGCGGGCGGCGTCGGCTGTCGCGGGCGGCGGCGCGGTCGGGGCAACGGCGGGCTCATCCTCCTCGTCGACATGCTTGAGCCCGGTCGCGAGATAGTCGTAGCCGGTGTAGAGCGTCAGTGCCGCCGCGATCCATAGGCCCAACTCTCCGAGAACCGTGACAGGCAGGAACGCTGTCGGCCCGGCATCGCCGACGATCAGGATCCCGAGGGCGCCCATCTGGATCCCGGTCTTCCACTTGGCGAGCTTGGAAACCGGCAGGCCGACCCGGATCTCCGCAAGGAACTCGCGCAGGCCCGAGACCAGGACTTCGCGCAGCAGGATCACGAGGGCCGCAAGCACCGAAAAGCCGGCGACACGGCCAAACGCGACAAGCATCAGGATCGTGGCGGAAACGAGCAGTTTGTCGGCGATGGGATCGAAGATGCGGCCGAGCTTCGATTGCTGTGCCCACGCGCGCGCGAGATAGCCGTCGAGCCAGTCGGTCACGGCGGCAACTGCATAGACCGCACACGCGACATAGCGCCATTCGTCGCCCTCCAGCCAGAAAAGGGCAACGATGACCGGGATTGCGACAATACGGCTCAGCGTGAGCCACATCGGGAGGGAAAAGCCCATGGGGGACCGGCTTTGGGTTCAGGTCGGGTGCGCGCGCGATTTTACCCGCCGCCGTGGAAGTGGTCATAGATTTTTTTGGCTGCGGCCTTGCCGACGCCTTCGACGGCCTCGAGATCGGCCAGTCCGGCGCGCTTGGCTGCCGCAGCGGACCCGAAATGCAGCAAAAGCGCCTTCTTTCGGCGCGGGCCGATGCCCGGAACTTCGTCGAGCGCCGATTTTTCCAGCCCCTTGCTGCGCCGCGCACGGTGGCCGCCGATGGCGAAGCGGTGTGCCTCGTCGCGAAGGCGCTGCAGGTAGTAAAGGACGGGGTCGCGCGGTTCGAGCTGGAACGGCTCGCGCCCGGGCATGAAAAACCGCTCGCGCCCGGCATCGCGGTCCGGCCCCTTGGCGATCCCGACGACGTTGAGATCGTCGATGCCGAGTTCGGCCAGCACGCCCATCACCGAGCTCAGCTGTCCGGGGCCGCCGTCGACGAGCACGAGATCCGGCCAGGTGCCGCCGTCGCGTCCCGCGTCCTCGCGCAGCGCACGCGAGAAGCGCCGCTCGAAGACCTCGCGCATCATCGCGTAGTCGTCGCCGCCGGCACCCGTATCGGACTTGCCCGGGCCCCGGATGTTGAATTTCCGGTACTGGGCCTTCATGAAGCCTTCCGGCCCCGCGACGATCATGCCGCCGATCGCGTTGGTCCCCTGGATATGGCTGTTGTCGTAGACCTCGATGCGCTTGGGGGGTGCTTCAAGGCCGAAGGCGGCGGCGACGCCATCAAGCAGCTTTGACTGGGCGCCGCTTTCCGCCATCCGCCGGGCCAGCGCCTCGCGTGCGTTGGCAAGTGCATGGTCGACGGGTTTGCGCTTGTCGCCGCGCTCGGGCACGAGGATGCGCACGCGCCTGTCCGCGCGGGTTCCCAGCGCTTGCTCCAGCAGGTCGCGCTCGGGCACGTCTTCGGACAGCGCCACGGTCGGCGGCGACGGCTTGTCGGAATAGAACTGGCCGAGGAACGCGGCGAGCACCTCGCCGGTCGCCAGATTGCGGTCGTGGCGCGGGAAATAGGCGCGGTTGCCGTAGTTGCGGCCGCCCCGGAAGAAGAAGACCTGGATGCAGGTCTGGCCGCCTTCGGCGTGGATCGCGACGATATCGGCGTCGCCAAGCCCCTCGACATTGATGTCCTGTCGGGCCTGCACGGCCGTAAGCGCGCGGATGCGGTCGCGATACATCGCGGCCGTCTCGAAATCCATTGCGTCGGCGGCAACTTGCATCTTCGCCGCGAGTTCGCCCTGCGCGTCGTGCGAGCGGCCTTCGAGGAAATCGACCGCCTCGTCGACGAGTTTCGCGTAGTCGTCCTTCGAGATGCGCCCCACGCACGGAGCCGAGCAGCGCTTGATCTGGAAGAGCAGGCAGGGGCGCGTGCGCGCGCCGAAGATCGCGTCGGAACAGGAGCGCAGCAGGAATGCGCGCTGCATGGCCGTCAGCGTCTGGTTGACTGCACCGGCGGACGCGAACGGCCCGAAATACCGCCCTTTGCGATCGCGGCTGCCGCGATGCTTGGTGACCTGGACAAAGTCATGGTCTTCGATCAGCGCAATATAGGGAAACGACTTGTCGTCGCGCAGCAACACATTGTAGCGCGGCATCAGTCGCTTGATGAGATTGCTCTCGAGAAGCAGCGCCTCGACCTCGGTATGCGTCGTGACGATCTCGAGCCGGCGCGTTTCCGACACCATCCGCAGCAGGCGGTTCGGCATCCGGTCGAACTGGAGGTATTGGGCAACGCGTTTGCGGAGCGCACGAGCCTTGCCGACATAAAGCGCGTCGCCTTTGGCATCGAGCATCCGGTAGACGCCTGGCGTGAGCGGCAGCGTCGGCAACGCCGCCCGCAGGACGCCGGCACCCTCCGCAGCGAGGGCGGGTGGCGTATCGAGATCGTAGTTCTGGTCGTCGCCTGCCGTGCTCATGGCTGAAATTGCGTAAAGCTTCCGGTGCGATGCTGGCAAGTACTACAAATCTTGCGGAGGCGCTGTGGCGCTTCTGCCACCGTCGTGCCCGGGACGGGGCATCCCGCCAAATCGGTCGGCTGACTATCCACGATTCTTGTGGATAACTTTGTGGAGAACCGAGTCCCGACCCAGTCGAATCGGGCATTAACCGCAATCTTGGCCATCTTGCCCGCGATTTAGGCAGACTCCGATAATCTATTGATTCGCAATATTTTTGGTATCCCCTTGTGTCACATGGGCTTCATATTCTCTTAAGAAACCGCAGAATTCCGCCATTTTTGCGACAGTGGACCGGGCGTGTGCACAACTGGCGCGATTTAGCGGGCCGCGCGGTGCCGTTCGATCTCGATGCCGACGGCGGCGGCATCCTTGTAGACGTCGAGTTTCTCTATCCGAACACGCACATAGAGTGCCGACGGGATCGCCAGACAGAGGCTTGCCGCGCGCTCGGCAAGGGTCTCGACGAGGTTCACGTGGCCCTCGGCAACGAGCGCACGCAGGCCGACGACGATCCGGTCGTAGCAGACAACTTCCGCCCTGCGGTCCTGGCGCGGGGGCCGGTCGATCACGCCAAGCTCGATGTTGAAGCGCACGCGCTGGCGCTTTCCCTTCTCGCGGCGGAACACGCCGATCTCGGTCGCCAGCACCAGATCGCGGATCAGGATCTTGCGGACCGGCCGGTCCGCAGGCGCAAGCGGCACGACGTTGTCGGGCAGGGGTTTGCGAGTCGACAGGTTCATTCCTCCGGCTGGTGCCGGCCGGGCGCACCCCAGTTGAGATGCTGGCCGCCGTCGAGCGCCAGCATCTGGCCGGTCATCGAGCGCGCGGACAGGATGAAGCGAAGTGCTTGCGCCACTTCTTCGAGTGCGGGGCCGCGCTGCAGCGGCACGCTTGCGACCTGGCGGGCGAACTGCGCCGGATCCTGCCGAGCGCTGGCGATGGTCGGGCCCGGCCCGATCGCATTGACGCGGATGCGTGGCGCAAGTGCCAGCGCCATCGTCTGGGTCAGCGTCCACAGGCCGGCCTTGGCGACCGTATAACTGGTGAAGTGCGGCGTCAGGTTCCAGACGCGCTGGTCGATCAGGTTGACGATCGCGCCCTCGGCATTGCCCGGAAGATTGCGCGCGAGCGACTGGCCCAGCACGAAAGGTGCCCGCAGGTTGACTTCGAGATGCGCGTCCCAGCTGGCGCGCGTCGCGCTTTCCACCTCGTCGCGTTCGAAGACAGAGGCATTGTTGACGAGCACTCCGACCGGGCCGAAGGCGGCATTCGCGGCGGCCGCCAGTTCCAGGACGGATGCCTCGACGGCCAAATCCGCATGCAATGCCGTCGCCCGCCCGCCCGCGGCCACGATCTCGGCGGCGAGCGCTTCTGCTTCGGCGCGGCTTTCGCGATAGTGGATGGCGACGGCGAAGCCGTCGGCGGCAAGGGCACGCACGAGAGCGGCACCCAGGCGTCTGGCGCCGCCGGTGACGAGGGCCGTGCGCGGAAGGGCAGGCGGAGGATTCATCGTTCCGATATGCCCGCATGCGTGCGCCCGCGCAACAGCGCGATGCCCACGAGCCCCGGCAGCGCACCGGCAAGAAGATAGGCCGCGACATAGCTGTCGGTCGCGAAAACGATCGTGGTGAATATTCCAGGCACGATGGCGACACCGCCGAACGTGAAAAGGCCGGTCGCACCCGTCGCCTCGCCGGTGCGTCCGGGTGCGGCGAGGCGCGCCACTTCGCCCAGGAACACGCCGTTCCAGGCCATCGCCGTTCCGCCGAACGCGATGCTGGCGGCAATCAGCACGCCGTAGGGCATCGTCGAAGCACCGAGCGCCATCAAGGCCGCGAACCCCGCCATCGCGATGCCGAGTGCGGCGAGCACGGTGCCCGGCCGGCCAAGCCGGTCTGCGACGAACCCCCAGACGACACGGCCCCCGATGCCGGCGGCCTGCGCGCAGGCCAGCACCGCGGCGGCGGCGACGAGGTCGAGCTTGGTGTCGTGCAGCAGGAAGACGATCATGAAGCCCGCGAGCGATCCCTGCAGGCCCGAATAGGCGAAGGACGCGAACGAGATATTGCGCATCTCGACCTGTCGCCAGACGCGCACCAGCGGATCGACGAGCTGGGCGCGCGGCGAGAAGAGCGTGGAGCCTTCGCGCCGGTCGTCGAAGCGGGGACGCAGCGGGGTTACCGCGATCGCGGCCAAGGCGAGCAGTGCCGCCACGCACAGGCACGCACCCCGCCAGCCGAACGCGAGGGCGAGTTGCGGCAGACCGAGGGCGGCGACCATGAATCCGGCCGGCACGCCCGTCTGCTTTATCGAGAAGACGAGGTTGCGGTTCGAAGGATCGGTCGCGCGCGCGAGGATTGCCGAAGAGGCCGGCGTCGTCGGCCCCAGGCTGAAGCCGCCGAGCAATGCCGCGAGCATCGCACCGGGCAGCGAGGCATGGGAAAGCGACAGGGCGGCAAGGGCGCCGAACACGAGGCCGCTCTGCATCGTTCGCAGCGGACCGAAGCGCGCGATGATGCCGCCGCTCGCCAGGCCAGCCACCGCCGCCGACCCATAGAGCAAGGCCACGTAGAAACCGACGCTCGACGCCGGCACGCCCAGATCGGCGCTGATGAGCGGGGCCAGCACTGCGGCGGTCAGGCTTGCCCCGCTTGCCAGCACCTGCACCGCCAGCGTCGTGCCGAGCGGCAGGAAGATCGGCTTCACTTGCGCGCACCGCCCGGCGGGGGCCGCCGGGCGCGGCCCTTGCGCGAATTGACGGCGCCACCGGTCGAGCGCGGGCGAGCAGCCCCTTCGGTCGGGTTGTAGCCGCCCTTGCCGTTGGGGGCGCCGGGCAGTTCCATCTCCATCGCCTCGAGGCGCTTGATCTCGTCGCGCAGGCGTGCCGCTTCCTCGAATTCGAGATTGGCGGCCGCGTCGCGCATGCGCCCTTCGAGGGCGGCAATGTGGGCACGCAGATTATGGCCCACCAGATGGGGCGTGCCGTCGTCGCCGGTGCCGACCGTCACGCGGTCGCGCTCATAGACGCTGCCCAGGATGTCGCCGATGCCCTTGCGGATCGATTCCGGCGTGATGCCGTGTTCCGTGTTGTAGGCGACCTGTTTGGTCCGTCGCCGGTCGGTTTCGGCCAGTGCCGCCTTCATCGAATCGGTCATCCTGTCGGCGTAGAGGATCACGCGGCCGTCGACGTTGCGCGCGGCGCGCCCGATCGTCTGGATCAGCGACGTGCGCGAACGCAGGTAGCCCTCCTTGTCGGCGTCGAGGATCGCCACTAGCCCGCATTCGGGGATGTCGAGGCCCTCGCGCAGCAGGTTGATGCCGATCAGCGCGTCGAAGGCGCCAAGGCGCAGGTCGCGGATGATCTCGATGCGTTCGAGCGTCTCGACGTCCGAGTGCATGTAGCGCACGCGCACGCCGTTCTCGTGCAGGTATTCGGTCAGGTCCTCGGCCATGCGCTTGGTCAGCGTGGTGACCAGTGCGCGCATGCCTCTCTTTGCGAGCGCCTTGAGTTCTCCCAGCAGGTCGTCGACCTGCCGCTCGGTCGGGCGGATCTCGCAGGGCGGATCGACAAGACCGGTGGGACGGATGACCTGCTCGACGAACACGCCCTTGGTGCGTTCCAGTTCCCACGGGCCGGGCGTGGCAGACACGAACACCGTCTGCGGGCGCATCGCGTCCCATTCCTCGAATTTGAGGGGGCGGTTGTCGATGCAGGACGGCAAGCGGAAACCGTATTCCGACAGCGTCGATTTGCGCGCGTAGTCGCCCTTGTACATGCCGCCGATTTGCGGAACCATCACGTGACTCTCGTCGCAGATCAGCACGGCATTCTTGGGCAGGTACTCGAACAGTGTGGGTGGCGGTTCGCCCGGCTTGCGGCCGGTCAGGAAGCGCGAATAGTTCTCGATGCCGGCGCAGCTGCCGGTCGCTGCCATCATCTCGACGTCGAATGTCGTGCGCTGCTCCAGGCGCTGCGCTTCCACCAGCTTGCCCGCCGCGTTGAGCTCGGCCAGCCGCGACTTGAGCTCGATCTTGATCTGCGAGATCGCCTGATCGAGCGTGGGCTGCGGCGTGACGTAGTGCGAATTGGCGTAGAGCTTGGCCGATTCCAGCGTGGCCTTCTTCTCGCCGGTCAGCGGATCGAACTCCCAGATCGCCTCGATCTCGTCGCCGAACATCGACACGCGCCACGCGCGGTCTTCGCAGTGCGCCGGGAAGATCTCGACCGCGTCGCCGCGCGCGCGGAACGTGCCGCGCTGGAAGGCGACCTCGTTTCGCTTGTACTGGAGCTTTACCAGCTCGCGCAGCAGTTCGTTGCGGTCCATGCGCTGGCCTGCGGCCAGCTTCAGCGTCATCGACGAATAGGTCTCGACCGAGCCGATGCCGTAGATGCAGCTCACCGACGCGACGATGATCGTGTCCTGCCGCTCGAGCAGGGCGCGCGTCGCCGAATGGCGCATCCGGTCGATCTGCTCGTTGACCGAGCTTTCCTTCTCGATATACGTGTCCGAGCGCGGCACGTACGCCTCGGGCTGGTAATAGTCGTAATAGCTGACGAAATACTCGACCGCGTTGTTCGGAAAGAACAGCTTCATCTCGCCGTAGAGCTGGGCGGCGAGAGTCTTGTTGGGGGCGAGGATCAGGGCGGGGCGCTGCAGGTTCTGGATCGCATGCGCCATCGTGAAGGTCTTGCCGGAACCCGTGACACCGAGCAGGACCTGGTCCTTTTCGCCGCGCAGCAGGCCTTGCGTGATTTCGGCGATCGCCGCCGGCTGGTCGCCGGCGGGCTTGAAATCGGACACGACCTCGAGCCGCTGCGGCGGGGCCGCATCGGGATCGGCGCTCAGCGGAGGCGCGGGGTTCACCGTCGCGTCGGACAGCGGGGCGGAAAGGCGGGGGAGCGGCATGGGCGCACCTTAGCCCGCAGGGTGCCGACGCTCAACGCGCGTCGTCAGATGTCGAGGACGACGTTCCCGACCGTCTTGCCGCTTTCGACGGCAACGTGCGCCGCCGCGATCTCGGCCAGCGGAAAGCGGGCTGCGATCCGGGTCTTCAGATGGCCCATCGCGAGACGCGAATTGATCCAGGCGGCACCCTCGCGGCGCTGGGGGGGCGAAAGCTCGTAGACGATGAAGAACGCGGCCGTGACGTTTTTCACGATCATTGGTCCGAACGGCATCGTGAAATCGGCCTTGTTCGAGCCGTAGACGGCGAGCGTGCCGCCGGGTTTCAGCGCGTCGACGCTCGATTTTGCATTGCCGGCGATGTCGAGTTCGATCACCCGGTCCACGCCTTCGCCGCCGGACAGCTCGCGCGCGCGCGCACCGACATCCTCGTATCGGTAATCGATCGTGGCGTCGGCACCCGCCTCGCGCGCGATCTCCGCCTTTTCGGGCGACGAGACGGTGGCGAAGACCTTGGCGCCCTCGTACTTTGCCATCTGGATCGCGTAGTGGCCAACGCCGCCGGCCCCGCCGGTGACGAGAACGCTGCGCCGGGCGACGCCGCCGTTCATCGTGACCGCGCGCCATGCGGTCAATGCCGGAATGCCGAGACAGGCCCCGACCGCGAAATCGACATTGGCCGGCAACGCGACCGCGAACTCGGCAGGCAGGCAGACATATTCCGCCGCCGTCCCATCGGCGCGCTTCCATTGCGCGTTGAAAACCCAGACGCGCGCGCCGATACGGCCCTTGTCCACGCCTTCGCCCACCGCGTCGATCGTTCCGGCGCCGTCCGAGTGCGGGATGACCCGCTTGTAGACGGCGTTGCGCGTGGCGACGGCTCGGGACTTCACGTCGGACGGATTGACGCCCGACGTGGCAAGGCACACGCGCACCTCGCCGGGACCGGGTTCGGGCGTCGGCAACTCGACGACGGAAAGGACATCGGCGGCAGGGCCGAAGGCGGAATAGACGGCGGCGCGCATGGGAGGAACTCCGGCTTCGAGTCGCGGAATGGACGACTCTAGCGCGCCTCAGCGGTTGCGTGCCTGCCAGGCGCGCATCTGGGCGATTTCCTTCTCCTGCTCGCGGATCACGCCTTCGGCCAGCGCCCGGATCTCGGGATCCTTGCCGTGCTGGAGGACGACCTTCGCCATTTCGACGGCACCTTGGTGATGCGGGATCATCCCGGCCACGAAATCCTTGTCGGCGTTGCCGCTGTACACGATGTCCATGTCCTTGTGCATCTTCGCGTTGGCCGCCTTGAAGGCGCGCGTCGCGGCCGAATCGGCGGCATTCCGGGCCGGCGTGCCGTGGCCGGAATGCGCGTCGGGTGCGGCCGGGCGACCCATCTGGCCGTGCGGCATGCCCTGCATGTTCGGCATCTGCTGGGCAAGCGCGAAGCCGCCGGCGAGGGCGGCTCCAAGGACGGCGGCGGCGGCGATCTTGCGCATCATGACGGTTTCTCCTCGAATTCGATTGTTCGCTGACAATCCCTCTACGGCTTGCCCCCGAGGGAAGGTCAAGGACGTTGCGCGGCGCGTCGTCCGGGTCTAGTTTCCAACGTCATTTTTCCCGTTTCCCCTTGGAAGGAATCCGACTGCCATGTCGATCGTCGCCGAGCGTCTGCAGCGTGTGAAGCCGTCGCCCACAATCGCGGTCACGATGAAGGCGGCCGAGCTGAAGGCGGCGGGCAAGAACGTCATCGGCCTCGGGGCGGGCGAGCCGGATTTCGACACGCCGCAGAACATCAAGGACGCCGCCAAGAAGGCGATCGATTCGGGCGACACGAAGTACACGGCCGTGGACGGTACGCCTGCGCTGAAGAAGGCGATCGCGGCGAAGTTCGAGCGCGAGAACGGCCTCAAGTACGCGCCGAACCAGATCACGGTCGGGACCGGCGGCAAGCAGGTGCTCTACAACGCGCTGATGGCAACCGTAAATCCGGGCGACGAGGTCATCGTGCCGGCCCCGTACTGGGTGAGCTATCCCGACATGGTCATCCTTGCCGAAGGCAAGCCGGTCGAGGTGGCCTGTTCGGAGAATCAGGGCTTCAAGCTGACGCCCGAAGCGCTCGAGGCCGCGATCACGCCGAAGACCAAGTGGCTGATCCTCAACTCGCCGTCGAACCCGACCGGTGCGGCCTATACCGAGGCCGATCTAAAGGCGCTTGCGGCCGTGCTTGTGAAGCACCCGCATGTCTGGGTCATGACCGACGACATGTACGAGCACCTGCTCTATGACGGCTTCAAGTTCGCGACGATCGCGCAGGTCGAGCCGAAGCTCTACGACCGCACGCTGACGGTCAACGGCGTGTCGAAGGCCTATTGCATGACCGGCTGGCGCATCGGCTATGCCGGCGGGCCCGCACAGCTCATCAAGGCGATGCAGGCGATCCAGTCGCAGTCGACGTCGAACCCGAGCTCGATCAGCCAGGCTGCGGCCACCGAAGCGCTCAACGGCCCCAACGGCTTCATCGCCGAGCACAACAAGGTTTTCGTCGAGCGGCGCGACCTCGTCGTGAAGATGCTGAACGAGGCCAAGGGCCTGCGCTGCCCGAAGCCGGAAGGTGCTTTCTACGTCTTCCCGTCCTGTGCCGGCACGATCGGCAAGAAGACGCCCGAGGGCAAGGTCATCCAGACCGACACCGACTTCGTCACGTACCTGCTGGAAAGCGTGGGCGTGGCGGTCGTGCAGGGATCGGCGTTCGGCCTGGCGCCGTATTTCCGCATCTCCTATGCCACGTCGACCGAGGCGCTGCGCGATGCCTGCACCCGCATCCAGAAAGCCTGCGCGGCGCTGACGTGAAGATCGTCTTCGTCGGGGCAGGCGGTGTCGGCGGCTATTTCGGCGCGCGGCTCGCCGCGTCCGGGGCCGATGTCGCGCTGATCGCGCGCGGGCCGCATCTGGCGGCCATCCGTGCCAACGGCCTCAAGGTCGAATCGCCGCTTGGCGATCTCGTGCAGCCGATCCGTGCCGAAGCCGATCCGGCCACGATCGGACCGGTCGACATCGTGTTTCTCGCCGTCAAGCTGTGGGACGTCGAGGCGACGACCCGCCAGATCGCACCCCTTGTGGGACCCGATACGAACATCGTCTCGCTGCAGAACGGCGTCGAGGCGCCCGACATGCTGCGCACGGCGTTCGGACCGGAGCGCGTGCTGGGTGGTGTCGCGCACATTGCCACGACGATCGCTGCACCGGGCACGATCCGCCATTCGGGACAGATGGCGCGCATCACGGCGGGCGCTTTCGGGCGTCCCGACCATCCGCGCGTGGCGCAATTCGTCGCGATCGCGAAGCGCGCCGGCATCGACGCGGTGGCGAGCCCCGACATCGCGAAGGCGATCTGGGAAAAGTTCGTGTTCCTGACGGCGCTGTCGGCAATCACGGCGTCGACCCGTCTGGCGAAGGGCGCCCTGTGGCGCGCCGAAGCCGCGCGCGCGACTGTGCGCAAGCTCGTCGAGGAGTCGGTCGCCCTCGCCCGCGCCGAAGGTGTGGCGCTCGCCGACGACCAGATCGACCGGACCTACGGGTTCTTCGACGCGATCCCCGACGGGATGAAGGCCTCTATGCTGCACGACCTCGAACGCGGGGCAAAACTCGAACTTCCGTGGCTGTCGGGTGCCGTCGTGCGCCTTTCGGCCAAGCACGGCCTTGCGGCCCCGACCCATGCGGCGATCGTCGGCGTGCTGGCGCCCTACGCCGACGGGCGGCCCGATGTTCATCCGTGAAATCGACTCGCTGCTGAAGAAGCACGACCCCAAATGGCGGGTCGGCATCTTCATCATCTTCCTGATCGCCTGCGTGCAGTCGATCGCGGTCGTCGTGCGCCCGCTGCCGATCAACGCGCTGATCGACGGGCCGAAAGCCGACAGCTGGTGGGGCGGGATCGAAGCGACGCTGCTGCGCGACTTCGACCGCATCTGGCTCTACGTGGGCCTCATCTTCGCGATCGAGGTTGTCGTCCTCATCTTCTTCCTGCTGTCCGAGTACCGCACCTCGGCGCTGTCCGAGCGGATCATCCGGTCGATCCGCGGCTCCATCGCGCTCAACCTGTTGCGCGGACCCTACGCGCAGTTGTCGAAAATGGGGGCGGGCGGGGTGCTCGCGGCGGCGTCGGGCGATCTCGAAGCCGTGCAGCGTCTGCTGCGCGAAGCGCTCGTCCACGCGGGCGTGGCGGTGCTGCAGCTCGTGCTGATGCTGTGCGTGATCTTCTTCGTCGAGAAGTGGCTGTTCTACATCCTTCTCGTCGAGATCTGCCTGCTCGTCTGCGCGATCGCCTACTACGCGCATTGGCGCAAGAAGAAATACATCGAGAAGATGGCGCTCGATCAGGGCTATCTCGGCTATCTCGCCTCGCTCTACCAGAAGAACCTCGATCTGCGTTTCACGGGCCTAGGTGCGGCCTTCATCGTGCGGCTGCTGGCCGGTGCACGGAAGCTCGCGGTGCTGAACCGACTGTTATGGCGCCGACACGGCGCCTATTACGGCCTCGTCGAGTTCGTCATCGGCATGTCGTCGGCCGTGTGCCTCGTGCTGCTGTTCGTGACGACCGACGGGCCGCCGCAGATCGGCAAGTTCCTGATCTTCGCCTACTACACGATGCTGATCTTCCCGAACCTGAGCCGCATCGGCGAAGCGTGGCCGATGATCAACGACGCGCGGCTGGCCTTGAAGCGCATCTCCGCCTCGACCGACGGGCTGGACGGCGTGCTGGCCGAGAAGGGTGCGCGGCCGGCCGCGTCGTTCGGCGAGATCCGCTTCGACAACGTGACGCTCGTCTCCGACCGCGGCGAGACGCTGCTACACCCGTTCTCGTTCGTCATCCGGCCCGGCGACAAGATCGGCCTGTTCGGCGATTCCGGTTCCGGCAAGACGACGCTGATCTTCATGCTGCTGGGCATGCACCGGCCGTCGTCGGGCCGCATCACCATCGACGGGCGCGACGTCACCAGTCTCAGCCTCACCGACCGCAAGCGCCTGTTCTTCTTCGCGCGCGCGGCCACCGCCTTCATCCACGGCAACGTGGCCGACAACGTCGCCATCCACCGCACGCTCGCCGACGATCTGTGGACGCGCACGCTCGAGCGCGTCCGGATGGACGCGCGCGTCGCCGCCGAACCCGAGGGCCTCAAGGCGCCGGTCGGCGACAAGGGCGAACCTTTCTCGGGCGGCGAGCAGCAGCGCCTCGCCTTCGCGCGCGCCTTGCTGACGGACGCGCCCTGCCTCATCCTCGACGAAACTCTCGCCTCGCTGGACGAGGAAAGCGAAATGTTCATGCTTGGCCGCCTGATCGAGGATTTTCCGGACAAGACGCTGATCTGCGTGTCGCACCGCAAGCAGGTCGGCACGCTGTTCGCAAAGCGGATCATGGTCAGGCGCGGCGGGCACGTGAACGTCACCGAAGGACCGATCGGAGAAAACGCATGAGCGACACGTTCGACGCGGCGGCCAATGCCGCCGCCGTGATGACGGCACGGCGCGAAGTCCGCACGATGGCGAAATGGCCGTCGCGCGCCCCGGCCACTTACCAGGATGCCGAAGCGGTCCATGCGGCCATCGCGCGCATTGCGGGCCACACGGTCACGGGCTGGAAAGTCGGCAATGTCGACACGGCCCAGCAGGCCAAGTCGGGCATCCCGGTCGTCACCAATGCGCCGCTGTTTGCCCCCTGGACGTTTGCGGCCCCCGCGCGGTTCCCGCGCGCCACGCTGATCGCCCCCAAGTTCGAGTGCGAGTTCGCCTTCGCGATGGGCCGCGACCTGCCGGCGCGCAAAGCCCCCTATACGCGCGAGGAAGTCGCGGATGCCGTCGCCGCCTTCCATCCGGCAATCGAGATCGTCGACGGGCGCCAGCCCGGGGCGTCGCCCGCCGAAGCGCTGGCCGATTCCATGGCGAGCGGCGGGTTCGTCTACGGGGCGGCCGTGCGCGACTGGCGCAAATTCGAATTCGGCAAGCATCCGATGACGCTGTCGTTCGACGGGCGCATCGTCGTCGAAGGTTCGGGGGCCGCTGTCCTTGGTGACCCGTTCGCGGCCGTCGTGCTGTTCGCGAACAACCCGCCGTCCTGGACGACGCTCGCGGCGGGGCACATCGTCACGACCGGTTCATGCATCGTGCCGCATCTGGCGCAGCTGCCGGGCACGTACGTCGCGGATTTCGGTGCGCTGGGAACCGTTTCGCTGACGATGACCTGACGGACTTGCATTTTCCGCAGATTCTCCCAGATTCATCGGGAGCGAGCGAAGGAGCCCCGCCATGGCATCGAAGAAGAACAGCGCCCCGAAGATTGACATCGGCATCGACGCGTCGACGCGCGCGAAGATCGTCAAGGGCCTCTCGGCCCTGCTCGCCGACAGCTACACGCTCTATTTGATGACTCATAATTTCCATTGGAACGTCACCGGGCCGCAGTTCAACAGCCTGCATCTGATGTTCATGGGCCAGTACACCGAACAGTGGAACGCGCTGGACCTGATCGCCGAACGCATCCGCGCCCTCGGGCATCCGGCACCGGGAACCTATCGCGAGTTCCACAAGCTCGCTTCGATCAAGGAAGTAGACGGCGTGCCGAAGGCCGACGACATGGTCCGCCATCTCGTCGCGGCCCAGGAAGCGACGGCCCGCACCGCGCGCAAGCTGCTGCCTGTTGTCGCCAAGGCCGACGACCAGCCGACCATGGACCTCCTCACCCAGCGCCTCGACATCCACGAAAAGACCGCCTGGATGCTGCGCAGCGTGCTTGAGGACTGAGGGCAGGCGTCAGGGGCGCTGCGCCCATTTGGGTTTGGGGATATCGCCCCACCATGCGTCGGGGACGAGTTCGACAGGCAGGCAACCGGTTCCACCACCGACGGCAAAAGTGCCGGCGTCGATCATGCGATTCGGAGCGGCCCGGCACCAGTCGATCACGCTTGGCACCGCCCAGCCGTCGCCGACCATGAAGCCGCCGCGGTTGACGCGCGCTTTTCCGGTGAAATACTCCTCCAGCGAATGCCACAGCATTGGCACGGTCCGCGCGCAGAGCTTGCGGGCAAGCCGCAATGCCTTCTCTTCGATCTTGCGTTCCTCCGGCAGTTCCCGCCGGTAGGAAGTCATCAGATTTGTCGAAGCCCAGGATTCGATCGGCGAAGCGCGACCCTCCTTTGCCCAAACCGGTCGGGAGACGCAGTCTTCGTCGCGCCGGACAGAAAACGACAGACGCGGCGAAATATATCGCTCCCACGTCCAATACGGAGAGTATCCGGGGCCCCGATCGTCAACCTGCACAAGATTTGGCCGCCAGCCCGGATACGTGAAGAGAACTTTGACTCGGAGCAGCTTTGCGGGGCTGTCGATGCGATCGAGGGTCCGAACGACCGGCTTTTCCGCCCTATGATGCAGATGGCTGAAGTCTTCATGGACGAAAATGTGGGGGAACGCCGCGCGCAGCGATTCGAGAAATCGCTGCGCGTCGGCGCTCGTCCAATTGACCGTTTGCCCGCGTCCCGCATTCGGCACGATCGCAGGCTCGTGCCCTTCGCGGCGGAGGTTGTCGAAATCCATTTGCCTATCTCGGACCCGGGAGGTTCCACAAACGATTCTCGTACTCTTTGTACATCTTGACGGCAAACGCCTTCGCCTCGCGCTTGTGATCTTCAAGGCTCTGGTTGGGAAGTCTTTTCGGGTAACCCTTCATGCTGTCTTTGCCGAGCACTTCTGAAAGCCTGTCGAAACTTCTCTGTTCCCGTTCGATTGGGGTGCCGTCCTTCTTCGGGGTCTGCACGTTGAAATTCATGGAGTCGTCGTTGCGTTCAGCTCCTTCGAGCTGGAACGTTCCGTCGGGCCGGTTGAACGTACCGAAGTTGTTTCGGATCGTACGCTCTTCCCTGTATTCCTTTTTCTCCCCGAGAAATGATCCTCCGTTCTCGTGATGGATCATATCCGGGAGATGCGACTTCTTTACCTCATCCATGAACGTCTCGATGATGAGGTTTGTGATTTCTGCATTCTCGTCGGTCGCGCGATTTTCCTCGCGGTCGCCATACCGCATCTCCACGTAGTTCGGGAACAGATCCTTCCTGATATCGTCGACGATCTGTTGGCGCTTCTCCTCCGGAGCTGCCGGAAACGTCTCGAGGTTGTCGGACGGGTCCGGCGTTTCGGCCGGATGGCCGGTATTCGTTGGCCCGGCGATGGCCGTCGGGATTTCCTCGTATCCCGGCCGCGTGCGCGTTGGATCGTCGGTTGGGACCAGAGGCGGCGGTGAACCCGGGACTTCTCCCGGGCTCAACGCTTTGCGCGTGCCGTCTGCCGCGTTCTTGGCGCCGACCACCATGCCGGTACCGAGCAATCCCAACATTCCGAGGTCGAGGATTTCGCCGACCTGAGCCACCTGGACCGTGCCGAGCGGCTGCCCTCCCTGCATCTTGATCTGGAGCCTGTCGCGCTTGGCCTTCTCCATCCCGTCGAAGACGTAGCCGGCGAAGCGGTTGCCGAGCCCCGGGGAGGCCTCGTCGAGCTTCATCGTGAGGTCGCGCACCTCGGCGAGGGCGTGCTTGCTGCCCTGGTCGATCGCATCGCGCATCAGCGGCGCGTAGCCCTCGATGTCGCCGGTGCGCAGCATCGCGCGCGCGAGGCGCGTGTTCGACGCGTCGGCTTCCTGGTCGATCTCCGGCAGGCCGGGGATCTGCGAAAGGTCGACGACGGGCTTGCGCCACGCGATGGTGCCGGGATTGTCGTCGCCGACGACGTTCTGGTGCGCGTCGATGTCGGCGACCGTCGGCGGCTCGTGGCCGTCGAACAGGTTGGCGAACGAATCGCGCATGTGGCTGATCGTCGGGCCGCCGGGGCGCAAGCGCGCCGTCGACCTTCAGGCCGTTGCGCTTCTGGTAGCTGCGGATCCCCTGATCGAGCGCACCGCCCCAGTAGCCGGTCGGGCCCTGGAAGCGCTCCATCGGGAAGTCGCCGCTGTTGGCGAGGATCGCTTCCAGCTTGGCGATATCCGGGCGCGTGCTCGGGCCGACCGGGGCCCACCCAGTCTTCGAGATCGAACCAGCCGCCAGCGCCGGCACCCGGGGTCGACGGGCGGCGGCGCGGTGAGAACGGTTTCAGCAGATTCTCAGGCGACTGACAGCATCGTTCTCTCCACATCCGAAGGTGGAGAGAACGTCTAAAGAACAATCAGAAACGCGTCAAGGTATATAATCGTATGACAGGACCAATTACCGTATCCACGCGATCCGCAGGATGTTCGTGGCGCCGGGCGTTCCGAACGGCACGCCGGCGGTGATCGCGATGGTCTCGCCCGGATCGGCGAAGCCTTCGGCTTTCGCCACCTCGCACGCCTTGTCGACCATCTTCGTGAAGGAGGCGAACTCCTCCGACAGCATCGTGTGCGTGCCCCAGCACAGCACGAGGCGGCGTGCGGTCTTGCGGTTCTGCGTCAGGCACAGGATCGGCGCTTCGGGCCGTTCGCGCGCGGCGCGCAGCGTCGTCGAGCCAGACGTGGTGAAGGTGACGATGGCCGCCGCCTTGATCGTGCGCGCGACCTGGGCCGCCGCCGCCGTGATCGCGTCCGACGCGGTAGGCTCGGGTGCCGCGTGATCGGCATCCATGATCGGTCGGTAGAGCGGGTCCTGCTCCACGCGGGCGATGATGCGCTCCATGATCGTGACCGCCTCGAGCGGGAACTCGCCCGACGCCGTCTCGGCCGACAGCATCACGGCATCCGCCCCGTCATAGACGGCCGTCGCCACGTCGGAGGCTTCCGCGCGCGTGGGCGTGGGTGAATGGATCATCGATTCCAGCATCTGCGTGGCGACGATGACGGGCCGGCCGAGCTTGCGGCAGGTGCGCACGATGCGCTTCTGCATGGCCGGCACGTCTTCCGGCATCATCTCGACACCAAGGTCGCCGCGCGCGACCATCACCGCGTCGGAAAGTTCCACGATCTCGTCGAGCCGGTCGATCGCCGAGGGCTTCTCGAGCTTCGCGCACACGCCGGCCCGGCCCAGGATGAGCTTCTTGGCCTCCGCGATGTCGTCGGGCCGCTGGACGAAGGACAGGGCCACCCAGTCGACGCCGAGTTCGAGCGCGAAGGCGAGATCGCGCCGGTCTTTTTCGGTCAGCGCCGAGATCGGCAGCACGGTGCCCGGCACGTTGACGCCCTTGCGATTGGAAATGACACCGCCGACGAGCACCTTGCAAAGCGCGTGCGTGGGGGAAGTCTCGATGGTCTGCAGACGCAGCTTGCCGTCGTCGATCAGCAGATGCTGGTCGGGCTGCAGGGCCGCGAAGATCTCGGGATGGAGCAGGGGTGCACGCGTCTCGTCGCCGGGCGTCTTGTCCATGTCGAAGCGGAACGTGGCGCCGACCTTGAGCGTGACGGAGCCCCGCCTTGAACGTGCCGACGCGCAGCTTTGGTCCCTGCAGGTCGGCCAGCACCGCGATGGGGCGGCCGGTCTTCTCCTCGAGTGCGCGTAGCGTGTCGTAACGCTGGCGGTGGTCTTCGTGGTCGCCATGGCTGAAATTGAGCCGGAAGACGTCGACTCCCGCCAAGAATATGCGTTCGATGACGGCCGGATCGCTGGTGGCGGGTCCCAGCGTGGCGACGATTTTGGTGGCACAGATGCGGCGCACGGCGGCGGTCTCCCGTCTTTTTTTCGTTCGTTCAGGCGACGACTATAGCGCGAAAATCGTTGACGTTGGTATGCGTCGGGCCGGTGACGACCAGATCGCCGAGTGCCGCGAAGAAGCCGTAACCGTCGTTGTCGGCGAGACGGTCTGCCGCGTCGATCCCGAGCCTGCGCGCCCGGGCCAGCATGTCGGGTGTCACGATGGCGCCGGCATTGTCCTCGGTCCCGTCGATGCCGTCGGTGTCGCCCGCGATGGCCCAGACGCCGTCCATGCCGTCGAGTGCCACGCCAAGCGACAGGGCGAACTCCGCATTGCGCCCGCCGCGCCCCTTGCCGCGCACCGTGACGGTCGTCTCGCCGCCCGACAGCAACACGCACGGTGCCGCGACCGGGCCGCGACCGGCCCGGATATCGCGCACGAGGCGGGCGTGTGCTGCGGCCACGTCGCGGCTCTCGCCTTCCAGATCGGGACCGAGCGAATGCACGGCGAAGCCGGCGGCACGCGCCAAGGCGGCTGCCGCATCGAGCGACTGGATCGGCGCGGCGATGAGGCGGTATTCGGCATTCGGCAGCGACTTGGGCGTCTCCGCCGCCGGATCGGCGAGGCGGGCGGCAATGGCCGGCGACGGCACGATCGCGTACTTGGCAAGCACGGCGCGCGCGTCGGCAAGTGTGGTCGGATCGGGCACCGTCGGGCCCGATCCGATGGTCGAGGGATCGTCGCCGGGCACGTCGGAAATCCCGAGCGTGAACACGCGGGCGGGCGATGCCGCCTGCGCCAGCCGTCCGCCCGAGATGGTCGACAGGTGCTTTCGCACCGCGTTCATCTCGACGATGTTCGCCCCCGACTTCAGCAGTGCTGTCGTCAATGCCCGGAATTCGTCGAGTGCTATGGGCGGGGCGGGCAGGCTCAGCACGGCCGAGCCGCCGCCTGACATGAGGGCCACGACAAGATCGTCGGCACCGAGGCCGCGCACGCGCTCGAGCATCCGCCCGGCCGCTGCCATGCCCGCGGCATCGGGGACGGGATGGGCCGCCTCGACGATCTCGATGCGCCGGCATGGCACGCCGTGGCCATAGCGTGTGACCACGAGGCCTTCCAGCGGCCCGGACCAGGCATCCTCGAACGCCTTGGCCATCGCCGCCGACGCCTTTCCGGCACCGACGACGACGAGACGGCCCTTCGGTGCCGCCGGCAGGAAATCGCGGATCCGCAAGGCGGGCTGGGCGGCGGCGACGGCCGCGTCGAACAGCGAGACGAGAAAGGCACGGTGATCCATGGTCGCGGCGGAGCCTAGCAGGCCGTTCGCGCGGCGCGCTATAGTGGCGCCGCGCGCGTATGGCAGACCCGATTCCCCTCCTTGCACCCGACGAGCCGCCGCCGGTCATCGCGATCCCGGCGACCGGAGACACGCGCCTTGTCGTGATCTGCGACCACGCCAGCCGTGCCGTGCCGCGCACGCTCGGCGATCTGGGCGTGCCGCGCGCCGAATGGGACCGCCACATCGCCTGGGACATCGGCGCGTTCGAGGTTTCCAAGCGGCTTGCCGCGCGCTTCGGCTGCGCCGTCGTGGCAAGCGGCTATTCGCGTCTCGTCATCGACTGCAACCGGCGGCTCGACGATCCGGGCCTGTGCCCGGAAATGTCGGACGGGACGCCGGTGCCGGGAAATTTCGCGCTGACGCCCGCACAGCGCGCCATGCGCGTTGCCGGCCTGCACACGCCCTATCATGCCTCCGTCCACGAAACGCTTGCCGGCATGGTCAAACGGGGCCGCGTGCCGGTCGTCGTGGCGATGCATTCCTGCACGCCCGTCTTCAAGGGGTTCGAACGGCCGTGGCACGTGGGCGTGCTGTGGAAGTCCGATCCGCGGCTTCCCGTGCCGCTTATGGCGCGACTGGCGGCGATTGACGGCGTGACGGTCGGCGACAACGAGCCCTACGACGCGCGCGACGGGCACGGCTACACGATGCGCGCCCATTGCGAGGAGGCGGGGCTGCCGCACGCGCTGATCGAGATCCGCCAGGATCTGATCGATACGCGTGCGGGCTGCGACCGGTGGGCCGCGATCTTCGGCGACGCGATCGCCCCGCTCGTCGACCTGCCGGAGATGGCGACGGCGAAGGTCCATCCATGAGCGAGCCCGCTTTCACGATCGGCGTTGAGGAAGAATATCTGCTGGTCGAGCGCACCTCGCGCGATCTCGCCCGCGATCCGCCATTGGATCTGGTTGCGAAAGTCGAGGCGCGGCTGGCCGCACAGGGTCAGGCCGGCCAGACAAGCCCGGAATTCCTGCGCGCCCAAATCGAAGTGCAGACGCGCGTGTGCCGGACCGCGCGCGAAGCGCGCGCCGACCTTGCCCGCCTGCGCCGCGCGGTCGCCGACGTGGCGGGCGATTACGGTCTGGCACCCATCGCGGCCTCGACGCATCCCTTCGCGCTATGGCGCGGGGCGGGGGCGACCGACAAGGATCGTTACCGCGCGCTCGAACGCGACTTGCAGGGCGTGGGGCGCCGGCTGGTGATCTGCGGGCTGCATGTGCATGTCGGTATCGAGGACGACGAGCTGCGCATCGACCTGATGAATCAGATCGGCTATTTCCTGCCGCATCTGCTGGCGCTGTCCACCTCCTCGCCGTTTTGGCAGGGCGAGGATTCAGGCTTGGCGAGCTATCGCGTGGCGATCTTCAATGAACTCCCGCGCACCGGTCCGCCCGACCATTTCGAAAGCTACGGCGAGTACCGCCGCCAGCTCGACCGGCTGGTCGCGGCCGGCCTCATCGACGATGCCTCGAAGCTGTGGTGGGACGTGCGCCCGTCGGCGCGCTTTCCCACGCTCGAGATGCGCATCACCGACATGTGCCCGTATCTCGACGACGCGATCGCGATCGCCGCCCTCTACCAGTGCATGATCTCTATGCTGTGGCGGCTGAAGCGCATGAACCAGCGCTGGCGCATCTATCCGCACATGCTGGTCAAGGAGAACCGCTGGCGCGCGCAGCGCTACGGGCTCGATGGCGGGCTCGTCGATTTCGGCAAGGGCGAGATCGTCGCCTATGCCACGCTGCTGGAGGAACTGTTCGAACTTGTCCGCGCCGACGCCGAGCGCCTGGACTGCACGGCCGAGATCGCGCACGCCCGCACGATCCTGGCACGCGGGACGTCGGCCCACCGCCAGCGTGCCACCTATGCCAAGGCGCTTGCCGACGGTGCCGACAAGGCGGGTGCATTGGCTGCCGTCGTGGATGGCCTGATCGCCGAGACGGTCGAGGGTTTGTAACGCCCGCCCGCCCGGCCTATATCTAGGGGTGAAACCCGATCCGGGAGACCGCCATGGCCGCCGAACTCGACGACAAGACCCGCACCGAACTTGAAGCCGCCGCCTTCCGCCGGCTCGTCACGCATCTGCGCGAGCGGACCGACGTGCAGAACATCGATCTGATGAATCTGGCGGGCTTCTGCCGCAACTGCCTGTCGAAATGGTACCTCGCCGCCGCCCAGGAGAAGGGCGTGGGACTCACTGACCCGCAGGCACGCGAAATCGTCTACGGCATGCCCTACGACGAATGGAAGGCCAAGCACCAGAACGAGGCCGGCGCCGACCAGAAGGCCAAATTCGCGGCCACGCACAAGCATTAGTCCCGCTATGCACCTTATCCACAGACGACGACGATTTCGTCTGGTCGCGGCGCGCGCGCACCGCTAGCTTCCGGCTCCTTCGAATCGAATCCTTGGAGACGGGCAGATGGCGGACGGCGGCGATACGGGCGGCATTGCGGCGGCGAAACTGAAGTCTTTCGTCGAGCGCATCGAGCGCCTGGAGACCGAGAAGGCCGATCTGGCCGCGGACATCCGCGAAGTCTATGCCGAAGCCAAGGGCAACGGCTTCGACACGAAGATCATGCGTCAGGTGATCAAGCTTCGGAAGATGGAAGAGCCCGACCGCAAGGAGCAGGACGAGCTGCTCGACCTCTACCGCGCGGCGCTCGAAGTCTAAGGCTTCAGGGCTTCTTCGAAAGATCGCTGAGGCGGGCCTGCATCGCTTCGAGCTGCTTGCGAAGTTCGTCCAGCGACTCAGTCCCCTGCACGCCGGCACCCGGTTCGCTCGCCGGTGCGGCACCTGCCGGTGCCTTGCCGCCTTCGAAGCCGAACGGCGCCCACATCTTCATCGCGTTCTGGAGCAGCGCCATGTTCTGCTTGCCGATCTCCTCGATCGTGCCGCCCATGGGCGTGCTGAACGGGAACATGCCGCCGAACGCCTGCTGCATGGCCGTGCGCATCTGCTCCTGGTTGCGCGAGAACGCCGACATCGAATTTTCCAGGTAGCGCGGCACCAGGGCCTGCAGATTGTCGCCGTAGAACGAGATCAGCTGGCGCAGGAAAGCCACCGGCAGCATGTTCTGCCCGCCCTTGCCTTCTTCCTCGACGATGATCTGGGTCAGCACGCTGCGCGTGATGTCTTCGCCGGTCTTGGCGTCGTGAACGAGGAAATCCGTGCCCTGCTTGACCATCGTGCAGAGGTGGTCGAGCGTCACGTAGCTCGATGTCGCCGTGTTGTAGAGACGGCGATTTGCATATTTCTTGATCTTGACGGGTTCCTTCCCGGCCTCGCCGGAGGCAGGAGCGTCGGCGGCAGGCGGAACATTGGATGTGTCTGTCATAGGGCTAAACTGGCATGGCCGGGGGATATCTCGCAAGCGCACACTAAATCGGCATAAGGTATTCATATACCATTCACCGCCCATCTTGTTTCGGCTAGGCTGACGCCTGCATGACCGCCGAACCGCCCAATCTGGACGAACTCGCCAGACGCTATCTCGACCTCTGGCAGGACCAGGTCGCCGCCATGTCGGCCGATCCCGAGATGTCGCGCACGATGGGGCGTTATGCGCAGCTCTGGGCCACGCTCGGGCCGGCGGGGCTTGCCGGCATCTGGGCCGCGGCGGCCGAAGGGTTGAAGGGCGGCGGGCCGGGTGCGAATGTGTTCGCCGATGGCCCCTTCGCCGAATTCTTCAAGCATGCCGCCGGGTCCGCGACCGCCGCGCACGGGGCCGCGCCCGCTGGCGCTGCACGTGGCGATCGCGGCGACGACCTGGCTGAGCTGCGCCGCCGCCTTGCCCTTCTCGAAGAAAAGCTTGCAGCCGGCACCGGTCCGGCTGCCGGGGCTGGACTGGCATCCAAGCCTGAAGGAACGCGCGGCAAGCCTCGAAAGCGAACTCGCAAGCCATCCGGAACCGGCGTTCCGTGAGGCGCTGGGGCGCGAGATCAAGCGCCGCCTCGCCGGTTTCCACGAAGGACTGACGCGCTACCGCAAACATCCGTGGCGCCGGCCGCTCGAATGGCCCAAGGCGATCTGGCAGGAAGGTACGACGCGCGTCTACGACTACGCGCCCGACGCACCCGCCGGCGCGCGCCCGCTGCTGCTGGTCCCGTCGCTGATCAACCGCGCCTACGTGCTCGATCTCGACGAGGGAAACTCGCTTGCGCGCTTTCTTGCCGCGCGCGGCTTCCGGCCGTTCCTCGTCGACTGGGATGCACCGGGCGACATCGAACGCGGCTTCGGGCTGTCGGCCTATATCGACCGGCGCCTGACCGATGCACTTTCAGCCGTCGAACGTGCGGGCGCGAAGAAGCCAGTGGCGTTGGGCTATTGCATGGGCGGACTGCTCGCTCTCGGGCTGGCCGCACGCCAGCAGCATCGCCTGTCGGGTCTCGCCCTGCTGGCCACACCGTGGGATTTCCATACCGAACGCACGGACCTGGCGCTGGGCATCGGCGACGCGCTGCGCCCGTGGTGGCCGTGGATCGATGCGGCGGGCGAACTGCCGGTCGATGTGCTGCAGGGCCTGTTCGCCGCACTCGATCCGTTCCTCGCCGCGCGCAAGTTCCGCGGGCTTGCGGGCCTCGCCGACGACAGCCCGAAGCTGCGCGCGTTCATCGCACTCGAGGACTGGCTCAATGACGGCGTGGCGCTGTCGGCACCGGTCGCGCGCGAAACGCTCGTCGGCTGGTACGGCGAGAACCTTCCCGCGAAGGGCAAGTGGACGCTTTCGGGACGCGCGGTCCTGCCGCACATGCTGGACCTTCCCGCCCTGTGCGTCGTGCCGGCACAAGACCGCATCGTGCCACCGGCCAGCGCACGCGCGCTCGCGGCAAAACTGAAGAAGGCGGACACGCTCGAACTTCAGCTTGGCCATATCGGCATGGTCGTCGGTGGGCGCGCGAAGTCCGAGCTCTGGGAACCGCTTGCGGGCTGGCTGGGGCGCTTGCCCCGCTGATGCGGGCACGCGTAGACTGATCCCCAATCCGACAGAATTCCACAACGGGAGAGACTCATGACCGACATCGTCATCGCCTCGGCGGCGCGTACGCCCGTGGGCAGTTTCAACGGCGCGCTTTCGGGCGTGTCGGCGCATTATCTCGGTCAGGTCGCGATCCTCGAAGCGATGAAGCGCGCCAACGTGGCGCCGGGCGACGTCGACGAGGCGATCCTCGGACAGATCCTGACGGCGGGCCAGGGCCAGAACCCGGCACGCCAGGCCGCGATCGGCGCCGGCATCCCGGTCGAGAAGACCGCCTACGGCATCAACCAGCTCTGCGGCTCGGGCCTGCGCGCGGTCGCGTTGGCCTTCCAGGCGATCAAATCCGGCGACAGCAACATCGTCGTTGCCGGCGGCCAGGAAAGCATGAGCCAGGCACCGCACGCGATGTATCTGCGCGGCGGCACCAAGATGGGCAACGCCGAGATGGTCGACACGATGATCAAGGACGGGCTGTGGGACGCATTCCACGGCTACCACATGGGTACCACCGCCGAGAACGTCGCCCAGAAATGGCAGATCACGCGCGAGGAGCAGGACAAGTTCGCGCTTGCCTCGCAGAACAAGGCCGAGGCCGCGCAGAAGGCCGGCAAGTTCAAGGACGAGATCGCGCCCGTCACGATCAAGGGCCGCAAGGGCGACGTCGTCGTATCCGACGACGAATATCCCAAGCACGGCACGACGCTCGAGACGCTGACCAAGCTGCGCCCCGCCTTCGACAAGAACGGCACGGTCACCGCCGGCAACGCCTCGGGCATCAACGACGGTGCCGCCGCCCTCATCGTGATGACGGCCAAGGAAGCCGAGAAGCGCGGCGTGAAGCCGCTCGCGCGCATCGTCGCCTGGGCGACGGCGGGCGTGGAGCCGGCGATCATGGGGTCGGGTCCGATCCCCGCGTCTAAGGCGGCGCTCGCCAAGGCCGGCTGGAAGGTCGAGGACCTCGACCTCATCGAGGCCAATGAGGCGTTCGCGGCCCAGGCCTGTGCGGTCAACAAGACGCTCGGCTGGGATCCGGCCAAGGTCAACGTCAATGGCGGCGCCATCGCCATCGGCCATCCGGTGGGTGCGTCGGGTGCGCGCGTGCTGACGACGCTGCTCCACGAGATGGGCCGGCGCAACGCCAAGAAGGGCCTTGCCACGTTGTGCATCGGCGGCGGCATGGGCATCGCGATGTGCGTCGAGCGCTGAAGCGCACGGCGATAACGATAAAAAGCAAACGGGGAGAAAACACATGTCGGGACGGGTTGCGATCGTTACGGGCGGAACGCGCGGGATCGGCGAGGCGATCAGCGTGGGTCTGCGCGACGCGGGCTACAAGGTCGCGGCGAACTATGGCGGCAACGATTCGGCCGCGCAGGAGTTCACCAAGCGCACCGGCATCCCGGCCTTCAAGTGGGACGTGTCGAAATACGAGGCGTGCGTCGCCGGCGTGAAGGAGGTCGAGGCGAAGCTCGGTCCCGTCGACGTGCTCGTCAACAACGCCGGCATCACGCGCGACGGCACGATGCACAAGATGACATTCGACCAGTGGGACGCGGTCATCCAGACCAATCTCGGCTCGTGCTTCAACATGAGCCGGGCGACCATCGAAGGCATGCGCGCGCGCAAGTTCGGGCGCATCGTCAATATCGGCTCGGTCAACGGGCAGGCCGGCCAGTACGGCCAGGTCAACTATGCGGCGGCGAAGTCCGGCATCCATGGCTTCACCAAGGCGCTTGCCCAGGAAGGCGCTTCGGCCGGCATCACGGTCAACGCGATCGCGCCCGGCTACATCGATACCGACATGGTGCGGGCCGTTCCGCCCAACGTGCTCGAGAAGATCGTCGCGCGTATCCCGGTCGGCCGGCTCGGCAAAGCCTCGGAGATCGCGCGCGGCGTGCTCTTCCTGGTTTCGGATGACGGCGGCTTCGTCACCGGCTCGACGATGTCGATCAATGGCGGCCAGCACATGTATTGAAGCCGTTCCGGCAAACGGCTAGAGGAAGGCCCCCGGTGCGATGCCCGGGGGCCTTTTTCGTTCCGGGGAGTCCCGCATCTTGACGGTCCGCACGGCGACATTGATCGGATTGGGTGCCGTCGCACTCTGGGCATCGCTCGCCGTCCTGACAGCGATCGCGCAGCCGCCGCCTTTCTTCGGCTGCGCCGTCACCTTCGCGATCGCGGGCGCCCTTGGCCTCGGCAAGCGCGCGATCCGGCGCGAGCCCCTGTTCGGCGCCTGGCGCCAGCGCCCGGCCGTCTGGGCGCTCGGGCTCTACGGATTGTTCGGCTATCACGCCTGCTATTTCGCGGCCATCGCGCTCGCCCCGCCGGTCGAAGCGAACCTGCTCAACTATCTCTGGCCGCTGCTGATCGTCGTGTTCTCCGGCTTCCTGCCGGGCGAGCGCCTGCGCTGGTTCCATCTTGCAGGTGCCGCGGCGGGGCTTGCGGGCTGTGTCCTGATCGTCGGTGCTGGTGCCGGTGCCGGCGGCTTCGCGCCAGCACAGATCGCCGGATACGCATGCGCGTTCGCGGCGGCCGTGATCTGGTCGAGTTATTCGGTGCTGTCGCGCCGCTTTGGCGATGTCCCGACCGATGCGGTGACGGGGTTCTGCGTCGGCACGGCGGCGCTTGCGGCGATATGCCATCTCGTCTTCGAGGATGCCTATGCCGGGACGCCGGGCCAGTGGACGGCCCTGCTGGCGATGGGCTTCGGCCCGGTCGGGCTTGCCTTCTTCGTCTGGGACATCGGGATGAAGAAGGGCGACATCAAGGCGCTCGGTGCCGCGTCCTATCTGACGCCGCTGATGTCGACGGGACTGTTGCTTCTGGCCGGAACGGGCACGGCCAGCTTCTCGCTGCTTGCCGCGTGCGTCCTCATCGTCGGTGGTGCGGTGCTTGCGTCGAAGGACGTGCTTTTCCGCTAGCCGTCAGGCCGACTGGGCGCGGATGCTCGTCGGCGCCGGGCTTTCGCACAGGCGCTCGATCTCGCTTGCCGGCAGCGGGCGGTGGAAGAAGTAGCCTTGGCCATGGGCGCAGCCCAGGCTGCGCAGCAGGCGAAGCTGGCTTTCCCGCTCGATGCCCTCCGCGACGGTACGCATGCCGAGGGCCTGGGCGAGCGAGACGATCACGCGCACGATCTCGAAGCTTTCCGATTCCACGTCCATGCGCGCGACGAAGGCGCGGTCGATCTTGAGCTTGGCCAGCGGCAAGCGCGGCAAAAGCGATAGGGCGGACTGGCCGGTGCCGAAATCGTCGATCGCGAGCGAGACCCCGAGTGCCACGACCTCCTGCAGGATGCGTTGGCCGACTTCCGGGTTCTCGACGACCGAGGATTCCGTCAGCTCGAGTTCGAGATGGCGCGGATCGAGGTTCGTGTCGGCCAGAACACGCCGGACGAGTGCCGGCACGTCGTCGCGGTCGATCTGTCGTGCGGAAAGATTCACGGCCACGTATTCGGGAGCGGCCGCACCGTATCTGTCGCGCCAGGCTTTCATCTGCGTGCAGGCGCGGCGCAGCACCCACTCGCCGATCTGGACGATCAGGCCGGACTGCTCGGCGATCGGAATGAAGACGGAAGGCGGTACCGTGGCGCCGCCGTCGCGCTTCCAGCGCAGCAGGGCCTCCACGCCGCGCAGGTTGCCGCGCTGGAGATCGACGATCGGCTGGTAGACGAGCTCGAATTCGCCGCGTTGCAGCGCTTCGCGCAGTGCAAGTTCGATCTCGAGCAGGCCGAGCGCCTCGCTGTGCCGCGTCGGCTCGAATATCTCGATGCGTCCGCCGCCCGCCCGCTTGGCGCGATGCATGGTCACGTCGGCGTTCGACAGCAGCGTCTGTACGACGATCTCGTCTTCGGATGCGGCAAAGGCGAGACCGATCGATGCGCCGATGAGGAGTGAGCGCCCGGCCAGCGGGAACGTGATCGCGAACGTGCCGAGTGCGCGCTCGGCCGCGACCACGGCCTCGGATTTGCGCGCCACGCCGTCGACCAGGATGCCGAACTCGTCTCCGCCCAGGCGGGCGATCGGCACGCCGGGCCCAAGTTCTTCGGAGAGCCGTGCCGCGACGGCCGCGAGCAGCTCGTCGCCCGCCGGGTATCCGAGCGAGTCGTTGACGAGCTTGAACCGGTCGAGCCCGATGCAGATCACGGCGATCTCGCCGTCCGCCGAGCCGGCCCGCCGGCGGGCGAGCGCATGCTCGACCTGTTCGAGAAACAGGGCGCGTGTCGGCAGCCCGGTAAGCCCGTCGCGCAGCGTGCGATCGACGAGCTGGCGATGGGCGCGCGCCTGATCCGTGACGTCGCGAATCGAAACGACATGCCATGCCGCGTCGATGCCGGATATCGCGTTGACGGAAAGCGTTGCCGGGAACGCCCGCCCGTCGAGCGACAGCGCGTGGACCTCGGCCGAGTGCGCGCGACCCCTATCCGCCCAGATCTCCGGAACCGCGTCCGCGTTCGGGACGATCCGCGACAGTTCGAGGCGCTCGAGTTCGCCCGCGGTGCAACCGAGCATGCGGCCGGCCGACGGATTGGCACGCAGGATCAGGTGCTCGGCGTTGACGACCAGAATCGCGTCGGCCATCGCATCCATGATCGCGCAGTCCGTCGTCGACAGGAACGGCTCGGCAGATGTTGGTCGGGACTCCGGAAAGGCGCGCTTCATGCGCCCTTTATCGAGCGTGCGGCGTTTATGAACGGTTAAAGGTAAAATTGAATCCGGTCAGGTGGCACCGCGGACCGCCTGGCTGCCCACCTGGATGATCAGGCGCTGAAGTGCCGGATCGTCGAACGATTCCGGCCGCTTCAACCAGCCATGGACCGCGACCACGGGTCCGCGGGGCGTGCAGAGGACCGCATGGACATTAAATCTTGCGGTGTCCCGCTCGAAACGCGGCGCGCGTCCTGCACAGATCGCCGGGAAATCCGGCTGGCGGACGGATCGCGCGTCGAAGACGAAAATCATGCGGTAGTCGCCGGCCGTCTTGGCGCGATCGGTCTCGAACTTGAGCCAGGGATGCGGGTTGTTCGCGACGAGCACCGCCGCGACGCGAGCACCGAGCGTGGCAGCGTCCAGCCCGAAGCCATCGCCCATCGCTTCGACGCCGAGCGGCCCTTCGACCGACGCGGCCTGGAGGATCTGCGGCACGTCTGCGCCGGTCGTATAGACAACCTGACTCATTCCCAGCTTGTCGCACCCGATCAACGCCAGCAGGCTCGCGAACAGTCCCATGATTGCCACCCGGTTCGAGCGCATTCCCATCGGCCTAGCCGAGCTTCACGGCAGTGCCGTTGGCCGCGACCATCAGCAGCATCTTGGTGTCGCCGCCGATCGTCTGGTAGTCGAGATCGATGCCGACGACGGCGTCGGCGCCGAGTTCCTTGGCGCGGGTCTGGAGTTCGGCCAACGCCTCCTGCTTGGCTTCGGCAAATACCTTCTCGTAGCTGCCGACGCGCCCGCCGACCCAGTCGCGCACCGAGGCAAAAAAATCCTTGAAGACGTTCGAGCCGAGCACGACGTCGGCGGAGACGACGCCCAGATAGCCAGTGATGCGCTTTCCGTCGACCGATTGGGTGGTGGTGAGGATCATGGGGAGGGCTCCAGCAGGACGACATGTTGACCGGGAAAATCTAGCAGCCGGCCCGACGGTTGCCTACCTTTGTGCGATATCCGGCTTGTGCGAAAGGCCGTTGCGGGCGATCGCATCGAGCAGGGCGGCCTTCCGGTAGGGCTTGGGCAGGAAATCGTCCATGCCGGCCTCCAGGCATTCGTTCGCGTGGCTCTGGAAGGCGTTCGCGGTCACCGCGACGATCGGGACGCGGGCGGACTCGCCGGTGAGGGCACGGATCGCGCGGGCGGCGGCAAGCCCGTCCATTTCCGGCATGTGGATGTCCATCAGCACGATGTCGTAGGGCCGCGACATGACCGCGGCCACGGCAGCGGCACCGTCGGCCGCCAGATCGGCCGTCAGGCCCACGCTCTCCAGCATCGACAGCGCCACGAGGCGGTTCGTCTCGTTGTCCTCGACGAGCAGGATGCGCAACGGACCGCCGTCCGGCCGGCGCAGCAGGACGCCGCCGCCTGCGGTGCCGTCGCTTCGCGCGGCCGCCACGAGGGCAGCCGGATCGGCTGCGGTAAACGGAAGGCGGACCTCGAACATGCTGCCGCGGCCGACCTCGCTTTCGACCGAAATCGCTCCGTCCATCCGTGCGACGAGACTTCGGCAGATCGCAAGACCGAGTCCCGTCCCGCCATAGCGGCGCGTGATCGAGCTGTCGAGCTGGTTGAACTCGCGGAACAGGTCCTTGCGGCGCTCTTCGGGAATGCCGATGCCGGTATCATGCACAGCGAAGCGGATCCAGAGGCGGCCGTCGGGGGCGGGCGGCAGCCTGTCGATCTCCAGCCGCACCGAGCCGCGGGCGGTGAACTTCACCGCGTTGCCGACAAGGTTGATGAGGACCTGGCGCACCCGCACGCTGTCGCCCACCAGCGTCGGCGGCACGTCCGGCCGAATGACGAGCGATACCGGCAGTTCCTTTGCCGCCGCGCGCGGCGTCACGATGTCGACGACGCCCTGGGCCAGGCTGTGCGGCTCGAAGGGAAGCGCGTCGAACGCCATCTTGCCCGCTTCGAGCTTCGAAAGATCGAGGATGTCGTTGATGATCTGGAGCAGGATCTCGCCGGAATCGCGGATCGTCTCGACCGCGCGGCGCTGGTCGGGCTTGAGCGTGCCATCTAGAAGCACGCCGGCCATGCCGATGACGCCGTTCATCGGCGTGCGGATCTCGTGGCTCATCGAGGCGAGGAATTCCGACTTGGCGCGGTTGGCCTTCTCGGCGGCCTCGCGGGCAGCTTCCGCCTCGTCGCGTGCGGCGGCGAGGCGGGCCTGGCTTTCGTGGCGCTCCGAGCCGTCGCGCTCGATGGCGACATAGTGCGTGAGCCGGCCGCGCTCGAATATCGGATCGAGGCGGATGTCGACCCAGCCCGACGAGCCATCCTTGCGCGCGAGCAGAAGTTCGCCGCGATAGGGCACGCCGTCGCGGATCGCGGCCCACAGGCCGGCGGCCGCCTGCCGGTCGGCGTCGGTGCCGAACAGGCGGCGCGGCGGCTGGCCGACGACTTCCGCCGCCGAGAAGCCCGTCAGGCGTTCGAACGCGCGGTTCACGAACGCGATCTCGACCCGACGTTCCCGATGGCCGCTCGCCTCCACGACCGTCACCGCGTCGTTGGCGTTGTCGATCGCGTTCTGGAGAAGCTCGAGACGCCGGCGCGCGCGGACCTGCTCGGAGACGAGGCGCCCTGCACCGCGATACCCGACGAAGGCCCCGGAATCGTCGAACAGCGGGATGCCCGAGACATCGACCCATTCGAGCGTCCCGCTGCCGAGCCGGAGCGGGTAGATGAAATCGCGGAACGGACGATGCGCGTCGAGTGCGGCGCGGTGGGCCGCGATCTCGGATTCGGGAAACCCGTCGACGGGTTCCATCAGGTCGATGCGCGTGCGCCCGAGAGTCGCCTGCAGGTCGAGCGCCAGAACGCCGCGCGGATCGGATACGAACGTGAAGCGGTGCTCTTGATCGGTCTCCCAGAACCAGTCCGACGTGACCTGGGCGAAGTCGCGCACGCGAATCTCGCTGTCGGCAAGCTGCTTGAGCGTGCGGCGGGCTTCGGTGACGTCGCGATATGTGGCGACGCGTCCGCCGTCGGCGGTGCGCCGCTGCATGCCCTCGATGATCTGGCCCGAACGCATCCGCAGTTCGTAGGGCATGCCCGGCCGCTCGCGCCGCAGGCGGGCGGCCTGCAGGACCTCGTCTTCGGCGTCATCGCCCTCGTAGAGCCGGGAGGCCGCGTCCAGCTGGATGATCTCTTCGTGCGCCATCCCCACGCGCAGGCGCCCGACGAGATGCGGGAACAGCTCGACGAACCGGTCGTTCCAGATCGCCAGGCGGTTCTCCTCGTCGTAGAGCGTGAAGGCCTCGGTCATCGCCGCCAGCCCGTCGCGGAAGCGCTGGTCGCTGATCGCGAGTGCGCGCAGGGCCGCGCGTTCGGCCGTGATGTCGCGCACGATGACGACACGGCCGCCATCCGCCGTGCGCCGTTCGATGCCTTCGACAACCTTGTGCCCCGGAAGCTCGAGGACGAAGGGGGCACCCGTCGCGGATCTTCCGGTCCGGCTTGCATTGATGAAGCGCGCGCGCTCGTCCTCGCGGCCGGACCAGATCGGATCGCCGGCGACAAGTGCGAGCAGCTCGTCGAACTTCATGCCGACGCGGATGCGGCTGCGCGCGTCGGGGAAGAAGACGACGTAGAGCGCGTTCCACGCGATGAGCCTGTCGGAAGCATCGTAGAGCGCGAAGCCTTCGCCCAGCGCATCGAGACCTTCGCGAAAGCGGACCTCGGCAGCTGCGGCGGCCGCGCGGGCAGCCTGGCCTTCCTGATGGCGCCGGAGCACGATTGCAAGCGATGCGAAGACGGCCGCCATCCGCGCGCCGAGCCGTTCGGCAAGGCTGCGGGGCGACTGCTGCGGCAGGTGCGGATCGGGGTCTGGCGTCGGCATCGCCTGGATCGTTGGGAAGGCAGTTTGGGAACTCTAGCCCATGCCCGCCGCGCAAGCGATTCCGGCGTCACGTTGACCGGCCGGTTCGCCCGTCCTATCGTCGCGGACTTCCCGGAAGCGATGCCGAAAGCAAGAACCGATGTCCAGCCAACGCCGTTCCATGCGCGAAATCCTTGCTCGCGGCCGCGTGATGCCGATCCTGACGATCCCGGACGCGTCGGTTGCCGCGGATCTGGCGCGTGCGCTCGTGCGTGGCGGCATCCTGACGTTCGAGGTCGTGCTGCGCACGCCGGCGGCGATCGACGCCTTGAAGGCGATGATCGCGGCGGCTCCCGAGGCCAGCATCGGTCTTGGCACCATCCTCAATGCCGACGACGTCGCGCGCGCGCGTGCTGCCGGTGCGGCCTTCGGCGTCTCGCCGGGGCTCACGCCGGCGCTTGCGGGGGCCGTGCGCGCCGCGGGGCTTCCCTTCATCCCGGGCGTGTCGACCGCGGGCGAGATCATGATGGCGCGCGAGCACGGCTTTGCCGAGCTCAAGCTCTTTCCGGCCAACGTGGCGGGTGGCGTGGCCTGGCTCCAGGCGATGGGGCCGGTCTTTCCCGAAATCGCCTTCTGTCCGACCGGCGGCATCCGGCCCGCCGACATTCCGGCCTATCTCGCACAGCCCAACTGCATGACCGTCGGCGGTTCGTGGGTCGTGCCGAAGGATGCGCTTGCCACGCGCGACTGGCCGGCGATCGAAGCGCTCGCCCGCCAAGCGGCAGGCTTCGCGAAAGGCTGAACTAGCCGCCCGCCGCCTCGACCTCGTCGCGGGTCGGGCAGCCGAGCCGTCCGCCGAAGCGCGTGCATTTGATCGACGCGGCAACGCACGCGAAGCGCGCGGCCGCTTCCATCGGGCGGCCCTCGGCAAGTGCGAGTGCCAGCGCGCCATGGAACACGTCGCCGGCGCTCAACGTGTCGACGACATCGACCTTCGGTGCCGGAACGCGCCGGACGGCGCCGTTCTCGATCCACGCGTAGCCGGCGGGTCCGCAGCTCGCACCCACGTGGCCGTCGTGGCTGGCGGCGACATGGCGCAGCGCCGCCTCGAGATCGCCGGTGCCGGCGAAGGCGAAAAGACCCTGATCGGAAAACACCGCGTGCGTGGCGAGCGGGACCAGCCGGTGGAGCACGTCGAGCGGAGCCGTTTCGCCGTCGAGCATGGCCGGCAGGCCGACCCGCCGTGCCGCCGCCAGTGCCGCTTCAGCGCCTTCGGGCCAGCGGACCTCGCAATGCATGAAATCGGCCTTCGCGTAGCGCTCGAACGGCAGCCAGTCCGCCGTCCGGTCGAGGCTGGGGTCGTGGTAGGGAACGACGAGCCGGTCGCCGTTCCGGTCGACGATGACGGCCGAGTGCGACGACTTCCCGCCCGGGATCACCCGGCACGACGAGACATCGACGCCGGCTTCGGCCAGTTCGACGAGCATCGCGGCACCTTGCGGATCGTCGCCGATGCGCGCCCAGACTTCGGCCTCGCCGCCAAGGCGGCTGAAGGCGCAGGCGGCCGAAATCGCCATCCCGTCGACGACGCGGCAGGCTTGCGTCGACACCGATTTGGCAGGTGCCACAGGAATGGTTTCGATGCGGTAGATGCTCGTTAGGCACGTGGCGCCGACGGCGACGAGACGCTTCCTGGGAGACGATTCCATGACAGCCCGGACTATAGCCAATCCCCTCGGACCCGCGCGAAAAAGATAGAAACCGGACGGCGAATGCGCGAAATTGTGCCTCGTGAAACAGGAACGCAAACAGCCAGCCGCCCGTCGGACCGCAGTCCGGCCGCCGGTCGCGTCGGTTCCGCGTCCGCCAGACATCGCGGCGGCGCTGCGTCGCGTGCTGACCTTGTGCGATCGCGTGCCTCCAGCCGGCCTGCCCAAGCGCCTGGACGCGCTGTTCCGCGAACTGCAGCGCGACAAGCCACCGCGCGGTGCCGAGGAGACGGGCGACCTCATCTGGGCGCTATGGACAGACCATTCGGAACCCGCCGCCGTCGATGCGATGCATGCCGCCATCGGCCAGATCGTCGCCAAGGAAAGCGACCGGGCACGCGATACGCTCGACGATCTTTGCGCGCGCTATCCCGACTGGGCCGAGGCATGGAACAAGCGCGCCACGCTCGCTTTCATGGAAACGCGCGATGCCGATGCGGTCGCCGACATCGTCGAGACGCTGGCGCGAGAGCCGCGCCACTACGGGGCGCTGGCGGGGTTCGGCCAGATCGCGATGCGCCAGGGCCATCCGGCGGCGGCCCTTGTCGCCTACGAGCGTGCGCTGGCGCTCAATCCGCATCTGAACGAACTGTCGCGCGCCGCCGAAGACCTGCGCGAGCTTTACGCGGCAAGGCCGAACTGACGCCCCGTCCGGTCGGCTCGCTTCAGGCAATTTAAGACCGAGCCGACCGCAGTCCTTCGCGGGTGGCCCGAATTTCATATGAATACATAAGTATGTGGATTCGGATATCCCAGCCGCTAAACTTGCCTGAATTCCAGCGGAGGGGGCAAAAATGAAAATGACCCGGTTTGCCGGCATTCTTGCCGGCTTTCTCGCCGTCTGTGCGAACGTTTCGCCGCTCGAGGCCAAACCCTTCCGGTGGGCCAATGACGGCGACGTCAACTCGATGGATCCTTACGCGCGCAACGAAACGTTCCTTCTGACCTTCACGCAGAACATCTACGAGCCTCTGGTGCGGCGCGATGCCAGTCTCAGGCTCGAGGCATCGCTCGCCACCGAGTGGAAGCAGACCGCGCCGACCGTCTGGCGCTTCGTCCTGCGTCAGGGCGTCAAGTTCCATGACGGATCGCCCTTCACCGCCGACGACGTGCTCTTCTCGCTCGCTCGCGTCAAGAGCGGGGGATCGAATCTCAAGAGCACGCTGGCGACCGCCAAGGGTGCGCGCAAGATCGACGATTTCACCGTTGAGTTCGACACCGAAGGCGTCGACCCGATCTTCCCCGACCAGCTTTCGACCTGGGGCATCATGTCGAAGACGTGGGCGGAGAAGAACAACGCGACCGTCGCCGCCGACATCACCAAGAACGAGGAAAGCTTCGCCACCCGCAACGCGAACGGCACGGGACCCTTCGTGCTGCGCACGCGCGAGCCGGACGTGAAGACGGTGTTGGTCGCGAATCCGAACTGGTGGGACAAGCCCGCGCACAACATCACCGAGGCGACCTTCTTCCGCATCGGCAACGACGCGACCCGCATGGCGGCCCTGCTGTCGGGCGAAGTCGACTTCGTCTATACGGTGCCGCCGCAGGATCAGGACAGGCTGGCACGCACGCCCGGCCTCAAGCTCGTGCAGGGGCCGGAACTGCGCATCATCTACCTGTCCTTCGACCAGCTGCGCCCCGAGCTGACGGACTCGCCCGTCAAGGGCAAGAACCCGTTCCAGGACAAGCGGGTGCGCCAGGCCTTCTATCAGGCGATCGATGTCGAGGCGATCAAGAGCCGGGTCATGCGCAACCAGTCCGTCCCGACCGGTTCGCTGATCGCCCCCGGCGTCAACGGCTACACGGCCGAGATGGGCAGGCGGGCGGCTCCGTTCGATCCGGCGGCGGCCCAGAGGCTGCTGGCGGAAGCCGGCTATCCGGGCGGCTTCGAGGTGACGCTCGACTGCCCGAACGACCGCTACGTCAACGACGAGGGCATCTGCACCGCGACCGTCGCGATGCTGGCGCGCATCGGCATGAAGGTGAATCTCAACGCGCAGACCCGCGCGCGGTTCTTCGCCAAGGTCAATACGCCGGGCTTCAACACGTCGTTCTACCTGCTCGGCTGGACGCCGGCGACCTACGATGCGCACAACGTGCTGTTCAATCTCATGCACACCCGGGATACGGCACGCAGCCGCGGCCAGTTCAACAACGGCGGCTACTCGAACGCCGAGGTCGACAAGCTGACCGACCTCGTCGCCGTCGAGACCGACCGCGGCAAGCGGCAGGAGCTTATCAGCCGGGCCATGAAGCACCTGGCCGACGATTTCGGCTACATCCCGCTCCACCAGCAGACGATCGTGTGGGCGATGAAACAGAATATCGACGTGACCCAGATGGCCGACAATTACTTCCCGCTGCGCCTGGTCAACATCAAGTAGTCGCGGCAGGCATTTTCGGTGATCGAAGGGCGGCGCCGGCGACGGGGCCGCCCTTTTCGCGTCAGGGTGCCGTTTCGCCGGACCGCACCCGGCCGGCAGGCAGGCGCAGCGTCGTGCGCGTCCCGCGCCCCGGCTCGCTTTCGATTGCCAGCGTCCCGCCGTGGAGTTCGGCAAGCCCGCGCGCGATCGCGAGCCCGAGCCCCGTGCCCGGCACGTCGCGCGCATCGCCGTCGCGCACGCGCTCGAACGGCGTGAAGACACGCTCCATCGCGGCCGCTTCGATGCCGATCCCGTCGTCGCTGACCGATATCGACAGGCTGCCGTCGGCCGCGCGCGTCACGGTCAGGCCCACATTGCCGCCGGGCGGGGTGAACTTGACGGCGTTCGACAGCAGGTTGAGCAGGACCTGCAACAGCGCCTTGCGGTCGGCGAACAGCCTCGCCGTCGAATTCGTATCGGCCTCGAGCGAGATCTCGCGCTTGCGCGCCTGTTCGCCGACAAAGCCCAGCGCCGTCTGAAGCAGCTCCCTCACGTCGAAAACACTCTCGCGCAGATCGAACCGGCCTGCCTCGATCTTCGACAGGTCGAGCAGGTCGTCGATCAGCCCGAGCAGATGCTCGCCGCTGCGCTCGATGTCGCGCGCATACTCCGCGACCTTCCCGGCGGGCTGCGCGCGCCCTTCGCCCATCAGGGACGAAAGCCCGATGATCGTGTTGAGCGGCGTGCGCAGCTCGTGGCTGGCGGTCGCCAGGAACATCGATTTGACACGGCTGGCGGCTTCGGCACTGCGCCGTTCGGCGACGAGTGCCACGATCGTCAGCACCGTCATCGCCAGCAGGACGACCAGCACGCCGACGAGCTGCAGCGAGTTTCCCGCCCCCGTCTGGAACGGTCCCACGCCGGCGACGGTTCCCGCGCTGGCGAAGATCGCGACGAGCGAAACCAGCGTGAGTGCCGCGCGCAGCGACATGCGCAGCGCCACCCACGCGATCGGCACGACCAGCAGGAACGGGAACGCCCACTTGATCGCGGCACCCGGCAGTTCGCGTGTCAGGAACAGCAGCACGGTGAAGACGGCGACTGTCGTCCACACGAACAGTTCGCGCGGCGCCAGCCGCTCGGCCGGGCCGCGCTGGTCCTTTTCGAGCCCGAGCCACAGGATCGCCGCCGCGGCAAGAAACAGGGTGCCGCCGCTGTCCGACAGCCACCAGCCGAGCCAGATCTCGTAGAAAATGGCGCCGTTAAACGGCTTGCCGATCGTCAAGGTGGCGGCACCGCCGAGCGCCGTGATTGCCGGCGCCACGAGCGTGGTCGACGCAAGGAAGGCAACGACCCCGGCGAAGCTGTCAAACAGCCCCTTGCGCGGATGCCATCGCCGCAGCAGGGCGGCGCCCAGCAGCGGGCCGGCCGTGTTCGTCGCGGCGATCGCCGCCGCTTCGGCGACCGGCGGGTCGAAAAGGACGAAATTGGCGATGAACGCGCCGGCATAGATCCCAGGTGCGGCGCCGAGACCGCCGGCCAGTGCGGCGACCATCGCCACGCTTGCGGGCAGCCAGATCGGCGCCGGAAACAGGCCGTAGGCCGCAAAAAACCGCGACACGATCAACGCAAGCGCGAAGTAGCTGGCCGCGACGGCGAGGTTGCCGAGCAGCCACATCGAGCCGCCGCCGGATTCGAAGGTGCGTGGCAGCCACGGATTTGCCACTTGCTGGACGGGGACTGACATGGAATTGCAACCGTTCCGGATTGAGCAACCCATTATGGGGGCAACTGACGACCGCTTGTCGAGCAGAGAAATCCGCGCCGTCAGCCCGGGCCGAACATCCGCCGGGGCAGCTCCGTCGCGATCCCGGGGAAATGGATCAGGATCGCCGTCATCAGCACCATCGCCGCGACGAACGGAATAGTGCCGGCGAAGACGTCGCGGATGTTGCCTTCGCGCCGCACGGCCTGGATCACGTAAAGCGTCATGCCCACGGGCGGCGAGAGCAGCGAGAGTTCGCACATCAGCACCATGAACACGCCGAACCAGACCGGGTCGATGCCCATCGCCACGACGATCGGGAAGACGATCGGCACGGTGCCGACCATCATCGGCAGCGTCTCGAAGAAGATGCCGAGAAGGACGTAGAACACCGCGAGGATCCACATGAGCTCGGTCGGCGAGCGCCCGATGCCGGCGACGAAGGTGCTTAGCGTCTGCGTCACGTTGAGACTGCCGAGCGCGAAATTGAGGAAGAAGGCCACCGCCAGGATCAGCATGGTGATGGCCGTGAGGTTCGCCGTCGCCACGAAGCTCTCGTGCAGCATCCGGATGCTCAGCGTGCGGTTGGCCGCCGCGATGGCCAGCGCCACCAGCACCGAGAGTGCGGCGGACTCCGTCACCGTCGCCCAGCCGGTATAGATCGAGCCCATGATGACGACGAAGACGACGAGCGGGCCGGCAAGGTCGCCAAGGCCCCGGATGCGCTCGGCAAGGGTCCGGCGCGGTTCCTTTGGCCCCGTGAGGTCGGGACGGAGCAACGCGATGGCGACGATCGTCGCCATGAACAGCAACGTCATCAGGATGCTCGGGACGAGGGCGCCGGCATAGAGCTGGCCGACCGAGCTGTTCGTCAGCGCCGCATAGACGATGAAGGCGATGCCCGGCGGGATGAGGTTGCCGAGCGAAGCGCCCGCGGCGATCGAGCCCAGCACCAGCCGGTCGTCGTAGCCGCGCTGGCGGAACGAAGGCAGCGCCACCGTCGCGATCGTCGCCGCGGTCGATACCGACGAACCCGACACGGCGGAGAACAGCGCGGAGGCGCCGACATTGGTGTGCAGCAGGCCGCCCGGCAGCCGGCCGAGCCACAGGGCGAGCGCGCCGTACATCTTGTCGGTGGCGCCGCATCGCACGAGAATCTCGCCGAGGAGGATGTAAAGCGGGATCGACAGGAGGATGTAATCCTCCATGGCGCTCCACAGCTGCGTGCCGTAGATGCTCATCAGCGAGCCACCGAAATAGATCTCGATGGCGATGGCGGCCGTCAGGAACAGCACGGTCGCCACGTGCATGCCGAGGAAAAGCAGCAGGAGCATCCCGGCAAAGCCGATCGCGACGGCGGCGATCCCGATCGTCATGGCGTTTTGCCCAGTGCGTCAGGCGGCAGCGTGCCTTGCGTCTCCACCTCGATCTGTCCTTCGACCGTCAGCGGGCCGTAGAGCGCGTCGAGCCGCTTGCGATCGCGCACGAACAGGATCGCGGCGTGGACCGCGCACGCGGACGTGACGCCGGCGAAGACCGCAAGGCCGGTAAACCACAGGCCCTGCGGGATCCACATCGGCGTCTGCAGCGGCGTGGCCGCACGGCTGTCGAACAGCAGGCTTTCGTCCAGCACGTGCCAACCCTGCCAGACCGAAATCGCCGCAAGGCCGGCCAGCAGCACCGCGGTCGCGAGATTGAGGATCGAGACGGCGAGCGGCGGCAGATAGGGGAAGAGGAAATCGACCCGCGAATGGGCCTTCTGGAGAAGGGCCGATGAAAACCCGAAGGCGGAAACGATGGCGAGCAGATAGGCGCCCAGTTCGTTGACGCCCTGCACCGAGTGGCCGAACAGCCGGCGCGCGACGATGTCGTAGAGGGTGGCAAAGCAGATCGCGACAAGCGCCCAGCCGCACGCGATCTGGAACCAGCGGACCGCCGGTCCCAGCGCGCGCGCGACGGGGTTGTCGCTGTCGTACGGACCCAATTCGGCCATCTAGCGGATCGTGATCCCGCGCGCCTTGCCGATGCTGGCGTTCCAGGCCTGCTTGCAGTTGGGATACGAACGCTCGCAGCGCTCGGCCCATTCCGGCAGGACCTGCTCGGCCGAGATCTTGCGCACGCGCGCGAGGTCGGCGGGTGCCACGTCGACCAGCGTCATCTTGTAGCTGACATGCGGGGCGGTGCACGGCTCCTTGCCGATGCTGCAGTCGGTCGCGATCTTGTTGGTGTTGCGCGCGAGGTTCCACAGTTCGGCTTCCATCCGGCGAAGCTCGAGCGAGAGCGTGTCCTTCTGGGGTGCCGTCAGTTTGGCGAACCATGCGGCGTTGACGAGATGCGCCTGGACCGAACCCGACACCGACAGCGGCAGCAGGTGGGAGGTCACCTCCGGCCAGCGCCCGGTATTGGCCGAGGTCGGCGACGTGACGCCGCAGTTGGCGACGCCTCGCTGCAGCGAGGGATAGACTTCCGGGAACGAGATGGAGACCGGCGTGGCGCCGAGCTGCTCGAGCAGTTTCGACATCGACGGCGTGAACGAACGCACGCGCTGGCCCTTGAGATCGTCGAGCGTCTTGATCGCCTGGTTGCAGAAGAACACCTGCGGGCCGAACGGCCAGATCGCCAGCGCGCGTGCGCCGAAGCGCTGCTCGACGCGCTTGTCGAAGATCGCGCGGTAGGCCTTCACCGAGGATTCGAGATCGTCCATGTCGGTCGACACGCCGATCAGGTCGATGCCTTCGAGGAACGGGTCGTCGCGCGAGGCGAGGCCGACCTGCGTGGAAACGATGTCGTAGGAGCCGCCGCGCACGAGGCGCAGCGCATCGCCGAGATTGAGGCCGAGCGCCATGAATTCCTGCCGGTCGACGCGCAGGCCCACGCCGGCCGACGTGATGCGCGCCATCGCGGCCGATTCGATCGGATACTGGGTCTGGACGGTCGGTGTCTGGCTCAGCCAGCGGACCGGCGTCTGGGCGGATGCGCCGGAGACGGCGAGAACGGCCGCGACGGCCCCGAGAATGACTGAACGCATGCCGAGAGACTCCTGATCCGGACGAGGGGGGTGTCCGGAAGGAGCAATCCCTATGCCAGCGACCAGTGGGCCGCGACGGCGTCCGTCGTCGCGAGCCAGACATCGGGCCGCTGCTGGGCGACATGGCGCAGGGCCGCGCGCAGCTTTCGCAAGCGGAAGGGCTGGCCGGCGACATAGGCGTGCAGGGCGATCCCCATGACGAGCGGCTGGCCGGCGGCCTGCTCGCGCATCTCGTCGAACTGGTCGACGATCATGTCGGCGAAGTCGGCCGCGCTGTGGCGGCGGGCCACGATGGCGTTCGAATCGTTGAGTTCCTGCGGATAGGGCACGGCGAGCAGGCGGCCGGCTTGCGTTTTCATCCACACCGGCTGGTCGTCCATGCACCAGTCGAGCACGTAGGAAAAGCCGGCCGCCTGCAGAAGGTCGGGCGTGCGCTCGGTCTCGGCGATCCACGGGCCAAGCCATCCGGCCGGGGCGGAACCCGCATGGTGCGCGATCGTGGCGCGCGCCTCTTCGATCAGCGCGCGCTCGGCCGTCTCGTCGAGTCCGGCCTGGCTTTCCGAGTTCGTGCGCCCGTGCGCCACGATCGCGGCGCCGTCCGCGGCGAAGGCGGCGGCAAGCTCGGCATGCCGCGAATAGATCGCCGCGTTTACCAGCAGCGAGGCGGGCAGGCCCGCCGTGCGGAATTCCTCGAGCAGGCGCCAGGCACCCACGCGGTTGCCGTACTCGCGCCACGACCAGTTCAGCACGTCGGGCTGGCCCGAGCCGGGGACGATGTCCTCGGCAAGCCCCTCGCCGAAGGAATAGGATTCGAGATTGAGCGCCACATAAACCGCAAGCCGCTTGCCTTCCGGCCAGGTGCGGTCGGGCCGGCGGACGATCGGGATGTCGTCGAAACGCCCGGGATGAATCGGGCCCATCTCAACCCTTCAGCTTGCCGGCCAATGCGGCGGAGAGACCGACACTGTCGCGTCCGCCGACGGGCGCATAGCTGCCCGTGCGCGGCTTCGCGGGCTTCATGCGCACGAGCGCTTCGAGGAGCGGCACGCCGGTCGAGATACCGTCGAACATCGGCACCTCGATCTGCGACTGGAGGCGCTGGGGCACACCGGCCATCACGGCCCCAGTCAGCACGATCGCCTCGACGCCGTCTTTCGCCACGAGATCGGCGGCCGCCGCGACGATCATCCGGTCGGCCTCGCTCTGGTCGCCGGGCGCATAGGGGGCGGCACTCTCGAGTGCCCGCCAGCCGGCCACGCAGCCGCCAAGGCCGGTCGCCGCGATCACGTCGCGATAGAGGCCGAGGACGCGCTTGCCGAAGACGATGACGCCCACGCGCTTGCCGGCCAGCAGGGCGACGTGAAGGGCCGCTTCGGTCATGCCGAGCACCGGGATCGGCAGGAATTCGCGCGCGGCATCCGCACCCGTGTCGTAGGAGACGGCGATCAGCACGCCGTCGCAGTCGCCCGCATGCTCGGCGACGAGCGCCATCGTCGAATGCATGGCGATCGCGTTCTCGCTGCGCGACCCGATGATGCGGGCACCGAACGTGCCGGTGACCGCGCGGATCTCGGTACCCGGTGCGGCGACCGCGCGTGCCGCTTCGGCGACCTTGCCGGTGACGAACTCGGAGGTGTTGGAATTGACGAGCAGCAGGCGCATGGCGGTTCCCGGCGGTTGGACGATGTTGGAAGATACGAATGCCTTTTTCTGCGCCGTTTGCCCGTTTCGCGGGCGGCAGGCGGCATCCGATAGATTCGGCGCGCGGTATCGGACGGCATGGCACGCTCCATGCTGCAACTTCCGGCCCGCAGCGCCGCAAGCCTAGCGCCGATCCGGCGGTGCCGCGACCGGAATCCGGCGCGAAATCCGGGGAGTGGAATGGCCGATCCGATCGAACACTATGGGCGACCCGTCCGCTTCCTTGCGACGGTCACGCCGTCCGGCAACACGGTGGTCGAACGCGTCATGCTGGCGATCCTCGCGCAGGCGCCCGGCGTGTCGCCGCACTTTTCGCGCAGTGCCGTGTTCGGCGCCAGCGATCCGTTTCCGGACAGCTACGACTGGGATTCGATGCTGGGAGCCGCCCGCCTGCTTGGCCACGCCCGCCCGGACCTGATCGTGTGGAATGGCTCGAAGGGCGGGTCGGTCGGCATCGACGTCGAACGCGAACTCGTGCGCCGGCTGGCGGAGACTGCCGGCTGCCCGGCGACGAGCTCGATGTTCGCCATGCTCGACGTGCTGGCCCGCACCGGCGCGCGCCGGCTGGGATTCGTGACACCCTATCTCGATCCCTATCAGGCGAAGGTGGAGCGGAACTTCGCGGCGCTCGGTTACGAGACCGTCGTGCGCGAGAACGCGCGCATCGCCGACAATCTCGACTATGCAAGCATGCCTTTGCCCGCGATCCTCGACATGGCGCGCCGTGCGGCAGCCGCAAAACCGGACGCGCTGATCGGCTGGTGCACGAACTTCCCCACCGCCTGCATCGCCTCGCGCATCGAAGCCGAGACGGGCATCCCGTTCTACGACGCGACCTCGATCATCGTGTGGAAGGCGCTGCGCCTGCTGGACCAGGAGACCGCACATATCCGCGACTGGGGCCGCGTGTTCGCGCTCGACTAACCCTCGCCGCCGCGTCGCGCAAGGCCGACGTCGCGGTCCATCGCGCGCATGTAGAGCGCCCGGTAATAGGGTTCGAGTTCGGCCGCATCCCGGCGCAAGGCGGCCATTTCCCCCGCCAGCTTCGGTGCCAGTGCCGCGATCTCGGCAAGGATCGCCGCTTCGTCGAGAGTGAGCAGCCGGCCGTTCTCGACCACCGGCGTGCCGGCGACGATCACGTCGCGCACCGACGAACCGGTCTCGCAATAGACGAGCTGGCGTTCGACGTCGTTGAGCGGCGTGAACGCGGTTGTCGCAAGATCGAGCAGGGCGATGTCGCCTGCCGCACCCACCGCGATTTGGCCCAACGGAACCTTCGAGCGAGCCGCGCGTGCCCCGCCGGCATGGAGCATGTCGAGGATTTCCGGCGCCTTGGGCCAGTCGCGGTAGTCGTCGCGGGTGATGTTGTGGACGAGCCCGGCGGTCTTGGCGGCAAGCCAGAGATTGTGCGTGTCGTCGACGGTGGCCTCGTCGGTGCCAAGGGCGAGATTGACGCCGGCCTCGCGCAGGCGACGGAACGGCATGATGCCGCTGCCCAGGCGCAGGTTGCAGACCGGGTTGTGCGCGACCGTGCAGCCGGATTTCGCGAGCAGGGCGATGTCGCCGTCGTCGACCCAGATCGCATGGATCACGAGCATGCGCTCGTCGAGCAGGCCGAGATCGTGGACATGGCGCACAAGCGACTTGCCGAGCTTCTCCTCGCCGAACACGCGCTGGGTCTTGGTCTCGAGGATATGGACGAAGAAGGGCAGGTCGCGGGTCCGCGAAAGCGCCGACAGCCGTGCGAAATAGTCGGGCGTGACGCGGTGCGGTGCCGAACACGACACGGCGGCGGAAAGCCGGCCGTCGGCGGCCCCGTGCCAGGTGCCGACCAGATGGGCATAGCAGTCCATCAGTTCGTCCGCCGACTGGCGCGGGGCCGCGTCCATCCGGCGGCGGATCTCCGGCGGGATCAGCTCGGCAAGGAAGGGCTGCTTCTCGTACTCGACGACGTTGGGCTGGTCGAGTGCCACGGTCGCGCGCATGCCGCTGTCGCGATAGGCGGCCATCACGGCGTCGATCGCGTCCGGCGACACGCCCGGCACGAAGAACGCGTCGTCGAGCACGCTCGTGATGCCCAGCTTGAGCATCTCGATGGCGCCAAGGGCCGTGCGCAGATAGGCGAGCCGCCCGGCCTGCGCCGCTTCGGCGAGCGGCGGCACCTCGTAAAGCATGAAGATCTCGAGCGGATAGCCGTCCAGACAGCCGCGCATCAGGTTGCCGGGCGAATGGACATGCGCATTGATCAGGCCCGGAATCGCAAGCCGGCCCTTGGCGTCGATCGTGCGGATGCCCGCCGGGATCTCAGCAGGCGGCACCGATCCGACCGCCCGCACGATGCCGTCGCGGATCAGGATGTCGCCCGCGTCGATATGGCGCGGTTCGGCCATCGTCAGGATTCGCGCCTGCCTGATCAGGAGATTTCCGGACATTCCGCCAACCTATCGGTTCGTCTCCGGCTCGGGTATGGAAATTGCGTGCCAGACGGCGGCACGCCAGCGGATGGAACCATGGAAACGCGCAAACGCATCGGGATGCTCACGCCTTCGTCGAACACGGTCCTCGAACCCGTGACCGCGGCGATGCTGGCCGACCTGCCGGACGTGACCGCGCATTTCGGCCGATTCCGCGTGACGGAGATCTCGCTGGGTGCTTTGGCGCTGGCACAGTTCGACGAAGCGCCGATCCTGGCGGCCGCCGGCCTGCTCGCCGACGCGAAGGTGGGCGCCATCGTGTGGAACGGCACGTCGTCGGGCTGGCTCGGCTTCGAGGCCGACCGGCGGCTTTGTGCTTCAATCGAGGCGACGACCGGCATCAAGGCCGGAACCTCGGTGTTGGCACTCGCCGAAATCCTGCGCACGACGCGCGCGCGCCGGCTGGGTTTCGTCACACCCTATCTCGACGAGATCCAGACGAAGATCGCCGCCAACTTCGCGGCCGAAGGCTTCGAAGTCGTCGCCGAGCGCCATCTGCGCGATCGTGGCAATTTTTCGTTCGCCGAGTATACGCAAGAGCGCATCGCACAACTCGTTCGGGAGGTTGCAATCGCGAAGCCCGATGCGATAACGGTCTTCTGCACCAACATGCGCGGCGGCCCGGTCGTCGAAGCGCTGGAAAAGGAACTCGGCATCCCGATCTACGATACGGTGGCGACGGCCGTGTGGGACGGGCTGCGCAAGGTCGGCGTGCCGCCGTCGCGCGTGCGCGGCTGGGGCCGCCTGTTCGCCGAGATCGCCTGAAGGAGAACGCGTTGGGACAGCTTGCGGGCAAGAAGGCTCTCGTGACCGGCGGCAATACCGGAATCGGCCGCGAGGTGGCGCTTGCCTTTGCGCGCGAGGGGGCGGACGTGACCGTCGCGTGGTTCGCCGGGCCCGAAGCGGCCGAGCGCACGGTCCGCGCGATCGTGCGCATGGGCGGCTCCGCGATCGCCGTGCGTGCCGACGTGACTGACGAGAAGCAGGTCGCCAGCCTGTTCGCGGCACACCGCAAGCGCTTCGGCCGGCTCGACATCCTCGTCAACAACGCGGGCATCCAGAAATCGCAGCCCATCGACAGGATGTCGCTCGCCGACTGGGACAGGATGATGGCAGTCCATCTGCGCGGCGCGTTCTTGTGCGCGCGTGCGGCCGCCCGCGCGATGAAGCCGCGCCGGCAGGGGCGCATCATCAACGTGTGCTCGCAGCTGGGTTACATCGGCCGGGCGGACTACACGGCCTATAGTGCGGCCAAGGCCGGGTTGATCGGCTTCACGCGCGCGCTGGCAAAGGAACTTGCGCCGGCGGGCATCCTCGTCAACGGCGTGGCGCCGGGGCTGGTGGATACCGGCTTCGATCCGCTGTCGCAGGCCGCCAAGCGCGCGCACGCGGCAGCATTGCCGCTCAAGCGGCTCGGCCAGCCCGACGACATGACACCGAGCTTCGTGTTCCTGGCATCCGACGCGTCGGCCTATTTCTGCGGCCAGCTCCTGCACCCCAACGGCGGCGAGATCATGCCGTAGTCCGGATTTCGGACGCGGTCACAAGGGACAACCGGAGGACCCGATGCGGATCCGTCTCGGCTACGACATCGCCTACCAGTGCCCGCAGCCCACGCCGATGCTGCTGATGCTGCGCGTCCACCCGTCGCGCGAGAACGATCTGGCGGCACCCGATCTCATCGGCGTTTCGCCCGACGTACCGGTGCAGTCCTATATCGACGGTTTCGGCAACCTGTGCAGCCGGATCACGGCACCCGCCGGCCTCGTGCGCCTTACCGGCGACGCGTTCATCGCCGATCCGCGCGTGCCGGACGATTTCGCACCCAACGCCCACCAGATCGACGTGCGCTATTTGCCGTCCGAGCAGCTCGTCTACCTGCTCGGCAGCCGGTACTGCGAGACCGACAAGCTGTCGGAAATCGCCTGGGCGCTGTTCGCCAACGCGCCGATGGGTTGGGGGCGCGTGCAAGCGATCTGCGATTTCGTCCACAACCACATCCGCTTCGACTATATGCAGGCCCGCTCGACCAAGTCGGCGGCCGACGTCTACGCCGAAGGGACTGGCGTTTGCCGCGACTTCGCGCATCTGGCGGTCGCGTTCTGCCGCTGCATGAACATTCCGGCGCGCTACTGCACGGGCTACCTTGGCGACATCGGCGTTCCGGCCGACCCGGCGCCGATGGATTTCAGCGCGTGGTTCGAGGCCTATCTCGATCACCGCTGGTACACGTTCGACGCGCGCCACAACGTGCCGCGCATCGGGCGCGTGCTGATCGGCCGTGGGCGCGATGCCGCAGACGTGCCGCTCTCCAACAGTTTCGGGATGACGACGCTGGCGTCGTTCCGCGTGTGGACCGACGAGGTCGCCGCGGCCTAGCCCCTGGGCTGCAGCCGCGCGATCCAGGCCGCGAGCGCACCGAGCGTCCGGCCGACCGCCGCCCGCGCCTTCTCGTCGACGAGATTGCCCTCGGCGTCGAAGGCGGTGCCGGCCCCGGGAACGGCCGTGTCGGCGCCGACCATCTGCACCATGCCCATGCCCGCCAGGACCGGCCGCATGACGACCTGGACGCGCAGCGTGCCGCCCATGCCGGGCGAAGTACCCATCACCGCGACCGGCTTGCCCGTGCATGTCGATTTGTGTGGCGGGCGCGACATCCAGTCGAGCGCGTTCTTGAGCACGCCCGGGATGCCGGAATTGTACTCCGGCGTCGCGATCAGCACGCCGTCGGCGGCCCCCACGGCCGCCTGCAACCGCGCGACCGCATCCGGAAAGCCCTTCGCCTCGACGTCCTGGTCGAAGAGCGGCACGCCCGCGAGGTCGTGGATGTCGATGGCAAGCGAGGCGGGGGCGTTCTTCTGCGCGTGGGCCAGCAATGCCCGGTTGAAGGACTTTGCGCGCAGGCTGCCGGCGATGCCGAGGATGCGGTAGGGGGCGGCCATGTCGGTTGCTCCGTGACTTGGGAATGCGAATCGTATTTGATCCGCGGGGCCGGAGCCAGCTTTGCGTGACGGCCGGAACCGTGTCGGAGTCGCATCGGGAATGATCAGCGGAAAGACCAAACTCATCGCGCATCTCGGCGTGCCCACCGAGAGCTTCAAGGCGCCGATGATCTACAATCCGTATTTCGCGAAGCACGGCATCGACGCGGTCGTGGTGCCGATGGGCTGCCGCGCCGAAGACTATCCGCAGTTCCTGAAGCTGCTGTTCCGGCTGACGAACATCCATGGCGCGCTGGTCACCATGCCGCACAAGGTGACGACGGTGGGCCTGCTCGACGAGGTGTCGACGGCCGTGAAGATCGCCGGTGCCTGCAACGCGATCATGCTGCGTGCCGACGGCACGCTGTCGGGCGACATGTTCGACGGCGAAGGCTTCGTGCGCGGCGTGAAGCGCAAGGGGCTGGTCCTCGACGGGGCCCGGGCCCTGGTGGTTGGCGGCGGCGGCGTGGGCTCGGCCATCGCGGCCTCGCTGGCGGCCGCGAAGATCGCCGGGATCGGGCTCCACGACGTCAATCCGGAGAATGCGGCCGCCCTTGGCACGCGGCTTCGCGCGCACTATCCCAAACTGGACATCCGCGTCGGGTCGAGCGATCCGGCCGGCTACGATCTTGTCGTCAACGCCACGCCGTTGGGCATGAAGGCCGGCGATCCGCTGCCGTTCGATGTTTCCCGGCTCGCCGCGTCGACCTTCGTGGGCGAGGTCGTCATGAAACAGGAGATGACGCCGCTGCTCGAGGCCGCGACGGCACGCGGCTGCCGCATCCAGGTCGGGCTCGACATGCTGTTCGAGCAGATTCCGGCCTATCTCGAGTTCTTCGGGTTCCCCACGACGACGCCCGAAGAGCTGCGCGCGGTGGCGAAGATCGCCTACTGAGTGCGGAATCGTGCTGTCGAGGCGTTTTCTGGTTAACCTTTACTTCAGTAATTTTTGCGCATCGTAGCCCCAGCAGGCGGAGATCACTCCGCCACATGAGGGGGGATACGAACGTGGCACAGAATCCGTCGAGCGGAGCACTTGCGGCACTCGCCAACCTGAAACTGCGCACCAAGGTGCTGGCCGGCTTCATCGTGATCCTCGTGCTGCTGGCCGTGGTCGGTACGGTCAGCGTCGTCGGTTTCCGGAATGTCGACGGGGCGTTCGGCACCTACCAGACGATCGCGACGAACACGCTCAGGGTCGCAGCAATCGACCGCGACGTGGTCCAGCTCCGACGCACGGCCTATATCTATTCCGACACCGGCGAGGCTGCGGTGGCGACCCAGTTCGACACGCTCGCGGCCAACATCAAGAAGCAGATCGAATTCGTCGCGGCCGCCTTGATCAATCCCGAGCGCCGCGCCCAGATCCTCGCCACCGGCAAGACCCTCGACGAGTATGTCGCCGGTTTCGGCAGGTTGCGCGAGATGCGCACGACGCTCGACAAGCTCGTCGTGGACACGCTCAATCCCTCGGGCGCCAAGGCGCGCGAAGACTTGACCGGCGTTATCCGCAGCGCCATGGCCGACCGCGACATGGAAGCCGCGGCCCTTGCGGGCCTCACGCAGGAAGCCTTGATGCAGGTCCGCCTCAACGCCAACCGCTTCATCGCCCGCCCGGACCCGAGGCTCGTCGAATCGATCAAGCAATGGCAGGAGACATTCGACAAATCGTCGGCCGAACTCCTCCAGCGCCTGCAGAACCCGGCGCGCCGCCAGCTCATCCAGGAAACGCGCGCGCTGATGAAGACATACGAGACGGCCTTCGCGAGTGTTGCCACCCAGTCGTTCGCGGTCCAGAAGCAGGTCGGCGAGACGATGGCCCAGCTCGCCGAAAGCGTCGCCGCCGCCATGGCGCGCATCGCCGATTTCCAGTCGAAATCGCTTGCCGAAATCGACGCCAGCACCAACAGCCTGATCGATACGACGATCACGACGACGATCGGCCTGTCGGTCGGCGCCTTCGTGTTCGGCCTCGTCATCGCATGGCTGCTGGGCGGCGGCATTGCCGGCCCGGTCGTCAACATGACCTCGGCGATGGAGAAGCTCGCCGGCGGCGACAAGTCGGTCGAGATCCCGGCCCAGGGCCGCACCGACGAGATCGGCAAGATGGCCGGTGCGGTGCAGGTGTTCAAGGACAAGATGATCGAGGCCGACCGCCTGCGCGCCGAGCAGGAAGAAATGAAGCGGCGCGCCGAAGTCGACAAGAAGGCGACGATGAACAAGATGGCCGACGATTTCGAATCGTCGGTGAAGGGCATCGTCCAGATGGTCGCTTCGGCGTCGACCGAGCTGCAGAGCACGGCCCAGTCGATGTCGGCCACGGCCGAGGAGACGAGCCGGCAGGCCGGCGCCGTCGCGGCCGCGTCCGAGCAGGCTTCCACGAACGTGCAGACGGTCGCCTCGGCGGCGGAGGAGCTTTCCTCGTCGATCAGCGAGATCAGCCGTCAGGTCGCTGAATCCGCCAAGATATCCGGACAGGCGGTCGCCGATGCCGGGCGCACCAACGACCAGGTCAAGGCGCTGGCGGAAGCCGCACAGAAGATCGGCGACGTGGTGAAGCTCATCAACGGGATCGCCGGGCAGACGAACCTGCTGGCGCTCAACGCCACGATCGAGGCGGCGCGCGCCGGCGAGGCGGGCAAGGGCTTCGCGGTCGTGGCCTCGGAAGTGAAGAGCCTGGCCAACCAGACGGCCAAGGCGACCGACGAGATCTCGGCACAGGTGACGTCGATCCAGGGTGCCACCGCGGATTCGGTCCAGGCGATCCAGGGCATCACCGAGACGATCGGGCGGATCAACGAGATCGCGGCGGCCATCGCTTCGGCCGTCGAAGAGCAGGGAGCCGCGACCCAGGAAATCGCCCGCAACGTCCAGCAGGCGGCGGCGGGAACCAACGAGGTTTCCTCGAACATCACCGGCGTCACCAAGGCCGCGACCGATACGGGTGCGGCGGCCGGTCAGGTGCTCGGTGCGTCGGGCGAACTGTCGACCCAATCCGAAGCGCTCGGCGCGAAGGTGGATGCCTTCATCGCCCGCATCCGGGCGTCGTAAACCGCGACAGGCTGGGGCGAGGGGTTCCTAGAACTCGTCGCCCCAGTCGTCTTCGCGCAACGCGGGCGCCTTTTTCTCCGGTGCCTTGGGTTTCGCGGCTGCGGCAGGTGGCGTCGCCGTTGACGGCGGCGGGTCGCCACCGCCACGGAATCCGGCCACGACGGCGACAAGCTGGCCGGCCTGCTCGGCAAGCGAGGCCGCCGACGCGGAGCTTTCCTCGACCAGTGCGGCGTTCTGCTGCGTCGCGGCGTCGAGGTCGCCGATCGCCTTGACGATCTCGGCGATGCTGTGCGCCTGCTCGCGGCTGCCGGCGGCGATCTCGGGCGCCACTTCGGACACCTTGCGCACGATCTCGATGATGCTGGTCAGCGCTTCGCCCGCCGCTCCGGCAAGGCGCACGCCTTCGCCCACTTCGCGCGAGCTCTCGGCGATCAGACGGCGGATCTGCTGGGAGGCCTGGCGCGAGCGGTCGGCGAGCGAGCGCACTTCCTGGGCCACGACCGCGAAACCCTTGCCGGATTCGCCCGCGCGCGCCGCCTCGACCGCGGCGTTGAGGGCGAGCAGCTTGGTCTGGAACGAGATCTCTTCCATCACCTGGATGATCTCGGAAATCCGCGAGGACGAGCCTTCGATGCCCGACATGGCGCCGACGACGCTCGACACGGCACTGCCGCCGGCTTCCGCGCGCGCCAGCGCGTCGGCGGCAAGGCGGCGCGCGAGATCCGAATTCCCGGCATTGGTCGAGACCGTCGCCGATATCTCCGACATCGTCGCGACGGTCTGCTGGAGCGTGGATGCCTGCCGCTCGGTTCGCGCGGCAAGGTCGTCGCTGCCCTGCGATATCTCGCTGGCGGCACTGCGGATGGCGTCGACGGATTCGGCGACCCGTTCGGCCATCCGGGAAAGGTGCTCGGCGAGCTCGCGTTCCTTGGCCTGCATCTCGCGCTGGGCAAGCGAGTTCTTGCGCAGGACCTCGACCGAGCGCGACAGGCCGCCGATCGCGTCCGTGCGCCGCGTTCCTTCCACGCCGATGTCGAGCTCGCCGTCGGCGATGCGGTGCGTCAGCCGCTCCATGGCGCCGATGTCGCGCGCCACGCCGCGCATCTTGACGGCATAACCCGCGATCGCGGCCAGGACGAGGAGGATTCCGGCGAGGATCGCGGCATTGACGCGCAAGGCGGCAACCGCCTTGTCGGTCAGCACGTCGAGCGGGATCGCGACGGCGACGACGAGCGGCAGGTCGAGGGCGCGGCCGAGCGGAGCGACCGCGACGAGATGGGGCTTGCCTTCGATGTCGACCCGGTTGCCGTCGATCTTCCCGTTGCGCGACAGGGCGGCAAGCGCCTTCTCGGCCGTCGTCCCGCCGGCCGGTCCGCCCGGCGGACGGGCGACGATGTTGCCGGCCATGTCGACGACCTGCAACGTGGAGCTGGGCGGAATGCGGTCGGCCTTCCAGCGCGCGAGTGCCGCGTTGAGCGGCGCCACGAGGAAATCGATTGCCGCCACGCCCCAGACCGTCCCGTCGCGGTTCGTCAGGCGGCTGGCGAGCGTGATCGCGAAATCGTCGGACGATGCCGTGCGGTAGGGCTCGGTCCAGACCGGCTTTCCGCTCTTGAGGGCGGCCGCATACCACGGACGGGTCCGCGGATCGTAGTTGGCCCCGGGCTCGGGGACCTCGACCCAGTCACCCCGCGTCGCGGAGAAATAGTACCAGTTGGATTTCAGGCCTTCGGAGGTCGCGACGATCGCGCGCCGGTAGCCGCGCGCATGCACGGCGCCCTCGAGTTCCTTGTTGTCGAGGAAGGCCGGGCGCACCTCGCGCTGCTGCCAGAACTCGCCGTTCGGAAATCCGACATAGAGCGAATTGAACGTGCCTGCGCGCTGGACGGGGCCTTGTGCGACCGCTTCGAAGGTACGCCGCGCCTCGGCGCGGTCGAGCCGCATGAGGGCGGCATCGTCGACGGTGGCGATCAGGTCGACCGCCGGGCGGAAAATGTCGCCGGCCTCGTCGGCCATCTGCTCGAGGGTGACGCGCGCCTCGTCCGACGCCGTATCGAGGATCATGTCGAGTTCGCGATAGAACAGGGCGGCGAGCAGCCCCGCACCCGCGGCCAAGATGCCAATCCCGGCCAGGATCTCGCGGCCGCGTAAAGCTCCGAATGCCACGTTCGTGCGTCTCCAGCGGCCCTATCGATTCTCCGGGCCTTACCTTACGAAAGTAGCATAAGGCGGAAGTCGCTACGGGAAATTTAGCGGTACCGGAAATCGGGACAGGGCCGCGACGACGTGCACCGGCGTCCCCCCGCTTCCCGTATGCAAAGTGGCGATATAATATGCCTCCGATCGGCGCAAACGCCGAACCCCGTGGAGGATGCCCCCCAATGACCCAGCAGTTGAACGTCGCCGTGGCGCCCGAGATGACGCCGGTCCTGACCCAGGGCGACATCGACCGGCGCGTGTTCGAGCTTTACGACGAATACTGCCATGGCGGCATGGACCGCCGGACCTTCCTGCAGCGCGCCGCGGCGGTGACCGTCGGCGGACTTGCGATGGCGCAGGCACTTCTGCCGCGCTACGCGCAGGCCCAGACCATCTCCTTCACCGATCCGCGCATCAAGGCCACCTACGTTTCGTACCCGTCGCCGGGCGGTTCGTCTGGCACGATGCGCGGCTATCTCGTGCAGCCCGCCGGCACCGGCCCGTTCCCGGCCGTGCTGGTCATCCACGAGAACCGCGGCCTCAACCCCTATATCGAGGACGTGGCACGTCGCGCCGCGACCGAGGGCTTCCTGGCACTCGCCCCCGACGGGCTGTCGCCGGTCGGCGGCTATCCCGGCAACGACGACGACGGGCGCACCCTCCAGGCCGGCCTCGACCAGGCGAAGCTGCGCACCGACATGGTCAACAGTGCCCGCTTCGTGAAGACGCACGCGCTCTCCACCCGCAAGCTCGGCGTGACGGGCTTCTGCTGGGGCGGGGGTGCGACGAACTTCCTCGCCGCAACGCTTGGCGCCGACATGAACGCGGGCGTCCCGTTCTATGGACCGGCCGCCGATACGGCTTCGATCCCCGCGATCAAGGCGGCACTGATGGTCCAGTACGCCGAGGACGACGCGCGCATCAACGAGATGTGGCCGGCCTTCGAGACGGGGCTGAAGGCGGCCGGCGTCGTGCACGAGAAGCACGTCTATCCGGGGACCCAGCACGGTTTCCACAACAACTCGACGCCGCGCTACAAGGAAGACGCCGCCAAGCTCGCCTGGGACCGGACGATCGGCTTCTTCAAGAAGCACCTCGCCTGACGGCCGACCGGCCGCTGCTGTATCTGCTGTCGGCGAGGGCGCTGCGCGACTTCGCCGACGGCTTCGTGGCGGTCCTTCTGCCGGTCTATCTGCTCGCACTCGGCCTCGACACGCTGCAGGTCGGGGTCGTGGCGACGGCTTCGCTGCTCGGCTCGGCGCTGCTGACGATCGGCGTCGGGATGGTCGGCGGACGCTACGACACCCGCCGTCTGCTGATCGCCGCCGCCGGCCTGATGATCGCCACCGGCGTGGCGATGTCGCTCGTCCACGACTATGCGCTGCTGCTGCTCGTCGCCTTCGCGGGCACCGTCAATCCGTCGGGCGGCAGCGTCAGCGTGTTCGTGCCGCTCGAGCATGCGGCCCTTTCCCGGCATGTCACCGATGCCGGCCGTACGAAGATGTTCGCGCGCTACAGCCTTGCCGGCGCGCTGGCCGGTGCCGTCGGCGCGCTTGCCGCCGCCGTTCCCGACCTGCTGGCGCCGTTGGGCATCGGCGAGATGGCGGCGATCAAGGGAATGTTCGTCCTCTATGCGGTACTGGGGGTGGCGGGCGGCTTTCTCTATTCGCGCATCCCGCAGCGCGAGCCGGCGGCGGAATCCGGACCGGCACCGGCGCTCGGTCCGTCGCGCCCGATCGTCGTGCGCCTTGCCATCCTGTTCAGTCTCGATGCCTTCGCCGGCGGGTTCGTCGTGCAGTCGCTGCTCGCCTTGTGGCTGTTCGAGACGTTCGACATGTCGCTCGCGGCGGCCGGCGTTTTCTTCTTCTGGTCGGGCGTGTTCGCGGCATTCTCGTTCCCGGTGGCCGCGTGGCTGTCGGCGCGCATCGGGCTCATCAACACGATGGTGTTCACGCACATCCCGGCCAGCATCGCGCTGATCCTCGCAGCACTGGCGCCCACGCTGCCGGTCGCGCTGGCGCTGCTGCTCGTGCGCGCGGCCCTTTCCCAGATGGACGTGCCGACGCGCTCGTCCTACGTGATGGCGGTCGTCAGCGCGGCCGAACGCCCGGCGGCGGCGAGCTTCACGTCTGTTCCGCGCAGCCTGGCCGCAGCACTCAGCCCGGCACTGGCAGGGGCGCTGTTCGCCGCCGCGCACCGGGCGTGGCCGCTCGTGATCTGCGGCACGCTGAAGATCGTCTACGACCTGCTGCTGCTGCGCCAGTTCCGCCACGTGAAACCGCCCGAGGAGCGCTGATGCGCCAGCCCGGAATGAGATGGCGCCAAAAGAGATATTGCCCGAGCGGCGAAACGCTATATTGCGGTACCGGACGATCACAGGCACCGACATGACGACCGAAAACCCGGACACCCGCTTTCTTGATCTCGACGCCTGGCCCGTCGCCGAGGCGCTCGAAGCCATGTGGGAGGGCCAGGCGGCTGCCGTCGCGTCCGTCCGTCCGGCGCTGCCGGCCATCGCGCGCGCGGTGGCCGCCGCGGTCGCGACGCTTGGGGAGAAGGGTCGCCTGATCTATGTCGGTGCCGGCACGTCGGGCCGCATCGCCGTGCAGGACGGGGCGGAGCTGCCGCCGACATTCGGCTGGCCGGAAAAGCGCCTCGTCTTCGTCTTGGCCGGCGGGCCCCGCGCGATGACGAAAAGCGCCGAAGGTGCCGAAGACGACGCGCGCGCCGGTGCGCGCGCGATTTCGGCCGCCCGCGTCCGGCCGGCGGACGTGGTCATCGGCGTCGCGGCAAGCGGGCGCACGCCGTTCACGCTTGCCGCCTTGCGGGCCGCACGGGTACGCAAGGCCGTCACGATAGCAATCGCGAACAATCCGGGCACCCCGCTTCTCAAGGCCGCGGCATATCCGGTCCTCCTGGAGACCGGCGGCGAAGTCATCGCGGGCTCCACGCGCATGAAGGCCGGCACCGCCCAGAAGGCGGCGCTGAACCTCATGTCGAGCGCCATCATGGTGCGGCTGGGCCGCGTCCATCGCGGGCTCATGGTCAACATGCGGCCGTCCAACGCCAAGCTTCGTCTGCGTGCCGCGGCAATGGTCGCCGACCTCGGCGGCGGGACAGCGGCGCAGGCGCAAAAGGCGCTCGACGCAGCCGGCGGCGACATCAAGCTGGCTGTCCTGCTGCGCGCGGGCATCGGACTTGCCGGCGCACGCACCCTGCTGAAGCGCCATCGCGGCAACCTGCGTGCGGCACTCGCCGCGATGCACGCGGTGTCGAAATGACAAAAGTCTTCGCGATCGGCGTCATCAGCGGCACGTCGATGGACGGGATCGACGTCGCGTGCCTGTCGACTGACGGCGAGCGCGTCGAGCGGCCGGGCATCGGGCGGTCCTATCCCTATCCGGCGGCGCTACGCGCCGAACTCCTCGACTTTCTGCGCGATCCGGCCTTGGCCGAGCGCGATCCGCTGACCGAACTGGAAGCCCGCGTGACCGACGCCCATGTCGGGGCCATCGAGGCGTTGATCGCCGATTTCGCGATCGACCGGCGCGACGTGACGGTCGTGGGGATGCACGGGCAGACCGTCTGGCACCGGCCGGAGCGCCGCTTCACCCGCCAGCTCTGCGACGGGCAGCGCGCGGCACGCGCACTCGGCATCGACGTCGTCACGCGCTTTCGCGACGCCGACGTGGCGGCGGGCGGGCAGGGCGCGCCGTTCGCACCGCTTTATCATCGCGCACTCGCGGCGGATCTTGCCAAGCCGGTAATGGTCCTCAATCTGGGCGGCGTGGGCAACGTCACCTACGTGGATGCCGAAGCGACGATCGCGTTCGATACCGGCCCCGCATCGGCCCTGCTCGACGATTTCGTGCGCCGCCGGCGCGGCCAGCCGTTCGACGAGGGCGGCCGGCTTGCCGCGTCCGGCCGCGTCGACGACGGCGTGCTTGCCGGGCTGATGGCCAATCCGTTTTTCGCGGCGAGGCCGCCGAAATCGCTCGACCGCAACGATTTCCACGCGCGCGCGAAGATCGTCGAAGCGCTCGACGACGCCGACGGGGCCGCCACGCTCGCCGCCTTCACGATCGAGGCCGCCGCCGCCGCCCTTGCACATGTTCCGGCAGCACCGGGGCGCTGGCTGGTGACCGGCGGCGGGCGGCTCAATGGCGTGTTCATGACCGGGCTTGCCCGCCGGCTCGGCGTGCCGGTCGATCCGGTCGAGGCGGTGGGCTGGAACGGCGACGATCTCGAAGCCGAACTCTTCGCCTTCCTCGCCGTGCGCTCGCTGCGCGGGCTGCCGCTGAGCCTTCCCACCACCACGGGCGTCCCGCATCCGATGCCCGGCGGGATGCTGGCACGCGCCGCCTGACCGCTTAAAGGAATGGACGGGCTCGGGCCCGACTGTCTAAGTTCCGCGCCTTGGAGTGCAGGAACGCATGATTCGCCTCGACAACATCAGCAAGCAGAACGGCCAGCAGCTTCTTTTCATCGAGGCGTCGGCCGCCCTCCTCAAGGGCGAGAAGGTCGGGCTCGTCGGTCCCAACGGGGCCGGCAAGACGACGATCTTCCGCATGATCGCCGGGCGCGAGCAGCCCGACGAGGGTCAGGTCTCGACCGACCGCGGCATCTCCATCGGCTATTTCAGCCAAGACGTGGGCGAGATGTCGGGGCGCAGCGCCGTTGCCGAGGTGATGGACGGGGCCGGTGCCGTAAGCGGCGTGGCGGCCGAGCTGAAGGCGCTCGAGGCCCGCATGGCCGATCCGGACGCCGACGATTTCGAGCAGGTCCTCGAACGCTTCGGCGAGGTGCAGGCCCGCTTCGAGGAACTGGGCGGCTACGCGCTGGAGAGCCGCGCGCGCGAGACGCTCGCCGGCCTCAGCTTCAGCCAGGAGATGATGGACGGCGACGTGGGCGCCCTGTCGGGCGGCTGGAAGATGCGCGTGGCGCTGGCCCGCATCCTGCTGATGCGCCCGGACGTGATGCTGCTCGACGAGCCGAGCAACCATCTCGATCTCGAAAGCCTCATCTGGCTCGAGGCGTTCCTCAAGGGCTATGACGGTGCCTTGATGATGACCTCGCACGACCGCGAGTTCATGAACCGCATCGTCACGAAGGTGATCGAGATCGACGGCGGCACGCTGACGACGTACTCGGGCGACTACGAATTCTACGAGATGCAGCGCGCGCAGAACGAAAAGCAGCAACAGGCCCAGTTCGAGCGCCAGCAGGCGATGCTTGCCAAGGAGATCAAGTTCATCGAGCGGTTCAAGGCGCGCGCCTCGCACGCCGCCCAGGTGCAGAGCCGCGTCAAGAAGCTCGAGAAGATCGACCGGGTCGAACCGCCCAAGCGCCGCCAGACTGTGTCGTTCGATTTCATGCCGGCGCCACGCTCGGGCGACGACGTGGTCAATCTGCGCAACGTCCACAAGCGCTACGGCGACCGGATCATCTACGAGGCGCTCGACTATACGGTCCGTCGCCGGGAGCGCTGCTGCGTGCTCGGCGTCAATGGGGCGGGCAAGTCCACGCTGCTGAAGCTCGTCGCCGGCGCCACGAAGCCCGACGAGGGCAGCGTGGCGATCGGCGGCAGCGTCAAGATGGGCTATTTCGCGCAGCACGCGATGGACCTGCTGGACGGAGACCGCACGGTCTTCGAATCGCTGGAGGACTCGTTCCCGCGCGCGGGCCAGGGGTCGCTGCGCACGCTTGCGGGCTGCTTCGGATTTTCCGGCGACGAGGTGGAGAAGAAGTGCCGCGTGCTGTCGGGCGGCGAGAAGGCGCGCCTCGTGATGGCGAAGATGCTCTACGATCCGCCGAACTTCCTGGTGCTCGACGAGCCGACCAACCATCTCGACATGGCGACCAAGGAGATGCTGATCGCGGCCCTGTCGGACTACGAGGGCACGATGCTGTTCGTCTCGCACGACCGGCGCTTCCTCGCCGCACTCTCCAACCGCGTGCTCGAACTGACGCCCGAAGGCATCCACCGCTACGACGGCGGCTATACCGAATACGTGGCCCGCACCGGCCAGGAAGCGCCCGGCCTGCACATTTGAGCGCCGGCCCGGGATTTCAGGCCGTGATGGAAAGGAGCTTTCCGTTCCGCTCGCCGGTCCCGGCATTCGCATGCCGGTGGATGCGGATGAGGTTCGATCCGGAGAGCACGGCGTCCGCGCGCGCGATCGCCTCGGCATCGCCGTTGACCAGGACGAGAAAACGGTCCGCCTTCAGTGCCGTCTCGTATTCGATCACTGAATCCTCCGGAATGCCGACGCTGTAGAATGCCGCACCCAGCGCGCTGACGCCGCCGGCCACGAGCGCGCCTTGCAGCGTCGCCGACAAGGCGGACGTCAGGAACCCGAGGACGACGACGCCGCCGACGGCGGGGATCGTGACCGTCATGCCGGCGATAAAGAGGCCGCACATGCCGCCCCAATAGGCGCCGCGCTTCGCCCACAGATCGACACGTTCGCCGACATTGTAGAAGCCGACCACTTTCTCCTCGGTATGGTATCCTTTGCCCACGATGCTGAGGTCTTCCATGTCGAATCCGGCAGCCGACAGGCGCCGCACGCCCGTTTCGGCGCCGTCGTGCGTCTCGTATATCGCCACGACCGAATCGTTCACGGGCATTTTCGCGTCTCCGACAGAGTTCGGCCCTTTCCGGGGCCGTCGCAGTCGACCGGGAATTCGACCCGCCCGACGCCCGAACATGGCGGTTTGCCACTGGCACCGGCAGGGCCGGAATCTACCCATCGGGGCCCGCTGCGGCCGGCAAGGAAAGCGAGCAACGTCATGAAAGGCATGAAGAAAGGGCTGGCGCAGTACGGCGATGCGGGTTTCTCGCTGTTCTTGCGCAAGGCCTTCATCAAGGCGATGGGCTATTCCGACGATGCGCTCGACCGGCCGATCGTCGGCATCACCGATACCTATTCCTCGTACAACGCCTGCCACCGCAACGTCCCCGAGCTGATCGACGCGATCAAGCGCGGCGTGATGCTGGCGGGCGGGCTGCCGATCGACTTTCCGATCATCTCGATCCACGAATCCTTCTCGCACCCGACCAGCATGTTCCTGCGCAACCTGATGGCGATGGCGGCCGAGGAGATGATCCGCGCCCAGCCCATGGATGCCGTCGTGCTGATCGGCGGCTGCGACAAGACGGTGCCGGCCCTGCTGATGGGGGCGGCCAGCGCCGACGTGCCGGCGATCCTGACCGTGACCGGGCCGATGATCACCGGCAGCCACAAGGGCGAGCGGCTGGGGGCGTGCACCGACTGCCGCCGCCTGTGGGGCAAGCACCGGGCGGGGCAGATCGACCAGGCGGAGATCGACGAGATCAACGACCAGCTCGCCCCCGGCCCCGGGACCTGCATGGTCATGGGAACGGCCAGCACGATGGCGCTGTGCGCCGAAGCGCTGGGCATGATGCTTCCCGGTGGCGCGTGCATCCCGGCGGTCCACGCCGACCGCCTGCGCCACGGCGAGGCGACCGGCGCACGCGCCGTCGCGATGGCCAAGGAGGACCTGCGGCCCTCGAAGATCATGACGAAGGAATCCTTCGACAACGCGTTGCGCGTGCTGCAGGCGATCGGCGGTTCGACCAACGGGCTCATCCACCTTGCGGCGATGGCCGGGCGACTGGGCATCGATATCGACTATGCCGCGTTCGACCGGATGGGCGTGGAAACGCCCGTGCTCGTCGACCTCAAGCCCTCGGGCCAGCATTACATGGAGGACCTGCACAAGGTCGGCGGGCTCGGTCCGATCCTGCGCGAGATCGAGGCAGACCTGAATACCGACTGCCTTACTGTCACCGGCGGGACGCTGGCATCGACGATCCCGCGTACGCCACCCGGCTGGAAGCAGGACGTGGTCCGGTCAGTCTTGGACCCGATCCACAAGGGCGGCGGGCTGCGCGTGCTGCGCGGCAACCTTGCGCCCAACGGTGCGCTCATCAAGCAGGCGGCCGCCACGAAGCGGCTGCTGAAGCACGAGGGTCGCGCGGTCGTGTTCACGTCGCTGGCCGACATGGCCGACCGCGTCGACAGCCCGGATCTGGATGTGACGGCAGACGACGTGCTCGTCCTGCAGAACGCCGGCCCGAAGGGCGCACCGGGCATGCCGGAGGCGGGCTACCTGCCGATCCCGAAGAAGCTTGCCGCCGCCGGCGTCACCGACATGGTGCGCCTGTCCGACGCGCGCATGAGCGGCACGGCCTTCGGCACGATCGTGCTGCATGTCAGCCCCGAATGCGCCGACGGCGGACCGCTGGCGCTTGTGCGCGACGGCGACCGCATCGCGCTCGACGTGGAAGCGGGCACCATCGAGCTTCGCGTCGACGCGGCGACGCTCGCCGAACGCCGCAAGGGTTGGTCCGCACCGGCGCAACCCGAACGCGGCTATTACGGGCTCTATTTTGACGAGGTCCTGCAGGCCGAGCACGGCTGCGACTTCAACTTCCTGCGCAAGACGCCGCTGCCGGGGCACCGCAGGCCTGGCTAGGGCGGCGGACCGCTATCCGTAAAGATATCCGATCGGCTCGCCTTCAGTCCGTCGGGGACGGACTTCCTTGCGCGCGATGATCCGGCCGCCGAGACCGTCGATCTCGTCGCGCTGTGCCGGCGTCCAGCCGCGAAGCTTCTCCATGCCGTCCAGAAGGCCGAGGCGCAGGACCTGCGTGTTCTCGTCGAGACGGACGAGCTCGATCGCGTTCCTGCCGGCCGTGACCGAATCGCCCGTCGCAAGCTCGAAATCCTTCCCGTCGCGATCCTTGAACGTCGCCGAGCCGCGGATGACGCGATAGATGACGACTTCGCCCTTCGCGAAATCCGCAGTGTCCGCCGGACCTGCGCTGCTTTTCGGCAGCAGCGACTGGCCGCGCGGATCCGTCGCGATGATGTGGCCTGTCACCAGGTGGCCGCTCGGGGCCTCGATCCCCAGATCGCGGACATAGACGGCCGCGTCCGGCAGTTTCCTGTAGAGCGCGTCGAGCGCCAGCGGGTCCTGGAGCCAGAAGCAGGCACCCGGTGGCCGATCGTGCAGGCGATGGCTCCACGCCAGGTGCGGCGTTTCGGTTTCGTCGATGTGATCGGTATCGACGATCGTCGGGTTCGGGAAGCACGTCGGGTCGGTTATGAAGGCTTCGAGAAACTTGCCGGAGTAGCCCAGTGCCACCGGCTCCGGCACGACCGTCTGCGGCGTCTTCAGGTTCTCGCCCGTCGGCATCCCCGACCATGTGTAGAAAAGCTGGCGATGCACGATGGCGCTTTGCAGCATCACGGCACCGGGTCCGACGTAGCAGACGCGCCCGTCGTAATCGAAGGCGAACACGCCCGACGTGACCAGTACGAGCTGGAAGCCGCCCGGGGGAAGGTGGAGATGGAAGTCGGTCGGGCCGGTGTCCGGATGGTGGATCGGAAGGTCGGTGGCGACCTCGTGCAGCAGGAAGGTCTCGTTGTTCGCGCGAAAACCGTTTTCGGCCCGGTTGTAGAGTGCCTGCGGGCGGTATGTGGCCGTGTACTCGGCATCCCTGTTGCGGTCGATGGCGATGAAATCCTGCCGGTTCAGGCGGAGAGGATCGCCAGCCGGGCGCGCAAGTCCGTGCAATTTGAAATCGACCGCAGCATGCACGCTCATGGCACTCTCCATTCGCTCCGGCGTCTCAAATTATTGTGCAGCGCACAAAGTCTATATGCAACGTCAAATAATGTGCAACCGTATGAAAAAATTGCCTTATTTTTGTATCTGTGAACTGAAGCGAACCGGCAGCGCCTGAATATTTTGCAGATGCACTAAAGAAGTGCCGCTATTCGTTGGCCAGGATCGTGTTGCGCACCAGAGGATAGATCTGTCCGGCCCAGCGCTTTCCGGCGAAGACGCCGTAGTGCCCGACGCCGGCCTGCATGTAGTGCTTCTTGCGATAGGGACGCAGGCTGGAACAGAGGTCGTGGGCCGCCAGGGTCTGCCCGATCGCGCAGATGTCGTCGCGCTCGCCCTCGACCGTGAACAGTGCGGAGCGGCGGATCGCCTTGGTATCGACCTTGCGCCCCCGCCATTCGAGCTCGCCCTTGGCGAGCAGGTATTTCTGGAACACGCGCTCGACCGTCTCGAGATAGAACTCGGCCGTCATGTCGAGCACGGCGAAATACTCGTCGTAGAAGGTCTTTATCGTGTTGGCCTGCGCGTGGTCGCCCTTGGCGAGTGCGCGCAGCAGGTCGCCCTGCGCCTTGATGTGGCGCTCGGCGTTCATGCTCATGAAGGCCGTGAGCTGCAGGAAGCCCGGATAGACCCGCCGCAGGGCGCCGGGGTGGCTTAGCGGAACGCGGCTGATCAGGTTGGTCTCGAACCAGGACATCGGCTTGCTCGTGGCAAGCTTGTTCACCTTGGTCGGATTGACGCGGCAGTCGACCGGCCCCGCCATCAGCGTGATGCTGCGCGGCTGGGCCGGATTGTCGTCCTCGGCCATCAGGGCGGCGGCGGCCAGCGTCTGCACGCAAGGCTGGCAGACCGCGACGACGTGCGTGCCCGGGCCCATCTTCTCGAGAAACAGCATGATGTGTTCGACATATTCGTCGAATCCGAAGCGGCCGTACCCGATGTCGACGTCGCGCGCGTTGGCCCAGTCGGTGATGTGGACGTCGTGGTCGGGCAGCAGCACGCGGATCGTCTCGCGCAGCAGCGTGGCGAAGTGCCCCGAAAGCGGCACCACCAGCAGCACCTTGGGCTGTACCGGAGCACCTTCCTTGGCGAAGCGCAGCAGGGTCGAGAACGGCGTCGCCATCACGACTTCTTCCGTGACCGGCACCGCCTCGTTGCCGCACACGACCTCGTCGATATCGAAGTCGGGCCGGCGGTGGCTGAAGGCCGCCCGGCTCATCATCTCGCAAAGCGCGCTGATCGCCCGCCACCGCTCGGAGCTTTCAGCACTGCCCAGCGAAAATCCCCGGCCGGCAGCCGCTGCCCAGGCCCGCATCGGGCGCATGACGTCGACGGTGGACTGGTAGAGGGCGTACATCATCTGCGGCAACAGGCTCGATATTTGCATTTCCGGCGGCATGGCCGAAGCTTCACTCACGATCAGTAGCAAGAACTATTCCTCTTGGTCGTTGCGCGGCTGGCTGCTGTGCAAGATGGCCGGACTGGATTTCGAGGAGAAAGTCGCCCCGTGGGACGATCCGGCGACCCGCGCGGAGCTGCTGCACCTGTCGCCGTCCTTCCTCGTGCCCTGTCTGGTGCACGGAAAGGTCAAGGTCTGGGACAGTCTGGCGATCGCGGAATACCTGCACGAGCTGAAGCCCGGTGCCGGGCTGTGGCCCGCCGACCCGGTGGCCCGGCCGCACTGCCGCGCGGTCTGCGGCGAGATGCATTCCGGCTTCGCCAATCTCCGGTCGGCGCTGCCGATGAACCTGAAGGCCCGCCACGACGACTTCAAGATCTGGGCCGGCGCGCAAGCCGACATCGAGCGCGTGACCGCGATCTGGCGCGAATGCCTGCAGCGCTATGGCGGGCCGTATCTTTTCGGGAAGAAGCCCACGGTGGCGGACGCCATGTACGCGCCGGTCTGCACGCGCTTTGCCACCTACGACGTGAAGCTCGATCCGGTCTCGGCCGCGTATCGCGACCTGATGCTTAAATTTCCGCCGCTGGTCGAATGGACGGCGGCCGCGATTTCCGAGCCCGAAGACGTCGAGGAACTCGACGTCGAGTTCTGATCGCGGACGGGGTCCTGGCCTCAGACCGCGAGGACGACCTTGAGCGCACCCGTGCGCGATGCGTCGGCGAAGGTTTCATAGGCGTCGAGGATCCGGTCGAAGCCGAAGCGGTGCGTGACCAGCGCCTTGGCGGAGATCCTGTCCGATGCCAGCATGCCCAGCAGCATCGGCGTGCTGGACGTGTCGACCAGCCGCGTCGTGATCGCGATGTTCCGATGCCAGAGATTCTCGAGATGGAGGACCACCGGTCCGCCGTGCACGCCGACATTGGCGACGATGCCGCCCGCCGCGACGATCGCGGCACATAGTTCGAAGGTCGCGGGAATGCCGACGGCCTCGATGGCGGTGTCGACACCGCGACCGCCGGTCAGCTTCATGACCGCTTCCAGCGCCTTGCCGTCGCCACTGTTGATCGTTGCCGTGGCGCCAAGGCGCTTCGCGATTTCGAGGCGGCCGTCGTCGAGATCGATCATGATGATCTCGGCCGGCGAATAGAATTGGGCCGTGAGCAGTGCCGCCAGACCGATCGGCCCCGAGCCGACGATGGCAACCGTGCATCCGGGCTGGACCTTGCCGTTGAGCACGCCGCATTCCAGCCCCGTCGGCAGGATGTCGCTCAGCATGACCAGTGCTTCTTCGTCGACGCCTTCGGGAATGATAAAGAGGCTGGTGTCGGCATGCGGCGTGCGCACGAACTCGGCTTGCGTGCCGTCGATCGTGTTTCCGAGGACCCAGCCGCCGGTCGCGCAATGCGAGAGCATGCCCTTGCGGCAGGGCGCGCACTTGCCGCAGGCGCTGATGCACGAGATCAGGACCTTGTCGCCCGGCTTGACCGACGTGACGCCAGCACCCACCGCCTCGACGACCCCGACGCCTTCATGGCCGAGGATCCGGCCGGGCTCGCAGGTGGGCACGTCGCCCTTGAGGATGTGAAGGTCGGTCCCGCAGATGGTCGTCGTCGTCACCTTGACGATGGCGTCGGTCGGTGCGGCGATCTTCGGCTTGGGACGGTCTTCGAACCCCTTCTTGCCGGGGCCGTTGTAGACAAGCGCTTTCATGGCCTTCTCCCCTGCATCCGGAGGATCGAGGGACGGCCGGTGCTCCGTGCGGACGACGCTAGTCGGCCGTGGCATGTGCCGGGCAGCTTCGGAAAATACCCAGCGACCCAGGGCGACGTGCCGGATGCATCGACTGGCGACGGAGGGAAATGGCTGGGGCGCTAGGATTCGAACCTAGGAATGCCGGTACCAAAAACCGGTGCCTTACCGCTTGGCGACGCCCCAGCAGGCGCGCAGGCGACCTATCTAGAACGGCGCGTGCGGCTTGTCGAGTGGATCGGCGGCGTCACGGGGCGGCCTGGGTCGGCTGCTTCTTCTGCAGCGCCTGCTCGAGGTCGCGGTAGAGATTGTAGAGAATTTCCGACGAGACCTGCCCGTCGGTGCCGCGCGTCACGGCGCGGCTGAAGATGCCCACGACATGGATCAGCGCCGTGATCGACCAGCCGAGCTGCCAGTAGTTGCTGCGCGCGGTGCGCAGGAACTCGCGGAAGCGTACCGGGTCGTTCCTGTCGACGAATTCGGCGTGGCGGGTCATGTAGTCGCGGAAGAACTTCTCCGGTTCCCGGGCATTCTCCGAGAGCTTGCGCCCGACCGAGACGCGCATCGCCTCGAGCTGCTGGCGCACGGCGGCACCGGCGCGCTGGCCGTCGATCGGACGCGCACGCTCGGACTGGATCCAGCCCAGCAGGCGCGCGATCGGCTTGACGATGCGCCCGTAGGACCATTCGTAGTAGGTGATCCCGCGCCACGCCTCGAAGGTCTCCTGCGTCTGCGAGGCGGAGATGCCGAAGGCCGAGACGAACAGCGAGGCCTCGGGGGCGGTCGGGTTCCAGATCGCGTTGACGAAGGTCTCGAGGGCGGCCTTGCCCGACTTGTTGCCATCGAGCGCCTTCTGGACGATGGGGAGCACCTTGCGCGAGATCGTGTCGCGGATCGCGGCATCCTCGGCGTCGGAGATGTCGAAATAGGCGCGGTCGATGTCGGGGAAGTCCTTCTGCAGCGCCTGCTTCAGCAGGAACGGATCGAGCGAGGGCACCTGGTCGATGCGTTGCAGGATCTCCTGGTCGCGCTTGGTCGGCCCTTCCGCCTGGCTGTAGTTGAGGCCGACGAACTCGCGCATCTGCTGCTCGAAGTTCCGCTGGCGGACATAGAGGATCACGCCGCCCGCCGCCCGGTCGGCGAGCGAATAGGGGACGAAGATGCCGGTCTCGATCGGGCGGTCCGACGTCTCGGTCTTCGTGCGCAGAAGTGCCGCGAGATCCCACGCGTCGTCGCCCGAGCCGCCGCGCGATTCCTGCTCCTCGAAATTCGGCATCTTGAAGATGATCGTCGAATTGAGCGAGCGGCAGGCGAAGAGCGGCTTGTCGCCCTCGGTCTTCAGGCGCCGCTTGGCCACGTCGAGGACGACCGACGAGTTGTCGCTGAGGACCTGCTCAAGAATCGGATTCCGGGCGGCGGCTTTCGCGCGCCCGGGTCTCTGCTCGTTCATCTCGTCCTGCTCGGGAGACGCGGGGGGTGTGTGGAGTTTTTGCGGATAAATCCGACGCCGTCAACGCTCGCGCGTGCGGCCTGCGCCGTTCGCAGAATGCAATTCGCCAGCTTCCCCGGTTCAGGCGGACTTCGAAGCGACGTTCTCGACGTACCAGCGATAGGCGTCGGCGAGGCCGGGCTCGAGCTCGTATTTCGGCCGCCAGCCCAGCGCCATCAGCCGCGACGGGTCAGTGAGCTTGCGCGGAGCACCATTGGGCTTGCTCGTGTCGAAGGCGAGGGAACCGGAATAGCCGGCGACCTTGCACACGGTGCGGGCGAACTCGGCGATCGACACTTCCTTGCCGGTGCCCACGTTGAACGCGTCGAGCCCGGTATAGTTCTTCATCAGGAAGACGCACGCGTCGGCGAGATCGTCCACATGCATGAATTCGCGCAGCGGCGTGCCGTCGCCCCAGACCGGAATGCTCGGATCGCCGGCAAGCTTCGCGCGATGCACCTTGGCGATGATCGCGGCGGGCACGTGGCCCATCTCGAGATCGTAGTTGTCGTGCGGCCCGTAGAGATTGGTCGGCATGCAGGCGATGAAGTCGACGCCGTACTGCTTCTTGTAGGCATGGCACATCTTGATACCGGCGATCTTCGCGATCGCGTACCACTCGTTGGTCGGCTCGAGCGGGCCGGTCAGCAGCGCATCCTCGCGCATCGGCTGCGGGGCAAGGCGCGGATAGATGCAGGTCGAGCCGAGGAACAAGAGCTTCTTCACGCCCGCCTTGAAAGCGCCGTGCATCACCGCACTCTGGATCGCGAGGTTCTCGTAGAGGAACTCCGCCGGCCGCGAGTTGTTGGCGTGGATGCCGCCGACGCGCGCGGCGGCGAGGAAGACGGCGTCGGGCTTCTCGCGCGCGAGCCACGCTTCGACCGGCGCCTGGCGCGTCAGGTCGAGCTCGGCCTTGGGCGCCGTCAGGATCGTGCAGTTCTCGGCCGCAAGCCGCCGCACGAGGGCAGCGCCCACCATGCCGCGGTTTCCGGCGACGAAGACGCGCTTGCCGGCGAGGTCGAACATCTCAGGCCGACCGGTCATTGCGGTGACGCTCGCGTTCGACGAGCCGGAGGTCGGACTCGACCATCTCCTTCACGAGATCGCGGAAGCTGATCTTGTGCTTCCAGCCGAGCTTGGTGCGCGCCTTGGTCGGGTCGCCGAGCAGGTAGTCGACTTCCGTCGGGCGGAAATAGCGCGGATCGATCTCGATGAGGACCTCGCCGGTCCTGGCATCCAGGCCCTTCTCGTCCACGCCCTTGCCCTTCCATTCGATGGGCTTGCCGATCTGGGCGAAGGCGATGTTGACGAACTCGCGCACCGTCTGCGTCTCGCCGGTGGCGAGCACGTAGTCGTCGCCTTCGGCCTGCTGCAGCATCAGCCACATGCCTTCGACGTAGTCGCGCGCGTGGCCCCAGTCGCGGAAGCTGTCGATATTGCCCAGATAGAGCTTCTTCTGCATGCCGAGCTTGATGGCGGCCGCTGCCCGGCTGATCTTGCGCGTGACGAAGGTCTCGCCGCGCGTCGGGCCCTCGTGGTTGAACAGGATGCCGTTCGACGCGTGGATGCCGTAGGCCTCGCGGTAGTTGACCGTGATCCAGTAGGCATAGAGCTTGGCGGCGGCGTAGGGGCTGCGCGGATAGAACGGCGTCTTCTCGCTCTGCGGGCGCTCCTGCACGAGCCCGTACAGCTCCGACGTCGATGCCTGGTAGAACCGCGCGGTCTTCTCCATGCCGAGGATGCGGATGGCTTCCAGCAGGCGCAGCGTGCCGATGCCGTCGGCGTTGGCAGTGTATTCCGGCGTCTCGAAGCTGACCGCGACGTGGCTCTGGGCCGCGAGATTGTAGATCTCGGTCGGCTGGGTCTGCTGGACGAGCCGGATCAGGTTCGTCGAATCCGTCAGGTCGCCATAGTGCATGAAGAAGCGCACGCCCTGCTCGTGCCGGTCGGCATAGAGATGGTCGATGCGCGCGGTGTTGAACGACGACGAGCGGCGCTTCACCCCGTGGACGATGTAGCCCTTTTCCAGCAGCATTTCGGCCAGATAGGCACCGTCCTGGCCCGTGACCCCGGTGATGAGTGCGACTTTCTGCGACATTTCGGCTTCCGGAAAAGAGACCAGCGAAGAGGGGGTTTAGCACCCCCCGTGAGACCCGACAACGGCGGGTTCCGGCGGTTTATGCCAGCCCCCGGACGCCACCCACCAGCCCGGGGCGGACGATGCGCGCAAGGTCGCTGCGGCGGCCGCCGCCTGCGCCCGGTCCGCGAACAGCGCAAAACAGGTCGCCCCGCTGCCCGACATCCGCGCGATCAGCGTTCCGGGCAGGCTTTCGAGTGCCGCAAGCACCGCGCCGATCTCGGGTGCCAGCGTGCGCGCCGATGCAGCGAGGTCGTTGGCAGTCCCGGCCAGTGCCCGGGCAAGCCCGGCCGCGTCGCCCGGGATGTCGAACCGGGCCGGTTTCGAAAAGGGCCCGCTGCGTGCCCGGAAGACCTGCGGCGTGGCCACCGCGACGCCCGGATTGACGAGCACGAGGCCCGCCTCGGGCAACGGGCCGACCGGTTCGAGGATCTCGCCCGTGCCCGACATCCAGGCGGGCGTCGATGCAAGACACGCGATCGTGTCGGCCCCCAGCGCATAGGCCAGTTCGGCCAGCCGGTCGGCCTCGGGCAGGCCGCCCCAGAGCTGCCCCAGCGCCCGCAGCGTGGCGCCGGCGTCGGCCGAGCCGCCGCCGATCCCGCTCGCCACCGGCAGGTTCTTGGTGAGCCGGATCTTGGCCCCGTCCGCCACGCCGAGCGATTCGGCCAACGCGCGTGCGGCACGCAGCACGAGGTTGTCGGGCGTTTCGAGGAGCGAAGGCGCGAAGGGCCCGTCGATCGACAGCGTCAGCAGTTCGTTGGGCGCCACGACGATTTCGTCGCCGATGTCGGCGAAGGCGACGAGCGAGTCGAGCAGGTGATACCCGTCGATCCGCTTGCCCACGACCTGGAGCGACAGGTTGAGCTTGGCGGGTGCGAACGCGACGATCATCGCCGGCGCACGAGCCCGGATGCCTGGGCCTGGGCCGGGGCCTGGACGCGCGCACGCACGCGCATGCCCACGCGCACGGGCGTGGGCGCATAGAGCGTCTTGGTCGCCTCGACCAGCGCCACGCCGGCAAGGGCCGGAAACACGCGCGCACCCGCCGCCTCCCACGCGTCGGCCGCGGAAAGCCACAGCCGGCCGCCCAGCGGCGGCAGGAACAGCCCGCTGCGCGTCTGCTGGGGCACGAACAGGTTGTCGCGCAGCAGGTGCTTGAGCTGGCCGACCGTATAGGGATGGCCGTGGCCGAACGGCGTGCGGTCGAGCCGCGCCCAGATGCCGCGCCGGTTGGGCACCACGATCAGCACGCGTCCGCTTCCCGTCAGCACGCGCCATACCTCGCGCAGGAACGGGCGCAATGCCTCGGCATGCTCGACCGCGTGGACCAGCAGCACGCGGTCGACCGACATGTCGGGCAGCGGCAGCGCTTCTTCCTCGACCAGGCTCGTCGCGTTGGGGCCTTCGGGCGGCCAGTGCAGCACGCCCTGCGGGGCCGGCATCATCGCGATGCAGCGCGCCGATTCCTGCCGGAACGCGCGCAGGTAGGGCACGGCATAGCCCAGCCCCAGCACGGCCTGGCCCTTCGTGTCGGGCCACATGTCGGATATGTGGCGCGCGATCAGCCGGCGCGCGGTCTGGCCCAGCGGGCTCGCGTAGAAATCGCGGAGATCGACGACATCGGTCCACATGCGGGGCGGAGTTTCCGACGGCACGGGATTTTGCGCAACTTCGCTCCCCATTTCCGCCGTCATCCTGACTAAGATGGCCGGCAATGGAGCAGATCCACCATTTCATCCTGCTGGGCGGATTCCTCGTCGTCATCAGCATCCTTGCGGGCATGTTCTCCTCGCGGCTCGGCGCCCCGCTGCTGCTCGTCTTCCTCGGCCTCGGCATGCTGGCGGGCGAGGACGGGCCGGGCGGCATCCCGTTCAGCGACTTCGGCCTCACCTATCTCGTCGGCTCGGTCGCACTCGCCATCGTGCTGTTCGACGGCGCGCTGCGCACGCCGCGCCAGGCGATCCGGCTGGCGTGGCGTGGGGCCCTTGGCCTCGCCACGGTCGGCGTGATGCTGACCGCGGCCCTCATCGGCGTGCTCGCGTGGTTCCTGCTCGACCTGCCCCCCGTGGGCGCCTTCCTCGTGGGCGCCATCGTCGCGTCGACCGACGCCGCCGCCGTGTTCCTGCTGCTCAACATGCGCGGCACCGAACTCAACAAGCGCGTCACGGCCACGCTGGAGGTCGAGAGCGGCATCAACGACCCGATGGCCGTGTTCCTGACGGTCGCATGCGTCGAATACATGCTGCACCCGGCGGCCGAGCCGGGGCTGCATCTGGCGGTCTTCTTCGCGGTCCAGATGCTGGGCGGGGCGGCGATCGGCATCGCCGGCGGCTTCGCGCTCGTCTGGCTCGTCAACCGCGCCGACCTCGCGGGCGGGCTCTATCCGGTGCTGTGCGCGGCCTTCGCGATCACCGTTTTCGCGGCCGCCCAGTCGGTCGAGGCGTCGGGGTTCCTTGCCGTCTATCTCGCCGGCCTCGTGCTCGGCAACCGGCGCCACCGCGCGCAGGCGACGATCCTGCGCTTCCACGACGGGCTCGCGTGGATCGCGCAGATCGTCATGTTCCTGATGCTCGGCATGCTCGTGACGCCCTCGAAGCTGATCCAGAACGGCTGGAGCGAGATCGCGATCGCGCTGGCGCTGATCTTCGTGGCGCGGCCCGCGGCCGTCATGCTCTGCCTTGCCTTCTCGAAGTTCGGCAAGCGCGAGAAGGTTTTCATCTCGTGGGTCGGCCTGCGCGGCGCCGTACCGATCTTCCTCGCGTCGATCCCGGTCATCGCCGGCGTCAACGACGCGATGACGTATTTCAACGTCGCGTTCGTCGTCGTGCTCGCCTCGCTGGCGATCCAGGGCTGGACCGTGGGCCCGGCCGCGCGCTTCCTGGGCCTCGCTCTGCCGCCGCAGACCGAGCAGATCGGCCGCAGCGATCTCGACCTTCCCGTCGTCGCCGACCGCGACGCGGCGAGCTGGCGCGTGGCCCCGCACAGTCCGGCCCTCGACCGTGCCTTCGCGGAACTGGCGCTGCCGCGGCGCGCGCGCATCATCGCGGTGATCCGCGACGGCACGCTGATGAACCGCCAGGAGCTGGACCGGCTTGCCGCCGACGACCAGATCATCGCGCTGGTGCCGCCCGAGCACACGATGGCGCTCGACCGGCTGTTCGCCCCGCGTCCGGTGCGGCGCAAGAACGTCGACGACGGCGGCGAGTTCACGTTCTCGGGCGATCTCAAGCTCGACTCGCTGTGCGTGCAGTATGGCCTGCCCTTCGATCCGGCCGACGGCGAGGTGACGCTGGCCGACTTCCTCGCCGCGCGCCTGGGTCCCGATGCCGTCGCCGGCGACCGCGTGGTTTTCGGCCCCGTCGAGCTGGTCGTGCAGGAAATCGTCAAGGGCCGCGCCGTGAAAGTCGGCCTCGAACTGGAGGCGCCGGACGAACGCCTGCCGGTGCTGCGCTTCCTGCACCGCATCCGCGACGCGGTCCGCGCACTCGTCCGTTGAAGCCGCGCGCCCGGCCCTCTAGGCTGTGCGTCCCGAAAGCCTGGAAACGCCCCGGAGTAGCCCGATGAAGCTCGCCTACGGTCCCATCAGCCCCTATGTCCGCAAGGTCATGATCGTCGCCCACGAGTGCGGCCTTGCCGACAAGATCGAGAAGGTCGCGACCGCCGTCCGCCCGGACCAGCCCAACGCGGCGCTGGCGCGCGACAATCCGCTGATGAAGGTGCCCACCCTGACGACCGACGGCGGCGAGGTGCTGTTCGACAGCCGCGTGATCTGCGCCTATCTCGACTCGCTCCATTCGGGCCGCAAGCTGATCCCGGAATCGGGCGGGGCGCGCTGGAAGGCGCTGCGCCTGGAAGCGCAGGGCGACGGCATCACCGACGCCGCCATCCTCGTGCGCTACGAGACGACGCTGCGCCCCGACGCGCTTCGCTGGAAGGAATGGATCGACGGGCAGACGATGAAGGCCAACCAGGGCATCGACGCGCTCGAGAAGGAAATCGAGACGCTGTCGGGCGACCTGACGATCGGGCATATCGCGATTGCCGCAGGTCTCGGCTGGCTGCAGTTCCGCGCCGTGTTCGGCGACGTCTTCGCCGGCCGGCCGAAGCTGAAGGCCTGGTACGCGAAGCTGTCCGAGCGCCCCTCGTTCAAGGCGACCGTCCCGGCGGGATGAACGCTGACGCGATCATCGCCGCCCTCGGCTTGCAGCCGCATCCCGAGGGCGGCCACTATCGCGAGACCTTCCGCCATGTCCCGCCCGATGGCGGGCGCGGGGCGATGACCGCGATCTACTACCTGCTCAAGGCCGGCGAACGCTCGCACTGGCACCGCGTGGACGCGGCCGAGATCTGGCACTGGTACGCCGGATCGCCGCTCGCCCTCTTCATGCCAGACCGCCGCATCCTCGGCCCCGGCATCGCCGCCGGCGAACTTCCCCAGCTCATCGTGCCCGAAGGCGTGTGGCAGAGTGCGGAGAGCCTTGGCGACTGGACGCTCGCGGGCTGCACGGTGGGCCCGGCGTTCGAGTTCGGCGGATTCGAGATGGCGGCGAAAGGTTGGGAACCGCCCGCCGCACCCTGACACACCCTAGTCCCGCTTGCCGAAGGCGGGGCCGCCGAATTCCTTGGGCAGCTCGTCGCTAAGCTCGACCCATGGGGCCTTCGAGCCGACCTGGTAGTGCATCGCGGCCGTGACGGCGGGATCGGTGTCGAGCGTGCCGAGACGGAAGCCGAGCTCTTCGGGATGGGCCGCGTCCCGTTTGTAGATCGGCGATCCGCAGCACGACGCGAAATAGCGGCGCACGCCCGGCGACGATTCCCAGTATTTCAGCAAGGCCTCGCCTTCGACGAAACGCAGTGCCGCCGCATCGAGACCGGCGGTCGTGCCGAAGCTCGATCCCGAATGCTTGCGGCAGCGCCAGCAATGGCAATAGGTGACGGGCCCGAGAAGCGCGCCGTGGATCTCGTAGCGGATCTTTCCGCACGCGCAGGAACCGTGAAGCATCGGTGCGGCGTCTACCGCCCCTCCTGCCGCCACGCCATGAAGGCGAGGCCGAGGCAGAGGAGGAAGGTCAGGATGCCGGGCATCAGCGGCATCTGCGCCACGCCCGTCACGACGAAATCGCCGTTCGACTTGAAGCCGATCCAGCCGCGCCCGCCGGGGATCGAGCCGCCCATGTCGCGTCCGGGTGCAGGGCGCACGCGGCGGATTTCGGGATTGCCGTCGGCAAGCCAGACGAGGGCGCCGCCGGTCGCGTCCGCCGCAGGCTTCAGCAGCGTTTCGGTCGCGCGCACGTCGGCGCTCTCGGTCGGATTGACGGCACCCACGGCGGCGAGCGTGCTGCGCTCGCCGTCCGACAGGCGGTAGAGGCCGGGGCGGTCCGGTGCGAACAGGCCGGACTGCCGGCCGCCGCGCGTTTCGGCAAGGCGCAGCTCGGTCGTGGTCCCGTCGGGGGCGACGATGGTGACCGGCGTGATGACCGGGTCGAGCGCGCGACGTTCCACTTCCACGCGGTTGCCGCGCACGCGGACTTTCAGGTCGTTCTCCTCGAGCTCCGGCTCCTTCATCAGCCAGTGCGAGATGCGCCGCAGCAGTTCGGCATGCGGGCCGCCGCCGTCGAAGCCGCGGCCCCACAGCCAGATATGGTCGCTCATCAGCTGGGCCACACGGCCCTCGCCGACGCGGTCGAGCAGCAGCAGCGGGCGGTCGGACACGCCGTTCATCAGCACCTGGCCGCGGCGCGGCTCGGTGTCGATGTGGCGGAACCAGCGGCCCCATTCGGGCGAGCTGCCCTCGGCCCCCGGCAGGTCGGCGCTGACCGGATGGCGCCTTCCGACGGGCGACAGCGTGGGCACGTAGCCCTGCTCGAAGCTCTGGCCGGTCGGGATGCCGGGCATGATCTGGCCGAGCGGGGAATTGAACAGGGAATTGGGCGACGAGAAGTTCGGCCCCACGGCGATCAGCAGCGCGCCGCCCGCGCGCACGTAGCGCACGATGTTGTCGAGATAGACGGGGGCGAGCACGTCGCGCCGCCGGTAGCGGTCGAAGATGACGAGGTCGAACTCGCCCAGTTTCACCTCGAACAGCTCGCGGATCGGGAAGGCGATCAGCGACAGCTCGTTGACCGGCGTGAAGTCCTGCGCTTCGGGCGGACGCAGGATCGTGAAATGCACGAGATCGACCGCCGGGTCGGATTTGAGCAGGTTGCGCCACGTGCGCTCGCCGGCATGCGGCTCGCCGGTGACGAGCAGCACGCGCAGCCGGTCGCGCACGCCGTTGACGACGACGACCTGCCGGTTGTTCTCGAGCGTCAGTTCGCGCGGGCCCGCTTCGACCTCGATCTCGAAGACCGTCTGGCCGGCCTTGTCGAGCTGGAACTCGATCTCGGTCGATGTCCCCACAGGGGCGCGCAGCGTGCGGAAGGGCTGGCCGTCGCGCTTCACCTCGACGCGCGCGTCGGTGCGCGGGGAATTGCCGCCGCGCGGCGGCGTTCCCTCGTCGATGCGTACCGTCAGCGTCTGCGGCTTGGCGACGATGGCGAAACCCGGCGCCTGCTCGAGCACGAGCCGCCGGTCGACCTCGTTGCGGTTGCCGGCGATCAGCCCGTGGACGGGACCGGGCAGGTTGAGGCGATGGATTTCTTCAGCCGTACCCTTGGGCGCGTCGTGCACCTGGCCGTCGGTGAGCAGGGCCACGCCAGCGATGCGGTTGCGCGGCACGTCGGACAATGCGCGTTCGATCGCGTCGAACAGGCGCGTTCCTTCCTGCCCCACACCACCGGCACCCGCGCGCACCACGCGCAGCTCGAAATCCTTCTCGCGCGCCAGCCGCTCGCGGATGGCGGTCGCGGCCCGGTCGACGCGCTGGCCGCGCTCGCCGGTCTTCATGCTGTCGCTGTCGTCGATGACGAGCAGGCCGATGTCGGACAGCGGCCGGCGCTCCTCGATCACAGCCAGCGGATTGGCGATGGCGAGCAGCAGGCCCGCGACGGCGGCCGTGCGCCAGACCGCCCCGCGCGCCCGCACGATCCATGCGAGTGCGAGGATCGCGAATGCCACGCCCGCGAGGACCAGGAACCAGGTCCAGCCGACGAGCGGGGCGAAGGCGAGCGAATATTCGGTCATCGCTTCAGCCTGTCCAGGATCGTCTCGACATGCACCTGGTCGCCCTTGTAGTTGCCGGTCAGCGCGTACATCACGAGATTGACGCCGAAACGCACGGCCAGCTCGCGCTGGCCTTCGCCGCCGGGCACGGCCGCGAACATCGCGCGCCCGCTGGCGTCCAGCGCCCAGGCCGATGCCCAGTCGTTGGCCCCGATCAGCACCGAGGTGACGCCGTCGTTGTCGCGCGCGTCGGGCTGCTCGATCCACAAGGGTGCGCCGGCGAGCCGGCCGGGAAAGTCCTGCAGGAGATAGAAGGTCTTCGTCAGCACGTGCTCGGCCGGAACGCGTGCCAGGCGCGGCAGGTCGAGCGGGCGCAGGATGTCGCGCAGGCGCTGGGCGGCTGCTCCGCCGCCGGCCGGACCGATGCCGCCCGCCTCGCGCGTGTCGAACAGGATCATGCCGCCATCGACCAGATACTGCTTCACGCGCGCCATCGCGTTGGGGCTGGGGCGCGCGCCCGCCGGTGCCACCGGCCAGTAGACCAGCGGGAAGAACGCCATTTCGTCGCGCTCGATGTCGACCGCGACGGGTGCACCGGGATCGACCGCCGTGCGCCGCGCGAGGATCACGCCCAATCCCGCAAGGCCCGCCCGGCTCACGTCGTCGATCGCGGGGTCGCCGCTTTTCACGTAGGCAAAGCGCGTCTGCATGGCGTTGGAAAGCGCCGTCGCGTCGTCGACCGGCGGGGCGCTTTGCGCTTGCACGTCGCCGGCGGCGAGCAATGCGACCAGCAACGCGGCCGCTCCGCCGCCGAGCTTGCGCCTGAGGCCCGCGGGCACTGCAAGTCCGCGCAGTACGAGGGCCACGACCAGATCGGCGAGCAGCAGCAGCAGGGCCGCCACGAACAGGGCCGGCTTGAAATCGACCTCGCGCGGCCGTGCATAGGTGGCGCGGTCCACGCCGCCGGGAAGCGAACGCACCGCGCGCGGCGGCTCGACGCTCTGCCCGAGATTTAGGGCGCGGCGCGCAAGCTCGGTGCCGTAATGGCCGGGCGGGCTGCGCGGGCCGATCGCCTGCGTGGCAAGGGCGCGCGCCGGAATGCCGGTCGCGGCGGGGAAGGGGGCCTGCAGGCGGCCGAACGCGTCGAGCGTGGCGATCGGGGCGAGCAGTGCGTCCCCACCGGCATCGCCGGAAATCCCCTGCGCCAGCCCGATCAGCCGGCGCAGCATGTCGAGATAGAGGCCCGAGAGCGGCAGGTCCGACCATTCGGGCGATGCCGTCACGTGCACGAGCACCAGCCAGCCTTCGCCGCGCTTGTCGGCCGTGACGAGCGGCGTGCCGTCGACGAGCCGCGCCCATGTCTTCTGGGCCAGATCCAGCGTGGGCTCGGCCAGCACCTGCCGGCGCACGCGCACGTCGCCCGGCACTTCAAGGCCCGAGAACGCCGACCCGGCATCGAACGGGGCAAGACCCAGCGGCTGCTCCCAGCTCATCGCACCGCCGAACGCGCGCCCGCCAAGACGCAAGGGGGCCGGCACGAAATCGTCGTCGGCCTCGGCAAGGCGCGGCCCCGCGAAACGCACGACCACGCCGCCACGCTTGATCCAGTTGTCGAGTGCGGCCCGCTCGCTCTCGGCAAGCTGGCCCACGTCGGCGAGGATCAGCACGGCGATCTCGCGCTGGAGAAGCTGGGCGATGTCGCCATGGCGCACTTCGCTGAAAGGCTGCAACGCACGCTCCAGATAGAACGTGTCGGCGAGGAGCGGCTGGTTGTTCTTCTCGACCGTAGCGCCCGAGACGATGCCGACGGGGCGCCGGCGCCAGCGTTCGTCGATCAGCGCCGTCGCACCGGCCGATCCTTCGCCTTCGACCTCGATTCGCGCCACGCGGTTGCGAAGCTCGGCCGGCAGCGTCACGCGCGCCATGCCCGTGCTGTCGCCGTCTTCGAAGCGCAGTCGTTCGCGCGCCAGCGGGCGGCCATCCTCGCCGCGCGCGACGAGCATGGCGTCTTGTGCCGGTGTGGTCACCGGCCGCGCCACCGTCACGGCGATGGCGCTTGCTTCGGAAACCGGCGGCAGCACGAGGCGCGCGAGACTTTCGGGCGCGTCGGCGAAATACGTGACCGGGCCGATGCGCTGCAGGCGTTCGAGCAGCGGGGCCAGATGCGGGTCGTCGAGCCCGTCGCCGATATACTGGATCGCGGCGGCCTGCGGCGGGGCGACCGCTTCGAGCGTGGCGAGGGCCGCCTGCCGGTCGACCGGCCAGGGCTTGGGTTCCAGTGCCCCCACCAGCGTGCGCGCCTCGCCCGCCGTCATCAGGCGCGACGGGCGCGGCGGATCGCCGGACAGCGTCGGGGCCGTGGGCAGCACGATGACGGGCCGCGCATCGCGCTCGGCCCGGTCGATGAACTGGTCGATCGCATCGCGCCGGGCCCGCCAGTTGGGGGCCGCCGCCCAGCCATCGTCCACGACGACGATCGCGGGGCCACCACCCGACAGGCGTGCCGCCGGGTTGAGCACGGGCTGGGCGAGGGCGAGGATGATCAGGAACGCGATCAGCAGGCGCAGCAGCAGCAGCCACCACGGTGTTTGCGCCGGCGTTTCTTCCTTGGGCTTCAGGCGGGCGAGCAACGCGATCGCCGGGAACAGGGCGCGGCGTGGTGCTGGCGGGGTCACGCGCAGCAGCCACCACAGGATCGGCAGGCTGGCGAGTGCGAGCAGCCACCACGGTGTCAGGAACGCGAAGGACGAAAGCAGGCCCATCAGCGCTTCCCGTCGTTGGCAAGTGCGAGCCACAGCGCCATCAGCGCAAGCTCGGGCGCCTTGTCGGTGCGGTGCTCGACATAGCCCCAGCCATAGGCGCGCGCGATGTCGCGCAGGCCCGCGACATGCTCGACGAACACCTTGCGATAGTCGCCGCGCACGTTTTCCACGCGGCTCACCAGCAGCGAGTCCTCGTTCTCCAGCCCGTCGAAACGCGTGCGGCCGGCATAGGGCAGGCCTTCCTCCGCCGGATCGATCAGGTGCACGACATGGCCGCGCGTGCCCCCGGCGGCGAGCGTGCGTATTGCGGCATCGGTCTCGGCAAGGGGGGCAAGGAAATCGCCCATCAGCACGACGGTCGAATGGCGGGCAAGGCGGGCGGCCGGCGGCACGCCGGTCGCGGGGTCGTTGCGCGCGAAGACCGTGTCGGCCAGCCGGTTGACCGCGAAGCGCCCGTGCAGCGGGCGCGGCGTGCCGCCGAGGATGCCCACGCGCTCGCCGCCGCGGGCCAGCAGCGAGGCCAACGCGACGAGCAGCAGTTCGGCGCGATCGAGCTTGTGCGGCAGCTTCGCCGACGAGGCCCACGCCATCGACGGCGAGCGGTCGCGCCACAGCCACACGGTCTGCGCGGCTTCCCACTCGGTCTCGCGCACGAACACGTGATCCGTTTTCGCCGTCTGGCGCCAGTCGATGCGATCGACCGTGTCGCCGGGCATGTAGCGACGGAACTGCCAGAACGTCTCGCCCGGTCCCGAACGCCGGCGGCCGTGCACGCCCTGCGCCACCGTGTTCGCCACGCGCTGGGCGGCGACAAGCAGGGCGGGCAGGCGGCTGGCGGCCGCCTCGGCGGCAAGACGGCGCGCATGCGCGTCCTGCGGCGGGGCGGCGAAGGCCGAAGCGGTGGTCGCGAAGATCGACACTTCGTTCGCGTTCGCCTTAAGCGAGCGGTGCGCAGAGCTGCGCGACGATGTCGTCGAGCGTCACGCCGTCGGCGCGCGCGGTGAACGACAGCGCCATGCGGTGCCCCAGGATCGGCTTGGCGAGCGCGACCACGTCGTCGACCGACGGGGCAAGCCGCCCGTCGAGCACGGCGCGCGCACGCGCGGCCAGCATCAGCGACTGGCTGGCGCGCGGGCCCGGGCCCCACACGACATGCTTGTTGACGGCCGCGACGTCGCTCTCGCCGGGCCGGCCGGCGCGCACGAGCTTCAGGATCGCCTCGACCACGCTTTCGCCGACGGGCACGCGGCGGATCAGCGCTTGCGCGCGCTGCAGGTCGTCGGCGGACATCGCCTGCACCGGCTTCTCGTTCGTCGAGCCGGTCGTGGCGATCAGCATCTGGCGCTCGGCGTCGATGTCGGGATAGCCGACGTCGATCTGCAGCAGAAAGCGGTCGAGCTGGGCTTCGGGCAGCGGATAGGTGCCTTCCTGCTCGAGCGGGTTCTGCGTGGCGAGCACATGGAAGGGGGCGGGCAGCGGATGGTAGGCGCCGGCGACCGACACGCGATGCTCCTGCATGGCCTGCAGCAGTGCGGACTGCGTGCGCGGGCTGGCGCGGTTGATCTCGTCGGCCATCAGGAGCTGGGCGAAGACGGGCCCTTTGAGGAAGCGGAACTGCCGGCGGCCGGCATCGCCGTCCTCCAGCACTTCGGAACCGATGATGTCGGCCGGCATCAGGTCGGGCGTGCACTGGATGCGCTTGGCGTCGAGGCCCAGCACCGTGCCGAGCGTTTCGACGAGCTTGGTCTTGGCAAGGCCGGGCACGCCGATCAGCAGCAGGTGGCCGCCGGCCAGCAGCGTGATCAGCGTCTGCTCGATGACTTCGTTCTGGCCGAAGATCACGCGGCCGATGGCCCCGCGCACGGTCTGCAGCGTTTCGCCCAGCGCTTCGATCTCGCCCAGCAGGGCGTCGGTCTGGATGGGGGCAGGGGGGGCGTTCACGGGGTTCCTCGCTTTCCGGCGATCGTCGAGGCCGACGAAGGCTCTGCCGGTGACATATGGACCGACGCTTTTACGGGCCAAGTGTGCGATGCCCGAGGGGCTGGCGTCCAGCGCGTGCATGTTACGTCCGTCACGGTGTAGACTCCGCCAATTCACATGACCGACGAACCGTTCGCCGACCCCGCAATTTTGCGCCTCGACAGCCTGCGCCCCCAAGGCCTTGCACGCGGCGTACCGCTGGCGAATCAGCCTGTGGATCGTTCGGGCGAACCCACCGAAATCTGTGGCGATTTCGACTTGCGAATCGTCCGCGACGGGACCTGGCTCTATCGCGGTTCGCCGATTGGACGCGCGGCACTGGTGAAACTCTTCGCCCGCGTGCTGCGCCGCGAGGCCGACGGCAGTTACTGGCTGGTAACGCCCGTCGAGAAAGGCCGCGTCGCGGTCGACGACGTGCCGTTCGTCGCGGTCGACTTCGACTCGACAGGGATGGGCCCCGCCCAGATGCTGACCTTCCGCACCAATCTCGACGAGTCGGTGGAAGCCGGCCCCTTGCGGCCGATCCGCGTCGTGCTTGGCGCCGGCGACGAACCCGCCCCCTATGTGCTCGTGCGGCCGGGGCTCGAAGCGCGCATCGCGCGCGCCGCGTTCTACCGGCTGGTCGAACGCGCCGAGCTTCGCGGCGACACGATGGGCGTGTGGAGCGGCGGAACATTCTTCCCGCTGGGGCCGGCCGCATGAGCCCCGATACGCCAACGCCTGCCGAGATCCGCGCGTTGATCGGCCGTTCCGTTCCGGGCGTGCGCCGGTCGGCCACGCTCGGGCGCGTGCGCGGCGACCATGACGGCAATCCCGACATGCCGATGCCCGGCGACGCGCTGCGGCCCGCCGCCGTGCTCGTCCCGCTGGTCGAGCGGCCGGAGGGGCTGTCGGTGCTGCTCACCCAGCGCACAGCACACCTGCACGACCATGCCGGCCAGATCAGTTTCCCCGGCGGGCGCATCGAGGCGGACGATCCCGATCCGGTCGCCGCGGCCCTGCGCGAGACGGAAGAGGAGATCGGCCTCCACCGCCGCCACGTCGAGATCGTCGGCCGGCTCGACACGTACCGGACGCGCACCTCCTATGAAGTGACACCCGTCGTCGGCCTCGTGCGCCCGCCCTTCGATCTCACGCCCGACACGTTCGAGGTGGCCGACATCTTCGAGGTGCCGCTTTCCTTCGTGCTCGATCCGCGTAACCGCGAGCGCCGCTCGCGCATGTTTCAGGGTGCCGAACGGCATTTCTGGGTGCTGCCCTATCCCGAGCGCTATATCTGGGGTGCGACCGCCGGCATGCTCGTCAATCTCGCCGAGGTGCTGGCCGGAGAGGACACGCCATGATCCGCATCCTGCTCGAATTCATCGTGCCGCTGGTCCTGCCGCTCGCTCTCTATGCCGCGTGGATGGCGATGGAAAAGCGCCGCGCCGACAAGCTCGGCCATGGCGAAGCACCCACCTGGGCAGAAGCGCCGTGGGTGTGGCTGTCGGTCGCGGGCGTCGTGCTCGCGGGCGTCGTCACCGTCGGCCTCGTGCTGATGCAGGGCAGCCAGGAAGCACGCGGCGTCTACGTGCCGCCGCGCATGGGCGAAGGCGGCACGGTCACGCCGGGGCGCGTGGAGAAGCCGTGAGCGCTTTCTTTTTCCGTCACCCCCGGGCTTGACCCGGGGGTCTACGACTTTTGTGTCTTGCGGCGCTCGACGATCAAGTCGTGGATGCCCGGGACAAGCCCGGGCATGACGTGTAGAAATTAAGGTCAGGGTGAGGGGTGTTTACCGATGGACGGCGAGCGCGACGAACGGGGTGACGGCGGGGGCGGGCCGCGCGGGGCGAAGAACGTGCTGGGGCTGCCGCTGGTCGAATGCAGCCGCACGCCGCTGACGGGATTTTTCCGCGACGGCTGCTGCAATACCGGACCGCAGGATTTCGGGCGGCATACCGTCTGCGTCGTCGCGACGGCGGAATTCCTCGACTTCTCGAAGTCGCGCGGCAACGACCTGTCGACGCCGATGCCGGCCTACGGATTTCCGGGCCTGAAGCCCGGCGACCGCTGGTGCCTGTGTGCCGCACGCTGGCAGGAGGCGTTCGTCGCGGGCATGGCGCCGAAAGTCGTGCTGGCATCGACCCATGTGTCCACGCTCGATGTATGCGCGCTCGACGACCTTAAGGCGCACGCGATCGACCGGCTGTGACGAGGTGCGGCTTGACTTGCACAGGGTCGGCGCGTGAAATGCGCGCTTCGAATTCAACCCCTTGGAAGGGAACGACCCGCATGCGCATGAAACTCGGATTTGCCGCGGCTGCCGCCATTTCGGTGGCGCTCGGCCTCGGCGGTGCCGCTTCGGCACAGACGCCGCGCGACACCATCGTGATGGCCAAGCAGATCGACGACATCATCTCGCTCGATCCGGCCGAATCGTTCGAGTTCTCGGGCTCGGAAGTCGTCGCCAACCTCTACGACCGCCTGATCGGCTACGATCTCAACGACGTGACGAAGCTGAACGGCGAACTCGCGACCAGCTGGTCGATCGGCGCCGACGGCATGACCTACACCTTCAAGATGCGCCAGGGCGTGAAGTTCCATTCGGGCAACCCGGTCACGGCCGACGACGCGGCCTATTCGCTGCACCGCGCCGTCATCATGAACAAGACGCCCGGCTTCATCCTGACGCAGTTCGGCCTCAACAAGGACAACGTGCGCGACAAGGTCAAGGCGACGGCCCCCGACACGCTCGTCATCGTCACCGACAAGGCCTACGCGCCGACGTTCTTCTATTACTGCCTCACCGCCACGGTCGCGGCCGTCGTCGACAGCAAGCTCGTCCAGGCCAACGCCAAAGGCGACGATTTCGGCAACGCCTGGCTCAAGCAGAACTCGGCGGGCTCGGGGGCGTACAAGCTGCGCGTCTGGCGCGCGTCCGACCAGTACACGATGGAGGCCAACAAGGCCTGGTTCCGCGGCGTGCCGAAGAACAACCGCGTGATCGTGCGCCACATCCCGGAAACGGCCACGCAGCGCCTGCTGCTGGAAAAGGGCGACGTCGACTACGCGCGCGACCTGCTCAAGGACGACCTTGCCACGCTGCGCAACAATCCCAAGTTCACCGTGCAGAACGGCAGCAAGGGGGCGATCCTCTATCTCGGCCTCAACCAGAAGAACGCCAACCTCGCCAAGCCCGAAGTGCGCGAAGCCCTCAAGTGGCTCACGGACTACGAGTCGATCGAGCGCAACCTGACGGCCGGCAAGTTCAAGACGCACCAGGCCTTCCTGCCGATCGGCTTCCTCGGCGCCATCGACGACAAGCCCTACAAGTTCGATCTCGCCAAGGGCAAGGCGCTGCTGGCGGCCGCGGGCCTGCCCAACGGCTTCTCGATCACGATGGACGTGCGCACCACCTCGCCGATCCAGGACATCGCGCAGGCCCTGCAGGCGCAGTGGGCGCAGGCCGGCGTCAAGCTCGAGATCATCCCGGGCGACGGCCGGCAGACGCTGACCAAGTACCGCGCCCGCAACCACGACATCTATATCGGCCAGTGGGGCCCGGACTATCAGGACCCCCACACGAACGCGGAAACCTTCGCGATCAACCTCGACAACACCGACGACGCGCGCTCCAAGACGCTCGCGTGGCGCAACGCCTGGGACATCCCGGGCATGAGCCGCACGGTGCTGGCCGCGGTGACCGAGCGGGACCCGGCCAAGCGCCGCGTCACCTATGAAGCCGTGCAGCGCGAGCACCAGAAGGTCTCGCCGTTCGTGATCATGTCGCAGCAGATCGAGACGGCGGTCAGCAAGTCCAATGTCGGCGGCTTCATCATCGGGCCGTCGTTCGACAACAACTACTATCACGAGATCGCGAAGAAATAAGGTGACGACGACTGCCGAGTCGGCCAAGAAGCGCTGGACCCTAACGGGTTCCGCTTCCGCCGGCATCGCCCGGAATGTCGCCGCGACCGCAACCATGGTCGCGGCGACGCTTCTCGGGCTTCTCCTCATCACGTTTTTCATCGGCCGCGTCGTGCCGATCGATCCCGTCCTCGCGGCGGTGGGCGATCGGGCACCGGCGGAAGTGTACGAGCGCGTGCGCCTCGAACTCGGCCTCGACCTGCCGCTGTGGCAGCAGTTCTGGATCTACCTGCAGAAGGCGGCGACCGGCGATTTCGGCCGCTCGGTGCTCACGGCCAACAGCGTCATCGACGACATCGTACGCGTGTTCCCCGCGACGATCGAGCTTGCGACCCTCGGCACGCTGATCGGCGTCGTGTTCGGCATCCCGATGGGCGTGGCCGCCGCCGTCTACCGCGACCGCTGGCCCGACCAGTTCGTGCGCGTGTTCGGCCTGATCGGCTATTCGGTGCCGGTCTTCTGGCTCGGCCTGATGGGCCTGCTCCTGTTCTACGGCAAGCTCGGCATCGTCGCGGGGCCCGGGCGCCTTTCGACCGGCTTCGAGGACATCGTCGATCCGGTCACCGGCATCATCCTGATCGATTCGGCGATGGCCGGCGAATGGGAGGTGTTCGGCAACGCGATCCGCCACCTGACGCTGCCCGCCTGCCTGCTCGGCTATTTCAGCCTTGCCTACATCAGCCGCATGACGCGCAGCTTCATGCTCGAACAGCTGCGCCAGGAATACGTGATCGCGGCGCGCGTGAAGGGCCTGTCGGAATTCCGCGTCGTGTGGCGCCATGCGCTGGGCAATGCGATGGTGCCGCTCGTCACGGTCATTGCACTCTCCTACGCCAACCTGCTCGAAGGCTCGGTGCTGACCGAGACGGTGTTCGCGTGGCCGGGCCTCGGCCTCTACATCACCCAGTCGCTGCTCGCCGCCGACATGAACGCCGTGCTCGGCGGCACGGTCGTCGTCGGCATGGTGTTCATCGGCCTCAACCTCGTTTCCGACATCCTCTACCGGATCGTCGATCCGCGGTCCCGGCGATGAGCCGTACCCTCCAGGCCTGGCTGCTCGACGAGGCTCCCGCCAGCCGCGGGCAGGCACGCGCGGGCGCCTTCTACCGCAGCTGGCTCGCCTTCCGGCAGAACGGGCTGGCGATGGTGGGCCTGTCGATCGTGCTCGGCCTCGTGCTCGTCGCGATCTTCGCCCCGCTGCTGGCGCCCTATGGGCCGACCGCGCAGGACCTCGATTTCCGCCTCAATCCGCCGTCGGCCCGGCATTGGCTTGGTACGGACGAGCTGGGCCGCGACATCCTGAGCCGGATCATCTGGGGCTCGCGCATCACGCTCGGCATCGTGCTGCTGGTCGTCGTGACGGTCGCCCCGGTCGGCCTCGCGGTGGGCACGCTTGCCGGCTATTTCGGCGGCTGGGTCGATGCGGTCCTGATGCGCATCACCGACGTGTTCCTCGCCTTCCCGCGCCTGATCCTCGCCCTTGCCCTTGTCGCCGCACTCAAGCCCGGCATCGAGAACGCGGTGCTGGCGATTGCACTCACGACATGGCCGCCCTATGCGCGCCTCGCACGCGCCGAAACGCTTGTCGTGCGCAAGGCCGACTACATCGCGGCCGTGCAGGCGCAGGGCGCTTCGGGCCTGCGCATCGTGCTGCGGCATGTGGCGCCCATGTGCGTGTCGTCCACCATCGTGCGCATGACGCTCGACATGGCCGGCATCATCCTGACGGCGGCCGGCCTCGGGTTCCTCGGCCTCGGCGCCCAGCCGCCCAGCCCCGAATGGGGGGCCATGATCTCGTCGGGCCGGCGCTTCCTGCTCGACCAGTGGTGGGTGGCGACGATGCCGGGGATCGCGATCTTCATCGTGTCGCTGGGCTTCAACCTGCTGGGCGACGGGTTGCGCGACGTGCTGGACCCGAAGCGCGACTGATGGAAAAGCCGCTCGTCGCCATCGAGGACCTGCACGTCACGTTCCGCCTGCGCAACCGCGTCGTCAACGCGGTGCGCGGCGTGTCGCTGACGATGGGCAAGGAAAAGATCGGCATCGTCGGCGAGTCCGGCTCGGGCAAGTCGGTGACGGGCCGCGCGTTGCTGGGCCTCACGCCACCGGCGGGCGAGGTGCGCGCCAGGCGGCTGGAGTTCGACGGGCAGGATCTGCGCGGCCTCGACCCGGCAGGCTGGCGCAAGCTTCGCGGCAAGCGCATGGCGATGGTCATGCAGGACCCGAAATTCTCGCTCAATCCCGTGATGACGGTCGGCCAGCAGATCGCCGAAGCCTACCGCGTGCACGTCAAGGCGGGCCGGGCAGAGGCGCGCGAGAAGGCGCTGGCCGTGCTCGAAGCCGTGCGCATCCGCGATCCCGAGCGCGTCTACGACCTCTATCCGCACGAGGTGTCCGGCGGCATGGGCCAGCGTGCGATGATCGCGATGATGCTGGTGGCCGAGCCCGAGCTCCTTATCGCCGACGAGCCGACATCAGCGCTCGACGTGACCGTGCAGATGCAGGTGCTCGCCATCCTCGACGAGCTGGTGTCGCGCCGCGGCATGGGTCTCATCTTCGTCAGCCACGATCTCGATCTCGTCGCCGCGTTCTGCGACCGCGTGCTGGTCATGTATGGCGGGCGCGTGGTCGAGACGCTGAAGGCGTCCGAGCTTGCCGGTGCCAAGCATCCCTATACGCGCGGCCTCCTAGACTGCGTGCCGCGCCTCGACCGCGCGCAGCGCGAACTGCCGGTTCTGACGCGCGATGCCGCCTGGCTGGAGGGGACATGATCCTCACGGCCGAGAATCTGGGCGTGATGTTCGGCGACATGCGCGCGGTCGATGCCGCGCGCTTTGCCGTCGCGCGCGGGGAAAGCTACGGGCTGGTGGGCGAGTCAGGCTCGGGCAAGTCGACCGTGCTGCGCGCGTTGGCGGGCCTGCTCGACACCTGGACGGGCACGATCCGCTTCGACGGCAGGGAACTGGCGAAGAAACGCGACCGCGCCTTCTACAGCCGCGTGCAGATGGTGTTCCAGGATCCCTACGGCTCGCTGCATCCGCGCCAGACGATCGACCGGGCGCTGGCCGAGCCGCTGGCGATCCACGGGCTCGACCGCCGGGAAGAGCGCATCGAGAAGGCGCTGGAGGAAGTGGGCCTCGGCCACGGCTTCCGCTTCCGCTACCCGCACCAGCTTTCCGGCGGCCAGCGCCAGCGCGTGGCGATCGCGCGGGCCCTTATCGTCGAGCCGGAGATGCTGCTGCTCGACGAGCCGACATCCGCGCTCGACGTGTCGATCCAGGCCGAAGTGCTGAACCTACTCGATGCGCTCCGGCGCAAGCGCAACCTCACCTTCGTGATGGTCAGCCACAATCTCGCGGTCGTGGCGCACATGTGCTCGCGCCTGGCGGTGATGAGCCGCGGCAAGATCGTCGAGGAAATGGATACCGCTTCCTTGCGCACCGGGGCCGCGCGCGATCCCTATACCCAGCGCCTGATGGCCGCCTCGCGCGGCTACGACCGGGCACTTGCCGAAAGCTTCCGCGCGCTGGACTGATGCAGGCCCGTGATAGGCTTGCATCCAAGATGGATTCGCCCGCCACCCGCCTCGAAACGCTGCCCCAATGGGCCACGATGGACGCCACGCGCGACGTGCTGGCCGCCCTTGGCGGCGAGGCGCGCTTCGTGGGCGGCTGCGTGCGCGATGCCCTTCGCGGCGACCTGCCCAACGATCTCGATCTCGCCACCCCGCTGGTCCCCGACGCGGTCATGGCGAAGCTGGCGGCGGCGGGGCTGAAGGCCGTGCCCACGGGCATCGCGCACGGCACCGTCACGGCCGTGGCGCGCGGCCGCACGTTCGAGATCACGACGCTGCGCCGCGACGTGGAAACCGACGGGCGGCACGCAGTCGTCGCCTTCACCGACGACTGGCGGGCGGACGCCGCCCGGCGCGACTTCACGATCAACGCGATGTCGATGACGGCCGACGGGTCGGTCTTCGATTATTTCGGCGGGCGGGAAGATCTGGATGCCGGGCGCGTGCGCTTCGTGGGCGATGCCGCCACGCGCATCCGCGAGGACGTGCTGCGGGCCTTGCGCTTCTTCCGCTTCCACGCGCGCTACGGGGCGGGCGGGCACGATGCACCCGCACTCGCCGCGTGCCGCGAACTTGCCGCGCTGCTGCCCGGCCTGTCGGCCGAGCGCGTGGCGGGCGAACTCTTCCGCCTGCTTGAAGGCCCGCGCGCGGCCCATTGTCTTGATGCGATGCGCGAAGCGGGCGTGCTCGCCCACTGGCTGCCGGAGCTCGGGCAGACCGCAACGCTCGCCCGGCTCGAATCGATCGTCGCGGCGACCGGGGCCGCCCCCTCGGCGGTGCGTGCCCTTGCCGCCGTGCTGCCGCCCGATGCGGCCCTGGCGGTCGCCGCCCGCCTGAAGCTGTCGAATGCCCATGCCGAACGGCTTGCGGCACTGGTACGGCCGACCGCGCGCATGCTGCCGTCGGCGCCGGTGCCGGAACGGCGCGCGGCGTTCTACCGGCTGGGCGGCGATCCTGCCGATTTCGTGCTGCTCGCCTGGGCGAAATCCGGTTCGGACGACGGGTTTGCAGAACTGCTCGACCAGGCGCGCGGCTGGGTGCGGCCGCGCTTTCCGCTCAACGGCGAGGATGCGCGCGCGACGGGAATCGAGCCGGGCCCGGCGATGGGGGCTTGGCTCAAACGCTACGAGGAAGCGTGGATCGCCTTCGGCGCGGTCGAGAGCCGGGCGGCCTTGCTGGCCCGCATGCGCCGCAGCCAGGTAACGAATTAGTAGGGTTAATACCCACAATTTTTGGATTTGATGGCAGGGTGCCGGACCTGTATTTGACTTGTCCGGCAAGTTCGCGCGCGAAGTCGCGGACGCTCGAACAGGCAGGTCGTTTCTGGATGATGGGTGGTCTGAACAGCCAAGCGGGATACCGCTTCGCCTCGCGGCGCCTCGCCGAAGCGCATGCCCCGCCACGTCTGACCCGTCTGCTTGCCACATGGCGCTCGCAATGCGGGGCCGACGCGATCCCGGCACCCCATCTGGCGCGCTTCGAGCCGTTCACCTTCGCGCTCGGCCACATCCACCTGATCGACGTGCTGCCCGAAGGCGGCTTCCATTTCCGGATTTTCGGCACGGCGAGCTTCCACCCGCTCGACTATCACAAGCGCGATACGGCCGACATCCGGCCGGTGGCGCTGCGCGATCTCGTCGAAGCCGACTACCGCGCGGTCCACGCGCTTGCCGAGCCGATGCTGCACGAGGTGGAGCTGACCGGGCCGCGCCTTTCGGGCATCTATCGCCGGATCCTGCTGCCCTATGCCGAGCCGGGGCAGACGCCGAGCCTGCTCGTGTCGGGCATCGAGGAGGAACCCGGCGTGGCGGACGTGTTCCGCGATCCGGTCTTCCGGGCCGATCCGGTCCTGCCCGCCGCCTAGGTCCAGCCGTCAGGCGGCGTCGACGGGCCGCATGCCGGCGCTGCGCTGGCCGATCCACGACGCGAACGCGGCGTTGGCCGGGAACTCGACATGGACCGAGTCCTTCTCGCGGAAGCGCACCGTGTAGGGCATCGACTGGCCGAATCCTTCGAAGCGGATCTGGCCGCGCTCGCCCTGGCGCATCGCGGCATCGCAACGGAAGTGCGCCCCGCCGTCCGAGGCATCGAGCAGCGTGGCAGGGACCTTCTTGCTGGCGCCGTCCGTCACGTCGATGCCGGCCTTGACCGCGTAGCGCGGGAACCTGCGCCGGTCGGCGTCGGTCGTCGAGGTGCGCACGACGCGCACGAGGATGCGCTTGAGCCCGTCGAGGCTCTGGCCCACGCCGGCCACCGCCTCGCGCACTTCCGCCGCACGCGTGCCGACATTGTCCGCCTCGCGGCTGACGCTCTGGATCTTGGACGAGACCTCGCGTGCCGCCTCGGCCGTCTGGCCGACGTTGCGCGCGATCTCCTGCGTGGCGGCACCCTGTTCTTCCATCGCCGCCGCGATGGCGCCCGCCACCTCGTCGACCTCGCGGATACGCTCGCCGATCTCGGCCACGGCCTTCACGGCCGCTTCGGTCGCCGACTGGATCTCGCCGACCTGACGGTCGATGTCCTCGGTCGAGCGGCCGGTCTGGTTGGCGAGGTTCTTCACCTCCGATGCCACCACCGCGAAGCCCTTGCCGGCATCGCCCGCGCGCGCCGCCTCGATCGTGGCGTTGAGGGCGAGCAGGTTCGTCTGCCCGGCGATCTGGCCGATCAGCTTCGTCACTTCCGAGATTTTCGCCACCGCGTCCGACAGCGAGCGGATCGTCGTCTGCGCCCGCTCGCCGCTCTCGACCGCGTTCTTGGTCACGGCGGAAGCACGCGCCACCTGGCCCGAGATCTCGCGGATCGAGGCCGACAGCTCTTCGGCGGCCGAGGAAACGGTCTGCACGTTGACCAGCGCTTCTTCCGACGCCGCCGCGACGGCCTGGGAATCGGCCGACACGTTGACGGCAAGCTGCGACATGCCTTGCGCGGCCCCGTCGACCTGGCGCGTGTTCTGCGCGATCGCCTCGACGGCACTCGCGGTCTCGCGCTCGACCGTCTCGGCCATGTCCATCAGCGCCTTCTTCTTCTGGCGCTCGGCTTCCTCGGCCATGCGGACCTGCTCGCCCTTCAGGCGCTCGGCTTCCTTGGCGTTGTCCTTGAAGACCTGCATGGCCTCGGCCATCCGGCCAAGCTCGTCCTTGCGACCCACGCCGGGCACTTCGGTGGCGAGATCGCCGCCGGCGAGGCTGTTCATGGCGCCGGTCAGCGCGTTGAGCGGGCGCACGGCGATGGCGCCGATGACGAGCCCGCCGGCGACGATGGCGCCAAGCGCCACGACGAACACGACCAGCAGCGTCGTCTCGATGCGGTTGATGTCGGCGAAGGCTTCCTCGACCGGCACGCGCACCAGCACGGACCAGGACAGGCCGGGATAGTCGTAGGCGCCCACGCTGTGCGCGAAGCCCGCGCCCTGCAGGATCTTCTTGCGCGCATGCATCGACACGATCATGCCGTTCTGCTTGTTGACCGCCTTGATGGCCGCCTCGACGCCCAGCGTGGCGAGATTGAGCTTGCCGATGACGGCCGGGTCGCGCGTGTATTCCTTCAGATTGCGGCCCTTGAGGTCGAAATCGACGAGCACGATGCCCTTGGGATCCAGCACCGTGATCTCGGCCGACGCCATGCCGTTGGCCGCGAGGCCCTTGTAGCTCGACGCGACGATCTGCTCGACCAGCTCGAACTCCGCGAAGTTGGCCCACACGGCGACGACCTTGCCGTCCTTGTCCTTGAGCGGGGCGGCGAACACGATCGACCAGCCGTCGCTGCCTTAGGCCTGCGCCACGACCTGGCTGGGGCCGGGCACGTCGACGACGGTGCCGCTCAGGCCGTTGGTGCCCTTGAGATAGTCCTCGGCGAGCGTGCGCTTGAGCCAGCTCGCGTCGGCGAAGTTCTGCCCGTAGAGCTTCTCGGTCGCGATCGGCTTGCCGTTGGCGCCCACCGAATTGACCGCGAGCACGTCGCCCTTCGCGTCGACCAGCAGCATGACCTTGTAGAGGCCGTAGAGCTGCGTGTAGCCGTCCATCGCCTCGATCAGCCCGTTGGCCGCACCCGCCTTCTTCCAGTTGTCGCGATCGGCGACGGCCGGGTTGAGCAGGAAGGCCTGCACGTCGCCGTAGCGCTCGAACAGGTTGCGGTCGATCACGTCGGCGATGGAGCGTGCGGAATCCTCGAGCCGGTCGGTGACGATCTCCTCGAGGTTGCTGCGCTGGGCCTTGAAGAAGGCGCCGACCGCGATCACCGGCAGCAGGCCGAAGACGAGGAGCAGCAGGACGAGCTTGGCGCGGATGCCGGCGAGGAACGACATGACGGGAATCTCCGGACGCTTTCGGGGTGTATTTTTCTACATATGACGAATGGATAATGACGCGGATGTATTACCGCATCCTTGATGTAGATCAGGTAAAATTTACACCAAATTGAAGCCAGTTACGGCCAGCTCACGTCCGGCGGCAGGCTCATCAGGATCGCTTCCACGTTGCCGCCGGTCTTCAGGCCGAAGGTGGTGCCGCGGTCGTAGAGCAGGTTGAATTCCACATAGCGCCCGCGGCGCACGCGCTGGTGCTCGCGCTCGGCCTGCGTCCACGGCTCGTGCATGTGGGCGGCGACGAGCTTGGGGTACGCGTCGAGGAAGGCCTCGCCCACGTCCTTCGTGAAGGCGAAGTCCTTCGCCAGTCGCCGGTATCCAGGTTGTCGTAGAAGATGCCGCCCACGCCGCGCGGCTCGTTGCGGTGGGGCAGGAAGAAATATTCGTCGCACCATTTCTTGAAGCGCGGGTAGTAGGCCGGATCGTGCGCGTCGCACGCCTTTTTATAGGCCGCGTGGAAAGCCTGCGTGTCGGGCTCGTGCGGCACCATCGGCGTGAGGTCGCCGCCGCCGCCGAACCACGCCTTGGTCGTCACGATATGGCGCGTGTTCATGTGGACGGCCGGCACCTTGGGCGAGCGCATGTGCGCGACGAGCGAAATGCCCGACGCCCAGAAGCGCGGATCGTCGGCGGCCCCCGGCATGTTCTTGGCGAATTCGGGCGCGAAGCTGCCGAACACGGTCGACACGTTGACGCCGACCTTCTCGAACACGCGCCCATGCATCACGGCCATCGTGCCGCCGCCGCCGGGCGCACCGCTATGGTCGGTGCGCGTCCACGGCTTGCGCGCGAACCGGCCGGCGGGAAGGGCCGCGTGGGGGCCGGCGGAAAGATCGTCCTCGAGCTTCTCGAATGCCGCACAGATCCGGTCGCGCAGGCCCTGGAACCAGGCTTCGGCCTGCGCCTTCTTGTCTTCGGTGTTCACGCGTTCTCCTCCGGATAGGCGTCGAGCTGGCGTAAGGCTTCACCCAGGACGAGGGCTGCCGCAAGTGCGACGTTGAGCGATCGTTCGCCCGCCGCCATCGGCACGCGCACGGCCGCGTCGGCGGCATCGCGCACCGCGTCGGGCACGCCGGCACTCTCGCGGCCCAGCAGCAGCGTGTCGCCTGCCTCGAACCGGAAATCGGGCAGCCGGACGGACGCCTTCGTCGACAGCAGCACCAGCCGGCCGGGGGCGGGGGCTTCGCGGAATCGCGCAAAGCTCGTGTGGCGCACGAGATCGACCCGGTCGAGATAATCCATGCCCGCCCGGCGCAGCTTGGGCTCCGACCAGACGAATCCGCACGGCTCGATGACGTCCACGCCCACGCCCAGGCACGCGGCCAGCCGCAGGATCGTGCCCGTATTGGCGGCGATATCCGGCTCGTAGAGGGCAAGGCGCAGGGTCATGGGACTAAATTAACACCGTATGTCCGGTCTCGGGCCCTGACACGAAAGCGGTAGCCGGCTGCCAGCCTTTGCATCCCGGGCGCGGGCGGGCTATACCCGCACCAAGCCTGCGGGCAAAGCCCGCCAAGCCGCTCGAATCCTGCGACAACCCGTCGCAGGCCACCGGGTCGGGGCAATGTAAGTTTCTCGTTGCGACAAGCGGCCTGCCGCTCCATTGAGCGGGCTGCAATAAAGAGGGTCCATCGCGATGGCTCAGTCCGGTACTTCCACGGTTTCCGCTCCGCACGGCGAGGGGCGCCAGCACCCCGACGGCACCACGCGGCGCGACTTCCTCTATCTCTCCGCGACCGCCTTCGGCGCCACGGGTGCCGCACTCACCGGCTGGGCCTTCATCCACTCGATGAACCCGTCGGCCGACGTGCTCGCACTCGCCTCGACCGAGGTCGTCCTGTCGGCGATCCAGCCCGGGCAGGCGATCACGGTGACATGGCGCGGCCGCCCGGTGTTCGTGCGCAACCGCACGCCCGAGGAAATCGCCAAGGCCAAGGCCGACGACAGCGCTGCCCTGCCGGACCCGCAGAAGGACTCGGCGCGCGTGCAGAAGGAAAACTGGCTCGTGCTGCTGGGCGTGTGCACCCATCTGGGCTGCGTGCCGCTCGGCCAGAAGCCGTCGGACTCCAAGGGCGATTTCGGCGGCTGGTTCTGCCCGTGCCACGGCTCGCACTACGACACGTCGGGCCGCATCCGCCGCGGGCCGGCACCCAAGAATCTCGAGGTGCCCGGCTATACCTTCACGAACGACACCACCATCCGGATCGGTTGAGGCGCGCGCCATGGCCAAATACGACTACGTCCCGTCGCCTTTCATGTCGAACCCGATCGTCAAGTGGGTCGACCATCGCCTGCCGATCTTCGAGCTGATCGACACCCAGCTCATCAAGTATCCGGCACCGCGCAACCTGAACTATCTGTGGAACTTCGGCTCGCTCGCCGGCGTGATGCTCGTCATCATGATCGTGTCGGGCATCTTCCTCGCCATGAACTACCAGGCCTCGACGCTGACGGCGTTCGACTCGGTCGAACGCATCATGCGCGACGTCAACTACGGCTGGCTGATCCGCTACATCCACATGAACGGCGCGTCGATGTTCTTCATCGCCGTCTACATCCACATCGCGCGCGGCCTCTATTACGGCTCGTACAAGGCGCCGCGCGAGATCCTGTGGTGGCTGGGCCTCGCCATCTTCCTCGCGATGATGGCGACCGCGTTCATGGGCTACGTGCTTCCCTGGGGCCAGATGAGCTTCTGGGGCGCGACCGTCATCACCAACCTGTTCTCGGCCATCCCGGTCGTGGGCCAGGAGATCGTCACGTGGCTGTGGGGCGGCTTCTCGGTCGACAACCCGACGCTGAACCGCTTCTTCGCACTCCACTACCTGCTGCCGTTCGTCATCGCGGGCCTCGTGCTGCTGCACCTGTGGGCGCTGCACGTGCACGGCTCGAACAACCCGCTCGGCATCGACGCCAAGGGCCCGCAGGACAAGATCCCGTTCCACCCCTATTACACGGCCAAGGACGCGTTCGGCCTGGGCGTGTTCCTGATCGTGTTCGCGTACTTCGTGTTCTTCAGCCCCTACACGCTGGGCCATCCCGACAACTGGATCCCGGCCAACCCGCTGGTCACGCCCGCGCACATCGTGCCGGAATGGTACTTCCTGCCGTTCTACGCGATCCTGCGCGCCGTGCCCGACAAGCTGGGCGGCGTACTGCTGATGTTCGGCGCCATCGCCATCCTGTTCCTGCTGCCGTGGCTCGACACCAGCCGCGTGCGCTCGGGCCGTTTCCGCCCGGCGTTCCGCGTGTTCTTCTGGCTGTTCATGGTCGTCACCTGCGTGCTCGGCTGGGCCGGCTCGCAGCCCGCCGAAGGCCTGCCGCTGATCCTGGGCCAGATCGCCACGCTCCTCTACTTCCTGCACTTCCTCGTGTTCCTGCCGCTGCTCGGCTGGTTCGAACGCCCGCGCCCGCTGCCGGCGTCGATCGCCGAACCGGTGCTCAAGTCCGCCAAGTCGATGGAGAAGGCCTGATGCGTTTCGCGAAATCCCTGATCGTCGCGGCGACGCTGGCTCTTTGCACCGGCTCGGTGTCGGCTGCCGAAGGCATCAAGATCCCCGTGCAGGCCTGGCCGCATGACGGCTTCTTCGGCACGTTCGACCGCGCGGCCCTGCAGCGCGGCTATCAGGTCTACAAGGAAGTGTGCGCGGCCTGCCACGGCATGAAGCAGATGCGCTTCCGCAACCTCGCGGGCATCGGGCTTTCGGAAGCCGAGATCCGCGCGGTCGCGGCCGAGTACGAGGCGACCGACGGCCCCAACGACGACGGCGAGATGTTCCAGCGTCCGGCCCGTCCGGCCGACCGCTTCAAGTCGCCCTTCGCCAACGACAACGCGGCGCGCGCGGTCAACAACGGAGCACTCCCGCCCGACCTGTCGCTGATCGCGAAGAACCGCGTGGGCGGCGAGAACTACGTCTACGCGCTGCTGACGGGCTATCTCGAAGCGCCGCCCGCCGGCGTGACGCTGCCCGAAGGCATGCACTACAACACCTACTTCCCCGGCCACCAGATCGCGATGGCCCAGCCGATCCAGCCCGACGCCGTCACCTATGCCGACGGCACGAAGGCCACGGTCGAGCAGATGGCCAAGGACGTCTCGACGTTCTTCGCCTTCGCCGCCTCGCCGCATCTGGAAGCGCGCAATTCGCTGGGCGTGAAGGTGATGCTGTTCCTGTTCATCTTCACGGGCCTGCTCTACGCGACCAAGCGCAAGATCTGGAAGGGCCTGCACTAAGCCCCTTCCGATCCCGGTCGGACCGGAAAAAATATGGCCCGCCCCGAAAGGGGCGGGCCTTTTGCGTTTCACGGATCTTAAACGTTTGTATGTAGTTTCGGACATCTGACGGTTCCGTGCGGCGCCAGGGGAGACGATGGCTGCAGCGAAAGATCCGGCCGGCCCCGAAAGGGGTGGCGGCCTGCGTGCGCTGCTCGCGGCGGCCGCGATCGTCGCGGTCGGCCTGGGGGTCGCTGCGGCGGCCGTGCAGTGGCTGGCAGCAGACGCGGCATCCGATTCCGCCGAACGCCTCGACCGGCTTGCCGCGCGCGTCGGCCGCACGATCGAGCAGCGCTTCGCGACACCCGTCTACGGCCTGCGCGGCCTGCGCGCCGCGTTCGCGGCGCAAGGCGACATGTCGCGCAGCCAGTTCCGCGACTGGGTCGCGGCGCGCGACCTGCCGGCCGAGTTTCCCGGCGTGCGAGCCTTCGGCTATGCCGAGCAGGTCTACCGGTGGGCGACGATCCGCTTCGTCGAGCGCACGCGGCGCGACGGCGTGCCGGACTTCGAGATCCGCACGCAGGGCGACGCGCCCGAACTCTATGTCGTCAAGTACATCGAGCCGTTCACGGGGTTTGCACCTGTGCTCGGGACGGACATCGGCGCCGAGGCGACCCGCCGCACCGCGATCGACGCCGCGATCGAGACCGGCGGCCCGGCGCTGACGGCACCCTTGGGCCTCATGGGCATGGGCGGGCAGCCGACACCCGGCTTCCTGCTGATGCTGGCGGTCTACGAAGGCGGGACGGTCCCCGACACGGTCGCCGGGCGGCGCGAGAAGACGCAAGGCATCCTCTATGCCCCGTTCCTCGTCGACGACATGATCGGTGCCGCCGCCGCCGCCGCCGACGGCCTCGTCGAGTTCGACCTGTTCGACGGGCTTCCCGACGGATCGATCCGGCCATTCAGCAGCTTCCGCGTGCCGGGTTCGGCCGTGCCGGTCTCGGCGGCGGAGCCGGCGGTGCGGCCGACATTCTTCGTGCCGCTGGTCTTCGCCAACCGCCTGATCGTCATGCGCGCCTGGGGAGCTCCGCAATGGAACGCGGGCATCGACCGCACGACGCCCGTCGCCGTGGGGGCCGGGATCGGCGCGCTGTCGCTGTGCGTGGCCTTCGTGGTCTGGCTCGCGATGACGGGGCGTGCGCGTGCGCTGGCGCTGGCGCGGCGCATGACGGTCGAACTCGACCGGCTCGCGAAGGTCGCCGAGCGCACCACCAACGGCGTCATCATCACCGGGCCGGACCGGCGGATCGCCTGGGTCAATGACGGGTTCACGCGCCTCACGGGATTCAGCGCCGCCGAGGCGATCGGCCGCAAGCCGCGCGAACTCGTCCAGTTCGAAGGCACGTCGACCGAACGCGACGACGAGATGCGAAGGTGCCTCGAGGAACGCCGTCCGTTCCGCGGCGAGATCCGCAACCGCGCGAAGGACGGGCGGGTCTACTGGGTCGATCTCGAGATCCGGCCGATGCTCGACCAGGCCGGCGAACTGACCGGCTACATGGCCATCCAGTCCGACGTGACCGAGCGCAGGGACGCGTTCGAGAAGCTCGAGCGGCACGACGCCGAACTGCAGAAGGCGCTCGTCGAAGGCGAAGAGGCGCGCTGGCGCGCCGAGGCGCAGGCCGGCGAGCTGGCGGCCCTTGCCGAGCAGCTCTCGGGCGAGCGCCAGCGCTCCGAGCTTGCCCACCGGCGCCTCAAGGAGGGGATCGAGTCCCTGTCCGACGGGTTCTGCCTCTACGATCCCGACGAGCGCATCGTGCTGCTGAATTCCCGGTACAGCGAAACCTACGGCAGCTTCGCCGACCTGATCGTGCCGGGCACCAGCTACGAGTTCGTCGTGCGCCTGGGTCTCGAATGCGGGCTCTATCCGGCGGCGGCCGGCCGCGAGAACGATTTCGTGCGCGAGCACCTGGAAAGCTTCCGCAATCCCGGTCAGGCCTACGAGGTGCGCGGCCCGGACGGACGCTGGAACCGGATCGAGAAGAAGCGCACCCAGAGCGGCCACACGATCATCTTCCGCGTCGATATCACCGAGCTTAAGGCGCGCGAGGCGTCACTCGCGTCGCTCAACGTGGAGCTCGAACGTCTCGCGACAACCGACCCGCTGACCGGTGCGCCGAACCGGCGCTCGCTCGTCGAGCGCGGCAACGGCGAACTCGTGCGCCTGAAGCGCTATGCGGGCACTTGCGCGTTCCTCGCCCTCGACATCGACCATTTCAAACGCGTGAACGACACGTACGGCCATGCGGCCGGCGACCGGGTCCTCGTCGAGTTCGCAAGGCGCGTGCGGGCGGTCATGCGCGAGTCCGACATGTTCGGCCGGATCGGCGGCGAGGAGTTCGCCGTCCTGCTGCCCGGCACCGACCTTGCCGGCGCCCGGCTTTTCGCCGGCCGTCTCCTCGACGCCGTGCGCGCCACCCCGATCGACTGGGACGGGCACGCCATCGCCGTGACGACGAGCGTCGGCATCTCGATGATCGTCCCTGCCGACGCCGACATCTCCGCCGCCCAGGGCCGCGCCGACGACGCGCTCTACCGGGCCAAACACGCCGGGCGCGATCGCTACGAAGTGGCGTAGCCGAAATTCCGCAGGCCTTTTCTTTTGCGGCCGATATGGTGTACATCGGAACACAACTTCAGAGAGTACTATTGTATGAGTGCCTTGTACGTCATGCGCTATGTCGGCAGCGCCGGGGCCGGCGCCGGCACGCTCTATATCGGCCGGCAGACGGTCGTCGGGATCGACGCCGGCGGGGCGCGCTATTTCGGCTCCTACAGCGAATCGCGCGGCCGCATGCTGGTCGACATGACGCTGCTGATGTCCAAGAGCGGCGTGCTGATCACCGGCGAACAGGCGCCGGCCGGCACGAAATACAAGCTGACCGGCGACTGGCCGGTCGAGCCCGCCGACGGCACGGTCCATCGCATCTATTTCGACGGCCGCGCGCTGAAGGTCGCATTCGAGCGGATCGGCTTCATTCCTTGACCGTCATGCCCGGACTTGATCCGGGCATCCAAGCCTTCGACTCCCTGCGACAAAGCGCCGTTTGACGGGCGGGGCGGGGGCGCCTAAAACCTGCCCGTCTTTGGGGAGTAGTCGGCGTGCCGTCCCCGGCACGCGCCCTCGTCAACATACTTGGCCGGCATGGCCATGGCGCAGGGCAGCCTTCGGGCTTGGCAAGACCACAGGCGATCGCGGACCTCCAGGCGGCCGGAGGGGAACGCGTCGTCTTGTCTTGTCCCTCCGGCCGGAGACGATCCCCGGAGACTTTCCAATGGAATCCCTGCTCGTATCGACCGGTGTCGTGGCGCTTGCCGAGATCGGCGACAAGACCCAGCTCCTCGCCTTCATCCTCGCGGCCCGCTTCAAGAAGCCCGTGCCCATCGTGCTCGGCATCCTCGTCGCGACGGTGGCCAACCACGCGCTTGCCGGGGCGGCCGGGGCGTGGATCACGGCCACGCTCGATCCGGCCTTCCTGCGCTGGGCGCTTGCCGCCTCGTTCCTCGCGATGGCGGCATGGACGCTGGTGCCCGACAAGATCGAGGACGACGAGACCCATGTGGCACAGCGCTTCGGCGTGTTCGGCGCCACGCTCGTGACGTTCTTCCTCGCCGAAATGGGTGACAAGACCCAGATCGCGACCGTGGCGCTGGCGGCGCATTATGGCGAAGCCGTTCTCGTCGTCATCGGCACGACGCTTGGCATGCTGATCGCCGACGTGCCCGCCGTGTTCGCCGGCGACCGGCTCGCCACGCGCATCCCCATGAAGCTCGTCCATGGCATCGCCGCCGCGATCTTCGCGTGCCTCGGCATCGCGACGGCGCTGGGGGCGGACCGGCTGTTCTGAAGGGGCGGCGTCAGCGCCGTTCGAAGACCAGACGCAGCGCCAGGCCAGCGAACATCACGCCGAGCAGGCGGTTCTGCCAGCGCACGAAGGCGGGGCGACGGGCGAGGAACGTGCCGAGCCTGCCCGCGGCGAGGATGATGGCGCCGTTGACGAACAGCCCGACGAGATTGAGCACGCTTGCCAGCACCAATGCCTCGACCAGCGCCGTGCCGGGGTCGGCGCGCATGAACTGCGGGAAGAGGGCGAGGAAGAACAGCGCCACCTTGGGATTGAGGATGTTGGTCAGCACGCCCTGCCGGAAGACAGCACCCAGCGCCACGCGCGGCGTGTCGGCCGAAGGCGGGCGGAACCCGCCGCTGCCCATGAGCGCGCGCGCCGCGAGCCAAAGCAGGTAGAGCGCACCCGCGATCCGCACGATGTCGAACGTCACCGGCGCGACCAGCAGCACGCCGGCGAGCGACAGCCCGGCGACGAGCGCATGGAAATAGCAGCCGAGGAAAATGCCCGCGAGCGTGACGAATCCCGCCGTCGGGCCCTGCGCCACGCTGCGCGTCATCAGCAGCAGCATGTCGGGCCCCGGCGTGACGACCAGTGCCAGCGCCATCAGCGTGAATGTCAGCAGGGTGGCGGCGTCCATCATCGGCGGGAACTCCGTTTGGGCTACGAGGGCACGAACCTGCGCGCGTCGGCCGGCGTCGTCAATCCGGGCAAAGCGGGAGTGTCATGACCTTTGCGTGGCTCAGGGGCCACAAGAAACTCAACTCCTACCGAACAAGCCTCGAAGTGTCAGGCCCCTCGGCTTCTCGTCCCGACCGACGTGATTTATGTCGTAGCGGCCGTTCAGGAGTTCGAGCGCAAAGGGCGACGGGTGGATACGATCGACAATCAGATGGACTTGCTGCCTTGCGCGCGTCAGGGCGACGTAGAAAAGCCGTCGCTCCTCGGCATTCGGATAGCTGTCGGGCCGTGCAAGCACGAGATCCAACAAGGGATCGTCTTCGACCTCGGAAGGAAATCCGAATCTTCCCGCCGACAGGCCGTTTACGATCACATAGTCGGCTTCAAGGCCTTTCGCCCTATGTACGGTCAACGGATCGAGCATCTGGCCGGGCCAGATGCTCTCGATCTCCCGCAATTGCGCCCGATCGGGCAGCAGGTGGTTGTAGCGGGAGAGAACGAGCAGCGTCGGATTCCGCTCCCGAAGATCAGCCGTCAACCCGTGAACAACGCCTTTGAGAGCTGGAATTTCCGGACGCCTGCCTCCGGCCGCCGGAGATACCCAATGCAGCATCACCTGTGGCGAAGAACGCTCGATGTGCGTCGACAGTTTCTTGCGGATCTGTCGCGGGTTCCGTTGAATGAACTTTGCGCTGACCGAAGCAATCCTGTCGTTGAAGCGAAACGTTCGATCTAGCTTGACGATCGTCGCGCGCCCGAAGAACTTCCGGAACCGGCTCATGATCGAGATGTCGCTTCCGGCGAACCTGTAGATGGACTGCCAGTCATCGCCGACGGCGAAGAACTGGAGGTCGCCTCGGCTCTTTAGCATGGCATCCAGCAGGCGATATCGCCCGACGGATATGTCCTGGAATTCGTCGACGATTATGTATTTCCACGGCACGGCGAAGCGCCCGGACCGAATATGGGAAGCCGCCGCCAGGATCATGTCGTTGAAGTCGATTTCGCGCGGTCGTTTTCCGTCCAGTTCCGACTCGTACTTTTCGAGGAAGAAGCGAAAGAACTCCGCGAATGCGGTCGCGCGGCGGGGATTCGAAGAGCGCTTTGCCTTCCGGAAAAGATCGGACTGGGAAATCTGGTTCGATTTGAAGTGGACGAGGAACTTCTCGGTCAGGCTGGCAAGCTGCGGAATGTACTTCGTGTCGCGCAGCGCCTTGAAAATTTCGGCGTCCGGGCGTGGCGCGTACGTAACGCCGTTCTTTTTCAGAAGTTCATGGAGTCGCTTCGCGAGATTGCCTTCGGATTTCTGCCAGCTATAGGTCTCGAGAAGTATCGTGCGGTTCTTGGCGTGGATGTCCCGCTTCCATGCCATTGCGCGCGCATACGCGTCGCGGTCCACATAGGGCGCGGTGTTGCCCTTCCGGTCGACGCCGAAATGCTCGATCCAGATGCCGTAGTCCGTCAGATGGAAGTCGGGCTGATAGCGTTCCCGCCCGTACGGGTACCGCTTTTCGTACTCGAAATTGACGCCATTGATGAACAGGAAGTTCGCGATGTCCAGCTCGGCAAAGCTTTTGACCAGATCGCCGGACAACGCGCGAAGCTCTACGCCGCGAATGTACGCGGCTTGGTCTTCTGCCTTGCGGAACTCGAACTCGCTTTTGTACGGTTTCAGGTGGCCGAGGACGACTGCCCGGGCTCTCTTCCACGCGTCTTTGTCCGCCAGCAGCTTCTCGACGACCGTTTCGAAAAATTCCGCGAAGTACTGCCGATCCAGGACGAGGCGGGAGACAGTCGGTACAACCGGCTCAACGGTGCCAATGACGTGATTCCCCAATGCATGAAACGTGGATGCCCTGATTTCGATGCCGAGGCGGTCTTTGCACCGCGCGGCAAGTTCGTCTGCCGCGTCCGCGTTGAAAGCCAACAGCAGGATTTCATCGGGACGGCATTTCCCGCTTTTGACCAGGTATCCGGCCTTGGCGACGATGACGGATGTCTTTCCGGTGCCTGCACCGGCGACAACGAGATTCCGGTGCTCGTCGAGGATGACGGACCGGCGCTGGCGTCCGGTCAGCGGCTGACGCTCGACAGTGTCGAAGAAGTCCCGATAACGCTCAAGCTCGCGGCTTTGATGCGACCGGAAGAGCGTGCTTCGGAAGTTGAAGTTCGTATGGAAAAAATTACGTAAATCTTCCCCGAATGACATCCCTGCCTCGAGCACGCCTCGCGACAAATGTAGGATGTCACGGCTCGAGTGGGTCCACAGCATTACGCAGTGCCGCGCCTTGACGGAACATGATCCGTAATATAGGCTTATTAGCACCTATAATATGATAAAAGGTGCAATCATGGAAAATTTACCGTTACCTCGAGGCCCCAAGCGTCAGATCGACTGGCGGCTGGTGGCCCAGCTTCTGGCCGAAGGGCATTCGACGACCGAAGTGGCGACCGTCATGGGCTGCTCGCGCCAGCATATCTGGCGCATCCTGCGCGCCAGCGAGGCGTTGCGCGCGCGGACGTCGGAACTGCGCCGGCGCGAAACGTCGGAAGCCGCGGTGCGCCTGCAGGGCCTGCGCGCCATGGCGATCGAGACGATCCACCAGGCGATCGCGGACGGGAACAAGCGCATGTCGTGCTGGCTGGTCGAGCGGCTGGGCCTGTTCCGCACGCCGGCGCTCGAGGAGATGGCCGGCGACGGCGAGGCCGGTGCCGACCAGCTGGACAGCGAGACGATCCTCGACATGGCCGATACCGTGCACGATGTCGCGCGCGCCACGCGGATACTCGACTCGGCCGAGCAGGACGTGTCCTACGCGACCACGCGCGCGGAGGTTACCTCCCCATCAGATCAAGGGGATAAACAGGTTACGGTAACCTGTCGTAACGCATTGTTTCCGCCCGAAGCCATCGTTACAAGAAACGGCACGTGGCCCCCACCCGGAGTCTTTGCCGATGACTGAGACCGCTTCGATCCCCGGAACCCCGCCCAAGCTCGGCATCATCGGCGGGTCGGGCGTGTACGACATTCCGGGCCTCGCGAACGTGCGCTGGCAGGCGGTCGAAACACCGTGGGGCAAGCCGTCGGACGAGCTGATGTGCGGCACGCTCGACGGGCAGGAGCTCGTGTTCCTGCCGCGCCACGGGCGCGGGCACAAGCTGTCGCCGACCGACCTCAATTTCCGCGCCAACATCGACGCGATGAAGCGCATGGGCGTGACCGAGATCGTGTCGGTCTCGGCCGTGGGCTCGCTGAAGGCCGAGCTGCCGCCGGGCCATTTCGTCATCGTCGACCAGTTCATCGACCGCACGTTCGCGCGCGAGAAGAGCTTCTTCGGCACCGGCTGCGTGGCGCACGTGTCGATGGCGCATCCGGTGTGTTCGCGCCTGGGCGACCATCTGGTCGCGGCGGCCAAGTCCATCGGCGTGCCGCATTCGCGCGGCGGCACCTACATGGTCATGGAAGGCCCGCAATTCTCGTCCAAGGCCGAGAGCGAGCTTTACCGGTCGTGGGGCTGTTCGGTCATCGGCATGACCAACATGCCCGAGGCCAAGCTCGCCCGCGAGGCCGAGCTCTGCTACGCGACCGTCGCGATGGTCACGGATTACGATTGCTGGCATCCCGACCATGACCACGTCACGGTCGATGCCGTCATCAAGGTGCTGCTCGCCAACGCCGACAAGGCGCGCGCATTGGTCAAGGCCGTCGCGCCGCGTCTCACGGACCGCGCGACAAGCTGCCATGCCGGCTGCCACACGGCGTTGGAAGCCGCACTCATCACCGGGCCGGCGGCGCGCGATCCGGCGATGGTCTCGAAACTCCAGGCGGTTGCAGGGCGTGTGCTGAAATGAAGAATCTCTGGTCCGATACCGAAGCCAAGGCGGCGATCGCGAAATACGCGGCGCAGGGCTGCAACGAGGATCTGGCGTTGCGCACCTATACCTGCCGCCTGCTGGGCGGCGTGGGGGCACTGGTGCTGCATGGCGGCGGCAACGTGTCGGTCAAGACGCGCATGAAGGACACGCTCGGCGAAGACGTCGACGTGCTGTGCGTCAAGGGCTCGGGCTGGGACATGGGCACCATCGAGCCGCCGGGCCTGCCGGCCGTGCGCCTCGACCCGTTGCGCAAGCTCACCAAGCTTTCCGCCCTCACCGACGAGGACATGGTCAATTTCCAGCGCCTGAACCTCTTGGATGCCGGTGCGCCCAACCCGTCGGTCGAGACGCTGTTCCACGCCTTCCTGCCGGCGAAGTTCATCGACCACACGCATGCCAACGCGGTGCTGTCGGTCTCCGACCATGCCAACGGCATCGACCTGCTGCGCGAGGTCTATGGCGAGCGCGCCCCCGTCGTCGATTACGTGATGCCGGGCTTCCTGCTGGCCAAGAAGGCGGGCGAGGTGGCGGCCCAGCACCCCAAGGCCGACGGGCTCGTGTTGCACAAGCACGGCATCTTCGCGTGGGGGCCGACCGCGAAGGACAGCTACGACCGGATGATCGAGCTGGTCAGCCTTGCCGAGGCGCGTATCGCAAAGGCCGGGCGGAAGGTGTTCGCATCCGTCGCGTTGCCCGCGAAGCTCGCGACGGCCGCCCAGATCGCCCCCATCGTGCGCGGCGTGCTCGCCCTCCCGGGCGAGGAGGGCTCGCACAAGCGCTTCGTCATGGAACTGCGCGACGGCCCGGCCGTGATGAACTTCGTGAATGGCACGGAAGTTTCGCGCTACGCGCGGTCCGGCGTCATCACGCCCGACCATGTGATCCGCACCAAGGGCAAGCCGATGCTGGTCCCGGTGGCCCCGCGCGCCGACGACCTGCCGGGCTTCGCCGCCGCGGTGAAGCAGGCGCGCGATGCCTACGACGCCGAGTACCGCGACTATTTCGCGCGCAACAACAGCCGCGTGGGCGGCATCAAGAAGATCCTCGATACCAGCCCGCGCGTGGTGCTGGTCCCCGGCATCGGCGCCTTCTGTGCCGGCATTACCGCCAAGGACGCGAAGATCGCCGGCGACCTCGTCGACAACGCGGCGGCCGCCATCGCCGACGCGGAAGCGATGGGCACCTTCGAGAGCGTGACCGAGGCCGACCTGTTCGACGTCGAATACTGGTCGCTCGAACAGGCCAAGCTCGGCAAGTCCGCCGAGAAGCGCCTGCAGCGGCATGTCGTGGTCGTCACCGGCGGCGGTTCGGGCATCGGGGCGGCGTCGGTCGCGGCCTTCGCGGCGGAAGGCTGCGAAGTGGTCGTGCTGGACCGCGACGGGGCTTCGGCCCAGGCGATCGCGCGGAAATTCGGCGGGCTCGGGCTTGCCTGCGACGTCACGCAAGGCGCCGACGTGCGCGCCGCGTTCGATGCGGCGGCCGCGCGCTTCGGCGGTGTGGACATCGTCGTGTCCAATGCCGGGGCCGCCTGGCAGGGCCGCATCGGCGAGGTCGACGAGAAGGTGCTGCGCGAGAGCTTCGAGCTGAACTTCTTCGCCCACCAGCATGTGGCGCAGAACGCCGTGCGCGTGATGAAGGCGCAGGGCACGGGCGGGTGCCTGTTGTTCAACGTCTCCAAGCAGGCGGTCAATCCGGGCCCCGATTTCGGCCCCTACGGGCTGCCCAAGGCGTCAACACTGTTCCTCATGCGCCAGTACGCGGTCGATTATGGCGCCATCGGCATCCGCGCCAACGGCATCAATGCCGACCGCATCCGCACGGGCCTGCTGACCGACGCGATGATCGCCAGCCGCTCGAAGGCGCGGGGCCTCACCGAGCGCGACTACATGGGCGGCAACCTGTTGGGCCGCGAGGTCACGGCCGGCGACGTGGCGCAGGGCTTCGTGTCGCTCGCGTTGGCGCGCGCCACGACCGGTGCCATCCTCACGGTCGACGGCGGCAACATCGCCGCGGCCTTGCGATGATCGGACCCATCGACGGCCTCGACCATGTGATCCTGGGCACGGGCGATCTCGAAGGTGCGCGCGCGTTGTGGGCGCGGCTCGGCTTCACGCTCACGCCGCGCGGCCGCCACAAGGGCTGGGGGACCGGCAACTACTGCATCATGCTGGAGCGCGACTATCTCGAACTGCTCGGCATGGTCGATCCGGCCGGCTTCGATAACGGCCTGGGTGCGATGCTTGCGGCGCAGGGCGACGGACTGCTGGGCTTTGCACTCGCCGCCGACGATGCCGATGCGGCTGCGGCGTGGCTTGCTTCGCGCGGCCAGCCGCACGCGCGGCGCGATCTCGGCCGGCTGCTCGAACTGCCCGAAGGGGCCATCGAGCTCAAATTCGCGCTCGCGATGCCGGAAGCGCCATGGCCCGGCGGCATCAAGCCGTTCGTCACCCAGCACCTGATGCGCGACGCGGTCTGGCGGCCGGAATGGATGGCGCATGCCAACACCGCGTGCGCCGTCGCGAGCCTCACCTGCATCGTCGAGGATCCGCTGTCGCTGACCGACGGCTACGAGCGCGTCTTCGGTCTCGGCTCGGCCGTGCCTACCGACGACACGCTTGCCGTGCGCTGGGGCAAGGGGGCAGGGCTCGTGCTGTTCGCCAAGCCGCACGACATGACGTTCCTGCATCCGGCCGTCGGCCCGGACGAACCCGTGCGCATGGGCCTTGCCGGCATGACGCTGAAGGTGCGTTCGCTCGCCGCATGCCAGGCGGCACTGAAAGCCGGCGGCGTGGATTTCGACCGCGACCGCACGGATGCGCTCCACCTGCCCTCCGAAGAGGCCGGCGGTGTCGCCCTCAGCTTCGTGGAAGCGTGATGCCCTAGCCGGCGTGCCGGCGCAGGAACTCGCGCGTGCGCTCGCGCGCCTTGTCCGCCGACGGCTTGTCGAACGACGCGCGCGCGTCGCACGCGAAGCCGTGGCCCGCCGGATAGACGAACAGGTCGGTGTCCGGCTGGTAGCGGCCGATCTTCTCGACATCCGTCATCGGGATCGAGGCGTCGGTCTCGCCGAAATGGAACAGCACCGGGCAGCGCGCCGGCTCGTCCACGTGCTGGGCGACGCCGCCGCCGTAATAGCAGATCGCCGCGTTGAGGCCCGTCACGCGCGTGGCCGAAAGCCAGGCGAGCGTGCCGCCCCAGCAATAGCCGACGACCGCGATCTTGATGCAGCCCGCCCGCTGGAGGGCCAGCGCCGAAGCCGCGATGTCGGCCAGCGCCTTGTGCGTGGGCACCTTGGCGCGCAGCTCGCGCCCCTTGGCGATGTCGTCCTCGCCATAGCCAAGCTCGAGGCCCGGCTTCACCCGGTCGAACAGGGCGGGCGCGATGGCCAGATAGCCGTCATAGCCGAAGCCGTCGGCCATCTTCCGGATGTGCTCGTTGAGACCGAAAATCTCCTGGACCACGACGATCCCGGCCTTCGGCTTGCCCGGCGGGTCCGCCCGCCAAGCCTGGAACGTGTGGCCGTCGCTCGCCGTCAACTCGATGGGGTGGCCCATTCGTTTCCCTGTTGTTCTTTCCCGGTCGCGGCCAACTATGCAAGCCGCGCCCCGAGTCGGGCAAGCGTCGTGGACTGCCGGGATTCCGGCTTCGAAATGCAATCTTTGCTCGCTTTTTTCCGGGGTTGCGTCGTTTCCGTTCGCCTTTTCCGCTTTTTTGCCGCCTTCGGTTAGATGCACTATCCAGTGACTACTTGGATTTGCACGCACCCTCCGGAGGCCGCATGAAGAGAATACTCGTTTGCCTGCTGTCGCTTTCCCTTGGCGCCTGTGCCGTCGGCAACCAGCACGATTACGGTGTCGTGCCGCAACTCGCCATGCAGTCCGCGGCCAGCACCGCCGTCGGCGTGCAGGATCGCCGTCCCTATGTGCTGGACAAGGACAAGGACAAGGCCGAGAATTTCGCCGGCCTGTCGCGCGGCGGCTTCGGCAATCCGTTCAACGTGACGACCGCTTCGGGCAATCCGCTGGCCACCGATTTCGGCAAGGCCGTCGTTGCGGCCCTGAAAACCAAGGGTGTCGACGCCACCGAGGTGCCGATCGCGCCGGGGCAGGGCGTGACGGACTCGCACCGGGCGCTGCTGGATGTCGGGCGCGACCGCGCGCTGCTGCTCACCATCCGGGAATGGAAGTCGGACACGTACGTGGCGACGGCGCTGCTCTACGACCTGAACGCGACGGTCTTCGACAGGACCGGGCGGGTGCTGACGGACAGCAACCTTGCCGGCCGCGACGATCTCGGCGGCAACGCCTTCAATCCGCCTGCCCACGCCAAGGAAGCGGTGCCGCCGGCGTTCCGCGCAAAGCTGGAGATGTTGCTCAACGACCCGAAAATCCTCGCTGCGCTTCGCTAGCACGACCAGGGCGGGGCCGGCGTGGTGCTTTACCCAAAGACACAATCTTAATACGTATGTATTTTCTCATAAAACCATTTAAACGGGAGGTGAACAAAGTATAATCAAAGGGTGCATTTCTCGATGCGAGGATTCGATGCGCTCTCGGACGATTGCTCTTCTGGGTTTTTTTCTGCTCGCGGGCTGCCAGCCCGACCAGCTCACGACCGGCGGGCAGGGGCCGGCGCCGGTCAGCTATTCGATCTTCTACAATCAGGGCCAGCACCTCGAGGATCTCGTCAAGGCAGGCGAGCACGAAGCCGCCGCGCGCGTCTTTGCCGACCATCCGGCCTTCTTCGGGCCGGAACGGCGCATCCGCCACGCGGCAGCGCTGAAGGCGGCCGCCGATGGCCTGCTGCAGACGATCGGGCCGGAAATGCAGGCCGCGCATACAGGCCTTGCCGACCTCGACAAGCTCGCTGGCAATCCGGGGCGCTGGGGCGAGCTGCGCGCGGCGCTCGCGCAGGCGCAGGCTGCCCTCGAGCGGCACGACGGCGTGGCGTTGCTGGCGCTGCCGGAGTTCGCGACAACGCTGGTCGGGGAGCTTCGTGCGCTACATGCCGACGTGACCGCGCGCCTCGTCCAGGGCGCTCCCGGCGCCTTCACGGCCTTCGATCCGTTCGCCGAACCCGGCTTCTTCGCGCTCTATCCCGTTCCGGTCGACGCCCAGGCAGTCCTGCGCGCGGGCCTCGACGGAACCTTGCGTACGCGCCTTGAGGGCGCGTCACCGTCCGACCTGTCGCGCTTCGTCGGAACCCTGTCGGCTGCCAGCGCGCTGGCGGCGGAGAATGAAACCGATGTCGCGGGGCTGCTTGCCCGCGCGTATGCCCGTGCGTCCGGCGCACCGCTTGGCAGCCTGCGTGCCGCGATGGCCGGTGTGGAAGCCGTGCGGGCGGCCGGTCTCGCGCCGCAAAAGCTCGATGGAATACGTGTGGGCTTCGTGCAGGCGACGAGCCAGACGCTGCTGCGCGCCGGCCAGATCGAGTTCCCGGCCGAGATCGACATCGACCTGCCGTTCGACGCGAAGAAGGTCGAACTCGACCGCGCGTTCGAGGCGGCCGAGGACGATTTCCTCGTCGTGTTCGATGTGGCGCTTGCCCGCGTCAACCGGCGCGTCAGCGGGATGGAAGGCATCGTCTCGCGCCGGCAGGTCGGCACGCGCCAGGAAGCGAACCCGGAATACGACCTGGTCCGCGTCGAAGTGCAGAATGCCCAGATGGCCCACCAGCAGGCGCAGATGCAGGCGAACCTCAACAGCCTGCGCAGCGCAGGCAGTCCGCTGGGCGCGTTCCTCACGGGCCTGTCGGACATCGTGGGAACGACGTCGGCACGGAACAAGGTCGAGGAATCGATGGGAAAGCTGCGCAACACGCCGCAGCGGATCGTTGTTCCGGTCATCGAGGAATACCAATTCAAGCGCGCCCGGGTCGACGGATCGCGCGCGATGACGGTCAACTACTACGTGATCGACCGCAAGGCTGGGACTTACGTCAAGTCATCCTTCGACATCACGGAAAACCAGCAGTTCCGCGTCAATTACGACATCGACCGCAACGATCCCGAGCGCGACCGGCACGCAGCTGACGGCCATGCCGAAAAAGAGGTCGTCGACTGGGAGACGGCCCCGATGAAGATGCCGATGTCCCAACTCGTCGGCCACTATCTGCAGCAGCAGGGGCGGGCACAGAAGCTCGTATCCCTTGTCGCCCTGCGCGAGGATCTGCAGCGCGACAAGAACACGACACTCGCGCGCTTCGAGACGACGAAGATCCAGGACAGCCGCACGACCGACGCGCGGATGGAAAGCGTGGTGCGGATTTTCCTGCCGGGCAGCTCCGGTTCGGGATTCTTCATTGCGCCCGATCTCGTGCTTACGAACCATCACGTCGTCGGAGACCGGAAGATCGTGGAAATGAAGATGTCGAACGGACTCGAGACGTTCGGAAGGGTCGAAGCGGTGGATGTCCGCGTCGATCTGGCCTTGATCCGCGTGCAGGCGCGCGGAAAGCCCGTGCGTTTCTACGACGGCCAGCGGCTCGATCTCGGATCGACCGTCGAAGTGATCGGCCATCCGCGCGGCCATGAATTCTCCGTCACGCGCGGCGTCGTCAGCGCCGTCCGGGAGATGCGCATGCATGGTCCGCGGATGGGCAAGCCGGTCCGCCAGATCCAGATCGATGCCGCGACCAGCCCGGGCAACTCGGGCGGGCCGGTTTTCATGGGCGACCGGGTCGTCAGCGTCGTGAGCTGGGGCGATAACGGGCCGGGTGCCGAGAACCTGAACTTCACAGTCCACTACAGCGAGGTCCTCGAATGGCTGCGCGAGAAGAACATCACCGTCGTCACCTCCCGCTGATCGCGACGGCAATCGCGCTGGCTCTTTCGGCCTGCGCGCCGGGCGCGCCGCAGGGTGCCGTCGTCGACCCGGCGACGGGGCTTGCCTATGGCTCGATCGTTGAGAAAAGCCTCGTCGTTGACGCCACGCAGTTCCGCAACCGGCGTCTGCGCGTGGTCACGCGCAACACGTCGGGCGATATGGCCTTCGACATGGGTGCCTTCGCGGGCCAGCTGCGCGGCTCCTATGCCGGCAAGGGCTTCCAGCCGACCGACGGCGAGGATTTCGGTGTGCGCGTCGATCTCAACGTGCTGCGTTCGAGCCAGATTTCGGTCAACTACAGCACCGAGTTCGCGTTCCTGGGCGGGGCGGCGGGTGCGGTCGCCGGACGCGCCTCGAGCGTGTCGCAAGGAACCGCCATCGGCCTGCTGTCCGGCGCCACGCTGGGCGCCGTCGCCGGCACGTTCGCGACCAAGGACACCTATATCGTCGTCGCGGAGGTATCGGTCGGCATCCTCGATACGCGCTCGGGCACGACACAGCGCACGATCACCTTCTCCGACAGCCCGCGCCTGGAAGAACGCGAGACGGAGCTTCGCCCGTTCCGACAGCTCGTGCGCACCCACATTGCCGTCTATGCCGGCGGGCGCAATGTCAGCCAGGCGCAGATCGCCGAGGAAGTGCGCAAACGCCTCGCGCGCATCGTTGCCGACATCATCTAGTGAACAGTCTTAAACATTGAACCGGAACAGGAACACGTCGCCGTCGGCGACCTTGTAGTCGCGGCCTTCGGTGCGGGCCTTGCCGGCTTCCTTGGCACCCGCTTCGCCGCCCAGCGCCACATAGTCGGCGTAGGCGATCGTCTCGGCGGCGATGAAGCCGCGCTCGAAATCGGTGTGGATGACGCCGGCGGCTTCCGGGGCCTTCGCACCGGCATGCACGGTCCAGGCGCGCGCCTCCTTCGGCCCCACGGTGAAGAACGTCATCAGGCCGAGCAGTTCGTAACCCGCGCGGATCACGCGCGTGAGGCCGGTTTCCTTGAGGCCCAGCGATTCAAGGAATCCCGCGCGCTCCTCGGCCGAGGCGAGCTGCGAGATTTCCGCCTCGATCGCGGCGGAGATCACGACCGAGCGCGCGCCCTGGCGCTTGGCCATCTCGGCGACCTTGGCGGACAGCGAGTTGCCCTTGTCCGCACTCTCTTCCTCGACATTGCACACGTAGAGGACGGGCTTGGCGGTCAGGAGCTGGAGAAGGCGCAGCGTCTCGCGCTGCTCGGGTGCCGGCACGAACGTGCGCGCGGGCTTGCCTTCGCGCAGCGCGGCAAGGATCGGCTCGATGATCTCGATCTGCGCCTTGGCTTCCTTGTCGCCGGTCTTGGCCTTCTTCTGGAGGTTGGGCAGGCGCTTGTCGAGGCTGTCCATGTCGGCAAGCATCAGCTCGGTCTCGACCGTCTCGGCATCGCGGATCGGATCGATCGAGCCCTCCACGTGGACGATGTCGCCGTTCTCGAAGCAGCGCAGCACGTGTGCGATCGCGTCGACCTCGCGGATATGGCCGAGGAACTGGTTGCCCAGTCCTTCGCCCTTCGACGCCCCGCGCACGAGGCCGGCGATGTCGACGAACTCGAGCTGGGTCGGCACCGTGCGTTGCGACTTGCCGAGTTCGGAGAGCTTGTCGAGGCGCGCGTCGGGAACCGGCACGCGGCCCACGTTCGGCTCGATCGTGCAGAACGGATAGTTCGCCGCCGCTGCGGCGGCCGTGGCCGTCAGCGCGTTGAACAGGGTCGACTTGCCGACATTCGGCAGGCCGACGATACCGCAGCGGAAACCCATGTCGTTCGTCCTTCAGTCCGGTTTTGGCGGTGCGGTCAGGCGCACGACCTTGTTCATGAAACCCGCCTCGTTCCCGTCGAGGAACATGGCGCAGGATTCGGCGATCGCGTCGAGGAGCGGAGCCAGCCACTGCCGGTCGCCCTTGCCGAAATCATGCAGCACGTAATCCGACACGAGGTCCTTGTCGCCCGGATGACCGATGCCGATGCGCAGGCGGCGATAGTCCTTCGTGCCGAGGTGCGCGTCTATCGAGCGCAGCCCGTTGTGCCCGCCATTGCCGCCGCCCGTCTTGGTGCGGATCTTCGCCGGCGGCAGGTCGAGCTCATCGTGGATCACGAAGACCGAACCCGGCACGATCTTCAGGAAGCGGCTCGCCTCGCCGACCGAGCGGCCGGACTCGTTCATGTAGGTGAGCGGCTTCAGCGCAACGACGCGATGGCCGACGATGTCGCCCTCGGCCGTCATTCCGCCCAGCCGCTTCTTCCACGGACCGAAGCGCCAGCGTTCGGCGATGCGGTCGACGGCGTGGAAGCCGACATTGTGGCGGTTGCCCGCATATTCGGGGCCCGGATTGCCAAGCCCGACGAGGAGCTTCATGGCCCGGACCCCGAAATGCGTGCTGGACCGTCCGCCTTACTTCTTGGCGGCCGGCTTGGCAGGGGCCTTGGCGGCACCTGCCGCCGCGGCCGGAGCCGCAGCCTTGGCATCGCCCGCCTTGGCGCCGGCGGCCGGAGCCGCACCCGGAGCTGCCTTGGCATCGCCTGCGGCGGGAGCCGCTGCGGCTGCCGCGTCTGCTGCGGGCTTCTCTTCTTCCGCCTTCGACACCGACGGGGCGCGCAGCGCCACGACCGTGAAGTTGCGCGCGATCGTGGGCTTCACGCCCTCGGGAAGCGCGATCGCGTTGATGTGCACCGAATCGCCGATGTCGAGACCGGCCATGTCGATCACGATGCGCGACGGGATGGTGCCCGGATTGGCCCACACCTCGATCTCGTGGCGCACGAGATTGACGACGCCGCCGCGCTTGACGCCCGGCGACTTGTCGAGGTTCTCGAGCTTGATCGGCACTTCGACGCGCACGCGGGTGGAGGCACCCACGCGCTGGAAGTCGATGTGCTCCGGCTTGTCGTTCACCGGGTGGAACTGCACGTCGCGCGGCAGCACGCGATGCGTCTTGCCCGAAACCTCGATGTCGTAGAGGCGGGTGAAGAACCCGGCCTTCGAGGCTTCGCGCATGATGTCGCGCGGATCGAGCGAGATCAGCGTGGGGGCAGCCTTGTCGCCATAGATCACGCCCGGCACGCGGCCGTCGCGACGTGTGGCGCGGGCGGCCCCTTTCCCAGCCCGCTCTCTCGCGGTCGCCGCGAGCTTGTTGGAAGTCGACATAGTACTCTCTCCTCTAGCGTGGGTTCCGCCGCCGGCCTCCAGGGGTGCCGCGCGCCGGTCTTTCCGGTTTCCTGCCCTCAGTCGAACAGGCTGGAAACCGAACGGTCTTCGCTGATGCGCTTCACCGCTTCCCCGAGCAGCGGGGCGATGGGCACCTGGCGGATGTTTGGGGCGGCCTTGATCGCGTCGGTCGCCATGATCGTGTCGGTGAGGACGAGTTCTTTGAGCGGCGACGCCGTCACGCGCTGCACGGCACCGCCCGAAAGCACGCCGTGCACGACATAGGCCCACACTTCCTTGGCACCTTCGTCCATCAGCGCCTGCGCGGCGTTGCACAGCGTGCCGGCACTGTCGACGATGTCGTCGATCAGCACGCAGGTGCGGCCCTTCACGTCGCCGATGATGTTCATGACTTCCGACACGCCGGCGCGCTCGCGCCTTTTGTCGATGATCGCGAGATCCGCTTCCAGCCGCTTGGCGATGGCGCGCGCGCGCAAGACACCACCCACGTCGGGGCTGACCATCACGAGGTCGGCGCCGTCGAAGCGCTCGCGCATGTCCTTCACGAAGGCGGGGGCGGTGAACAGGTTGTCGAGCGGGATATCGAAGAAGCCCTGGATCTGGCCGGCGTGCAGGTCGATCGTGACGACGCGGTCGGCACCGGCCTGCGTGATCAGGTTGGCGACGAGCTTGGCCGAGATCGGCGTGCGCGGGCCCGATTTGCGGTCCTGGCGCGCGTAGCCGTAATAGGGAAGCACCGCCGTGATGCGGCGTGCCGACGAGCGGCGCAGCGCGTCGATCGACACCAGCAGTTCCATCAGGTGGTCGTTCGCCGGAAAGCTCGTCGACTGAAGGACGAACATGTCCTCGCCGCGCACGTTCTCGAGAATCTCGACGAAGACTTCCTGGTCGGCGAAGCGCCGGATGTTCGCCTTGGTCAGCGGCAGATCGAGATAATTCCCCACCGCCTCGGCGAGCGTGCGGTTCGAGTTGCAGGCGAGGATCTTCATCGGTCTGTTCCGCCGTCGCCTGCCCGTCGCGTTGGGCCTGCTCAAGGTCTTGAAAGGACGCCTAGAAACACAATTCCCGCGACCGCCGGGCGGGACCCGGAGCGCAGGAAGGCGCGGAAAATAACAGCGTCGGGGGGGTCTGTCTACCCGCTAGGAGGCAAGCTCACGCGAGCGTTTTGCCGCAGCGTCGATTGCCTTTTCCAGCAGCACCCCGAACCCGTCCGGCGCCATCAGCACTTCGAGGGCGGCGGCGGTCGTACCCTTCGGGGAAGTCACGTTTTTCCGCAATTGTTCGGCCGATTCAGGGGCCTGGCGGAGAAGCTCGCCGGCCCCCGAAACCGTCGCCCGGGCCAGGCGCATGGCAAGGTCGGCCGGCAGCCCGGCCTTGGCGCCGGCCGCGGCCATCGCCTCGGCCAGCAGAAACACGTAGGCCGGCCCCGAGCCCGAAACGGCCGTCACGGCGTCGATCAGCCCTTCGTCGGTCACCCATTCGACCGCGCCCACCGAGCGCAGCAGCTTGTCGGCGACCGCGCGCTGGGCCGGCGTCACGTCGGCGGTGGGGCAGCCCACAGTGATGCCACGGCCGACGGCGGCGGGCGTGTTGGGCATCGCGCGCACGATGGCGGCGCTGGCGCCCAGATGATGGCGGAAATACGCGATCGTCTTGCCGGCCGCGACCGACACGAAAAGCGCGGTGGCGGCAAAGCGCTTATAGGCCGGTGCGACCTGGTCCATGACCTGCGGCTTGGTCGCGAACACGACGACGCTTGGCGAAAAGCCCGCCGGGAGGTCATCGGCGCTGCGCACGACGGTCACGTCGGCGGCGTTCTCGAATTCGGGCGCGCCGCCTGGCTCGACCGCGGCAAAAGGGCCAAGCCCGGGTTCGCGTCGCCAGCCCTGCAGCATGGCGCCGCCCATCTTCCCGCAGCCGACCAGCAGGATCGATACGTTCGTTCCCGACATCTGCTTGGTCGCCTAGGCTTCGCCCATCGGCTCGAGGCACGCGGCCGCGACCGCTTCGGCCGGGTCCTTGCCGCCCCACACGACGTACTGGAACGCCGGGTAGAAGCGCTCGCACTCGGTCAGCGCCACGTCGACGAGATCTTCGATCTGCTCGACCGTGGCGCCGCGCGCACCCCGCAGGGGGACCGCATGGCGGAAGGTCGGCAGGCCGTCGTCGCCCGACAGGTCGAAATGGCCGAGCCACAGCTTCTCGTTGGCGAGCATCAGCAGTTCGGTCACGACCTGGCGGCGATGGCGGGGAAGCTTGAGATCGAGCGCGCACGAGAAGTGCAACGCGCTCATGTCCTCGTTCCACGCGAAATAGACCCGATAGTCGCACCACCGTCCCGGAACCTGGGCGACCAGTTCTTCTTCCGCGGAGCGGTCGAACGGCCACTCGTTGGCGGTGACGATTTCTTCGATGATGTCGAGAGGATTTGCGGCGGCTTCGGAAGTCTGGTGTACCGAGACGTCGGCCATGCCCTGGGGCCTCCTACTGACGCAAATTCGTCTTGCGGGCTCCCCGCCAGCCGACCCCATCAGGGAAGATGCTGGGTGCGACTCGACGCGGAACCACTAGCTATAGGGTGCCAAAGGCGAGTCAAGCGGGCAATGAAATTTCGCAACCATCCCCAAGATTATGCGGTCGCGACTCCCGAATACCGCTTGCGACCGCCAAATGCGGGGTCAGCCGGCTTGCTGCGGACTCTTCAACATCTTGAGTTCGGCCTCGACCGCCGCAAGGCGTTCGGCAAGGCGTTCATTCTCGATGCGGGCATTGGCCGCCATCTCGCGCACGGCCTCGAACTCGTCGCGCGCGACGAGGTTCTGCGTCTGCAGCCAGCGCTCGACCACGAGGCGGGCCTGTGCCTCGACCTCCTGGCGGACAGCACCAAGGGCGGACATGGCACCGGTCGCGGCGCGCGAAAGGTCGTCGAGGATGCGGTTGTCGGTCTGCATGCCGGCATTATGGCGGCGGGGGCCGTCGAGTTGCAAGTTCCGGAGGCCAGCGCCTATAACCGCACTGCATTTCGCGAGCGGGTCGTTCCATGATCGTGGTCACCGGCGGGGCAGGGTTCATCGGCTCCAATCTCCTGGCGGGGCTGGAAGCGCAGGGCGCGTCGTCGCTCGTGTGCGTCGACTGGCTGGGCGGCGGCGACAAGTGGCGCAACATCGCCAAGCGCCGGCTCGACGACGTGGTGCGCCCGGAAGACCTGTTCGCCTTTCTCGCCGGCCGCAAGGGCAAGGTCGAGGCGGTGTTCCACATGGGCGCCATCTCCGACACGACCGCGACCGACGTCGACGCGATCGTACGCAGCAACGTGCGCCTCACGCTCGACCTGTGGGACTGGTGCGCCGAAGCGGGCGTGCCGCTGGTCTATGCGTCGTCGGCAGCCACATATGGCGGCGGCGAGCACGGCTTCGTCGACGATCCGGCACCCGAAGCGCTGGCGAAACTCCAGCCGCTCAATCCCTATGGCTGGTCGAAGCTGCTCGTCGACCGGCGCATCGCGGCGACGCTCAAGGACCGCAAGACGCGGCGCCCGCGCCAGCATGTCGGCCTCAAGTTCTTCAACGTCTACGGACCCAACGAATACCACAAGGGCGCACAGCGCTCGGTCGTGCACCAGATCTTCCCGGCGGCCGCGAAGGGCGAGGCGTTCCCGCTGTTCCGCTCGCACCGCAAGGACGTGCCCGACGGCGGGCAGACGCGCGACTTCATCTGGGTCGGCGACGTGGTCGACGCGATGCTGTGGTTCCGCGCCAACCCGCAGGTCTCGGGCCTGTTCAACCTCGGCACAGGCAAGGCGCGCTCGTTCCTCGATCTTGCCACCGCCGTCTACGGCACGCTGGGCAAGAACGCCAACATCGCGTGGCGCGACACGCCCGAGGCGATCCGCGACAAGTACCAGTACTTCACGCAAGCCGACACCGGCCGCCTGCGCGCGGCGGGCTACGCCAAGCCCTTCACCGATCTGGAAGAGGGCGTGCGCCGCTACGTGCGCGACCATCTCGCCACCGACGATCCGTACGTCTAGATGGCGCTTTCGTTCCCCGCCATCGATCCCATCGCCTTCGAGATCGGCCCGATCGCGATCCGCTGGTACGCGCTCGCCTACATCGCGGGCATCGTCGGCGGCTGGCGCTATGCCGCATATCTCAACGCCGGCCGGCTGCGCGCCATGGGGCGCGAGCAGCTCGACGATTTCGTCGTCTGGGTGACGGTCGGCATCATCCTGGGCGGGCGGCTCGGCTACGTGCTGTTCTACAAGCCGCTCTATTACCTGTCCGAGCCGCTCGAAGCGCTGATGCTGTGGCGCGGCGGCATGAGCTTCCATGGCGGCATGCTCGGCGTGATCCTGGCGATCGTGCTGTTCGCCAGGCGCAACGACCTGCCGCTCTACCGCATCGGCGACATGGTCACCTGCGTCGTGCCGATCGGACTGTTCTTCGGGCGCGTGGCCAACTTCATCAACGGCGAGCTGTTCGGGCGCGAAGCCCCGGACGTCGCGTGGGCGATGGTGTTCCCGCATGGCGGCCCGGTCGCGCGTCACCCGAGCCAGATCTATCAGGCGGGCCTCGAGGGGCTGGCGTTGTTCGCGCTGCTGTTCGTGCTGGCGCGCAATCCGCGGGTCTGCGACCGGCCCGGCATGCTTGCCGGCGTTTTCCTCGCGGGCTACGGGCTTGCGCGCTGCGTGGGCGAGCTGTTCCGCGAGCCGGACGCGCATCTGGGCTATCTGCTCGGGCCGCTGACGATGGGCATGCTGCTGTCGCTGCCGATGATCGCGGCCGGCCTGTGGCTCGTCGTCACGTCGAAGGGCCGCGCGTGAGCGGACTGGGGCCGCGTCTTGCGGCGCGCATCGCCTCGGCCGGACCGATGACGGTCCACGATTACATGCAAGCCTGCCTTGCCGATCCCGAGCACGGCTACTACCGCGACGGTGTGCCGCTGGGGGCCGAAGGCGATTTCACGACGGCTCCGGAAATCTCGCAGGCCTTCGGCGAAATGCTCGGCCTGTGGCTGGCCGAACGCTGGCAGATGCTGGGAGCACCCGCGCACGCAAACCTCGTCGAGCTCGGCCCGGGGCGCGGCACGCTGATGGACGATGCGCTGCGTGCGACCGCCAGGGCGCTGCCCGCGTTCGCGTCGGCGGCGAAGCTGCATCTGGTGGAAATCTCGCGCACCTTGCGCGCCGTGCAGGGCGAGCGGCTGGCGCGCGCGGAACCGGTCTTCCACGCCTCGTTCGACGACGTGCCGGATGATGCGCCGATCTTCCTCGTCGCCAACGAATTCTTCGACGCGTTGCCGGTGCGCCAGTTCGTGCGCCGCGGATCGACATGGCGCGAGCGCGTCGTCACGCTTGAAGCCGGTGCTTTCGCGTTCGCTGACGGCGATGTGGCCGCAGCACCGCCACTTTCGCAGACCCAGATCGCCGACGCGCCCGACGGCGCCGTGGTCGAGGTCTGCCCGGCGGCCCTCGACATCGCGGCCGCCATCGCACGCCGGCTCGCGAAGACCGGCGGGGCCGCGCTGTTCGTCGACTACGGCACCGCACGTTCGGGCTGGGGCGACACGCTGCAGGCCGTGCGCCGGCACGCGAAGGCGGGCGTGTTCGACACACCCGGCGAATGCGATCTCACGGCGCATGTGGATTTCCCGCGCCTCGCCGACGCCGCTCGCGCAGTGGGTGTCGCCGCCTTCGGGCCGGTCGGGCAGGGCGATTTCCTGCGCCGCATCGGAATCCATGCGCGGCTTGCCGTGCTTGCACGCAATGCCGATCCGCGCACGGCGCGCAACATTGCCGACGCGAGCCGGCGCTTGCTCGACGAACGCGAAATGGGCACCTTGTTCAAGGTCGTGGCGCTCCAGGCGCCGGCCGCTGCCGGGGCACCGCCCGGCTTCGAAGGTTGAACTCGATGTCGCTCGTCACGCTCGGCCCGCTCAACGATCTCGACGGCATGCGCCATGCCTTCTTCACGCGCCAGGGCGGCGTCAGCACGGGGCTCTATTCGTCGCTCAATTGCGGCCTCGGTTCGGGCGACGACGCCGGGGCGGTCCGCCGGAACCGGGCGCTGGCGATGGAATCGATCGACATGCCGGCGGAAAGCCTCTCCACGCTCTACCAGGTCCATGGCCGCGCGGTCGTGACGCTGGAAGCACCGCTGCCCGACGCCGAGCGCCCGAAGGCCGATGCCTTCGTGACGAAGACGCCCGGCGTGGTGCTCGGCATCCTGACGGCCGACTGCGTGCCGGTGCTGTTCTGCGATCCCAAGGCAGGCGTGATCGGGGCAGCGCATGCGGGCTGGAAGGGCGCCATCGGCGGCGTGCTCGAAACCACGCTCGACGCGATGGCAGCATTGGGTGCCGAGCGCACGCGCGTCCATGCCGGGATTGGCCCATGCATCGCGCAGCGCTCCTACGAGGTCGGCCCCGAGTTTCCGGCCCCGTTCCTCGCCGAGGACGAGAACAACGCGCGCTACTTCGCGCCCTCGCGCAACGACGGGCGCTGGATGTTCGACCTGCGCGGCTATGCCGGCGGGCGCCTGCGCCTGGCGGGCCTGCGCCAGATCCATTCGCTTCCCAACGACACGTGCGGCGAGCCGGACCGGTTCTTCAGCTACCGGCGCAGCTGCCTTCGAAGCGAACCCGACTACGGGCGCGGCCTGTCGGCCATCGTGCTGGACGGCTGACATGCCCTATATGCTCATCTTCCTGCTGATCCTGATTGCCGGACTGGTCGTCTCGTGTTTCGCCTGATCGTCGTGCTTGCCGCGGCACTGGCGCTGGCCGCGTGCGGGCCGCTGCCGCGCCCGTTCCAGCCCGACGACAAGGAGCTCGCGGAAAATCCGCTGCTGCGCCTGACGGATTTCGGCGGCATCATCGTGCCGCCGGCTTTCGGCCTTGCGGATGCGCCGTCGCGTGCCCTCGCCGAGGCGGTGGCGAAGGCGCTGCGCGATCTCGACGTGCCGGCCAACGTGAAGGCCGGCAATCCGCAGAGCCTGATCCTCGACCTGCAGGCCGAGATTCAGGCCGGGCGCGTGCAGGTGATGGCCAACCTCGTCGATGCCAAAGGCACGTCGCTTGCCGATCCCCGCGCCGAGACCGGCTTCCCGGCCTCCCCCGACCGGCCCGAGGCGTGGGACGCGGTCGCCCGGCCCATCGCGCAGGCGATCGTCAACGCGATCAAGCCCGAAGCCGCACTGGCGCGTACCCTGCCGGCGATCCATGTCGAGAGCGTCGCCGGCGCACCGGGCGACGGCGGACTGGCGCTCGTGCGCAGCCTTGCCTTCCATCTCGAACGCGCGGGCCTGCGGATCGTGGATGCGGCCGGCCCCGACGTGATCGCCGTCGTCGGCACCGTGACGATCGGCAATGCCGGTCCGGAGACCCGACGCGTCAGCGTGAACTGGCGCGTGCGCGATGCCGGCGGTGCCGAGCTTGGCCGCGTCGACATGCAGAACCCCGTGCCCGTGCAGATCCTCGACCGGCAATGGGCCGAACTCGCCTTCGAGATCGCGGGCGCCTCGGCCGACGGGATCCGCGACATCGCCGAGCGCTCGCGGGTCCGCCCCCGCTGATTGACGCCCCCGCTGATTGACTGGGGACCCCGGCCGCCCTAACTCTGTGGGAGGGAATGCTCCAGGGAGGCAGCGATGGCAGCCAAGCGTTCGCGCACCGGATCCAAAGAAGCACCGCCCGCCGCCGATCCGGCGGAAGCCGCACTCGATGCGATGCTTCGCCTGGCGGGTTCGCGCCGCTGGTCGGAAATCTCGCTAGCCGACATCGCCGCCGAGGCCGGCATGCCGGTGTCCGAGCTGCGCCAGCACGCGACCTCGAAGACGGCACTGCTCGCTTCGTTCGGGCGGCGCGTCGATGCCGCCATGCTGGCCGCACCGGTGGAGGCCGACGGCTCGGTCAAGGACCGGCTGTTCGACCTGATCATGCGGCGCTTCGATGCATTGGGGCCGCACAAGGCGGCCGTCCGCGGCATCCTTGCCGATCTGGGCCGCGATCCTCTGGCCGCCCTGTGCCTGGTGCCCGGCGGCATGAAGTCGATGGCGGGGCTCGCCGAGGCTGCGGGAGTCAGTCCGCGCTTGCCCCTCGGCCCTTTGAAGATCAAAGCCTTAGCTGCCGTCTATTTGGGCACGTTCCGGGTCTGGCTCGACGACGAGAGCGCAGATGCAGCAAAAACAATGGCAAGCCTCGACAAGTCGTTGGGCCGGCTGGAAGCGCTAACATCGAATTTACCGGCATTTCTTAATGGTTCCAAGGCGCGGGTAGCCGCCTAGAAGTTTTTGCTGCACCGCACAATTTTCCTTGACCGGAAGGCCACAAGTGACCATTATCCGGGCAGTCATTTGGCGTGCCCTCGCGCGCTGAACTACGGAACTCGTGTCGCGAAAGGGCGCCCGCCATGCTGAAAGGAAACAAGATGCCGTTCGGTGATTTCGATTTTGCCAAGATGTTCGAGATGCCCAAGCAGATGGGCGACTTCAAGTTCGCCGCCGTCGACATGGAAGGCGTGGTCGCCACGCAGCGCAAGAACATCGAAGCGCTCGCCCAGGCCAACCAGCTCGCCGTCGAGAGCATGCAGGCGATCGCCCGCCGCCAGAGCGAGATCTTCCGTTCGATGATGGAAGAAGCCTCGAGCGCGATGCGCGAAGTGATGGCCGCCGGCAGCCCCGAAGAGAAGGCCGCCAAGCAGACCGAGATCGTCAAGGACGCCTTCCAGCGCGCCGTGCAGAACATGCGCGAGCTGGCCGAACTCGTCGCCAAGTCGCAGACCGAAGCCATGGACGTCGTCCAGAAGCGCGTCGCCGACAGCCTCGACGAGATCAAGACGGTCATCGCCAAGAAGAAGTAAGCGCTTCGCGGGCACGCCCCGCCTGCGCTATTGAGAAGGCCCCGGCGGATCCGCCGGGGCCTTTTTCTTTTGCGCGGGACCAGAGGACATGGCCGAGATCACGTTTGCCGACTTCGAACGCGTCGATATCCGGGTCGGAACGATCGTCGGCGTCGAACCCTTCCCCGAGGCGCGCAAGCCCGCCTTCAAGCTGCGCATCGATTTCGGACCCGCGATCGGCATCAAGAAGAGCTCGGCCCAGATCACGGTCCACTACACGCCCGAGACGCTGATGGGCCGGCAGGTGGCGGCGGTCGTCAATTTCCCGCCCCGCCAGATCGGCCCGTTCATGAGCGAGGTGCTCACACTTGGCTTTCCCGACGCGAACGGGGCGGTCGTGCTGGTCGGCCCGTCCGTCGCGGTGCCCGACGGCGGCAAGCTCTTCTAGCCGCGAGCGGGGGTGCTAGAGTGCGTGCCATGATCCGGTCCGCCTTCGCAGCCCTGCTGGCCCTGCTGCCGTCGCTCGCGATGGCCGACGAGACGGCCGACTTCCTCGCTTCGTTCGGCCCGCCGGGCCTGCCGGCGGCCGTCGCGTCGTTCGTCCGGACCCATCCCGAGTTTGCCGGCGCACCCGCCCCGGCCTTCCGCGCAATCCGGTACGACCGCATCGGCAACAGCGAGAACGCGCTCGGCATCGTGGCGCATGCCGACGGCATCACGAAGGTGCGCCTTTCGCTGGCCGCCGCCGCCGGCGAGGCCGAGCGGACCTTCGCGGTGGCGCTGGGCGGGCTCCTGTTCCTCGCGCGCACCGACGATGCGCGGCTGCCGGGCCTGAGCGACCGCGCCACGTGGATCGCGCGCATCGACGCCGTCGAAGGCGGCCTTTTCCCGCTCGCACCGGGAAAGACGCTGACGGTCAGCTACGTGCTGCAGGAAGGCTGGTATTTCCCCGGCGGCAGGATCAACGCGGCCCAGCGCTTCGGCCGCTGGGACGTGCGCGAGACGTTCGAGGTGGTGGGCGAGGCGCGCGAATGTCCGGAGACCGGCCAGGCGGCAAGCTGCGAGGGCTTCACCGTGGCGCAGAGCTGCACGTCGCAAGGCCGCATGGTGCAGGACGGGCGGCCGATCTCGGCACCGCCGCTGTGGTTCTGCCAGGCGCGCGCCGAGCGGCGCTATTCGGCCGCACTCGGCTGGTCGTGGCACCCGGCGGTCGGCTCTCCGCGCACGCTCGACGCGGTTGAACGTTAGTCGGCCGCGAAGCGCTTCTCGCGCGCCCAATAATCCGGAAAGCCGACCGCTTCCTGCAGTTCAGGAAAGGTAAGGTGCGGCGGCTGCGGCACGGTGCTTCCCGGCACGACGGCCGCGAAGGCCTGGCGCAACGCGGCGATGACCGCCGTAAGGCCGACGACCGGATAGACGGCAAGCCGGTAGCCGATCTCCTGCAGTTCCGCCGCAGGCAGGACCGGCGTCTTGCCCTCGAACACCATGTTGGCAAGGCATGGGCGCGGGATCGTGCGGCAGAAGCGCTTCATCTCGTCCACGCTCTCGGGCGCTTCGAGGAAGATGATGTCGGCCCCTTCATCGACGAAATCCTTGCAGCGCTGGAGTGCCTCGTCGAAGCCGTGGACCGCGCGCGCGTCGGTGCGCGCCAGGATCAGGATGTCGCCGCGGCCGGCAGCGCGCAGCGCATCGCGCGCCTCGGCCGCCGCCCGGATCTTGAGGCGCGCTTCCTTGCGCGCGATGACCTGCTTGCCCTTGGTGTGGCCGCACTTCTTGGGACTGACCTGGTCTTCCAGCATGATCGCGGCGGACCCGGCGCGCGCATATTCCTCGACCGTGCGCTGGACGTTGAGCGCGTTGCCCCAGCCCGTGTCGCCGTCGCCAAGCACGGGCACGTCACCGGCCGCCGAGATGCACCCGCGCAGCGAATCCAGCATCTCGCCCATCGAGAGCAGCCCCGCGTCGGGCTGGCCGAGACGGACGGCGGAAACGGCAAAGCCGCTCATGAACATCAGCCGGTAGCCGGCCTCGCGGGCGATCCGGGCCGACAGCGCGTCGAACACGCCGGGCATGGCGTGCAAGGTCGGTTCGGCAAGCAGCGTGCGCAGGCGTTCCGCGGCGGTCATCGGTCGGTTCTCCGGAAATTCCAGGCGATCGGGCGGGAACGTTACCCCGCCCGCTCCGGACCGCCAAGGCCGCTTGACCCGTGCCGGGCGAGGCCCTAATTGACCGGCTATGGCAGTCCGTGAAGTCCTCGTCGCCCCCGATCCGCGCCTCAAGGCGAAGGCCAAGCCCGTCGGCAAGGTCGACGACGCCGTGCGCGCCTTGATGGACGACATGGTCGAGACGATGTACGCCGCCAACGGCATCGGCCTGGCCGCACCTCAGATCGGTGTTTCCAAACGCATCGTCGTCATGGACCTCGCGCGCGACGACGAGGCGGCCAGCCCCCGCAAGTTCGTCGACCCGGAGATCGTCTGGGCGTCGGAAGAAACGGTGCCGTGCGAGGAGGGCTGCCTGTCGGTCCCCGACCAGTATGCCGAGGTCGAGCGTCCCAAGCAGGTGCGCGTGCGCTATCGCGACGAGAACGACAAGGTGCAGGAGATCGATTGCGACGGCCTGCTCGCCGTGTGCATCCAGCACGAGATGGACCATCTCGAAGGCGTGCTGTTCGTCGACCATCTCTCGGCGCTCAAGCGCACGATGATCCTGCGCAAGGTGCAGAAGGCCCAGCGGCTGAAGGCCGCCGAGTAGCCGGCCGCCATGCGCCTCGCCTTCATGGGCACGCCGGCCTTCGCGGTCGCAGCTCTCGACGCGTTGGCCAAAGCCGGGCACGAGATCGCGTGCGTCTACTCCCAGCCGCCGCGCCCGGCCGGCCGCGGCCAGCACGAGGTGCCGAGCCCCGTGCATGCACGCGCCCTGGAGCTGGGGCTTCAGGTGCGCCATCCGGTGAACTTCAAGGCACCCGAAGCGCGGGCCGAGTTCGCTTCCCTCGCGCTCGACGTCGCCGTGGTCGCGGCCTATGGCCTGATCCTGCCGCAGGCCGTGCTCGATGCACCCAGGCGCGGCTGCCTCAACATCCATGCTTCGCTGCTGCCGCGCTGGCGCGGGGCGGCCCCCATCCAGCGCGCGATCGAAGCGGGCGACGGCGAGACCGGCATCACGATCATGCAGATGGAAGCCGGCCTCGATACCGGCCCGATGCTGCTGAAGCGCGTGTTGCCCATCATGCCGAACGCCACAGGCGGTTCGCTGCACGACGAACTCGCCCCGCTGGGAGCGCAAGCCATCGTCGAAGCGCTCGCGAAACTCGACACGCTGGTGCCCGAGATCCAGGGCGACGGGGCGACCTACGCGCGCAAGCTCGACAAGGACGAGGCGCGGATCGACTGGCGCCAGCCGGCCGAACTGCTTGCGCGCCGCATCCGCGCCTTCGACCCCTTCCCGGGGGCGTGGTTCGCGCATGGCGGCGAGCGCTTCAAGGTGCTGGGGGCGCGCGCGGTCGCGGCAGCCGACGGCGTGCCGGGCCGGATCGTCGCGGCCCCGCTCGTCGTCGCGTGCGGGACCGACGCGCTCGAGCTCACGCGCGTGCAGCGCGCGGGACGCGCACCGATGGACGCCGATGCGCTGCTTCGCGGCTATCCGCTTCCCGTGGGCACGGATCTCGCCGCATGAAGCGCTACAAGCTGACGCTCGAATACGATGGCGGCGGCTTCGTCGGCTGGCAGCGCCAGATCAGCGGCTTCAGCGTGCAGCAGGCCGTGGAAGAAGCGTTCGCCAAGTTCGTCGGCCATCCGGTCGCGACCGTCGCGGCGGGTCGCACGGATTCGGGCGTCCACGCGATCGGGCAGGTGGCACATGTCGATCTCGACAAGGACTGGGACGCGCTGAAGATCCGCGAGGCGCTCAACTGGCACCTGAAGCCGTTCGGCGCGCAGGCGGTGGAGGTGGAGGAAGTCGACAGGCGCTTCCACGCGCGCTTCTCGGCCATCCACCGCGTCTATCTCTACCGGATCTACGACCGGCGCGCGCGGCCCGTGCTCGAGAAGGGACGTGTGTGGCATGTCGGCAAACCGCTCGACGTGGATGCGATGCGCGCTGGTGCCGCGTTCCTCCAGGGCAGTCACGACTTCACGAGCTTCCGCGCCACCGGCTGCCAGGCGAAGAACCCGGTGCGCACGCTCGAACGCCTCGACATCCGGCGCGAAGGCGGCGAGATCACGGCGTGGGTCGAGGCGCGCGCGTTCCTGCACCATCAGGTGCGCAACATGATGGGCTCGCTGAAGCTGGTCGGCGAAGGCCGCTGGAAGCCTGAGGACATCGCCGAAGCACTCGCCGCCCGCGACCGCCGCGTCGCCGGTCCGACCGCCCCGCCGCAGGGGCTCTATCTCGTGCGCGTGGATTATCCGCCGCAAAATTGAGTTGACGGGAGGCGACCGTCAACTCGCAACGTCTTGAATTCGTTCAAGGTGACGTTGACGGCGACGAATCACTTTACCGTCAAGCAAGGTTTCCCGTCCCGGTGGAGCGCACCCTTGCGAGCACACGCCACCGGCTTCGACATTCCATTCACGATGTCAAAGAGCACGTGACAGCAAGTATACCTATGGTTGGCAAAAAATCAATTACGATTTTTGGTCGTATTAAATACACACCCCTCACCCTAACCCTCTCCCCGGAGGGGAGAGGGGATCGCACCGGTCTTGTCCCCTCTCCCGCTTGCGGGAGAGGCGCGACCTATAGGTCGCGGGGTGAGGGTTGTACCCGCCCGATCACCGCGACCGGGCCGCCGCCGTCGGGGCCCTGGTGTTCCGCCCCGCCCGACACGAACAGGCGCGTGTCGCCGACCGCACCGGCGAGCACGCCGCCGACCAGTGCCCGCGCGTGGCGCGTGGCGTTGATGTCGCTGTCGTCGCGCATGATGTGGCGGGCCCCCCTTATCGTGCCGCCATGCGGCGGCTCGGCCTTGGCGAGCACGGCGGCGATGCGTCCGCGCGCGGCGTCGTCGAGCTGGCCGTTGCCGGAAATGCCGAGATCGGCGAGGGCGGCCCACAAGGCAGGTGAATCGATGCCGTCCTTCATCACGCGGTGCGCGACGGCAAGCTCGCCGGTCCATGCGGCGGAATTGCCCAGCACCATGATCTCGTTGCGCATCAGCTCGATGCCGGCCGACGTGCTGGCGACACCGGAATGCAGCGACCAGTCGGCGCACACGGCGGCGTCGGTCGCCTGCCGCGCGTCGATCTCGCCAAGTGCTGCCGCCACGCCGAGCGCGGAAGCGCCGCGCGAATAGGCCATGGATTCATAGGTGTCGACGCACACCACGTCGTGCCCCTCGCTGCGCTCGGCCGTCAGCAGCGGGCATTTGACCTGCACGTAGTGCACGTCCTGCACCTCGGCGATGCCGGCCTTGGCCATCGCTTCGCGCACGGCCGTGGCCGTCGCGTCGATCTGCGCCTTGCGGCCGATTTCGGATGCGGCAAATTCGCGCGTGAAACCGGTTCCGATCGCCAGCCGCTTGCCCGATGGTTTGGCACCAGCGTCGGGGACGACGGCGAACACGATCATGTGCGGGCTGAGGCCGCCCTCGGTGCCGCCCGACATGACGAGGGCGACGCGTGCGCCGATTTCGGCGGGCGTGGCGCCGGTCGCCTCAGCCAACGCGAGCTTCATCGCCAGCGTGGCGTAGCCGCGGGTGAAGTCGTTGACGCAGCCGTTTCCCTCGGTCTTTCCGAGAATCGCCACGATGCCGGCCGGATCGAGGCGGCCCGAAGCGAATGCCGCCTTCAGCGCCGACATGTCGGCGGGGTCGCGCATCGGCAGGCGTTCGACGATCGCGCGCATGGTTGCTTGCTCCCTAGATGGCGTGCAGCCGGTCCACCAGCCGCGAGATGATCTGGCCGACGGCGAGGTCGACCGCGACCAGCATCAGCGCCTGGACCGGGGCGATCTCCAGCACGACGCGTGCCACCCGGAAATGGAGGGCGATCGCCGCACTCACCGCGACGACGCCGACCAGGAACAGCGGCAGCGGCGGCACGCCGTCGAACGTGCCGAGCAGGGCGGCCGGCACGTAGAACGCGATCTGCAGGACGTTGGCCCAGTTATAGGCCGCGATGTAGCCGAACCAGTCGACGGGCTTGCCGATGCGCTGGCAGATCGCATGCGACAGCACCGGAAACGCCGTCCAGCCGATGACGTAGCCGATCGCCTCGATCGTGAAGGTCGGCACGAACTCGGGCTCGAACTCCACGTCGGCGAAACGGCGCATCGTCATCCAGCCATAGGCGGGGGCGAGCAGGAGGCCCGGAATGACGAACGACGCGATCCAGCCCGCCCGGCTTGCGGCCCCCATCAGATCGAGGCCCGCCCGGTCGCCCCGCAGCACGCGCATCAGCCCGTTGATCGGTCCGGCGACGAGACGGGCGAGCGCCATCCCTAGGCCCGGGGCGCAGGCGGCGGTGCGAAGAACCCGTCGAGCATGTGGCCGTAGATGTCGCACAGCGCCGCGATGTCGGCGACGGCGGCGCGTTCGTCGGTCTTGTGCATCGTGCGGCCGACAAGGCCGAACTCGACCGTCTTGCAGTGGCGCACGATGAAGCGCGCGTCGGAGGTGCCGCCGGTCGTGGAGAGGGCCGGCCTGCGGCCCAGCACCTTCTCGACCGCACCGGAAACGAGATCGGAGAGGGCCCCGGGCGGCGTGATGAAGGATTCGCCCGACACGCGGCTCGTCATCTCGATCTTCGAGCCCGAGGCCGCGATGCGCGACGCGATCCAGTCGAGGAGCGACTTCGACGTGTGCACGTCGTTGAAGCGGATGTTGAGGCGGGCACGCGCCTCGGCCGGGATCAGGTTCTCGGTCGGGTTGCCGACATCGATGGTCGTCACCTGCAGCGAGGAAGGCTGGAAATGCGCGTTGCCTTCGTCGAGCGGCTTTGCCGTCAGGTCGGCGAGCAGCCGGATCAGGTGGTGGGTGGGATTGTCGGCAAGGTGCGGATAGGCGACGTGGCCCTGCACGCCCTTGGCGACCAGCGTGGCGTTGACCGAGCCGCGCCGGCCGATCTTCACCATATCGCCCAGCACGGTCTCGTTGGTGGGTTCGCCGACCACGCACGCGTCCAGCTTCTCGCCGCGCTTGGCCAGCCAGTCGAGCACCTTGATCGTGCCGTTGATCGACGGGCCTTCCTCGTCGCCGGTGATCAGCAGCGAGATCGAGCCGGGCAGGTCGCCCTTGCGCGCACCCAGGAAGCGGGCGGCCGCCGCGACGAACGCGGCGATGGAGCCCTTCATGTCGACCGCACCGCGCCCGTAGAGGAACCCGTCATGGATCTCGGCGGCGAAGGGATCGACCGTCCAGCCCGCGAGATTGCCGGGGGGCACGACGTCGGTATGGCCGGCGAAGCAGAAATGCGGCGCCGCCGTGCCGATGCGCGCATAGAGATTGTCGACGTCCGGCGTGCCGTCCTGCGAGAATTTGAGCCGGTGGCACGCGAAGCCCAGCGCCTTGAGCCGCTTCTCGAGCGTGCCCAGCGCGCCGTCATCGGCCGGCGTCACCGACTTGCAGCGGATCAGGTCGCGGGCGAACTCGAGCGCGTCGACCACGCGCGTCAGGCCCGGAGCAGGTCGTTGATCGACGTCTTCGAGCGCGTCTTCTCGTCCACGCGCTTGATGATGACGGCGCAGTAGGTCGACGGGCCGGGCTCGCCGTTGCCGCCGGGAATCGGCTTGCCGGGCAGGTTGCCGGGCACGACGACCGAATAGGCGGGCACGCGGCCCATGTGGATCTCGCCGGTGTTGCGGTCGACGATCTTGGTCGACTGGCCGATGAACACGCCCATCGACAGGACCGAGCCTTCCTCGACGATCACGCCCTCGACCACTTCGGAACGGGCGCCGATGAAGCAGTTGTCCTCGATGATCACGGGCTCGGCCTGCAGCGGCTCGAGCACGCCGCCGATGCCCACACCGCCCGAAAGGTGGCAGTTCTTCCCGATTTGCGCGCAGGAGCCGACGGTCACCCACGTGTCGACCATCGTGCCGCTGTCGACATAGGCGCCGACATTGACGAACGACGGCATCAGGATCGCGTTGGACGCGATGAAGGCCGAGTGGCGCACGACCGCACCGGGCACGGCGCGGAAGCCGGCCTTGCGATAGCGCTCGGCCGTCCAGCCGACGAACTTCGAGGGCACCTTGTCCCACCACGAAGCGCCGCCGGGCGCATCGGAAATCAGCATGTTGTCGTTGAGGCGGAACGACAGCAGGACCGCCTTCTTGAGCCACTGGTTGACGATCCACTTGCCGTCCTTGCGTTCGGCCACGCGCGCCTCGCCGGCATCGAGTGCGGCAAGTGCCGCGTCGACCGCCTCGCGGACCTCGCCCTTCGTCGTGAGGCCGAGTTCGGCGCGGCCTTCCCAGGCCCGGTCGATCGTCGTTTGCAAATTGGCAAGGCTCATCGTCGGTTTCCGGTGATTTCGGGTGGGGGAAAAGGTCGGGCGGGACCGGAAAATGGGCCGTGCGGGTGCCGCTGTCAATCTCGCCTTATTCGCGTCCGGTCGGGTGTCAGCACGCCTTGGCAGCGCTCGCCGCGCCGGGCTATCCTCCCGCCCTTCGATGAAAGGCCGGAACCCCTGACCGCGACCCCAAAAGACGCCAAGCGGCACCTTCGCCCGTTGCCGGACTCGGCCGACGGATTCGACCGTCTGGTCGCCGACTGGCCGGGCCCTGCTGCGCGCCTCGCGACCGACGGGACGGTGCTGAGCGCCAATTCCGCCGCGCGCGCGATGCTGGGCGAGTTCGAAGCGCGCACCGGCAACCTCGCCGCCGTCGCGGCGGACATTCTGCACGGCGGATCGGCCCGTCTCGACACGGTCGTGGTCCCCGGCAGCGCCGCCCCCGTCACGCTCGACGTGGGCCTGGTGCCGGCCGGCGAAAGCGTGCTGATCCTGGCGCGCGACGTCAGCCTTGCCGCCAACATGCGCAACGCGCTGGCGGACTCGCGCCGGCGCTACAAGGACATCGTCGAGGTCTCGAGCGACTTCGCGTGGGAGACCGACGCCGCCGGCAATTTCGCGTTCGTCTCGCCGCAGGGAGCACTTGGCTGGCGCGCCGACGACCTGCTGGGTCGCCGGCCCGACGTGTTCGCGATCGATCCCGACGATCTTTCGGTCGCCGATCCGTTCTTGACGCGCAAGCCCATCGAGCAGACCGAGCAGTGGGTCCGTCGCGCCGACGGCAACGACGCGTGCGTGCAGATCTCGGCCGTGCCGCTGTTCGCCGCCGACGGCAACTGGAAGGGGGCGCGCGGCCTTGCCCGCGACGTGACCGAGACGCGCGAGCGCGAGGCGGAACTTGCCGAAGCGCGCAACCGCGAACGCCTGATCGCGCATATCGTGCGCGCGGTGCGCGACGAGATGGAAGCCGCCGCCATGCTGCGCGCCGCGGCGAGCGAGACGGCGAACGCGCTGGGGGCGGGCTGCGCCATCTGGCGCGTGATCGACGATGCCGACGGCCGGCCCGATTTCGAGGCTGGTGCGACGCATGGCGGGCCGATTCCGGCGGGCCTCGACATCGAGCGGCGCTTCGAGGCCAAGCTGCGCCTCGACCGGCCGCAGGCCGAAGGTGCGGATGCGCTTGTCGAGCTGACCAGTGCCGACGGCCGTGCACTCGTGATCCCGACGGCGTTCCGCCACAAGATCAACGGGCTCGTGGCGCTGTTCCGTGCTTCGGACGGCGACGCGTGGACCGACGGCGAGCGCGCCGTGCTGACGGAAGTGGCCGCCCAGCTCGGCATCGCGCATGCCCAGCTCGACGTTCTCGAAGCGCTCGACCGGCAGGCCTCGACCGACGCGCTGACCGGCCTTCTCAACCGCCGGCGCTTCGTTTCCGAACTGGGGGCAAGGCTTGCCGGTTCGCGCCGCTCGGGCACGCCGGGTTCGCTCGTCTATGTCGATCTCGACAACTTCAAGGCCGTCAACGACATCCTCGGCCACCAGGCGGGCGACACGGCGCTGAAGGCCGTGGCGCGCACGCTGCGCAAGGCCACGCGCGCCAACGATCTGGTCGCGCGGCTGGGCGGCGACGAATTCGCCCTCTGGCTCGACATGACCGACGAGGAAGGTGCGGTCGCCAAGGCCAGGCACATCCTCGAACTGCGCAGCGACCTCGTCCCCGTCTCGGCAAGCCCGGAAAAGCCGCTCGGCTTTTCGGTGGGCGTGGCGGTCCACGATCCCAGGCGCCCGGAAACCGTCGACGAGCTGCTGCAGCGCGGCGACGAGTCGATGTACGAAGTCAAACGGCGCGGCAAGGGCAACTACGCCCTGGCGCCCGCGCCCAAAGCATCTCCGACCTGAAGCCGAACGACAGGGCCATGACGCCACAGACCGAAGAAGAATACGAATCCGCCAAGCGCCTGCTGCAGGATCCCGACGTCTACGTGCGCACGAATCTCGCACGGCGCACCGACGTGCGCCCGGAGATCCTCTATTACCTCACCGAGGACATCGACCCGACGGTGCGCGAGGCGGTGGCGGCGAATGCCGCTTCGCCGTTCCACGCCAACCTCAAGCTCGCGCGCGACCAGAGCGAGGAAGTGCGCGCCGGGCTTGCCGGCAAGGTCCAGCAGCTTCTGCCCGACCTGAAGCCCGGCGAGCAGGATGCCGCGCGCACGCGCGTCATGCAGACGCTCGAGGTGCTCGCCAAGGATACCGCGACGCGCATCCGTGCCGTCGTCGCCGAGACGCTGAAGGACGTTCCCGACGCTCCGGCCGACCTGATCCGCCAGCTTGCGCGCGATACCGAACTTGCGGTCGCCAGCCCCGTCCTGCAGTTCTCGCCGCTGCTCACCGACGAAGACCTGCTCGAGATCATCCGCGGCAAGCACCCCGAGGGCGCCCTCTCGGCCGTTGCACGCCGCAGCCAGGTCACCGAGACGATCTCGGATGCCATCGTCGCGGTCGACGACATCGATGCCGTCACGACGCTGCTGGGCAACGCGTCGGCGCAGATCCGCGAGGAGACGCTGGACCTGATCGTCGACCGCGCGCCCTCGCGCACGCAATGGCATGGCGGTCTCGTCGACCGGCCGCGTCTGCCCAACAGTGCGGCAATCAAGATCGCGGCCTTCGTGGCCGACGCGCTTTCCCAGCGCCTGGCCGCTCGCCCCGATCTGGATGCCGCGACCAAGGATGCCGTGACGGCCGAAGTGCGCAAGCGCATCGCCGAGGCCGCCGGCGGCGCTGACACCAAGAAGCGCGCCGTTGCCGATCCCAACTGGGCCAACGGCCCGGGGGGCAACGGTGACGGCGAGACGGTCGGCGACAAGGTCAAGCGGCTCAAGCGCGAGAAGAAGCTCGACGATGCCGCCGTGACGGCGGCGGCACAGAACGGCGAGAAGCTGTTCGTGAAGCTGGCACTCGCCGAACTGGGCGGGACGCGCGCCGAAGCGATCGACAAGATCCTGACGTCGCGCTCGGCCAAGGGCATCATCGCGGCGGTCTGGAAGGCCAAGCTCAAGCTGCCGACCGCGATCGCCATCCAGCAGAAGACGCTGTCTCTGCCGCCCAAGAGCGTGCTGACCGGCACCAAGTGGGAAGGCTGGCCGCTGACCGAAGAAGAACTCAAGTGGCAGCTGGATTTCTTCGGGGCGTGATCGCCGGCGCCGATCTCGGCGGAACGAAGCTTCGCGTTGTCGTCGACGGCCGGATCGTGCTCGACGTGCCGACGGGGCCGGCGGCTACGCCGGCCGAACTCGAACGGCACATCGCCGGCTGCCTGCCGGCCGGCACGGCTGCACTGGGCATCGCGATCCCGGGGCTCGTGGCGGGCGACACGGTCGTGCTTTCGGATGTGCTGCCGCTGATCGGCGGCTGGCGGCCGCTTGCCGCCCTCGGGCTTCCCGGTGTGGTCATCAACGACGCGAGCGCCGCACTCGTTGCCGATTCCGCGGATCTTCCGGCGGGTGCGACCGCCGGGGTCGTGATGGTCGGCACGGGCATCGGCGCTTCGTTTCTGGTCGACGGCCGCAAGCTCGAAGGAGCCGGCGGCCATGCCGGCGAGCTCGGCTCGATCCCGGCGGCGCCGGACGGGCGCACGCTCGACCAGCTCGCGTCGGGTGCGGCCCTGCTGCGCGCGTCCGGCGGCACGCCGGCGGAACTTCACCGCCGGCTCGCGTCCGGCGATGCCGGGGCGGAACGGCTGGTGGCCGATGCGGGTGCGGCGCTCGGGCGCGGGCTTGCCACGCTCGTGAACCTGTTCAATCCCGTGCGCCTGACGCTGGGCGGCGGGACGCTGCGCTATCGGGGCTATGTCGAGGCGGCCCGTGCCGCGGCCGAGGCCGGATCGCTCGGCGAATTGTGGCGGGCCTGCGAACTGCGCGTGGCGGTCGAACCCGACACGCTGGTCGCGCGCGGGGCAATCCTCAGCGCGTCGCGGCGCTAGCCCTTGATCATCGTGCCGACGCCCGTGTCGGTGAAGATCTCGAGCAGCGTGGCGTGCGGCACCCGGCCGTCGAGGATGATGGCACCTTCCACACCGCCGTCGACCGCGAGCAGGCACGTCTCGACCTTCGGGATCATTCCGCCCGAAATCGTTCCGTCCGCGATCAGTGCGCGCACCTGGGCGGCCGTGAGGTCGGGCAGCAGGTTCTTGTTCTTGTCGAGAACGCCCCGGACGTCGGTCAGCAGCAGCAGCCGCGAGGCCTTCATCGCCGCGGCGACGGCGCCTGCGACCGTATCGGCATTGATGTTGTAGGTGGCACCGTCCCGGCCGACGCCGATGGGGGCGATCACCGGGATGATGTCGGACTTCTCGAAATTGTCGAGCAGCGAGGGATCGATGTGCTCGGGCTCGCCGACGAATCCCAGATCGAGCACGCGCTCGATGTTCGAATCGGGATCCTTCTTCGTGCGCGTCACCTTGCGCGCGGTCAGGAAGTTGGCGTCCTTGCCCGAGAGGCCGACGGCCTTGCCGCCGGCCTGGTTGATCGACGTGACGATCTGCTTGTTGATGGTGCCGGAAAGCACCATCTCCACGACTTCGACCGTCGCGGCGTCGGTCACGCGCAGGCCGTCGATGAACTCGCTCTTGACCTTGAGGCGCTCGAGCATCGCGCCGATCTGCGGGCCGCCGCCGTGGACGACGATCGGATTCATGCCGACCTGCTTCAGCAGCACGATATCGCGCGCGAACTCCGCCGCCAGACGCTCGTCGCCCATCGCATGGCCGCCGTACTTCACGACGATGTACTCGCCGTTGTACTCGCGCATGTAGGGCAGGGCCTGCGACAGGATGCGGGCGATGGTCTGGGGATCGTCGGTCGGGGTCATGGGCGATTCCGCTGGTGTCGGCCGGCTGGATTCGGAAGGTCGGCGTTTATACCGGTTTCAGGCCGGGCGCGCGAGGGTCGCCAGTTCGGCGCGCAGTTCGGCGATCCCGGTATCCTTTTCCGCCGACGTCGCCATGACGACGGGGTGTGCGGCGACGTGGCCCGAGATCTCGGCGCCGACTTCGGCGATGCGCGCCTTGAGGCCCGAGGCGCCCAGCGCGTCGCATTTTGTCAGCACCAGCTGGTAGCCGACGGCCGCCTCGTCGAGCAGCTTGAAGAGCGCACGGTCGCTGTCCTTGATGCCGTGGCGCGAATCGACCAGGACCATTGCCCGGCGCAGCGTCGGGCGGCCCTTGAGGTAGCCGACGATGAGGTCGCTCCACGTCGCCTTGGTCTGCTTGGACACGGCCGCGTAGCCGTAGCCCGGCATGTCGACCAGCGCCATGCGCCACGAGAGCGCGAAGAAGTTGATCTGCTGCGTGCGGCCGGGATGGCGCGACACGCGCGCGGTGCGCCCGCGCCCGACCAGCGCGTTGATCAGGCTCGACTTGCCGACGTTCGAGCGGCCGGCCATCGCCACTTCCGGCATGTCGGCTTTCGGGATCGCGTCGAGGTTCGCCGCACCCGCGACGAATTCGCAGGGGCCCACGAACAGTTTGCGCGCCGCCTCGACCGCTTCGGGCGTATAGGCGGGCGCTTCGCTCACGCCTTGGCCTTGGCCGGCGGCGGGGGCTTGGCCTGGCCCATCTGCTTCATGATGACCCACTGCTGCAGGATCGACAGCGTGTTGTTGACCGCCCAGTAGATGACGAGACCCGCCGGGAACGAGGCCAGCATGAACGTGAACACGAAGGGCAGGGCCAGGAACATCTTGGCCTGGATCGGGTCGACCGGCTGCGGGTTCAGCTTCTGCTGCAGGAACATCGTGACGCCCATGATGATCGGCCAGATGCCGAGCACGGGCAGGAACGATGGCACGGTCCACGGGATCAGGCCGAACAGGTTGAACAGCGTCGTCGGATCCTGTGCCGAAAGATCGCGGATCCAGCCGTAGAACGGCGCGTGGCGCATCTCGATGGTGACGAACAGCACCTTGTAGAGCGCGAAGAACACCGGGATCTGGATGATGATGGGCAGGCAGCCCGACAGCGGATTGGCGCCCGAGCGCTTGTAGAGGAGCATCATCTCCTGCGACATGCGCTGGCGGTCCTCGCCGAACTTGGCCTTCAGCGCCTCCATCTCGGGCTGCAGCAGCTTCATCTTCGCCATCGCCTTGTACGACTTGTTGGCGAGCGGGAAGAACAGCAGCTTGATGACGATCGTCAGCGCGATGATGGCGAGGCCGAAATTTCCCAGCGCCGCATAGAGCCATTCGAGCGCCAGGAACATCGGCTTGGTCAGGAAGTAGAACCACCCGAAATCGATCGCGCGGTCGAACAGCGGGATCGCGTGGCGTTCGGCATAGGCGTCGAGTAGGCGCACTTCCTTGGCACCGGCGAACAGGCGCGTGGTCTGCCCGGCGGTCGTACCCGGGGCGACGGTCTGCGCCGGCCCCAGATAGTCGACCTGGTAGCGGTCGGTGCCGGCGACGGCCACATGCATGAAGCGCGCGTTGTTCTCGCGCGTCTGGTCGGGCACGACGGCGACGAGCCAGTACTTGTCGACGAAGCCGAGCCAGCCGCCCCTGGAAGCACTCTTGATCTCGCGCTTCTCGCGCAGGTCGGAATAGGCCGGCTCCTGCAGCACGTCCTTCAGCACGCCGATCGGGCCCTCGTGCAGGATGTAGAAACCGCCGAGGACCGGCGTGCCCATGCGGCTTGCCAGCGCGTAGCCGTGCAGCGCCACGGGCTCGGTGCCGGTATTCGTCACGCTCTCGTCGATCCGGAAGAAGTAGTCGTCCTCGATCGAGATCTTGCGCTCGAAGCGCAGGCCCCGGCCGTTGTCCCAGCTGAGCGTGACCGGGTTGGCCGGCGTCAGCGTCGTGCGGTCGGCCGTCCACACCGTATCTGCGGTCGGCAGGGAAGGCGTGCCGGCGGCCGCGACCCAGCCGAACTCGGCGAAATAGGGCTCCGAAGCACCCTGCGGCGACAGCAGGACGACGGAAGGCGAATCGCGCTCGACCGTCTCGCGGTACTTGGTCAGGCGCAGGTCGTCGATCCGCGCACCCTTGAGCGAGATCGAGCCGGCGGCGACGGGCGTGTCGATCGTCACGCGCGCTTCGCGCGCGAGCACGGCGTTGCGGTCGGGGTTCGCCTGGGCGAGGAGACCTGCCGCGGTGCTGCCGGGGACCGGCGGGGCGCCGACCGATACGCCGGGGGCACCCGGTGCGGGAAGCGTCGTGCCGGCGGGTGCGGCGACCTGCTCGCTGGCGGCGCGCCGCTCGGCCTCGGCGCGCTGCTGGGCGACGCGCGGCTGGTTGTAGAGGAACTCGAAACCGAGGACCATCGCGATGGCGATGACGATGGCGAGGATCAGGTTCTTCTGGTCGAAGTTCTGCATGACTGTTTCGATGTCTCAAAAACGCGGGAGATCGCCGGAACGTGGCGGGACGGGATCGAATCCGAAGCCGCCCCACGGGTGGCATCGGCAGATGCGGCGTGCGGCAAGCGCACTGCCGGCAAAGGCACCGTGCTCGCGCAGCGCGTCGCGGGCGTATTCAGAGCAACTCGGCATGTAGCGGCAGTTGGCGCCCAGGACCGGGCGCAGCGTCCATTGGTAGGCGACGATTGCCGCATCGAGGAGACGTACCATCATGGCGTGCGCGCCAGCCGGGCAACGGCCGCCTCGAAATCGGCGACGAGGCGCAGGAACGGGATGTCGGGCGTGGCCGCGCGCGCGATGGCGACATAGTCCCATCCGGCCGTACCGGTGCGCGAAAGCGTGATGCGCGCGGCTTCCTTCAGGCGCCGGCGCGCGCGGTTGCGCACGACCGAGTTGCCGACCTTCTTGGTGGCGGTGAAGCCGATGCCGACATGCGCGGTGCCGTCGGCGCGCGGGCGGGCCTGCAGCACGAGGCCGTCGGCCGCCCATTTGCGGCGCGTGGCCGCGACCGCGAGGAACTGGCTCCGCGTCTTCAGGCGCTCGAGCGCGATCGGCATTGCGATTCCTTTCCGGCGCCCCTCGTCGCGGCACCCGAATGCGGGCCGCCGGCGCCGGGGTGGCGCTACGCCGACAGGCGCTTGCGGCCCTTGGCGCGACGACGCTGCAGGACCTTGCGGCCACCGACGGTCGCCATGCGCGAGCGGAAGCCGTGCCGGCGCTTGCGGACGAGCTTGCTGGGCTGGTAAGTGCGCTTCACGACGTGATCTCCAAATCCGAATTCCGGCAAAACGAGCGGCGGTTATACAGACCCCGTCCCCTTGCGTCAATCGACCCGATTTTCCTTGCAAGTCAGCGTGTTGATTGCGTTTTTCCCGCGCGCGCGCGTAACCTTGCCGGTCTGGCGCCCGAAACGGCGCAAACAGCGAGATTCCCGCCATGACCGAGCCCTTGGCCAACCGCAGCGTCTGGCGCTTCGCCCCGCTTGCCGCGATCGGGCTGGGGCTGGTGCTGTTCTTCGCGACCGGCCTCCAGCGATACGTGACGTTCGAGGCGCTGGCCGAGAACCGGGCGCTGCTGCTCGACTGGGCGGCAGCGAACCGGCTACTCGCGGCCCTGCTCTACGTCGCCGCCTACATCGTCGTCGTCGCGGGCTCGCTGCCGGGCGGGGCGGTGGCCACGCTTGCCGGCGGATTCCTGTTCGGCACGTTCGTCGGCGGTACGCTTGCCGTGGTCGGGGCGACGGTCGGTGCCACGCTTCTGTTCCTTGCCGCACGCACCGCACTTGGCGACGCGCTGCGCGCCAAGGCCGGCCCGTCGCTGGCACGCCTCGAAGCGGGCTTCCGCAAGAACGCGCTGTCGTACCTGCTGGTCTTGCGCCTCGTGCCGGCGTTCCCGTTCTTTCTCGTCAATCTCGCTCCCGCCTTTCTCGGCGTTTCACTGCGCGTCTACGTGATCGGCACGTTCTTCGGCATCCTGCCGGGCACCTTCGTGTTCGCGTCGGTCGGGGCCGGCCTTGGCAGCGTGTTCGACCGCGGCGAACGCCCGGACCTCGGCATCATCCTGTCCGCACCCGTGCTGCTGCCGCTGCTGGCCCTTGCGGCACTGGCGCTGGTGCCGGTGGCCGTCGCGCGTTTCAGGAAGGAGCCGCCGGCATGAGCGAACAGCTTGACGTCGACCTGTGCGTCATCGGGGCGGGCTCCGCCGGCCTGTCGGTCGCCGCAGGCGCGTCGCAGCTCGGCCTCAAGGTCGTGCTGTGCGAAGGCCACAAGATGGGTGGCGACTGCCTCAACTATGGCTGCGTGCCGTCCAAGGCGCTGATCGCGGCGGCCGCGGCGGCGCACGCGGTGCGCGAAGCCGGCCGTTTCGGCGTGCGTGTCCCCGGCGCACCCGTCGTCGATTATGCCGCCGTGCGCGAACATGTCCGCCGGACCATCGCGGCGATCGCACCCAACGATTCGGTCGCGCGCTTTACCGGCCTTGGCGTGCGCGTCATCGAGGCGCGGGCGCGCTTCGTCTCGCCGACGGCCGTCGAGGCCGGGAACTTCACGATCCGTGCACGCAAGTTCGTCGTCGCGACCGGCAGCCGGCCCTTCGTGCCGCCGATCCCGGGGCTGGACGCGGTCCCATACCTGACCAACGAGACGGTGTTCGAGCTGGACGCGCGCCCGGACCACCTGCTGGTGATCGGCGGCGGGCCGATCGGCTGCGAAATCGCGCAGGCGCATGCGCGGCTGGGCACCCGGGTCACGCTGGTCGAGGCCGCAACGCTGATGCCGAAGGACGACCCCGAGGCCGTCGCGATCGTGCGCGCCGCTTTGCGCCGCGATGGCGTGGATGTACGCGAAGGGGCGAAGGTCCTGCGCATCGAGCGCCATGCCGTGGCGACAGTCGCAGTCGTCGCCGATGCTGCCGGGGCCGAGACCCAGATCGCCTGCTCGCACATCCTGCTGGCGGCGGGGCGCGCCGCGAATGTCGACGGGCTCGGGCTGGAGCTTGCGGGGATCGCGGCCGGTCCCAAGGGTATTGCCGTCGACGCGCGGCTTTTCACGACCAACCGCAACGTCATGGCGCTGGGCGACGTGGCGGGCGGACTGCAGTTCACGCATGTGGCGGGCTGGCACGCGGGCATCGCGATCCGCAACCTGTGTTTCCGCATGCGCGCGAAGGCGGATGCCAAGGCGATCCCGTGGGTCACCTATACGGTCCCGGAGCTGGCGCAGGTCGGCCTTACCGAAGCGGCAGCGCAGAAAGCCGGCATCGAATTGCGGCTTGCGCGCTGGCCGTTCTTCGAGAACGACCGCGCGCAGGCGACCGGCGAGACCGAGGGCTTCGTCAAGATCGTGACCGATGCCAAAGGCCGCGTGCAGGGTGCCACCATCGTGGGGGCCCATGCGGGCGAACTGATCGCACCCTGGACCATGGCGGTAGCGCAGGGCCTGAAGCTGTCGGCGATGGCGGGCTTCGTGGCGCCCTATCCCACGCTGTCGGAGGCCGGCAAGCGCGCGGCCGGCGCCTTCTTCGCGCCCAAGCTGTTCTCGCCGCGCACGCGAAAGCTGGTGCGCTTCCTGTTCCGCCTGCCGTTCTAGTTCAGTCGACGGCGAAGAGCAGTGCCTTCAGGTAGGCGCTTTCGGGAAGGTGCGGATGCAGCGGGTGGTCGCCCGCGGCACCGGCGGCGCGCACGATGCGCCCGGTGCGTCCCGCATCGGCCATGCCGCGCGCGGTTTCCTCGAGGAAATGCTCGGGCGTCACGTTGTGCGAGCAGGAAGCCGCAAGCAGGAAGCCGCCCGGGCTGACGAGCTCGGCCGACATGCGCGCGAGCTTGCGATAGCCCTTCAGCGCCGTCGGCACGTCCTTGCGCGACTTGGCGAAGGCCGGCGGATCGGCGACGACCACGTCGTAGCGTTCGCCCGCTTCCGCCAGCGTTTCCAGATGCGCGAAGATCTCGGCCTTCTCGAAGCGGCACTTTCCCGTCACGCCGTTGGCTTCCGCCGCGTGACGCGCGAGGCCAAGTGCCGTGTCCGACCGGTCGACCATCGTGACCTGGGCCGCACCAGCGATCGCGGCCAGCACGCCGAAGCCGCCGGCATAGGTATAGAGGTCGAGCACGCGCGCACCCGCCGATACGGCGGCGACCGCGCGGCGGTTGTCGCGCTGGTCGTAGAACCAGCCGGTCTTTTGGCCGCCGGTCGCGTCGGCGAGGAACCTAGCGTCGTTTTCCAGCAGCGGGATCGGCCCGTCGAGCGTGCCGCGCAGCGTGCTCGCGCTCGTCGGCAGGCCTTCGAAGGTGCGCGCGGACGAATCGTCGCGCAGCACGATCGCCTTGGGTGCCAGCACCGCGTCGATCGCCTCGAGGAGCTGCGGCCAGATCACCTCGATGCCGGCAGCATTGCGCTGGACGACGAGCGTGTCGCCGTATCGGTCGATGACGAGACCCGGCAGCCCGTCCGCTTCGGCGTGGACCAACCGGTAGAAGCCGCCCGGATAGAGCCGTTCGCGAAGTGCCAGCGCCGACTTGAGGCGTGCCGCACACCATGCCGCGTCGATCGGCTTGGCGGCATCGCGTTCCACGATGCGCGCCGCGATCAGCGTGTGGGCGTTGAAGAACGCGGTTCCCAGCGGCTCGCCGTGGCTGGCCGACAGCCGCACGAGCGAACCCTTGGGCAGCGCCTTGGCGGCGTTGTCCATCTGGATTTCGTTGGAGAAAGCCCACGGATGGCCGGCGCGCAGGCGCTTGTGGCGTTGGGGCTGGAGCAGGATGGTCGGGAGGGCGTCGGTCATTGCGGGCGGGAAACTGCGCGTCTCGCCTCGCGAATGCAAGCGCTAGTCGCCCAGCGCCTCGCCCTCGCGGCGCGGGTCTGCCCCGCCGGCAAGCTGGGTCTTGCCCTGGCGGCGGATGATCTGGATCGCATGCAGGCCGCTGGTATGGCTGGCAAGCGTCACCTCGTGGCCCAGCGCCCGCAGCTCGGGCGCGATTGCCGCGATGGCGGTGTCGCGCTCCAGCTCGGTCGCCCCGTTCATGTTGAGCGCGTGGGGCAGGGCCAGCGCCTTCTGGATGTCGAGGCCCCAGTCGAGCGAGGCGACGATGGCCTGCGCCACGTAAGGGATGATGCGCGGGCCGCCGGGCGAGCCGATCGTCAGCACGAGCCTTCCTTCGCGGTCGACGACGATGGTGGGCGCCATCGAGCTGCGCGGCCGCTTGCCGGGCTCGATGCGGTTGATGTTGGGCACGTCGCCGTCGCGCGGCTTCAGAGCGAAATCGGTCAGGTGGTTGTTGAGCAGGAAGCCGCGCACGAACACGCGGCTGCCGAAGGCCTGCTCGATCGACGAAGTCATCGCGACCGCGTTGCCGGCCCCGTCGACGACCGAGAAATGCGTCGTCGCCGGCAGCTCGCTCGTCGTGTCGGGGGCGCGCATCGCGGCGCGCTGGAAGCGTCCGGGTTCGGCGCGGCCCATGCTGCGCTCCTGGCTGATCAGCTTCGAGCGCTGGGCGAGGTACTTGCGGTCGAGTAGCTTGGCGAGCGGTGCCGGCTCGAAATCGGCGTCGGCGAGATAGCGCGCGCGGTCGGCGAAAGCGAGCCGCTCGGATTCGGCCAGCACGTGGATCGCGGCGGGCGAGTTGGCCCCCATCTGGCGCAGGTCGAATCGTTCGATCATGCCCAGGATCTGCGCGATCGCGACGCCACCGGACGACGGCGGACCCATGCCGCAGACCTTGTACTGGCGGTAGGCGCCGCACACCGGCTCGCGCTTGACGGCCTTGTAGCCCTTGAGATCGTCGACTGTCAGCGTGCCGGGCGTGCCGTTGTTGGCGACCGCGCGCGCCATCGCGCGGGCAAGCCCGCCATTGTAGAAGGCCGGCGCACTTCCGTTGGCGATGATGCGCATCGTTTCGGCAAGGGCGGGGTTTGCCAGGCGTGCGCCCGCCGCCTTGGGGTTGCCGTCGGCGTCGAAGAAGTATTCGCGCGTGCCCGGGAACTCCTTGAGCTGCGGCGTGTCGGACACGAGCTGGTGCAGGCGCGGCGAGATCGCGAAGCCGTCGGTGGCAAGACGCATCGCCGGCTCGAACAGGCGCGCCCAGGGCAGCCGGCCGTGATCGTCGTGCGCGAGCGTCAGCATGCCGACGAGCCCCGGCACGCCGACCGCGTGGCCGCCCATCGCCGCCTTCGCGAAGGGCAGCGGCTTGCCGTCCGCGCCAAGGAACATGTCGGCGCGCGCCGCGGCAGGTGCCGTCTCGCGCCCGTCATAGGTCTCGATCTTCTTCGCTTCCGCGTTGTAGTGGACGAGGAACGCGCCGCCGCCGATGCCCGAGCTCTGCGGCTCGACGAGCGTCAGCACCATCTGCATGGCGATCGCCGCGTCGACGGCGCTGCCGCCCTGGCGCAGGACCTGGCGGCCGACATCCGCCGCGATCGGATTGGCCGCCGAGACCATGTGGCGGTCGGCAAGGACGGTCGCGCGCGGCGGTGCGACGCCGGTCGGGCCTTCGGGCTGCGGGCGCGGGGCCTGGGCGAACGCGCCCAGCGAAACCGAAAGGAAGAACGCCACCGCCAGCCCGAAGGCCGGGCGGTCGAACGGGATGATGCGCGACGCTGCCGGGAAGCCGGTGTTCACGGGGGCGCTGTCCTGATCCATCGATGGCCGTGAACCCTGTGTCCCTGCCACCACACAAGGCCCGGAATCTAGGCGCTTGGAGCATGCGAGGGCAAGAGACGAGTGGCCCCGATCGCCGGAAGTCGGGCGCTATTTCGCCGCGCCGACGAGGCGGTATACGCCCGACTGATCGTGAGTCGACCCGAGCAGTGCTTCCAGCGCATGGCGGCCCGCACCGGCCGCCGACCGGCCGGGCGGCAGGCGGATCGCGAAGGCCGGGCAGTCGAGGTCGCGCGCCAGCTTCTCGATCGAACCGATAAGCTCGCCGGCTGGGCTCTCGCTGTCGATCAGGTCGAGGGTAACAATGTTGTCGATATCCAGCCGCCGCCCGGCGGCGAGATCCGGGCGCACGGCGAAGCTGCAGAAAGCCTGCAGGTAGCCGCGCGCGTCTTCGAGCGCCAGCAGGCCGTGCTCGACCCGGGCACCGGCGGCGCGGCGGGTGCGCCTGGCGCCGGGCGGCTCGGCGCCCATCGCCTCGGCGAAGCGCAGCCATTCGGCAAGCGTCAGGTGGCCGGCGGCGAGCCTTGCGAGCGGGAACGCGCTCAGCACGTCGGCGCCGCGCAGATGCCTTACGGCGAACTTCCGGCCGGGAGTGGCCGGCCCCTCGGATGGCTGGACGGAGCTTGCGGACATCGTGGCCGAGGATGGACGCGTACGGCCAGCGCCGCCTTGATATGAATCAACCGCCCGACGTCGTGCGGCGGACGTAGTCGATGCGCGCCCCGCGCGCCTCGAACGCGAGCGTGGCCCAGCTGCCGTCGGCGGCATAGCCGACCTCGGCGGCAAGCTCGCCGTCGACGCGATAGACCTCGACCGGCTGTGCGGCACCGTCGACCGGCATGTCGCGCGCACCAAGCCCCGTATTGCGCACCGACACGAGCTTGCCGCTCTGCGTGTCGAGGAGCTGCGTGCGGCGGACCTTGTCGCGCCGCCAGTAGCTGGTCGGATAGGTGTCGACGGGGGCGACGTAGCGCCCGGCGCTGCCGTCGACGGCGATCCCGTCGGGTGCCGCGCGCGCCGCGACATTGGTGCGCGTGCCGTTGTCGTTGGTCGCCGCCTCGAGCGCTTCGAGCCGGTCGCCGGACCACGTCTCGCGCGAGCGGTGCGTGTAGCGGTAGACCGTCAGGAAGGCGAAACGGACCTCGAGATCGATCTCGATGGAGACCTCGGTGCGCGGGCCGCTGGTGCGGATCGACACGACATGCGTGCCGATGGGCGAGCCCTCGCGCAGCACGTCGAAGGCGAGCGTGCGGCTGTCGGCCGCCGCCGGCAGGGCTGCGAAGAGGCAGAGGGCGGCGGACAGGGCCGGAATCGTCGGAAAATGCTTCATGTCCGTTCTACGCCGCCGGCTGCCGAACGGTTCACCACTTGTGCCGACCCAGCCGAACGTCCATTATCGAGGGGTATTCGCCGGCATGCGAAGGGACACGCCAAAGATGTCGATCCAGCCCCGCGGACAAGCGGCAGCAAAGCCTGCACCGGTCGACCGGCTCAAGATCCACGAATCCCCGTGCGACGACTGCGCGATCCGCGAGACGAGCGTGTGCGACGTGCTGGAGCCCGACCAGCTGTCGCGCCTGCGCACCATCACGACCGTGGTGCGCCTCGACCCGCACGCCACGCTGTTCCAGGAAGGCGAGCCGGCCGAGCACCTGTCGAACGTCGTGGAAGGGGCGGTCAAGCTCTACAAGCTGCTGCCCGACGGGCGGCGCCAGATCACCGGCTTCCTGTTCCCGGGCGACTTCCTCGGCGTGGCGCTCAACAAGACTTATGCCTATTCGGCCGAAGCGGTGACGAAGGTGCGCATGTGCCGCTTTCCGCGCCAGCGCATGGAAACCCTGATCCACGAGCTGCCCAACCTCGAACACCGGCTGCTCGAGATGGCGGGCAACGAACTGGTCGCGGCACAGGACCAGATGCTGCTGCTCGGTCGCAAGACCGCGCGCGAGCGGCTGGCGAGCTTCCTCTTGATGGTCTCGCGCCGCCTCGTCGCGCGCGGGCAGCCGGCAAGCCCGCTCCCGCTGCCGATGAGCCGGTCGGACATCGCCGACTATCTGGGCCTGACGATCGAGACGGTGAGCCGCACCTTCACGCAGCTGCGCAAGGACGGCGTGATCGCATTGCCCGAGCAGACGCGCGTCGAGATCGTGAAGCGCGAAGCCCTCGAGGAACTCGCCGAGGGCGGCTGATCTATTTCGCCGCCGCGATGGGCCGCGCGAACTGCGGCTCGGTATCCCACGGGAACATGATCCACGTGTCCTGGCTCGTCTCGGTCACGTAGGTGTCGACCATCGGCTTGCCGGCGGGCTTGGCATAGACCGTGGCGAAGTGCGCGCCGGGCAGCATCGCGCGCACGATCTTGGCGGTGGCGCCCGTGTCCACCAGGTCGTCGATGATGAGCCAGCGCGGGCCGGGTGCGTCGAGCGTGGACGTCGCCAGCGGCTTCAGCACGTTCGACGCGTCGCCGATCTTCTGGCCCTCGTAGGTGGCGATCGAGACCGTGTCGATGATGCGCAGCTCCAGCTCGCGCGCGATGATGCCCGCCGGGATGAGTCCGCCGCGCGTGACCGCCACGATGCCGCGCCACGGGCCGCCGGCGACGAGCTTCCAGGCGAGCGCCTTGCAGTCGCGGTGCAGCTCCTGCCAGGAAACAGTGAACATCTTGCGGTAGGTGTCGTCGGCAGCGCTCATGTTCAGGGATCTCCGGGGTGCCAGATCGTGGCCCGTTCTAGACGCTCGGACGGCGTGCGCGCAACAAATAGACGCCGGCGATGCGGAAGCCGCCGTCCGGCTGGCGGCGCATCTCGTAGAGGAAGACGGCCGACGTGCCGTCGAGCCCGTCGAACTCGACGATCTGCGCCACGATGTCGCCGCGCTCCTCGGCCTCGCCGAAGACGAAGCCGCGCGGCCGGTAGATCATCGCGTAGCCCTCGCGCACCATCGCCATGAAGCGGGCGGAATCGCCGAACATCGCGCGGATGTTGTCGTCGGCGAAGGCGAAGGCGCGCTCGCCGTCGTCGGCGCGGAAGGCGTCGACCTGGCGTTCGATCGTCGAGCGGATCGCGGCGCCGTCGGCGTCGGGAATCCGCTGGGCCGGGATGCCCTGCGCTTGGGCGGCGAAAGCCCAGAAAAGCGCCACGAAAGCGGCCAGAAACTCTTTGCGCATCGCCGGACCCTCCGATAGGAAAAGCGTAGACCTCTCCGCTCCAAAAGCAAGCACAGGCAAAGGCAGGCACATGCTCAGCACCCCGCGCGGCTATCGCGGCATGGCGACCGCTCCCCACCATCTGGCCTCGCAGGCCGGGCTCGACGTGCTGCGCGAGGGCGGCAACGCGCTCGAGGCGATGATCGCGATGGCGGCCACGATCCCGGTCGTCTATCCGCACATGAACGCGATCGGCGGCGACGGCTTCTGGCTGGTCGATGGCGGCGACGGCAAGCCCGTGGGCATCGATGCATGCGGGGCGGCGGCTTCCGCGATCTCGCCCGACTGGTACAAGAAGCAGGGCCACAAGACGATCCCGTCGCGCGGGCCCCTTGCGGCCAACACTGTTGCCGGGACCGTGTCGGGCTGGGGGGCGGCGTTCGAGATGTCGCGCACGCTGGGCGGCAAGCTGCCGCTTTCGCGCCTCGTCGAACCCGGCGCCTTCTACGCCGCGAACGGCTTCCCCGCGACCGAAAGCCAGACGCGCTTCACGACCGAGAAACGCGCGGAGTGCGAGGCCGCCCCCGGCTTCGCCGCCGCGTTCCTGCCGGGCGGCACCGTGCCGCAGCCGGGCACGCGCTTCGTGCAGGCGGCGTTGGCCGAGACGCTGCGCCGCATCGGGCGCGAGGGCACCGAGAGCTTCTATCGCGGCGGCCTTGCCGAGGCGATCGCGGCCGATCTTGCGCGCGCCGGCAGCCCGGTGACGCTCGACGACTACCGCCGGCACAAGGCCAAACTGGTAACACCATTGACCGTCGGCGTGCCCGGCGCCCGGCTCTTCAACATGACGCCGCCCACGCAGGGGCTGGCGGCATTGCTGATCCTGGCGCTGTTCTCGCGCTTCAAACCCGAAACGTGCGACGGCCCGCAATACGTGCATGCGCTCGTCGAGGCGACCAAGCTTGCCTTCCGCGTGCGCGACCGGCACGTCAAGGACCCGGCCTTCATGGATGTGGAGGCGCAGAGCCTGCTCGCCGAGCCACGCATCGCCAGGCTTGCCGCCGAGTTCGACCCGAATCTCGCCGCCCCGTGGCCGCAGCCGTCCAAGAAGGGCGACACGATCTGGATGGGCTGCATCGATGCGCAAGGCCGCATGGCGAGCTTCATCCAGTCGATCTACTGGGAGTTCGGCTCGGGCGTGGTCGGGCGCGACACCGGCATCCTGTTCCAGAACCGCGGCACGTCGTTCTCGCTGGAGAAGGGGGCGGCACAGGAACTCAGTCCCGGCCGCAAGCCGTTCCACACGCTCAACCCCGCGATGGCGCGCTTCGACGACGGGCGCGGCATGGTCTACGGCACGATGGGCGGCGACGGCCAGCCGCAGACGCAAGCCATGGTGTTCTCGCGCTACGCCTTCTACGGCATGGCGCCGCAGGAAGCGGTGACGGCGCCGCGCTGGCTGCTCGGCCGCACCTGGGGAACGGCCACCACGAAGCTGCGCCTCGAAAGCCGCTTCCCCGCCGGCACCATCGCGGCGTTGCGCGGCATGGGCCACGATCTGGAAGTCGCCCCCGACTTCACCGACCTGATGGGCCACGCCGGCATGATCGTGCGCACGCCCGCCAAGGACGGCGGCCAAGCGTTGCTCGAAGGGGCGACCGACCCGCGCAGCGACGGCCAGGTGGCGACGTTCTAGACCCGCAAATCATCAGGTTACGACAGGCGACGGTAACCTGTTTAACCGCTTGATTCGGAACGAAGGTAACCTCGGCGCGTTTTTTCGCGCTGTTTTGTAGTGCGTCGACCCATAACGCGTTACAACCTGCAACGGTAGCGTATTTATCCCGTTGAAGTTCAACGGATGTTACTGCAACCGCGCCCGGCGCAACCGTTGCAAGGGTCCGACACAGTCATTTTCACTTGTCAAACAGCGCACCGGCCGCTTGCACGACCGGATGGGAACCAACATAGAACTCCGTGAATACAACTTCAAGAAATATCATGCATATACAACTTTTAAGTAAAGAATTTTTATGAACTGATTGTAGGTTGCTTTCCACCCTAGCATCCGCGTCTGGCGTTGCCGTTTCGGAAGCGCTGCAGGATGAAGGGGCTCGATTGCATCAGGTCGCGAATCCAAGGCCGGACCGGCGGGCCCGCGCACAGCCTGTCCCGTTCGGCCGGGCATGGATCCGTCCGGTCCGCACCGAGGCCGACGGACGGACGACCTGCGGCTTTCTCGTGACCGGCAAGGCCGGCCGCGGACGCCCGGCGATCGTCGGCATCGCCGGCACGTTCCGTCCGTCGACGGCGCTGTTCGATGTCGCGCGCTTTCTCGCCGACTCGTTCGACCTGCTGCTCGTCGACATGCCCGGCTTCAACGGCAGCGGCCCCGCCGTGTCGGCGCGCGTCGAGGTGTTCGCGGCCCATGTCGCCGATCTCGTCGCGGCGGAACTCGCCGGCCGCGAGGTCCTGCTGCTGGGCGAGTCGTTCGGCGGGATCGTGGCGCTGGCGGCGGCCGCCCGGCCGGATTTCGCCGGCGTGCGCGGATTCGCGCTGGTCGATCCGCCGCTTTCCCTCGCCGCACAGCTGCATGCGCGCGCGCATCTGCGCAAGGGCATCGCCGGCTACCGGGCCAACGCGTTCCTCGAGGCGTACATGGAAGGGGACGGGTTCATCCGCGAGGCCGACCCCGACGCCTGGTGGCGGCGCCTTGGCGATGTCGCGGCGACGGGCGGGGTGCTCGTCCTCACGGGCGGGCGGCTGGACGGCGACACGGGCACCGAACAGACGGCGCTGTTCACGCGCGAGGACGAGACGCGCGCGGCCGCGTGCGTGCCCGACGACCTCGCCGTGCTGCGGCTGTCGCAGGCCGGACACATCGTCCTGCAGGAAGCGCCGGCCGCCGCCTTCGCGGCCTTGCGGGATTTCTGTCTGGCACGGTGCGCGCCCGACCTGCCGGCATTGGGGCCGGCCGCCGCCGCCCTTGCCCGGGCACCGGACGACCCGGTCGTGCGCGCGCGGCTGCTGCGCGTCCTGCGCGCCAGCCCGGGAAGTTCCCGGCGGTCGTACCGCGACGTGCTGCTGGCACTCGTCGCCGCGCGCCCGGACGATGCGGAACTGTCCAACGAGATCCTGCGCGTCGTCTATTCGCTTGCCGATGCCGAAGGCGTGGGCGCGATGTGCGACGTGCTGGCGCGCTCAAGCGATCCCAACGCGCGGCTCTGGGCCGCCCTGCATGTGTCGAATGCGCAGTCGAGCGTGGGCGACATCGACGGCGCGCTTGCCACGCTGCGCGCCGTGCGCTTCGACGGGCCGCCGCCGCCGCGCGTGGCGAGTCTGGTCCTCAATCTCGAAATGTACGCGACCGGGGCCGACGACCGCAGCGTGGCGCTGGCCAAGGAAGCGGGCCTGCGCACCATCCGCGCCCTGATGCCCCCGCCGGCACAAGCGCTGGTGCGGTCCGCGCGCGGGACCCGCCCGCGCGTGGGTTTCGTCAGCGGCTGCTTCGGCTCGCGGAACTACACCGCCCTGATGATCCCGTTCCTGCATGCACTTGCCGACGGCCCGCTCGAGATCGAGCTGCTGTCGCTGTTCGGCGACCGGCTCGACAACATCCGCCAGGCGCTGCCGGCGCGGATCGCGGTGCGCGAGCTCGGCGTCCTGTCGCCGGAGACGGCGGACAGGCCGCCGGCGTGGACGAAGGCGCACGAAGCGCTCGCCGCGCGCGAACTCGACGTGCTCGTCGATCTCGACGACTCGCTCGCCCCCTATTCGCCGGCATGCGTGGCCCATCGGCCGGCACCGGTGCAGGCGACTTGGTTCAACATGTCGGGACCCAGTCTCGATCCCTGTTTCGACGCGGCGATCGGACCCGACACGCTCTATCCGCCGGAACTCGACGCGGCTTTCCCGGGCCGTCTGGCGCGGTTGCCGGGCGATCTCTACGTGTTCGCACCCGAGACCTGGGAAGGGCAGGGCATGCGCCTGCCGCCCGTCGGCCCGCCGCCGATGCTGGCGAACGGCTATCCGACCTTCGGATCGCTGTCGAACCTCTACAAGATCAGCGACGCTTGCGTGGCGCTGTGGGCCACGGTGCTGCATGCCGTACCCGGTTCGCGTCTCTATCTGGGCAACGGCCTGGCCGACGAGCCGACGGCGACGGCCCGCGTGCGCGCGCAGTTCGCGCGTTGCGGAATCGATCCCGCGCGCGTCGACATCCGCTACCATTTCGGCTGGCCGGGCTATCTCGCCGGCTATTCGAATATCGACATCGTGCTCGGCACCTTTCCGGTCGCAGGCGGCACGACGCTGTTCGAAGCCCTGCACCTGGGCATGCCGGTCGTGAGCCGGGTCGGGCCGACCAGCCTCGGCCGGATCGGACGGTGGCTCGCGGCGGCGACGGGACGGCCCGGCCTCGCGCACGAAAGCGACGGATCGTTCGTGGCCGAAGCGGTTCGGCTGGCCGCGTCGCCCGGCGAACTGGCCGCTTTGCGCGCCGGCGAGCCTGCGCGCCTGCGCGCCAAGTCGCGGATCGATGCCGGCCGGATGGCGCGCGCGTTCGAGACGCTGGTCAGCGGGCCGCTCGCGCGGGCGGTCTAGTGCCGGCCCGCTACTTCGCCGCCTCGAAGCCGATCTTCGCGAACGCCTCTTTGCCTTGCGGGCTGGCGACGAGTGCAAGGAAGCGGCGCGCGGCCGGACTGTCGGTCGCGATCGCCGCTTCATAGGGCGTCCACAGCTGGTGCGGATCCGGGAACAGGCCGAGGAAGGCGACCTTCTCGGGATGCGCCACGATCTCGGTCGCCTGGCTGACGGCGATCTCGATTTCGCCGCGCCCCACGGCCTCGACCGCTTCCACGCCGAACGGGAACACCTTGAGGCGGTCCTTGAGCGGGATGGCAAGCCCCAGATCGGCAAGCTGCTTGGCGAAGTGCGTTCCGGCGGTCGCCCCGCGTGCGGGATCGGCGTAGCCGATCGATTTGGCGTCGCGCAGCAACGTCGCGAAGCGTTCGGGCGTATCGATGGGTGCCACGCGGCCTTTCGCACCCGCAAGCCCGATGCCCGTGCGCCCGACATGCGCGCGCGCGCCCGCGACGAGCTTTCCCTTCTCGCCGAGCGGGGCAAGGCCGGCCGTGCTGAGCAGCACGACATGCACCGCTTCGCCGGCAAGGGCGCGGTCGCGCAGTGCGCCGACGGTGTCGTAGCTCGCGGCGATGCGGTCGGCGCCGGCGGCCTCGTACGGCTGGACCAGCCGCTCGACGGCGGCCTTCACGGCACCGGCGGCGAACACGATGACGGTTTCGGCTTGAACCGGCAGGGCGGCGAGGCAGAGCAGGACGGCGGACGGGATCAGGCGTCGCAGGACGGGCATGGCTTCCTCCGGGAAACGGGCGGTTGGTCCGCCCTCTTGTCCGGAATCTAGCACGCCTGCGCCAGCCACGCCTCGAACTCGGCCGGTGTGGTCAGGCGCACCGGATTTTCGTCGGGCCCCGGAAACTCGAAGCGGGCGCGGTGGTGTTCGAAGACCTCGTCGCGCACCGCGTGGCGCGTCGGTGCTGCGGCGTTGGCGGCACGCCGTTCGGCGATGGTCTCGACCGGCGTGTCGAGAAACAGCAGCACGAAGCGCGCCCCGCTTTCGGCCGCGACCTTGCGGCAGCGCTCGCGCAGGAAACGGTGCGAGAACGTGTCGTCGACGACGGCGTCGCGGCCGGCGCGCAGCGCGTCGGCCAGACGCGCCATCGCGATGGCGCTGGTCTTCTCCCATTCGCTGTCGGGGATGCCGTCGCCGCCGCGCAGGCCGCGTTCGTGGTTGATCGCGTCGAGCGCGATCAGTTCGGCGCCGAGCCTGTGCGCGAGGGTGCGTGCCGCCGTCGACTTGCCGGAAAAGGAAAGGCCGCACGTCGCGTAGACGGTGCGGCCTTCCGGTAACTTCAAGTGAGGCGACGCGGGCGTCAACGCACGTAGACGTGGACCTCGTTGGCCTGGGTCTGGCCCGACGTGGTCGACGACAGCGTCATGCGCTGGGCCGGAAGGCCCATGTCGGCGAGAGAGCGCATCACCGTCTCGGCCTGGCGGCGTGCCGAGGTGGCGGCGAGGGCCGCCTGGCTCTGCCCGCCGCGCGTGGGGGCCACGGCGACGAGGTCGAAGCTGGCGGTGGGCGAACGCTCGAGGGCGCGGCTGACGGCGGTGTAAAGCGCCTGCTCATACGCCGGGTTGGCGCGGTCGAAGCGGATGACGACGAGCGGGCGGCGGCCCGCGGCGGCGGCGGCCGGGTTCTGCGCCTGCGGCGAGGCACCGGGGGCGACGCCGAGCATGGCGGGGCTGCCGTCCGACGGCGACACGTTCGTGAAGGCGCGGTTGTTGAGGCCCGAGCCGAACAGCTCGCCGTTGCGGATGGCCAGCGACAGCGCGTTGAGGTTCGAGCGCTCGCGGCTCGCGTAGGTCGACTGGCGGCCGATATCCTCGTTGAGCTCGTTGAGCAGCCGGTCGATCGACACGACCGTGCGGTTCACTTCGTCTTCGACCTGGGCCAGCGCGCGGTGGTCGTCCTCGACGGCACCCGACAGCGAATAGGCCGCACGGGTCGAGTCGAGCAGGAAGGCGGCCATCGCCGCGTCCGACGCGACGGAGCTGGAAAGCTGCGACAGGCGCCCGATCTCGGCCGACAGGCGGTCGAGCTCGGAGGCGGCCTGCGTCCACTGGGCCTGCAGGATCGGGTTGCCCGGCGTGGTGCCGACCTGGAGGCGGGCATTGATGCCGGCGACGAGATTGAAATAGCGCTGGGCGGTGGCGACCGTGTCGCCGCGCATCTGCTGGATCGAGCCGGCGCGCTGCTGGACCGCACCCTGGAGATTGCCAAGCTCGCTGCGCATCTGCTGCGCGCGCACGCCTACGGCCGTCTGCTGGCCGCCGGGCAGGCGGCCGGTGTCCGGGGCGCCGATGGCGCCGGCCGAACGCGACGGTGCCACGACCGACGACGAACCCTGCGCCTGCTGCTCGGACGGACCGGGCGGGATTTCCTGGCGCACCGTGGGCGCGGCCGACGAAGAAGGCGAGCCGCCGATCGACGGCCACAGCGCCTCCGACATGAAATTGCAGCCCGACAGCGCCAATGCGAGGCAAGTGGCCACGCTGGCGATGCGCAGCCTGGCGGCGCGCGGGGAGATCGGGTGCTGGTAGGCGGTCGTTGCGATCATGTCGTTGTCGTATCGTCGGCTAGGCGGTCGCATCGTTAGGCCTTGGAGCTTGAGCGTCATGGCCGGATCGGACTCGCGCGGTTGTGAGGCAACTCTCCCACGCCCTCGTCTTTTGACGCGATGGCATTGGGACCGTTGTGGAATTACGGGCGGATCGTAACCAAGCCCACCCCCCGGCACAAGGCGGAAATTGCCCCGGTTTTCCACAGGTTTGGACTCGCCATTCGCACCTGCGGTGCCGCCGCCCATTAACGCTTGCACCCCCGGGATCGATCAACTAGTGTCCGCGCCCGTCGCCGGCAGGTCTGCCTGCCGTCCGACGAAAAAGCGCGCCCGTAGCTCAACTGGATAGAGCATCAGACTACGGATCTGAGGGTTAGGAGTTCGAATCTCTTCGGGCGCGCCATTTTCCTCAGTAGCTTAGCAAGCTTCCTACTGGTGGCCGGCTTGCGAGCAACCAGGATGCAACCACGCTTTTCCGCGGTTGTTGATCAATTCCATACTTAAATTCCGCTGGTGCTGGCTGGAGCGCCTCGAGTCGCGAGACTTTAAGCGCTTACAGGTTCAGGCGAGTCTGATTTGAGGGTGCCTGTCACACATACTGTTGTTTTTCAGTAGCGTCTGGACTTGAGGCGGATTTTACAATCATTATTTGAAATGCAGAGGCTCCACCTCCTCAAAAATGGAAGCTCTCGCAGGGTATTGATCTATTGGCACTAGCCTAAACACTGTTGGGACGAAAGTGGCTGCAAATGCCAAAGTATGACCTAGCTCAATTGTCACCAATCGACTTAGAGGAATTAGCGCGAGATCTCCTTCAGTCTGAGTGGGGTGTCACAATCGAAGCATTCCGTGTCGGCCGAGATCAAGGAATCGATCTTAGATATGCCAAGCATTCAAAATCAGAGCGCCGTGGTGCAAGTCCGTCGGTCACGATAATCCAATGTAAGCACTACTTAGGATCAGGCTTCGACAAATTGCTTCGCGACTTGTCAAAGATAGAACTACCAAAGATAAAAAAGTTGGCACCAACCAGGTACGTCGTCTTTACATCGGTCTCTCTGTCAGCACTAAACAAATCGAAGATTCTGAAAGCGCTCTCGCCATTCATTCAATCGGAGCAAGACATTTATGGCTCCGACGATATCGGTTCTTTGCTTGCGCGGCACGAGAATGTTGAACGACGACATTTAAAGCTATGGCTGACGAGCTCGCTTGTACTCGAGCGAGCTCTGCACAATGCTGAAATCTGTCAGACACGATTTGAAGTGGAGCGGATCAAGCGGAAGTTGCCGCTATTTGTAGAAAATCGTGCCTTGCCCCGCGCGCTGGACATTCTTGATCGCGAGAAGGTTGTCGTAATTTCTGGCCCCCCTGGGATCGGAAAGACAACTTTGGCTGAAATTTTAATGTTTGAGTACTTGGCAAACGGATACGAGCCGGTAGCTATTACCGGCGAAATTGTGGAGGGAAAGCGACTATTTCAACCTGATGCAAAACGCATATTCTATTTTGATGATTTTTTGGGGCATACCTTTTTAGGTGACCGACCAGAGTATTTCGGCCGCAATCAAGATTCCGAAATTATCTCGTTTATGGAAATGGTGAAAACTTCAAAGCATTCACGATTTCTGCTGACTACGAGAGAACACATTTTACAGGGTGCCCGCCAGTTTTCCGAGCGATTCGCGCACAGTCAGATAATCGACGCTCGATGTGTGTTGAACTTAGAAGATTATACCCGTGGTCAGCGGGCCAAGATTTTATTTAATCACCTTTTTTTCAGCGATCTGCCGCCGGAGTATAGAAATGCCGTTCTACAGAATGATTTCTTTTTGAAGATTATTGCGCATGAGCATTTTAGTCCTCGGCAAATAGAGTGGCTTAGTTCTCTGCACAGGGTGCATAGCGTTCCGCCCGCTGAGTATCCTGCATACATCGAGAAGCTATTAGACAATCCGGAAGAGATTTGGACCCACGCATATAGGCGGCAGATATCAACCGCATCTCGCTATGCTCTTCTCGTTTACTACTCACTCGGAAGCGCAACCGCCGCCGAATTGCGTTCGGTGTTTGACGGGTATTATCGCCATTTGTCGAAGAAACATAATTTTCCGACGGCCGCCAACGACTTTCAGGACGCCTTGAAAGAACTTGATGGAGGTTTCTTTCGCTATGGCCGCTACCAAGTCGAATTTCTGAGCCCGTCAATCCGAGAATTCATCTCAAAATTGTTTTTGCAGGGTAACGAGTCTTTCGAAGATCTAGTTTGTACAGCCGTTCGATTTAAACAAATTGTCAACCTCTACCGATTGGCCTTGCAGCACGGCGATAGCCACTTGCGTCGGTCCGTCGAAACCGCCCCGTCTAGCTTCGTCGAGGTAATCGAAAAGCTGTTTAGAAAAACGAATCTCGCAAAAAGCACAACCTCTACCGGGGCAACAGTACACATTCATGTCGACAATACTTACGAAGAGAAAGTCGATTTCCTTTTTGAGGTAGCGGCCCATCTCAAGGATCAGAAGTACCTTGAGATAGCCATAGATTGCGCTAGGTACCTTATCCAAAAGTGGGACAAGCATGCCGTTGATCAGGGCGGATTGCTCGATGTGCTCGAGGCGATTCACGGCGAAACAAAAATGGATCCTCCAATCAAGAGTGAATTGCTCAATGCATATTTGCTTAAGGCCGTCTCGGAAATAGAAAGTGCAAGCTCAGACTATGTGCTGAACTTTCTTCGCTTCTATAGAGACTCCGGGGTTACCAACGACGAGGTGAAAAAAGAACTAGAGTCACAGGTTGAAGAATTTCAACGACAAGGGGCACTCGCAGATATCGATAGTGTCTCTGGGTTAGATGAAATGCACGCCCTTAAAAGCACACTGGAAGATCTGGCAAATGAATTTGATTTAAGCCTTGATTATGAGTTGCAACGCCTCGATGAAGAAATCGCGCAAAACGAGATACCCGACTATGGCGATGATGACGGGCGCATTGAGAGTCGCGGTGTGGATACCAACGTCGAAATGAGTGACGACGACATTCGTGGCATGTTCTCCGCTCTTCGGGAGAGGCAGTGATCGATAATTTTGAATATGACCAATGGAAATTCTGGCCAATTTGGAGGGGCGAATGCGGGCTTATTTGTGCGGCGTTCGCTGATACGCTCGATCCTTCGAGAGAGTGTTTGTAGAATCTATTTTCTTGGAGATATGGAACGACCCAATGCCGACATTGCTTCGTGCTGAACCGCGGGACATTTAAAGATATAAACACGATTGTAGTCTAGAGACGACAAGCCTCCAGTTGAGTAAGAAAAATGGAAACAATTGGTAATCAAAGTCTTTGGACGTTTATCGGGCGCAAAGACAAAATCGCCAAGGCGCAATGTTTGGAAATACGGGAAAGTAAAGCGGCGTTTGTTAGCTCGTTCGCTGAGTTGGTAGAGAAGGTTGCGGAATTACAATTCAGAAATCGAGATTATCTGCTTCTTTATCGGGGCCAAAATCATGATTTCCGCAACCAACGCGGCCGTACCACTTTAAAGCCCACGATATTTCGGCCACGAAAGGGGATTGGCCTGAATCCGAGCGGAACACGATTGCAAGACCGCTTTTCAATTTTGGCAGAAGCGGAGGTTGAACTTGTTTCGAAGTACGAGACTCATGGCTTTCCGGGCCTCAAACTTTTGCAGAGACAACGAATTCTTAGATGGTCAATCCTGCAGCACTATGAAGTTTGCAGAACGCCCTTGCTGGATGTGACCCATTCACTGCGGATCGCTGCGTCGTTTGCTTCCGATAGCGACAACAAAAATGGCTATATCTTTGTTGTAGGTGTCCCAAATTTGAGTGGGGTGGTTACAGCTAGTGCCGAGGCCGGTTTGCAAATTGTTAGGCTTGCCGGCGTATGTCCACCCCAAGCACTGCGCCCTCACTTTCAGGAAGGATATCTACTGGGGGAATATCCCGAGCTCGGAGAGTTCCTCCAAAAGCAGCTGTATTCCCACTACGAAGTAGATTTCGGTCGCCGGCTAGTGGCGAAGTTTAAATTTAGGAAAAGTGAGTTTTGGGAAAACAGTGTCAACTTCCCAATGGTTGATCGCGAAGCGCTTTATCCCGATCACAGAGATGAATTGTTGATGGTGTGTGATCGAGTGAAGGGGCAGCTACGACGAGAAGTCGAGAACTAATCTATCAGTTGAGGTGCGCGCAAGGGCTCTAGTCGTCGATTTCTTTAGGGAGCAGAGCTTCGATGTAAGGGATGTCAAATTGCAAAAGCCATACGATCTTGAGTTATCAAGAGATGGAAATATCGCTATTGCATAGGTCAAGGGCACGACTACCTCCAGTGCTGCGATCATTCTCACTCGCTATAAGGTCCGCGTACATGGTGAACGCGACTCCCAGAACGTACACTTTCTAGTCACCGACATTGATTTGAGGCACGACGGCGAAACGCCATCGGCCATTGGTGCCGACATCGATATACGTTGGGTATGAGCAATCGAAGACGAGCGGCTTTCGCCCTTGTCGTACGAATATCGGCTTAGTTGACGTTTGGCGAATGGTCTGAAACGCCGAAACAATGCCAATACATCAACTACGGATCTGAGGGTTAGGAGTTCGAATCTCTTCGGGCGCGCCATTTTCCTCCTGCCGGCTTGAATCGCGATGACGGCTCCGCCCGGCTTCGCCAGCGTGGTCCCGTATTTCTTCGTCGCCGATCCCGACGCGTTCATCGCGTTCCTCGAACGGGCGTTCGGTGCGGTCACGGTCGGACGGACCGCCCGGCCGGACGGCAGCCTCGCCAACGCCCAGATCGCGATCGGCGCTTCGAACTTCATGGTCAGCGGCGCCACGCCCGCCTATCCGGCGATGGCGGCGGCCTACTATCTTTATGTCGCCGACGCGGACGCGACGATGCGCCGCGCCCTTGCCGCCGGCGCGCGTCTCGAAATGGCGGTCGGCGACATGCCCTATGGCGACCGGCAGGGCGGCGTGCGCGACGGTGCCGGAAACATCTGGTGGATCTCGCAACGCCTGACCGGCGACGCCTATTACTGATCGCCGCGCGGCCTGCGTAGTTTCCGGGCCTCTCCGGCCCCGCCGCTCCCTGCTACCAGATGCCGACGCCGATTTTCCGGCGGACGAATTCAGGCAGCAGGAGTCGAAATCATGGGACGCGGCGTACTTCTCTGGCTCCTCGGCATCCCGCTTCCGATCGTGATCCTGATCATCATCTTCTGGCGCTGACGGGGCTTAGGGGCACCACGGCCGGCGCCTGCCGTCCCATGCGCGCGCGAGGCCGGCGGCGACCAGCGCTTCGCCAAGATCGATTCCGTCGACGATGACGCGCGCGAGCGTGCGGCCCCAGCGGTCGTGCGGGCGCTTCGGGTCGGGGCGGATCTCGACATTCGTGCCGGCGATCTGCTCGGCGGTGAAGCGGCGCGCGCGTTCGGCGAGGGCCGCTTCGGCCGGGCAGCGCGCACCCGCACCCAGCTCCGGCGTATCGACATTGACGATGCGCACGTGCTGCTTGCCGCACGCGATCGTGTCGCCGTCGATGGCGCGGCAGTCGGGCCGCGCATGCGTTTCGCCGGCAAGGACGCACAGGGCCAGGAGCAGGACGCAGAGGCGCGGAAGCATCCTCTCATTGTAGTACGTGATGCTTAAAAATTGTGAGTCCCGTGTGACGCCGCACGGTTAATAATAAACACTATATATATCTAAAATTCCGAATCGCCGGACTCCAAACGGGCGCGATTTCGTGCTAGCGTCTTCCTGTCGCGTGCGAAGCCGATCCATCCGCATTCGACACCGGCCGCCGATGACGGCCGGGCGCCCCGGCGCCGCACGCTCCTCCACGAGGTCGCGGGGCAGGGACGCAAAACGGATCGGCAACCCGAACGGGGAGGTGTCCGAAAACGACATGACTCCACCGAAGAGCCAGTAAGCACCGGTCCTATCCGATTTTCTTCAGGCCGGCGCACAAGATGGACGTCAAGCGCCGCCGACGCTGCCTTTCGCGGACGGATCGGGCGTCTCGTCACAGCTGCGGATTTCCGGGACCCGGGATCGCGATGCCGAACCCCCCGAAGCCGCCCTTGCGGCAAGACCCCGCCCCGCCCGACGGCGATATCGGCACGATCCGCCCGAGCGTTTGTGCCGCGGGCGGGCCGAAGGGCTACCGGCGTAACGGCCGGTCCCCGAGGCCGTAAAGCAAAGCGGGCCCCGCCAATGCCCCATCCGCCCCGCGGGCGGACGGGCGGCGGGGCCTCGATTTTTCGGGGCTTTTGCCAGTCCAGGTGCTCCGTGCTATAAAGTCCGTACCTCGCGAGAACCGCGAACGTTTCGCCACTGGAGAGAAAGCTCATGGCTGGTTCGATCACCGCCGCCACCGGTTTCGGGGGTGGCCCCTCGGGTTACATCTCGACGACCCCGTCCTACGAGGCCGGCACCGCCGCCGCCGCGTTCAACACGCAGCCGTGGTCGCCGCGCTCGTTCTTCGATCCGCCGCGCATCCAGGCGCCCGAGCTCGTCGAATTCGGCGTCGGCAAGACGTATGATTTTTTCGCCTGACGGCGAGGGCTGATTTTTTCGCCTGAACGTTTTCACCTCGGGACAAATGCCACGAAGATGCCGAAATTGAGCGCGGAATAGCCCGCTGCCCTCGCGCATTGTCCGGAAGAGAGGCGGCTTGGTGCCGCCGGCTCTAGAAAACCGGAGACTCTCGATGAAGAAGTTCGCCGCACTCGCCCTGGCCCTGTCGCTCGCCGCCCCGTCGATCGCGTTCGCGCAGGCAACGCCGGCGACGCCGGCCACCCCGGCGAAGCCCGCCGTCACCGCACAGGCGCCGGCCAAGCCCGCCGGCAAGGTCGACGACAAGGCGCACGCCCCCGCCGCGAAGGCGACCGAGACGAAGGCCGAGCCGAAGAAGAACTAGGCTCCGCCCGAACGACAGGCGCCCGGTGCGAGGTCCCCCGCACCGGGCGTTCCTTTGTCGTTATGTTTCAATTCGATGATGAAAAGTCGCAATTAATTTCTGTGCGGCACGCTTGAGTTTTGCCGTGGACCATTCCTATATTTGGTCCAATGCTGCACTGCGATATTCCCCCGGCGCAGTGGCACGCCATGTCGCCAGACAGATCGGGGGATCGTTCGGGGACCGCACAATGACAATCCGGAACCGGTTTGCGACGGCGCTGCTCGGCGCCTCGATGGCGCTCGCTTCGCCGATTTTCGCGGACGACGCGATGGCGCAGGGCGGTCCGCCCGGCCCGCCGCCCGTCACGGTCGCCAAGCCGGTGGTCAAGGAAATCATCGAGCAGGACGAGTTCACCGGCCGCTTCGATGCGGTCGACTCGGTCGACCTGCGCGCGCGCGTCTCGGGATATCTCGAACAGGTGAAGTTCCGCGACGGCCAGATCGTCAAGGAAGGCGAGCTGCTTTTCGTCATCGACAAGCGCCCCTACGCCGCGACGTATGCGCGCGCCACCGCCGCCGTCAACGCCGCCCAGACGCGCGTCGATTTCGCGCGCGGCGACCTCGACCGTTACGAGCGTCTCGCGCGCTCGGGCAACGCGCCCGAGCGCCAGCTCGAACAGGCCCGCCAGACCTTCCAGCAGGCGCAGGCCGACATCGCGGGCCTGCGCGCCGATCTCGAATCCGCCCGCCTCAATCTGGGGTTCACCGAGATCCGCAGCCCGATCACCGGGCGCATCGGGCGCAAGCTCGTGTCGGAAGGCAATCTCGTGGCCGCCGACCAGACGCTGCTCGCCTCGGTCGTGTCGACCGACCCGATCCATTTCTATTTCGACATCGACGAGCGTTCGTTCATCGCCTACACGCGCAACACCGCCGACGGCAACCGGCCCTCGGGCCGCGATCTCGGCGGCTTCGAGGTGTTCGCAGGGCTCCTCGACGAGCGAGATCTGCCGCGCAAGGGTCGCATGGAGTTCCTCGACAACCGCATCGACCCGGCGTCGGGCACGATGCGCGCGCGCGCGACGTTCGAGAACAAGGACGCGCTCCTCACGCCGGGCCTGTTCGGGCGCATCCGCGTGCCCGGTTCCAACGCCTATAAAGCCGTGCTCGTCCCCGACGAGGCGATCTCGTCCGACCAGGACCGCCGCCTCGTGTGGGTGGTGGCCGAGAACGGCGACGTGGCCGTGCGCCTCGTGCGCCCGGGCCCGCGCATCGACGGCTACCGCGTGATCCGCAACGGTCTCGACGGCTCCGAGACGATCGTCATCGCCGGGCTCCAGCGCGTGCGCCCCGGCGGCAAGGTCACGCCCCAGCGCGTCGACCTTCCGGCCAAGCGCTAAGGGAGCCTGCAGCCCATGCGTTTCACCCATTTCTTCGTCGACCATCCGATCTTCGCGTCGGTGCTGTCGATCATCACGGTCATCCTGGGCGCCATCGCGTTCACCCAGCTTCCCGTGGCCGAGTATCCCGAGATCGCGCCGCCCACGATCGTCGTGCGCGCGAGCTATCCCGGCGCCGATGCCCAGACCGTCGCCGCGACGGTGGCAACGCCGCTCGAGCAGGAAATCAACGGCGTGGAAGACATGCTCTACATGTCGTCCTACGCCACGGCCGACGGCTCGATGTCGCTGACCATCACGTTCAAGGCCGGCACCGATCTCGACAACGCGCAGGTCCTCGTCCAGAACCGCGTGCAGATCGCGACCGCGCGCCTGCCCGAGGAAGTGCGGCGCCTGGGCATCACCACGCAGAAGAGCTCGCCCGACCTGATGTTGGTCGTGCACATGCTCTCGCCCGACGACAGCTACGACCAGCTCTACATCTCGAACTACGCGCTGCTGCGCATCCGCGACCAGCTGCTGCGCATCGAGGGCGTGGGCGACCTCATCGTGTTCGGTGCGCGCGAATACGCCGTGCGCGTGTGGATGGACCCCGACAAGCTCGCCAGCTACAGCCTTTCGGCCGGCGACGTGGTGCGCGCACTCCGCGAACAGAACGTGCAGGTCTCGGGCGGTGCCTTGGGCACCCCGCCCTCGGAAGGGGCCGCGTTCCAGCTTGCGGTCACAACGCAGGGCCGCTTCGACGACCTGCGCCAGTTCCGCGACGTGATCGTCCGCTCGGGCGACGGCGGCCGGCTCGTGCGCGTGGGCGATGTCGCGCGCCTCGAACTGGGTGCCAAGGAATACGTCACGAACTCCTACCTCAACGGCAAGCCCGCCGTGGCGCTCGCGGTGTTCCAGCGCCCGGGCTCCAACGCGCTCGCCACCGCCGACGCGATCCTCGGGCGCATGGCCGAGCTCAAGAAGAACTTCCCCGTCGGCGTCGACTACCAGGTCGTCTACAACCCGACGAGCTTCATCCAGGAATCGATCACCGCGGTCTACACCACGCTGATCGAGGCGATCCTGCTCGTCGCCCTCGTCGTGCTCGTCTTCCTGCAGAGCTGGCGTGCGGCGCTGATCCCGATCCTCGCGATCCCGGTGTCGCTGATCGGCACGTTCGCGGTGCTGCTGCAGTTCGGCTTCTCGCTCAACGTGCTCACGCTCTTCGGCATGGTGCTGGCGATCGGCATCGTCGTCGACGACGCGATCGTCGTGGTCGAGAACGTGGAACGCAACATCGCCGAGGGCATGACCCCGCGCGATGCCGCGCACACGACGATGGACGAGGTGGGAACCGCCGTCATCGCCATCGCGGTCGTACTGTCGGCCGTGTTCATCCCGTCGGCCTTCGTGCCGGGGCTGCAGGGCCAGTTCTACCGCCAGTTCGCCGCGACCATCGCGGTCGCCACGGTGCTGTCGGCGTTCAATTCCCTCACGCTTTCTCCGGCACTCGCGGCGATCATGCTCAAGAAGCACGACCCGCATCATGTGCCGACCAATCCCGTGGCGAAGCTCGCCGGCAAGGCCGCCGGCATCTTCAACCGCGGCTTCGACCGCATGGGTGACGGCTACGCGAAGGCAACCGGCATCCTCGTGCGGCGCAAGGCGCTGATGCTGGGCGTGTACGTGGCACTGGGTGCCGCCACCGCGTGGATCGGCATGACCGTTCCCACCGGCTTCATCCCGCCGCTCGACCGCGGCTACGCGATCGTGGCCATCCAGCTGCCCGACGGCGCGTCGCTCGAACGCACCGACGCGGTCGTGCGCCGCGCCTCCGAGATCATGCAGGCCACTCCCGGCGTCAAGGATGCCGTCGCCTTCGCCGGCTTCTCGGGTGCGACCTTCACCAACTCGCCCAATGCCGCCGTCATCTTCGCCGGCTTCAAGCCGTTCGCCGAGCGCGTGCGCGACGGGCTGCCGTCGATGGCGATCGTCGGCCAGCTCTTCGGCCGGCTCCAGCAGATCCAGGAAGCCTTCATCATCGCGATCCCGCCGCCGTCGGTTCCCGGCATCGGCTCGCTGGGCGGCGTCAAGCTGCAGCTGCAGGAGCGCACCGGCAACGACGTCGGCCGCGTGCTTGCCGCCTCGCAGGACCTGATCGGCCGGCTGCGGCAGACGCCGGGCCTCGTGGGTGTGTTCACGACGTTCTCGTCCAGCACGCCGCAGATCTATCTGGAGATCGACCGCACGAAGGCGCAGATCCTGAACGTGCCGATCGGCAACATCTTCGAAACGCTCCAGTACAATCTGGGCACGGCCTACGTGAACGACTTCAACGCGTTCGGCCGCGTCTACCAGGTGCGTGCACAGGCCGACAACGGCTTCCGTCTCGACCGCGAGGACATCGCGCGCCTGCGCGTGCGTTCGGCGACGGGGGCACTCGTGCCGCTGGGCACGCTCGCCGAGATCCGCGACACGACCGGTCCCGATCTCGTCCAGCGCTACAACGCGTATATCTCGGTGCCCATCCAGGCGGCCGCCGCCCCCGGCATCACGTCGAGCCAGGCGATCGCGACGATCGAGCAGGTCGCCAACGAAGTGCTGCCGCAGGGCATCGGCTACGAATGGACCGAGCTTGCCTACCAGGAGAAGCTCACCGGCAACACCGCGACCTATATCTTCATCCTCGCGGTGGTGTTCGTGTTCCTGGCACTCGCCGCCCAGTACGAAAGCTGGGGCATGCCGTTCGCGATCGTGCTGATCGTGCCGATGAGCGTGCTGTCGGCCCTTGCCGGCGTGATGGTGCGCGGGCTCGACAACAACATCCTCGTGCAGGTCGGCCTCATCGTGCTGGTGGGCCTTGCGGCCAAGAACGCCATCCTGATCGTGGAGTTCGCCCGCCAGCTCGAGGACGACAACAAGGACGCCATCGCCGCGGTGGTCGAGGCGTGCCGCCTGCGCCTGCGCCCCATCCTGATGACGGCCTTCGCCTTCATCCTGGGCGTGGTCCCGCTCGTCACGGCGACGGGCCCCGGGGCCGAAATGCGCCAGTCGCTGGGTACCGCGGTGTTCTCGGGCATGCTCGGGGTCACGCTGTTCGGGCTGTTCCTGACGCCGGTGTTCTACGTCGTGGTGCGCGGCATGGCGCGCAAGAGCAAGGCCGTGCCGCCGGCCGCGACCCCGGCCGAATAACGCCGCCCCGTTGCATCCGGGGGTTTTCCGGGTTAGTCAGAGCCGACAAGCCCTGACGACCCCGGACCCGGTGCGATGGCGAGCGAGTACAGGTGCATCCTTTTCACGTGGCGCGACGTGCGCGAAGGGCTGGTCAGCTACCAGCGCAAGCGCGGCGTGGCCGTGCCCGTGCGCCAGCCCGAAGAATTCAAGATCGATCCCGAGACGCTGAACTGCGAGCTCATCTTCGCGGCCAAGGACGGACGGCCCGAGCGCTACCGCTTCGACCGCGCCTCGCTGTCGGCGGCGATGATCCTGATGTGCAAGGACAAGGGCATCCGGCTGCCGCTGAAGTCGACCAAGGAGACCTACCTGCTCGACAGCAAGCTCGCGCTGGTCGTGCATATCGCCGGCCCCGAAGCACCGGAATTCCTGGCGCTCGAACTCGCCAAGCGGGCCGCGTGAGCAAAGCCGCGGGCCTGCCGCCGGGTGTGTGGGAATACCGGTTGATCTTCTTCCGGGAAAGCGAACTCGTGCGCGCCATCGGCGCCTTCGCGCGCATGCGCAAGAAGCCGCTGCCGGTGGGCCAGATCACGCGCCTCGTGCTCGATGCCGACGAGATCACGCTGTCGCTGCACCTGGAAAAGGACGATGGCGGCATCGTCGCGCGCAAATTCACCGCCAACGAGGTGGCCGCCGCCCTTATCTCTTATTGCAAGGACGCGCGCATCCCGCTGCCGCGCAAGGCGGTCAAGGAACTGCGCGTGATCTCCAACCGCCCGGCCTTCCTGATCCGCGAACGCGGCGCCGAGCAGGGCGGGACGGAAGAGGAAATCGAGATCCTGCGCCGGCGCGGCGTCATCCCGAAAGCGTAGCACCCGTGGACGACGAGGTCCGCCGCGACCTCGTCGCGCTCAGCGTGCTGCTCGACGGCCGGGTCAGCGCCGCCAGAGTCCATTGCTGCACTGGTCGAGCTGGAAGGCTGGCGGCTCTTGCTGGGATGCCCGGTTGCCGGCCCGCCTGAAACTGCTGATCCGCTGATACACCTCCTTGCGGATGCGGTTCAGCGCGCCGAGCGGCTGGTGCTCGACCGAGGCATGCCAGGGGTCGAACGCCATGTCTTCGCAGGCGAGGTTCTGTTCGGGCGTGTCGAAGTTCTGGCCTTCGGGAAAACGGAGCGTGGCGACCTTCTGGAACGGCGCTATCTCGGGCGACCATTCGGTCTTGGCATCCTCGACGCTCATCGGTTCCACGCCGATCTGGACGAGGAACTCCATGCAGGGCGAGCCGGTTTCCATGCTCGACTTCAATGCCTGCCGCAGGAACTTCGGCGCGGCGCTGTCCGGAATTTCCGGATTGCGGTAGTAGGCCTTCTCGCGCTTTTCCCGATTTTCGAACCCGCAGGGCTGGCTTTTGAATTTGATCACCTTGGCCGTGTTGCCGGTCCCCAGCCGATAGGGCACCATCGACCAGTATTCGCCTTCAAGCGGGTTCCGGTTCTTCCGGTTCGTGATCGCGAGGGCATTGAGCGTTCCCTTGATCCCGATCGCCGAGAACAGCTTCAGAAGCGAGGCACCGCGTTCCTTGTTCTGTTCCTGCACGAGGGTCGCGTAGTCCTTCGCGTCGTCTATGAAGAAGACGGGATGGCTGATCATGATGAAATCCTGCGTCCTAGCGCCCTTGTGGGCCGGCAGCAGGGGCTCGTCCGGCCCGCCAAGCAGCTTGATCGCCATTCCCCGCCCGTCCTTCAGGGCGTCGGAGCGATCCGGATCCTCATTCGAATTCGAGAACCGCACCCAGGAGCAGTACGAACTGCCCGGCTTGAAGACGCCCTTCGCGAGTTCCACCGGCAGTTTAGCCTCGACCGTGAAGTTCGCCTTGACGCAGCCATGGGCCTTGGGATGGGCATCGCGGACAATTGGCCTCTGGCGGGCGAAATCGTCTGACCCCGGCGCGCGCCCGCGCTGCCCGGCGCGTCGGGCGAGGCCGATCTCGATCGCATCGCCGATCGCCTTCGCAGCCTCCTTCTCGCTGTCCTGCTCGACCACCTCGACCAGGCGCTTCGGCATCTGCGGATCCGGGTTCGCGGAATCGGCACAGGCTGCGAGGAGCAGCAGCACGCCGAAAACGGCGAACCGCGCGGCTTTTGCCGGTCCCGGGATCGGGGGCGAAGACATTTCCTGCTCCTTCGCTGGCGGACTAGAGTGTTTTCAGGAACTCAAGCAGGTCGGCCTTCATGGCTCTGTTCTTGTCCTTGTCCTTGTCCAGTTCGACGCCATAGTGATGGCCCCTGTTCGAGCTTCCGAAATAGGAAGTATCGAGCGGCATGGCGTAGTCCTCGACGTCGATGCATTTTCCGTCCGGGCCGATCTTCGAGACGAAGCCGACGACGTCCGGGTCGAATTCCCGGCTTCCGACACAGAAGATCTTGTCCCGTTCCGCTTCAGGCATCAGGAGCTGCGCAAGATTGGGCACCGACCCGTTATGCAGATACGGCGCCGTTGCCCAGATTCCGTTGAGCGGCCGCGCCTTGTAGCGGTAGAGCCTGTCGCCGCCGGCACTGGTTGCCGGATTTTCCTCGGAGACGGACCGACTGCGGATCGCGCCGGAAATCCCGTCGGGCAGCAGTTTGCCGAGGATCACGTCGAAGACGATGGCGGTCAGCGCCTCGCCCCTGACCGTGAAGTTCTCGCCGAAGCGGCCTTCCCAGGGAAAGCCGATTTTCGTGTCTTTGAAGAAGCCCGTTTTCCAGGGCTTGCCAGTCGACGGATGCCTCTCGAGCAGGAAGTTCTCCGCCATTGCCGGATCGGTTCCGACTTCCGGTATCCGGACCATTTTCGCGAAGTATGCCTTGTGCTGATCGCGGCGCTCGACGATCTGGTGGCAGCTGGCGCAGGCATTCTCGTAAATTTCCCTGCCCCGGCCGGATTTTTCCGGATCGATTTTTCCCAATACATCCGCCGGCCATTTCGGCGAGAGCAGTTTGCCTACCCAGTGTTCGATCGAGCCTAGATTCTTCAGCAGGATCGACGAGTCGATTCCACCGAACTGCGCCGATCCACTCGTGGTCAGCAGCGGATGGAAAGGCGACTGCCTGTTTACGTCCTCGACGACTTCCTTCGGCGCGAATTTCCTCAAGTCATCGACCGTCAGTGTCGTCGTGAGACTGCGATCCGACGGTCCATCGATTTTGGACACATCCGGAGTCCCCGGAGGCAGAAAATTGAGGTCTTTCAGTTTCCGGAGGAGTTCCAGTTTCTGCGCCTCGACCACTTTTTCCGGAAATGCGTCCAGATATCCGTAAACGCCAACGACTTCGCCGGCGTTCCGGCCGAGCGGGCCAAAGCCGAAGAACTGATTGGGGGCGAATCCGTTCCACTGGACGACATCGGACTGGGACGTTCCCCAGAGGAAGGGATAGCTCACCGGCGCGTTGGCGGGCACGATGTTGTCTTCATGGTTCGCGATTTCCACCGCGGCTTCATTCAGGATGGCGCCGACCGCGTCGAGGCGGCCCCGGCCGTAGTGCGGATAGATGCTCAGGTTCGAATAGTTCCGCGCATTGCGGACCATGATCCTGCCGCGCTGCTCCTGGACCTTCGCGAAGAGCTCCTCCTGAAGCTTCGCGAAGGGTTCGGCACCGGTCGCCTTCGGATCGCCGGCAAGCACCTTTTCCGCGAATGTCTTGAACTGGGCTTTCGCCGCGGCCTTCCGGGATTCTGCATCCGGCAAGTTCTTGTCGACCATCGTTTCGTCCATCGAGCAGAGCGCATTCGCCAGACCGATATTCAGGCCCTGGATGTCGGCAAGTGTGGGTGCGCCTTCGACGAGGACCTTCCGGCCTTTCAGATGCATCAGATTCGTGTGGCAGGCGGCGCAAGTGGGGCCCAGGAATTCACCATCCTCTCGCGTGCTCGACTTGGCGAATCCGATGGGCAACCCGTCCGGATTCCAGACGGGATCCGAGGAAGCGGGGATGAATCCGAGGCTGCGCAGATGGCCCGAATCCCGGAAATAGGTCCAGTTCCCCTTGTTCAGCGCCGCGTCGGATTTCCCCTCGCAGTTCCGTTTCGGCATCTCGAGATTCAGGAACCACTTGTAAGGGATGAGCGCCGATCCTTGCGGCGTGAACCAGAAAGCGCGCCGGAGTTCGGAATTCCATCCTTGCGACAGCTCATACCAGCCGAGGCCGGGCGCCTGCCGCAGGCCGTCATAGTCCAGTGTCGCTGCCTGGTCCGGATCTTCCTTACGGCCATTGATGTCGACGTCGTAGGAACATCCGAGAACAACTGAAGATAGTGCTAGTGCTTTCAATGCATTAGCGGCCTTCATGAAGGTGCTCCACTAAGGATGGTGTTCCAGAAAAGCTTCACCCATGGGTGATATTATATGTAATCCCGAAAACGCGGAAGGCCGCATCAGAGAAGCGTCGGGGTTTTTTAGGTTGTATCCACAGATTTATACCCGCCGGTATCTAGACACCGCACCGATTAATCGCGAGCCTTAATCATGCGATATCCGGCTGGCGGATGCCGGCCGATCGGATTGCGGCTAATCCAGCGTGAACACGCGCATCGTCTCGCTGCGCCCGCGCAGTTCCACCTCGCCGACCAGCCTGTATTCGTGCACGGCACCGGCCGCGACGCGCGTGGCCTCGCTCAGCAGGATGGTCGTGCCGTGCTGCTTGTTGAGCGCCTCGAGCCGGGCCGCCGCGTTCACGGCATCGCCCAGCAGCGTGTAGCTGAGCCGGTCGCCGGCACCGATCGTGCCGCCCACGACCGTGCCGGTATTGATGCCGATGCGCGTGACGAGCGCTTCGCCGCTTTGGGTGCGGAATCCGGCGAGGGCGCGCTGGATGTCGCGCGCGGCGTCCAGTGCGCGCGCGGCATGGTCGGGCAACGCGACGGGCATGTTGAAGCTCGCAAACAGTCCGTCGCCGATGAAGCCGTTGACCACGCCGCCGTGGCGCTGGATCGGTTCGACCACGCGCGGCAGGTAGTCGTTGAGCAGGCGGATCACGTCGGCGGGGGCGAGCGTTTCCGACAGCGTCGTGAATCCCTCGATGTCGGTGAACATCAGCGTGGCCTCGGCCGTGCGCCCGTCGAGCCGTCCGTCGGATGCGTCGCGCAGCAGTTCGCCCGCCACGCTTTCGCTGACGTACTTGCCGAAGGTCTCGCGGATGCGCTCGCGTTCGCGCAGGCCCTCGACCATCGCGTTGAAGCGCGCGGTCAGCGCCCCGATCTCCTCGTTTGAGGTCACCGGCAGGCGCACGCCGAGATCGCCTTCCGCCGCCAGCCGCATGCCCTCGTCGAGGCGCTTGAGCGGCCGGCCCAGCGTGCGCGTCGTCCACCACAGCAGCGCCACGAGGCCGAACACCGAGACCGACAGGTCGACCATGATCTCGTCCACTAGCCGCTCGCCCGAATAGGAGGCGAGATCGCCCGCGACCAGCACCATCGGGGCGACCGACGAGAAGACGAGCGCGATGCCGATCTTGGTGGCGAAGCGGCCGAAGAACAGTCCGAGATTGGCCCCGCTCGCCGCGAAGATGCGCGCGCACAGCCGTTCGAGGAAGTCGCTGGCGATGAAATAGGTGGCCACGAACATGAAGCCGCCCGAGACCGCGATGGTCAGGATCACGTCGAGCCAGGTCGGCACCAGCGCGCCGGCGGGTGTGCCAAACAGCGACCGGCCGTCGAACAGCAGCGGCGGCAGCAGGCGCAGCGCCATGACGACGAGATAGGCCGAGCCCGCCCATTTCGCCGAATGCAGCGGCAGCTGCGTGAGCGCGCGCTCCATGCGCTTCATGTCCACGCCGTCGGCGAGTGCGGCGGCGATCGGCGCATAGCGCCAGCGCGCGTAGAGATGGAGACCGGCGAGCAGCAGCACGCCGCCGGTCAGCAGGTTGCGTTCGAGGATGCCGGGATACGCGATGTTCGCGACCACGATGGCGGTGATGGCCATGTCGATGACGAAGGGGATCGCCATCGTCATGTAGTATTGCCGTTCGAGGATGCGGAATTCTTCGTTCATGGGAGACAGTCTAGCAGCCCGCCATTTGGGTCCTGCTGTATAAACCTCGCATGCACGCGCGCATCACGCTCGAAGAGACCGCCCTGTTCGCCGACCCCGCCGGCGCCCTGTTCTGGCCGGCGCGGCGCACGCTGGTCGTCGCCGACCTGCATCTGGGCAAGGGTGCGGCCGGCGCACTGCGCCATCTGCAGAGGTTGACACGCAAATACATGCCCGGCCGCATCGCCTGTCTGGGCGATCCGTTCGCCGGCCGGCGCATCGCTTCGGCCGATCTCGAATTCCTCGCCCGGCTGGTCAAGGGGCAGGACTGGGTGTGGGTCGCCGGCAGCCCTGGTCCGGCGATCCCGGCCGGCATCGGCGGTACGCCGGTTGCCGAGATCGTCGAGGACAAGCTCGCCCTGCGCGCGGCGCCGGCGGTCGCGGGCACGCTGGGATATGGCGAGATCGTGGGCGGATTGCGCCCGGTCGGGGCGGTCACCAATGCGGCCGGCCGCACGCTCGCCCCCTGCTTCTTCCTCGACGGGCGGCGCATGGTCATGCCGGCCTTCGGCGCCCCCGAAGGCGGGCTCGACGTGCTGGATCCGGCCATTTCCCGCCTGTTCGGCCGGGTCCGGGTCCGCGCCCTGCTGCTGGGGCCGGACCGGCTGCAGCTGGTCCCGGGCCAGCGCCTCGAACCTGTCGTCCCGGGGCCCCGCCGCCTAAAGTGATCCGGCCCCGAACCGCTTGCGTATCAACGCCATGGCCTTAGCACCGCTTCTCGTCTGGTTCCGCCAGGACTTGCGTCTGACCGACAATCCGGCCCTCGCCGGGGCCGCGGCGGAGAACCGTCCGGTGGTGCCGGTCTATATCTTCGACGAGGCGGGCGAGGGGGATTGGGCGCCGGGCGGGGCGACGCGCTGGTGGCTGCATCACTCGCTGGCGAGCCTTGCCAAAGACCTTGCCGCGCGCGGCAGCCGCCTGATCCTGCGGCGCGGCAAGAGTGCGGCCGTGCTCGACAAGCTGATCGACGAGACGGGGGCGGCCGGCGTGCACTGGAACCGGCGCTACGAGCCGGCGTCGATCGCGCGCGATGCGGGGCTGAAGAAGTCGCTCGAGGCGCGCGGCCTCGTCGCGAAGAGCTTCAATTCGAGCCTGCTGTTCGAGCCGTGGACGATCCGCAACAAGGCGGGCGAGCCCTATCGGGTGTTCACGCAGTTCTGGAAGACGTGCCTTGCCGGCGACGAGCCGCCGCTGCCCGCAAAGGCGCCTTCGAAACTCGCCGCCCCGGCCGCGTGGCCGGTATCCGACTCGCTCGAAAGCTGGAAGCTGCTGCCGACGAAGCCCGACTGGGCGGCAGGATTCCGCAAGACATGGACACCCGGCGAGGCCGGAGCCAACGCCCGCCTCGACCGCTTCCTCGATGGTGCTGTCGAAACCTACAAGACCGACCGCAACCGGCCCGATCTGGAAGCCACGTCGCGCCTGTCGGCGCATCTGCATTTCGGCGAGATCGGCCCGCGCCAGTGCTTCCATGCCGCGCGCGCGCGCGCCGGCGGCACGATCGGCGCCGAGCATTTCCTTTCCGAGATCGGCTGGCGCGAGTTCAGCCACCATCTGCTCTACCAGCGCCCCGACTTGCCCGAGCAGGCGCTGCGCGCCGACTTCCGCGCGTTCCCGTGGAAGGACGACTCGAAGAAACTGCGTGCCTGGCAGAAGGGAAACACCGGCTACCCCATCGTCGATGCCGGCATGCGCGAGCTCTGGCACACCGGCTGGATGCACAACCGCGTGCGCATGATCGTCGCCTCGTTCCTGGTCAAGCACCTGCTGCTGCCGTGGCAGCGCGGGCAGGAATGGTTCTGGGACACGCTGGTCGACGCCGATCTCGCCAACAACGCGGCGAGCTGGCAGTGGGTCGCGGGCTGCGGGGCGGACGCCGCCCCCTATTTCCGCATCTTCAATCCGATCCTGCAGGGTGCGAAATTCGATCCCGACGGTGCCTATACGCGCCGGTGGGTGCCCGAGATCGCCGGCCTGCCGAACGAGAACCTGTTCGCGCCGTGGGAAGCACCCGACCTCGTGCTGCGTGCCGCGGGCGTGACGCTCGGCAAGACCTATCCCAAGCCGCTCGTCGATCATGGCGAGGCGCGTGCGCGCGCCCTTGCCGCCTTCCAGTCCCTGCGCGAGGCCGCCTGAGATGAAAACTTTGGATATCGCGGTCGTCGGGTCGGGCGTGTCGGGTCTGGGTGCCGCATGGCTGCTGAATCGGCGCCACAACGTGACGCTCTACGAGAAGCAGGCGCGCTATGGCGGCCACTCGAACACCGTCGTGGTCGCCGCGCGCGGACCGGGTGGCGCCACGCGCGAGCTTCCCGTCGATACCGGCTTCATCGTCTACAACGACGCCACCTATCCCGACCTGATCGCGCTGTTCGCGCATCTGGGCATCGCCAACGAGACCTCGAACATGTCGTTCTCGGCCTCGATCGACCGCGGCCGGGTCGAGTATTCGGGCGGGTCGTGGCGCGGGCTGTTCGCGCAGAAGCGCAATCTCGTGCGCCTCGACCACTGGCGCATGCTGGGCGACTGCATGCGCTTCTTCCGCGACGCGCGCTCGCTGTGCAAGGCCGAGGAATCCGGCCCCGATCTCGGCACGTTCCTCGACCAGGGCGGCTACAGCCGCGCTTTCGTCGAGAACCATCTGCTGCCGATGGCGGCCGCGATCTGGTCGTGCCCGGCCTCGGCGATGATGGCGTTCCCGGCCCCCAGCCTCGCGCGCTTTTTCAACAACCACGGCCTGCTGCAACTTTTCGACCGGCCCTTGTGGCGCACGGTCAAGGGCGGCAGCCGCGTCTATCGCGACCGCCTGCTTGCCGAGATCGGCCCGGCCGCCCTTGCCGGCACGGGTGCGGTGCGCGTGGTTCCGGGCGCCGACGGCGTGACGGTCCACGACGCGCGGGGCAACGCGCGGCGCTTCGACCGCGTGGTCATGGCGGCCCACGCCGACGAGACGCTGGCGCTGATCGACGGCCCCACGCCGGCCGAACGTGACATCCTCGGCCGCTTCTCGTTCCAGCCCAACCGCGCGGTGCTGCACCAGGACGCAGCGCTGATGCCGGTGCGCAAGCGCGCCTGGGCAAGCTGGAACTATCTGGCCGAGCGTGGCACGGGCGGCATGGCGGGCGAACTCGACGTGTCGGTCACCTACTGGATGAACCGGCTGCAGAACCTGCCCGACGAATTCCCGCTCTTCGTGTCGCTGAACCCGATCCGTGAACCGCGCGCCGGCACCGCACTTGCCGAGTTCGACTATATGCATCCGGTGTTCGATGCCGCGGCCCTTGCCGCCCAGCGCCGGCTTGCCGAAATCCAGGGGACGCGCGGGCTGCATTATTGCGGGGCGTGGACCGGCTACGGCTTCCACGAGGACGGGCTGCGCTCGGGCCTCGCGGTCGCCGAGGCATTGGGTGTGCGCCGTCCGTGGCTTGGCGCATCGGCCCGCGACATGCCGATGGCGGCGGACTGACGCCATGCCGCAGACCTGTCTCTATTTCGGCAACGTGATGCACGCGCGCCTGCGGCCCTTCCGCCACCGCTTCGTCTATGGCGTGTTCTCGATGCTGGTCGATCTGGAAGCACTGCCCGAGCTCGACCGGAATTCGCGCCTGTTCGGCTTCAACCGCACGCGCCTGTTCTCGTTCGACGACGTGGACCATGGTGCACGCGACGGCTCGTCGACGCTTGCCTGGGTACGTGCGCGCCTTGCCGAAGCGGGACTGGGGCAGGCGGGTGCGCGGATCTTCGCGCTCTGCTTCCCGCGCATCCTCGGCTACGTGTTCAATCCGATCACGGTCTACTACGCCTACGATTCCGCCGGCCGGCTTGGCGCGATCCTCTACGAAGTGAAGAACACGTTCGGCGACCAGCACGGCTACCTGATCCCGGTCGCTGCGGCCCGCGAACCCGGCAGCCCGGTCGTGCAGCGCGCGGCCAAGCGCTTCCACGTCTCGCCCTTCATCGACATGCGCGCGGACTACCGCTTCCGGGTCGACGAGCCGGAGGAGAAGCTCGCCCTGCTGATCCGCGAGGACACGCCGGCAGGAGAACTTCTTGTCGCAAGCCAGACGGCGCGGCGCGTGGCGTGGTCGGACGCCAACTTGCTGCGCGCCTTCTTCCGCTACCCGCTGCTTACCGCTAAAGTGATGGGTGCGATCCACTGGGAGGCTCTGCGCCTCTGGATCAAGGGAGCGAAGTACCATCCGCGCCCGGCACCTCCCGCCGACGCGGTCGAGACGGTCGAACCGGTTGCCACGGGACGAGGCCATCATGCGCGAATCTGACGCCACGGCCCTGCCGCAGGCCGACATCCGCCGCCAGAGCTTCGCGCTGCGCGCCATCCTGATGGCCGCCGCGCGCATCGAGCTTGGCGAACTGACGGTCTTCACGCCGACGGGCCGCCGCCATGTCTTCACGGGTGCCCGGCCCGGACCCGTCGCCACGCTGTCGCTGCGCACGAAGCGTGCGGCACGCCGCATCCTGTTCGGCGGCAATGTCGGCTTCGCCGAAGCCTACATGGACGGCGACATCGACACGCCCGGGCTTGCGGCATTGCTAGAACTTGCCGCCCTCAACGAGGCGGCGATCGACGACATCCACTATGGCAAGGCCACGCGCCTTGCGACCGTCGTCGGCTTCGCGCGCAAGTTCTGGCATGCGCTGCGCGCCAACACGCGCAGCGGCTCGAAGCGCAACATCGCGTATCACTACGATCTCGGGAACGAGTTCTACCGGCGCTGGCTCGATCCTTCGATGGCCTATTCCTCGGCCGTCTATGCCGACGGGGCGAAGGACCTGGAGGCGGCCCAGCAGGCCAAGTTCGCCCGCATGGCCGCGATGATGGGCGTGAAGCCCGGCCAGAAGGTGCTCGAGATCGGCTGCGGCTGGGGCTCGTTCGCGGCATATCTTGCCAAGGAGTTCGGCGCGCACGTGACGGCGATCACGGTCTCGCGCGAGCAGCTCGCGCACACGCAGGCCCGCGTGCAGAAAGAGGGGCTGGGCGACCTCGTCGAGCCGCGCTTCGTCGACTACCGCGACGTCGAGGGGCGCTTCGATCGCATCGCGTCGATCGAGATGTTCGAGGCGGTCGGCGAGAAATACTGGCCGGCCTATTTCGGCAAGCTGCGCGATAGCCTCGCGCCGGGCGGACGGGCGGCCTTGCAGATCATCACGATCGCCGACCGCTTCTTCGACAGCTACCGCAACGGCGTGGATTTCATCCAGCGCTACATCTTTCCGGGCGGCATGCTGCCGTCGGATGCGGCCCTCAAGGCCGAGATCGCGCGCGCCGGGCTGACGCTCGACGGGCAGAGCAATTTCGGCCTCGACTATGCGCAGACGCTGGCCGAATGGAACCGTCGCTTCCAGCGCGCATGGCCCGAGATCCAGGGGCTCGGCTTCGACGCGCGCTTCAAGCGCATGTGGGAGTTCTACCTCGCCTATTGCGAAGCAGGCTTCCGCGCGCGTTCGATCGACGTGACACAGGTCGCACTTGTCCGACCGTGAAGAGGCGAGGCTGCCGGCCCGCGTGCTGGCGGCCCCCGTTCTGGCAGCCTACGCGCTTCCGGCGTTTCCGGCCGCCACGCTCGGCCTGCCGCTGCTGATCTACCTGCCGACCTTCTATGCGAGCGCCACGGGCCTCACCCTTGCGGCCATCGGCGGTGTGCTGCTCGTCGCACGCCTGTGGGATGTCGCGGTGGATCCCGCCATCGGCTGGCTTTCCGATCGCACGCGCACGCGCTGGGGCCGGCGCCGGCCGTGGATGGCGGCGGCACTGCCGGTCGTCCTCGTGGCAAGCTACATGCTGTTCGATCCGCCGGCCGATGCCGGTGCCGCCTATCTGCTGGTCTGGACGATGCTCGCCTATCTGGGCTGGTCGATGCTGCAGATCCCGCATCAGGCGTGGGGGGCCGAGCTGTCGCGCGACTATGGCGAGCGCAACCGCATCGCGGCCTGGCGCGAGAGCCTGACCGTCGCGGGCGTGGCGGTGGCGGCCGCATTGCCGGCGATCGCCGGAGCACTGGGCTGGACCGCGGACGGTGCCCCGCCGGAAGCCGCGGCCTTGCAGATCCTTTTTTGGACGAACCTGATCGTGCTGCCGCTTTCGGGCGCCTTGCTGCTGCGCGGCGTGCCGGAACCGGCCCCGGTTCCGCCGGCACCCGGTTTCGATATCTCCGCCGGATGGGCGCTGCTGCGGGGCAACGCGCCGTTCCGCATCCTCGTCGTCGGCTATCTGCTCAACGGCGTGGCGAATGCGCTGCCGGCCACGCTGTTTTTGCTGTTCGCGGGCGACGTGCTGGGCGCGCGCGGCATCGAGGGGGCGTTGCTGCTTGTCTATTTCGTCGCCGGCATCGCCTCGGTGCCGCTGTGGCTGCGCGCGGCGAAGCTGTGGGGCAAGCACCGCACCTGGTGTGCGGCGATGCTCGCCAACTGTGCGGCCTTCGCACCCGTACCCTTGCTGGGGGCGGGCGATGTGCCGAGCTTCCTGATCGTGTGCCTGGCGACGGGCCTGTGCTTCGGGGCGGATCTCGCCTTGCCGTCCTCGATGCAGGCCGACGTCGTGGATGTCGACACGGCCGCGGGCGGCGGCCAGCGCACGGGTCTCTATTTCGCGGTCTGGGCGGTGGCGGGCAAGCTGGCACTCGCGCTGGCGCCCGCCCTCGCATTCCCGCTGCTCGACATGGCGGGCTATGTGCGTGGTGCCGAGGGGACGGGTGGGCACGCCGCACTCGGCGCCCTATATGCGTGGGTTCCGGTCGCCTTCAAGCTCGCGGCCGTGGCTTTGATGTGGAATTTCCCGCTCGACGCGGCCCGCCAGGGCCGGCTCCGGGCGCAGATCGAAACGAGGCTGGGCACGCCATGATCCGCAGACTCCTTTTCGTCGTAATGAGCGTATCGGTGCTCATGGGGTGCAGTGGCATGAAGATCGACGACTTCGCCGGGCGCACGCCCGAACTGAAGCTGGAGACGTACTTCGCCGGCAAGACGCGCGCCTGGGGGATCTTCGAGGACCGCTTCGCCAACCTGCGCCGCGAATTCACCGTCGACATCGAAGGCACGTGGGACGGGCGCGAACTCGTCCTCGACGAGCGGTTCGACTACACCGACGGCGAGAAGGACCGGCGCGTGTGGCGTCTGACGCAGACGGCCCCCGGCGTGTGGGAGGGGCGCACCGAAGAGGCGATCGGCGTCGCGGAAGGGCGTGCCGCCGGCAACGCGTTCAACTTCCGCTACGACATAAACCTGAAGATGGGCAGCGGGCGCATGAAGGTGCATTTCGACGACTGGATGTATCTCCAGCCCGACGGCGTGCTGATCAACCGCGCCTACGTCACCAAATGGGGCTTCGACGTGGGCTCGGTCACGCTCACCTTCCGCCGCGTACCTTGAGCCTATTGCGCACCAGCCCGATCAGCCAGCCCAGGACGGGCACGCGCGCATAGAACTGCGTGCCGGAATCCCAGTGGTCGATATGCTCGGCGATGCGCCCGTCGGGCGCGAAGCGGATCTCGCTCATGCCTTCAAGCGCGAAGCCGGGGCCGTGGGAATAGCGCCACAGCAGGTAGGCCGCGTGGCTGCCGCGCGCGCGGTCGATCACCTCGAAGCGCGGCGTGCCGTGCTCGAAGGCCATCGCCAGCGCCTTGCGCATGTTTTCGACCCCGCGCAGGTCGTTGAACGGGTCCTTGAAGCGCACGTCGGGTACGACGAGCGCATCGAGCTCGCCGAGCCGCTCGAGGCTGATGCGTTCGAAGAACGCGACATAGTCGTCGAACCTGTCCATCACGCCCCCGTCATGCGCCGCACGATGCGGAAATAGAGACCGTAGGGAAGCATGTTGAGGAATTTCAGCAGCCAGCCGAAGCGGCGCGGAAAGACGATCTCGAACCGGTCGGAGCCAAGCCCCGCGACGAACGCGTCGATCGCGTCGTCGACCTCCATCAGGAACGGCATCGGGAACGGGTTGCGGTCGGTGAGCGGCGTGCGCACGAAGCCGGGATCGACGAGCTGCAGCTTGACGCCGAAGGCTTCGCACTCGGGCTTCAGCGCCTCGCACATGTTGATGAGGCCGGCCTTGGTGGCGCCATAGGCCGCCGCCGTCGGCAGACCGCCATAGCCCGCGACCGAGGCCACGACCGCGATGTGTCCCTCACCCCGCGCGCGCATGGATGCGAGCACGGGGACGAGCGCGTTGACCGTGCCCATCAGGTTGGTCTCGACGAGCTTGCGGAACGGGGCGACGGCGAGCGTGGCGGCCGGCGTGGGCAGGTGCGTGCCGGCATTGAGCACGGCAAGGGCGATCGGGCCGATTTCGCTTTCGATCCACGCGACCGCGGCCTCGCAGGCCGCCTCGTCGGTCGTGTCGAGCCGCAGGGTCGAAAGATTCGGCCCCGCCTCGCGGGCGAGCGCTTCCAGCGCTTCGGCCCCGCGCGCCGAGGCGACGACGCGCCGGCCTTCGCGCGCCAGCCGGACGGCCAATGCCCGCCCGATGCCCGAGGAAGCGCCGGTGATCCAGACGATGTCGCTCATGTGACGTATCCCTTCAGACAGGATACGCCGGCGCACGCGTCATGGATTTGCCCGATTCCGGCAAGTATAATGGGCATATGGGTCAGGACAGACGTTCCCTTCTGAAACTCGGCGCTGCGGCCGCGGCGGCACTCTTTCCGGGTGCCGCGATGGCCCTGCGCATCGAGGAACTGGACGTGCCGCGCCAACAGCTGCTGCTGGCCGCGTGCGAGACGAAGCGCACGCACGCGCGCGTTATCGCCGACCTGTTGCGCGAAATCGAAGGGACCGGGACGGACGCCGAAGCCGCGCGCGCGAAGGTGGCGGCGATGGACTGCCCGTTCTGCGGCTGCAATCTCGCCGCCCTCGACCTGCCGGCGGATGGCGACGCCCCGAAGTTCTAGTAGTCGCGCTTGCGCGCGGGATAGCTCGACGATTGCGGCCAGATCATCTCGAGGCCGATCGGCTGGTCTGTCGGCAGCTTGCGCAGGATGGCCTTGAGGCCGATCGCGTCCGCGTAGCGCTCGGCTTCGGCTTCCGCGTGGCCGCGGATGCGCCGGCGCGTGGCACCCGGCAGGCGGTCGAACGCCGTGCGGGCCAGCTCGAAGTTGAACGGGTTCTCGTCGTCGGCGGCGTTGCGCACGGCGCGCGCGACGTGATGGTCGGGGCCGAGCAGTTCGGAGACCGATTTCGACAGGATGAAGACCGAGCGCACGCGCTGGCTCTGGCGCGGCGCACCGGTGGCTTGCGTGCGGGAGGAGTACTGCGGGTCGGCCATCGGTGTTCTCGTCCCTCGTTTCCGGACCCCGGCCCGGAAGGGGCAGGTCCGATCAGTTCAGTTCCGCGCGGAGCTTCTGGCGGAGCAGGTCGATCGGCACGCGCCGGCCTTCCATGCTGGTGCACCAGAACGTCCACCCGTTGCATGCCGGAGCGCCCATCACCGCCGCTCCGACCTGGTGGATCGAACCGCGATGATCGCCGGTCGATGTCGAGGCGACCAGCGTGCCGTCGGCCCGGATGCGTGCCGTCCAGCGACCTGTAGCATCGCTCAGCACCTCGCCCGACCGCAAGAGCCCTCGCTCGACCAGCCAGCCGAAGGGGATGCGCGGTTCCTCGCGCTTGGCGCGCACGGCCAGGAACTCCGGATCGTCCGGGAGCGTGTCGCGGATGCGCTGGGTGGCGACGTCCACATAGCCGCGATCCCGCTCGAATCCCACGAATTTCCGGCCCAGCCGCTTGGCGACGGCCCCGGTCGTGCCCGAGCCGAAGAAGGGGTCGAGGACCGTCTCGCCGGCCCGCGAGGACGACAGCACCGCGCGGTAGACCAGCGACTCGGGCTTCTGGGTGGGATGCGCCTTCTTGCCGTCCGCACCCTTGATGCGTTCGGGGCCGCCGCACACCGGGATCAGCCAGTCCGAGCGCATCTGGAGCTCTTCGTTGAGCGCCTTCATCGCCTCGTAGTTGAACGTGTACTTGGATTTTTCCGACTTCGCGGCCCAGATCATCGTCTCGTGCGCGTTGGTGAAGCGCCGGCCGCGGAAGTTCGGCATAGGGTTCGTCTTGCGCCAGACGATGTCGTTGAGGATCCAGAAACCCAGATCCTGCAGCATCGCGCCCACGCGGAAGATGTTGTGGTAGCTGCCGATGACCCAGATGGCGCCGTCGGGCTTGAGGGCGCGGCGCGCGGCCGAGAGCCACGCGCGGCTGAACTTGTCGTAGGCGGCGAAGTCGCCGATCTGGTCCCACGCGTCGTCGACCGCGTCGACCTTGGAATTGTTCGGACGATGCAGCTCGCCCTTCAGCATCAGGTTATAGGGCGGGTCGGCGAACACCATGTCGATCGAGTTCTCGGGCAGATTGCCCATGAGCTCGACGCAGTCGCCGATGGAGATCGTCCCTTCCGGGAACTCGATGCGGGGCTGGTGCTTTGTCATGGCCGCATCCTGAGTCAGCGGCGATTCCGCGGTCAACAGATAAACGAATCAAAGGCTTAATCGACCCTGGGCGAGGGGTGCGAAACTCAATCGGTGGTGGGGCGAGGGGCCGTGGACCGCAATGGATTCGATATGCGTGGCCGCCCCGTAACCCTTGTTCGAACCCCAGCCATAGACCGGATAGCGAACATCCAGCCGCTTCATGATCCGGTCGCGCATGACCTTGGCGAGGATCGAGGCCGCCGCGATCGACAGCGACTTGGCGTCGCCCTTGACCAGACCCTCGGCGCGGCAGGGCAGGTCGCGCGGGATCTGGTTGCCGTCGATCAACGCGGCGTCGGGCACGAAGGGCAGGCGGGCAAGGGCGCGGCGCATCGCAAGGTGCGTGGCGCGCAGGATGTTGATCCGGTCGATCTCGTGCACGCTCGCCGCCGCGATCGCATAGACGAGCGTGCCGGTGAGCGCGTGCGCGCGCAGTTCGTCGAATGCCGCGTCGCGCTTCGCCTCGGTCAGCTTCTTGGAATCGTCGATGGCGCCGGCGAGTGCGCGCGGCAGCTTCGCCACGCGGAACACGACCGCCGCCGCGACGACGGGGCCGGCGAGCGGCCCGCGTCCGGCCTCGTCGATTCCGGCGATGGCGCCGCCAAGGCGAATCTCGTGCTTGAAGTCAGGCAGTGTCGGACTCTCCAGCGTGTGCGGACGTCAGGCTAGCATTTCGCGCGGCACGTCGCGCAGGGCGAGATCGACGCGCATGTGGCGGCTTTCGTTGGCGCGCGGATTCTCGTAGCCCCAGTGCGTGGCGCGCCGGAAGCCGCGGAACTGCTCGATGTCGAGCGGGCTGCGGAACGCGGCGGTCCGTCCGCTCTCGAACGTCACGCGCTTGCCGGCGAGGAAATCGGCGAGCATGCCGGTGCTGCCGGTGCCGAACTGGTGCAGGTGGCAGGCGATCTCGATCTGGCCGCGCAGGCTTGCCGCGAAATCGGCCGCACCCGGCGAAGCCGCGGCAATCAGCCGGCGCACCGCAAGCCCGACGCGCACCGCCATCGCGCGTTCGTGCCGGGCGAGCCAGGCGGCCCCCTGCGGTCGTTCGAGCACCTGTTCGAGGATGCGGCGCGCCGCCGTGCGCTCGGGCTGCGTCATCAGGCGCACGCGCTTGGCCAGCAGCCCGTCGATGTCGCCGGGCACCATCGCGCGCCGCGCCACGAGCGCCAGGTCGCCGCGCAGGGCGGCCTGTTGCGACAGGTCGAGTTGAAGGCGGCCCAGCGACGCCCCGCTTTCGCCGTTCGCCACCAGCGCGATCTGCCCGGGCCTGGCACCCTCGGCAGCTTCCAGGGCGCGCTCCAGCCAGCGGACGAACAGCGGGTGGAGCCTGGGATGTGATACCATAATTTTTCCTTTCATAAAGCATATTAGCCCTATAAATGGCTAAATATCCTATTACGGGAAATGAGTCAATCCCCGGCCGGAACGTTTTGACCCGGCCCCGGGCCGCCTATATAAGACGGGCCATTCGCACAATTCGGGTTGGCTCGACTTGTCCCGTTAACGGGACGAAAGGTAAGGCGTTTGCCTTGCCGGTCGCGTCCGCCCCCGCCAGGAGGACCGAACATGACGCTTCCGCTGATGCCCAAGGCGACCGCCGTTTGGCTCGTCGAGAACACCGCGCTGACCTTCGAGCAGGTCGCGGCGTTCTGCGGCATGCACCCGCTGGAAGTCCAGGGGATCGCCGACGGCGAAGTCGCCATCGGCATCGTCGGCCTCGACCCGGTCGCCAACAACCAGCTGACGGCCGAAGAACTCGCGCGCTGCGAGGCGGACAAGAACGCCGTGCTGACGCTCCTGAAGGTCGACCTGCCGATGCCCGTGCAGCGCCCGAAGGGTGCGCGCTATACGCCCGTCTCCAAGCGCCAGGACCGCCCGGCCGCGATCGCGTGGCTGCTGCGCCACCATGCCGAACTGACCGACGCGCAGATCGGCAAGATGGTCGGCACGACGAAGCCGACGATCCAGAAGATCCGCGACCGCAGCCACTTCGACATGGCGAACATCAAGCCGACGAACCCGGTCGTGCTCGGCCTGTGCTCGCAGGACCAGCTCGACGAGGCGATCAACCGTGCCGCGCGCGCCGCCGAGCGCGCGCGCAAGGAACAGGAGCGCGCCGCGCGCAAGGCCGCCAAGGCTGCCGAAGCCGCCAAGGCCGCGACCGCCGCCGCCAAGGAAGCCGCCGCCGCCGTCGCGGCAGCGGATGCCGCGGCGAAGGCCGAGGCGTAAGGCTCAGTTCGCCGGCGCCTTCGCGTAGCCCGCCGGCACCAGGCTCTCGCGGATCTCGTCGAGGATCAGCGGATCGTCGATCGTGGCGGGCGGCTTGAACGCCGATCCGTCGGCGATCTTCTGCATCGTCCCGCGCAGGATCTTGCCCGAGCGCGTCTTGGGCAGCCGCTTCACCACCACCGCGTTCTTGAAGAACGCGACCGGGCCGATCTTCTCGCGCACCAGTGCCACGATCTCGGCGATGATCTCGGCATCGGGCCGGTTGACGCCGGACTTGAGCACGATGAAGCCCAGCGGCACCTGGCCCTTGAGCTCGTCGGCGGCCCCCACGACCGCGCATTCCGCGACGTCCTTGTGGCTCGCGAGGATCTCTTCCATCTGGCCCGTCGACAGGCGATGGCCCGCGACGTTGATGACGTCGTCCACGCGCGTCATCACGTAGATGTAGCCGTCGGCGTCGATGTAACCGGCATCACCGGTCTTGTAGTAGCCGGGATATTCCGCGAGATACGCGTCGACATAGCGCTGCTCGGCGTTCCACAGCGTCGGGAACGTGCCGGGCGGCAGCGGCAGGGCGCACACGATGGCGCCGATGTCGCCGGCGGGTACCGGATGGCCGTCGGCGCCCAGCACCTGCACGTCCCAGCCGGGCACGGCCTTGGTCGGCGAGCCGGGTTTGATCGGGAAGGGGGCACCGGTGCCCGTCGGGATGCCGAGTGCGTTGGCCGCGATGGGCCAGCCGGTCTCGGTCTGCCACCAATGGTCGACGACCGGGCGCTTGAGCTTCTCCATCGCCCATTCGAGCGTGGCCGGATCGCAGCGCTCGCCCGCCAGGAACAAAGCGCGGAACTTCGAAAGATCATGCTTCGCGATCAGCTTGCCTTCCGGGTCCTCCTTGCGGATCGCGCGGAAGGCGGTGGGGGCGGTGAAGAACGTCGCCACACCATGCTCGGCGATCACGCGCCAGAACACGCCGGCATCGGGCGTGCCCACCGGCTTGCCCTCGAACAGGACGGTCGTGCAGCCGGCGAGCAGCGGCGCATAGCAGATGTAGGAATGGCCGACGACCCAGCCCACGTCGGACGCGGCCCAGAACACCTCGCCCGGCTTCGTGTCGTAGATCGCCCGCATCGAATAGGCGAGTGCGACCGCGTGCCCGCCATTGTCGCGCACCACGCCCTTGGGCTGGCCGGTGGTGCCCGACGTGTAGAGCACGTAGAGCGGTTCGGTCGCCTTCACGGGCACGCAGTCGGCGGGCTTCGCGGATGCCGCCGCACTTGCCCAATCAACGTCGCGTCCGGCGACCAGATCGCAGCCGAGCTGCGGGCGCTGCAGGATCACGCAGAAATCCGGCTTGTGGCGCGCGATGGCGATGGCGCCGTCGAGCAGCGGCTTGTACGCCACCGTCTTCGCCCCTTCGATTCCGCACGACGCCGACACGATCGCCTTGGGCTTGCAGTCGTCGATGCGCACGGCAAGCTCGTTGGCCGCGAAGCCGCCGAACACGACCGAGTGCACGGCGCCGAGCCTTGCGCAGGCGAGCATGGCCACCAGCGCTTCGGGCACCATCGGCATGTAGACGATGACGCGGTCGCCCTTGGCCACGCCCTTCGCGGCGAGGAGGCCTGCGAACGCGGCGACTTTGCCTTGCATCTCGGCATAGGTGAATTTCGCGACCGTGTTTGTGACCGGGCTGTCGTAGATGACCGCCACGCGGGCACCGTTGCCGGCGGCGACGTGCCGGTCGATCGCGTTCCAGCAGGTGTTGAGCTCGCCGCCGACGAACCAGCGCGCGGCGGGTTTGGTGGACAGGTCGAGCACCTTGTCCCACGGCTTGATCCAGTCGATCGCCTTTGCCGCCTCGCCCCAGAAGGCTTCGGGATCGCGGCGCGAACGCGCGTGGATTTCGGCGTAGGTCGGCATGACGTTTTCTCTCCCGGTTCTTCAGACGAATTTGCGCCAGCCCCTCTGGTTTGGGAAGGGGCGGCGTGGCATGAAGGACCCTCCTCACGATGTCCATTTTCCGGGTAAGTTCGCCATGGCCGCCAAGAAGAAAACCCGCAAGACCGTCAAGGCCCCGCCCGCGCGTGCCGGAAAATGGGAGCGGGACCTCGGCCGCAACGCGGCCAACCACGAGCCGCTGTCGCCGGTCGGGTTCCTGGCACGGGCTGCGTCTGTCTGGCCGCGCAAGACCGCAATCGTGCACGGGCGCATCCAGCGCACCTGGGCCCAGACCCATGCGCGCTGCCGCAGGCTCGCCTCGGCCCTCGCACGCGCAGGCGTGAAGCGCGGCGACACGGTGGCGCTGCTCGCCCCCAACATCCCGGCGGCCTACGAATGCGCGTTCGGCGTGCCGATGGCGGGGGCCGTCCTCAACGCGATGAACATCCGGCTCGATCCCGACACGATCGCCTTCCAGATCGACCATGGCGAGACGAAGCTGATCCTCGTCGACACCGAATTCGCCCCCGGCGTGGCGAAGGCGCTGGCCAAGGCGAAGCGCAAGCCCCTCGTGATCGACATCGACGACCCGGAAGGCCCGGGCGGAAAGCGGCTTGGCAAGACCGAGTACGAGGATTTCCTTGGCCAAGGCGATGCCGATTTCGTGCCGCTGAAGGTGCGCGACGAGTGGGATGCGCTGGCGCTCAACTACACGTCGGGCACCACCGGCAATCCGAAGGGCGTGGTCTACCACCATCGCGGCGCCTACCTGAACGCGGTCGGCAACACGATGGTCTGGGATCTCGGCCACCATCCGGTCTATCTGTGGACCCTGCCGATGTTCCACTGCAACGGCTGGTGCTTCCCGTGGACCATCGCGGCGATGGCCGGCACCAACGTGTGTCTGCGCCGCGTGGAAGCGCCGGCGATCTTCGATGCGATCAAGGCGAGCCATGTCACGCACATGTGCGGGGCGCCCATCGTCATGAACATGCTGATCAACGCACCCGAGACGCTGCGCCAGGATCCGACCCATGTCGTCGAGATCATGACGGCCGCCGCCCCGCCGCCGGCCGCCGTGATCGAGAAGATGGAGCGCATGGGCTTCCACATCACGCATGTCTACGGGCTGACCGAGGTCTACGGACCGGCGGTCGTCTGCGAATGGCATGTCGAGTGGGACGCGCTGCCGCCGGCCGAGTCGGCGGTGCTGAAATCGCGCCAGGGCGTGCGCTATCCGGTCCTCGAAGGGCTGATGGTGGCCGACGCCAAGACGCTGAAGCCCGTCCCGTCGGACGGGACCACGATGGGCGAGGTCTTCATGCGCGGCAACATCGTCATGAAGGGCTATCTCAAGAACCCGGAGGCGACCGCCAAGGCGTTCAAGGGCGGCTGGTTCCACACCGGCGATCTCGGCGTCATGCACCCGAACGGCTATGTCGAGCTCAAGGACCGCTCGAAGGACATCATCATCTCGGGCGGCGAGAACATATCCACCATCGAGGTCGAGAGCGCTCTCTACCGCCATCCGGCGGTGCTCGAAGTGGCGGTCGTCGCGCGCGCCGACGAGAAGTGGGGCGAGACGCCGTGCGCGTTCGTGATGCTGAAGGATGGTGCCACGGCCAGTGCCGCCGACCTGATCGCGTTTTCCCGCGAGCATCTTGCCGGCTACAAGGTTCCGCGCACGATCGTGTTCGGCCCGCTGCCGAAAACCTCGACCGGAAAAATCCAAAAATTCGTGCTGCGCGAGCGCACGAAATCGCTCTAGGATTGTCGCCACGATGGTTGACCAGACCCGCAAATACCGTCCCGGCACGATCGTCTTCCGCGAGGGCGAAAGCGGCGATTACGCCTGCCTCGTCAAGACCGGCCAGATCGACGTGATCAAGCTGGCCACGCCCGACGCGCCGCCGATCGCGGTCATCAATCCGGGCATGATGTTCGGCGAGCTGGCGCTGCTCGACAATGCGCCGCGCATGGCCACGGCCCGCGCGAAGGTCGAGACCGAGCTGGTCATCGTCGACCGCGCGCGCTTCCAGATGAAACTCAAGGGGCTGAGCGGCAGCCAGCGCGACATCTTCGAGCTGTTCGCGGGCTTCGTGCGCGAGACGCCGGTCTGGACGAAACCCATCCCGATGGAAGAGCGCCCGCCGCTCGGCGAGAAAGCCAGCCGCGTGCAAGCGCTGATGGCGACCGTGACGATGTCGGGGCTGCTGAAGTCGGGCGACCCGTTCCTCGACGTGCTCGGCAACATGCTCGTGAGCTACGCCAAGCGGCGCCTGCCGCCGGCCTGAACGCGCGCCAGGCGCGGGTCCGGCCGGCGGTACCGGTGCGAGGGCGGCGCTAGCCCGACATTCGGGCGAGCTCGTCCTTGATCCTGAGTTTTTCTTTCTTGAGGGTGGCCACAATCGGCGCGTCGGGTGCGGGCCGGGATTCCTCGTGGCTGAGGTCGCGTTCGAGTTTGGCGTGTTTTGCTTGCAGAGACCTGACGCGATCGGATTTTGGCATTGCCGAAACCTCCTTCGTTCTGGTTCTTGCGCGAACATCAAAAGCCTATGCCTGTCGCCGGAGCCCCGCAAGCGGGGGCCGACGGCCAGACTACATTCATAGATGGAAATTAAGGATGGCCGATCCGGTCAGGGCGTTGATTTCACGTCGATGGACCGAGGGATGAAATTATTTTCGTTAACCGCGTCCGCGCGCGCGGATCGCGAACCACCATTTCGGCGTTGAATCGCGCGTCGGCGCGGCGGGTGCGCCGATCCGTCGCAGCCGACGGTCGCGACAGCTTCGCGAGATCGCGCAGCAGCAGCCGTTCGGCGGCAAGCTCGGCCGCAAGGATCGCCTTGCGCAGCCGCGCGATGGCCGGATCGGCCTTGGCCGCCGTCCGGATCGCCGTGCGCGCGGCGCGCAAGGGCAGAATCGCGGCGGTGCGCCAGAGCCGCGCGCAGGCCCGCCAGTCGCCGGCCTGCCCGCGGTCCAGCCGGCCGCGGCCGGTCTCGCCGTGCCAGATCGCCGCAAGCAGCAACGGGATGTCGGCGCCGTACCCATCCTGCAGGGCAAGGCACGCTTGCGCCACGCCCGGCCGGCCGTAAAGCGCCGTCGCGAAACCCCACAGGGCTTGGTTCCGCCGGCGCTTCTTTGCTGCTAGACTGCGCATGCTTCAGCCTCGCTTCCGCACACCGAAAAAGCACCGGCGTCGATGGACGATCCTGTTTTCGAAACGATCCGCCGCCAGATCGCGGAACTGCAGAGCGAGCACCGCGACCTCGACGACGTCATCCTGCGCCTGATCGAGAGCGGGACGGTCGACATGCTGCAGGTCCAGCGCATGAAGAAGCGCAAGCTGGCGCTGAAGGACCAGATCATGCGGCTCGAAAGCCAGCTTTTGCCCGACATCATCGCCTGACGCCCGTCAGGGTGCGGGCGTGCGCGCGCTTTTCTTGCGCTCGTACATCTCGCGGTCGGCGCTTTCCAGCAGCCGCGCGATGTCGTCTCCGCCGCGGAACGTGTAGACGCCCCACGCGACCGACGGCTTGATCGCCACGCCGCGCCAGTCGAGCTCGCTCTCCTGCACGCGCTGGGCGAGCAGGGCCGCCTTCTCGTCGGCCACCGGCTTGTCGGTATAGGTGAGGATGATGCCGAACTCGTCGCCGCCCAGCCGTCCGACCACGTCGGTGTCGCGCACGTTCTGCACGAGCACGCGCGCGATGTGCGCCAGAAGTGCATCGCCCGCCGCATGGCCGTGCGTGTCGTTGACCTGCTTGAGGCCATTGGCGTCGAAATAGACGAGGCTCGAAGGCTGGTCGTAGCGTTCGGCGAAGGCCTGCATGCGCCCGAGCTCGCGCACGAAGGCGCGGCGGTTGAAGACGGGCACGAGGCTGTCCTGGTCGGCGAGCCGTTCGAGATGGGCCGCGCGCGACTGGGCCTGGGCCGCCTCGCGCCGCGCCTTGTCGACTTCCGCCATCAGCCGCATGATCGCGTCGCGGACCTTGGGCGTGAACTCGGCCTCGGGGATGCCCATAACCTGGGCGATGTCCTTGGGCGTGCGCATGCCGCCCGACATGGGTGCCGGCGAAGGGCCCTGCGCGCGGCCGGGCGCATCCGTCTTGCGCACGGGTGCGGTGGTCGCTGGGCCGATGATGCGGTTCGTGTCGCCGATCTTCATCCGGTACCGGAACGGGATACGTTCTCGCGACGAGCCATAGCACAGACCGGCCGGAATTTGGGGGCCCGGATTTTGGGGGGTGAATGCGCAGGCGTGCCGCCCCTTTCCGTGCCGCGAGCGCCTCGCCTATACTCCGCCCCTTTCCGGCCCCGGCCGGCTTCTCTGGAGAGCGCGTTACATGGCGAAAAAGCCCCTCGTCGGCATCATCATGGGCAGCCAGTCGGACTGGGAAACCATGCGCCATACGGCCGAAAAGCTGCGCGAACTCGGCGTGGCGTTCGAAACGCGCATCGTGTCGGCGCATCGCACGCCCGAGCGGCTTTACCAATATGCGACGAAAGCCGCCGGACGCGGCCTTGCCTGCATCGTGGCGGGGGCGGGCGGTGCCGCCCACCTGCCGGGCATGGCGGCGGCGATGACGCGCCTGCCGGTATTCGGCGTCCCGGTCGAATCGCGCACGCTGAAGGGCCTCGATTCGCTGCTATCGATCGTGCAGATGCCCGCCGGCATCCCGGTGGGCACGCTCGCCATCGGCAAGGCAGGGGCGACGAACGCGGGGCTTCTGGCCGCCGCGGTGGTGGCGCTCTCCGACGCGAAGGTCGCCAAGGCGCTGGATGCGTTCCGGGCGGCACAGACCGCGAAGATCGCGCAAAAGCCGGTCGACGCGCCTGCGATTCCGGCGAAGAAGAAGGCCCGCCGGTGAACGTGCGCCGCCTGCCCCCCGGTTCGACGATCGGCATCCTCGGCAACGGCCAGCTCGGCCGGATGACCGCGCTTGCCGCCGCCCGCCTCGGCTTTCGCACGCACTGCTTCGGTCCGGAGAAGGATTCGCCGGCCGAACAGGTGTGCACGGCCGCGACCGTCGCCGATTATCGCGACGTCAAGGCGCTGACCGGATTCTTCAAGGCGTGCGACGTGGTGACGTACGAGTTCGAGAACATCCCGGTCGAGGGTGTCGCCGCCGTCGCGAAAGCGGGGCATGCGCCGCTCTATCCGTCGGCCAAGGTGCTGGCGACCTGTCAGGACCGCATCCTCGAAAAATCCTTCCTCAACCGCATCGGCGTTTCGACCGCACCCTGGACAAGCGTGCGCACGCTGCGCGATCTCGAGCGCGGGGTGGCGGCGATGGGCCGGCCGTGCGTGCTCAAGACCGCGCGCATGGGCTATGACGGCAAGGGCCAGGTCAAGATCGGCCCGCGCGACGATCTTGCCGCCGCGTTCGCGGTGCTGAAGGGCACGCCGGGCATCCTCGAAGGCTTCGTCGATTTCCGCAGCGAGCTGTCGGTCGTGGTGGCACGCGGCGTTTCGGGGGCGGCGTGCTACGTGCCGGTCGAGAACCGCCACAAGCACCACATCCTCGACGTGACCATCGCACCCGCGAAACTGCCGCTCGCCCTGCGCCGCGAGGCGGAAGAAATGACGCTGCATATCGCGGACCGGCTCGGCCTCGTCGGCGTGCTGGCGGTCGAGATGTTCCGCACGCGCAAGGGCGAACTGCTCGTCAACGAGCTCGCCCCCCGCCCGCACAATTCCGGCCATTGGACCATCGATGCGTGCCCGGCCAGCCAGTTCGACCAGCTCGCGCGCGCGATCGCAGGCCTGCCGCTGGGCGATCCTGCCCGCCACTCGGATGCGACGATGAAGAACCTGATCGGCGACGACGTCGATGCGGTGCCGAAGCTGCTCGCCAACAAACGCGCGATCCTGCATCTCTACGGCAAGGCCCAAGCAAGGCCCGGCCGCAAGATGGGGCATGTGACGTATCTGAAGAGGAAGCGCTAGGCGTCAGCCCGCGCGCTTGAACTTCCCCGCCAACCCGGCGAACGGGTTGGGCAGCTTTGCCAGCCGCGCTTTCACGTCGGCCATCGCCTTGGGGACGGCCATCACGTTGGCGATGCGCCGGTCGAGGAATTCCCACGTGTCGGCCTGGCCTTCCGACTTGTCCTCGAGCCAGAAGAGCAGCGTGGACGAGTAGACGCCCGCCGCGAGCCCGCGCTTTGAATAATAGTTGAAGTCGGTGGCACGGTCGCCGGCGAGGTGCCACACCGCGTCGACCGTCGCCCACAGCGTGCGCATCGACAAAGGCACGCCCGAGGGCAGCGCCATCAGCGCCAGCCCCCGGCGCACGGCTTCGCGCTGCGGGGCAAGCGGGGCGAGGCGCAGGCGGATCGCGCGCGCGATCTTCTGGCGGATCTTCAGCGTCGCGAATTCCGGATCCGCTTCGCATGCGGCAAGCATGTCGCGGTCGGCCATGGCGCACCAGTGACCCAGCGCGTCGAGGGCACCACCCGGGAACACGCGCAGCGCCGTCGCGGGCGGATAGCCCGCTTCTTCGGCCGCGCGCGTCAGCACCGGCAGACTCCAGCCGTCGAACGGCACGTGCGGCAGTGCGGCTTCGACGATGCGGTCGCGGGCGAGGTTCCGGTCGAAGGGCATGTTCATTTCTCCATGCGTCGGCGCATCTCGTCGACGAAAGCCAGTTTCGAAAGGTCGGTCATCCGCTGCGGATAGAGGATGCCGTCGAGATGGTCGCATTCGTGCTGGACGACGCGCGCGTGGAAGCCGGCGACTGTCCGGTCGATGACGTTGCCCTGGAGGTCGAGCCCTCGATAGCGCAGCCGCGTGTGGCGCGCCACCTCGCCGGTCAGGCCCGGGACCGACAGGCAGCCCTCGTAGCCCGCGTTCGTCTCGTCGCCCAGCGGTTCGAGCACCGGGTTGATCAGCACGGTGAGGTCGACGGGCGTATCGCCCTCGATGCCGGTCGTGCGCTCGGCCCGCACGAGGAACACGACGACCCGCAAGGGCACGTGCACCTGCGGGGCGGCAAGGCCGGTGCCGGGTGCATCGATCATGGTGTCGACCATGTCCTCGACCAGCATCTGGATTTCGGGTGCGGTCGGGTCCTCGACCGGGTCGGCGACGCGCGAAAGCACCGGGTGGCCCATGCGGGCGATTTTCAGGATGGCCATGGGGGGCAGGATATGGGACAGGAAGGGGGGGCGGAAAGGCCGCATTCGACGGTTTGCAAGCCTTTGGGGCGTATGATATAAGCCGCGCGCCGGTGGTGAATCGGTGGCGGGGGAAACCGCGCCGCGAGTCGCTACCTACAAGATCAACCCTTTGATTTCGTTTGGGAAAGGAGCACGGTTCCCGTGCAAGTCATCGTCCGCGACAACAACGTCGATCAGGCCCTGCGCGCGCTCAAGAAGAAGATGCAGCGCGAAGGCATTTTCCGCGAAATGAAGCTGCGCCGCCATTTCGAGAAGCCCTCGGAGAAGAAGGCGCGCGAGAAGGCCGAAGGTGTCCGCCGCCTGCGCAAGCTGCAGCGCAAGCGCCTGGAGCGCGAAGGCTACTAGTCTTTTTCCGGCCCTTCGGGGTCGGGAATGAAAAAAGCCGCCGGGGCATCCCCCGGCGGCTTTTGTCGTTTCTCGGGATCGGGGCCTAGTGCCCGCCGGACATCGCCTTGCAGATGTCCTCGACCACCTTCTTGGCGTCGCCGAACAGCATCATCGTGTTGCCGCGGAAGAACAGCTCGTTGTCGACGCCGGCATAGCCCGACGCCATCGAGCGCTTGATGAACAGCACGGTCTTGGCCTTCTCGACGTCGAGGATCGGCATGCCGTAGATCGGGCTCTTGGGGTCGGTCTTGGCGGCGGGGTTCGTCACGTCGTTGGCGCCGATGACGAAGGCAACGTCCGCCTGCGCGAAGTCGCGGTTGATGTCGTCGAGCTCGAACACCTCGTCGTAGGGCACGTTGGCTTCGGCGAGCAGCACGTTCATGTGGCCGGGCATGCGGCCCGCGACCGGATGGATCGCGTAGCGGACCGACACGCCTTCCTTCTTCAGCATGTCGCCCATCTCGCGAAGCGCATGCTGCGCCTGGGCGACCGCCATGCCGTAGCCCGGCACGATGATGACCGACGAGGCGTTCTTCATGATGAACAGCGCGTCCTCGGCCGAGCCCTGCTTGACCGGACGCGCTTCCTTGGCCGCACCGGCCGCGGCACCGGCCGCATCCGTGCCGAAGCCGCCGAGGATGACGTTGAAGATCGACCGGTTCATCCCCTTGCACATGACATAGGAGAGGATGGCGCCCGACGAGCCGACGAGGGCACCCGTGACGATCAGCAGCGAGTTCTGCAGCGTGAATCCGATGCCGCACGCGGCCCAGCCCGAATAGGAGTTGAGCATCGACACGACGACCGGCATGTCGGCACCGCCGATCGGCAGGATCAGCAGGAAGCCGAGTGCGAGCGACAGCAGCACCAGCGTCCAGAACGCGACGGGCGAGCCCGTCATCGACAGCCACACGACGTTGGCGACGATCAGCACGCCCAGCACCGCGTTGAGCGGATGCTGCATCGGGAACTGGAGCGGGGCGCCGGAGACAAGGCCCTGGAGCTTGGCGAAGGCGACGATCGAGCCCGTGAAGGTGATCGCGCCGATGGCCGTGCCCAACGCGAGTTCGACCAGCGAGGCGGCCTTGATGGCCCCCGGGATTCCGATGCCGAAGCTCTGCGGCGAATAGAGCGTGGCCGCCGCCACGAACACCGCGGCCAGGCCGACGAGCGAATGGAACGCCGCGACGAGCTGGGGCAGGGCGGTCATCTCGATGCGCAGCGCCACGAACGTACCGATGGCGCCGCCGATCAGGATGCCCGCGGCGATCAGGCCGAAGGAGCTGGTCTGCGGCAGCAGCAGCGTCGTGACGATCGCGATCGCCATACCGGCCATGCCGTAGAAGTTGCCCCCGCGTGCGGTTTCGGGGCTCGACAGGCCGCGCAGCGACATGATGAAGCAGATCGACGCGACGAGATAGAGAAGCGAGGCGGTGTTGGCGCTCATTGTCTGTGTTTCCTTCGCCTTACTTCTGCTTCTTCTTGAACTTGCCCAGCATGCGCTGGGTGACGACGAACCCGCCGAAGATGTTGACCGAGGCGAGCACGACGGCAAGGAACCCCATCACCTGGCTGAAGCCGACGGCCGATGCACCCGCGGCAAGCAGTGCGCCCACGATGATGACCGAGCTGATCGCGTTGGTGACCGCCATCAGCGGCGAGTGCAGGGCGGGCGTCACGCGCCAGACCACGTAGTAGCCGACGAACGTGGCGAGCACGAGGACCGTGAGGCCCATCGTCAGCGCGTCGGGACCGCCGGCGGCACCCATGTCGGGCGACAGGGCGGCCTGGGCGGCAAGCTCGCGCGCCTTCATCGCGAGATTCGAGGCGTCGGTCGCGAGCTGTGCGGCTTTGTCGAGAAGTGCGCTGTCGGACATTTCGTTGGCGTCCTTCTTTACTGTGCGGCGGCGGCGGGCGCCGGCGCGAAATTGGGATGGACGATCTGGCCGTCGCGGGTCAGCAGCGAACCCTTGATGATCTCGTCGGCCGGGTCGATCGAAAGGCTGCCGTCCTTGGCGACGATCAGCTTCATGAATTCGGCGAGGTTGCGCGAATAGAGCGCCGAAGCATCGACCGCCAGGCGCGAGGGCACGTTGGCATAGCCGACGATCTTGACGCCGTGGCGCTGGACGATCTGGCCCACGGCACTGCCTTCGCAGTTGCCGCCCGCTTCGACCGCGAGGTCGACGACGATGGAGCCGGGTTTCATCGAGGCGACCATCGCGTCGGTGACGAGGCGCGGCGCCGGGCGGCCCGGGATCAGGGCCGTGCAGATCACGACGTCCATCTTGCGGACGGTCTCGGCGATCAGGGCGGCCTGCTTGGCCTTGTAGGCGTCGGACATTTCCTTGGCATAGCCGCCCGACGTCTCGGCCTGGCGGGCTTCCTCGTCGTCCACGTAGACGAACGTGGCGCCGAGCGATTCGACCTGTTCCTTGGCGACCATGCGCACGTCGGTCGCGGACACGACGGCGCCCAGCCGGCGCGCGGTCGCGATCGCCTGCAGGCCGGCAACGCCCGCCCCCATCACCATGACCTTGGCCGGCGCCACGGTGCCGGCGGCCGTCATCATCATCGGGAAGGCGCGGCCGAACTGCTCGGCCGCGTCGATCACGGCCTTGTAGCCGGCGAGGTTGGCCTGGCTCGAGAGCACGTCCATCGACTGGGCGCGCGTGATGCGCGGCACCAGTTCCATCGCGAAGGCGGTGAATCCGCGCCGCGCGAAATCGGCGACCTGTTCCTTGTTGCGATAGGGATCGAGCTGGCAGATCAGCACCGCACCCGACTTCATGCCGGCGAGTTCGTCGCCGCCTTCGGATGCGGCGAGCGGACGGCCCACCTTCAGCACGATGTCGGCCTGGCCGAGCAGCGTGGCACTGTCGGCGACGATCTCGGCGCCGGCGTCGGCGAAGGCCTGGTCGGGAATCGCGGCGTTGGCACCGGCACCGGATTCGACGAGGAACGTGACCCCCAGCGGCTTCATCCGCTTGATCGAGTCCGGCGTGGCGGCGACGCGCGATTCGTAGGCGCGGCGCTCTTTGGGGATCGCGACCTTCATACTCGTCTCCCGGCAGGCGGTAGGGCAAAAATGTGGGGGCACAATGCCAACCGACCGGCGCTTTGCCAAGGGCCGAATGGGCGTCGAATCGACGCGCTTGCCTGTGCAATCTGTCCTAGGTGATCTCGCCCGCAAGATCGGCCGGCGCTTCGCCCGGCGGCAGCATCAGCGTGACGGTCGTGCCGGCGCCGGGCGTGCTTGCCAGCGTCAGGCGGCCGCCCATCCGGTTCGCCAGTGCAGTCGAGATCGAAAGACCCAGACCGGTCCCCGGAACGGCGGCCTCGCGCGATGCGCGGGTCCGGTAGAACGGGCGGCCGATCGACGGCAGGTCTTCGGGCGATATTCCCGCCCCCTGATCGGCGACGGACAGGACAACGCAACCGTCCGGCGCGTCGGTCCGGCTGGCGAGCCGGACGACGGCGCCCGAGCCCGAGAACTTGATCGCGTTCGATACGAGATTCATCAGGATCTGGCGGACGGCGATGGCATCGCCGCGCGCCCATAGCCCGCGTGCCGAGGTTTCCAGCGAAATGCCGCGTTCGCCGGCCAGCGGGCGCAGCAGGCGCGCGATCTCGTCGATGGCCGCGTCGACGTCGATCGGTCCGCTCTCCAGCTCCCGGCTGCCGACGTCGATCGACGAGAAATCGATGATGTCGCCGATCAGGACAAGCAGGTGCCGGCCGCTGTCGACGATGTCGCGCGCATACTCCCGGTACTTCGGATGGCCGAGCGGCCCGAACAGGCCGCCGGCGAGGATCTGCGCGAAGCCGACGATGGCGTTGAGCGGCGTGCGCAGTTCGTGATTCATGTTGGCGACGAAGATTCCGCGTCCCTTGGCTTCCGTGCGCAATCCGTCGCGGGTGCGCGCCAGTTCGGCATTGCTCCGGCTCAGCGCCTCGGCGTAGCGGATCGACATCCACGCATAGACGGCCGCAGCCAGCAGCGTCGTCGCGGCGATCGCGAGAACCGGCCAATAGGCGAGGAGCGCTTGCGGATCCAGGCCGCGCCAGGGCATCCGGTAGACGACGACGAGCGGCAAAGGTTCGAGCCTGACGTACATGACGAGCGACGTCCCGCTCGCCGTGACGTCGCTCACGAAGCGGCCGGTGCGGCTGTGCGAAAACGCCCGCCAGAGTTCGGGACCCGGCGCTTCGGCCGGTCCGGGCCCGTCGACGGCCGGGTATTTCGCGATCACGGCGCCGTCGCTGCGATAGAGGGCGATCCGGTCGCCCTCGCGGTCGAGGAGCGCCAGATAGTATTCGATGAAGTTCTGCACCGGGATGCCCACGCTCACCATGCCGGTGGCGCTGTCGTCGGCGGCGATGATCGGGCGCGTCACGTAGATCGTGTCTTCGCCGCCCTGCGTGCCCGGCAGGACAGCCGACAGGAACAGCTGGCGGTTCACGTCGATCATCCGGACCCGCTCCGGCGCGTTGCGGCCCTCGCCGACCTGATAGCGGAAGTCCTCGCGCGCCGAGACGTTCGATTCGGGCGGTGCGAGCTGGCTCGATCCGTCGGCCCGCCAGATCTCGAGCGTGAAGGGGCCGGGAACCGCTTCTTGTGCGGCATGCCGGATCGTCGCCAGCTGCTCGGCGGAGAAACGCGCGGGATCGTGCCCGTCGAGCGCCCAGAGGACCTGCATGATCAGCGCGTCGGCCAGCGCCACGATGCGCACGCCATGGGCGTCGGCTGCCAGCAGGCTGCGTTCGGCGGCGGCAAGGCGCAGGCCGTTCTCCCGCTTGACGATCCAAGATGCGGTCGCGATCGCCGCCGCCGCGAGGGCGATGCACAGGAGTGCCGCCAGATAATAGAGCCGCCGCGTCGGCGACGTGTCCTGGCGATGTCCGGCGGGTGCTGCCTGGCCGAGCGGATTGGAGGGAAGGTCGAGTTCCACGCGCGTTCCTGTCATCAAGATCGCGAGGGTTCTAACGTGTGACCCTTAATTCGGTGTAAATGAAACTTATAATACTATTGTAAGTTATGATAACTCTGTGCCCAGAGCGTCTCCGCCTGCGGGAGGAGGAGCGTTACCGTCGTGCCGCGACCGGAATTGCTCTTCAGGGTCAGGCGCCCGCCCATCTGGTTGGCAAGGGCCACGGAGATGGAAAGGCCAAGTCCGGCGCCGGAGACGGCGCCGAGCCGTGCGGCCCGCGTGCGGAAGAAGGGGCGGCCGATTGAGGGCAACTCCGCCGGTGCGATGCCCATGCCGCGATCGGCGACGCAGATCGAGACAAGTCCCGTCCCGGCTTCCGCCCGGCTCTCGATCGTGACGGTGCCGCCCGGTGCGGAAAACTTGATCGCGTTCGTCACGAGGTTGATCACGATCTGCCGGACAGCGGCAAGGTCGCCAAGCGCCCAGATGTCCTCGCCCGCGGTGTCGATCGAGATGCCGCGAGCGCCTGCGATCGGCCGCAGCAGGCGGACTGTCTCGGCGACCGCCTCGGCCGCGTCGAGACGCGTGATGGCGATGTTCCGGCGGCCCCGGTCGATCGCCGCGAAGTCGATGATCTCGCCGATGAGCGTCTGCAGATGCTGGCCGCTGCTGGCGATGTCGCGCGCGTACTCGCGGTATTTGGGATGCGACGGACCGAATGTCGCGTCGGCCAGGATCTGCGCGAAGCCGACGATGGCGTTGAGCGGCGTGCGCAGCTCGTGATTCATGTTGGCGATGAATATCCCCCGCTCGTCGGCCTCGAACTGCAGATTCTCCTTGGCTTGCGCAAGCTCGGCATTGGCGCGCGACAGCGCGTTGGCATAGCGGATCGAGATCCAGGCGTAGACGAACGCCGCGATCAGGGCCGCGGCGGCGATCACCAGCACGGGCCAGTAGATGCGCAGCGCCTCGCGCGAGATCGGCCGCCACTCCGTCGTGTAGACGACGACGAGCGGCATCGGCCGCAAGCCGAAGAAGACCGACAGGGAGTCCGCACCGCCCGCCCGTCCCGGCGTTTCGAAATGCCCGAACGCGGCGGACGGATAGTGCCGCCAGAGCGCTTCGTGCGGCGTGTCGGCGATGCCGACGGCCGACTCGGCCGGATACTGGGCGACCAGCATGCGGTCGTTGCGGTAGAGGGCGATCCGTTCGCTGGCCCGCTCGCGCAGCGACATCAGGAGGTCGGTCAGCGCCGAAAGGCGGATGCCGACGCCGACCACGCCTTGAAAGGTGCCGTCCGGCCCCAGCACGGGGCGCGTGAGGCGGATGCGGGTTTCGAGCGTCGATCGGTCGAGTGCCGGTGTCGAGACGTACATGCCGCGGAACGAGTCGACCACCCGGGCCCGGGTGCCGATGTCGGCATCGGCATGGATGGCGAAATATCGCTCCTGCGCGGCGCCGGGCCGTTCCGGATGGAGCATGTTCGTGCCGTCGCGGCACCAGACGTCGAGCGCCATCTGGCCGGCCGCGGCGCCCGCCGCGAAATGCCGGAACGCCGCCGTGGCTTCGGGGGGGACCGCGCAGGGATCGCGCCCGTCGAGTTCGGCCAGGGCCGGCAGCATGGCGCCGTCCGCGTTGGCGACGAGCTGCATGAGCTGGAGGTCTGCGGCCAGCAGGTTGCGCTCGATCGACGCCGTGCGCGATGCGGCGAAACCTTCGTGGAAGACCGCCTCGCGTTCCTGGATCCATCGGGCGGTGATGGCGATCCCGATCACGATGACGATGCACAGGATTGCAGCACCGGTATTGTGGCGACGAACGGAATCGATCGTCGTGACGATCTCCGCGGTGGCCGGGCAGGTGAGTTTGGTGGAGGGAGAATCGAATGCCACCGCGGTCGCTCCGGCCAGTCAAAGTCGTCAACACTCATGCCAGAGCGAAATTAAAGATGCAATTCAATATGATGTAGTACTCTACAGTAGTATGAATTCGACACGCCCGTCCCGGCCCGTCCCGGCGACGGGGCAATTGACGCGGCCGCTTGGGCTGGTTAGCTTCGCGCCAAGCTGCGGGTTGAACAGGGACGCGCCGCTTGAATAAGGAACCGCCCGAAAGACGCCCAAGGCGCGCTCGGGCGGTTCTGTTTTTCCGGGAGGCCGTTTTTTGGAGGTCGCATGACCGGTCGATTTCCCCGTTTCGACACACTTTCTCTCCATGCCGGCCAACAACCCGATCCGACGACGGGTGCGCGCGCGGTCCCGATCTACCAGACCACGTCCTATGTGTTTCCCGACGTCGATGCGGCCGCGTCGCTGTTCAATCTCGAGCGCGCGGGGCACATCTACAGCCGTATATCCAACCCGACGGTGGCGGTGCTCGAGGAGCGGATCGCCGCCCTCGAAGGCGGAGTCGGCGCCATCGCGACCGCCTCGGGGCAGGCGGCACTCCACCTTGCGATCGTCACGCTGATGGGGACGGGCGGGCACATCGTCAGCTCGGGCTCGATCTATGGCGGCTCGCACAACATGTTCACCCACACGCTGCCGCGCTTCGGGATCACGACCAGCTTCGTCGATGCGCGCGACCCCGCCGCGTTCGCCGCCGCGATCCGCCCCGAGACGCGCCTGGTGTTCGGCGAGGTGCTCGGCAATCCGGGCCTCGAAGTCCTGGACGTGCCGGCGGTGGCGAAAGTGGCGCACGCCGCCGGCCTGCCGCTGATGCTCGACTGCACGTTCTGCACGCCGTACCTGTTCCGCTCGTTCGACCACGGCGCCGATCTCGTCATGCACTCGACGACCAAGTGGATCGGCGGCCACGGCATCGCCATCGGCGGCGTGCTGGTCGACGCCGGCACGTTCGACTGGGAGAAGTCGGGAAAGTTCCCCACGATCACCGAGCCCTATGCCGGCTATCACGGGCTCGATTTCGCCGAGGAGTTCGGCCCGGCCGCGTTCATCATGCGCGCGCGCGCCGAGGGCCTGCGCGATTTCGGCGCGTGCCTGTCGCCGACCAACGCCTTCTACCTGTTGCAGGGGCTGGAAACGCTGCCGCTGCGCATGGCCCGCCATGTCGAGAACGCGCGCAAGGTCGCGGCGTTCCTCGAAGGTGCGGCCGAGGTCGCGTGGGTCAACCATCCCGACCTGGCGTCCCATCCCGACCATGCGCTTGCCGGCCGCCTGCTGCCCAAGGGTGCGGGCTCGATGATCAGCTTCGGCATCAAGGGCGGACGGGCCGCGGGCCGGCGCTTCATCGAGGCGCTGAAGCTGTTCAGCCACCTCGCGAATGTCGGCGACGCCAAGTCGCTGGTCATCCATCCGGCATCGACCACGCACCAGCAGATGGACGCGGCGGCGCTGAAGGCGGCCGGCATCGGCGAGGAGATGGTGCGCCTGTCGATCGGTCTGGAAGACTGCGCCGACCTGATCGACGACCTGACGGCCGCCTTGCGCGCATCGGCGAAGGGCTAGCGCCATGGAACTCGTCGTCGACGGACGTCGTGTGTTCGCCGCCACGGGCGGAAGGAAGTTCGATCCCGCCCGGCCGACCGTCGTTTTCGTGCACGGCGCGGGCATGGACCATACGGTGTGGAACCTGCAGACGCGCTGGTTCGCGCATCACGGGCGCAACGCGCTGGCGATCGACCTGCCGGGCCATGGCCGCTCGGAAGGTCCCGCACTTTCCACGATCGAAGCCATGGCCGATTTCATGCCGCGGCTGCTCGATGCGGCGGGTGCAAGCGAGGCCGCCCTTGTCGGCCATTCGATGGGGGCTCTCGTGTCGCTTGCCGCTGCCGCCCGCCATGGCCGGCGCGTGCGCGCACTTGCGCTCCTGGGTGCAGCTGCCCTGATGCCGGTCCATCCCAAGCTGCTGGCGGCGGCAGCCAACGGCGAGCATGCGGCCGTCGAGATGATCGCGGACTGGGCGTTCGGGCGACGCGCGCAGATTGGCGGGGCGCGTGCACCGGGCACCTGGATGGTGGGTGGCGGCGTGCGACTGCTGGAGCGGGTCGCCGACGGCGTGCTGGCAAGCGACCTTTCGGCCTGCGACTCGTATAAGGATGCGCTGGTCGCCGCCGCGGCGGCGCGCTGCCCGACGCTCTATCTGCTGGGTGCCGCCGACCGGATGACGCCGGCGGCAGGGGCCCGGGCCCTGATCGCGGCGACGCAAGGGGCGCAGGAGCGCGTGCTCGCCGGTGCCGGCCACATGGCGATGGTCGAAGCGCCCGACGCCACGCTCGACGCCCTGGCCGGGATCTGCTGAACGATGTCGCACGCGAAGACGCCGCCCGAGACGCGCGCTGCCTATCGCCACTTCCGCGCCATCCCGACGCGCTGGATGGACAACGACCTCTACGGTCACGTGAACAATGTCGTGTACTACAGCTACTTCGACACGGTCATTAACGCGTACCTGATCGAAGCGGGCGGTCTTGACATACATCGCGCGGAGGTCGTCGGCATCGCGGTCGAGACGATGTGCCGCTTCCGCACGTCGCTTGCCTTTCCGGAGACGATCGATGCAGGCCTGCGCGTCGGGCATCTGGGCAACAGTTCGGTGCGCTACGAGATCGGTCTCTTCCGGCAGGGCAGCGACGTGGCGGCCGCCGAGGGACATTTCGTGCATGTATTCGTCCGGCGTGACGACCAGAAGCCGGTTGTCATACCTATGCAGTTGAAAGATGCATTACACAAAATTTCTACTTGAAATTTTGCTGTACAGAATTGTCTATTTTTTTACGAAGCAACCGGTAAGTTCTCCTCCGAAAATTTCTGCGGAGAACCGGAATGTTCTGTCTCAATGCATTTGAATCCCTGGAGCTGGCGGCGCGCGAGACGCTCTTTCGCGTCGCACAGCCGCATCTCGAGCATGCGCGCATCACGGCGACCGAGCTTGCCTTCGACCCGCGCGAACAACGAAAGCTGCTGAACGCCGGCATGCGCTTCCAGGAGTTCGTCCAGCGCGTGGCGATCCTGCAGGGCCAGGCGCTGAAGAAGTCGGTGACCGACCGCGTGCGCCAGATCATCGACATCGTCGACGAGGCGATGCGCGAGGTCGAACAGGCGACGCGCGAGCTTCCGCCGCTGGCGGAGATCGACGCGGCGGCCCTCGACAGGCTGGCGGGCAGCGATCCGGTGCGCGGACCCATCCGGGCCGGCACCGCGCTTGCCCTGACGCTCGCCACGTCCGGCTCGGGTCCGGGCGACTGGATCGGCAAGGCAAACCGGTGCATCGCGTTCCTCGACAAGGCGACGCATCCCGCGGCACTCGAACTCATCGACCAGACGCTGGCCGAACTCGTGCGCCTCAAGCCGGCGTCCGCGATCCTGATCGGCCCGGCCGAGAATCTCACGCTGATCATCCGGGCGTGCCTTGCCATCGCCGGCGATCCCGAGGCGACCAATGCCATGAACAATCCGCCCTTCATCCAGGCGCTCGTCGCACGCCAGAAGGGCAACGCGACGCCGCTGACCGTCGCGGCGGCCATCGAGGTCCTCAAGGGCGTGCTCGCGAGCCCGACGGCGATCGCCAAGCGCGATCCCACGCAGGAGATCAAGACGACGCGCGGCTATCGCGACCGCATCACCAAGCTCCCCCGGCTCGTCGCCGACCGCGAGCTGCAGGAGATCCTTGCGCGGCGCATGTCGCGGCTCGTGGCGCCCGAACTGCTCGAGCCGCTGGTGGCGCGCGAGATCGGGGCGGGCCGCAAGGCGATCCTCCTCCTCGGCCTGCACTGCGAGATCGGCGACGAGGGTGCGCGCAAGCATCTCGTCACCCATCTCGACCAACTCGTCGACTCGCGCGAGTTCAAGGACGAGTTCTTCGTCCCCGGCATGAGCCACGACGAGAAGCGCGCGCTGGTCGCCCAGGTCAGCCAGTCGATCAACAATGCCGATCTCATCGACATCAAGCGCCAGCGCTACCTGGCGGTGGTGACGACGACGTTCGCCTCGCTGGGCGAAACCGGCGACCGGCGCATTTCGCCGCGGTCGATCGCGGGGCCGGAAGACCGCGTGCAGCTCGGCGGCGTGCGTGTGCCGTTGCGCAACTGGAGCGAGACCGGGCTGATGTTCGGTCCCTATAACGGCCTCATCGCACCGGGACAGCGCATGCGCGCGACGATCATGCTGCGCAACGCCTATATCTCGATGGGCTTCGAGGCCGAGATCGAGATCGTCCGCCAGACCGACGGGCTCGTCGGGGCGCGCTACAACTGTCAGGATCCGCAGACCCGCCAGCGCATCAAGGCGCATTTCCGCGCCTGACCGGTCTCCGGTCAAACTTCCGAATTGCATACAATTTATTTACGAAGGGAGGCTATTTTGCCGTCTTGGTTGTATGACCGGGACGGATCATGTTCTGCACGAAACCTGTTGAAGCTCTCGAGCCCGCCGCGCGCGAAACCCTGTTCCGCGTGGCGCTGCCCTATCTGGATCAGGTCCGGATCACCGCGACCGAGCTTGCCTTCGACCCGCGCGAGCATCGCAAGATCCTGAATTCAGGGACAAAATTCCAAGAATACGTCCAGCGGGTGGCCATCCTGCAGGGCCAGCAGCTCAAGAACCCCGTCGCCGAACGCATGCGCCAGACCCTCGAGCTTGTCGATGGCGCGATGCGTCTGGTCGAGGCCGAGGCCAAAGGCCTGCCGGACGCGCACGCCGCCGATGCGGTTGCCCTGGACCGGCTGGCGGCCTCCGATCCCGGCCTTGGCCCGGTTCGCGCCGGAATCGCCTTGGCCGCAATTTTTTCTGCCCTCGGCGGCGGCAATTGGCTGCTGCGCGCCAACAAGTGTCTCGAACTGCTCGACGGCGTGCACAATCCGGCCTGCATCGCGTTGATCGACCAGACGCTTGCCGAGCTGCTGCGCATGAAGCCGTCCTGCACCGCACTTGTCGGGCCGGCGGACAATCTGGCGGTGATGGTGCGCGCGTGCCTGGCGCTTGCCGGGGATGCGGCGTCTGCCGCGAGCGGCAATTCCGCTTTCGTATCGGGGCTGGTGGCGCGCAAGGCCGGGCGCGACATGCCCTTCGTCGACCGGGCGACCGTCGAGATCCTGAACGGCGCGATCACGGGGCCGGCCTCGCTTGCCAAGCGCGATCCGACGCTCGAGCTCAACTCGACGCGCGACCTGCGCCGCAAGGTCTCGTCGCTGCCGTTGCTGGATGCCGACAAGGATCTCGCCGACAACCTGTCGCGCCGGCTGACCCGTCTGACGGCGCCTGAGAGCCTCAATCCGCTGATCGCGCGCGAGATCGGCATCGGGCGCAAGCTGCTGGTCCTGCTCGGCCTGCATGCCGACATCGAGGACCCGAACGCGCGCAAGTATATCGCCGCGACGATCGACGGTCTGGTCGAGAACCAGGAGTTCAAGAGCGACTTCTACGTCCCCGGCATGGCGCACGACGAGAAGCGCGGCCTCGCCGCACAGGTCTCGCAGGCCATGGCGACCTCGCAGCTTTCCGATGCCAAGCGCCAGCGCTTCCGCGAGATCGCGGCGACGGCCTTCGCGGACCTGTCATCGGCGGGCGAGCGGCGGATCGCGCCACGCAGCATCGCCGGGCCCGAAGACCGCGTGCTCATCAGCGGCCAGCGCGTGCCGCTGCGCAACTGGAGCGAGACCGGCGTCATGTTCGGCCCCTTCGCCGGCCTGGCCCAGCCCGGCCAGCACATGAAGGCGACCGTGATGCTGCGCAACGGCTATATCTCGATGGGTTTCGAGGCCGACCTCGAGATCGTGCGCTTCGCCGACGGTCTTGTCGGTGCCCGCTATACCTGCGCCGATCCGCACGTGCGCCAGCGCATCAAGGCGCATTTCCGGGCATAAACGCGCCCTCTTGGCGCGCAAGCGCGTCCGCCCGCCGCCGGCGGTCGCCGGGGCGGGCGGAGCTTCGTCAGTTGCTTTCCGTCAGGCGGCCTTCGCCTCGAGCACGTGCGGGCGCGTGCCGGTCTCGATCGTGATGCGCCGCGGCTTCATCGCTTCGGGCACCTCGCGGACGAGTTCGACGAAGAGCAGGCCGTTCTCGAGGCGTGCCGCCGACACGCGGATGAAATCCGCGAGCTGGAAGCGGCGCTCGAAGCTGCGCTGCGCGATGCCGCGATGGAGGAAGGCACTGCCGGCGGCATCGCCGTCCTTCTTCTGGCCGGCGATCACGAGCGTGTTCTCCTGCTGGACGAGCGTGATCTCGTCGGCGCCGAAACCGGCCACGGCCATCGCGATGCGATAGTCGTTCTCGCCGGTCTTCTCGATGTTGTACGGCGGATAGCCGACCTGCTCGGCGCCGCGCATCGATTCGTCGATCAGGCGCGAAAGGCGGTCGAAGCCGATGCTGGAGCGGAAAAGCGGCGAAAAATCGAAGTGGTTCATGATCCTATCCTCCTTTGAGCGATGGGACTGTGGTTGATGCCGCCGGCCCCGGATGGGCACCGTCGGACCACCCCGATTTAGGCGTCCTGCCGGCCGGTTCAAGTCCCCCACATGCGTAAAAAACGCATTTGCGTTTTCCCGAGTCCGCCCCGAAACTTGGGCTCGAAGGAGTTTCGCAAGTGACCCTGACCGACACAGGCGGCGGTCCGCTCGAGCGGATCGCCCCGTTCTTCGGACGGACATACGACGAGACGATGAGCCTGCTGCTGTCGGCGCGCCATTACGTGGCCAATGTCCAGCCGGGCGAGCCCTTCCAGACCGACCCCGACGAACGGCTGCACATGAACTGCGAGGCGATGCGCCTGACGACGCGCCTGGCCCAGATCATGGCCTGGCTGCTGGCCCAGAAGGCGGTGGCGGCGGGCGAACTGTCGCGCGACGAGGTGCGCGACGAGCGCTTCCGTCTGGGTGCGCACGATCTTTGCCTTGCCGACACCGACGCGCGGGTCGCGCGCACGAGCCAGAAGCTCGGCGACCTGATGGGCCAGAGCCGCCGGCTGTTCGAGCGCGTGGCACGCCTCGACAGCCAGCTCGGCACCTGAAAAGCAAAACGGGCGCCCCGTTTCCGGAGCGCCCGTCTTCTGCCGACCGCCCGGAGGCGGAAAGCGGGATTACTTCTTCGCGGCGGCCTTTGCCGGAGCAGCAGCCTTCGCCGGTGCTGCGGTCGCGGGAGCGCCCGACGCTGCGGCAGCCGTGCCTTCGCCGGTCGGCGCGGCCTTGATGCCGAGACCCGCGAAGCGCTTGTTGAACTTGGCGACCTGGCCGCCGGTGTCCATCATGCGCTGCTGGCCGGTCCAGGCCGGGTGCGTCTTCGGGTCGATGTCGAGGCGCAGCGTGTCGCCCGGCTTGCCCATCGTCGAACGGGTCTTGAACTGGGTGCCGTCGGTCATCACGACGTTGATTTCGTGGTAGGCGGGGTGGATCTGGGCCTTCATCGCGCGCTCCGGGATTTCCCAATCGGTCGCCAGGCGGCCACATGCGGCGCCTTGGCAAGAGCGGGGCTTATACAGGCTTGCGGGCGCGCGTGCAAGCCGACCCGACCCAGCCTCTCGACCTTTGCGGCTGCCCGTGCTAAAGCGCAGAACGCATTGATTTTTCCCGGAGTTTTGCTGCCGATGGACGATCGCGAATTCGCCGCCGAGGCCGAGCGCACGCTGCAGCGGCTGCAGGACGCGGTCGAGCGCGCGCTGGCGGACGACGACCCCGAGATCGAACTCCGCGGCGGCATCCTGACGATCGGGCTGGCCGCCGGCGGGCAGTTCGTCATCAACAGGCACGCGCCGACCCGGCAGATCTGGGTATCCTCGCCGGTGTCGGGAGCGGCACACTACGCATGGGACAAGGACGCCGGCTGCTGGCGTTCGACGCGCAGCCCCGACATTCTCGAAACCAGACTTGCCGCCGATCTCGCCCAGGCGACCGGCCGGCCGGTCTCGATCGCCTGAAGGAACGGACCGCAGCCACGATGGCCGAGCGCAGCGAAAAAACGGGCGAGACCGGAGCCAACGCGGCCGCGCGCGCGACCAGCCGGAACTTCCGCGTGCTCACGCGCCTGGGTGCCTTCCTGCTGCCCTATCGCGCGCGGATGGCCGCGGCGTTCGTGGCGCTGACGCTGGCGGCGGGTTCGGTGCTCGGCCTCGGCAGCGCGCTGCGCTGGCTGGTCGACGCGGGCTTCGCCAGCGGCGATGCGGGCCTGCTGGATTCCGCCCTGTGGGGGCTGATCGGCTTCGTGCTGCTGCTCGCCGGCGCCACCTATTCGCGCTCGTATCTCGTCACGTGGCTGGGCGAGCGCGTGACGGCCGACCTGCGCAAGGCGGTCTTCGCGCGCACGCTGCGCCTTTCGCCCGCGTTCTTCGAGACCACGCGCACCGGCGAGGTGCTGTCGCGCCTGACGGCCGACACGACCGCCATCCAGACGATCGTCGGATCGACCGCGTCGATGGCGCTGCGCAACGTGCTGCTGATGGTCGGCGGCGCCACGATGATGGCGATCACCGCGCCGCGGCTGGCGACGATGACGCTGGCGGTCGTACCGTTCGTCGTGGCCCCCATCGTGCTGTTCGGGCGCAAGGTGCGCGCCCTGTCGCGCGAGAGCCAGGACAGGCTGGGCGACGTGGGTGCGGACATCGACGAGACGCTCAATGCCGTGCGCACCGTGCAGGCCTTCAACCGCGAGGCGGTGGACGGCGCACGCTTCGACCGGCGCGTCGAGGAAGCGTTTTCCGCCAACGCAAGGCGTGCGGCCGCGCGCTCGGCGCTGATCGCGCTGGTCATGCTGCTGGTGTTCGGGGCCGTCGGCTTCGTGCTGTGGGTGGGCGGGCATGGCGCCATGCGCGGCGAACTGACGGTCGGCCAGCTCAGCGCGTTCGTCTTCTATGCCGTCGTTGTCGCAAGCTCGATCGGCGCCATCAGCGAATTCATGGCCGACCTGCAGCGCGCGGCCGGCGCTTCCGAGCGGCTGTTCGAGCTGCTCGACGCCGTGCCCGAGATCCGCGCCCCCGCCGCACCGGCCGTGTTCCCCGCACCCGCGCGCGGCGCGGTCGCGTTCGAGGGCGTGACGTTCCGCTACCCGAGCGCGCCCGAGCGCGCCGCACTCGAAGACCTGTCGTTCTCGGTCGCACCGGGCGAGACGGTGGCCGTGGTCGGCCCGTCGGGTGCCGGCAAGACGACTGTCTTCCAGCTCCTGCTGCGCTTCTACGACCCGCAGGCCGGCACGATCCGTCTCGACGGGGTCGACCTGCGCATGGCCGATCCGGCACAGGCGCGTGCGCGCATCGGCTTCGTGTCGCAGGAGCCGACGATCTTCGCGGCCGACGTGATGGAGAACATCCGCTACGGCCGCACCGACGCCAGCGACGCCGAGGTGCGCGCCGCCGCGCGTGCGGCCTATGTCGACGAGTTCGCGGAGCGCCTGCCGCAGGGCTGGCAGACGTTCCTTGGCGAGCGCGGCGTGCGGCTTTCCGGCGGCCAGCGCCAGCGCATCGCCATCGCGCGCGCCCTCGTGCGCGATCCCGCATTGCTGCTGCTCGACGAGGCGACGAGTGCGCTCGATGCCGAAAGCGAACGCTATGTGCAGGCGGCCCTCGAGACGCTGGGGCAGGGGCGCACGGTCATCGCCATCGCGCACCGGCTCGCGACCGTCGTGCGCGCCGACCGCCTGATCGTGCTCGATCGCGGACGCAAGCTTGCCGAAGGTCCGCATGCGCGGCTGGTGGCGCAGGGCGGGCTCTATGCGCGGCTCGCGGCCCTGCAGTTCGACACGCCGACCGCCGAATTCGGCGCGCGGCTCGAAGGAGTGGGGCGATGAAAGCGACGTTTGCGGCCGTGCTGGTCTCCCTTGGCCTCGCCTTGTCGGCGTGCGGCTCCGACCAGCCGCTGCGCGGCACCAATCCGCTGCTGCTGCGTGCCATCGACCGCATTTCCGACCAGGATTTCGCGGTCCCGGTCGACGGCGGGGCTTCCGCCCTGCTGCCGGTCTTCGCCGACCGGAAGCTCGTCGACCCGCATGCCGGCGTGAAGCGCGCGGTGATCGGCATCCAGGATGTCGCGCGCAACGCCGGTGCCGTGTTCGACGCGCTCCGCCAGGTCACGGGTGGCGGCGGGGAGTCGATCATCCTCGTGCCCCAGTTCCTTGCCGCACAGGATGCCGAGAAGCACGGGCTCGGCCCCGACTTCGCGCGCTGGACGCTGGAAGGCTGGCGCGACGGCGGCAATTCGCGCCCGTCGAGCCCGCGCGACTCCGGTGCGCTCGTGTCGAGCTTCGCCGTGCTCGATGCGCTGCTTCTCTATCTGTCCGATCGCGCGATTTTCCCCGACCTCGGCGAGATCGTGCTGGTCGGCCACGGGCAGAGCGCGCGCACGGCCCAGCTCTATGCCGCGAGCGGCAAGGGGTTCGCCGCCCCCGACGGGGCTGGCATCAAGCTGCGCTTCGTCGTCGCGGCGGCCGACACGTTCCTCTATTTCGACGAGAAGCGCCCGGGGCGCGGCGAGGACGGGTTCGCGCCCTTCGAGCGCGAGAAGTGCGTCGGCTTCAACCAGTGGCCCTTCGGCTCGGCACTGCCGGCCGTCTATGCGTTCGGTCGCAGCGGCGCCCAGCTCGCCAAATCCTACGCGCCGCGCGAGGTCGTCTACCTGATCGGCGACAAGGATGCCGAATCGTCCGACCGCAGCTGCGAGGCGCGCGCCCAGGGGCGCAACCGTCTCGACCGTGCCGAGCTCTATCTGCGCCATGTGGCGGCGGTGGCCGGCGAACCGGCGTCCGCCCAGCGCGTCGTCGTCGTGCGCGGCGGTGGCTCGACACTGGGCGACCTGCTGGGCAGTGCGTGCGGCCGTGCCGCACTTGCCGGCGGGAACTGCTAGTTTCGTCTCAGCGGTTGGTCAGGCGCAGCTCGATGCGCCGGTTGCGCCGCCAGCCCACCTCGTCGTCGCGATCGTCGATCGGCTGGAACTCGGCCATGCCGGCTGCCTGAAGGCGCTCGGCGGGCAGGCCATTGGCCATCAGGAAACGCACGACCGAGATGGCGCGCGCCGACGAGAGCTCCCAGTTGGACGGGAACTCGCGCGTGGCGATGGGCCGGCGGTCGGTGTGGCCGGTGATCTGCAGCACCCAGTCCACGTCCTTGGGGATGCGCGAGGTCACCTCGCGCAGCACGTCGGCCAGCCGCTGGAGCTGGCGGCCGCCATCCAGTTCGATCGTCGCGGCACCCGACGCGAACAGGACTTCCGACTGGAACACGAACCGGTCGCCGACGATGCGCACTTCCGCCCGGTCGCCCAGTGCCGCGCGCAGGCGGCCGAAAAACTCGGAGCGGAACCGCGACAGCTCCTCGACACGGCTGGCCAGCGCCAGGTTCAGACGCCGGCCGAGATCGGCGATCTGCGCCTGGGATTCGGCCGACTTCTTCTCGGACTCCGAAAGCAGCGCTTCGAGCCGGCGCAGCTGCTCGCGCAGCTCGGCCGTCTGGCGGTTGAGCAGCGCCACCTGCGCCTGTGCCTGGCTCGACAGCTGGCGCTCGCTGCTGGCGGTTTCCTCGGCCGCCGCGAGGCGCTTTTCCATCTCGAGACGCATGGCGGCGAGCGCTTCCAGCTCGCGCAGCTGGACCTCGAATTTCGCGCGGTCGATCTCGATCGACTTGTTGGCGTCTTCCAGTTCCTTGGCGCGCTGGGCGGACAGGGCGGTGGCGGCTTCGGCCTCGCCGCGCAGGCGCTCGCGCTCGGCGAGTGTCGCCTGCATCTCGGCGACGAGCGCCTGGAAGCGCTCGTTGAGATCGCGCTGCTCGCGCCGCTCCATCGCCAGCGTGCTGGCAAGTTCGGCGAGCTGGGCGCTGGCGCGCGCGAGCTGGTCGTCGCGCCCGGCGATGACGTCCTTCAGGTAGAACTGGAAGACCGCGAACACCATCATCACGAACACGACCGCGATGACGAGCGTCGCCAGCGCGTCGACGAAGCCCGGCCACACGTCGATCGTGCGGACGTGGCGCCGGTTGCCGCCGCGCAAGGCGCTAGCTCCGCGGTTCTTCGGCGAGGTTGGCGATGGTGCGCGCCAACAGCCGGATCTCGTTGCGGATGTCCTGCGTCATCTGGAGGCGGCCGGAACCGGATTCCTCGACCATGCGCGAGAGGGCCGCATCCATGTTGCGGATGTGCATGCGCGTCGCCTCGTCCATGCCGCCGGCCCCGCCGCGGGGCGCGTCGGCGAGCTTGGCGATGACGTTGCGCAGTTCCATCTGGCCTTCGGCGAGCTTCAGCAGCAGCTGCTGCTCGGCCTTCATCTGGTCGGCGAGCGCGCCCAGCTTCTCGGTGAGCGCCAGGTTCGCCTGGTTGGCGGCCGAGCGGCCGTCCTCGGTGCGCGCCATCGTGCGCTGCAGGTTCTCGAGATTGTCGGCCGTGGTCTCGAGCAGCGCCTGGATATAGGCCGGCACCGTGTCGCCGCCCTCGCCGCCGCCGATCGAACCCGACGACAGGCGCGTCTGCGCCGACAGCCACTCTTCAAGGTCGTTGTAGAAGCGGTTCTGCGCCTGGCCCGCCTGCAGGTCGCAGAAGCCGAGCACGATCGAGCTTGCAAGGCCGAACAGCGACGTGCCGAAGGCCGTTCCCATGCCGGCGAGCGGCGCCTTGAGGCCGTTCTGCAGGTCGGCGAACAGCGAGGCCGTGTCGGTCGAGGCCGACAGCGTTGCGATGACGCCGCCGACGGCGGCGACCGTCTGCAGGAGGCCCCAGAACGTGCCGAGCAGCCCGAGGAAGATGAGCAGCCCCACGAGATAGCGCGACAAGTCGCGGCTCTCGTCCATGCGGCTGCCGATCGAGTCGAGCAGCGAGCGCATCGAGACCGGCGACAGGCTGAAGCGCCCGGTGCGTTCGCCCAGCATCTTGACCATCGGGGCGAGAAGGCGCGGGGCGCGCTCGTTCGAGATCGACGGGCGGTTGGCGCGGAACTTCTCGATCCACGCGATCTCGGCGTTGAGCGAAAGGATCTGGCGGAAATTGAACGCGATGCCCAGCAGCAGCACGCCGACGATCAGGCCGTTGAGCGCCATGTGGTGCTCGAACGCCGCGACGATGCCGTCGAACAGGAAATAGATGACGCCGCCGACCGCCGCGAGGAACAGGAGCGTGCGGACCAGGAAACGGGTCGGGCGTGCGATGATCGCGTCCATCCGGTCCGGTCCTTTCGGCCGAGTTGGGGCTAGCGGCGTACGAGGACGATGTCCACGCGGTCCGGCGGGCCGTCGGTCGTGCGGCCAAGGGCACGCACGTCCATGCGGGTCGAGGCGATGCCCTGCTCGATCAGCTGGCCGCGCACCGCGAGGGCGCGCGACAGCGACAGGCGGCGCGCCTGGCCGCCCTGGTCGTCGCCGCCGCTGGCAAAGGCCTGGAGCTGCAGGCGCGCACTCGCGTCGCGCTGCAGTTCGGCGATGACGGGGGCGAGTGCGGTCTTGCCCGCCTCGTTGATCTCAGCCGAGCCGGTATTGAACGCGAGGCGCGCGATCGGTCCGTCGGCGGCGCGCGCGGCGGGCGGCGCTGCGGCGACCTGCGGGGCCGGAGCGGGGGCGGGTGCGGCCTGGACGGGTGCGGGAGCCGGCGGCGGTGCAGCCGGAGCGGCAACGACCGGCGGCGGCGGGGGCGGTGCCGAAACGGCGGCCGGCGGCGGCAGCGGACGCGGCGACTGCGTCACCGAAGGGGGCGGCGGGGGCGGCGGCGCGCTGGCCATCTGGGCCGGTGCCGGCGGCGGTGCCGGTGGCGGGGTGACCGCGCGCGGCGGCGCGGCTGCGGCGATCGGCGGGGGCGGCGGAAGCGTGGTCGCCGCAGCCGGAGCGGGCGGTGCGACCGGGGCAGGTGCCGCCGCGAAACTCGGCGGCGGCGGCGGCGGCGTGAAGCCGGCAGCGGCCGACGGCGGGACCAGCGGTGCGCGCTGGATGGCGGGCGAGGAATTGGCCGCGAGCGGTGCGGCCGGCGTGCGCGGCCCGGCATTGGCCATGCCGCGCGGCGGGCGCAGGGCGGGCGTGCCGGCCGCCGGTGTGTTGAGCTCGTCGAGGACCGACCAGTCGACCTCGACGCTGGCGCGCGGCTGGCGCAGCTGTTGCTGGGCCGAGGCGTCGCCGGTGTAGAGGGCGAGGACGGAAAGGGCGGTGGCCGCGAAAAGCGTTTTCTTCATGACGGCTCCGACATTAGCGCGAGCCGGCGGCGGCGAACAACCGCCTTTCGCCGTCCTGTTTACTTGCCCGATCCGCCGGCGGCGACGAGCATTTTACCCAACGGTTCGAAAAGCTTGGCGTTGCCGGCCACGATGTTGCCGGTTTCCAGCGCGTCCGGGCCGCCGTCGAGGTCGCCGACGAATCCGCCGGCCTCCCGGATCAGCAGGATTCCGGCCGCGATGTCCCACTTGTTGAGGCCGATCTCGAAGAAGCCGTCGAGCCGCCCGGCGGCCACGTAGGCAAGGTCGAGGGCGGCGGCACCGGCCCGGCGGATGCCGGCGACCTTGTCCATCGTCGTGCCGAGGAGCTTCAGGTAGTGCGCGTGGTCGCCGCGGCCGCGGAACGGGATGCCGGTGCCGATGAGTGCTTCGCCCATGTCGCGCCGTCCCGACACGCGCAGGCGCCGGCTGTTGAGGAAAGCGCCCTTGCCCTTCTCGGCCCAGTAGAGCTCGTCGAGCACGGGATTGTAGATCAGGCCCGCGAGCAACTCGCCCTTGTGCGCGAGCGCCATCGATATGCAGAAGTGCGGGTCGGAATGCAGGAAGTTGGTCGTGCCGTCGAGCGGGTCGATGATCCAGACATGGTCGGGATCCTTGCCGGTGACCACGCCGCCTTCTTCCATCAGGAACGAGAAGCCGGGGCGCGCGCGCTCGAGCTCGGCGCGGATCGTGCGCTCCGAGGCGAGGTCGGCGGTCGAGACGAAGTCGCTGGGGCTCTTGACCGAGACCTGGAGGTTCTCGACCTCGCCGAAGTCGCGCGCGAGCTGGCGGCCGGCCTTGCGGGCGGCACGCTCCATGACGGTGAAGAGGGCGGAGTGCGAGGTGGCGCGCATCGTGCTGGACCTGCCGACCGGCTCAGTCCTTCGCCCGTTCGACGTAGGCGCGCTCCGCGATGTTGACGACGATTCGCTCGCCGGCGGCCACGAAGGGCGGCACGCCGACCTTGACGCCGTTGTCGAGCAAAGCGGGCTTATAGGACGAAGCCGCCGTCTGGCCCTTCACGACCGCGTCGGCCTCGACGATCGTGCAGATCGTCGTGGTCGGCAGCTCGACGCCCACGGGCGTGCCTTCGATGAACTGCACCGAGACGACCATGTTGTCGGTCAGGAACGCGGCCGGATCGCCGATCATCTCCTCGGAGATGCTGATCTGCTCGTAGGACTGGTTGTCCATGAACGTGTACTGCTCGCCGTCCTTGAACAGGAACTGCAGGTCCTTTTCCTCGACGCGCAGCAGCTCGCACGTCTCGTCCGAGCGGAACTTCATGTTCGACTTGGTGCCGGTCTTGACGTCGCGGATCTCGATCTGGTTGAAGGCACCGCCCTTGCCGGGGCTGACGATGTTGTGCTTCACCACGCGCCACATCTTGCCGTCGACTTCGATGACGTTGCCCTGGCGGATCGCACTGCCGATGATCTTCATTTTAAATCCCGAATCCCGTTGGAAGGCGGCCGCCGTCGGCCCCTGAAAGCGGCCGGGAAGCTAGCAGCATGGGGTCACAAAGGCAATCAACGCGGCTTGTGCTTGGAAATCGCGTCGAGGAAGGCTTTAACCGCTGCGGCCGGGCCTTGCGCATGATTCCAGATGGCACCGGAAACGGCGAGGAAATCGGCCCCCGCTTCGACGAGCGGGCCGCAGTTTTCAGGGCTGATCCCGCCGATGGCGACGCACGGGACCGTCACGTGGCTGGTCCAGTCGGCGACGAGATCGAACTCCGCCTGGCCCTTCGGGTCGGGCTTGGTCGCCGACGGGAAGAAGGCGCCGAAGGCCACATAATCGGCCCCGCCCTCGGCCGCCTCGAACCCGAGATCGCGCGAGGCATGGCACGTCACGCCGACGATGCGCTCCTTGCCGAGCAGGGCGCGCGCGTCGGCGAGGCTGCCGTCCTCTTGCCCGATATGCACGCCGTCGCAGTCGAGTTCTTTGGCCAGATCGGCGCGGTCGTTCATCAGGAAGGCGACATTGTATTTGTGCGCGATCGGCATCAGCACGGATGCGGCCGCGCGGATCGCGTCGTCGGAAGCGCCCTTGAGGCGCAGTTGCAGGCACGCGACGTCGCCAGCATCCAGTGCCGCTTCGAGCAGAGGCGAAAACGCCGCCGGATCGAGTTCCGGCGGCGTGATCAGATAGAGGCGCGTCTTGTGGAGCGCCACGTCGATCAGCTCTTGTAGATGTCGATGATCTTGCCGAGCAGCGCGATCGCGTCCTCGCGCTTGCGCTGGAAAGCATTGCGCCCGACGATCGAGCCCGAGGCCCCGCCGTCGCGCAGTGCCTTGATCTCGGTCAACAGTGTTGCCTCGTCCTTCGCTTCCCCGCCCGAGAACACGACGATGCGCCGTCCGGCGAAGGACGACTGCATGACGTGCGCGATGCGCTTGTCGAGGGTCGAGATGTCCACGCCGGCCTTCTCGTAGGCGGCCTTCGCCTCGGGCTGCCACAGCACGGATGTGGGCGGCTTCACCTTGATGATGTGCGCGCCCAGCAATGCCGCGAGATGGGCGGCATAGGCCGTGATGTCGAGCGCCGTCTCGCCCGCCTTGTCGAGCTTGCCGCCGCGCGGATACGACCACATGACGACGGCGAGGCCGACCGACTTCGCCTCTTCGGCGAGTTCGCGGATCTCTTCCATCATCTCGAACTGGTCTTCGGCACCCGGATAGATCGTGAAGCCGATGGCCGAGCAGCCCAGGCGCAGCGCATCGCCGATCGACGCCGTGACGGCCTGGTCCTTGATCGTCGCGATCGAGTTCGACGAGTTCATCTTGAGGATCGTCGGGATGGCACCCGCGAACGTGTCGGCACCGGCTTCGAGCGGCCCGAGCGGGGCGGCGTAGGCGTTGCAGCCGGCGTCGATCGCGAGCTGGTAGTGATAGTGCGGGTCGTAGGCGTCGGGGTTGGGCGCGAACGAGCGGGCGGGGCCGTGCTCGAAGCCCTGGTCGACGGGCAGGATCACCAGCTTGCCCGTGCCGGCGAGCTTGCCGGTCATCAGGAGGCGGGCAAGGTTCGTCTTCGTGCCCGGATTGTCGCTCTCGTAGTTGGCGAGGATCTTCTTGACCTTCTGGGTGACTTTCAAGGGACGCTCCTGACGGGAATCGCACCGCTGGGGGTGCCGAAATACGTGCGGCTTCTAGCCCGTCGGCTTCCCCTTGTCGAGAGGACCGAACGGCGCGATCATCCGCGTCCCAAGTTCCTCGGATTCCGGAAGGATTTGACGCGCGATGCTGCTCCACATGCAGACCTGGCAGGAGGTCGAGGCCTACCTGAAGAAATCGACCGCGATCATCATCCCGATCGGTTCGACCGAACAGCACGGCCCCAACGGCCTGATCGGCACCGACGCGATCTGCGGCGAGGCGGTCGGCCGGAAGCTGGGCGAGAAGACCGGCACGCTCGTCGCCCCCACCATCGCGGTCGGCATGGCGCAGCACCATCTGGCGTTCGCGGGCTCGATGACGCTGCGGCCCTCGACGCTGATCGCGGTCGTGAAGGACAACGTGGAAAGCCTCGCGCGCCACGGCTTCACGCATTTCTATTTCGTCAACGGGCATGGCGGCAACGTGGCGCCGTTCAGCTCGGCGTTCTCCGAGATCTACGCGGAAGCTTCGCTGATGCGCGCGTCGAACCGGCCGGCGGTGCGCTGCCGCCTGCGCAACTGGTACGACAGCGGGAAGGTGAAGGCGATCAGCCGCGAGCTCTATGGCGACCAGGAAGGCAGCCACGCCACGCCGTCGGAAGTCTCGCTCACCTGGGCGGTCTACCCGGAAGCCGTGCGCCACATGAAGATGAGCCCGGAGGTCGCCCCGCGCGGCGAGTTCACCGACGCGAACGACTACCGGCGCAACTTCCCCGACGGGCGCATCGGCTCGAACCCGAGCCTGTCGTCGATCGAGGCGGGCAAGCGGCTGTGGGACGCGGCCGTGGCGGACCTCGCCGACGATCTCGCGTCGTTCGTGAAGATGGCCGCCTAGAAGATGGCGCTGCTCGGCAAGGGTGCGGTCGCGATGTGGTGGGACATCGCACCCGCCCATCGCGCGGAATTCGAGAACTGGCACAGCCACGAGCATTTCCCCGAGCGGATGTCGGTGCCGGGGTTCCTGCGCGGGGCGCGCTGGGCGGCGGCCGACGGCGGCGACGGCTACTTCGTGATGTACGAGCTCGAGGCCTACGAGACGCTGGTGTCGGACGGGTACCTCAAGCGCCTCAACGCGCCCACGCCCTGGTCGACGAAAATGATGCCGCACCACCGCAACATGGTGCGCAGCCAGTGCCGCGTGCTGGAAAGCCACGGTGGGGCGCTGGCACGCCACGCGCTGACGGTGCGGCTGTCGCCCGCCGAGGGTGCCGCACCGAAACTGCGCGACCATCTGCGCGGCCTTGCGAAGCTCGTCGCCGCGCGCGCCGGCACGACGGCAGGCCACCTGCTTGAGACGCAGACCCCGAAGATCGCCGCCACGACCGAGCAGAAGATCCGGGGCGGTGCCGATGCGGTGGCCGACTGGATCTTCGTCGCGTGCGGCTACGACCGGGGCGCGCTCGAACATCTGGCGCAGGTGGAGCTGGGCGACGGCGCGCTGATCGCGGCGGGTGCAAGGGCCGGTGCGATCCGGGGGATTTACAACCTGTCGCACACCAACACGGCGGGCGATATCGGCTGAAGGGCTCCGCAAAGTTTGGTTGACGGGCGTTGACGCAAGTTGACCGTCAACTGGCCAACCCGTTGATGCGCAACGCGTTGACGTTTACGTCTTCGCGTTTCAGTTGACGCAAGATTTGCGAGACGGGAGGAGACGGGACGTTACCGTCTCCTCGCCAACCCGTTGATCCGTCTCGAATTCATCGATGAGACGGAGACGTCGCGCGCGTTTTCGGGATTTTGTAGTCAGAACCGGCCGCACCCGGTTATCCGGTCTCGATCACCCGGCATGGTGCGGCCTTTTCACCATGTCAAAGAGCACGCCTGACTGGCTCTGACGATGTCGGAACATCTTCAGATTGTCAAGAATATTAGCCCAGAAGATTTACGCCAGACGCCTACCGCACCAGCCGCGTGCCCGCCGGGCGGAAGCCGCCGGGGGCGCCGCCGACGAAGCGCACGCGGGCCGCGTTGTCAGGCAGGGCGCGCAGGATCGCGAAGACGAGGATGTCGGTCGCGTGCGGGCGGACGGCGGCGTACTGCTTGATGAAATCGCGCACCTGCGCCACGCCCGCGCGCCCGCGGCTGACCACGTAGAACGCCAGATGCGACGGAACGCCGCCAAGGCCGGTCCAGTTGTGCAGCATCCAGTCGATCTGGGCTGCGTTCGCCGCACGGTCGGCGTCGGACACGTCGGGCAGGTCCTGGATCGCCAGCAGCTTGACCTGCGGCACGATGGCGATGCGCGGGCCCGTTCCCGCCGCCATCGACGCGTGGTGGCGGTCGATCTCCTCGGGCGTCGGCACGGAAAGGCCGTCGAGTGCGCGCGCCATCGTCGCGTACATCAGCGCCAGCGTCTGACCGCCCGGCCGCAGGATGCCGTCGACATGCAGGCGGTGGCGGTGCTGGTAGCGGCGGATCGCCCGGTCGAGGGCAGCGCCCCAATGGCCGGTCGGCCCGTCCGACGCGACGAGGTCGAGATCGCCGCTGTTGGCAAGGATGCCTTCGAGACGGATGGCGTCCTGGCGCGAATTCGAATGGCCGCTGCCGACAGCACCTTCGAAGTCGAACCAGCCGCGCGCGGTCGCCGCGGCGGGTGCCTGGAGCCTCGGTTTGCCGGCGAAATGAATCGGACGTTCCCCCGTTCGGTACGCAACGGGGAATGCACTTTTGGTTACCGATTCGTCAACGCCCTATGATTGTATTCAGTAAATGTTATTGCGACGGCGGATAAACATGCCTGCCGCCGTTCGGATCCGCGACCGTGCCGTCATCTGAAATGTAGGACGGCCCGACCGGTACCTTGCCGGCACCGCCCGGAATGTCGAGCACGTAGACCGGCTGTGCGAGACCGGAAAGACGCGCGCGCAGCTCGCGCATCAGGCCCTGGCCGTGCTCGAGTGTCGTGCGGAAATGCGATGTGCCGGGGGCGAGATCGCCGTGATGCAGGTAGTAGGGCTTGATGCGGTTCTTCACGAGCGCGCGGAACAGCGTGTCGAGCGTGTCGGCGTCGTCGTTGACACCCTTCAGCAGCACGGTCTGGCCGATCAGCGGAATGCCGGCATCGACGAGCTTCGCGCACGCCGCGATCGCTTCGGGCGAAAGCTCGTTGGCGTGGTTGACATGGACCGCGAGCCACACGGCCTTGGTCGTCTTGAGTGCCGCGACAAGTTCGTCGGTGATGCGGGCGGGATCCGCGACGGGGATGCGGCTGTGGATGCGGATCCAGTCGACATGATCGATGGCGGCAAGCTCGGCCAGCAGGGCTGCGAGGCGGCGCGCGCTCAGCACCAGCGGATCACCGCCGGTCAGGATCACTTCGCGGATCGCGGGCGTGGCACGGATGTGTGCCACGGCCTGCGCAAGCTCATCGGCGTCGAGCGCCGTCCCGCCAGGGCCGACCATCTCGCGCCGGAAGCAGAAGCGGCAATAGACGGCACAGGCATGCGTGGGCTTCAGCAGGGCCCGGTCCCTGTAGCGGTGGACGATGCCCTTGACCGGGCTGTGCGCGTCGTCGCCGATGGGGTCGGCGCGTTCGTCCGGCGTCGTTTCCAGCTCCGCTTCGCTCGGCACGTATTGGGCGGCCACCGAATCGGCCGGATCGGCGCGGTCAATGAGGTCGAGCACGTGCGGCGTGATGCCGATCGCGTAGCGCTTGGCGACGGCCTCGATTGCGGCAGCGTCCGCCAGCCCCTCGCGCGCGAGGTCGGCGGCCGTGCGAAGCGTGCGGCGCTGGCTGCCGTCCATCAGCGCGCCCCCGGATCGTCGAAGCCGGCAAGCGCCACCGGCGCCCAGATCGTGTCCTCGATGTGGCTCGCCCCCGTCGCCAGCATCACCAGCCGGTCGAAGCCCAACGCGATGCCCGCCGATGGCGGCAGGCCGTGCGCCAGTGCGGCAAGGAAATCCTCGTCGATCGGATAGCGCTCGCGATAGAGCTTGGCCTTCAGCGCCTGGTCGGCCTCGAAGCGGCGGCGCTGCTCGCTCGCGTCCGTCAGCTCGCCGAACGCGTTGGCGAGCTCCACGCCACACACGTAAAGCTCGAAACGCTCGGCCACGCGCGGCTCGCCGGGCTTGGCGCGCGCGAGTGCGGCCATCGTGATGGGCCATTCGTGGAGGATCGTCGGGCGCACCATGCCCAGTCGCGGCTCGACATGCTCGAAGAACAGCCGGAAGAAGAAATCGTCCCAGCGGTCGCCGGCATGCGGGACCAGGTTGAGCGGGCGTGCGGCCGCCGCGAGCCGGTCGAGGGCGGCCACGTCGTCGCCCGGCTTTGCCGGATCGGGTGCGGCCGCCAGCAGGTCGAGCCCGCAATAGCGCGCGAAGGCCTCGGCCACGGTCAGCCGCTCGAACGGCCCGAACGGATTCGACACGTTGGTGCCGCGCTCGAACCGCTCGATGCCGACGGCGCGGGCTGCCGCGCGCAGCAGGCCTTCGCAATCGTCCATCAGCGCCGTGTAGTCCGCGTCGGCGCGGTACCATTCGAGCATCGCGAATTCGGGATGGTGCGTGGCCGAGCGTTCGGCGTTGCGATAGCAGCGCGCGAGCTGCCAGATCTTCGTCATGCCCGCCGCGAGCAGCTTCTTCATCGCGAATTCGGGGCTGGTGTGCAGATAGAGCCGGCGCGTCAGCCGCTCGCCCGGATCGCGCAGCACGGTCTGGAACGCCATCAGGTGCGGCTCCAGGCCGGGCGACACCTGCAGGGCGGGCGTCTCGACCTCGTCGAAGCCTTCGCCCTCGAAGAACGCGCGCGTGGCGCGCAGCACCAGCTGGCGCTTGGCGAGGTTCTCGCGCCGCATGGCGAAGCGGTCGGGCCGCCACCACGGGGCGGGGCCGAGCTTTGCGACGGGCTCAGACATCGACGAGCCTCGCCCCCAGCGATGCCGCCAGCGCTTCCATGCGCGCCCGGTCCGGACCGTCGTAGGAAATGGCGCCGATCCCGCTGCGCAACGCGCCGAGGGCCGCCCCCGGGCTGTCGCCGCAATCGAGGACGAGTTCGGCCAGCGTTTCGGGAAACTCGGCTGAAAGCGTGGTCGACAGGCTCGCGAACCATTGCGGCCCGGCCGACAGCGCCCCGTCGGGAATGCTGGCAAGCGTCACACGGGCCCCAAGCACCTTCGCCGCGGCGAGGGCCGCGCGACCGTCTTCAAGACCGCGGATGCGCATTGTGTCCATGCGGCGGGAAACTAGCCGCTCGGCTCCGGCTAGGCCAGAACGATGTCGAAGGCCGACAGCAGCGCTTCGGGTTCGGCACCGGCAAGGGCCACCGGCGGCACCGTGAGCTCTCTTCGTGCCGTGCCCGGCACGAAATACAGCTGTGTCGTCAAGACGCGCCGCCCGGCGGCGGTGACGCGGAAATGCACGTGCGGCGGGCGGCCGCGATAGGCGACCGGCAGGATCGTGCGGAACGAATAGGCCCCGGCCGCGTCCGCGACCGCACGGCCATAGCCCTGGAACGCCTCGTCGCGCGGGCCGGCGATCGCACCTTGCGGATGGATGTAGTTGCCGCGCGCGTCGGTCTGCCAGATCTCGACCGTGGCGCCGGCAAGCGGCGCGCCGTCGGTCGCGCGCACCACACCGCGGATATGCAGGCGGCGTCCCTCCGCCTCGCGGGCGGCGCCGGCGAGCCTGACGAGATCCCCGTCGGCATCGGCCGGCAGGCGGGTCGGATAGAACGGCCCCTCGACGTCGGCGGGCGTGGGCGAAAGGCGCGACTGGGCGGCTCCGGGGCCGGCGACGAGGCCGGCCCCGAGCGTGCCCGCGACGGCGAGGAATTCGCGCCGCCCTTGCATGTCAGCCGAGCTTCGCCATCGCCGCGGCCGTGTCCGACATGCGGTTGGAGAAGCCCCACTCGTTGTCGTACCAGCTCAGCACGCGCACGAGGTTGCCCTCGATCACCTGCGTCTGCGTGAGATCGAAGGTCGAGCTGGCCGGGTTGTGGTTGAAGTCCGACGAGACCAGCTCCTCGGCCGTCGTCTCGAGGATGCCCTTGAGGCGGCCCTGCGAGGCGGCGAGGACGGCCTTGTTCACTTCGTCGACCGTCGTGTTGCGCTTGGCGATGAACTTGAAGTCGATCATCGACACGTTGGGCGTGGGCACGCGGATGGCCGTGCCGTCGAGCTTGCCCTTCAGTTCCGGCATCACGAGGCCGACGGCCTTGGCGGCCCCCGTCGAGGTCGGGATCATGTTGCACGCGGCGGCGCGCGCGCGGCGCAGGTCCTTGTGCAGCGTGTCGACCGTGCTCTGGTCGCCGGTATAGGAATGGATCGTCGTCATGTAGCCCTTCTCGATGCCGAACGCCTCGTGCATCACGAAGGCGACGGGGGCAAGGCAGTTGGTCGTGCAGCTCGCGTTCGACACGATCGTGTGCTCGGGCTTGAGCTTGTCGTGGTTGACGCCGTAGACGACCGTGAGATCCACGCCGTCGGCGGGTGCGGAGACGAGCACCTTCTTGCCGCCGGCCTCGATGTGCTTGGACGCCTGCTCGCGCTTCGTGAAGATGCCGGTGCATTCCATCACGATGTCGACGCCCAGTTCCTTCCACGGCAGCTTGGCCGGGTCGCGCTCGGCCGTCACCTTGATCTTGCCGCGGCCGACATCCATCCAGTCGTCGCCGGTCGTCACGGCCTGCGCCAGCGTGCCGTGCACGGTGTCGTGCTTCAGCAGGTGCGCGTTCGACTTCACGGGGCCCAGATCGTTGATGCCGACGACCTGGATGTCGGTGCGGCCCGATTCCACGAGGGCGCGCAGCACAAGGCGCCCGATGCGCCCGAACCCGTTGATTGCGACTTTGACGGCCATGATGCTCTCTCCTTGAAGGCTACTTCTATTCTAACCCGGCGCCGAACCGAAATCGGCTTCGAGCCGCGCGATGAGCCAGGGATGCGCGAAATGCGGGACGGACCCCACGGCACCGGCCGCTTCGAGAGCGGCAGCGTCGAGCCCGGTCGTGAGGCCGACCGTATCGATGCCCGCGGCGTGGGCGGCGGCGATACCGGAGCGCGAATCCTCGAACGCGATCGCCGAACCGGCGGATGCGCCAAGCCGCTCGAGTGCCGTCGTATAGGGCAGCGGGTCGGGCTTGCCGCGCGCCAGCTCGTCGCCGATCACCAGCGTGTCGAAGCGCGTGTCGAGGCCGAGGCGCGACAGCATCATCTCGGCGTTGTCGCGCGGCGCGTTGGTGACGACGGCGGTCTTGAGCCCGCGTCCGGCGGCCCAGTCGAGCAGGGCGGTCAGGCCTTCGGTGCGTTCCATCTTGTCGGCAAGGCTGCGGAACAGCGCTTCCTTGCGCGCGGCAAGCTCGCTGCGCCCGGCGGCGTCGGCATCGGGGAACAGCCAGCCCATGATGCTGTCGTTCGTCGCCCCCATGATGCGCGACTTGTACGTGTCGTGCGTGACCGCCTTGCCATAGGGGGCGAGCAGGCGCACATACGCTTCGAAATGCAGCGCGTCGGTATCGGTCAACGTGCCGTCGAGATCGAAGAGCAGCGTGTCGCGCATCGTCAGACGAGCTTCTTGGCCGCCGCCGCGATCGCCTCGGCGGTGATGCCGAAATGCTTGTAGAGATCGGGGGCGGGGGCCGAGGCGCCGAAGCCGGTCATGCCGACAAAAGCGCCCTTGCCGTCGATGTAGCGTTCCCAGCCGAATTCGAGGCCGGCCTCGCACACGATGCGCGGGCAGCGCGACGGGCCCAGCACTTCCTTGCGGTACTTGGCCGTCTGCCGGTCGAACGCCTGCGTGCAGGGCATCGACACGACGGCGGCCTTGATGCCTTCGGCGGCAAGCAGCTTGCGCGCTTCCATCGCCAGCATCACTTCCGACCCGGTCGCGACCAGCGTGGCCTGGCGTTCGCCATCGGCTTCGGCGAGCACGTAACCGCCCTTTGCCGAAAGGTTCTCGGTGGTGGGGGCCCCGCGCAGCGTGGGCAGGTTCTGGCGCGTGAGGCAAAGCACGCTCGGGCCGTCGGCGCGCGCGATGGCGATCTGCCAGGCTTCGAGCGCTTCGATCGCGTCGGCCGGGCGGATCGTCCACACGTTGGGCATCGAACGCATCGCGGCCAGATGCTCGACCGGCTGGTGCGTCGGGCCGTCTTCGCCAAGGCCGATGGAATCGTGCGTCATCACGTAGACCACGCGCTGGCCCATCAGGGCCGACAGGCGGATCGACGGGCGGCAATAGTCGGTGAACACGAAGAACGTGCCGCCATAGGGGATGAGCCCGCCATGCAGCGCCATGCCGTTCATCGCGGCGGCCATGCCGTGCTCGCGCACGCCATAGTGGATGTAGCTGCCCGCGAAGCTGCCGGGCTTCACGATGCCCTGCGCCTTCGCCTTGGTGTTGTTCGAGCCCGTGAGATCGGCCGAGCCGCCGGCGAGCTCGGGAACCAGGGCGGTCAGCACGTCGAGCGCGTTCTGCGAAGAGACGCGCGTGGCGATGTTGGGCTTGTCGGCGGCGAGCTTGTCCTTGTAGGCCGCACACGCCTCGATCCAGCCCTTGGGCAGCTTGCCGTCGAGCACGCGGCGGAATTCGGCGCGCTGGGCCGGTTCGAGCTTGGCCACGCGCCGTTCCCACGATGCGCGCTTGGCGGCACCGGCCGCACCGAAGCCGCGCCATTCGGTCAGGATGTCGGCCGGGATCTGGAAGGGGGCGGCCGTCCAGCCCAGGCGCTTGCGCGCGGTCTCGATCTCGGCCGCACCCAGCGGGGCGCCGTGGCTGCCGGCCGTACCCGCCTTCGTCGGTGCGCCGTAGCCGATGGTCGTCTTGCAGGCGATCATCGTGGGCCGGTCGCTCGTCTTGGCGGCCGTGATTGCCGCGTCGATCGCGGCCGGGTCGTGGCCGTCGATCGCCACCGCGTTCCAGCCGCACGCCTTGAAGCGCGCGACCTGGTCGTCGGAGACGGCAAGGTCGGTCGGCCCGTCGATCGAGATCGAATTGTCGTCGAACAGCACGATCAGCTTCGCGAGGCGCAGATGGCCCGCCAGCGAGATCGCCTCGTGGCTGATGCCTTCCATCAGGCAGCCGTCGCCGGCGATTACATAGGTGTAATGGTCGACGACGGCGTCGCCGTAGCGGGCCGCCATCATGCGTTCGGCCAGCGCCATGCCCACGGCATTGCCCAGCCCCTGGCCGAGCGGGCCGGTCGTCGTCTCGATGCCCGACGCATGGCCGAACTCGGGATGGCCGGCGGTCTTGGCACCCAGCTGGCGGAAGCGCTCGATCTCGCCCATCGTCATGTCGGCATAGCCGGTCAGATGCAGCAGCGAATAGAGCAGCATCGAGCCGTGGCCGGCCGACAGCACGAAGCGGTCGCGGTCGGCCCAGTCGGGGGCCGTGGGATCGAACTTCAGGTGCTTGCCCCACAGCACCGTCGCCACGTCCGCCATGCCCATCGGCATGCCCGGATGGCCCGATTTCGCCTTCTCGACCGCATCCATCGACAGCGCGCGGATGGCGTTGGCCAGGCGCATGTGCGCCGGGGTCTGCCTGTCGCTCAGGGGAAGGGGGGCACTCGTCGGGACGGTCTGGGGTGCGGCGCTCATCCGGCTCACTTCTAACGGTGTTGGAGACCCGAAAACGCGCGGAACATGCCGCCCGGGGGGTGCCCCGTCAACCCCGCTCGGGGCGGGGGTACGACAAGGACGTTGTCGCGACTCGAATCCCGCCCTTAAGGTGCCGCAATCGCAATGCAACTTGGTTTTTCGGAAAGTTCACAACGCCCATGTCGTCGCCGTCCCTCGATCGCCTGAATGCCGCCGTCCAGCGTCTCGAAGCCGCCCTCGAGGCGCGCATCAAATCCGAGTCGGGGCTGCGCGGCCGCGCCGAAGCCGCCGAAGCGGAGCTGGCGAAGCTCAAGGCCGACTACGCGGCCCTGTCGGGCCTCGCCGACCAGGTCGAATCGCGGCTCGACAAGGCGATCGAGAAACTGAAGGCCGGCAGCGTCTAGCCCCGGGAGCAAAAGCCGATGAGCCAGATCTCCATCCGCGTGAACGGCCGCGACTATCCCATCGTGTGCGACGACGGGCGCGAAGAACGCGTGCGCGGCATCGGCAGCTATGTCGACGAGAAGGTGCGCGAGATCGCCGGCCAGGTGGGCCAGGCGGGCGACGCGCGCCTGATGCTGCTGGCGGCACTCAATCTCGGCGACGAACTTGCCGGTGCCTACGACGAGATCGAGGAACTGCGCAACGCGCCGCCGCGCGTGGTGATCGATCCCGAACTCGTGCAGGCGAACGAGGCGGCGAAGGCGGCACTCGCCACCGCCGAAGCGCTGCTCGCGCGCGAACGCGAGGCGGCCGAGACCGCGCGCCACGAGACCAAGGCGGCCGAGGATTCGCGCGCGCGCGCGGAGGCCGCCACGCAGAGCTGGATCGCCAAGGCCGAGGACATGGGCAAGCGACTTGGCGACTACGAGGCGAAGCTCGCGCGTGCGCAGACCGAGGCCGGCGCGCAGGCGGCACGCCTGTCGGCACTCGAAGCGGAACTGGCGGACGCGCAGGGCCGTGCCGACGATGCCGACAGCCGCGCCATCGACGCGCAGGCGCGCGCCGGCGAGACGCAAGGCAACCTTTCGAAGATCGAGGCCGAGCACGCGGCCTTGAAGGCCGAGGCGGCATCGCTGGCGGCGAAGCTTGCCGAAGTGCAGACGCGCGCCGAAGCCGCCGAGGCGCAGATCGCCGAGGCGCAGTCGCGCTTCGAGGCGGCCGCGGCGCACGCCGTCGACAAGGAGCGGGCACTTGCCGAAAGCACGGTCACGTTGGCGGAACTTCGCGCGGCGAATGCCGAGGCGGAGGCCGAGCTCGACCATTTCGTGCCGCTGCTCGACCGCATCGAAAGTCTTGCGGCCGCCGCTGAAAAAAATGCGGTCGCTGCCGCCTGATTGCGCGGAAAATTCAACTTGATAGGTCTAACCTTAAATTAATTATTCTGATGACAGACTCGGCTTCCTTGAATGGAATGCCGAGAGATTTCCTTGGACGCAAATTCACAGCCCGTCGCCCCGTTTCCGCCGACCCGCCACTGGAAGATCGCAGCACTCTGGGATTACTGGTGCGGCGTGCGCGTCAATAGCGGGCGCGTGCCGCGGCGTTCCGACATCGATCCGATCGACATCCCCAAGCTGCTTCCCAACATCTGGCTTGCCGATATCGAGCCGGGCACCGGGCGCTACCGCTATCGCGTCGTCGGCACGGCCGTGACGCGCGCGCGCAACAACGACCAGACCGGCGGCTATCTCGACGAGGAAGTGCCGGGCCTCAACGAGACCGCATTCGGACGCTCGCTCGCCCTCACCGCACGCCAAGGCATCCCCACGTGGAACCTGGCGCCTCCGCCCCACGCGCTGCCGCTCCACGACATCGCCGAAGCCGAACGTCTGACACTGCCGCTTGCCGGCGAGGACCGGCCCGTCGCGATGCTGCTCAGCGTCGCGGTCTACCGGCTGCGGACCGGGGAGATGCTCTAGAATCGAAAACGGCGGCCCTGCTTTCGCAAGGCCGCCGTCATTTCCGTCCTGCGAAGGAACGCCTTGTTCAGGCGGCCTTTGCTTCGAACGCTGCCGCGTTGGCGGCCGGGGCCGGCTTGGCGGCGAACGTGTAGCCGTCCTGGTCGCGGACATAGTGGCCTTCGGCGACCTGGGCGATCTCGCCGCGCGACAGGCCGATGTCGGCCAGGATGCGGTCGTCGAGACCTTCGAGCTCGGCGTAGGTGCTGCGGCGCTCGCTCCACGTCTTGATGCGACCGAACAGCGCCTTGAGGCCGGACCCGATCGCGCCGAGACCGTCGGCAGCAAGGGCGGCGAGCGCCTGGGTACGCACGCGCCGCGCTTCCAGGGCCGTCTCCACCTGAGTGGCCGACACGCGGCCGTAAAGGGTGGGCGAAAGCTGGGTGGCGGACATAATTCACTTCTCCATCTGCGTTCGGCGCGGGGACCCGCCAATCGGGTCGTTTGATCGTGCACGAACGAACGAGATCAACTTAGGCCCGCCAGCCCCGCAGGAAATGGGTTAATACTGCGCCGCAGCAATGCATAAAACGCATGTTACCGGCACATTTTCGCCAAATTTTGCAGGGCTCGGCCGATCCGGCGTGCCGATATCCTGCCGCGCGAATGACCGATTCCTCCCCCTCCAAGTCCGTGTGCCGAATGACCTATCAGGGTGACGAAGCGCTGGCGAAGCTGCTGGCGAAGAACGACGCGAACGCCGATGTCGCCGCCGTGCGCGCGATCGTCGCGGGCGTGCTCTCGACTCCGCCCGCCCTCGACGTGCGGGCGTGGCACGCACTTGTCTGCGCGCGGCCGTCCGATGCGCTCAAAGCCCAGCTCGATGCCCTCCACGCCGAACTCGCCGCCGGCCACGACGACGGGCTTGGCGAAGGAAGATGGCAGCGCAGCCGCGTCGGCGAGTTGCGCATCGAACTCGTGCGTCAGGATCTCGCCGGCTTCGTGCTGCCGCGCGGCGACGAGCATCAGGGCGAATATGTCAGCCCGCGCGCCGAGCGGCTGGAATGGCTCACCGGCTTCACCGGATCGGCCGGTGCGTGCATCGTGCTTGCCGGCAAGGCGGCGATGTTCGTCGACGGGCGCTACACGCTGCAGGTCCGCACGCAGGTCGACGCGACGGTCTTCGAGTATCGCCATCTGGTCGAGGAGCCGCCGTCCGACTGGCTGGCCGCCAACGCGCCCAAGGGCGGGCGCATCGGCTACGACCCTTGGCTCCATTCGAGCGATTCGGTCGACCGGCTGCGCCTGGCGTGCGAGCGCGCGGGGGCAAGTCTTGTTCCGGTAAAGCGCAATCCGATCGACGCCGTGTGGAAGGGCCAGCCCGCACCGGCACTTTCGCCCGCGCGCCCGCATCCAATCGAACTCGCCGGCAAGTCGTCGGAAGAAAAGCGCGCCGAGCTTGCGGCGAAGCTGCGCAAGGACGGCATCGCCGCCGCGATCGTCACGGCCCCCGACAGTCTCGCCTGGCTGCTCAACATCCGCGGCGCCGACGTGCCGCACACGCCGCTGGCCCTGGGTTTCGCGATCCTGCATGCCGACGAGAGCCGCCCGCTCGACCTGTTCATGGACGCACGCAAGCTTCTGCCCGAGACGAAGGCGCATCTGGGCAACCGCGTGCGCGTGGCGGCACCCGAAGCGCTGGGACCCGCCCTCGAAGCGCTGGGTGCCGACAAGGCGCGCGTGCTGACCGACCGGCTGACCGCATCGGCATGGATCGACCAGCTTCTTGCCGCATCGGGTGCGGTATTGGTGCGCGACGCGTGCGTGTGCGCGCTGCCCAAGGCCTGCAAGAACCCGCAGGAACTGGCGGGCAGCCGTGCGGCACACGTGCGCGACGGCGCATCGCTGGTGCGCTTCCTCGCGTGGCTTGCCCGCGAGGCACCGACGGGCAAGTGGGACGAGATCGCGGTCGGCGACAAGCTGCTGGAGTTCCGCCGGCAGGGCGGCGACCTGCGCGACACGAGCTTCGACACGATCTCGGGCGCCGGGCCCAACGGCGCCATCGTGCATTACCGCGCCACGCCGTCGACCTCGCGCCGGCTCGAGCCCGACATGCTGTTCCTCGTCGATTCCGGCGGCCAGTATCCCGACGGCACGACCGACGTGACGCGCACGCTTGCGGTCGGCAAGCCGACCGACGAGCAGAAGGACCGTTTCACGCGCGTGCTGAAGGGCCATATCGCGCTTGCCCGCGCCCGCTTCCCCAAGGGCACGTCGGGCTCGCAGCTCGACGCGCTCGCACGCCATGCGCTGTGGGAAGTGGGCCTCGACTACGACCACGGCACGGGCCACGGCGTGGGTTCGTACCTGTCGGTGCACGAGGGACCGCACCGAATTTCAAAGATGCCCAACAGCGTGGCGCTGCAGCCGGGCATGATCGTTTCGAACGAGCCGGGCTACTACAAGACCGGCGCCTACGGAATCCGCATCGAGAACCTGATCGCGGTCACCGAACTGCCGATGCCGGCGGGGGCCGAACGCCCGATGCTGGGTTTCGAGACGCTGACGCTTGCCCCCATCGACCGGGCACTCGTCGCGCGCGAGCTGCTGGATGCGGGCGAAACCGCATGGCTCGACGCCTATCACGCGCGCGTGGCGGCCGAGATCGGCCCGCTGGTGGATGCCCAGACGCGCGGCTGGCTCGAAGCGGCGACGGCGAAGATCGCATGACGGAATTCGCGCTTTTCCTGGTCGCCGCCTTTGTCGTGGCGCTCACGCCGGGTCCCGGCATCTTCTATGTCGCCGCGCGCACGCTGGCCGGCGGCCGGGCCGAGGGGCTCGCCTCGACGTTCGGCACCGGCCTTGGCGGACTCGTGCATGTGCTGGCCGGTGCGCTCGGCGTGTCGGCGCTCGTGCTCGCGAGTGCGGAAGCCTTCGCGCTGCTGAAGTTCGCCGGGGCCATCTATCTCGTCTGGCTCGGCATCAAGACCGTGCGCGAGGCCGGGATCGCCGTCGCGGGGCCCGTCGCCGCGACGGGCGCTGCCCGCGCGTTTCGCGAAGGCATCGTCGTCGAGGCGCTCAACCCGAAGACGGCGGCCTTCTTCCTCGCCTTCCTGCCGCAGTTCGTCGATCCGTCGGCCGGCGGCGTGGCGGGGCAGTTCGTGCTTCTGGGCTGCATCTCGGTGCTGCTGAACACCGGCGTCGACGTGGCCGTCGTGTTCGGGGCCGTGCGGGCGCGCGACGGCCTGACCCGCCGGCCCGACATCCTGCGTCGCGTGCGCGCGGCATCGGGTGTCGCGATCTGCGGGCTCGGCGCGCTTCTGGCCTTCGCGCGCAAGCCCTGACGTTTCAGAAATCCGCCTCGAAGCGCAAGCTGTCCCCGGGCAGGCTTGCGCCTGCGCGCACGATGTCGAGGCACATCTCGACGAAGCCTTCCGGATAGTCGAACGAGAAGCCGTGGGCGAGCGTTTCCAGCTCGCGAAGCTGGCGGCGCTCGATCACGAACGCGTCCCCGTCCATCCGGCCGATCGCGAGATCTTCGACGATGTCGGCGAGCGCGTAATCCTCGCCCAGCTCGTCGCCCGCATATTCGTGGACCACGACGACGCGGCCGTCGGGTGCCGTCGCGGTGACGGACGCCATTACGAATCGAGCCCGGCGAGCTTGCGCCACGCGGCTTCGTCGATGACCGCAACACCATGCTTTTCGGCCTCGGCCAGTTTCGAACCGGCGCCCGGGCCGGCGACCACCAGATCGGTCTTCTTCGACACCGAGCCCGCGACCTTGGCGCCCAGCGCGAGTGCCCCCGCCTTCGCCTCATCGCGGCTCATCGTGGTCAGCGTACCGGTGAACACGATGGTCTTGCCGGCGACGGCTTCGTTGACGTTCTTCGGCTTCTCGAAATCGGCGACGGCGATTTCGGCGGCGAGATCGTCGAGCGCTTCGCGGTTGTGCGCCTCGGCGAAGAATCCGGCGATGTCGACGGCCATCGCGTCGCCGATCTGGTCGATGGCGACGAGTTCCTTCCACGCCTCGCCGACCAGCTCAGGCTTGCGCTTCTCGCCCTGGAAGGCGGCAAGTTCGCCCTGCGCCTTTTCCATGGCAACGCGCCACGCGTCGAACGAGCCGTAATGCACTGCCAGCAGGCGCGCGGTCGCTTCGCCGACCTGGCGGATGCCGAGCGCGAAGATGAAACGGTCCAGTGCCACCTTGCGCCGCGCCTCGATGGCCGCGAGCAGCCGTTCGACCGACTTGTCGCCCCAGCCTTCGCGCTTCGAAAGCTCGCCGTTGCGTGCCGCGAGGCGGAACAGGTCGCCCGGCTTCTTCACCCAGCCCAGCCCGAACAGCTCCTCGATGTTCTTCTCGCCCAGCCCCTCGATGTCGAAGGCGCCGCGCGACACGAAATGGCGCAGCCGCTCGACCGCCTGTGCGGGGCAGGTAAGCCCGCCCGTGCAGCGGCGGATCGCCTCGCCCTCGGGCCGGACGGCGATCGACCCGCATTCGGGGCAGTGCGTGGGGAAGCTGAAAGCTTTGCCGCGCGGCCGGTTCTTCTCGGGCACGTGCGCGACGATCTGCGGGATCACGTCGCCCGCGCGCTGGACGATGACGAGGTCGCCTTCGCGCACGTCCTTGCGCTCGATCTCGCCTTCGTTGTGCAGCGTGGCGCGCGCGACCATCACGCCGCCCACGTTGACGGGCTCCAGCTCGGCGACCGGCGTGAGGGCACCCGTGCGCCCGACCTGGATCACGATGCGGTTCAGCCGTGTCTGCGCCTGCTCGGCCGCGAACTTGTGCGCGATGGCCCAGCGCGGGCTGCGCGCGACGAACCCGAGGCGCTTCTGCAGGTCGAACCGGTCGACCTTGTAGACCACGCCGTCGATGTCGTAGGGCAGGTCGGGCCGGTCGCGGCCGATCTCGGCCTGGAACTCGATCAGCGCGTCGACGTCCTTGCAGCGGCGCGCGCGGGGATTGACGACGAATCCCCAGCCCTTGAGCTTCTTCAGGAGCTCGCTCTGCGTGTCGATGGCCGGGCCTTCGTACACGCCAAGCGCATAGCCGAAGAAGCGCAGCGGGCGCTTTGCGGTGATCGTCCAGTCGAGCTGGCGCAGCGAGCCGGCGGCGGCGTTGCGCGGGTTGGCGAAGACCTTGTCGCCGGCCGCTTCCTGCGCTTCGTTCATCTTGAGGAAGTCGGCGCGTGTCATGTAGATCTCGCCGCGCACCTCGATGCGCGCGGGCGGCGTTCCGGAAAGTTTCTGCGGGATCTCGCGGATGGTCTTGAGGTTGGCGGTGACGTCCTCGCCCTCTTCGCCGTCGCCGCGCGTGGCGCCCCGCACGAAGACGCCGTTTTCGTAGAGCAGCGAGATCGACAGCCCGTCGATCTTCGGCTCGGCCGAGAACGCGATCTCGCCTTCTTCCATGTCGAGGAAGCGGCGCAGGCGCTGGCCGAACTCGCGCACGTCGGCCTCGTCGAATGCGTTGTCGAGCGACAGCATCGGCAGTTCGTGGCGGATCTTGCCGAAGCCCGCCGCGGCAGGAGCGCCCACCTTCTCGGATGGCGAATCCCCGCGCTTCAGCAGCGGGAAGCGCTTCTCGATCGCGGAATTCCGCTTTTTCAGATCGTCATATTCGGCGTCCGCGACGAGCGGGGCATCCTTGGCGTGATAGGCGAGATCGTGGCGCACGATCTCGCGCGCCAGCCTTTCGAGTTCGGCCGCGGCCTGGCTTGCGGAAAGGTCGTCGACGGCGAGGGCGGAAAAGTCGGACTTCTTCGCCGCCTTCTTCTTCGCACTCATGCAGCCGGGCTCGCGAGAAGCGCATCGGCGGCCGCGCGCGCCGCATCGGTGATCGTGGCACCCGACAGCATGCGCGCGATTTCCTCGCGCCGGGCGCGCGGGTCGAGCGTTTCCACGCGCGTGGCGGCGGTCTTGGCGGTCGCGGTCTTGGCGACGCGCAGATGCGTGTCGGCGCGGGCCGCCACCTGCGGGCTGTGCGTGACGACGAGCACCTGCGCTTCGCGCGCAAGGCGTGCCAGGCGCTCGCCGACGGCGGCGGCGACGGCACCGCCGATGCCGGCATCCACTTCGTCGAACACGAGGGCGGGGGCAAGGCCGCGCCGCGCGTCGGCGCGCGCCAGCACCACCTTCAGCGCCAGCATGAAGCGCGCAAGCTCGCCGCCCGAGGCGATCTTGGCGAGCGGGCCGGGCTCGCTGCCGGGATTGGTCGCGACCTCGAAGGCGACACTATCCATGCCGCCGGCGTTCCAGTCGGCTTCGGCAAGTGCGGTCAGGCGCGTGCGGAACTTCGCCTTGTCGAGCTTCAGCGGCGGCAGTTCCTTGGCAAGCGCCTTGTCGAGCTTGCCGGCGGCGGCATTGCGCGCGGCCGACAGTGTCTTCGCGGCTGCAAGGTAGGCGGACTTCGCCGCCGCGGCGGCCTGCGCCAGTTTCTTGAGGCCAGCCTCGCCGTCGTCGAGGGCAGCAAGCTTGCCCGCCATCTCGGCGCGCAGGGCCGCAAGCCCGTCCACGTCGGTGCGATGCTTGCGCGCGAGTGCCCGCAACGCGAACAGCCGCTCCTCGGTCTTCTCAAGATCGCTGCCGCCTTCGGAGAGCGCATCGCCTGCCGCCTCGATCTCGGCCGCGGCATCCATCGCTTCGGACGCGGCCCGGTCGAGGGCGGCGATGGCGCGGTCGAAGCGTTCGCCGGCATGCGGGGCCACTCGTTCGAGGGCACGCTGGGCGGCGCGCAACGCGCCTTCGGCACCCTTGTGCTGGCCGATCTCGGCGGCCGCTTCGGCCAGCGCTTGCGCCAGCTTCTCGCGGCCCTGCAGGATCCCGCGCTGTTCGGCGAGCGTCTTTTCCTCGCCCGCTTTGGGTTCCAGTTCGTCGAGTTCGCCAAGGGCGTGGCGCAGATAGTCTTCCTCGGCGCGTGCGCGCGCGACGGCTTCGTTGGCCTCGTCGACCGCGCGCATGCGGGTGCGCCAGTCGCCATGCAGGCGTGCCAGATCGGCGGCCGGCCGCACGAGATCGGCCCACGCGTCGAGCAGGCCGCAATGGGTGGACGCGTCGAACAGGCCGTGCGTGTCGAACTGGCCGTGGACTTCGACGAGGGTCCCGCCAAGCTCGCGCAGCAATGCCACCGAGCAGGCCTGGTCGTTGGCGAAGGCGCGGCTGCGCCCGTCGGCCGACAGCACGCGGCGCAGGATCAGCGGTGCGCCGGCCTCCGGCAGGTCGAGGCCCTGTTCGGCAAGGCGCGCCAGCGCCGGATGACCCGCCTCGACATCGAAGCTGGCGGCGACGGTGGCCTGTGCGGCACCCTTGCGCACGAAGCCCGCTTCCGCGCGCCCGCCCAGCGCCAGGCCGAGCGCGTCGAGCAGGATCGACTTGCCCGCACCCGTCTCGCCGGTGAGGGCGGACAGCCCCGCCTCGAAGGCGAGGTCGAGCCGGTCGATCAGGACGAAATCGCGGATGGCGAGCGAGGCGAGCATCGCCTTCGATGTAGCGGGAGAATCGGCCACAGGGAAGGCGGGCGGCACGAGCGTCAGATGCGGGCGTTCCGGGGACCGGCGGGGAGGGTTTGTCACGGGCAGCGGCCTCGCGAGGTGTGGGAGGGGGACTCGCACGCAGAGGCTAGCGGCGAAGCCCGGATGTTGTCAATATGTTCTCGTTATTTATTCCTAGACCGGCGAGCCCGCGATCTAGAACAGGTTCAGCGGATTGAGGGCGTTGAGCGTGCGCGAGACGATGCCCGGGCGCTCGTCCTTGGGCAGCTGGCCCGTGCCGACCAGCGCGTAGGAGTCCTGGTACCACTCGCTGCCGGGATAGTTGTGGCCGAGCACGGCGGCCGACCGGCGCGCCTCGTCGACGAGGCCAAGCGCCATGTAGGCCTCGACCAGGCGGTGGAGCGCTTCGGGCGTGTGGCCCGTGGTCTGGTACTTGTCCACGACCGTGCGGAAGCGGTTGATCGCCGCCAGCCACTGGCCGCGCTTGAGATAGAAGCGTCCGACCTCCATCTCCTTGCCGGCGAGATGGTCGTAGGTGAGGTCGATCTTCACGCGCGCGTCGCGCGCGAAGGACGTTTCGGGAAAGCGGCGCACGACCTCCTGCAGCGCCTGCAGGGAAAGCTCGGTCATGCGCGCGTCGCGCGCCACGTCGGTGATCTGCTCGTAGTTGCACAGCGCCTTCAGATAATAGGCGTAGGCGACGTCGCGATTGGACGGGTTGAGCTGGATGAAACGGTCCAGCGCCACGATGGCGTCGTCGTACTTGTTGGCCTGGTAGTGCGCATAGGCGGCCTGCAGCAGCGCCCGGGTCGCCCAGACCGAATAGGGGTGCTGGCGCTCGACCTCGTCGAACAGCTTGGCCGCCCGGATGTTGTTGCCGGTCGACATCGCGTTCACGGCGTTGTTGTAGAGTTCCTCGACCGGCTTCTCGACATAGGCCTCTTCCTCGGTGCCGCTGCAGGCAGCGGCAAGCGCGCCGAGGGCAAGGGCGGCGGCGAGGCGAATCGTCCGGGGGGCGCGTCTGGCGATCATGGTCCCAATATAGGCGAATCCGGAGGGAATTTCAGCCCTGCCCGAAGGCCGGGCGGGCCGGTCAATCGGAGGCCAGAACGCTGGCGCGGGCCGCGATCGGGCGGGAATAGGTATCGGCACCCACTTCGGTCCAGCGCCAGGCGGCGGGGCTGGCGAACAGGGCATGCAGCAGCGCGTTGTTGTGGCGGTGGCCGCTGCGCCGGGCCTGCACGTGGCCCAGGATCGGGGCGCCGGCGAGGTAGAAGTCGCCGACCAGGTCGAGCACCTTGTGGCGCACGAACTCGTCGTCGAAGCGCAGGCCGTCCTCGTTGAGGATGCGCTCGCCCGACACGACGACCGCGTTGTCGAGCGAACCGCCGCGGGCAAGGCCCATCGCGCGCAGCGAGGCGACCTCGTGCTCGAAGCCGAACGTGCGGGCGCGCGCGATTTCCTGGCGGAAGCTCGCCGGTTCCAGTGCCACGTGGATGGCCTGCCGGCCGATCGCCTCGTTGGCGAAATCGATCTCGAACTCGGCCGAGAAGCCCGCACCCGGCGTCAGCGCCATGTGCGCGTCGCCTTCTTCGAAGGCGACGGGGGCCAGGATCTCGATGGCGCGGCGCGGCGCCGCCTGCTCGATGGTTCCGGCGCAGTCGACAAGGAACAGGAACGGGGCGGCCGAGCCGTCCATGACCGGCACTTCGTCGGCGTCCAGTTCGACGATCAGGTTGTCGATCTCCGAGCCGTAGAGGGCGGCCATCAGATGCTCGACCGTGCCGATCTTCGTGCCCGCGTCGTTGGCCAGCATCGAGCACAGGCGCGTGTCGCGCACGGCGCGGAAATCGGCCTTCAGGATGCCGGCGTCGCCGGGCACGTCGCGCCGGCGGAACACGATGCCGTGATTGGGCGGTGCCGGCAGGAGCTGCATCGCGACCTTCCGGCCGGAATGCAGGCCGGTGCCGGTGCAGGCGATCGGACCCTTCAGGGTGCGCTGCGCAACGGTACGTGGCTTTTGTGTACGCTTGCCGAGCAAATCAGAACTCCGGTGGGAGAGGCACTCTGCGACCACAACGCCGGGCCGCGGCGACTTCTTCCCCTGAAAAAACCTTGAGGCTCCGAGGGTTGGTACAGGACCACCCCCGGAGCCTCAAGTCACCTTTTGTTGCGAACTGTTGCAGCTCTAGTTCGCCTGGCGGCGCAGGAACGCCGGGATTTCCAGCAGGTCGTCTTCCGACTTGGTCTGGAGACGGTCCGACGGGTCGAGACCGCCCAGACGCGGCTGGGTCACGACCGGCTGGGGAGCCGGTGCCGGCACCGGTGCGGGTGCCGGAGCGGCCGCCGCCGGCATGATGCCGCCGACAGGTGCCACCAGCGTGGGCTGCGGGACCGCTCCCGCCTCCGGCCGCTGGGCGCCGGTCCGCATCATCCGCTTGAACAGCGATTCCGGACGGGCGGGCTTGGCGGCGGTCGTCTTGCCCGCGTTGACCATTTCGGCCTCGGCGAACGGGTTGGCCGGCTGCGCCGGGGCGGCGGCCGGGGCCGCGACCTCGACCGGCCGGGGCGGGATGAACGCCTCGGCGACCGGTGCCGCGACGATCGGGGCCGGCTCGGCGACCGTCTCGACCGGGGCGGGTGCCGGTGCGGGTTCGGGCATCGGGGCCGGTTCCATCTTCAGGGCGGTGGCACCCTGCTGGATGGGTGCCGCCTGGGCCACCGTCGCCGGCACATAGGCCGGCATCGGCGGGATCGCGGTCGCCGCGGCCACGGCGGCGGGTGCCGTCGTGGTCATCGGGGCCGTGGGCATCGCCGGGCGCGCGGTCGCCCGGATGTTGACGATCTTCTTGTCGGGCAGCGGCATCGCGGCGGCGACCGCCTCGATGCCGGTGGCCACGACCGACACGCGCATGCGGCCGTTGAGGCTCTCGTCGAAGGTCGAACCGAAGATGATGTTGGCTTCCGGATCCACTTCGTCGCGGATGCGGTTGGCCGCCTCGTCGACCTCGAACAGCGTCATGTCCATGCCGCCGGTGATGTTGATGAGCACGCCCTTGGCGCCCTTCATCGACACGTCGTCGAGCAGCGGGTTCGAGATCGCCTTCTGGGCGGCGTCGATGGCGCGGTTGTCGCCCTCGGCCTCGCCCGTGCCCATCATCGCCTTGCCCATCTCGCCCATCACCGAGCGGATGTCGGCGAAGTCGAGATTGATGAGGCCCGGCATCACCATGAGGTCGGTGACGCCGCGAACGCCCGAGTACAGCACGTCGTCGGCCATCTTGAAGGCGTCGGCGAAGGTCGTGCGCTCGTTGGCCACCCGGAACAGGTTCTGGTTCGGGATGATGATGAGCGTGTCGACCGTCTGCTGCAGTTCCTCGATGCCCGCTTCGGCCAAGCGCATGCGGTTCTGCCCTTCGAAGTGGAAGGGCTTGGTCACCACGCCGACCGTCAGGATGCCATGCTCGCGGCACGCCCGCGCGATGACCGGGGCGGCACCGGTGCCGGTGCCCCCGCCCATGCCGGCGGCGACGAACACCATGTGCGAACCCTGGATGTGCTCCAGGAGATCGCCCATCGATTCTTCCGCCGCCACGCGGCCGACGTCGGGACGCGAGCCCGCACCCAGCCCTTGCGTGACGCCCACGCCGAGCTGGAGCTTGCGTTCCGCGATCGACTGGCCGAGTGCCTGCGCGTCGGTGTTGGCGACGACGAACTCCACGCCTTCGAGCTTGGCGCGGATCATGTTGTTGACGGCATTGCCGCCGGCACCGCCCACACCGACGACGGTGATGCGCGGCTTGAGTTCGCTGGGCTGGATTCCGAGTGTGATGGCCATGGTCGTTACCTCCGATCCCTGTGAGTTCCGAAAAGCTGGTTGATCTGGTGGCCCGGTTTTCGCGGGCCGAGACGGTGTGGTGGTCTTGCGTTGCGCGGCGAAGGTCCTTCCGTCATAGGTTCTCCTTCAGCCACATCCCGAAACGGCCGAACATGCCGGCACCCTGGGCGGGTGCGGCCTCGGTCCGCATGGATTCCGTGCCCTTGGCGAGGGCGAAAGCGACGAGCCCGGCGCACGCCGCGAAGGCGGGGCCGCCGGTCTGGTCGGCGAGACCGGCGAGGCGGATGGGCTTGCCCATGCGCACCTGCTTGTCGAGGACCATGGCGGCAAGCTCGCGCACGCCCTGGAGCTGCGAAGCGCCGCCTGTCAGCACGACGCGCCGGCCCGCGATGCGGTCGAAGCCCGAGGCTTCGAGACGCTGGCGCACCATCTCGAACGTCTCTTCGAGGCGCGGTGCGATGATCCCGGTCAGGATCGATTTGGGCACGTGGTTGGCCTGCGCGTGCTCTTCCTCGCCGACCAGCGGCACGTCGATGATCTCGCGTTCGTCGGCCGCCGACGGGATGCAGCTGCCGTGCAGCGTTTTCATCCGTTCGGCATAGGCGAGCGGCGTCGAAAGCCCGCGCGCGATGTCGTTGGTCACGTGGGCGCCACCGACCGAAATCGTGTCGGCATAGACGCAGTGCCCGTCGAAGAACACGGCGAAGGACGTGGTGCCGCCACCCATGTCGATGACGCAGGTGCCCAGGTCCATCTCGTCCTCGACGAGACAGGCGAGCCCGGCGGCATAGGCCGGCACGACGACGTCCTCGACTTCCAGGTGGCAGCGCGCGACGACGCTTTCGAGATTGCGCACGGCCGCCGAGCCTGCCGTCAGCATGTGCATGTTGACGCCGAGCCGGTCGCCGCACATGCCGCGCGGATCGCGGATGCCGCGGCTGCCATCGATCGTGAAGCCGACGGGGATCTGATGGATGAGGCGCCGGTCGGCGGCACCCTGGGTCTGGCGCGCCTGGTCGAGCACCTTGCGCAGGTCGTGTTCGGCGATCTCGTGGCCGGAAATCGCGACCTCGACCGGCACCGTGCGCGACTGCGGATGGCCGCCGATCAGGTTGACGACGACGCTCTTCAGCGTCTCGCCCGCCATCTGCTCGGCCGCCGAGACGGCCGACAGGATGGAGTTCTCGGCGTCCTCGAGATCGATGATCGCGCCGCCCTTCACGCCATGGCTGATCTGGTGGCCGATGCCCACGACGCGCGCCGAGCCGTCGGGCTCGGCCTTGGCGACGAAGCAGGCAACCTTGGTCGAGCCGAGATCGAGGGCCGCGATCAGGCCGTTCCGGGATTTCCGCTTGCTCTTGCGCACTCTGCGTCGCTCCTCAGGTCGGCTTGTTGGGGCGGCGCGCCGGAAGCGGCGCCGTCTGTGTCGGGATGGCCGTGGGCTGTTCGCGGCCGACGCGCAGGATCAGGCGGTCGGGCAGGCGAAGGTCGACCGCGACGAGATTGCGGTCGATGAGGCCGTTGTCGCGCGCGAGCTGGGCGAGCCGTTCGTAGGCCGCACCCGGATTGGCTTCGGGCAGGTTGACGTCCACGCCGTTGTCGAGCCGCAGGTTCCAGCGCCGTCCGCCCACGCGCACGGCGGCGGCGACGCGCGCCATCATCGCGGGCTCGGTTTCCAGCAGGGCGATCAAGGCGCCGGCGTGCTCGGGTGCATCGTCGCCAACGACGATGGGGCGGTCGGCGAAGCGCGCGGGATCGGTGCCGGGGATTTCCTTGCCTTGCGAATCGATCAGCGAGAAGCGGCCCTGGCGCTGCCACAAGGCCAGCGGCACGCGCTCGTCGATCTGCACGAGGATCGTGTCGGGCAGGCGGCGCTCGACGGTGGCGCTGTAGACCCACGGAAGCTTCTCGAGCTCGGCCTTCGCCGCATAGGGATCGAAGGCGAGAATCGGCGAGCCGCGGCGCGCGTCCAGCACCGCGCGCACGTCGCGCGGATCGGTCTGCACGCGGCCTTCGATGCGGATGTCGCGCACGACAAGGCCCAGACGCGCGCTGAAGTCGAGGGCGCCGCGCCCGGCATCCACGCGCAGGTCTTCGAGCTGGTCCGCCGCACCGTGCGTCCATGCCCACCAGCCGCCGCCGCCAAGCGAGGCGGCGAGGACGAGGGCGAGCGAAAGCTTCATCGCGCGCGCCGACGGGCGGAACGACGCGATGCGTCGCCAGCCGAACCGGCGCGCGGGCTTCTTCGATTTGGAGCGGCGCAGCATCATTCGGACACCTTGGGTGCAGGCCCGTCGTGGCGCGCATGCTCGACGAGCCAGGCGCACAGGTCGGGGAAGTTCATGCCGGTGGCGGCGGCGATCTCGGGGACCAGCGACAGCGGCGTCATGCCGGGTTGCGTGTTGACCTCGAGCAGGCACAGTTCGCCCGGTTCGCCGCGCGTGTCGTCGTAGCGGATGTCGGCGCGGCTCACGCCGCGGCAGCCGAGCGCACGATGCGCCTCGAGCGCCATCTCCATCGCCTGCGCGTAGGCGCGCGCGTCGATGGGCGCCGGGCAAAGATGGATCGCCTTGCCGTCGGTGTATTTGGCGGCATAGTCGTAAAAGCCGTTGTTGGGGCGGATCTCCAGCACGCCCAGCGCCTTGGCCGAGCCGTTGGCGCCGAGGACGGCGACCGTCAGCTCGCGCCCCGGCACGTAGCGCTCGACCAGCACCTCGTCGTCAAATTCCCAGGGCTCGGACGCGAGCGCTTCGAGATCGGATTTCTCCAGCACGATCTTCACGCCGACCGACGAGCCTTCGTTGGTCGGCTTCATCACGAACGGAACGGCCATCGCGCGACCGGCGAGCACGTCGTCGCGGTGGAAAACGCCGCCCTGCGCCACCGCCAGGCCGTGCGCGGCGAAAAGCCTGCGCGCGATCGGTTTGTCCATCGCCATTGCCGAGGCGAGCAGGCCCGAATGCGTATAGGGAACGCGCGCGAGGTCGAGCACGCCCTGGATCGTGCCGTCCTCGGCATAGCGGCCGTGCAGAGCGTTGAAGACCGCGTCGGGCTTTTCGGCCAGCGCGGCGACCAGCCCTTCGAGCGAACGGAAATCGTGCTCGGCAACGTCGTAGCCCTTGGCGCGCAGGGCGGCGGCGCACTCGCGCCCCGACACGAGGCTGACTTCGCGCTCGCTCGAAAGGCCGCCCATCAGCACGAGAACGCGGGTCATTGGCCAGCCTCCAGCCGGATGCCGATGCGCTTGATCTCCCACTTGAGATCGACGCCGAATTTCGCGTTGACGCGCGCGCGCACGTCTTCGCCCAGATCCTCGAGATCGGCGGCGGTCGCCTCGCCCGTGTTGATCAGGAAGTTGCAGTGCTTTTCCGAAACAATCGCGCCGCCGCGCGTAAGGCCGCGGCAGCCGGCGGCATCGATCAGCTCCCAGGCTTTCGCCCCGTCGGGATTGGCGAAGGTCGATCCGCCGGTGCGCGCGCGCACGGGCTGGGTCGTCTCGCGCTTCGACTGGATGTCGAGCATGCGGGCACCGATCGCTTCTTGCGTGCCCGTCGCGGTCTTGAGTTCGGCCGCAACGAAGATCCAGTCGGCGGGCATGCCGGTGTGGCGGTAGCCGAAGCACAAGGCGCCGTTGGTCACGTACTGGCGCTCGCCCTTGGCGTCGAGCGCTTCGGCGGCGAGCGTCACGTCCTTCATCTCGCTGCCGTAGGCGCCGGCATTCATGCGCAAGGCCCCGCCGATCGTGCCGGGAATGCCCGACAGGAACTCGAGGCCGGCAAGGCCCCAGTCGCGCGCCTGCAGGGCGACGTTGAGATCGAGGCAAGCGGCACCGGCGCGCAGGATGCGCCCGTCATGCGTGATTCCGGCGAAGCCCTTGCCGAGCCGGATCGTCACGCCGGGCACGCCGCCGTCGCGCACGAGAAGGTTGGAGCCCACGCCCATCACCGTGACCGGCACGTCGGCGGGCTTGCCGGCGAGGAAGACGGCAAGATCAGCCTCGTCGGCCGGGCGGAACAGCACTTCGGCCGGGCCGCCGACGCGGAACCACGTGTACTGGCCAAGGCTGGCGTTCGCCCGATAGGTCCCGCGGACCTTCGGCAGCCGGTCGACAAGACGCAAGGAACGGGTCTCGACCATCATGCCTTGCTCCTCTGCGCGTCGAGTTCGCCGGGCAGGGCATAGGCCCACTGCGTGATGCTTCCCGCACCCAGGCACACGACCATGTCGCCGGGCTTGGCATGCGCGAGGACGGTCTCGGCGAGCTTGTCGGGTGCCTCGAGCCCGACCACGCGCCGGTGGCCGTGGTCGCGCAGGCCTTCGACGAGGGCTTCTTTCGACGAGCCTTCGATGGGCTGCTCGCCGGCCGCGTAGACGTCGGCGACGATCACGGCGTCGGCGTCGTTGAAGCAGGTGCAGAATTCCTCGAACAGCGTCTTGAGGCGCGTGTAGCGGTGCGGCTGCACGACGGCGATCACGCCCGCCGACGTGGCGCTGCGCGCGGCCTTCAGCACGGCGGCGATCTCGACCGGGTGGTGGCCGTAATCGTCGATGACCGTGAGACCGGCACCGGTCCCCGTGTTCGTGAAGCGGCGCTTGACGCCCTTGATGCCGGCAAGCGCCTTGCGGATCGTCGCGTCGTCGATGCCCATCTCGACGGCGACCGCGACGGCCGCCAGCGCGTTCTGCACGTTGTGCTGGCCGACCAGCGGCAGGCTGAGGCCGAGGATCGTGCGATCGGCACCCGCACGGCCGGAAAGGGCGACGTCGAAATGGCCGCCGGCCGCGTCGAGGCGCATGTTGATGCCGCGCACGTCGGCCTGCGCCGAGAAGCCATAGGCAAGGATCTTGCGGTCGAGCGTCGAGGCGATCAGCGCCTGCACTTCCGGATGGTCGATGCAAAGCGCTGCGAAGCCGTAGAACGGGATGTTCGACACGAAGGTCTGGTAGCCCTTGCGCGCGGCGTCGAACGTGCCCCAGTAGTCGAGATGTTCGGGGTCCATGTTCGTGACGACCGCGATGGTCGCGGGCAGCTTGATGAAGGTGCCGTCGCTCTCGTCGGCCTCGACGACCATCCAGTCGCCCGAGCCCAGCCGCGCGTTGGTGCCGTAGGCGTTGAGGATGCCGCCGTTGATGATCGTGGGATCCATCTCGGCCGCTTCCAGCATCGCGGCGACGAGGCCGGTCGTGGTCGTCTTGCCGTGCGTGCCGGCGATGGCGATGGCCCATTTGAGGCGCATCAGCTCGGCCAGCATCTCGGCCCGGCGAACGACGGGGATGAGGTTGCGGCGTGCGGCCTGCACTTCGGGATTGTCGGCCTTCACCGCCGTCGACACGACGACGACTTCCGCGCCGACGACGTTTTCCGCGCGGTGGCCCAGGGCGACCGGGATGCCGAGGCCGACGAGGCGCTTCACGTTGGCGCCGTCCGACTGGTCCGAGCCCTGCACCTTGTAGCCGAGATTGTGCAGGATCTCGGCGATGCCGGACATGCCGATGCCGCCGATGCCGACGAAGTGGATGCGGCCGATGTCGAGGGGAAGGGCCCTCATGCTTTGCCCTCCGCGAGGTGCTGGACGAGATCCGCGAGCCGGTCGACAGCGTCGGGCCGGCCGAAGGAATGCGCACCCGCCGCGAGGGAAGCGAGCGGGGCCGGGTCGTCGATGAGTGCGGCCAGGCGTGCCGCGAGATCGGCGGGCGTGAATTCCGGCTCGGGGACGAGCCAAGTGCCGCCGGCGGCCGCGAGTGCGCGCGCATTGGCGGTCTGGTGGTCGTCGGTGGCCGTCGGCAGGGGTACCAGCAGCGAGGGCCGGCCGATGCAGGCAAGCTCGGCGACGGTCGAAGCCCCCGCGCGCGCGATCACGAGATGGGCGGCGGCGATGCGCTGCGGCAGGTCGGCGAAGAACGGCTCCACCTCCGCGGCGAAACCCAGCGTGCGGTAGCTCGTGCGCACCGTCTCGGCGTCTTCCTGGCGCGACTGCTGGACGATGGCGACGCGCGCGCGCTGTGCGGGCGAAAGCAGGGCGATCGCCGCGGGCAGCACGCGCCCGAAGACAGCGGCCCCCTGGCTGCCGCCGGTCACCAGCACGCGCAGCGTGCCGCCGGGTTGCGGCAGGACGAAGGGTGTGTCGCGCAGCGCCGCGACGTTGGCGCGCACCGGATTGCCGACGAGCGTGGCCTTCGCGTCGACCCCGTGGGTGTCGGCGAACGACGTGGCGATCGCGTCGACGTGGCCGGCGACGAGCCGGTTGACGCGGCCCAGCACGGCGTTCTGCTCGTGGATCGCGGTACGGAAACGGTGGCGTGCGGCGGCGACGGTCGGCAGGCTCGGATAGCCGCCGAAGCCGACGACGGCGGCAGGCTTCAGGCGCCCGAGAAGTGCGCGCGCGGCGAGATAGCCCGGCACCAGGCTGAGCGCCCCGATGAAGCGGCGCACGATGCCGCCGGTCATCTTGCGGATCGGCAGGCGGTGCGTGTCGAGCGTGCCGAGGCGCCCGCCATAGCGGGTCCCCCGGTCGTCGGTGACGAGGGCAAGGCGGAAGCCGCGCGCGGCAAGCGAACCCGCCAGCGCTTCCGCCGGGAACACGTGGCCGCCGGTCCCGCCGGCCGCGAGGATCACGAGCGGGGCGCTCATAGCGTTTCTCCCGCACCGAAGCGCTTGCGGCTGAGTGCGAGCACGAAACCCATGCCGAGTGCGATCGCCAGCAGCGACGAGCCGCCGTAGCTGACGAAGGGCAGCGTCATGCCCTTGGTCGGGATCAGGTGCAGCGTGGAACCCATGTTGACGAGCGCCTGCACGCCGAACTGGACGCACAGGCCCGCGATCGCGAGCAGCGAGAACAGGTCGGTCTCCTGCAATGCGCGCGCGAAGCCGCGCAGCACGACGAAGGCGTAGAGGGCCACGACGACGAGGCACAGGATCAGGCCGAATTCCTCGGCCGCGACCGCGAAGATGAAATCCGAGTGCGCGTCGGGCAGCGAGGACTTGACCGTACCTTCGCCGGGGCCGCGCCCGAGCAGGCCGCCATTCACGAAGGCTTCCATCGCCGTGTTGATCTGGTAGGTGTCGCCCGATGCCGGATCGAGGAAGCGGTTCACGCGGCTCGTGAAATGCGGGAACGTCAGATAGAGCAGCACCGCCGCCCCGCCGCCCGCGGCCGCCAGGACCACGACCCACAGCACGCGAAGGCCGGCCAGGAAATACTGCGCGAACCACACCGCCGACACCACGAACGCCATGCCGATGTCCGGCTGCAGCAGCAAGAGCGCCATCGTGCCGCCGTAGGCGAGGATCGCGATCGCGTCGCCCGGGAAGCCTTCCTTCTTGCGCGCGAGCGCGAAGAGCCAGGCCGAGACGACGGCGAGCGTCGGCTTCACGAACTCGGACGGCTGCAGCGACATGCCCGGCAGGCTGATCCAGCGCTTGGCACCCTTGATCTCCATGCCGATCGCGAAGGTGAGGCACAGCAGCACGGCAGCACCGATGAAGCCGGCGAGTGCGAGCCCGCGCACCTGGCGCGGGTCGAGCATCGACACGCCGAGCATGATCAGGATCGCGACGGGAAGGATCTGGAGCTGCTTGCTGACGAAGTGGAACGAGTTCAGGCCCACGCGCGAGGCGACAGCCGGCGAGGCGGCCATGATCATCACGGCACCCAGGCCGATGAGCAGGGCAAGCGCCACGAGCAGCCACCTGTCGACCGTCCACCACCAGCGGGCCATGACCGAATTGTCGGTGCGCGAGAAGCTCATGCCGCCAACCCCTCGCTGCCCGAGAGCCCGGCCACGAGGCCGCGGAACGTCTCGCCGCGATGCTCGAAGCTCTTGAACTGGTCCCACGAAGCGCAGGCCGGCGACAGCAGCACGACCGAGCCGGGCTTCGCGGTGGCGAATGCACCGCGCACGGCGGTCGCAAGATCGACCGCCAGCGTGTGGGGCACGTCGCCCAGCGTGCGCGCGAATTCGTTCGCCGCCTCGCCGATCAGCCAGGCGTGCGCCACGCGCGGGAAATACGGACGGAGGCTTTCGATGCCGCCTTCCTTGGCCTGACCGCCCGCGATCCACTGGATCTTGTCGTAGCAGCCAAGGGCCCGGGCAGCGGCGTCGGCGTTGGTCGCCTTGCTGTCGTTGACGAACAGCACGCCGTCGAGCGTGGCGATGCGTTCCTGCCGGTGGGCAAGGCCCGGATATGTCGCCAGCGCTTCGCTGATCTTGGCTGGTGCGATGCCGATCTGCAGCGCCACGGCGGCGGCGGCCGCCGCGTTCTGGTGGTTGTGGGCACCGGGCAGCGTCAGGCAATCGGAAAGGTCGCGGATCGCGACCGGCTTGCCGTCGCGCGCGTCGTACAGGATGCCTTCGGCGACGTAGACGCCGCGCGTCAGGCGCTTGGAACCGGAGATCGCGATCACCGTCTGGTCGTCGGCGCGCGCGAGATCCGCGTGGATGCCGGCCGAGATCGCGTCGTCCACGCCGACGATCGCGGCGCGCGGGCGCGTCTGGCGCTGGAAGATGTTGCGCTTGGCCGCGACATAGCCGTCCATGCCGCCGTGGCGGTCGAGATGGTCGGGCGAGACGTTGAGCAGCACGGCCACGTCCCACACGGAAGTGGGCGAAAGCTCGAGCTGGTAGCTCGACATCTCGACCACATAGGTGCCGCCGTCGGCGAGCGGCTCGAGCGACAGGGCCGCCGTGCCGATGTTGCCGCCGATCTCGACGCGGCGCTTGGCGTGCTTCAGCACGTGGCCGATCAGGGCCGTCGTCGTCGATTTGCCGTTGGTGCCGGTGATGCCGACATAGGCCGCCTCGCGCTGCGTGCGGAACAAGAGGTCGACGTCGCAGACGATCTCGAGGCCGGCCGCGCGCGCGTGTGTGACGACGGCGTGCGGTGCCGGATGCGTGTGCGGGATGCCGGGCGACAGCACCAGCGTGGTGAGTTCGCGCAAGTCGGCTGCATGCAGGTCGACGAGATTGACGCCGGCGGCACGCGCTTCCGCGCGCCGGTCCTCGCTGTCGTCCCATGCCCACACCTCGGCGCCCGACGCGGCCAGAGCCAAAGCCGTCGGCAGACCCGACTTGCCGAGGCCGAGCACCGCGACCGGAAATCCGTGGAAGGGATAGACGTCGATCATCCCGTCACCGCAGCTTCAGCGTCGCGAGACCCGCGAGCGCCAGGATGGAAGCGATGATCCAGAAACGGATCACGATGGTCGGTTCGGCCCAGCCCATCTTCTCGAAATGGTGGTGCAGCGGCGCCATCAGGAAGATGCGCTTGCCGGTGAGCTTGAACGACGCGACCTGCACGATGACCGAGACCGCCTCGACCACGAACAGCCCGCCGACGATGGCGAGCGTGAACTCGTTCTTGGTCACGACGGCGACCGCACCCAGCGCTCCGCCCATCGACAGCGAGCCGGTGTCGCCCATGAACACCATGGCCGGCGGCGCGTTGAACCACAGGAACCCGAGCGAGGCGCCGACGATGGCCGCGCACACGACCGCAAGCTCGCCCGCACCGGGCACGTGGTGGATCAGCAGGTAGTTGGCGAAGATCGCGTTGCCCGCGACATAGGCGAAGGCCGCGAAGCAGCCCGCCGCGATCATCACCGGCACGATCGCGAGCCCGTCGAGCCCGTCTGTGAGGTTGACCGCGTTGGACGAGCCGACCATGACGAAGATCGCGAAGGGGAAGAAGAACAGGCCGAAATCGAGCAGCAGGTCCTTGAAGAACGGCACGGCGACCTGGGTGGAAAGGGGCTCGCGCGTCAGGTAGACGATCCACGCGGTCGCCAGCAGCGAGATCAGCGTCTGGAAGACGAGCTTCCAGCGCCCGGCAAGACCCTTCGAGTTCTTCTTCGTCAGCTTCAGGTAGTCGTCGTAGAAACCGACGGCGCCGAACCCGAGCGTGACGGTCAGCACGGCCCACACATAGCCGTTGCGCAGGTCCGCCCACAGCAGCGTCGAGACGCCCAGCGACAGCAGGATCAGCACGCCGCCCATCGTGGGCGTGCCCTTCTTGGTCAGCGCGTGGCGTTCGGGCGTGTCGGCGCGGATCGGCGGCTCGGGCTGCTTGGACTTGAGCCAGCCGATGACGCTCTCGCCGAACAGGAAGGCGATCAGCAGCGCCGTCATCACGGCTCCGCCCGAACGGAACGTGATGTAGCGGAACACGTTGAACGGCGCGAAGCTGTCGGCGAGCGGGACGAGGAGGTTGTAGAACATCGCTTGCCTTTACCTCTCGCCCGCGGCCTTGCGGCCTTGCGTGTGGGATTGTCCGAGGGCGCGCAGCGCTTCGACGATGCGGCCCATCTTGCTGCCGAGCGATCCCTTGACCGTGACCGCGTCGCCCGCGCGCATGTCGGCGAGCACCGCCGGTTCGAGGGCAGCCGAATCCTTCGCCCACACACCGCGCATCGCTGCGGGCAGGCGTTCGTGGAGGCGGCGCATGTTGGGACCGCAGCAATGGACGCGATCGATCCGGTTGGCTTCGAGCGGCTCGGCCAGCGATTCGTGCATCGCGACGGCCTGGGGGCCGAGTTCCAGCATGTCGCCGAGCACGGCGATCCGCCGGCCGCCGGCGGGAAGCACCGCGCCGGCAAGCACGGCGAAAGCCGCGCGCATGGCGGGCGGCGAGGCGTTGTAGCTGTCGTCGATCAGCAGGAACGTGCCGCCGTCGGGCAGCGCGACCGTGTGGCGCTGGCCGCGGCCCTTGGGTACGGCGACCGTCGCGAACGAGTCGGCGGCGGCTTGCGTGTCGGCACCCAGTGCCGCGATCGCGAGAAGGGCGCCCGCCAGGTTCATCGCCCAGTGGCGGCCCGGTGCGCCGATCTCGAATTCCAGCGTGCGGCCGAGGAGTTCGACGCGCGCGTGGCCGCGCGTCGCGTCGCCCGTCCAGTCGACGAGGCGCGCGTCGGATCCTGCCTTCGTGCCGAAGGACATCGTGCGGCCCCAGCCGGCGGCCTTCGCGCGTGTCGCGAGGAAATCGTGGAATTCGCTGTCGGCCGGCAGCACGGCCGTGCCCGGGTTGCCGTGCGCGAACGGGCCGCCGGCGGAGAAGATCTCGGCCTTGGCGGCGGCCACGCCGGCGATCCCGTCGGGGAAGTTTTCGGTGTGCACGGCCTCGACGGTCGTGACGAGCGCCACTTCCGGCCGGATCATGGCGGCGAGGGGCGCGATCTCGCCCGCATGGTTCATGCCGACCTCGAAGACGCCATAGACCGTGTCGCGCGGCATGCGCGCGAGCGTGACCGGCACGCCGATATGGTTGTTGAACGAGGCGCGCGCGGCGTGCGTGGGGGCCTGGCGCTGCAGCGCGTGGGCCAGCGCTTCCTTGGTGCTCGTCTTGCCGATCGAGCCGGTGACGGCGAGGGCGCGCACGTCGGCGCGCGCGCGTGCGGCCCGGCCCAGATCGGCGACACCCTTGAGCGTGTCGGACACCACGAGGCAGGGGCCGGGTGCCGCATTGTCGACGAGTGCCGCGGCGGCACCCTTGGAGAAAGCTGTGGCGACATGCGCGTGGCCGTCGTTCGCCTCGCCCTTCAGCGCCACGAACAGGTCGCCAGGTTCGAGCGTGCGCGTGTCGATCGAAATGCCCGTCGCCGCCCACGCGGCCGGACCGGCGAGACGGCCGGCCGTCGCCTTCATCGCCTCGTCGGCGGTCCAGAGTGCCGCACTCATGCATCACCTCCGGCCAGTGCCAGACGCGCCTGCTCGAAATCGTCGAAGGGCAGCGTCACGTCGCCGACGATCTGGCCGCGTTCGTGGCCCTTGCCGGCGATCACGAGCACGTCGCCGGCGCCGAGCCCGGCGACCGCCGCGCGGATCGCGTCTTCGCGAGACGCGATCTCGATCGCACCGGGGGCGGCAGCGAGGATGGCGGCGCGGACCGTCGCGGGATCTTCCGAGCGCGGATTGTCGTCCGTGACGATCACGCGGTCGGCGCGCTCGCTCGCGATGCGGCCCATGATCGGGCGTTTGCCCGCGTCGCGATCGCCGCCGCAGCCGAACACGACGACGAGCCGGCCCTCGACATGCGGCTTCAGCGCGTCGAGCATCGTCGCCAGCGCGTCGGGCTTGTGCGCGTAGTCGACATAGACCGAAGCGCCATTTTCCTTGATGCCGGCAAGCTGCAGGCGGCCGGGCACGCCTTCGAGTGCGGGAAGCGCGTCGAGGGCGGCGTGCGGCGAAAGCCCGGTGCCGACCGTGAGGCCGACCGCGGCGAGCACGTTCATCGCCTGGAAGGCACCGGCGAGCGGCAGCGTGATGCGGCGCGCGTTCCCGAAGGCGACGATCTCGAGATCCTGCCCTTGCGGGACGGGCGTTGCCGAGACGAGGCGGATGTCGTCGCCCGTCCGGCCATAGCCGATCACGCGCTGGCGGCGCGCAAGGCAGATGTCGCGCAGGGCCGCGTATTCGGGCGCATCGGCATTGAGCACGGCGACGGCACCTTGCGGCAGCAGCGTGTCGAACAGCCGCTGCTTGGCGGCGAGATAGGCTTCCATCGTCGGGTGGTAGTCGAGATGGTCGCGGCTGAGATTCGTGAAAGCGGCGGCCGTCAGCGTCACGCCGTCGAGCCGGCACTGGTCGAGCCCGTGGCTCGACGCCTCGATCGCGACGTGATTGACGCCGGCGGCGGCAAGCTCGGCGAGATCCTTGTGCAGGCTGACCGGATCGGCGGTCGTCAGCGCGCCGTAGCGCGCCATGTGCGGGGCGACGAGACCCAGCGTACCCAGGCTCGCGGCCTTGCGGCCCGCATGGTCCCAGATCTGGCGGGCGAAGCTCGCGACCGACGTCTTGCCGCTGGTTCCCGTGACGGCGACGACCGTGCGCGGCTGGGCGCCTGCGAAGCGCGCGGCCGCACGCGCGAAGGCGCGGCGCGGATTGGCCGCCTCGACATAGGGCACGCCTGCGGGCAGGTCGAGACCGGGGCCCGCGAGCACCGCGGCCGCACCCCGGCGCAGCGCTTCGCCGACATAGGCGCGGCCGTCGTGCTTTGCGCCGGGCAAGGCCGCGAACAGGAAGCCGCGCGCGACGGCGCGCGAGTCTGCCGTCACGCCGGCGATCTCGGGATCGCGTCCGGCCGCGTTGCGCAGGATGGTCTCGTGGTCGAGGAGCAGGCCCAATTTCATCTGCCCCCTACCGGCTGCTCGCGGCCGCAAGGAGCGGCCGGGTGATGTCGGGGGGCGCTTCGTTCATCGGCGTCACGCCCAGGATGGGGGCCACGCGCGCGATGATGCGGCCGGCCGCGGGGGCCGCGACGACACCGCCGGTCGCGTAGCCGCCGGTCTCGCGCTTGCCCTGCGGCTCGTCGACCATGACGAGCAGCACGTACTGGGGGGCGTGCGCCGGGAACGAGGCGACGAACGACGAGATGCGCGCGTTCTTCTTGTAGCCGCCGCGCTGGATTTTCTCGGCCGTGCCCGTCTTGCCGCCGACGAAATAGCCGGCGACCTCGGCGGTCTTGCCCGAGCCCTTCTCGACATTGAGGCGCATGAGCTGGTTGAGCTGGGTCGATGCCGCCGCACTCATCACGCGCTCGCCCGGGACCCGCGCACCCGGCTCGCGCGCCAGGATCGTCGGTGCGCGCATGATGCCGCCGCCGACCGACGCGGCCGTGGCCGAGACGAGCTGCATGGGCGAGACGGTGATGCCGTGCCCGAAGGCGATCGTCATCGCGTTGATCTCGCGCCACGGCTTGGGGACCAGCGGATGGGAGACTTCCGGCAGCTCGATGGGCGAGGGCTTCAGGAAGCCGACGCGGTCGAGAAAATCGCGCTGGCGGGAAACGCCGATCTGCAGCGCCATGCGCAAGGCGCCCAGGTTCGACGAATAGATGAAGACCTCCGGCGTCGAGAGCCAGCGGTTCTTCCCCTTGAAATCCGAGATCGTGAAGCGGCCGATGTTGTAGGGCCGGCTCGCGTCCCAGCTGTCCTGCATGCGTACCGCACCGGCGTCGAAACCCATCGCGGCCGTGAAGATCTTGAACGTCGAGCCCATCTCGTACGTGCCGAGCGTGTTGCGGTTGAAGCGGCTTTCCGCGTCGGCAAGGCCGGGGGCATTGGAATCGAAGTCGGGCAGCGACACCATCGCGAGCGTCTCGCCGGTGTTGACGTCGAGCACCACGCCCATGCCGCCGATGGCGCTGAAATCGTCGATCGCGCGCTGGATCTCCTCGCGTACGGCATGCTGGACGCGCACGTCGATCGAAAGCTTCAGCGGGCCGGCATCGGCCTTCAGCCGCTCGTCGAACGCCTGTTCGACGCCCGCAAGGCCGCGGTTGTCGACGTCGGAGAAGCCCACGACGTGGCTGGCGAGCGTGCCGTGCGGATAGACGCGCCGCTCCTCGCGCTGGAAGAACAGGCCCGGCACGCCGAGCCGGTTGACCTCGTACTGCTGGCGCGGCGTGAGGTTGCGCCGGATCCACACGAAGCTGCGGGTTTCCGCTGCAAGGCGCTCGCGCACCGCCTTCTCGTCGAGACCCGGCAGCACGGCGGCGAGGCGCCGTGCGATCGTCGCGGCATCGCCGATCAGCTTGGGGTTCGCGTAGAGCGACTGCGTGACGAGCGACGTGGCGAGAAGCACGCCATTGCGGTCGACGATGTCGGCGCGCGCGAGGTCGAGCGGCCCGGTATTGGGCACGCGGGCCGGACGCGGCTCACGCACTTCGGCCAGCAGCGTCACGTCGACGAGGCGCACCGAGACGACCGCGAAGGCGACCGCGAAGAGCAGCCCGCCGATGACGAGGCGGTGGCGTGCCGTTTCCATCGAGCGCGCGGCGGTGCCCTGCAGGCGCAGGCGGGCGGGAATGGCGCGCACGATGTCGGAAAGGCGCGTCGCCATCTAGCGCGTCTCCGTCGGGCGGGCGGGTGCCGGTACCGCGGTCACGCGCACGCCCGGCCCCGCGGGCTGGAGCTGTGCGGGCAATGTCGGCAACGCATCGAGACGGCCGAACTGTTTGGGCGACATCGGCTGCAGGTCGAGATGGCGCTGGGCGAGTGCCTGCAGGCGGCCGGGCTGGTTGATGTAGCTCCACTCCGCCTTCAGCACGTGGATGTTCTGCTGTTCCTGGACGATCTGCCGGTTGAGACGGAACAGCTCGTTCTCCAGCGCCAGCACCTCGTGCTTGAGCTGGTAGAGCCCGTAGCCCATCGCGCCGGCGATGGCGATCCACAGCCACGTGGCGATGCGGATCATGCCGCTTCCTCCGTGACCCATGCGGGTGCTTCCGTGCGTTCGGCCACGCGCAGCGTCGCCGAACGGGCGCGCGGGTTGGCGTCGGCCTCCGCCGCGCCGGGACGGATGCCCTTGCGCGAGACGAGCTTGAAACTGGGGGCGGCACCCGTCGCGCGCGCGGGCAAGTGGCGCGAGCCGCGATCGGCTTCGCCCGAGCGTGCCTTCAGGAAGCGCTTCACCGCGCGGTCCTCGAGCGAATGGAACGACACGACGGCAAGCCGCCCGCCGGGGGCGAGCACGCGTTCGGCGGCGGCAAGGCCGCGCGCGAGTTCGCCAAGCTCGTCGTTCGTCGCGATGCGCAGCGCCTGGAACGTGCGCGTGGCCGGATCGATGCCGTCCTTCGAGCGGGGAACGGCCGAACGCACGATGCGCGCGAGTTCGCTAGTGCGCTCGATGCGCTTTTCCTTGCGTGCGGCGACGATCGCGCGCGCCACGCGGCGCGAATGGCGTTCCTCGCCGAGCTGGAAGATCGTGTCGGCGAGTTCCGTTTCGCCCCAGGAGTTCACGATGTCGGCGGCACTCGTCCCGCTCTTTTCCATACGCATGTCGAGCGGGCCGTCGAAGCGGAAGGAAAAGCCGCGCGCGGGTTCGTCGATCTGCGAGGAGGAGACGCCGATGTCGAGCGCCACGCCGTCGAGTGCTTCGAAGCCGGCTTCATGCGCCACTTCGTCGAGTGCGCCGAAGCGGCCCTCGACCAGCGTCAGGCGCGCGCCGTACTGCGCTTTCAGGGAATTCCCGCGCGCCAGCGCGTCGGGATCGCGGTCGATCGCCACGACGCGGCAGTCGGCCGCCGCAAGGATCGCGCGCGTGTAGCCGCCAGCACCGAACGTGCCGTCGAGATATCGTCCGCCGTCGCGCACCGCGAGGGCGGCCAGCGTTTCGGCAAGCAGGACCGGGACATGCGCCGCATCGTGGGGTGAAACTTCGGGCACGGCCGGCTCGTCCATGCGGCTTATGCCCCCGGGCTCGCGCGTCGCGCGGCCTGGTAGGCCTCGAGCGCATCGGGGTTCCAGATCTCGAAGAACGTGTTGCGGCCGGCGAAGGCGGCGATCTCGCCGAGCTTGCAGTGCGCCACCAGCGCTTCGGGCAGCAGCACGCGGCCTTCGGCGTCGAGCGACAGCGGAATGAGGTCGGCCGCGAGGATCGCGGCATTGCCGAGCGGGGCGGCGTCGAACGCGGCAAGCGGGTCGGCGGTTTCGGCGATCTTCGCGAGCACGTCGTTGCCGATCGCGCGTACCGAGGGGCCGGCCCACGGCAGCACGTTCAGCCCGTCCTCGCCCTTGGCGGCGAGCACGGCCCGGAAGTCGGCCGGAACGGAGACGCGCCCCTTCCGGTCGATCCTGAAACGGTATGTGCCGATGAACGCGGTCTTGGCCATCTTCCGCGCCGGTATCCCCGGTTCCGTCTCCACCCTCGCAACGCCTTGAAAAACGGGAGAAATTCGTCTTTCCGCGCGGACCCACGCGCCTCACCTTCGCGAAGGTTAGAGGTCGTGGGACAATATGGGATAGCATGGGAGTATATGGGCGTCAATGGGCTAAGCCCCTGTTCCGCCACGAACACGTTCCGTTCTTTTGGTCGCGATCATACATCCATTAACCAAATTTAACGGTGAATCCGACTGTTTTACTCAAGAATTAGGGCGCGCGCACGGCACGCCGATGGCGCGGGGAGGGCGCGAAGCCGTTCGAATTGAGGAAAACGCCAGACGGTCTGTAAGCCGGGTTCTGTTCCGGCTCCTTGCGGAACCGGCGATGACCATTCCTCTGGGATGCCTGTCGCCAGGCACCTCACGCGACCGACCCGGGCGGCTGTCCGGAAACAGATTGCGGGACCCGAAGGTCCCGCGTGCCGCCCCTATTTGGTCTTGCTCCAGGTGGGGTTTGCCGTGCCAGCCGCGTTGCCGCGTCTGCGGTGGGCTCTTACCCCACCCTTTCACCCTTGCCGCGGGCCGAAGCCCGGTTGGCGGTATGCTTTCTGTTGCACTGTCCCTGGGGTCGCCCCCGCCGGGCGTTACCCGGCACCTTTATTTCCGTGGAGCCCGGACTTTCCTCGAAGGCTTGCGCCCCCGCGGCCATCCGACCGTCTGGCGCCGCCTAGATGCGCCGAACCGAAGGGCCCGTCAACCGGAGCCTAGCGCCGCGCGCGGCCGACGCGTGCGAGATCGGCGCGGATCAGCGAGGCGATATAGCCCGATCGCGTCATGCCCTGATGGCCGGCGCGGCGATCGGCGAGTGATACAATCCCCTCGTCGAGGCTGATGTTGAGGCGCAGCACGCGGCCCGTCACGTCGGCCTTCAGCAGCAGGCGCGCCACCTCGTGCAGGCCGCGCTCTGCCGGCAACTGGTCGAGCGGCGTGGGCTCGGGCGGCTCGTCGCCCGAAGCGGCCTTCTTTTCAATCCACAAGGTCAGGGCCGACAGGCCGTTGCAGACCGCGTCGTCCTGCGTGCTGCCGACCGCGCGACAGCCCGCCAGATCCGGAAACGTGACCACGAATTCCGGGTCGTTGAACTCGAGGATGGCCGGGTAAAGTGCGACTACCATTGTGCCCCCTATACGATTGTAAGTAATTGGTTTCGTTGAGTTTTTATAACTTATCCAAGAAATTTGTCTAGTGGAAAATTTGGGCGAGGAGAGCACTGAGCCGGGCCTGCGTCTCGCCGTCGAGCCGGCCGTCGAAACGCGCGGGCCGGAAGCGGCGCTGGAAGGCGACGAGCGCGGCCTCGGTCGCTTCATCGAGCGTGCCGGTGGCCGGGCAGTCATAGCCGAACCGCGCGAGATCGTTCTGGGCCGCGAGGATTGCCTCGTCGTGCTCGCCCGGGCCGAAGTCGCGCACGACGCGCCGGCGCGGTGCCACGCCGGACGGGAAAAGCCCGACGCCTTCCTGCGCCAGCCGTTCCCACGGGAACAGTTCGCCCGGATCGCGCTTGCGCGCCGGTGCCACGTCGGAATGGCCGACGATGTCGCGCGGCGCGATCGCGTGCCGCGCGACGATTTCCCGGCACAGCGTGGCCAGCGCTTCGATCTGGGCTTCGGGAAACGCGCGGTAGCCGCAGCGGTGTCCGGGATTCTGGATCTCGATGCCGATCGAGCGCGCGTTGACGTCGCGAAGCCCGCGCCAGCACGCGACACCGGCGTGCCAGGCGCGCGCGTTCTCGTCGACGAGCGAATGCACCGTGCCGTCCTCGTCGAGGACGTAGTGTGCGCTCACCTTGCGCGCCGGATCGAGGAGGATGCCGAGCGTCTCGGCGAGCGTGTTCGTGTCGGTATAGTGCAGCACCAGCAGCTCGGGGCGCACGCCTTCGGGGCGCGCGTCGAAATTCGGCGACGGGCTGGAGATGCGCTTCATGTGGACTTGGACTGCGCTTCGGGATCGGACATGCCGGGCCGGCGCATCGTGATGATGCCAACGCCGGCGACCGTGACGAGGCAGCCCGCGATGGTCCGCCAGCCCAGCGGATCGTCGGCCAGCAGCACGCCCGACATCACGCCGAACACCGGGACCAGCAGCGAATAGGGCACCACGAGGTTCACCTCGTAGCGGCGCAGCAGGCGGTACCAGACCCAGTACGTGCACACCGAGATCACGACCGCCATGTAGACGACGCCGAACCAGGCATAGACGCTGGCGGTGCGGATCGCCTCGACATGCCCGGACTCGAGCGTGAAGGAAACCGCCAGCAGCATGGGGACCGCGAACAGCGCCATGTAGGCGTTGAGCGCGAAATTGTCGACCCGCCCCAGCGCCTTGATCTGGAAATTGGCGACCGCCCAGACGAGCGATCCCGCCAGGCAGAGCGAGATGTAGAAATAGCCGCCGCCGATGCGCGGCTCGCCCGCCGCGACCCAGATCCCGATGAACGCGAGCGACATGCCAAGCCAGCGCCGCCAGCCCGGATAGTCCTTGTAGAGATAGGCGCCGATCAGCGTGGCGAAGGGTGCCTGGCTCTGCGCCACGATCGAGCTGAGGCCCGGATCGAGCCCGGACAGGCCGGTGAAGAACAGGCTGAAATGGATGCAGCCCAGCGTCAGCGACAGCAGCAGGATGCGCAGCAGGTCGCCGCGCGGCACGCGCACGAACGGCAGCAGGATGAGGGCCACGAGCGTGAAGCGGCACGCGATGGCGAAGATCGGCGGCAGTTCGACGACCGCCCATTTCCCGAAGACGAAATTGAGCCCCCAGAACACCATCACGCCGAGCACGAGGGCGACGTCGATCGGCTTCATTTCCAGCCCTTGCCCTTGCGTACCTTGTCCCAGGCCGCGTTGATGACCGAAAGACGCGCGTTGGCGAGCGCCACGAACTCGGGCGGCATGCCCTGGCCGGTGAGCACGTCGGGATGGTGCGTGCGCACGAGTTCGCGCCACGCCTTGCGCGCGGTTTCTTCGTCGGCATCGCGTGGAATGCCGAGGACCCGCCAGGGATCGGCATCGTCCGGGCCGCGCTGGGCTTCGCGCAGGGCTTCGAAGTCGCGCGTGTCGATGCCGAAGATGCGCGCGACCTCGGCAAGATACTCGGTCTCCGACGCCGTCACCTCGCCGTTGGATTCCGCGATGTGGAACAGGCAGTCGAGCAGTTCCTCGAGTGCGGGTGCTCCTTTGGGGAACAGGCCCGCGACCTGGCGGGCATAGGCCTCGTAGCCGGCGGTCGAGCGTGTGGCGAGATCGAACACGCGCTCGACGTTGCGCCGTTCGGCCTCGTCGAAACGGAACAGGCGCGCGAATGCGGCTTTCTCGCGCGCGCAGACCTCGCCGTCTGCCTTGGCCATCTTTGCCGCGAGGGCGACCGTCGCGATGGTGAAGGCGACCTGCTTCTCGGCCGCCTCGTCCTCGGGGCTGCGGAAGGCCGCACGCGCGATCGCGTGGCCGGCGGCCGCACCGATCAGGGCGCCGAGCGGGCCGCCAAGCGCGTAACCGGCCGTTCCGCCGAGAAGACTTCCCCAAACCGACATTGCGCGAGCCGCCTCCGATCCCTACCGGTCACCGACGATTTCGTATATCAGAGTCCGCGCCTGCCGGAGCAATGAGAAGATGAGGAAGCACATATGAAACGCCATCGCATCGCCGCGATTCCCGGCGACGGAATCGGCAAGGAAGTCGTGCCGGCGGGCCTGCGCGTGCTCGAGGCACTTGCCGCGCGCGAGGGATTTGCACTCGACGTGACTTCCTTCGACTGGGGCAGCGACTATTACAAGCGCCACGGCAAGATGATGCCCGACGACGGGCTCGTGCAGCTCAAGCCGTTCGACGCGATCTATTTCGGCGCCGTCGGCATGCCCGACGTGCCGGACCACGTCACGCTGTGGGGCCTTCGCCTCGCGATCTGCCAGCCTTTCGACCAGTACGCCAACGTGCGCCCGACGCGCATACTTCCGGGCATCGCCTCGCCGCTCGCCGGCGTGACGGCGAAGGATCTCGACTGGATCATCGTGCGCGAGAATTCCGAGGGCGAATATGCCGGGCAGGGCGGGCGCACGCACCGCGGCCTGCCCGAGGAAGTGGCGACCGAGACCTCGATCTTCACGCGTGCGGGCGTCGCGCGCATCATGCGCTTCGCCTTCGCGCTCGCCCGTTCGCGTCCGCGGCGCAAGCTCACGGTCGTGACCAAATCCAACGCGCAGCGCCACGGCATGGTCATGTGGGACGAGATCGCCGCCGAGACCGCGCGCGAATTTCCCGACGTTTCGTGGGACAAGGAACTGGTCGACGCGATGACGGTGCGCATGGTGCGCAAGCCCGCCTCGCTCGACACGATCGTCGCGACGAACCTGCATGCCGACATCCTTTCCGATCTTGCCGCCGCACTCGCCGGTTCGATCGGCATCGCACCCACCGCCAATCTCAATCCCGAGCGGAAATTTCCCTCGATGTTCGAGCCGATCCACGGCTCGGCCTTCGACATCATGGGCAAGGGCATCGCCAATCCGGTCGGCACGTTCTGGTCGGCCGTGATGATGCTCGAGCATCTGGGCGAGCCGGCGGCCGCCGCGCGCCTGATGGCGGCGATCGAGCGCGTGACCGCCGATCCCGGCTTGCATACGGCCGATCTGGGCGGCAGAGCCGACACCCGGAAAGTCACCGACGCGGTCGTCGAAGCGGTGCGCGCCACCAACGCCTGAAGGCTGGAAACAATCTGAAACACGTGATAGGCAAGGGCCTGATCCAAAAGAGAGGTGCGGGGCATCGACCCGTGCACCCGATCCCGAACAGGCCACCTATCCGCCAGGCAGACATCCCCGAGGAAACGCCTTGTCGTCGACTGCTATCGCTCCGGCTTCCGCCGCTACGCCACCCCTTCTTTCGGTCGAGGACCTGCACGTCCATTTCGTGACGTCGCGCGGCGTCGTGCGCGCGGTCGAGGGCGTGTCCTACGAGATCCGCCCCGGCGAGGTGCTGGCGATCGTGGGCGAGTCCGGCTGCGGCAAGTCGGTCTCCTCACTCGCGGTCATGCGCCTGCTGGCGAAGCCCGCGGGCCGCGTCGTCCACGGCAAGATCATGTTCGAAGGCGTCAACCTGCTCGAGCTCACGGACGAGCAGATGCGCGAGCGGCGCGGACGCGACATCTCGATGATCTTCCAGGAGCCGATGACCTCGCTCAACCCGGTCCTGCCGATCGGGCTGCAGATCATGGAGCCGCTCTTCATCCACCTGAAGATGACCGACGAGCAGGCGCGCGCCCGCGCGGTCGAGCTCCTGAAGATGGTCGGCATCACCGATCCCGAGCGCCGGCTCGACCAGTATCCGCACCAGTTCTCCGGCGGCATGCGCCAGCGCGTGATGATCGCGATCGGCCTTGCCTGCAATCCCAAGCTCATCATCGCCGACGAGCCGACGACGGCACTCGACGTGACCATCCAGGCGCAGATCCTGGAGCTGATGAAGGAGCTGTCGCGTCGGCTCAACATCGCGCTCATCATCATCACGCACAATCTTGGCGTGGTCGCGCGCTATGCCGACCGCGTCAACGTGATGTACGCCGCACGCGTGGTCGAGCAGGGCACCGCCGACGACGTGTTCCTGCGCCCGCGCCATCCCTATGCGATGGGCCTGATGCGCTCGGTCCCGCGCCTCGACCGGCCGCGTGGCGTGAAGCTCGAGACGATCGAGGGTCTGCCGCCCAACCTGCTCGATCCGCCCAAGGGCTGCCGGTTCGCCGCCCGCTGCACCTTCAGGACCGACATCTGCGAGCAGGACCCGCCGCTGGTCGAAGTCGAGGCGGGCCATTTCTCGGCGTGCCTGCGCGCGCGCGAGCTTGCCGCCGGTACGCTGAAGCCTGCCGAAGCGGTGCGCGTGGATGCGGGCACGCGCGTCGCCAAGGACGCGCCGCCGCTGCTGTCGGTGCGGAACCTCAAGAAGTTCTTCACCGTCTCGCGCAAGGGCGGGTTTTTCTCGTCGACGACCAGCGAAGTGCGCGCGGTCAACGACGTGTCGTTCGACATCGCACCCGGCGAGACGCTCGGCCTGGTCGGCGAGTCCGGCTGCGGCAAGACGACGGTGGGTCGCCTCGTGCTGCGCCTCGACGATCCGACCGCCGGCACGATCGCGTTCAAGGGCGAGGACATCGCGCACAAGGACCTGAACGCGCTGCGCCAGATCCGCCGCAAGATCCAGGTGATCTTCCAGGATCCGTTCAGCTCGCTCAATCCGCGCATGACGATCGGCCAGATCATCGCCGAGCCGCTGACGGTCTATAAACTGGTGCCCAACGCCAAGGCGGCAGCCGAGCGCGTGTCGGAACTTCTCGTGCAGGTCGGGCTCTTCCCCTACATGGCCGAGCGCTATCCGCACGAGATGTCGGGCGGCCAGCGCCAGCGCATCGGCATCGCGCGGGCACTCGCCATGGAGCCGGAGTTCATCGTCTGCGACGAGCCGGTCTCGGCACTGGACGTGTCGATCCAGGGGCAGATCATCAACCTGCTGGAGAATCTCCAGCACAAGCTCAATCTCACCTACCTGTTCATCGCGCACGACCTTGCCGTCGTGCGCCACATCTCCGACCGCGTCGTGGTGATGTATCTCGGCCGCCTGATGGAGATGGCCGACGGCGACGCGCTCTATGCCGAGCCGCTGCACCCCTACACCAAGGCGCTGCTCGATGCCGCCCCGGTTCCCGATCCGACGATCGAGAAGCGCCGTGCGGCACGCGCATTGTCGGGCGAACTGCCGAGCCCGCTCAACCCGCCGACGGGCTGCGTGTTCCACACGCGCTGTCCGCTCGCCACCCGCGACTGCAAGGAGATCGTGCCGGAGCCGCGCGAGGTCAAACCGGGCCATTTCGTCGCATGCATCAAGGTCTGACGCCCAACTTGACGCGGGGGCGTGCCGCGTAGTCCATTGAAGCCGACCCCGGCCGTCCCCCCGGCTGCCGGGTATTTTTCCGTCAAATTCCATCCGCGAACGCGAAAAATGCGGGCGGGTGGACCAGAACAGGAGGATACGCCATGAACAACAACCGTCGCGATTTCATGAAGGCCGCCGCCTTCACCGCCGCCGGCATCGGCCTGCTCGATGCGCTGCCTTCCCGCGCGCAGGGTGCCCCCAAGCGGGGCGGCACGCTCAACTACGCGGTCTCGGCCGAATCGCCGCACTACGACGCGCACGGCTCCGACACGTTCGCCACGCTCCATTTCGGTTCGCCGTTCTATTCGACGCTGCTGCAGTTCGACCTCGCCAACTATCCCAAGGTGAAGGCCGATCTCGCCGTGTCGTGGGAAGTGGCGCCCGACCTGATGACGTACACGTTCAAGCTGGCACCCAACGCTAACTTCCACGACGGCTCGCCGGTGACGTCGGCCGACATCAAGGCGACCTACGACCGGATGCGCAACCCGCCGACGGGCGTGGTCTCCACCCGCAGGGCGACGTTCGAGGACATCGACACGATCGACACACCCGATCCCAAGACCGTCGTCTTCAAGATGAAGGCGCCGAACCCCGCGATGCTCGAGCATTTCGCGAGCCCGTGGAACTGGGTCTACAAGGCGTCGGTCCTGGCCGGCAATCCCAACGCGCCGCGCACCACGATCATGGGGTCCGGTCCGTTCCGCTTCGGCGAGCACGTCAAGGGCAGCCACGTCTCGGGCACGCGCTTCGACGGCTACTTCAAGGTGGGCATGCCCTATCTCGACGGCTTCCGCGGCGTGTTCATCACGCAGCCCGCCGCGATGATGAACGCGCTGCAGGGCGGCCAGGTGCAGGCCGAGTTCCGCGGCGTCAGCCCCGCCGAGCGCGACCGCATCGTGCAGGTGATGGGAACCCGCATCCGCGCGGAAGAGTCGAGCTGGACGCTCAACCTGATGATCGTCTTCAACACCGAGAAGAAGCCGTTCGACGACGTGCGGGTGCGCCGCGCGCTGCATCTTGCCATCGACCGGCGCGGCGGTGCCGTGGGCCTCGCGCGCACGGCCACGCTGCGCGACGCCGGCGGCCTCATCCGTCCGGGCTCGCCCTTCGCGATGAAGGACGAGGACCTGCTCAAGGTGCCGGGCTTCGGGCGCGACATGAACGCCGCGCGCGCCGAGGCACGCCGCCTGCTGCGCGAGGCGGGCGTGCCGAACCTGACGTTCGTCCTGCACAACCGCAACCTCGCCCAGCCCTACACCCCGGCGGGCATCTTCGTGGTCGACCAGTGGCGCCAGATCGGCGTCAATGTCGAGCACCGGCAGTCGGAGACGTCGCCGTACCTCGCCGGCATGTCGAGCGGCAATTTCGACGTGGCGATCGACTTCTCGAACCTGTTCATGGACGAACCGTCGCTGGCACTCGCCAAGTATCTGTCGTTCAACAAGGCGCCGGAGAACCGCAGCCGCGCCATCGACGCCGAAATGGACCGTCTCTATGCGGCCCAGTCGCGCGAGCGCGACGACAAGAAGCGCTTCGAGCTGATCCGCGCGTTCGAGAAGCGCGCCCTCGACCAGGCCTACCAGGTGCCGCTGCTGTGGTGGCACCGCATCGTGCTGACCCATGCCAACGTCATGGGCTGGCAGATGTCGCCGAGCCACAACCTCGGACAGGACCTGTCCGGGGTCTGGCTGAACACCTGATCTGACGCGAAAGGCCGCCGTTTCCGATGCTGGGTTACCTCGTCAACCGCACGCTGCTGATGATCCCGACGCTGATCGGGGTCGCGGTCCTCATCTTCTTCATGCTGAGGGTCGTGCCGGGCGATATCGTCGAGGTGAAACTGCGCGGGGACGGCGGCAGCGTCACCCAGGAAACCCTCGACTACGAGCGCAAGCGTCTTGGCCTCGACCAGCCGCTGCATGTCCAGTTCGGGCAGTGGATGGTCGGAGTCGCCACGCTCGACCTCGGCAACTCGATGTGGACCGACCGGCCGGTCGCCGAAGAAATCGGGCTGCGCCTCGAGCTCACGCTCCAGGTCGCGGTCATGGCCACGATCATCGCCGTATTGGTCGCGATCCCGCTCGGCACGATATCCGCGCTGTTCAAGGATACGTGGATCGACTACGTCGTGCGCATCGTGACGATCGCGGGCCTCGCCGTGCCCAGTTTCTGGCTCGGCATGCTCATCATCCTGGCGCTGCTTTACTGGTTCAACTGGCTGCCGCCGATCACCTACACGCCGTTCTATGTCGATCCCGTCTCCAACATCAGCCAGCTGATCTGGCCGGCCCTCGCCGTGGGCTACCGCTATTCGGCGGTCGTCGCGCGCATGGTGCGCTCCTCGATCGTCGAGGTGATGAAGGAAGACTATATCCGCACCGCGCGCGCCAAGGGCGTGTTCGAGAAGATGGTCGTCTCGCGCCATGCGATGCGCAACGCCATGCTGCCCGCGATCACCGTGATCGGGCTCGAGTTCGCGTTCCTGATCGGCGGCCTCGTCGTCACCGAGCAGGTCTTCAACCTCAACGGCGTGGGCCGCCTGTTCGTGCAGGCCGTCAGCCGCAACGATTTCACGCTGATCCAGTCGATCGTCATGCTGATCGCGGTGGTGTTCATCCTGTCGAACCTGGTGGTCGACCTCCTCTATGCGTGGCTCGATCCGCGCATCCGCTTCGGGGGGCGCTGACATGGAAGGTGCCGTCTCCCAGCCGACCGTCACCTACAAGATCCCCAAGCGCCGCTCGCCGCTGGTCGATTTCTGCATCGCCCAGCCGCTGGGTGCCGTCTCGGGCGTGGCGATCCTCGTGATGCTGTTCGCCGGCGCCTTCGCCGAGCTCGTGGCGCCCTACGACCCGCTCAACATCGATTTCGGCGCGATGCTGGCACCGCCCGCGGCCGACCACCTGATGGGGACCGACGCGTTCGGGCGCGACATCTTCAGCCGCGTGATCTACGGCGCGCGCACGGCGCTGACCATCGGGTTCTTCTCGTCGCTGTTCGGCTGCACGCTGGGGGCCACGATCGGCGTGGCGTCGGCCTATTTCGGCGGGCGCATCGACATGGTGGTGCAGCGCTTCATCGACGTGATCCTGTCGTTCCCGATCATCGTGCTCGCCCTCGTCGTCGTGGCGATGCTGGGGCGCAACCAGATAGCGGGCGTGGACATCAACCTCATCTTCGCCATCGCGATCCCGATCGTGCCGAAGGTGGCGCGCGTGGTGCGCGCGGCGGCCCTCTCGATCCGCGAGATGCCCTATATCGACGCCGCGCGCGCGGCCGGCTTCAGCCACACGCGCATCATCTTCCGCCACATGGTGCCCAACGTGGCCGCCCCGTTCCTGATCATGTTCACGGCCTTCATCGCGCAGGCGATCCTCTTGGAGGCGTCGCTGTCGTTCCTGGGCCTCGGCGTGACCGAGCCCACGCCCGCCTGGGGCCTGATGCTGTCGGGCAACGCGTCGGACTTCTACCGCGAGGCGCCGTGGATGATCCTGTTTCCGGGCCTCGCCATTTCGGCGGCCGTCTTCGCCTTCAACCTGTTCGGTGACAGCTTGCGCGACTGGCTCGATCCGAAATTCAAGGTTTGACGAATCGCGTCCGTGTTCCTATATCTACCCATCATGGTTACCCGCACGATCCTCTCCTCGCGACGACGAACACTGGGCCTTTGCCCCAGCGTGCGTTGATTCGCGTTCGGACTGCCGGAACCAACCTTCTGTAAAATCTGGCTTTTTCCCCGCGACAGCGTGCGTCTCTCCGACGCCGTCCCCCCTTTTCGCGAGTAAAGCCCATGTTCCACCTGACCCCCGAGCGGCCCGCCGACGCGTCCGCCATCGACCAGCTCCTCGACCGGGCCTTCGGCCCCGGCCGGCAATCGAAGATCTCGTACCGCTACCGGGCGCAAGCCGCTCCGGTGGGCGAACTCTCGCGCGTGGCGCGTGGCGACGACGACGGCCGGCTGCTCGGCACGATCCGCTACTGGAACATCGAGGCCGGCGGCCACGACACGCTGTTGCTCGGCCCCATCGCGGTCGAGCCGGCGCTCAAGGGCCGGGGGATCGGCGTGGCGCTGATGCGCGACACGCTGGACGCCGCCGCGTGGATGAATTTCACGCGCGTCGTGCTGGTCGGCGACATCGGCTATTACGCGCGCTTCGGCTTCGTGCCGGCGGCTCCGATGGGGCTGGTCATGCCGGGCGAGAAGCCGGAGCGGCTGCTCGCCTGCGCGCTGGCGAAGGACGCGTTCGCCGGCGTGAAGGGCATCCTCCGGCCGCGGAGGATGCTTCGCGGCGGCCGATTGATCGCGGCGTAAGGGACGGCTAGCCTCGGCTCCATGACCGGCTGGCAGTTCTGGATCGACCGCGGCGGCACCTTCACCGACATCGTCGCGCGCAAGCCCGATGGCGGGCTGCTGACGCACAAGCTGCTGTCGGAGAATCCCGAGCGCTACGCCGACGCGGCACTGCAGGGGATCCGCGACCTGCTGGGCCTGGCACCGACGGCGTCGCTGAAGGGCGCGCCCATCGACGCGGTCAAGATGGGCACGACCGTGGCGACCAACGCGCTGCTCGAGCGCAAGGGCGAGCGCGTGGCGCTGGCGATCACGCGCGGCTTCAAGGACCAGCTGCGCATCGCCTACCAGAACCGCCCCAAGCTGTTTTCCCGCCGCATCGTGCTGCCGGAGCTGCTTTATGAAAGCGTCGTCGAGATCGGCGAGCGGGTCGATGCGCACGGGCACGTGCTCGCCCCGCTCGACGAAGTGGCGGCGGAGGTGGCGCTACGCGCCGTGTTCGCCACCGGCATCCGGGCCCTCGCCATCGTGCTGATGCACGGCTACCGGTATCCGGCGCACGAGAACGCGCTGGACGCGATCGCACGACGCATCGGCTTCACGCAGATTTCCGTTAGCCACCGCGTCTCGCCCTTGATGAAGATCGTCGGGCGCGGCGACACCACGGTGGTGGACGCCTATGTCTCGCCGATCCTGCGCCGCTATGTCGACCGCGTGGCGGGGGAGCTTGGCGACACGCGGCTGATGTTCATGCAGTCGAACGGCGGGCTGGTCGATTCGCGCTTCTTCCAGGGCAAGGACGCGATCCTGTCGGGGCCGGCGGGCGGCATCGTGGGTGCGGCGCGCACGGGTGCGTCGGCCGGGTTCGGCCAGATCATCGGCTTCGACATGGGCGGCACGTCGACCGACGTGACGCTCTACAACGGTGCTTTCGAGCGCGCGTTCGAGACCATCGTCGCGGGCGTGCGGATGCGCGCACCGATGATGAAGATCCACACCGTGGCGGCCGGCGGCGGCTCGATCCTGTTCTTCGACGGCACGCGCTTCCGCGTGGGCCCGGAAAGTGCCGGCGCCAATCCGGGGCCGGCCTGCTACCGCCGCGGCGGGCCGCTTGCCGTGACCGACGCCAACGTCATGGTCGGCAAGATCGTGCCCGACTTCTTCCCCAAGGTGTTCGGGCCGGGCGGGAACGAAGCGCTCGATGCCGGCATCGTGCGCGCGAAGTTCGCCGCCCTCGCCGCCGAGGTATCCAAGGCGACGGGCGCGCCGCGCAGCGCCGAGCAGGTCGCCGAGGGGTTCCTGAAGATCGCGGTCGAGAACATGGCCAACGCGATAAAGCAGGTCTCGATCCAGCGCGGCTACGACGTGACGGGCTACGCGCTCAACTGCTTCGGGGGCGCCGGCGGGCAGCATGCCTGCAAGGTCGCCGACGCGCTGGGCATGACCACCGTATTCGTCCATCCGCTTGCCGGCGTGCTGTCGGCCTATGGCATGGGCCTCGCCGACCTGCGGGTGATGCGCGAGAAGGCGGTCGAGGCGCGCTTCGGTGCCGGCCTGCTGCCGGTCCTTTCCACGGAACTGGACCTGCTCGCCGCCGACGGGCTTGCCGAAATGCGCCGGCAGGGCATCGCCGACGCGAAGATCGAGACGTTGCGCAAGCTGCATCTCAAATACGAGGGCACGGATTCGACGCTGGTTGTCGACGAAGGGCCGGTCGAGGCGGTCGAAGCCGCGTTCGCCGACGCCCACCGCCAGCGCTACGGCTTCCTGATGCCGGGCAAGGCGATCATCGTCGAGGCGGTGGCGGTCGAGATCGTCGGCCATACCGAGACCGCCGACGACCGCGTGCTGGCGACGACCGACGCGTCCGCCCCGCCGCCGGCAGCGCGCGTGACGATGCATTCGGACGGGGCCGCGCACGACACGCCCGTCCATCTGCGCGAGAAGCTGCTGCCGGGCATGAAGGTAGATGGCCCCGCCATCATCGCCGACCGCAACGCGACGACGGTGGTCGAGCCGGGCTGGCGCGCGGAAGTGACGGACCGCGACCATCTGGTGCTGCGCCGCGTCGTGGCGATCAAGCGCGACAGTGCCATAGGCACCAAGGTCGACCCGGTGATGCTGGAGGTCTTCAACAACCTCTTCATGTCGATCGCCGAGCAGATGGGGGTGGCCCTCCAGAACACCGCCTATTCGGTCAACATCAAGGAGCGGCTCGATTTCTCCTGCGCGCTGTTCGACCGGCAGGGCAACCTGATCGCCAACGCACCGCACATGCCCGTCCATCTGGGCTCGATGGGCGAAAGTGTCGCCGCCGTCACGCGCGCGCGGGGCGGCACGATGCGCCCTGGCGACGTGTTCGTGCTCAACGCGCCCTATAACGGCGGCACGCATCTGCCCGACGTGACGGTTGTTATGCCTGTCTATGACGAGGCGAAAGCCGGGATCCTGTTCTTCGTCGCCAGTCGCGGCCACCAGGCCGACATCGGCGGGCTGACGCCCGGCTCGATGCCGCCCGATTCCACGACCGTCGAGGAAGAGGGTGTGCTGATCGACGATTTCCTGCTGGTCGAGCAGGGACGTTTCCGCGAGGCCGAAATGGTGGCGCTGCTGCGCTCGGGGAAATACCCGGCGCGCAACCCCGTGCAGAATATCGGCGACCTGAAGGCGCAGGTCGCCGCGTGCGAGAAGGGGGCCCAGGAGCTGCGCAAGATGGTGCGCGATTTCGGCCTCGACGTCGTGCGCGCCTATATGGGCCACGTGCAGGACAATGCCGAGGAGCAGGTCCGCCGCGTGCTCGACGTGCTGAAGGACGGCGAATTCGCCTACGAGATGGACGACGGCTCGGTCGTGAAGGTGAAGGTATCGATTGACCGCAAGGCGCGCACCGGCATCCTCGATTTCGCCGGTACCTCGCCCCAGCGCCCGAACAATTTCAATGCGCCCTCGGCCGTGTGCATGGCGGCCGTCCTCTACGTGTTCCGCACATTGGTCGAGGACGACATCCCGATGAACGCGGGCGTGCTGAAGCCGCTGGAGGTGCGCATCCCGGAAGGCTCGATGCTGCGCCCGCGCTATCCCGCCGCCGTCGTCGCCGGCAATGTGGAAACCTCGCAGACCGTGACCGACGCGATCTACGGGGCGCTGGGCGCCATGGCGGGGGCGCAGGGCACGATGAACAACTTCACCTTCGGCAACGATCGCCACCAGTATTACGAGACCGTCGCCGGCGGATCGGGCGGCGGACCGGACTATGACGGCTGCGACGCCGTGCAGACGCACATGACCAACTCGCGCCTGACCGATCCCGAAGTGCTCGAATGGCGCTTTCCGGTGCGCGTCGAGAGCTTCGAGATACGGCGCGGTTCGGGCGGGAAGGGAACGCATCGCGGCGGCGACGGCGTGATCCGCAAGATCCGCTTCCTCGAGGCGATGACCTGCGCGATTCTCGCCAACCGCCGCAAGGTCGCGCCTTTCGGTCTCGAAGGCGGCAAGCCGGGCGCGCTGGGGCGCAACTGGCTCGTGCGTGCCGACGGTCGGATCGAGGAAAAGGGCGCCACCGCGAGCTGGCAGGTCGAGCCGGGCGACATGTTCGTCATCGAAACGCCCGGCGGCGGCGGTTTTGGCCGGCCGGACTAGCCGGCCGGCGGCGCCACCCGCAGCACGTCGAGCGTGCGCACACGCCCGTCGCGATCGGGCCATGCGATCGACTGGCCGGGACTGAGACCGATCAGCCCGGCGCCCACCGGCGTCAGGATCGACACGCGGCCGGCGTCGATATCGGCATGCGCCGGCCAGACGAGCCGCACGGTGCGCCGCTCGCCGCTGCGCGCGTCGGTGAATTCGACTTGCGAACCCATCGTGACGACGTCCGGCGGGATTTCGGCCGCCGGCATCAGCCGTGCGCGATCGATCTCGTCCAGCAGCAGGGCCGCGACGTCGGGCAGGCGCGTCTCGGCGCCGAGCGCCAGCTCGGCGATGCGCTCGCTCTCTTCGTCGATCATGCGGATCGGCGGGCGGGGCATGCCGTTCTTTCGGTTTTCCATGTGTCGTCTCCTGCCGCGTGCCGGGGGCGCGCGGACTTCGTGAAATGCGTCGGATCATTGATCGGCGGCTGCCCCGGATATCCCGGGCGCGGTGCCGCAAGGGAAATCCGGGGCCTAGGCGCCCGCGACGAGCCGGCCTGCGCGGCCGAGGGAATGGAGACGACGAGGAGACATGAGGAAGATATTGGCATCTTGCGCGGGCTTTTCAACCCGCAGGCTCGCGGACGACGCCCTAAACCGCTATACCGTTCGCCGCATCATGGCTCACCCCCCGACCGATTCGGCCCCGGCAACACCGTTGCGTTCCGACCGCCCGCTCAGCGGCATCGCCTACATGATCGCGGGCGTGTTCATGATGTCGGTGATGGACGCGGTCGCGAAGTTCCTGGTCGGCTACCTCACGTCGTTGCAGATCATGGGCATCCGCTCGACGATCGTGTTCGCGATCCTGATCTGTTACCTGTCGGCGACGGGCGCGCTTGCCACGCTGCGCACGCGCCGGCCCGGGGCGCACCTGCTGCGCGGGCTCGTGGCGGCAGGCTCGATGTGGTGCTTCTTCGAAAGCCTGCGGGAACTTCCGCTGGCCACCGCCATCGCCATCTGTTTCGTGGCGCCCCTGCTGATGACGGCCTATTCGGTCGTGCTGCTGAAGGAGCGGGTGGGCATCCACCGCTGGACGGCGGTCGTCGTCGGATTCGCGGGCGTGGGCGTCATCATCGGGCCGGAGGCGGCCGACGGGATCGTCTCCGTCGGCGCGATCCTGGCGCTGAGTGCGGCCGCGCTCTACGCGATGGGCATGACGATGGTGCGCTGGCTCTCGCCGACCGAAAGCGACATGACGATGATCGTCATGCAGTGCTTCGTGCAGATGGTCGTCGGCCTCGCCGGCATGGCGCTGCTGCCCGGGACGCTGGGCCCGGTCCCCGGTTCGGTCTGGATGGCCATGGCCGCGATGAGCTTTTTCCTCATCCTCGGCCAGTTCCTGAGCTACCGCGCGTTCCGCCTGGCGCCCGTGGGTGCCATCGCACCCTTCAACTACACCGAGCTCGTATGGGCCGCGATCATCGGCTGGGTCTTCTGGGACGAGTGGCCGGCCGACAATGTCTGGTGGGGGGCCGCGATCGTCGTCGCCGCCGGGCTCTACGTGATCTGGCGCGAGCGCGTGCGCGCACGCATGCGCGCCGCCGGCGCTTGAACATTGCGGGCTTGCTCTCGCGGGACTAACATCGCCCGAGAAACGCTTCGGGAGACGCCGCAGATGGCCAGCATCGTCGAGATCAAGCAGTCCGAGCCGGTCGCGCGCGAACGCGCGATCGCCGAGATCCGCCAGCTGCTGGGCGAGCGCCTGTCGACGGCAAACGCGGTGCGCGAGCAGCACGGACGCGGCGAGGCCTATCACCACGCCGTTCCGCCCGACGCGGTCGCCTTTGTCGAGACGACGGCCGAGGTATCCGACATCGTCAAGATCTGCGCGCGCCACCGGCTTGCGGTCGTTCCGTTCGGCACGGGCACGTCGCTCGAAGGCCACACGGCAGCTCTGCATGGCGGCATCTGCATCGACGTGTCGCGCATGAACAAGGTGCTTGCGGTCAACGCCAGCGACCTCGACGTGCGCGTGCAGCCGGGCGTCACGCGCAAGCAGCTCAACGAGCATCTGCGCGACACCGGCCTGTTCTTCCCGATCGATCCGGGTGCGGACGCCTCGCTCGGCGGGATGGCGGCCACGCGCGCCTCGGGCACCAACGCCGTGCGCTACGGCACGATGCGCGAGAACGTGCTGTCCCTCGAAGTGGTGCTCGCCGACGGACGGATCATCCGCACCGGCGGGCGCGCGCGCAAATCCTCGGCCGGCTACGACCTCACGCGGCTGTTCGTGGGCTCGGAAGGCACGCTTGGCGTCCTCACGGAAGTGACGCTGAAGCTCTACGGCATCCCCGAGGCCACGAGCGTGGCCATGTGCGGCTTCCCGAGCGTCAAGCAGGCGGTCGACACGACCATCGCGACGATCCAGGCCGGCGTGCCCGTCGCGCGCATCGAGCTTGCCGACAAGGTCCAGATGGAAGCGACCATCAAGTACTCGAAGCTCGACGTGCCGGCGATGCCCACGCTGTGGCTGGAGTTCCACGGCTCGGAAGCTTCGGTCGCCGAGCAGGCCGAAACCGTGCAGGCGATCGCGGCCGAGAACGGCGGCACCGATTTCCGCTGGACCACCGATCCGGGCGAACGCAAGAAGATCTGGCAGGCGCGTCACGATGCCGCCTATGCCGCCAAGGCGCTGCGCCCCGGCTGCCAGCTCTGGGCGACCGACGTGTGCGTGCCGATCTCGCGCCTGACCGACTGCATCGTCGAGACGCAGAAGGATCTCGAAGCCTCGAAGCTGCCGGCCCCCATCGTGGGCCATGTCGGCGACGGGAACTTCCACGTCGCCTTCGTGCTCGACACCTCGAAGCCCGAGGAAGTCGCCGAGGCCAACCGCATCAACGACCGGCTGATCGCGCGCGCCCTGTCGATGGACGGGACCTGCACGGGCGAGCACGGCGTGGGCTACGGCAAGATCGACTTCCTCGACGACGAGCACGGCGAGGCGGTTACGGTCATGCGCACGCTCAAGAAGGCGCTCGACCCCGACAACATCATGAACCCGGGCAAGGTCGTCCGGGTCTAGCCCTTCGTCCAAAGCACCGGGAACAGGTCCGGGCGCGCGTCGAGCGTGTCGCCGGTCGCGAGTTTCGCCTCGCGCAGCGCCTTGAATGTCGGAACGCCTTCGCGCCAGCGCACGTCGTCGCCGGCAAAGCGCAGGGCCAGCGTCCGCCGCCGGCGGGTGGCGCTCGCGTTGCCGCCGGCCCCGTGGACGAGCTTGCCGTGGAACACGACCGCATCGCCCGGCGCCATGTCGAAACGGCGCAGGTCGAGCTCGTCGCGCCTTGCGTCGATATCGGGGGCCGTCTCGAAATCCGGATTGCGGTAGCGGTCGGCCCCTTCGCCGCCCGCACGGAACGCAGCCGGTTGATACTCGCCCCCCCAGAGGTGGGAGCCCGCGACGTATTCCACGCCGCCGTTTTCCGCGTCGATCGGGTCGAGGGCGAGATAGACCGTCGCGAACATGTCGCCCGTGGCCGGCCAGTACGGGAAATCCTGGTGCCACGGCGTGCGCCGCGCCGTGCCGGGTTCTTTCGCGAAGATCTGGTCGTAGAACAGATGAACGCGCGTCGCTCCCATCGCGACACCGGCAAGGGCGGCGCACGGCGTGTCGAAGAACGCCGCGCGGAAATCGGGGTCCCGCCGCCACATGAACATGTCGCCGAAAAACCGCCCGGGCTCGCCTGCGGCATTGAATTCGACCGCACGTTTGGCGGGCCGCGCCATCGCCCGGTCGATTGCCGCCGCGAACCTGGCCGTGGCGGCCGCATCCAGCACGCCGGGGACGAATGCCACACCAATCCGGCGATAGGTTTCGGCAAAGGACGGGTCCGGAATTCGGAACATAACCATGGACGTAGCATGCCCCGCGGCGACCGGCGAGCGGGTGCGCGCGGCGGCTTGCGCGCCTGTTGCGGTTGGGGCAGATTGAATTGCCGGGTGCCGATCGGATGGCGCAAGAATTCGCGTCTTCCGATGCAACCGGCCAATGCGGGCGTCGCTAGACCGACGCCCCGGGCGCGCCGGGACCGGAGGTCGGCGGACGCGCCAAGCACAACCCGGCCTCCGCCTGCGAGGAGACTCCCTGCCCATGAAAAAGCCTCCCACTCGTTCCGCGCGACGCGGCTTCCTTGCGAAGCTCGCACTCGGCGGTGCGGCCGTCGCCACCGGCACGCTCGCATCCCCGAACGTCAGCCGCGCACAGACGACCGTCTTCCGGTTCCAGTCCACCTGGCCGCAGCGCGACATCTTCCACGAGATGGCGGGCGACTACGTCAAGCGCGTCAACGAAATGACCGGCGGCCGGTTCCGCCTCGAATTGCTGGCGGCGGGTGCCGTCGTCGGCGCGTTCCAGATGCAGGACGCCGTCCACTCGGGCGCCCTCGACGGCGGCCACGGCGTGGCGGCCTACTGGTACGGCAAGAACAAGGCGTACTCGATGTTCGGCACGGCTCCGCCGTGGTTCGGCGACGCCAACTCGCTGCTCGCCTGGTACTATTACGGCGGCGGCGACAAGCTCTACAACGAGCTGCTGTACGATATCACCAAGGTCAACGTCGTCGCGTTCCTGACCGGTCCGATGCCCACCCAGCCCTTCGGCTGGTTCCGCACGCCGATCACGAATCCCGACCAGCTCAAGGGCCTCAAGTACCGCACGGTGGGCCTCGCGGCCGACCTCTATCGCGCGATGGGCGCCGCGGTCACGATCGTCGCCGGCGGCGAAATCGTGCCGGCACTCGAGCGCGGCCTGCTCGACGCGGCCGAGTTCAACAACCCGTCGTCGGACCGCATCCTCGGTTTCCCCGACGTCGCCAAGAACTACATGCTGCAGAGCTACCACCAGAAGGTCGAGTGCTTCGAAGTGCTCTTCAACAAGCCCAAGTTCGATGCGCTGCCGGGCGAAGTGAAGAACATCCTGCACTACGCGTCGGAAGCCGCGTCGTCGGACATGCTCTGGAAGGCGCATGACCGCTATCCCAAGGATCTCGCGGCCATCCGCCAGGCCGGCGTGCGCGTCACCTCGACGCCGCGCGCGATCCTCGACGCGCAGCTCAAGGCGTGGGACCAGGTCATCACCGAACTTTCGGCCGATCCGTACTTCAAGAAGGTCGCCGACAGCCAGAAGGCCTGGTGCCAGCGCGTCACGCAGTTCTTCCTGAACTACGAGGCGTCCGACGTGCTCGCCAACAACCACTTCTTCGCGCGTCGCGGCTAGGACCGCGCGCCGAAGCGGCCCCTGCCGCCGGAAGGCGGCAGGGGCCGGTTCTTTTCCGGAGACCGTCTTGCATTCCCTGATTCTCTCCATCGACCGGTTCAGCAACTTCATCGGCAAGGCCTTCGCCTGGTCGATCGTCGTGCTGACGGCGGCGATCAGCTACGAGGTGTTCGCGCGCTACGTCTTCCGGGCGCCGACGACCTGGGCGTTCGACGCCAGCTACATCCTCTACGGCCTCCTGTTCATGATGGCGGGCGGCTATGCGATGGCGCGCAACGGCCACGTGCGGGGCGACTTCCTCTACCGCAATTTCTCGCCGCGCCGGCAGGCGGCACTCGATCTGGCGCTGTGGATCCTGTTCTTCTATCCCGCGATGATCGCGATGGCGTGGATGGGCTGGAAGTTCTTCCACCAGAGCTTCGCCCAGAACGAGCGCTCGGCGTTCAGCCCGTTCGGGCCGATCATCTGGCCGTTCAAGTTTCTGATCCCGCTGGTCGGCTGCCTGATGTCGCTGCAGGGCCTCGCCGAGGTCGCGCGCTGCGTGCTTTGCCTGCGCGACGGCGACTGGCCCCAGCGCCTGCATGACGTCGAGGAGATGGAGAAGCTGATCCTCGAGCGCGCCGAAGCCGAACGACTGGCGTCCGAACGGAACGCCGCCTGACCCCCCGCAGACACACGGATACCGGAGTGCATTCGAGATGAGCGATCCCGCGCTCGGGCTCACCATGCTGGTGATGTTCCTGTTCGTCATCATGCTTGGATTTCCCATCGCGTTCAGCCTGATGGCGCTTGGCCTGTTCTTCGGCTACATCGGCTCGCTCGGCGACAACGTGTTCATACTGTTCGTCCAGCGTACCTATGCCGTCATGGCGAACGACGTGCTGATCTCGGTGCCGCTGTTCGTGTTCATGGGCTACGTGATCGAACGGGCGAACATCCTCGACCGGCTGTTCCGCTCGCTCCAGCTCGCCTCGGGCAGCATTCCGGGTTCGCTCGCGGTCGCCACTCTGGCCACCTGCGCCATGTTCGCGACGGCGACCGGCATCGTGGGTGCGGTCGTCACGCTGATGGGCCTGCTCGCGTTCCCGGCCATGCTGCGCGCCGGATACGACCCGCGGCTCGCCGCCGGCGTCACGTGTGCGGGCGGTTGCCTCGGCATCCTGATCCCGCCGTCGATCATGCTGATCCTCTACGGCGCCACGGCCGGCGTGTCGGTCGTGCAGCTCTATGCCGCGGCCTTCATCCCCGGCCTGATGCTGGCGGGCGGCTACATGCTCTACGCGATCGGCGTGGGCATCTTCCGCCCCGACATGGCGCCGCCGCTGCCGCCCGAGGAGCGCAACGTGCCGTTCTGGACGGTGGCGTGGGCGCTGGTCACGTCGTTCCTGCCGCTCGGCGCACTGATCTCGATGGTGCTGGGTGCCATCCTGTTCGGACTCGCCACACCTTCGGAAGCCGCCGCGATGGGCTCGCTCGGCTCGATCCTGCTCGCCGCCGGCTACCGGGCGCTCTCCTTCGAGAAGCTCAAGGAATCGGTCGTGCTGACGGCGCGCACGTCGGCGATGGTCTGCTGGCTGTTCGTCGGCTCGTTCATCTTCTCGTCGGTCTTCGGCTATCTCGGCGGCCAGCAGGTGGTCGAGCAGTTCGTCGAGAGCCTGAACCTCAACGCGTTCACGTTCATGCTGCTCGCCCAGGCGATCATCTTCGTGCTCGGCTGGCCGCTCGAATGGACCGAGATCATCGTGATCTTCGTGCCGATCTTCCTGCCGCTTCTGGACAATTTCGGCATCTCGCCGCTGTTCTTCGGCGTCATGATCGCGCTCAACCTTCAGACCAGCTTCCTGTCGCCGCCCGTCGCGATGGCGACGTTCTACCTGAAGGGCGTTGCGCCCAAGCACATCACGCTCGAGCAGATCTTCGCCGGCGTGATGCCGTTCATCTACATCGTCGTCGTCTGCATGGGCATCACCTACGCGTTCCCGCAGGTGGCGCTGTGGCTGCCGGAATATCTCTACAATTCCGATGTCGGGCCGGTCGAGCCGTCCGGACAGCCGGGCGAGGAGGGCACGCCCGCGCCCGACGACATCGAACCCGAAGCCGGATTCTTCGACGAAGAACCCGCACCGCCGAAGGCCCAGTGATGCCCGCACGCCGCAAGACATCCCCTGCCGCCTACGCCGTCGACCTGCTCGTCGAGGCCTATACGATGGGTATGACGCTGGCGAACCTGCCCGCCGAGGCACGTCCGAAGACCGTGCGCGCGGGTGCCGCCTTGCAGGCGCGCTTCGCCGCCGCCCTCGGCCTCGAGACGGCGGGCTGGAAGATCGGCTGCACGAGTGCCGCTGCACGCACGCTGCTGAAGGCGAAGGGGCCCTTCGCGGGCCGCGTCTTCCTCACGCGCTGCTTTCCGTCCGGTGTCACGTTGCCCGGCGTGGGCTACCGGACGCGCGGCATCGAGGGTGAGTTCGCCTTCGTTCTGGCCAAAGACCTGAAGCCGCGCAAGCGGCCCTATACGCGTGCGGAGGTCGCTGCGGCGGTGGCCGACCTGCATCCTGCCGTCGAGATCGTCGACAGCCGCTTCACCGACATCAAGGCGGTCACGCTACCGGAACTCGTCGCCGACCTCGGCATCAACGGCGCACTGGTCGTGGGCGCGCCGGTCAAGGGCTGGCGCCGGCGCGACCTTGGGGCGATCCCGGTCACGATGCGCGCGGGCGGCAAGATCGTGGGCAAGGGGACGGGCGCCGAAGCACTCGGCCATCCGCTCGATGCGCTGTGCTGGCTGGCGAACAATCCGCCGACCGCACAAGGGCTGCGCGCGGGCGAGATCGTGTCGACCGGCACGTGCACGGGCCTCCACCGGGCGGGTGCCGCCGACAAGGTGTCGTGCGATTTCGGCCCGCTCGGGAAGGTCTCGTTCGCGTTCGTCTGACGGTCAGCCGAGGCCGGCGACCGCCAGGACCTCGTGCCCGCCGTCCCACATCATCTTGAGCGCCACGTACAGGATCAACGCCAGGCCGACATAGGCGATCCAGCGGTGCTTCTGCAGGGCTTTGGCGATCAGGGCGGCAGCCGCACCCATCAGGATGACCGAAACGGCCAGTCCGAAGATCAGGATGTAGGGATGGTCGCGCGCGGCGCCGGCGACCGCGAGCACGTTGTCGAGCGACATCGAGACGTCGGCGACGATGATCTGGATGACCGCCTGCTTGAAGGTCTTGCGCGGCGCGTCGACCGGCTCGCCTTCGAGGACCTTTTCGCCCTCTTCCGCGTCGTGGCGCCCCTGCTCGCGGATTTCCCGCCACAGCTTCCAGGACACCCACAGCAGCAGCACGCCGCCGGCGAAGAGCAGGCCGACGATGGCCAGGAGTTGGGTCGTGACGCTCGCGAACAGGATGCGCAGCACCGTGGCGGCGACGATGCCGAGCATCAGCACCTTGTTGCGCTGCTCGGTGGGCAGGCCGGCCGCGGCCATGCCGATGACGACGGCATTGTCGCCGGCCAGCACGAGGTCGATCATGATGACGGTGCCCAGCGCGACAAGCGCTTCCGGCGTGATCGCGGCATAGATTTCGGCAAACATCGATGGCGGCCTTTCGCTGGGCAATTCGTCCCGGTCCGGCTCGATAGCATGGCTCCGGCCCGGAATTCCAATAGATAGGGAGCCGGTCGCGGTGGCGCCAGATGGCCGAATGCGGCAAGTATCGGCTTATGCGACCGAAAACCGGGTGGATTGCGGCGGCCGGACTGTTTTTGGCCCTACTGGCGGGCGGTGCGGTCCTGCGCCCCGATCCCGGAACGGCGGCCGACGAACTTGCGCGTGCGGTGGGCGGCCGGCTCGGGCTTCCGGCCATCGCCGTCGGGCCGGCCCGCTACGCCTGGGCCTGGCCGCTGCGGCTGGAAGTGCCGGCGATCGACATTCCCGGCCTCGGCCGGCTCGAGAACGTCGTCGTGGCCGAACGCGTCGTCGGCGCGACGGCGACGTTCTTCGGCCGGACCGGCGCGTTCGCCTGGCAGGACGACGCCGTCCGTTTCGATGCCGACGGAGTTGCCGCCCGGCTCGACAGGTCGGACGGCCGGCTGCGGGTCGAGACGACGCTGGCCGGCGAGATGCTGCGCGTCTCCGGCCGCCCGGTACCGGGTGGGCTGGACGCGCTGGAGATCGGCTGGGGCGGGCACGCACTTGCCGGTGCTGCGCGCTACCAAGCCGGACTTTCGGCGGTCGCGGTCGAGGCCACGAGCGCCGGCGCACCTGCAATCCGCCTGACCGGTCGGTATCTGCCCGGCGAAACGGCGTTCGAAGGCGTGCTCGAAGCCGAGCCTGCCGGCGGCGGGCGCGTGCGTGCCGAACTGCGCGTCGCGAACGACGAGATCGACGTCGCCCGGTTCGAGATCGGCACGCCGGGCCTTGTCGCGAGCGGATCGGCACGGCGCGATGCGAAGCGTGCCGCACTCGACCTGCGCGTGGAGGAGATCGCACTTCCGGCGTTCGCCGACCTCGCCGCCCGGCATCTTGGCGCGCTTGCCGGGGACATCGACCTGCGGCTTCGCATCGGCCGGCTGACCTGGGCGGCCGGCGACGCGCAGGGGATAATCCTGGTTGCCGCGCGCGAGGGCGGGCGCGTGGTCGTCGACGAACTGGCGATCCGCGCGATCGGCGAGGCGAGCCTGCGCGTGCGCGACGGGATCCTCGACCTGCAGGCACCCGACGCGGGCAGGTTCCTCGCAGCACTCGGCATGCCGGTCGAACGCCATCTGGGTGCGCTGGCGCTGCGCGGGACGATCGCGGTCGATACCGCTGCACCGGCGTTGCGCGTGGCACCGCTCGAACTGACGCTGGCGGGCCAGCGGATGCGCGGCGAGATCGGCTGGCAGGCGGGACGCGTGGCGCTCGCACTCGCCGGCGAGCGCGTCGTCCTCGATCCGTTTTTCGCACGCCCGATGCGCCCCCCGCCCGTGCGCGGCCCGTTGCTGACGCGCAGCCAGGCCGCGCGCGCGGCAGCCGCTGCCGCGCCGCCCGAACCGGGGCCTGGCGGCTGGGCACGCACGCCGATCGTGCTCGATCTGGTCGGCGGAATTCCGGTCGACATCACGCTGTCGGCGCGCGAACTCGTGTTCGACAAGATCACGCTTGGCGATGCGCGAGTCTCGGCCGCGCACGATCCGGCCGGGCTTGCCGTCCAGTCGCTGTCCGGCAGCCTGTTGGGTGGCGCCTTCACCGGCAATGGCCGCCTCGATTCCGGCCGGTCGGGCGGCGGGCGTCCGCGATTCGACATGCGCTTCACCCTCGCCGGCGCCGACTGGGTACAGGTCCTCGCCGCGTTCGGCGCCGCACCTGTCCTGCGCGGACCCGTCTCGCTGTCGGGCGACTTCGCTGCAGGCGGGGCAAACGCGTCGGCGCTCGTCGGCGATCTTGCGGGCACGCTGGCGCTCGAATCGCCAGGCGGGTCGATCGAAGGTCTCGACCTGCCGGGGCTGATCGCCCATGCGGCGGGTGCGCGCTCCGCCGATCTTGTCGAGCTTGGCCGGCGCGCGGCGCGCGGCGGGCGCAGCGCGTTCTCGGGTGCTTCGGGGACATGGCGGATCGAACGGGGCCGGGCCCGCTCGACCGACACGCGCATCGTGGCGCCGGGTGGTGCACTCGAGATCGCCGGCGAGTTCGATTTGCCGAACTGGCGGATCGACATGTCTGCATCCGTCGCCGCGCGGGGCGCTTCGACAATTCCGCGGCTGGCGCTGGCGGGGCCGCCCGCGCGCGCGAACGTCACTCTTTCGGCGGCACCGGCGAACGCGTCGGACCGGCCGGCGGATTCGGGCGCGGCGCGGCCGCGCGTGCCGGCGGTGCGGCGCTGACCGTCGGGTCCTCGAGCGGGCGCACCCGTCCGGCCCCCGTCCGGTCGAGACGTTCGAGTGCCGCGCGCGCCGGCTCGAGGCCCTGGCCGGCGGCGCGCGCGTACCAGCTTCGCGCCTCGACTGGGTCGGGCGGGATGCCGTCGCCGCGTTCCCACAGCACGCCGAGCTGGAACTGCGCGGGGGCATAGCCGCGCTCGGCCGCGCGCTCGTACCAGATTCGCGCCTGGACCATGTCGCGCTGGATGCCGCGACCAAGTCGATAGAGCTGGCCGAGATTGAACTGGGATTCCGGATCGCCGGAGCGCGCGAGGCCCCAGAAGCGGAACCAGGCACCCTCGTAGTCCTCCGACCGGAAGGCCGAGACGCCGCGCTCGAATTCGTCGTCGCGGTCGAATGCCGTGGCCGGCGATGCCCCCAGCAGCGCCAGCACGAGCCCGACCGCGACGGCGAATGCGGCTACATCGGCTTGGCGCCGTTTGCCGGTGCCGGGATCGCGTGCAGGGCCGCGGCCGCCCCGGTCAGCGCCTGCAGCACGTAGACGCGCAGCGCGCTCGACAGGTTGCCGGATTCGTCCTTGGCCGCACGCATCTTGTCGATCTCGGTCACCAGATCGTTGATCGACGCGTTGCGCCGGCGCGCGATGTCTTTCAGGGCTGTCCAGAATTCCGGCTCCAGCGAGATGCTCGTGCGATGCCCGGCGATGACCACCGAGCGCTTGCGAATCGATCCTGTCATGTCTCCCCCCGAGTGTTAATGGCGTGCTTCGCGCGGGCCCAGCATGTCGATCGGCTGGACCCAGCGGTCGAAATCGGCGGCGGACACCAGACCGAGGTCGATGGCCGCCTGCTTGAGCGTGATGTCGTGCGCATGCGCATGCTTGGCGATGCGCGCGGCCACGTCGTAGCCGACATGCGGATTGAGCGCCGTCACGAGCATCAGCGAACGCTCGAGATTGCGCGCGATCTGGGCGGCATTGGGGGAGATGCCGCTGGCGCAGTTGTCGGCGAAGCTCGCCGAGGCGTCTCCGAGCAGCCGGATCGACTGCAGGAGGCTGTAGGCGATGACGGGCTTGTAGACGTTGAGCTGGAGATGGCCCGAAGCGCCCGCGAACGTCACCGTCGTGTGGTTGCCGAAGACCTGGGCGCAGACCATCGTCAGCGCCTCGGCCTGGGTGGGATTCGTCTTGCCGGGCATGATCGACGAGCCGGGCTCGTTCTCCGGCAGTGCGATTTCGGCGAATCCGCTGCGCGGACCCGAGGCGAGCAGGCGCACGTCGTTGGCGATCTTGTTGAGGCCGACGGCAAGGGTGCTGAGCGCGCCCGAGCACTCGACCAGCGCGTCGTGGGCGGCGATCGCCTCGAACTTGTCTTCGGCCGGCATGAACGGGAGGTTGGCCATGCGCGCCAGTTCCTGGGCGAACTTCGCGGCGAACCCCTTGTGCGCGTTGAGCCCGGTGCCGACGGCCGTCCCGCCCTGCGCCACGCGGTAGAGGCGGGGCAACGTCGTCTCGACGCGCGCGATGCCGAGCTCGACCTGGCGGGCCCAGGCGCCGAATTCCTGGCCCAGCGTCATCGGGACCGCGTCCTGGAGGTGGGTCCGGCCGAGCTTGACGATGCCGGCGAACTCGGTCGCCTTGGCCTGCAGCACCTCGTGCAGCCGGGCAAGGCCGGGCAGCAGCGTGTCGTGCAGCTCGGCGACCGTCGCAATATGCATCGCAGTCGGGAAACTGTCGTTCGACGACTGGCCCCGGTTGACGTGGTCGTTCGGGTGGACCGGCTTTCGCGTGCCCAGCGCCTCGCCGAGCATCTCGTTCGCCCGGTTGGCGATCACCTCGTTGGCATTCATGTTCGTCTGGGTGCCCGAACCGGTCTGCCAGACGAGCAGCGGGAAATGGTCGAAGAGCTTGCCCGCGATGACTTCGTCGCACGCCCGCACGATGGCGGCGCCGAGCTTCGCGTCAAGCTCGCCCAGCGCCATGTTCGCGAGTGCGGCCGCCTTCTTCTGCACGCCGAAGGCGCGCACGAGCGGTTCGGGAATGCGTTCGGTGCCGATGCGGAAGAGTTCGACGCTGCGTTGGGTCTGGGCGCCCCAATAGCGGTCGGCGGGCACCTCGATGGGCCCGAAACTGTCGCGCTCGATTCGCGTGGACGCGCGCTCGCCCATTCGTTTCCTGCATCCGCCCGGTTTTCACATTCGCAGTGTCAGGAGGGGTTTACCCCCTAAACCGATGTGAAATTCCCGAGGCCCCCGCGGAATTAGGCACCGCAAGTCCGGAATATTCAAGCATCACGCGTACCTTGTCACTTGCGGGCGGAATCCTTATTAGTCGTTCGGCATTCAAATGGTTCCAAGGTCCGATGGCCGAGAAGATCGACTTCAGCAAGGTACGGTTCCTGATCGTCGATCCGAACCCGCTTGCCCTGCAGATGCTCAACGACATCCTGTCGATGCTCGGCGCCAACTACGTGCGGCGCGCGACGGACTACGACAAGGCGTTCGACGTGCTCAAGGAAGGCAACATCGACATCCTGATCACCGAGCGCGAGATCACGCCGAAGAACGGCATCGAGCTCGTCGACTTCATCCGCAACGATCCGAGTTCGCGCGACCGCCTGCTCCCCGTGATCGTCCTGACGGCGCGTTCGGAAGAGCCTTTCGTCGTCGAGGCGCGCGACCATGGCGCCAACGAGTTCGTCGCCAAGCCCTATACGGTCGATTCGCTCTACAAGCGGCTGTCGGCCGTGATCGCCTACCCGCGCTCCTTCGTCAGCGCGCCGGGCTATTTCGGCCCCGAGCGGCGGCGCAAGCAGCTTCCCTACAACGGGGCTGATCGGCGGGGAGTCGATCCCAACGCGCCGAAAGGCTAAGGTCGGCCGCAACGTCACCCCGGGGAGTAAGCGACTTTGGCGAGCAAGGTTAAGGTCCAGATCATCCAGCCGTCGACCGACCTGCGCAAACGCGCGGTCAATTTCAAGACGGGCTTCGGCGTCATCCTGTCGCCCCAGGAAACCCAGAAGCTCCAGATGGTCGTCGAGAAATCGTCGGACCAGTTCACGCGCCAGGTCGGCGAGAAGCTGAAGGCGCTGCGCGAGGAGATGGCGGCGTTCGACGACGGCGAGGCGCCGCCGATGTCGCTGATCGAGCGCATCGTGGCCGACTCGCTCGAGATCAAGGGAATGGGCGGCACGTTCAAGTTCCCGCTGCTCACCCAGATATCCAAGTCGCTGCACGACTACGCCACGCAGATCCGCGAGCCCAACGCGTGGAACACCGTGATCGTCGGCCACCACATCGACGCGCTCTACGTCGTGCTCGCCCAGCGCATCACCGGTCTTGGCGGACGCATCGAAGCGGAACTGCTGAAGGCGCTGCGCGCCGCATCGACCAAGTTCAAGTGAGCCGTCGTCATCGGCGTCATGTCGTCAGCGCGGGTCGGCGTTGACGAGTCATGCGGCTCTGCCCGCGATTTACTCTTGCGCGGCGGGACAATTGTGATATTTAGCGTTTCAGACGCCAATCGCACGTGCCCCAGGCCCACGAGGCAAGCGCTAAGAGGTAGGGCGGAGAGCTCGCGAAGAGCACTCACGCCTCTCGACCACCAAGCGCTCGAGGTCAAGCAACGACGTAGACGCGTCCTTTTCGGCACGAACCGGTCAACAGTGGGCCGGTGTTCCTTTAGGGATGTGGACATGGTTGCGACCGAGTACGGGGCTTCACGCCACCCGTTTATGCACGGATGACCGCCGCCTGACGGTGCCCCGCTTTATGGCACCGTCGGCGTCCGGACGCGCTCACCCGATCGCATGATCGGCCGGCGTCCGGAAGAGGCCCTCCGCTGCGGAACGTCTCATTTCCGCATAGTTCCAAACATCCGGTTTCGACGTGTTGGTCCGAGCATCGGGCCCCGCTCGATCGGGCATGGCTCCGCCGAAACGGTGATCGAACACCATTAGGCGCGTGCCGCGGGAGTTCACATACGTGGGTTTGTACGACAAGAAGCATGTGGCGTATTCCGGGCGACTGGTGATCGTGGGCTTCGGCTCGATCGGCCAGGGCGTCCTGCCGCTCATCATCCGCCATATCGACATGCCGGCCAGCCGCATCTCGATCGTGACCGCCGAGCCGCGCGGGCGCGAAGTCGCGGCCGAGTACGGGATCGAGTTCGTCGAGCAGGCGCTGACGCGCGCGAACTACCGCGACGTGCTGGCGCCGCGCCTGGCCGCCGGCGACTTCCTGCTGAACCTGTCCGTCGACGTCTCGTCGGTGGCGCTGATCGAACTCGCCAACGCGCAGGGTGCTTTCTATCTCGACACGTGCATCGAGCCGTGGCCGGGCGGCTACACCGACCCGTCGCTGACGCCCTCGCAGCGCTCCAACTATGCGCTGCGCGAGTCCGCCCGGGCGCTGCGCGCCAAGTTCGCCGGCGGCCCGACCGCGGTGCTCACGCACGGCGCCAACCCGGGCCTGGTCTCGCATCTCGTCAAGGAAGCGCTGCTCAACATCGCCAACGACACCGGTGCGGCACCCGCCAAGGCGCCGGCCTCGCGCGGCGACTGGGCCGGGCTTGCCGCAAAGCTTGGCGTCAAGGTCATCCACATCGCCGAGCGCGACACCCAGGTCGCCGGTTACCCCAAGAAGGTCGGCGAGTTCGTCAACACCTGGTCGATCGACGGCTTCGTGGGCGAAGGCTCGCAGCCGGCCGAGCTCGGCTGGGGCAGCCACGAGAAGACGTTCCCGGCCGACGGCAAGCGCCACGAGTTCGGCTGCGATGCCGCCATCTACCTGATGCGTCCGGGCGCGGGCACGCGCGTGCGCTCCTGGACGCCGCTCGAGGGCGCCTATCAGGGCTTCCTCGTGACCCACAACGAGTCGATCTCGATCGCGGATTACTACACGGTCGAGACCGCCGGCAAGGTCGCCTACCGGCCGACCGTGCACTACGCCTACCACCCGTGCGACGACGCCGTGCTGTCGCTGCACGAGCTGGCCGGCAAGAACTGGATCATGCAGCCCGCCAAGCGGCTGATGATGGACGAGATCACGACCGGCATGGACGAGCTGGGCGTGCTGCTGATGGGACACAAGAAAGGTGCGTACTGGTTCGGCTCGCGCCTGACGATCGAGGAGTCGCGCAAGCTCTGCCCGCACAACAACGCGACCTCGCTGCAGGTCACGGTCGCGGTGCTGGCCGGCATCGTGTGGGCGATCGAGAACCCGACGGCGGGACCGGTCGAGGCGGACGAGATGGACCATGCGCGCTGCATGGAAGTCTGCCGTCCGTATCTCGGCACCGTCGTAGGCGCCTATTCGGACTGGAATCCCCTGAAGGATCGCGAGAGACTCTTTCCCGAACGACTCGTGCGGGACGATCCTTGGCAATTCGACAACTTCCGCGTCGCCTGACGCTACCTCTGGAGAACTGGAGTACTTCGGGATGACCACCAAGAAGATCCGCGACTTTCTCGCCGAGCGACGACCGACCCCCTATCTGGTCGTCGACCTCGACGTCGTCGCCGACAACTATCGCAAGCTCAAGGACGCGGTTCCGCAGGCCGGCATCTACTACGCCATCAAGGCCAACCCGGCGCCGGAGATCCTCGACGTGCTGACGAAGCTCGGTTCGTCGTTCGACACCGCCTCGGTCAACGAGATCGACATGGCGCTGCGCGCGGGCGTGGGTGCCGACAAGATCTCGTACGGCAACACGATCAAGAAGAAGGACGACATCGCGGCCGCCTACGCGCGCGGCGTGCGCCTGTTCGCGTTCGACTCGGAAGCCGAGCTTGCGAAGCTCTCGGTCGCCGCACCGGGCGCCAAGGTGTTCTGCCGCATCCTCACCTCGGGCGAAGGGGCCGACTGGCCGCTGTCGCGCAAGTTCGGCTGCGACATCGAGATGGCGCGCGAGCTGTTGATCTCGGCCGCCTCGAAGGGCGTCGTGCCGCACGGCGTGTCGTTCCATGTCGGCTCGCAGATGAAGGATCCGAACGCCTGGGACCGGGCGGTCGAGCAGGCGGCATGGCTGTTCCGCGAGTGCGAGGACGCCGGCGTGCAGCTCAACATGCTCAACCTCGGCGGCGGCTTCCCGACCAAGTACCGCAAGGACATCCCGGCGATGGGCAGCTACGGCGCTGCGATCCATGCGGCACTCGCGCGCCATTTCGGCAACCGCGTGCCCGAGATCATCGTCGAGCCCGGCCGCCAGATGGTCGGCAATGCCGGCCTGATCGACACCGAAGTGGTGCTCGTTTCGCGCAAGTCCAAGCGCGACACGCGCCGCTGGGTCTATCTCGACATCGGCAAGTTCGGCGGTCTCGCCGAGACGATGGACGAGGCGATCCAGTACCCGATCGTGTCCTCGAAGAAGGGCTCGAAGGTCGAGCGTGTCGTGCTTGCGGGCCCGACCTGCGATTCGGCCGACGTTCTCTACGAGAAGGCCGACTATCGCCTGCCGATCGACCTGGAAGCAGGCGACCGGCTGGAGATCCGGGCCACGGGCGCCTACACGACGACCTACTCGGCGGTCGCCTTCAACGGTCTCGAACCGCTGAAGTGCTACTGCATCTGAGCGGTCATTTCGTCGCCGAATAGACCTTGAACGCCGCGCCCTCCTCGAGGCGCGCGACGGCGGAAAAGCGCGCCTTGAGCTCGGCCTCGTAGGCGAGGTGGCGGTTGGCGACCAGCAGCAGGCGGCCGCCCGGCTTCAGTGCGTCTGCCGCCACCGCGACGAATCGCAGGCCGAGTGCCCGGGCCTCGCCTTGCGCGTCGTGGAAGGGCGGATTGACGAGGGCGGCATCGTAGGCCGCCCGGTCGATGCCGGCCGCCACGTCGTGCCAGCGGCAGGTCGCGCGCGACCCGAAGGGTGCAAGGTTGTGCTGCATGCAGTCGACCGCGACCGCGTCGGCCTCGAACGCGTCGAGTCGTACAATGCCGGGGCAGCGGGCGAGGGCGGCATGCGCGAGATAGCCCCAGCCGGCGCCGAGATCGGCGACGGTTCCGGCGAGGTCGGCCGGCAGGTGGCGCACGAGGCAGTTCGAGCCTTCGTCGATCCGGTCCCACGCGAAAACGCCGGGGGCCGAAACGAAATCCGTACCGGCGATGGTGCGCGGTGCCGCGAGCGAGCGCCACGCGGCCGGATCGGCCGTCCTGCACAAGGTCGAGAAGACGCGCGCCTTGGCCTTGCTGCGCGACGAAGGCGCGAGGCCCAATGCGCGCAGGTCCTTCTCGTAGCTCGCGGCCCCCAGTGCGTTGGTGCCCGCGACGCGCAGTTCGCCGGAAGGTTCCAGTGCGTCGAGGGCGGCGGCGAGCATCGCGCGGTTGACCTCGCGCTGGCGGCCCAGGCGCACGAGTGCGCCGGCATAGGGTCCGGAAATCCCGCCGGTCGCGAATCCGGCACGCGCGAGTGCGTCGGCTGTCGGTTTCCAGCGCTGGACGCAGGTCAGCCTGTCGCGGACCGCCGTCAGGGCCGGGTGGGGGGCCGCATTGAGGAAAAGCAGCTTTCCTTCCGGCAACGCGCCCGCGCACAGCAGGTCGAGATCGGGTCCGTCCATGGGGGCGAGGGCCAGTCCTTGCAATATCCGTCGGGCAGCCCAAACTAGCCCGGCATGTCCACGAACGCGATCCAGCAATTCGCCATCGATCACCTGCCCGTCGAAGACCGGCTCCTGCTGCGCATGAACGCGAGCGGCCAGCCGGAAAGCGTCAAGCTCTTGCTGACGCGCCGGTTCCTGCGCCTCGTCTGGACCGCACTGACGGGCGAGCTGCGCAAGGCGATGGCCGACACCAAGAACCCGGCCGCGCGCGAATTCCTGCTCGACATGGCCGAGACGCGCGCCACGGCCAAAGCCGATTTCAGCACGCCGTTCCGCGAGCCGGGCCGGCCGGCCGAGCCGGCGGCGCCGGCCGCCCCGGCAGCAGGTCCGCTACCCGCCGAAGTGCTGGCGGGGGCCAAGCTGCTGTGGGGCTTCAACGTGTCGCGCAGTGCCGAGGGCATGAACAAGATCGTGCTGATCGCCACCGACACCACGCGCGTCGAACTCGGTCTTGTCGACGAGGGCGTGTTCGGACTGCTCAAGATCCTGCGCGATGCCGCGCGCAAGGCCGAGTGGGAACTGCCGACGGAATGGGGGACGGGCGGTGCGACGGCCGCTTCCGGCGGCGAGGCCGTGCCTGCGCGACGGCTGAACTAGCGCCCGCAGCCCGTCATTTCGGGAAGTGCTCGACATGCGTGGCGCCGTCGCGGCCGAAATAGACCGCGCGCCGCCCCGCGAACGAGACGATGTAGCCCGCACATCCCGCCGCGCGGACCTTCTCGCAGAATCCCCGATAGGTGTAGCCGGGCACCAGCATCTGGGCCTCGCGGATCGCCGCCCGGATGGCTGCGACGTCCAGTGCTACCGCGATCGGCGTCGCGGCCTTGTGTGCCGCCAGTTCGACGCTGTCGCCGTCGGGCAGGTAGTAGATTGCGCACGCACGGCGGAAATCGACGGAATAGCTCTCGAAGCCGGCATCCATCAGCGCGCCGACGATCTGCGGGAAGGTCATCGTGTCGTTCTCGGCGCCGGCAAGGCAGGTCCGCGCGGTCTCGGCCAGTCGGGTATCCATGGAATTCTCCGGTTGAGGCCCATGCGTCCCTACAGCACGTTCCCGTCGTGGCTGTAGTAGACCGAGCAGCACAGCAGCAGGTCGACGTTCCGCCCGTCGCTCGCCATGGGCATCATCACGTTCTCGGACGTTTTCCAGTAGGGATCGACCGCGAGGACCGGGGCACCCCGCCGCCAGGTGGCGCGGCCGGTCTCGACCATCAGCCTATAGCGCTCGAGCCTTGGCGTGGATTTGAGGAGGTTGGGGCGCGCCTCGTCGAACCAGCGCCCGGTGAAGTCGCCACCGATCATGCGCACGATGTTCGTGCCGATCAGCCGGTACTTGAGGCGAAACGGCTCTTGCTGCACGTCGAGCATCCAGACCGACGCCAGCGCCTTCGGCACATCGATCGGGTCGAAGTGCCGGCGGCCGGGCAGCAGGTCCGGCGCCGGACGGATGCTGCGCCAGTGCGCGTACATGAGCGCCACGCGCTCGTTCCAGTCGGACGTGTCGAACGCCGCGCCTTCAGGCTCGGCGTGCCATTGGGTCGTCTCCGGCGGATGCCGGTTCACCCCATCCACTTGGCGAAGAAGTCGTTGCCCTTGTCGTCGACGACGATGAAGGACGGGAAATCCACGACCTCGATGCGCCAGATCGCTTCCATACCCATCTCGGGATAGGCGATGCACTCGACCTTCTTGATGCAGTTCTCGGCCAGCAGGGCGCCTTCGCCGCCGATCGAGCACAGATAGAAACCGCCGTGCTTCTTGCAGGCGTCGGTGACGACGCGGCTGCGATTGCCCTTGGCGACCATCACCATGCTGCCGCCGGCGGCCTGGAACTGGTCGACGAAGCTGTCCATGCGGCCGGCCGTCGTCGGCCCGAACGCGCCCGAGGCGTAGCCCGTCGGCGTCTTGGCGGGGCCGGCATAGTAGATCGGATGGTTCTTGAAATAGTCGGGCAGCGGCTTGCCGGCTTCGAGTTCCGTGCGCAGCTTGGCGTGGGCAAGGTCGCGCGCGACGATCAGCGTGCCGGTCAGCATCACGCGCGTGGTCACCGGAAAGCGCGACAGCTCGGCGCGGATCTCCGACATCGGCTTGTTGAGGTCGATCCTGACCGGCGTGCCGGCGAGCTTCGAGACGTCGATTTCCGGCAGGTATTTCGCGGGATCGGTCTCGAGCTGTTCGAGGAACACGCCCTCGCGCGTGATCTTGCCCAGCGCCTGGCGGTCGGCCGAGCACGACACGCCGATCGCGATGGGCAGGCTGGCGCCATGGCGCGGCAGACGCACAACGCGCACATCGTGGCAGAAATACTTGCCGCCGAACTGCGCGCCGATGCCGTTGGCCTGCGTGAGCTTGTGGATCTTGGCTTCGAGGTCGCGGTCGCGGAACGCCTGGCCGAACTTGTTGCCCTGCGTGGGCAGCCCGTCGAGATACTTCGTCGTGGCGAGCTTCAGCGTCTTCATCGTCATCTCGGCCGACGTGCCGCCGATGACGACCGCAAGGTGGTAGGGCGGGCACGCGGCCGTGCCCAGCGTCTTGATCTTCTCGTCGAGGAACTTGAGCATGCCCGCTTCGGTCAGGCGCGCGGGCGTATCCTGGAACAGGAACTGCTTGTTCGCCGACCCGCCGCCTTTGGCGACGAACAGGAACTCGTATTCGTCGCCGTCGGTCGAATAGAGATCGATCTGGGCGGGCAGGTTGTCGCCGGTGTTGGCTTCCTTGAAGGTCTCGAGCGGGGCCACCATCGAATAGCGCAGGTTCGTCTCGCCGTAGCTGCGCCACACGCCCTTGGCGATCGCCTCGGCGTCGTCGTAGCCGGTCCAGACCTGCTGGCCCTTCTTGCCCATGACGATGGCGTTGCCGGTGTCCTGGCACATCGGCAGCACGCCGCCGGCCGAAATGCAGGCGTTCTTGAGCAGGTCGTAGACGACGAACTTGTCGTTGGGCGAGGATTCCGGATCCTCGATGATCGCGCGCATCGAAGCGAGATGGCCCGGACGCAGCAGGTGCGCCACGTCGACGAAAGCCTGGCGCGTCAGCAGCGTCAGCGCCTCGGCACCCACCTTCAGGATCTCGCGACCCTCGAACTTCGCCGAGGAGACATGGTCGCCGGTCAGCTTCTTGAACGGCACGTCGTCGTGGGCAACGTCGATCATCTCGCGGTAGGCGAACTCGGCCATGTCAGCAATCTCTCGTCGGAAGGGGAGGGGCTATTTCTTGCGGAAGGCGTCGAGGGCCACGACGCGACCCGACGGATCGGCAGGCTCGGCCGGCGCTTCGCCCGCGGCAGCAGGTGCCGCAGCTTCGGCCGGCTTCTTGGCCTCGCCCGCCGGTGCCGTGGCGGCGGCACCGCCCGCACCGGGGAACTGCAGGCCGAACTGGACCGACGGATCGACGAAAGCGGTGATCGCGGCGTAGGGCACGGTCAGCCGCTCGTGCACGCGGTCGAACGAAAGCGTGACCGAGAAGCGCTCGTCGCCGATCTCCAGGCCCCAGAACTGGTGCTGGAGGACGATCGTCATCTCCTCGGGGTGGCGCGCGCGCAGGCGCGCCGGGATATCGACGCCGGGATCCTCGGTGCGGAAGGTCAGATAGAAATGGTGCTCGCCCGGCAGGCCGGTCGTGGCGGCGATGGTCAGCGCCTCGCGGATCACGCCGCGCAGTGCCGTTTCCATCATGCGTTCGTAGTGCAGCTTGTCTGTCGGCGTATCGGCCACGGAACCCCTCGTCCTTGCGGCAAGCTTACGCCCCTTCGGGTGCGGCCTGCCGCCAAAAAGTGGGGGGCTTCTGTTGCCCGGTGCCCCCCGAACCGCGCTACAGGTTACCTGTCAAGCGACCGTTAGGCCGCGAGACGGGCTTCCGAAGCGAGAGCCACGTTGTCATTGGCATCTCTAGAATGGCCCGATAACGGCGGAACCATGCCGAGCGAAAGTCATGCCTTTACCCGCGCGTCGATCCTGGTTCGCCCCCATCGAGGAAGATGGTGGAGGCGCCGG